>CAWHEA010000011.1:0-82908 GCA_963828265.1 uncultured Gammaproteobacteria bacterium | reverse complement strand
AAGTTTGGGACTACCCGCAGGTTGGGCGAGCTGGCACATGGTTGCCGGGACAACTCCCCTCTACAGAACATAGGCCGGTCGCTTCGAAAGGGGCGGCCGGCTTTCTGGTTTCTGGACCAGAGTCAGCGCATTTTTCGCGTGCGATTCGATTTCGAGTGGGAATTCACCCACCGTGCCCGATGCCTGCATTTCCGGTCCCGCGTGAGAACCAAATGCAAAGCAATCCCTCTGACGAGCAACCCATCCTGACGTTTGCCGAACTCGGCCTGTCCGCGCCCATCCTCGCGGCCCTGAAGGACGTCGGCTACGAATCCCCATCCCCGATCCAGGCAGCCACGATCCCGGTGCTGCTCGCCGGGCATGACCTCATCGGCCAGGCGCAGACCGGCACCGGCAAGACCGCGGCGTTCGCGTTGCCTTTCCTGTCGATGCTGGACGTCGCGCGCCGCGAGCCGCAGGTGCTCGTGCTCGTCCCGACGCGCGAGCTGGCGATCCAGGTCGCCGAGGCCTTCCAGAAATACGCGCACCACCTGCCGGGGTTGCACGTGCTGCCCATCTACGGCGGCCAGAGCTACACCCCGCAGCTGAACGCGCTGAAGCGCGGCACGCACGTCATCGTCGCCACCCCGGGACGCGTGATGGACCATCTCCAGCGCGGCACGCTGAGTCTCGCGACGCTGAAGTACGTCGTGCTCGACGAAGCGGACGAGATGCTGCAGATGGGCTTCGTCGACGCGATCGACGAGATCCTCGGCATGGCGCCGAAGGAGCGCCAGGTCGCGCTGTTCTCGGCCACGCTGCCGAAGCCGATCCGCAACATCGCGCAGAAGCACCTGCGTTCGCCGCGTGAAGTCACGATCCGCTCGAAGACCACGACGGCGACGAACATCCGGCAGCGGTACTGGGTCGTCTCGGGCATGCACAAGCTCGATGCGCTCACGCGCATCCTCGAAGTCGAGGCGTTCGATGCGATGCTGGTGTTTGCACGCACCAAGCAGGCCACGGTCGAGCTCGTCGAAAAGCTCGAGGCACGTGGCTTCGCGTCGGCGGCGCTGAACGGCGACATCCTGCAGGCGCAGCGCGAACGCACGGTCGCGGCGCTGAAGGCGGGCAAGGTCGACATCGTCGTCGCGACGGACGTCGCGGCGCGCGGGCTCGACGTCGATCGCATCACGCACGTCGTCAACTTCGACGTGCCCTACGACAGCGAATCGTACGTGCACCGCATCGGCCGCACCGGCCGGGCAGGGCGCAGCGGCGAGGCGATCCTGTTCATCTCGCCCCGCGAGCGGAACATGCTGCGCATCATCGAGCGGGCCACGCGCCAGCCGATCGAGGCCATGAGCCTGCCGACGCTCGACGACGTGAACGAGCGACGCGCGACCAAGTTCAAGCAGGAAATTGCGGACGCCGTCGAATCGAAGGCGGGCGACGCGTACCGGGGCGTGCTGGAAGATTACCTGCGCGAAACGGACGCCGACCTGCTCGACGTCGCAGCGGCGCTCGCCTCCATGGCGCGAGGCGGCAAGTCGCTCGCAGTGACGAAGCGCCGCGAGTCGAAGGGTGAATCGGCTGCACCGCGCGAAGCAGGCTTCTCCGACAGGGGCGGCGACGACGAAGGCGGGTCCCGCCGCGGTCCCCCGCGCCAGCGCAGCAAGAACGATGCGCCGCAGGCGACGTTCCGGCTCGAGGTCGGACGCAAGCACGGCGTGCTGCCGGGCAACATCGTCGGCGCGCTGGCGCACGAAGGCGACCTCCACGGCACCGAGATCAACGGCCTCAGCATCCGCGACGATCACACGCTGGTCCGGTTGCCGGCCGAGATTTCCGAGAAGACGCTGGCGCACCTGCGCACGGTCGAGGTCCGCGGCCGTCCGCTCGAGATCAGCCGCTACAAGGGTCGCAAGGATTCAGACTCCGACGGCTGACGCCGGGTTCAGGTCCGGCGATTGCGTCGACCTTCACCGCCGATCTTGTGGCCGCCCTTCGCGCCGGGCGCCTGCAACGGGCCGAGTTCGGCCACCACCTTCGCTTCGTCCGGCCTCGCGCCGGCGTGATGGTGCTGCAGGGCTTCGTGCATGGCGGAAAGGTGGCCGAACGTCGTGCCGCAGCATCCGCCGATGATGCGCGCGCCGGAGTCCGCCGCCAGGTCGACGTACGTGGCCATGAGTTCGGGCGTGCCCGAGTAGTGGATGTCGGCGCCGATGAATTTCGGCACGCCGGCATTGGCCTTGGCGATGATCGGGATACCGGCCGCCTTCGCCGTCATGCCGAGGATGCTGACGACGAGGTCCGATGCGCCGACGCCGCAGTTCGCGCCGATGGCCAGCGGCGGCGGATCCAGTGACTGCGCGAATTCGACGAGCGCGGCGGGCGTGATGCCCATCATCGTGCGTCCGGCCGTGTCGAAGCTCGCGGTGAACGTGTACGGCATCCCGACGTTGGCGGCGGCCATCGCCGCGGCCTTGATTTCTTCGAGCGAGGACATCGTCTCGATCCACGCCACGTCGGCGCCGCCTTCCTTCAGGCCGCGGATCTGTTCTTCGAAGACCTCGATGGCCATCGCTTCGGTCAGCACGCCGAGCGGTTCGAAGAGATCGCCCGTGGGTCCGACCGAGCCCGCGACCACGACGGGGCGTCCAGCCTTGTCAGCGACCGAACGCGCGTGCTGCGCGGCGAGACGGTTGATCTCGCGCACGCGGTCCTGCATGCCGTGCAGCATCAGCCGGCGCGCGTTACCGCCGAAGCTGTTGGTCAGGATGATGTCGGACCCTGCGTCGACGAAACCCTGGTGCAGTGCCCGCACGCGATCGGGATGCTCGAGGTTCCACATCTCCGGCGCGTCACCGGAGGTCAGTCCCATGGCAAACAGATTCGTGCCGGTGGCGCCGTCGGCGAGCAGGGTGCGGCCGGACGCGAGCAGGGTAGCGAGCATGGGATACCAGGAGTAGTGAACGGACGTTCGGAGCGCGGATTTTACCCGCCACCGGCCACCAACGACAGTTGATTCAGGGCTGCGGCGGGGGCGTCGGCTTCCAGTCACCGAACAGGAACGTCAGGGCCCCGGGCAAGCGCTTTTCCCAGGCGGCCTCGGTGTGCACGGCGTCCGGGTCCACGACGAAGCGGAAGTTCGACTCGTCGTAGCCGGCGGCACGGAAATTCGTCTCGACCTGGCGGATCAACCCGATCAATCTTTCGCTGATCACCGGGTCGGTGGCTTCCTTGCCGCCGAAGGCCACGAACACCTTCACGGGCAGGGCCACGAGCGGGCTGGTGTCGCGCACCAGTTGACCCATGCCGATCCACATCGACGGGCTCTCGATCAGGCCGTAGCCGAAGGTGCTCGGCTTGGCGAGCAGCGCGTACAGGGTCGCGACCCCGCCGTACGACGAACCGCCGATACCGGTGTTCGGCTGGCCCGGCAGCGTGCGGTACTGGCCATCGACCAGCGGCATGACTTCCCTGGTCATGAAGTCGGGAAACAGCTTGCCGGCCGGCTCGTCCATGTCGGGGTTGCCGACGAAATCCTTGTACGGCAGGTACTCGCGCGCGCGGTCCTTGCCGGCGTGGTCGACGCCCACGACGATCAGCGGCGGGATCTTCTTTTCCGCAATCAGCTGCTGGACCGTTTCGTCGACGCTCCATTCATGGTGGCTGACGTCGCTCAGGCACGCGTCGAACACGTTCTGGCCATCGAGCATGTACAGGACCGGATAGCGGCGCTCCTTGTTGGCGGCATCGCCATAGCCCGGAGGCAGCAGCACGCGGATCGTCCGCTCGTTGCCGAAGATCGTGCTCTTCAGCGTATGCAGGCGCAGGTCGCCGCTGACCGTCGACTTGCAGGCGGCCGCTGCCGGTGCAGCCTGGGCCTGGGTCGGGCCAGCGACAGACCAGGCCGGTGCAGAGCGCGAGGCAAAGGAGTGTCGTTCGCATGAGGGTCCCTCCGGTTGGCGGCATTTTAGCCTGCCCGGCCTGCGTGTGACCGGCCTCGTGCCGTCGCAGCAGGATCACCACTCACCGCGTCGCGTCCCGATCGTGTGTACCATTCGCAGCACGATGAAGACCAAATCCACCTTGCTCGCTGGCCTGCGCCTGCTCGCGGCACTCTGCTGCAGCCGCGACCCTGCAATGCCCAGGCCGTCCAGCCGCGCGAGGCGCTCGAGGACGCCAAGCTGTATTTCACGGCGCCGCTGCGCTGGGACGGCCGCGACTGGATCGAGTTCGGCAGCACGCTGGTGGCCATCGGCATCGTCCATGAGTTCGACGACGACGTCCGCGACCATTTCGCCGGTGCCGACGCGCCACTGGACGGCGAGGACCCGAACAACCTCGACGACGCACTGCCGGCCGCCGTCATGCTCGCGGGCACGTGGCTGCTGGCCGGTATCGTCGATGAGCCGGGGGCCTGGCGGGAAGTCGGCTCGATGCTCGAAGCAACGGCTTTCACGGCGGTCAGCACGGAGATCCTGAAGCTGTCGTTCGGCCGCCTGCGTCCCGAACGAAACGACCGATCCCGACCAGTGGTTCGAGAGCGGCGACTCGTTTCCGTCGCGCCACGTCAGCGTCGCGTTCGCCATCGGCACGGTGCTGGCGGAGTCGGGCGATGATCGCTATCGCTGGACGCGCCGGTTCCTCGGCTATGGCCTGGCCGGTGCCACGGCCTATCTGCGCATGGATCACAACCAGCACTGGGCTTCGGACGTGGCTGCCGGTGCGGCACTCGGTCTGTCGACTGCGCGTTTCGTGATGAACCGACGCGAAGTCACGGCGGACAAGACCACCTTCGCGATCGCACCGGGCGAGCAGGGCGGGGTCATGTTCACGTTCCAGATGCCGCTGCACTGAACGGCGCGCGACGCATGCAGATCCAGCTCCTCGGCGTCCCGACCGACATCAATTCGTCGTACCGACGCGGTCCCGCGTCGGCACCTGCTGCCATCCGGCAGGCGTGGCGTCGCTACGCGGAGTTCGGCAACGCCGCCACCGAAAGCGGCCTCGAGATCGGCAGCGAGCTGACCCTCGTCGACCTGGGTGACGTTGCCATTCGCGAAGATGGCTCAGACCATGCGGCCATCGTTGCGGCGGCCGAGCAGGGCGGCGCGCATCGGGCCGCTGTTGTCGGTGGGTGGCGATCACTCGGTCACCTTTCCGCTGGTCGAGGGACTGGTCGCGGTGCACGGGCCGCTCAACCTGCTGCATTTCGACGCGCACCCGGACCTGTACGACGACTACGAGGGCAATCCGCGTTCGCACGCGAGTCCGTTCGCCCGGATCATGGAGCGAGGACTTGCGCGCAGGCTCGTCCAGGTGGGTGTTCGCACCTGGAACAAGCACAACCGCGAGCAGGCGCAGCGGTTCGGTGTCGAGGTCGTCGAATGGGCCGACTTCACGCCGCGCGACGGTGCCGATTCCTGCCGGCCCGCTGTACGTCACGATCGATCTCGACGCGCTCGACCCGGCTTTCGCGCCTGGCGTGTCGCACCCCGAACCGGCCGGCTTGAGCGTGCGCGACATCGTCGCGGTGCTCGCCCGCATCCGCACGCAGGTCGTCGGCGCCGACGTGGTCGAGTTGAATCCGGCGCACGATACCGGCGACGCGACAGCCATCGTCGCAGTGAAGCTGATCAAGGAATTGATGGGCGCGATGGCGCGCCGCTGAGCGGGCGCTGCCGCCGGTTCACGTGCCGCAGAAGGTGTTCTGCACGCGCTCGTGGGGCAGGGGAGGCGTGCGGTACGTATCCTGGCCCGGCTGCTGCTCGAAGGGCCGGGACAGCACGGCGTGCAGGGCATGGAACGGTGCAAAATCTCCGTCCTGCACGGCGGCCTCGATGATTTCCTCGATGCGGTGATTGCGCGGTATGAAGGCGGGGTTCGCGTGCTGCATCGTTGCGATGCAGCGCTCGACGCCGCCGGGTTCGCGTGCCAGCCGCTCGCGCCATCGACGCACCCACGCCGCGAAAGCGGTCCGTGCAGTGCCGCGTCGTCCGTTGCGGCGTCGGCCAGCGCACGGATACGTGTTGGTGAAGTCGGCCGCTGCGGCGTGCATGACCTCGAACAGGTCCGTCACCAACGCATGGTCGCCGTCCTCGCTCACCTGCAAGCCGAGTTTGCGGCGGAATCCGTCGAGCCAATGCCGTTCGAAGCGAGCGGATACTCCCCGCAGGGACGCGGTGGCGCGCTCGATGGCCCGGCCTTCGTCGGCATCGATCAGCGGCAGCAGCGTCTCGGCGAGCCGCGCGAGATTCCACTGCAGGATGTCGGGCTGGTTGCCGTAGGCATACCGCCCGCGGCGGTCGATGAAGCTGTAGACGGTCGCCGGATCGTACTCGTCCATGAAAGCGCACGGCCCGAAGTCGATCGTCTCGCCCGAGACGGTCATGTTGTCCGTGTTCATCACGCCGTGGATGAAGCCGACCTGCATCCAGCGCGCGACCAGTGAACTCTGTCGCTCGGCGACGTTTTCGAACAAGGCGATGTAACGGTCAGGGCTGTCGACCAGCTCTGGGTAGTGTCGCGCGATGGCGTAGTCGGCGAGCGCGCGGACACCGTCCACGTCGCCACGCGCGGCGAAGTATTCGAACGTGCCGATGCGGATATGGCTGGCTGCCACGCGGATCAGGACGCCTCCCGGCAGCGGGCCGTCTTCACGGAGTACCCGGTCGCCGGTGGTGGCCGCCGACAACGCACGAGTGGTCGGCACCCCGAGCGCGTGCATCGCTTCGCTGACCAGGTATTCGCGCAGGACCGGTCCGAGCGCCGCGCGGCCATCGCCTCGCCGCGAGAACGGCGTTGGCCCCGCGCCTTTCCATTGCAGGTCGCGCCGCCGTCCGTGCGCGTCGACCACTTCGCCGATCAGCAGCGCCCGGCCATCGCCGAGTTGCGGGACGAACGAGCCGAACTGGTGGCCGGCGTACGCCATGGCGAGCGGCAGCGCGCCCGCCGGCACGCTATTGCCGGCACAGACGGCAGCGAGTTCCGTATCAGCAAGCCGACTCCGGTCGACGCCGAGTTCGCTGGCCAGCCTGTCGTTGAATGCGATCAGGGCCGGTGCGGTGACCGCCGTCGGCGGCACGCGGGCGTGGAAGCGCTCGGGCAGTGCCGCGTACGTATGGGAGAACTCGGCGAACGCGCCTGGTTGCCTGGTCACGTTCGAACTCGGTTGAGCCTGTCAGCCAAACACTGCAACCGTCTGGTGACTGACCGAATAGGCGTGGCCATCGGCGCCGTACAGCACCGACGTCTGGCTGAGGTAGCCCGCCGTGCCGGCGCGAACCTCGGTATCGATCAGCACCCAGTCGTGCAGGTCGAGGTAGGCCGGATCGCGCAGCACCTCGATCATCCAGTTCACGGAACTTGCGGGTGCCGGCTCGGTGAGCATCGACAGCACCGGCGTCGGGATCACGTCCGCGAGCGCGAGCAGCGCGTCCTCCGAGCCGCACTCCCGGTCGCGCAACCGGGCATAGATCAGCGACCTCGGTTCCGGGTAACCGGAGTAGGGCCTGGCGCCCGCGCGCAATGCGGACGTCGAAGTGCTGCAGGAACGCGGGCGACATGGGTGGGCCAATGGCTGACGCGATGGCGTCTTCCGCCGACACGCCCGGATCGGGGCGCGGCATTTCCTTCACGAACCGCGATTCGCGCGGCCCGCCGAAAATGCCAACGACCGTGCAGGCCACCTTGCCGTCGTCGTGCATGAGGTCGCAGCGGGCATGGACTGTCGATTTGCCCGCGCGCAGGGTCTCGGCTTTCATGCGGATCGGTACGCCGCCGAGCAACGGGCCGACGAAAGTCATCTGCGCGCTGCGCAACGGCATCGCGGCTGCCTGCAACGGCAGCACCGCCCGCATCGCCCGGCCACCCAGGGCCATCTGCATGCCACCGAAGACAGTTCGTCCCTGCAGCCAGTCGGGCGGCACGGTCACCGAAAAGCTCGAGTCGGCGGACGGCTCGATGGAAGCCAGGACCTGTGAAAAGCCGTTAGGCATGCCGCGATTCTACCGGACCGTGCCGGCCGCCGCGGATTCGTGACGCCGTTCACGTTACGCCGCCTGCGCCACGACATAACGGACCGCGATTGCGACTTAAGTCCGGTTCGAAACATGGACGAATCCTACAGTCCGCGGCGTAACCCCCGCACGGGAAGCGGGGAACGTCTTGGTCGACCAGGGCTGCTCGGTCGAGCGGCGCCGGTCAGAGGAAATCGACGTGCCGGATGGTTCAAACGCGAATGCAGTGGCCTTTCCTTCGGGGAAGTATGCCTCGCTGTCGCTGACGCAGAAGCTCCTGGTCCTCACCTTCGTGGGGGTCGGCCTCTGGTACCTGTCGTGGCGACCGTCCGTGTTCAACCACGACGCGCCATTGTTCTCGGCTGTCGTGTACGGCGCCGAAGTGTTCGGCTTCGCCTGCGCGATGCTGTACCTGCTGATGTGCTGGAAACTGCAAGCAGCGCACGCCACTCGCGCCACCGGCAAACGCGACAGTGGCCGTGTTCGTTCCGACCATCAACGAATCCGTCGACATCGTGCGCCGCACGGTGATGGCGGCGCAGCGCATGAAGCAGGCGACCGAAGTCTGGCTGCTCGACGACGGCAACCGTCTCGAGATGCAGGTGCTGGCCGACGAGCTGGGCTGCCGCTACCTGGCGCGCACCGACAATTCCCACGCCAAGGCGGGCAACCTCAACAACGCATTGCGCCATACGCAGGCGGAATTCATCGCGATCTTCGATGCCGACCATGCGCCGGCACCCAATTTCCTCGAGGAAACCCTCGGCTTCTTCCGTGACGACAAGGTCGCCTTCGTCCAGACGCCACAGGATTTCTACAACCTCGACTCGTTCCAGCACCGCCTGGACCGGCAGGGATCCCTGGTCTGGAGCGAACAGACGCTGTTCTTCCGCGTGATCCAGGCCGGCAAGGATCGACTCAACGCCGCGTTCTTCTGCGGCAGCTGCGCGGTGATTCGCCGCAAGGCGCTCGACGACATCGGCGGCTTCGCCACCGGCACCGTCACCGAGGACATCCACACGTCGATCAAGCTGCACAAGCGCGGCTGGAAGTCGGTGTACTACGCGCGGTCGCTCGCGTTCGGCCTCGCGCCGGCCAGCGCCATACCGTTCCTGAAGCAGCGCCTGCGCTGGGGGCAGGGCGCGATGCAGGTCTGGCGCCAGGAAGGCATCATCACTACGCGCGGCCTGAGCATGGGTCAGCGGGTCTCGTACCTCGCCACCATGCTGGCGTACTTCGAAGGCTGGCAGCGGCTGGTCTTTTTCCTCGCGCCGGTCGTCGTGCTGACCACGGGCACCATGCCGATCCTGGAGCTCGACCGCGAGTTCCTGATGCGGTTCGTGCCGTACTACGTACTGACGTTCTGGGTGTTCGAGGAAGTCGCTCGCGGGTACGGCCGCACGTTGCTCACCGAGCAGTACAACATGATGCGATTCGCGGTCTTCATCACCGCGACGTTCGGCTTTTTCCTGGGCAAGCTCCGCTTCGTCGTCACGCCCAAGACGATGGGTGAAGCCGACGCCACCAGGCGCGTGTTGTGGCCGCAGTACCTCGTGCTCGGCGCGAACGTGCTGGCCATTCCCATCGGGCTGTTCTACTTCGGGACGGAGCGCGGACTGCCGACCGGTGCGCTCGTCGCAAACGTGATCTGGGCTTCGCTGACCTTCGGTATCGCCGCCTATGCCATCCGCTATGCGCTGCGCGCTTCCGGTTCGCGCCGTCGCGAATACCGCTTCCCGCTGCCCGTCCCGCTGCGCGTGCATCGCGATAACGGCGTGGAGACAATCGCCCTCGCCACCGACATCTCGCCGCTGGGCTGTCGCATCGTCGGCGTGCCGTCGGGCACGGCGAAGGAAGGCGAGGAGATTCGTGGCGAGTTGCTGCTGCCGACCGGGCCGTTGCCGGTGTTCGCGTGCATCCGTGCGCTGATTCCGGCGGGCAAGGGTGACGGCTCCGAGCCGGCGCTCGGCTGTGAATTCCGCTGGGGCCTCAGCGACGAGCGCAACCAGCTCGAAATGTTCCTGTTCGGTTCCGACCTGCAGTGGCAGCTGAACGGCTTGAGCGACCGGATCCGCACGCCGCTCGAACGCGTTCGCGCGCTCGTCGGCGGTGGCGCGCACCGTCAGTCGCGCAGGCTCGCCGGCAACCAGTGGTCGCCCGTGATGTACAAGCGCGTGAACTCCGCGGAGGAGTCGGGCGTCGGTTTCATTTCCGCCGTCGATCCGAAGACCGGTGACCGCACGATGGTCTCGCTCGGAGTGCTGCCGACCAACGGGCGCGTTTATGCGGAGGAAGTCACCGCTTCCGGACCACGGGGCGTCGTCGGACGCGTCGAGGACGAAGAGATCCTCGAGACGCATGCCGCGCCGATCTACCTCTACAAGCTGACCGCATGAGCAGGGCAGTCATGAATGCACCCACACGGCGCACGGCACTGTCCGTCCTCGTTGGCCTGGCCTCGGCATTTGCCGCGACGGCGGCGTCGGCCCAGGAAAAGCTCGTGCTGTTCGGCGGCGAGATCGCCGACGCGGCGTATTACAGCTACGTCGGCACGGTGCTGCCGTTCGGCGAACGCAAGGACGGTCGTGGCTGGTTCCAGCGCTACTGGCTGGACGGCTACGGCTATGAATACGACGGTGGCCCCGGACGCGTCAAGGCGACGGCGTACGGTCTCGAAGGCGCTCTTGGCTACGGCGGTGCCAGTCGCAATGGCTGGTGGGGCGTTTCGCTCGGCCTGCGCTACACCGACACCTCGCTCAGCCCTGACGATCCGACCGCCACGGCTCGCGGCAGCCAGGTCGGTGGCAAGTTCCAGGTCGAGACCGAGCAGCGCATTGGCGATGCCTGGCGCGTGGGCGGCATCGCTTCCTACAGCAACGAACAGAATGCCTACTGGGGCCGGCGCGCGTCATGCACGGACCGCAGGCGCGTGCGTTTGGCGTCGAAGCTGTCGCCGTCGGCAACGACGAGACCGATGCCGTCGCCACTGGATTCGTGGCGAGCTTCCAGCCCACGGGCTCGAAGTGGTCGGCGGCGGTCAAGGCCGGCTACCGCTTCCAGCAAGACGCGGACGGCGCGTACGGCGGTCTCGAGGTCGGTTACTCGTTCTGACCCGTCCTGCGGCACGGGTCGCCCGCAGCGTCGCCGATCCGTATGCTTGGCGTCTCCCGTCCAACGACGCCGCCGCTGCCAGAGACGTGACGAATGCAACAGCCTGAAGTATCCCGCGCGAGCCGCCTGCTCGGGATCCGCAAGTACGCGACTCGCGGTCCGCTTGCCATGGTCGCGATCGCGCTCCTGACCGTCGGCTGTCAGTCGACCCCGCAACCGACGCCGGCGGAACGCGCAGCGGCCTCGTTGCCCGCTTCCGTGCCGCTCGTGACCACGCCGCGCAACTGGCCGGACAGCAAGAGTTACGCGGATCCGCTCAGCTTCGTCACCCGCAGCTTCGATCTCGACCTGGACGTCGATTTCGAGGACCAGTCAGCTGCGTGGCAGTGTGACGCTCGAACTCGATCGCGTCGACCCGTCGGCGCGCGAACTCGTGCTCGACACGCGCGACCTGCAGATCGACTCGGTCAAGACGGCGCCCGTCGGCAGCGACGACTTCCGCACGGCTCGCTTCGTGCTGGACCGGCGCGACGACGAACTCGGCAGCGCGCTGCGCATCGCCATGCCGCGGGATGCCGCACGCGTCCGTATCGCTTATGCCACCTCGCCGCAGGCCTCCGGCCTGCAGTGGCTGCAGCCGTCGCAGACCGCAGGCAAGCAGTCGCCGTTCCTGTTCAGCCAGGCCCAGGCGCTGCATGCGCGATCGATGGCGCCGCTGCAGGACACGCCCTGGATTCGCGCGACCTACACCGCGACGTTGCGGGTGCCCGACGGCCTCGTCGCAGTCATGGCGGCCGAGGGCGACCCGGCCAATCGCCGCGGACAGACGACGTTCCGCTTCCACATGCCGCAGCCGATTCCGTCGTACCTGCTGGCACTGGCGGTCGGCGATCTCGAATTCCGTGCCATCGGTCCGCGCACCGGTGTCTGGGCCGAGCCGTCGAAAGTCGACGCCGCAGCGAAGGAGTTCGAAGACGCCGAGGCGATGCTGACGACAGTCCGAGGCGCTCTACGGTCCGTACCGCTGGGGTCGGTACGACGTGCTGATGCTGCCGCCTTCGTTTCCTTACGGCGGCATGGAGAATCCGCGGCTCACCTTCATGACGCCGACCGTGATCGCCGGCGACAAGTCCCTGGTCTCGGTGCTCGCGCACGAACTCGCGCATTCCTGGTCCGGCAACCTCGTGACCAACGCGACCTGGCGTGATGGCTGGCTCAACGAAGGTTTCACCACGTACTTCGAGCGTCGGATCATGGAAGCCGTGTACGGCGAGGAGCGCGCGCGGCTGGAATGGGGCGTCGGGCAGCAGGATCTGCGCTCGCGCTCGCCGAACTGAAACCCGACGAAGCGTGGCAAGGTGCGCTGGCACCGGACCTGTCGCTGCACAAGGGCAGCGACGGATCGTCCGTGGCGTACGAGAAGGGCGCGCTGTTCCTGTATCAGCTCGAGCGCCGGTTCGGTCGGCCGCAGCTCGACGCATTCCTGCAGGGCTGGTTCGACCGCCACGCCTTCACGAGCGTCACCACGCCGCAGTTCGTCGCCGAACTGCAGGACGGCTTGATGCAGCAGTACCCGGGCAAGATCGACGCGGCATTCCTCGCGAGCTGGATCGACGACGCCGGCCTGCCGGCCGACGCCGAGCTCGTGCAATCCGACACGCTCGCCCGCGTCGACGCGCAGCGGATGCGCTGGGAGCAGGGCTCGCTCGCGACCGATGCGCTGCAGACCACGGGTTGGACCGTGCAGGAGTGGCTGCATTTCCTGAACCGGGCGACGCGTCCGCAACCCGTTGCACGGCTGCAGGAGCTCGACCGGCGTTACCAGTTGACCGAGTCCAGCAACGCCGAGATCGCGCATGCCTGGTTCCGGCTGGCGCTTGCGAGCGGCTACCCGGGCCTCGAGCCGGCACTGCAAAGCTACCTGGTGGGCATCGGGCGACTGAAGCTCATCGAGCCGTTGTACGAAGACCTGCTGCAGACTCCGCCCGGTGCCGAATTCGCGCGGCGCGTCTACGCGCAGGCGCGGCCGGGATACCACGTCATCGCGCAGATCCGCCTCGACCGCCTGATGCAGGCATCACCTTGAAGTCACGCCGGTCGACACCGCTCGACGAAGTGAAGCGCCGCGTGTCCGGCACCGACGCGGCGATCATCGACGAGCTTTATGGCCTCGAGCCCGTCTACGAGCCGGGCGAGGGCTCGCGCTGCAACGGCGTTCGCAACCGAGTTCGTCGCGATCCTGTGCCCGTACTGCTGGGAGAGCTACGAGACACAGGTCGACCTGAGCGCGGGCTCGTTCACCTACGTCGAGGACTGCCAGGTCTGCTGTCAGCCGATCGAGCTCAGCTGCGAAGTCGACGAGGGACTGCTGGTGGCCGTCAAGCCGGAGCGGATGGACTGACGACCTGCACCACGAGCCCTTCGCCGAAGAGCCCAGCCCAGCAAGCGGCCGAGTGTCTCGGCATCCGCCGCGGCTGCGTCGGTGGCGCTCTCGAGCGACAGGCCGTCGCACAGGTGCTGCAGCAGTCGGTGATCGGCCTGGTCGAGCCGGTACACCGCCACGCGGTCAGCGACGCACGCGACCACGCAATGCTCGGCGCCCGCATCGAGATCGACGGGGGAGCGCCGTACCTTCGTCCTGGTTGGCCTGCCATACGCTCCAGATCGGAAACGGCGACGCCACGAGCCGCAACGAAGGTTGCAGCATCAGCACCAGGTGCGGCAGCGACGTCCGCATCGAAGCGACCGAGTGACTCGAGACCCGCCGGCTCGCAGATGCGCTGCGGCGCGGATTCCTCGCAGGCCCATTCGAGCCGCGCGAGGTCGGCGAGCCATTCGTAGCCCGTGCCCGCCATGCGGCTGGCGAGCCATGCCGGGAATGCCTCGCCGATCCAATGCAGGTCACCGTGTCGCGACGGGTGCCGGGCGCGGTACTCGTGCGCGAGCTGGCGAAAGAAATCGGCACCGACGCGTCGCTGAGTCACCGGCATAGGTGCGTTCGAGCGCGGTGAGAAAGAACTGCCACGCGTTGTTGCGGTAGACGTCGACTCGCTGCGCCGAAGGCGGCTGCGTCTGCGCGTCGCCTGCGAGCACATGCAGGTCCGCGTCGTTCGCGCTCCGCTGAGCGCACGCTGCGGCCGAAGGCCGCCTGCAGTGCCTTCAGGTCCGGGCCGGGTTCACGCGGCCGCTGCATGGCACCGGTCCAGTCGCTGGTTGGCGCGCGTCGCTTCGGCCAGCAGGATTTCGAGCGGCGGGACGTCGTTGTCCCATTCGATCAGGGTCGGCACGGGACCGAAGCGACGCAGCACGACGTCGTACAAGGCCCAGACCTCGTCGCAGACCGCGCTGCCGTGATCGTCGATCAGCAGGTCGCGTGCACCGACCCGGCGCCGCGAATGACCTGCGAGGTGAATTTCCTGGATTGCCGGCCGCGGCAGCGCTGCGAGGAACGCATCCAGGTCGAGCCCCAGGTTCGACGCATTGACGTACGCGTTGTTGACGTCGAGCAGCAATCCGCAGCCACTGCGTTCGACGACGGCTGCGAGGAACTCACCTTCGCCGAGCTGCGAGGACGCGAAGCTGACGTAGGCGCTCAGGTTTTCGATCAGGATCTGGCGACCGAGGAAGTCCTGCACTTCGCCGCACGCGGGCGGCGAGGTGCGCCACGGCTTCCTCGGTGTAGGGCAGTGGCAGCAAGTCGTTGAAGTGCTCGCCGTCGACGTGGCCCCAGCACGCGTGTTCGCTCACCAGGGCCGGTTCGTAGCGGCGCACGGCATCGCGCACTCGTGCCAGGTGGCCGCGATCGATGGGGTCGGCTGAGCCGAGTCCGAGCCCGACGCCGTGCAGGCTCAGTGGATACAGGGAGCGCGCGCGCTCGAGGGCGCGCACGGCGGGGCCACCCGCATGGAAGTAGTTTTCGGTGTGGGCCTCGATCCAGGCCGGCGCAGGTGTCGCGGTCAGGATCGCCACGATGGTGCTGCGATCGGAGACCGATCCCGGCTCGCACCGGGATCGGTCCGCGGACCGGCTGAGGCAACGGTGCCGCCTGTCACGTTCGATTACATCGGCTTCTTGTCGTCACCGCCGACCTTGCCGCCGGCCTTTTCACAGTCGGCCTTCGGCATTTTCTTCCATTCGGTGGGATCGTTGTCCGTCTTCGCAGCCCCGGCGCAGCTGTGGCTTGCCGTCGCGCAGTCGTTCTTGCCGGCCTTGGCCACGCCGTAGCACTTCACCTTGGCATCCTTTCCTTCCGCGCTGTCGGCATTGGCGACACCCACCGCGAGCAGGCTGCCGATGGCGGCGGCGATCGTCACGTGCTTGATGTTCATGATGTTCGAAGTCCTCTTGCGTCGTTGGTTTGCCCTGCAAGACCTGCAGGCTGGGCTTCTGACCGCGGTGGCCGTCGCAAGTTGCAACAGGCCGGGTCGAGCGCTGCGGAACATTATGAACAGAGGGCCTGCGCACGCGCGAGCGGGTTGGCTTGGTGGTCGGGCGGTGGCAGCATGGCCAGACCTCTCCCCGACGAGTCGAACACAGACATGGGCCTGAAAGACTGGATCACGCGGTACCTGCCGGGCGGGGCGGGCAGCCGAGCGGCTGGAGCGTCGGAAGTCGGGTCGAACCTTGCCGTGGCGGCGCTGCTCGCTGGAGGTGCTGCGGGCCGACTACGACGTTGCCCCGGCCGAACGCCAGCAGGTCATGGCCTCGGTCTCGGCGCTGCTCGGGCTCGGTACCGAGGAGACGCAGGCGCTGGTCGAGGAGGCCGAGCGTCACATCGACAAGTCCCATGACCTGTACCAGTTCACCTCGCAGATCAACCGCACGTACTCCGAGGCGCGAGAAGGTCCGGCTGCTCGAGGCGCTGTGGCGGGTGGCAGATCGCCGACGCGACGGTGCACAAGTACGAAGAGCACCTGATCCGCCGCGTTGCGGACCTGCTGCACGTGCCGCATTCCGGCTTCATCGCGGCGAAGCTGCGGGTCACCGACGCGACGACTCGCGGCTGAAGCGGTTGACGGCGCGGCTGCCGGCTCGGCCAAAGCACTTTTTGCACGCCGGCTTGCGGCCAGACCCGGCGGTCGGGTACGTTCGCGGCAGGATTTACCGACCGTTGGCTATGGAACAGTCATCCGCACCTGCCCTGCGCAAGATCGTCGTCCTGAACCCCAAGGGTGGGTCGGGCAAGTCGACCATCGCGACCAACCTGGCCGCGTATTACGCGTGGTCGGGCCGGGCGGTCGCGCTGATGGATCACGATCCCCAGGGCTCGAGCATGCGCTGGCTGCGGCAACGTCCGGCGGACTTGCCGGCCATCCACGGCATCGCGGCCTATGAAAAGAAGCTCGGCGTCACGCGTGCGTTTGCCCTGCGCACGCCGCCGGGCACCGAGAAGCTGATCGTCGATACGCCCGCGGCGGTCACGGCGCTCCAGTTGCCCGAACTCACGCAGGACGCGCACGCGATCGTCGTGCCGGTGCTGCCGTCCGACATCGACATCCACGCGGCGTCGCGTGCCATCGCCGACCTGCTGCTGGCGGGTCGCGTGCATCGGTCGGAGCGGCGGCTGGTCATCGTGGCCAACCGTGCCCGGCGCTATACCAAGGCGTTTTCGACGCTGATGCGATTCCTGGAAAGCCTGCGTATTCCAGTGGCCGCCGTGCTGCGTGACTCGCAGGCATACGTGCGGTCAGCCGAATGCGGCATGGGTATCCACGAAATGAAGGGCGCCCTGCTGCAGGAAGACCTGGACACCTGGAAGCCGTTCATCGATTGGCTCGAGCATCGCTCGGGCGGCGCCCTCACGGGCGAGGGCGCCAGCCTGCCGCCGCCCCCGGCCGTCGAAGTGGGCGAGGGCGCGCGCGGCTGATTACTTGCCGGCCGGCTTGTTCGACACCTTGTCGGCGTCCTTCGCGAACAGCGACGCTTCATCCGCGACCGAGAACGCCACCAGGTTGGGCTTGCCGTCGTCGCCGTTGGCGCTGCTGACGACCGCGATGATCGGCGCATCCTTCAGCCACAGCATGAAGGTGTACTTGGACTGGATCGCGCCTTCGTCGCGCTTCACCGCGTCGAAATCGCCGAACATCGTGCGCGAGCGGTTCACGACGGCCAGCAGCGAAGGCAGGCTCGGTTCGAGCCGCGCCGTGGCGGCGCCCATCGTCTTGTCGCTCGCCCATCAGGAAGCAGAGTTCCTTGGTCTGGTGCTGCGTCGGCAGCTTGAGCAGGACCTGTCGGCTCGGGGCGCAGTAACGGTCGATGCCGACCTCGTTCTTGTCCCACTTGCCGCCCGGGTACTTGCCCTGGATGGCGGACTTGTCGGCATTCCAGGGCAGGCCGAAGGCGCCGCCGCGGAACTGGTCGGCGACGCTGCCGGCGGAGGCCGCGCCCGTGCAGGCAAGGAGGGTGAATCCGGTGATCAGCGGCAGGAAACGGCTGCGGGACATGCGCTCGACTCCACGAAGTAAAGGGGCTGCTGCAGCGCGAGGATAGGTCCCTGCGGGCAGGCCTCGCGGAGCACGCGACGAAACCACGACATGCCTCTCAGGGCCTGCCTCGTCAGCTTGACATAATAACTCAGCCCGGGTCCGGTTCGCCGCTGGGTCCGCGCAGCATCGATCTGCAGGAGATCGTCGGGTGTGTCGAGGTCGATTCCGGCATTGCTCATGGGAACCCGGACGACACGATCGATGTTGCGTCTCAGTACGCTGCGCGCATCGCGCTCGCCGCGCAGCGACAGCAGGTCGGTGAAGGCCCAGCGCGGAAAGATCGCCGGCAGGCCCGGGGCGCCCTGGTACAGCGCTGCGGCGATCAGGATCGGGTGACGCTTCCAGCTCGCGTGCAGGCGGCGCAGGTCGTCCGCCGTGACGGCCACCTGGTCCGCCAGCATCAGCAGCAGGGCTGCCGAGCCGGGCGGCGCCGAATTCACCGCGACGCGAATGGAACTCGCAATGCCTTCCTCCCAGCCACGGTTCAGCGCGATCGGAGATCGCACGTTGCCGCAGCGACGGCGCAATCTCTTTTGCGTATGCCCCGATCACGACGGTGACGGATTGGCCTGCCACGAAAGCAGCGTTCGCCGCCAGCTCGTGCAGCACCGGTTCGCCCCGCAGCCGCACGAGCGGTTTGATGCCGCCGAAGCGGGTTGCGGGCCCGGCAGCGAGGATCGCGGCGTGCAATCCGGAGGCCTGATCGTCCATGGCCGCTTAGTTTGCCTGCCGCGCTGCAAGAAGATAGAGTTTCGAGGTTCGAATCAACGAATTTTCCCGTGAGCTGCCGCCGTCAGCCCACCGCGTGGAGCGGCGGGGCGGGTGGCATGGCGGGCGACTGAAAAAGCGAGTCCGAAGCGTGCAAGCCTGGAAAGTCCACAAGTTCGGCGGTTCGAGCGTCGCCGACGCCGCGTGCATGGAGCGCGTCGCGAAGATCATCGAGAACGACCCGGCGCCCCGCAAGGCGGTGGTGCTGTCGGCCTGCCGGGGCGTCACGGATGCCCTGCTCACGCTGATCGGCCTCGCCGAGCAGGATTCACCGGCGCTCGACGACCGGCTGCAGGAACTGCGCCAGCGCCACGTCGGCATCGCGCGCGAGTTGCTGGCGGGCGAGTTGTGCGACGAATACATCGCGGCCCTCGACGCCGACTGCCGCGACATCGCGGGCATCCTGCAGACGGTCCGCCTGGTCCGCAACGCATCGACCACGATGCGCGACCTCATCTCCGGGCTACGGCGAGATCTGGTCGACGCGCCTGTTCGAGCGCCTGCTGCGCCGCCGTGCGGCGGGCCACGTGCAGTGGCTCGATGCCCGCAAGGCGCTGCTGGTGGAATGGGGCCCGATGGGGCCCGGCGTGCGCTGGGAGCAGTCCCGTGCGCAGATGGCCGCGCTGGTGTCGCCCGAGTTCGTCGGCACGCTGGTCGTCACTGGCTTCATCGCGACCGACACGCAGGGCCTGCAGACGACGCTCGGCCGCAACGGCAGCGACTACTCGGCATCGATCTTCGGCTCGTTGCTCGATGCCTTCGAGATCGTGATCTGGACCGACGTCGACGGCGTGCTGAGCGCCGACCCGCGCCTCGTGCCCGAGGCGCAGGTGATCGACACGCTCTCGTACAACGAGGCGATGGAACTCGCGTACTTCGGCGCCAAGGTCATCCATCCGTCGACGATGGCGCCGGCGGTCCAGAAGCGCATCCCGATCTGGATCAAGAACACGTTCGCGGCCGACAAGCCCGGCACGCTGATTCACGACCGCTCGGACCCCGATCCGCTGGTGAAGGGCATCACGACGATCGACCGCATCGCGCTCGTGAACCTCGAAGGCGCCGGCATGATCGGCGTGCCCGGCACCGCGCACCGCCTGTTCGGCGCGCTGCGCGAGGAAGGCATCTCGGTCATCCTGATTTCGCAGGGCAGTTCCGAGCACTCGATCTGCTTCGCGGTGCCCGAGGCCGAAGCCGAACGCGCCGAGCGCGTGGTGCGCCGTGCGTTCGATCCCGAACTGCGCGAAGGCCAGATCCACAGCATCGAGATCGACCACGGCTGCAGCATCCTCGCCGTCGTGGGCGACGGCATGGCCGGCGCGCACGGCGTGGCTGCCAAGGTCTTCGCCGCGCTGGGGCTGGCAGGCGTCAACGTCCGCGCGATCGCCCAGGGCGCGTCCGAGCGCAACATCTCCGTCGTGATCGACGGGCGCGGCAGTGCGCGCGCGCTGCGTGCGGTGCACTCGGCGTTCTATCTCTCGGCACACACGGTCTCGATCGGCCTGATCGGCCCGGGACTCGTGGGCGGTGCGCTGCTCGAGCAGATTGCGAGCCAGATGCAGCGGCTGGCGCGCGACTTCAAGCTCGACCTGCGCGTGCGCGCGATCGCCGGCTCGAAGACGATGCGGCTCGCCGCGGGCGCCATCGACCTGGCGCGCTGGCGCGACGAGTACAAGGCGGGCGGCGATGCGCTCGATCTCGACCAGTTCGCCGACCACGTGCATGCCGATCATTTCCCGCACGCCGTGATCATCGACTGCACGGCCAGCGCCGAGGTGGCGAAGCACTACCCGCACTGGCTGTCGGAAGGCATCCACATCGTCACGCCGAACAAGAAGGCGAACAGCGCGCCTTACGCCGACTACCAGCGCGTCAAGGACGCACGGCGCACGGCGGGCTCGCACTACCTGTACGAAGCGACGGTCGGCGCGGGCCTGCCCGTGATCCAGACGCTGCGCGACCTGCGCGAGACCGGCGACGAGATCCGCCGCATCGAAGGCATGTTCTCCGGCACGCTCGCCTACCTGTTCAACACCTGGGACGGCTCGCAGCCGTTCTCGGACGTGGTGAAGCACGCGAAGTCGCTGGGCTACACCGAGCCCGATCCGCGCGACGACCTGTCGGGCATGGACGTGGCGCGCAAGCTGATCATCCTCGCGCGCGAGATGGGCCTGCGCACGGAGATGGCCGAAGTCAAAGTCGAGAGCCTCGTGCCTGCCGCGCTGAACGAATGCGGCGTCGACTCGTTCCTGGAGCGACTGCCGGAATTCGACCAGACCATGCTCGAGCGCCTGCGTGCGGCCACCGCTCGCGGCCACGTGCTGCGCTACGTCGGGTCGGTCGACGCGCAAGGCCAGGCCGAGGTCGGGCTCGTCGAGCTGCCGCGATCGCATCCGTTCGCCAACATCGCGCTCACGGACAACATCGTCCGTTTCGAGACCGCGCGTTACGACAAGAATCCGCTCATCGTGCAGGGTCCCGGGGCGGGTCCAGCCGTCACGGCGGCCGGCGTCTTCGCCGACCTGCTGCGCGTCTGTGCCTACCTCGGAGCCAAGCTGTGACCGGCGATCCCGAGCGCAAATCTGCCACGGCGTTTGCGCCGGCGAGTGTCGGCAACGTCGGCGTCGGCTTCGACATCCTCGGCCACACGGTGGCAGCGCTCGGCGACAAGGTGCGCGCCACGCGTCGAGCCGAGCGCGGCGTCGCGATCCGCTCGATCACCGGCACGGTCGAGAACCTGCCGCTCGCGGCCGAGAAGAACACGGCCGGCATGGCCGTGCTCGCGATGTGTCGCGAGCTCGGTCTGCCGTACGGATTCGACCTCGACATCGAGAAGGGCATCCCCCTCGGTTCGGGTCTCGGCGGTTCGGCCGCCTCGGCCGTGGCGGGGATCGTGGCCGCGACCGCGCTGGTCGGCGAGCGGCTCGATCGCACGGAACTGCTCAAGTTCGCCATGCAGGGCGAGGCGGTCGCGAGCGGTTCGGTGCACGTCGACAACATCGCGCCGTCGCTGTACGGCGGCCTGGTGCTCACGGTCGGCATCGACAACCCGTTCGTGAAGCAGATCCCGGTGCCGGACACGATCCGCTGCGTGCTCGTGCACCCGCACATGGTGCTGCCGACACGCGAGGCGCGCGCAATCCTCAGCAAGACCGTGCCGCTGTCGGACGTGATCTGGCAGCAGGCGAACCTCGCCGGTTTCCTCGCCGGCTGCTTCACCAACGACATCGCGCTGATCCGCGAGTCGCTGCTCGACGTCGTGATCGAGCCGCAACGCCAGGTGCTGATTCCGGGATTCGTCGACGTGAAGCAGGCGGCGCTGGCCGCCGGCGCGCTGGGCGGATCCATCTCCGGCGCGGGTCCCACTGTGTTCGCGTGGGTCGATGAAGCCGACGCAGAAAAGGTCCGGGTCGGAATGGTCGAGGCGTTCGCGCGCCACGGCCTCGACACTGACAGCTGGGTGTCGACGTTCGATCGCGCCGGCGCGCGCGTGGTGGGTGATTGACCATGCAGTTCCAGAGCACCCGGAATCCGCAGCACCGTGTCGGCCTGAGCGATGCGATTGCGCGCGGCCTGGCGCCGGACGGCGGGCTGTACGTCCCGACCGAACTGCCCAGCCATCGACCGCGAGGCATTCGACGGCGCCCGCACGATTCCGGAAGTGGCGGAAGTCCTGCTGCGGCCCTTTGCGGCAGGCGACGCGATCGCGGCGCAAGTGCCTGCCATCGTCCGTGACGCCTTCAATTTTCCGGCGCCGGTCGTGGAAGTGGAGGGAGCCGCTGGGCCGCTGTCAGTGCTGGAGCTGTTCCACGGCCCGACCGCGGCATTCAAGGATTTCGGCGCGCGGTTTCTCGCGGCCTCGCTCGAGCGCATTCCCCGCAACGATCCGCGTCGCCTGACGATCCTGGTCGCGACCTCCGGCGACACCGGCGGCGCCGTGGCCGCGGCGTTCTACCAGCGTCCCTGGGTCGACGTCGTCGTGCTCTATCCGCAGGGCCTCGTCTCGGCCCGCCAGGAAAAGCAGCTCGCGTGCTGGGGCAAGAACGTGCGCACGCTGGCGGTTGCCGGCACGTTCGACGACTGCCAGCGCATGGTGAAGGAAGCCTTCGTCGACCCGGTACTGGGCCGGGACCTGCTGCTGTCCTCGGCGAACAGCATCAACGTCGGCCGGCTGCTGCCGCAGATGGCCTACTACGCGCAATCGAGCCTGGAGCTGTATCGTCGCGACGGTCGCGCGCCGAACTACATCGTGCCGTCGGGCAACCTGGGCAACGTGGCGGCCTGCCTCTGGGCACGCAAGGTGGGGCTCCCCATCGGCGAAGTGATGCTGGCCACGAACGCCAACCTGACCGTGCCGGACTTCCTGCGCACCGGCGAGTGGCAACCGCGGCCGAGCCTCGCTACGCTTGCGTCCGCCATGGACGTAGGCAACCCGAGCAACATGGAACGACTGCGCTGGCTGTTCCCCGACATGCACGACTTGCGCGGCGCGTTCTCCGCGTACTCCGTGAGCGACGACGAGATCCGTGCCTCGATCAAGCGCGATTACGCCGAGTACGGGCAGACGTGGTGTCCGCACACCGCGACCGCGGCCCACCTGTACCGGCAGCTGCCGGCAGAGCGACGCAAGGAGCGCTGGGTGCTGGTCGGCACCGCGCATCCCGCCAAGTTCAATGACGTCGTCGAGCCGCTGATCGGCGCGGAAGTGCCGGTGCCAGCGGCGCTCGCCGACCTGTTGTCGCTGCCGTCGTTGCAGCAGAACGTGGCGCCGCGCCTCGACGACCTGCGCAACGTGCTCAAGGGGAATCTGGCTTGAGGACGTTCATGGGTTTGCCGGTCTGGTTGTGGGTGATCTTCGCGCTGGCGTTGATCGGTGCCGCCGCCTATTTCATCCGCGAGAAGGTGCGGCAGGTGCGCGCACGCCGGGCAATCGACAACGTGATCTCGTCGGTCGCGTTCGACGAACTGCGCAACGTGCTGCTGCCGACGGGCACGGGCGACCAGATCCACATCAACTAGCCTGCTGCTGACGCAGAACGGCCTGCTGGTCATCGACCTGTTCGACGCGCACGGCATGATCTTCGCCGGCGAGAAGATGGAACAGTGGTCCATCTTCGGCCCGAAGCGGCACTTCATGATCACGAACCCGTTGCCGATGCTGTACGACCGGGTCGCCGTGGTCCGGCAGTTTGCCGGCGACGACGTGCCGGTCGAAGGGCGCATCGTGTTCTCGATGCGCGGCGAATTCCCCAAGGGCCGGCCCGAGACCGTGATTCGGCTCGACGAACTGCAGGACCAGTTTCCGGCGGTCGAACGCGCAGCGGGCGGGGCGGCCGCAGCATTCGCCGACGTCTGGGAACGCATCAAGCAGGCGTCGCAGCCGAATCCGCTCGCCAGTTGAGGATTTGACCCAGTCCAAGCCGGTCATGCCGCTGCAGGCCTATAATTGCTCGCAGGGCAATTATCGATGGCAGAGCGGCAATCATCCAAGGCAACACGATCCAGGGCAGGCCTGCCTGTGCTGCTGCTGCTGGGCACGCTCGCAGGCGTCCTGCTCGGTGTCGGCGCCTATACGTTCCACTACGCCGAGGGCCTTTCCTACCTGAGCAGCGATCCAGCTGCCTGCGCCAACTGCCACATCATGCAGTCGCAGTTCGAGTCGTGGCAGAAGAGTTCGCACCACGCCGTGGCGAAGTGCGTCGATTGCCACCTGCCACACGACTTCATCGGCAAGTACATCGCCAAGGCCGAGAACGGCTACCACCACTCCAGGGGGTTCACGTTCCAGGACTTCCACGAGCCGATCATGATCAAGCCGAAGAACGCCGGCATCCTGCAGGACAACTGCCTGGCCTGCCATGGCGACCTCGTGCACGAACTGGTCGGCGGCGTGAACGGGGGTCCCGGCGAGGTTCAGTGCGTGCATTGCCACTCGGGCGTGGGGCACGGCGAAACGGCGGGGCTCGGCGGACCCGAGCGCGCGGACGAGATCGAGGGTAACGCATCATGAAGACGCTGCAGAAGGGCTGGTCGCTGGCGGCGATCATCGGGTTGGTGCTGGTGGTGGGTGCGGCGACCGCAGCCGTCACCGCGCTGCTGATGAACATCGCGCAACGCAAGAACGAGGCGAAGACGCCGTTCGTGCGGCTGGTCGAGGTGGACGAAAACACCACCGATCCGGCGACGTGGGGCGTCAACTGGCCGAAGCAGTTCGACTCCTACCAGCGCACGGCGCTGACAACGCGCACGCGTTTCGGCGGGCACGGCGGCAGCGAGGCGATGCCCGACGAGAAGATCGAACGTGATCCGTGGCTCAAGCGGATGTTCCTCGGTTACGCGTTCTCGATCGATTACCGCGATCGCCGCGGCCATGCCTACATGCTGGAGGACCAGGAGCAGACGCAGCGGCTCACCAAGCCGCAATCGGGCTCATGCCTGCATTGCCACGCATCGATCATGCCGCTGTACCGCGAACTCGGCGGCGGCGACGCCATGAAGGGATTCGAGGAGAGCTACAAGTTCTCCTACCAGGACCTGAGCAAGAAGCTGCACGATTCGGGGCATGCGCACCCGGTGTCCTGCGTGGACTGCCACGAGCCGCAGACGATGAAGTTGCGCGTCACGCGCCCGGGATTCATCAACGGCATCCAGGCGCTGGCAGCCTCCGATGCGCCCGTCCCGCACCTGCCGTCGGTCGAGCAATGGCGCGCCGGGAACCGCGCGAAGCCGTATGACCCGAACGTGGACGGCACTCGCACCGAGATGCGTTCGTACGTCTGCGGGCAATGCCACGTCGAGTACTACTGCTCGACCAAGATGCCGCTCACGTTCCCGTGGGGCAAGGGCCTGCGCGCGTCCGACACCGAGAAATTCTGGAACGAAACGAAGTTCCCGGACGGCGAGCAGTTCTTCGATTACAAGCACGCGGAGACCGGCGCGAAGATTCTCAAGGCGCAGCATCCCGAGTTCGAGCTCTGGAGCCAGGGCATCCACGCGCGCAGCGGCGTCGCCTGCGCCGATTGCCACATGCCGTACATGCGAGACGGCGCGACCAAGGTCTCGGATCACTGGGTGCGCAGTCCGCTGCTGAACGTGAATCGGGCCTGCCAGACCTGTCATCACCAGCCTGAGGACGAAATCCTCGCGCGTGTCGACCAGATCCAGCAGCGCAATTACGAACTGATGCAGCGAGGAGGCGTGGCGATCGTCGCGCTGCTCGACGCAATCCAGGCGGCCAAGCAGGCGGGCGCCACCGACGCACAGTTGCAGGAGGCGCTGGAGTTCCAGCGCAAGGCGCAGTGGCGCCTCGACTTCATCGCCGCCGAGAATTCCATGGGATTCCACGCTCCGCAGGAAGCGGCCATGGTGCTCGGCGAAGCGCTGGACTACGCGCGGCAGGGTGAGCTTGCAGCGCGACGTCATGCGCCTGCCGCAGGCGCGGCGCAGGTGGCGCAGGCGAAGTAGGCCAGCGCGGCCAGACGGCGGCCGGTCTCCGACGGCCGCCGGTCTCAGGGTCCCGGCGCTTCGCCGGGATTGCCCTATTCCGCGCAGAAGCCGCTAGACTCCGTCCAAAATGAAGCGGGGGGAGTCAGGGACATGACCGCGAAGGGCAGAGACCCGGGGCAGGTGCGTTGATGGGCGCGGCCGCATTGCTGCGCGACAGCGACAACCTGCGTGGCTTCGACGAGGACGCCTGGGACGACCTCCTCAACTACATCGAGGAGCGCCGGGTCATCCCCATCGTCGGGCCGGACCTGCTGCGCGTCGACACCGACCAGGGCCCGCGGCTGCTGTACGAATGGCTGGCCGAGAAGCTGGCGGTCAAGCTGTCGGTCGATCCCACCGGGCTCCCGCAGCCGCTCACGCTCAACGACGTCGTCTGCAGCTACCTCGGCCAGCGCGGGCGCCGCGAGGAAGCCTACACGCGCCTGCGCTCGATCATGCGCGAAGTGACGATCGCGCCGCCCATGGCGCTGCGCCAGCTGGCGCAGATCACGGACTTCGACCTCTTCATCACGACGACGTTCGACCCGCTGCTCGAGCAGGCCGTGAACCTCGAGCGGTTCGGCGGCCAGCCGCACGCTGAAGTCATCGCGTACGCGCCGAACCGCGTGTCCGACCTGCCGGCCGAACGCAGCCAGCTGCAGCGGCCGGTCGTCTACCACATGCTCGGCAAGCTCTCGGCTTCGCCCACGTACGTCGTCTCCGACGAGGACATGCTCGAGTTCATCTGCGCGCTGCAGTCCGAGCACCTGACGCCCGAGAAGCTGTTTCACGAACTCGAGCACAGCCACCTGCTGCTGATCGGCAGCGACTTTTCCAACTGGCTGGCGCGCCTGTTCCTGCGCATGGCCAAGCGCAAGCGCCTGTCGGACCCGCGCGATTTCGGCGAGATCCTCGCGGACGACCACACGTCGAAGGACGAGCGGTTGCTCGCCTTCCTGCAGCAGGTGAGCGTGCGCACGCGCGTGTTCAGCGGCGCAGAGTCGTTCGTTGCCGAGCTGCACGAGCGCTGGCTGCGCCGGCAGCAGCCGGCATCGGCGACCTCGAGCATGGGGCTGGCTCCGCAGCGGTTCCTGCCGCCGGCGCGCGAGATGCCGGAGAACGCGATCTTCATCAGCTATGCGCGCGAAGACCTGGCTGCGGTGCAGCGGCTGAAAGCGGCACTGGATGCGGCGGGCCTCGTCACCTGGTTCGACCTCGATCGCCTCGAAGGCGGCGACGACTACGATCGCAAGATCCGCGCCAACATCGGTCGTTGCAGCTTCTTCCTGCCCGTGATTTCGGGCTCGACGCAGCGCCGGCACGAAGCGTATTTCCGTCGTGAATGGAGCTACGCGGTGGATCGCTCGCGCAACATCGCGGAAGGCGCCGTGTTCATCCTGCCCGTCTGCATCGACGACACCGCCGAAGCCGACGCGCTGGTGCCCGAGAAGTTCAAGGCGGTTCACATCTCGCGCCTGCCCGGCGGCGAGCCGTCGCCCGACTTCATCCGTCGGTTGCAGGAACTCTCGAATTCGCGCCGCGCATGAAAACAGTACAACCTGACATCGCCACCGAGACGACGATCGACCCGGAGAATCCGTGGCTCGGTCTGTCGAGTTATTCGGAAGAAACGCGGGCGTATTTCCACGGTCGCGACGAAGAGGCCGCCGAACTCGCACGACGCGTGCAGCGCAAGCTGCTCACGGTGCTGTTCGGCCAGTCGGGCCTCGGCAAGACGTCGCTGCTGCGCGCGGGCCTCGTGCCGCGCCTGCGTGGTTCGGGCTTCTGTCCCGTCTACGTGCGCATCGATTACGCCGCGGAATCGCCGTCGCCGGCCGAGCAGATCAAGCAGGCCATCTTCAAGGTCACGGCCGAGGCGGGCCACTGGACGCGCGCGGGCTCGGCGGTCGAAGGCGAATCCCTGTGGGAATTCCTGCATCACCGCGGCGACCTGCTGCGCGACGCGAACGGCGAGACCCTGCTGCCGCTGCTGATCTTCGACCAGTTCGAGGAGATCTTCACGCTGGCGCAGGCCGACGACGCGGGCCGCCAGCGTGCCAAGCGCTTCCTCGATGAGCTGGCGGACCTGGTCGAGAACCGGCCGCCGGCCGACCTCGAGCGACGCCTCGAGCACGACGAAGCCAACGCCGACGATTTCGATTTTGCGCGCGCCGATTACCGCATCCTGATCTCGCTGCGCGAGGACTACCTCGCGCACCTCGAGAGCGTGAAGGGCACGATGCCGTCGATCACGCAGAACCGCATGCGCCTCGCCCGCATGAACGGCCAGCAGGCGCTGAGCGCGGTCATCCAGCCGGGTGGCAAGCTCGTCTCGCAGGAAGTCGCGGAATCGATCGTGCGTTTCGTCGCCGGCGGTTCCGAGCTGCAGAACGCGGAAGTGGAGCCGTCGCTGCTCAGCCTGATCTGCCGCGAACTCAACACGGTGCGACTGGCGCAGGGCAAGGCGGAGATCTCGGCGGACCTGCTGGCCGGCTCCCGCGACACGATCCTGTCCGAGTTCTACGAACGCGCGCTGGTCGACCAGCCGGCCGGTGTCCGGCGCGTCATCGAAGACGAGCTGCTCACCGAATCCGGCTATCGCGAGAGCCTCGCCGAGGAACGCGTCGCCAAGGCGCTGGCTGCGGCGGGCGCCGAACCCGATGCGCTGGCGAAGCTCGTCGATCGTCGGTTGCTGCGCATCGAGGAACGCCTCGACATGCGCCGCGTCGAACTGACGCACGACGTCCTGTGCGGCGTGGTGCGTTCGAGCCGCAACCTGCGGCACGAGCGCGAGGCGCGGGACGAGGCCGAACGGCAACTGGCTGCACAGCAGGAGCGGGCGGCCGAGACCCGGCGCACGCTGCACAAGACGCGTCGTTTCGCCATGATCGCCGCGGGCCTGATGCTGGTCGCGCTGGTCAGCGCGGTCTTCGGCTGGATCAACTGGAACCGTGCCAAGGCGGCGGACCAGCAGGCGCAGAAGGCGCGCGCGGACGCCGAGAAGCTGGTCGGCTTCCTGATCGAGGACTTCTACGCCGAACTCGAGCCCACCGGGCGGCTCGAGACCATGGGCAAGCTCGCGCACATGGCGGTGAGCTATTACGACGGCCTGCCGCAGGAACTGCTGACGCCGCAGACGCAGGCCTACCGCGGCATGGCGCTGATCCGCGAAGCCGGTGCGCTGCTCGCCGCGCGGCGATTTCAAGACGGCCAACCCCAAGCTCGACGACGCGACGCGTATTTTCGCCGACCTGCGCGCGCAGGGCATCGAGACCGAGGACGTGATCGCGGGCCTGGCCCTGTCGAAGTTCACCCGCTTCTCGTCGTGGGGCGTGACGGGCGCCCCGGGCTCCACGCCGACGGACCTGCAGGAGGCGGCGGACCTGCTGCGGCCCTGGGTCAAGCAGCCGGGGACTTCCGCGCAGACCCGGATGCTCTACGCCGACGTGCTCAACTACCTGAGTCACACGCTGCCGGAAGGCCAGGACGTGGCGGCGTGCGAGGAGGCGCGCGCGATCCTGCTCGACGCCGGTGCCCGCAACCTGGCGGACCTGCGCGCGGCCTCGATCTATGCCGACACGACCGATTCGCAGGCGCGCCACCTGCTGCAGATGGGCAAGGTCGCGGATGACAGAGCGGCTCGAGACCGAGGTCTACGCGTATGCCGAGAAGGTGCTGGCCAAGCGTCCCGGCGACCTGCGCTCGATGGCAAATCGCGCGCTGGCCGCGGACCTGCTCGGTCGCCTGGCCATCCGGCGGCACGACTACGCGGTCGCCGCCGGACTACGCCGCGAAGTCGGCCGAGGCGGGCGAGAACTACGTCCGCTTCAATCCGTCCGACCTGAATTCCTGGGTCTACTGGATCCGCGGCGCGGAACAGCAGGCGATCGTGCTGCTGGAGCAGGGCCGGGTCGACGCTGCGATCGAGGGCTTCCGCAGCGGTGGTGGCGCTCGACCGGGATTCGCGCAAGCCCGCCAGCCTGGCGCCCGATGCTCTGGAGCCACTGGGGCCAGCTGATGATCAACGAAGGCCGGGCCGGCCAGTTCGACGCGGCCCGGAAATCGCACATGGCGGCGGCGGCGGCGGCCAAAGAGGCGGCGGCCGTCGAAGACCCGGGCAGTGGCGCGACGGGCCCTGTTCGATCTCTACGGCGACGCGCTGCAGGCGCGGCTCGACCTGGACCTGGGCAACGACCAGGCTGCGTTCGACCAGGCGACGCAGGTGGCGACGCGGATACGCGCGCTCGAACTGTCCAAGGACGCTGACGGGCGGCAACCTCCCAGCAATGTCGCTGCAGTGCGGGCCAATTTCCTGCGCAACGCGCTCGCGACGCTGACGCTCGCGGCCTTGCGGACCGGCCGCTACGGCGAAGCCGAAGCCGCCGCACGCGAGCGTGCGGCGTTGCCACCGAACCCGTTCTCGGAACTGGATCCGCAGGACGAGCGATCCCGCGCACAGGTGACGCTGGCGCATGCCCTGGTGCTGCAGGGACGCACGGACGAGGCGCGCGCGATCACCGACGTCGAAATCCCGCGCTACCAGGCGGAACTGCAAGGGCGGCGCCGGCGGCCTCGCCTTCGCCAAGGACTACTGCGTATGCGTTGTACGTCGATGCGCTGGCGCGTCCGGCCGGTGATCCGCGCCGCAGCGTCGAACCTCGCCGAGGCCCTGCGGCAACTCGGACGCGCATGGGCGACGAAGTGAACCGGCTCGTCGACATCCGCGAACTGCGCAACCGGATCGGGGCCGCCCGCGCCGGCTAGCCTGCCGGGCTCGGGCGGCGGCGACCGAGCTCCCTTCAGGCCGCGATCTTCTGGCCCTGCTGCGCCGCGTGGTCCGCCAGCACCTGCGACACGCAGCCGGTCACTTTCCTGGCCGTGTCGAGGTGCAGGAACTCGTTCGGCCCGTGCGCGTTCGAGTTCGGGCCGAGCACGCCCGTGATCAGGAACTGCGTGCCCGGGAATTTCTCGCCGAGCATGCCCATGAACGGGATGCTGCCGCCCGTGCCCATGTACATCGAGTCCTGGCCGAAGAACGCGCGTGACGCACGCTGCATCGATTCCTCGAGCCACGGCGCGAACGAAGGCGCGTTCCACCCGGCCATCGCCGATTCCACATTGAAGCTGACCTTGGCGCCGTACGGCGGGTCCTGCTCCAGCGCACGCTTGAGGGCACTGGCTGCGACCTTCGGGTCCATCGTCGGCGTCAGCCGGAACGACAGCTTGAGGCTCGTGTAGGGCCGCAGGACGTTGCCGGCGCTGCGGAACGGAGGGATGCCCTCGGCGCCCGTCACGCTCAACGTGGGCCGCCACGTGCTGTTGAGCAACAGTTCCAGCGGATCGTTCGACATCGGCTGCATGCCGTGCACGAACGGGATGCGTCCCGCGACGATCGGACCGAGCACCTTCGCGGCGGCTTCGGCCTGCGTGCGGCGGTCGGCGGGGATCGGCGTGTTGAGTTCATCGACCAGGATGGCGCCGGAATGCATGTCCTCGACGCGCGCGAGCAGTTCGCGCAGCACGCGCATGCTCGACGGCACGATGCCGCTCGCCATGCCGGAGTGCACGCCTTCGGTGAGCACGTCGGCCCGCAGCGTGCCGACCAGGTTGCCGCGCAGCGAAGTCGTGCACCAGAGCTGGTCGTAGTTGCCACACTCGGCGTCGAGACACACGACCAGGCTCGGCGTGCCCAGGCGGGCACCCAGGGCGTCGATGTGGGCGGGCAGGTCGGGGCTGCCGCTTTCCTCGCTTGCTTCGATCAGTACGACGCAGCGGGCGTGGGGAATCTTCTGCTCGCGCAGCGCGCGGATCGCGGCAATGGACGAGAAGAGGGCATACCCGTCGTCGGCGCCGCCGCGGCCATACAGCTTGCCGTCGCGAATCACCGGGGTCCAGGGATCGAGTCCGTCCGACCAGCCGGTGAACTCCGGCTGCTTGTCCAGGTGTCCGTACATCAGCACGCAGTCGTCCACGTCGCCCGGGACGTCGACCATCAGCACCGGCGTGCGGCCCTTGAGCCGGAGCACCTCGACCTTGGAGCCGGCCGGCGCCTGCGCCCGGGCCCAGCGCTCCATCAACTGGACGGCGGCTTCCATGTGGCCGTGCGCTTCCCAGTCCGGGTCGAAGAGCGGGGACTTGTTCGGAATGCGGACGTAGTCGATCAGCTGCGGCAGGATCGAGTCTGACCAGGCTGCGTCGATGTAGCCTTTTGCTTTTGAAATATCCATATAAAACAATTGATTAGTGAATAGTGATTAGTGATTGCTTTAAGACGCAGCAGCGTCCGGGAAGGAGAAGAACTTTAACGCATTGCGGGTCGTCGCTGCGGCAACGCTCGGAAACTCCTCACCCCGGCAGGCCGCGATCACCTTGACCACGTGGGGCAGGTACTTGGGCTCGTTCCGGCGATGCGCGGGCTTGGGCCGCAGGTCGCGTGGCAGCAGGTACGGCGCGTCCGTCTCCACCAGCAGCCGGTCGAGCGGGATCTCGCGCACCAGCTCGCGCAGATGCTGGCCGCGGCGTTCATCGCAGATCCAACCGGTGATCCCGATCGAAAGTCCGAGGTCGAGGTAGTCACGCAGCTCGCGTCCGTCGCCCGTGAAACAGTGAGCGACTCCGCCCGCAAGCCGCGGCAGGTAGTCCTTGAGGATGGCGACGAATGCGTCATGACCGTCGCGCTGGTGCAGGAATACCGGTTTGCCGCAGTCCACCGCGAGCTCGAGCTGCCAGCGGAAGGCGCGTTCCTGGTCTTCGTGCGACGAGAAGTTGCGGAAGTAGTCGAGTCCGCACTCGCCGGCCGCGCCGACCTCCGGTGCCGCGAGCAGTTCACGCAGCCGCGGCAGGTCGTCCGCACGGAGGTCACTGGCATGGTGGGGATGGATGCCCGCCGTGGCCCGAAACACCGCAGGACTCGTCCGCACGAGGTCGATGGCGCGCTGCGTGCTCTCGAGCGAGCTGCCCGTGATCACCATGTGGCGCACGCCGGAAGCCACCGCGGCGGCCACGACGTCGGCGCGGTCGTGGTCGAAGCTGTCGTGGGCGAGATTGAGGCCGATGTCGACGAGGGTGGGGGCCGGGGTCATGCAATGTGGGCTGTGTTAGATTGCGGCGCTTCCCCAGACTAGCGAGTACGCATGGCACTGGACAAGGCAGCGCTCGAAAGCCTGCGCCTCGAGCGCGATCCTGACGCAGGCAAGTACCGGCAGCGCGGCGGTTCGCGCCGCAAGCTCTGGTACGTCCTGGCTGCAGTCGCCGTGGTCGCGGCCGTGCTGGCCTGGCGCTCGTTCAACGGCGCCGTGCCCGTGCAGACGGTCACGGTCGAATCGCCGACGTCGGCCAGCGGTGCAGTCCTCAACGCTTCCGGGTACGTCGTCGCGCGGCGGCTGGCGACGGTCAGCTCGAAAGTCACCGGCCAGGTCGCCGAAGTCCTGTTCGAGGAGGGTGCCGAAGTCGAGGCGGGCCAGGTGCTCGCGCGCCTCGATCGGTCCACGGTCGAAGCCCAGCTCAACGTGTCTGCCAGCAGTGCCGAAGCCGCCCGTCGCAACCTGCGCGAGATCGAGGTGCGACTCGCCGATGCGCGCAAGACGCTCGAGCGCAATCGCTCGCTGGTCGAGCGCAAGCTGGTGTCGCAGAGCGTGCTCGACAGCTCCGAAGCCGAAGTGGCCGCGCTCAGCGCCCGCCTTGCGGCAGCGCGCTCCGAAGTCGACGTCGCCATCGCGCAGGTCGGGCTCGGCAAGCAGGAACTCGCCGACCTCGAGATTCGTGCGCCATTCAAGGGCGTCGTGATCTCGAAGGACGCACAGCCGGGCGAGATGGTGTCGCCGATGTCGGCCGGCGGTGGCTTCACCCGCACGGGCGTGGCGACGATCGTCGACATGGACTCGCGCGAAGTCGAAGTCGACGTCAACGAGTCGTACATCAACCGTGTCAGTGCCGGCCAGAAGGTCGAGTGCGTGCTCGACGCCTATCCGGACCTGAAGATTCCCGCGCACGTCATCAGCATCGTCCCGACGGCCGACCGCCAGAAGGCCACCGTGCGTGTGCGCATCGGCCTCGACCAGCTCGATCCGCGCATCCTGCCGGACATGGGCATCAAGGTCAGTTTCTTCGAAGACGGCTCGCAGCCGGCGGCGAAGGGCGCGCTGCTCGTGCCGGAGAACGCCGTAGTCCACGAGGGCGAGGCAAGCTTCGTCTGGGTCGTGCGCGACGGCAAGGTCGAGAAACGCGCGGTCAAGGTGGGCTCCGCGAAGGACGAGCAGGTGCCGGTCACCGCAGGTCTCGCGGGTGGCGAGTCCATCGTGGTCGACGCGCCCAGGCGCCTGCGCGACGGCGGGGCCGTGGAGCTGAAGGCAGCGTCATGAACGCAGCGCCGGCCGCGGCCGCGGCGGGAACGTCGATCGTCCGCATCCGCGACCTGGTCAAGGAATACCGTCGCGGCTCGGAGACCGTGCGAGTGCTCGACGGACTCTCGCTCGACATCCAGCAGGGTGATTTCGTCGCGCTCATGGGGCCATCGGGCTCGGGCAAGTCGACGCTGCTCAACCTCATCGGCGGCCTCGACCATCCGACCTCGGGCACGCTCGAAGTCGATGGCTTGCGGGTCGACGAACTCTCGGAAGGGTCGCTCGGCCGCTGGCGCGCCGACCACGTCGGTTTCATCTTCCAGATGTACAACCTGCTGCCGGTGCTCACCGCCGAGCGCAACGTCGAATTGCCGCTGCTGCTCACCAGCCTCGATCGCGAGAGCCGCATGAAGCGTGTCGCCGCGGCGCTGAAGCTCGTCGGCCTCGAGCATCGCGCCAAGCACCGTCCGCGCGAGCTTTCGGGCGGCCAGGAGCAGCGCGTCGGCATCGCGCGCGCCATCGTCACCGATCCGACGCTGCTGCTGTGCGACGAGCCCACCGGCGACCTCGACCGCAAGTCGGGCGACGAGATCCTGACCCTGCTCGAGGCGCTCAACGACGAGTACGGCAAGACCATCATCATGGTCACGCACGATCCGCACGCTGCCGAACGCGCGCACCGGGTCATCCACCTCGACAAGGGCACGCTGAGCGAAGGGCCGGGATGATCGGCAAGTACCTGCCGCTTGCTGGCCTCGAGCCTGCGCCGCAAGCGGCTGCGCACGTTCTTCACGGTCGCCTCGATCCTGATCGCGTTCCTGCTGTACGGGCTCGCGGCGTCGATGCAGTTTGCGCTGAAGTCGGGCGTCGACGTCGCCGGCGCCGATCGCCTGCTGACGATGCACAAGGTGTCGTTCACCCAGTTGCTGCCGGCGAGCTACGAGAGCCGCATCAAGGCCGTGGACGGCGTCGTCGCCGTGTCGCCGCAGACCTGGTTCGGCGCGTGGTTCCACGACGAGCGCAACCAGTTCCCCACGTTCCCGAGCGACCCCGAGGCCTACCTGCGCATCTACCCGGAGATCAAGCTGCCCGAAGCAGCAGAAGCAGGCCTGGTTCGCCGATCGCACGGGCGCGCTCGTGGGACGGGCGATTGCCGACCTGTACGGCTGGAAGGTCGGCGACCAGGTGCCGCTGCAAGTCGGCGATCTGGCGCCGCGAGGACGGCTCCGACACCTGGGACATCACGGTGCGCGCGATCTACGACCTGCCCGAAGGCGGCGACACGCGGCAGATCGTGCTGCACCAGGACTACTTCGAGGAAGCGAAGCAGCAGGCCAAGGGCCTGATCGGCTGGTACGTCATCAAGATCAGCGACGTGAACCGCGCGCAGGCGATCGGCAAGCAGATCGACCTGATGTTCGCCAACTCGCCGGCGGAGACCAAGACGTCGTCGGAACGCGCGATGGCGCAGTCGTTCGTCAACCAGATCGGCAACATCGGCGCGATCCTGTCGGCGATCGTCGCGGCGGTGTTCTTCACGATGCTGCTGGTGACGGCCAACACCATGGCGCAATCGGTGCGTGAGCGCACCAACGAACTCGGCGTGCTGAAGACGCTCGGCTTCAGCAATGGCGGCGTGCTCGGCATGGTGCTCGCCGAGTCCGTGCTGGTGACGACGCTCGGCGGCCTGCTCGGCATGTTCTTCGCGTGGTGGATCGGCGTGCAGTTCGAGCCGACCCTCGATCAGTACCTGCCGGGCTTCCGCGTGCCGCCCGAGGCGTTCGTCAAGTCGGTGCTGTACATGCTGGCGCTGGGCGTGGTCGCGGGCGCGGTGCCCGCCTGGCAGGCGATGCGCCTGCGCATCGTCGAAGCGCTGCGCAGGGACTGATGCGCGCCATGAGCCTGCGCTCCGCATTCAACCAGCTGGTCACGGTCACCGCGATGAACCTGCGCAACCTGCCGTCGCGGATCGGCACGTCGCTGGTCGCCGTCATCGGCATCGGCGGCGTGGTGGCGGTGCTGGTCTCGCTGCTGTCGATGGGGGAGGGCTTTCGCGCGGCGCTCGATCTGTCGGGCCGCGAGGACGTGGCGATGATCCTGCGCGGCGGCTCGCCGGACGAGCTCTCGAGCTCCATCTCGCGCGAGGAATACAACGCGATCGTCATCGCGCCCGGGCATTGCGCGTGACGCGCGGGGTCCGATCGTTTCGGGCGAGCTGTACTCGATCGTGGACCTGCCGATGCGCAGCACGGGGACCGGCGCCAACGTGCCGCTGCGTGGCGTCGGTGAGCGCGGCCCGGAACTGCGCGAAGGATTCCGCATCGTCGCCGGCCGCATGTTCCGGCGCGGGCAGAACGAGGTGATCGTCGGTCGCGGCGCCTTCTCGCAGTTCGAGAACATCGACCTCGGTCGCGAGGTGAAATGGGGCTCGCAGACGTGGCGCGTCGTCGGCGTCTTCGAGGCGGGTGGCAGCGTCTCGGAGTCCGAGGTCTGGACCGACGCCGTCGTGCTGCGTGGCATTTATCGGCGCGGCAACACCGTGCAGATCGTGCGCGCCCAGCTCACGTCGCCCGCGGCGCTGCAGACGGTGCGCTCGACCCTCGAGAAGGACCCCCGGCTCAATGTCTCGGTGCGCAGCGAGAAGGCGTTCTATTCCGACCAGTCACGCATCCTGCTCGCCCTGATCAAGTACGTCGGCACGACGATTGCCATACTGATGGGCGTGGGCGCGGTGTTCGCCGCGCTCAATACGATGTACTCGGCGGTCTCGTCGCGGACACGCGAGATCGCGACGCTGCGCGCGCTCGGCTTCGGCGCGACGCCGGTCGTGACCTCCGTGCTGCTCGAGTCGGCCGTGCTCGGGTTGCTGGGCGGCGTCGTCGGCGGCCTGCTCGTGTACTTCGGCCTGAACGGCTACCAGGCGACGACCCTGAACTTCGGCAGCTTCAGCCAGCTCACGTTCGCGTTCACCGTCACGCCGCGACTGCTGGTGACCGGCCTCTGGTACTCGCTCATACTCGGTATCGTTGGCGGCCTGCTGCCGGGCATCCGGGCCGCGCGAATGCCGGTGACGACCGGCCTGAGGGAACTGTAGCCGATGCGTAGCCTGGGTCGCGGCGCAGCCGGGAATGCACCCGACGCGCACCCACTGCAAATGACGCTCTGGACCGACCGTGAGGTCGGCGTCGCGTGGAACGTGCGCATCAGCCGGCGCGCGCGTCGCATGTCGATGCGCGTGTTTCCGGGCGGCCGCGTCGAAGTCGTCGTGCCGCAGGGTGCAGGGGTGCCCGCGGTCGAGCGCTTCGTCGCCCGGCACCGCGACTGGGCCGAGCGTCGTTCGAAGGAACTGCTGCAGCTGGCGCCGAACGCGGCAGACCGCCAGCCCGAATCGGTGGAGATTCGGCTGCTCGATCGGCGCTGGTCCGTCGAATACGTGCCGGGGCGGCGCGTGCGGGCGGAGCAGGTGGGTGATTCGACGCTGCGAGTCCATGCACCCGCAGTCACCGACCGCCATGCCAGCCAGGCCCTGGTGCCGTGGCTCACGCGCCTGGCGAGCCACGAACTCTCGCATCGCCTGCGACCGCTCGCGGCCGAACTCGGCATCGACTACTCGCGCATGACCGTGCGCCGCCAGCGCACGCGGTGGGGCAGTTGCTCGACTCGGGGTACCATCAGCCTCAATGTCTGCCTGCTGTTCCAGCGCCCCGAGGTCGTGCGCTACCTGATGATCCACGAACTCTGCCATCGCCGGCACATGAACCACTCGAAGCGATTCTGGTCGCTCGTCGCCTCGTTCGAGCCGGACTGGAAGCCGCTCGACGTCGAGCTGCTGCAGGGCTGGCGACACGTGCCGGCCTGGGTCTTTCCATGACCGAAGCGCGCGACGACAACGGCGGATCGCGCAAGCCCTCGCTCGGCGTCCTACGTCGAGCTCGAGGGCGAGCGCATTCACTGGGACCTCGGCGAATCGCTGAGCTACGGCGAGTACCTGCACCTCGACAAGGTGCTCGGCGCGCAGCAGCCGCTGTCCGGCCAGCACGACGAGATGCTGTTCATCGTCATGCACCAGGCGTCCGAGCTGTGGATGAAGCTGTGCGTGCACGAGCTGAAGGCGGCGATCGCGCAGATCCGCGGCGACGACCTCGGTCCGGCGTTCAAGATGCTGGCGCGGGTCTCGCGCGTGCAGCAGCAGCTCGCGCAATCGTGGGACGTGCTCAGCACCATGACGCCCGCGGACTACTCCGCGTTCCGCGACTCGCTCGGCAAGTCATCGGGCTTCCAGAGCTTCCAGTACCGCACGCTCGAGTACCTGATCGGCAACAAGAACGCGGCGATGATCGAGGTCCACCGGCGGACGCCGGCGATCTATGCGCAACTGCACGAGGCGCTGCACAGCCCGAGCCTGTACGACGAGGCGCTGCGCCTGCTGGGGCGTCGTGGCTTCCCGATCCCTGCCGCAACTGCTGGAGCGCGACTGGAGCGTGCCGTACGCGGAGCACCCGGAAGTCACGGCGGCGTGGCTCACGGTCTATCGCAACACCGAGGAGCACTGGGACCTGTACGAGCTGGCCGAGAAACTGGTCGATCTCGACCAGCGCTTCCAGCTGTGGCGATTCGCGCACCTGAAGACCGTCGAGCGGATCATCGGCTACAAGCGCGGGACGGGCGGCACGAGCGGCGTGGCCTACCTGGCCAAGGCGCTCGAACTCCGGTTCTTCCCGGAACTGTGGAGCGTCCGAACCTCGATCTGACGCGTGTAGAATGCTGCGGTTGCGGGCCATGCCGGCCCCACCGAGCGCGCGTCCATGCAGGAAAGACTCCAGAACATCAACGTCGTCTCGAGCGAGCTGCTCCCGACGCCGGAGGCGATCAAGCGCGATCTGCCGCTGACGCAGGCAGCCGAGGACTTCGTGTATCGGAGTCGCCAGGCCGTGCGCAGGATCCTCGACCGTGACGATCCGCGCCTGTTCGTCGTCGTCGGTCCGTGCTCGATCCACGATCCGGCGGCCGCGCGCGAGTATGCGCAGCGCCTGCGCGAGCTGGCGGCGAAGGTCGACAAGACGATGCTGCTGGTCATGCGCGTCTACTTCGAGAAGCCGCGGACCACGGTGGGCTGGAAAGGCCTCATCAACGATCCCGACATGGACGACTCCTTCCACATCGAGAAGGGCATCCGCATCGCGCGCGAGCTGCTGCTGCACCTGGCCGACCTCGGCGTGCCGGCGGCGACCGAAGCGCTCGACCCGATCATGCCGCAGTACCTGTCCGAGCTGATCACGTGGACGGCGATCGGCGCGCGCACGACGGAGTCGCAGACCCATCGCGAGATGGCGAGCGGCCTGTCGACGCCCGTGGGATTCAAGAACGGCACGGACGGCTCGCTGACGGTCGCGATCAACGCGCTGCAGTCGGTGCGCCACCCGCACCACTTCCTGGGCATCACGCAGCAGGGCCAGTCTGCCGTGTTCCGCACGCGCGGCAACACGTACGGCCACATCGTGCTGCGCGGCGGCGGCTCGCGGACCAACTACGATTCGGTGAGCCTCGCGCTGGCCGAGCGCGAGCTCGACAAGGCCGGACTGCCGGCCAACATCGTCGTCGACTGCAGCCACGGCAATTCCAACAAGGATCCCGGGCCTGCAGCCGCTGGTCGCCGAGAACCTGGCCAACCAGATCCTCGAAGGCAATCGCTCGCTCGTGGGGTTCATGCTCGAGAGCAACCTGCACTGGGGCAGCCAGCCGCTCAGCAGCGATCGCAGCCAGCTGCAGTACGGCGTCTCGGTGACGGACGCCTGCGTGGACTGGGCGACGACCGAAGGCCTGCTGGTCTCGCTGGACGAGCGGCTGCGTTCGGCGCCGCGGTTCGCGAGAGGCGCACGCTTACCAGACCAGGTCGTCGGGAACGACGAAGTCCTTGTAGGCGTCGTCGACCGGCGTCGATTCCACCTTGTCCGACGTGTTCACCACGGCGCGCGGTTCGCGTTCCCGGACGCGCTCGCCGGTTTCCGCCGGCACCAGTTCGTAGTGCCCATCGCAGCGGACGATGGCGATTTCGCCGCGGACGATGCGCTCACGCAGCGACGCATCCACCGGGATGCGGCCGACCTTGCCGTTGATCACGAAGTTGAAGTAGTCGTCGCTCTCGGGCTTCGCGATCTTGTTCTGCTCGACCAGCTGGCGGATCTCCGCCCAGCGCGCCTTGGCCGCCGCCTTCTCCTCGCGCTTGCGGTTGAGCTCGGCGTCCTTCGCGGCCTTGGCCGCCGCCTGCTTCTGCAGCTCGGCCTGGCGCTGCTCCTCGCGGAAGTTGCGGTCCTTCTTGCCGACCTGCTTGCGGTCGGTGAAGGTCTGGCGCTTCTGGCTCTGCTCGGCCTGCTTGACCTGCTTTTCGCTGACCAGGCCGGCCTGCAGCAACTGCTCACGCAACGACAAGCCGGACATGCTGGAACCTCGGAGGCCGGGGGTGGGACAAGGCCGCGTATGTTACGCAGTGGGCGGCAGGATGCGAAGCGCGAAAGGTTCACGAAATTCGCGCGAAACCGCAGGAACAGGCTGACAGGCCGTCCTGATAAGATCCGGCGCTGCCTTTTTCACCATCCGGTCACCATGCCGGGGAGGATCCGACCATGACGATCAAAGTGGGCGACAAGATGCCCGCCGGCACGTTCAAGACGATGACCAAGGACGGCCCGCAGAACCTGACCACGGACCAGCTCTTCGCCGGCAAGACGGTCGTGCTGTTTTCCGTGCCGGGCGCGTTCACGCCCACCTGCGATGCCAAGCACCTGCCGGGCTTCGTCGAGAAGGCCGGTGCGATCAAGGCCAAGGGCGTCGACACGATCGCCTGCATGGCGGTCAACGACGTGTTCGTGATGAACGCCTGGGGCAAGCACTCGAACGTCGGCGACGGCGTGCTGATGCTGGCCGACGGCAATGCGGAATACGCCAAGGCGCTCGGCCTCGAGCTGAACGCCAGCGGCTTCGGCATGGGTATCCGCGGCCAGCGTTTCGCGGTCATCGCGAAGGACGGCACGGTCACGGGACTCTTCGTCGAAGGCCCGGGCGAGTTCAAGGTCTCGAGCGCCGACTACGTGCTGAGCCAGCTGTAATCCGCTCGATCACTGCAACGCTCACCGCAGCGGCGTGCCTCCAGGCACGCCGTTCGCGCATTGGAGACTGCCCGTGATTGAAAACGCTCCCGTCGTGACGATGCTCTATGCCGCCCTGTGCGGCATCCTGCTGATCGCGCTTGCGCTCAACATCGTGCGCCTGCGGCTCGGCCGCAAGATCCCGCTCGGCATGGGCGAAGGCTCGGCACTCGAGCAGCCGGTGCGAGTGCACGGCAATTTCACCGAGTACGCGCCGACGTTCCTGATCCTGCTGCTGCTCGCGGAACTCGGCGGTGCGGCATTCTGGTTCCTGCACCTGCTGGGCGCCGCGTTCGTGATGGGCCGGTTGCTGCACGCGTACGGGCTCAGCACCGTGCGTGCGCGTTCGTTCGGCCGGTTCTACGGCTCGGCGCTTTCATGGACGTCGATCCTGGTGCTCAGCGGCTACCTGCTGGTGCGTTCCTTCGGTTGAGCCGGCCAAGCAGACCATGCCCTGACCCACGGCCATGCATACGCTCGAACCGGAACTCCGGACCCTGCGGGCCGAAGGCCTCATCGACGACGGCACGGCAGCCAGCGCCATAGCCCTCGATCGCGGGGAGGTGTTCTCCCTGCACCATGAACTGCGCGCCACCCTGTACGCGGGCGTGCTGCTGGTGATGGCCGGCGTGGGCATCCTCCTCGCGCGCAATCTCGACCGGATCGGCCCCTTGACCATCGTGCTGATGATTGCGCTCGCCGCGGCTGCGTGCAGCGTGCCCGCCGTCCGCGCGAAGCTTGCGGGCCGCCCGCTCACCGTCGCGGGCGACTACCTGCTGCTCCTCGCCGTGCTGCTCGGCAGCGCGGACCTCGCCTACGCCGAGCGTCAGTTCACGCTGCTCGGCCCCTGGTGGTCGTGGCACCTGCTGCTGCTCGCGGTCGTCCACGCGGCCATCGCTTACCGCTTCGCCTCGCCGCTGGTGCTGGCGGCGTCGCTCACGTCGCTCGCTGGCTGGTTCGGCGTGGGCGGCACGCTTGGCGACGTGCTGCATGTTCTCAGACTCGACGCCGTCGCTTGGCGCGCGTGCCCTCGCGTGCGCCGCGACGATTGCCGCCTGGCGTTACGCCGATCGCCGCATGCGTCCGGACACGTCGTTTCAGCGACGTGTTCGATCACTTCGCGGCGAACCTGGCGTTCTGGGGTGCGATCGCGTGGTGCCTCGAGTGGCCGTGGCTCGCGGCCGGGCTGCCGTTGCTGGCGGCGCTCGCCTATGCGTCGGTTCGTCGCGGACTCGACACCGGCCGCGAGGCGTTCCTCGTGTACGGCATCGTGTACGCGGCGATCGGCATCTGTGCCGTAGCCGTACCGCGACTCCATGGCATGACGGCGTCGTTCGGTTTCGTGCTGATCGTCGTGTGCGTCGCGGCGGCCACGCTGTGGCAGTTGCGCCGACGCCTCCGCGAGCCCAGCCCATGAGGAGCCGTTGGCGTCCGTCGCCCGTGGAGGAACGCTGGCTCGAGGTCGGGTCCCGACTCGGTGCTGCGGTACCGCGCGCCGTCATAGCCGAGCGTACCGGAGGCTGGCGCAGCACAGGCCCGCTCGCGCGCATCGCGCTGTTCCTGCTGGGGCTCGTCGCGGCCGCACTGCTGCTCGGGATCGTCGGCTTTCGCGACGAGACCACGTTGCTCATCGCAGGGCTCGGCGCCGCACTCGCCGCCGAGTGGCTGACCGTCGCAAAGCGCCTGCACGCGTCCGGCGTCGAAGAGGGCCTCTGCGTCGCCGGCTCCCTGATGATCGGCGCCTGGCTCACCACGGTCATCGCGCCGGGGTCTGGCTTCGCCGGGGGCACTGTCGAGACGCTGGTGCTGATCGCGGCCGTGGGTGCCGCGGGGCTGCGGCTCTTGAATCCCCTCGTCACCACCTGCGCCGTGATTGCGTTCGTCTACTGGGTCGGGTCTACCGCGACCGCGCGTGCGCTCGATCAAGCGATCGGCGGCGGCTGACGACGGTCATTGTCGGTTGCGCGCTCGCGACGCTTGCGCTCGTGCTGGGCGCGCGCGAATACCGCCGGCCGTCGCATGATCGGATGCTCGACTGGCTGGTTGCAACGCTGCCGGTCGCTGCCTACGCGCAGCACGCAACCTGGAACGATTACGAGGTCTTGTCCGTCCCGGGCGGCTTCGGCACGGGCCGTATTGCGACGGCGGTGTTGCTGCTCGCACTCGGCGCCGCGCTGCTGGTCGCAGGCCTGCGCAGGCGACGGCACGCACCGCTCCTCGGCTTCATGGGCTGTGTCGCCTGCCTTGCAGTGGAGTTGCGACTTGCCACTACGCTTGCGACCGAGACCTGGCTCATCGTCTACGGGCTCGCAGCGCTGGTCGCAGGAGTGGCATTGGACCGTTACCTGCGCACGCCGCGCAACGGTCTCACCTCGGCGGCGCTGACTCACCGCGAGGGACCGCTCGACCTGCTGCAGACCGCGGGCGCAGCAGTGCTCGCGCAACGCACGGCTCCCGAGCTCCCGCGCTCAGAGCCCCCGGTGACTCCAGGCGACGGGCGATTCGGCGGCGGTGGCGCCACCGGCAGCTACTGAAGCGGCCTGTCACCGGACTCCAAGAACGACAAAGAAAAGGCCCGGGGACCTTGCGGTCACCGGGCCTTCACTTGGCGCAGGATGCCGATCAGCCGAGCGCTTTCTCGAGCTCCGGCACGATCGTGAACAGGTCGCCGACCAGGCCGACGTCCGCGCTCTCGAAGATCGGCGCTTCGCCGTCCTTGTTGATGGCGACGATCGTGCGCGCGTCCTTGATGCCGGTCATGTGCTGGATCGCGCCCGAGATGCCGATCGCGAAGTACACCTGCGGAGCGATGATCTTGCCGGTCTGGCCGACCTGCAGGTCGTTCGGGACGTAGCCCGCGTCGACTGCAGCGCGCGACGCGCCGACCGCCGCACCGAGCTTGTCGGCGAGCGAATAGATCAGCTTGAAGTTCTCGGCGCTGCCGAGCGCACGGCCACCCGAGACGACCTTGGCGGCCGACTGCAGGTCCGGACGGCCCGTCGTCGCGCCCGAACGCGACACGAAGCGCGTGTGCGAGGGCAGGGCGACACCCGGGTCGACCTTCTCGACGGTCGCGCTGCCGCCCGAGCCAGCCGCTTCGAACGAAGCGACGCGCACGGTGGCGACGACGGTTGCGCCCGCAGGTGCTTCAACGGTGAGGATTGCGTTGCCCGCGTAGATCGGGCGCTTGAACGTGTGCGAGCCTTCGACCGCCATGATGTCCGACACCTGGCTCACGCCGAGCAGTGCCGCGACGCGGGGCATGACGTCCTTGCCGAACGTCGTCGACGGGCCGAACACGTGCGTGTAGCCGGCAGCGAGCTTCGCGATCTGCGGCGCGAGGATGGCCGCGAGCGGCTCCTTGTTGGCCGGGTTCTCGACGACGATCACCTTGCTGACGCCCGCGAGCGCAGCAGCTTCAGCCGCAACGGCCGACGGCATCGGCTGCAAGCACAGCGACGTCGATGGTGGCGCCCGCGATCTTCGAGGCGCAGGTGACGCTCTTCGCCGTGCTGGCGTTCAGCTTCGCGCCGTCGTGTTCGGCGACGATCAGGATCTTGCTCATCAGACCAACCCCTTCTGCTTCAGCACGCCGACGAGTTCGGCGACGTCCTTGACCATGATGCCCTTCTGGCGGCTCGGCGGCGGATCGACCTTGACGGTCTTGAACGCCGCGCCTTCAGTCACGCCGTAGTCGGCGACGCTCTTGGTGTCGAGCGGCTTCTTCTTCGCCTTCATGATGTCCGGCAACTTCACGTAGCGCGGCTCATTGAGGCGAAGGTCGACCGACAGCACGGCCGGCAGGTCGATCTCGAGCGTTTCGAGGCCGCTGTCGACTTCGCGCGTGACCGTGGCCTTGCCGTCGGCGATCTCGACCTTGGAGCAGGACACGGCCTGCGGACGGTCGAGCAGGGCGGCGAGCATCTGCGCCGTCTGGCCGTTGTCCTCGTCGATGGCCTGCTTGCCCAGCAGCGTCAGGAACGGCTGCTCGGCTTCGGCGATCTTCTGGAAGATCTTCGCGATCGACAGCGGCGCCATGGCGGCGTCGGTCTGCACGAGGATCGCGCGGTCGGCACCCATCGCGAGCGCGGTGCGCAACTGCTGCTGGGTGTCCGACGGTCCGATGCTGACGGCCAGCACTTCGTCGGCCAGGCCCTGTTCCTTGATGCGCAGCGCCTGTTCGAGCGCGATTTCATCGAAGGGGTTGATGCTCATCTTGACGCCTTCGGTGATGACGCCCGTGTTGTCCGGTTTGACACGGATGCGGACGTTGTAGTCCACGACGCGTTTGACACCGACCATGATTCTGCGCACGCGCTCACTCCTGTTCAGCTGGTACTTTGCAACGCAGCATCATACCAGTCCGACCGGCCGCAGAGACCGGTCGACCCGGACTGGAAGCACTGGAAATGGGGCCCTACCAGCCCCGCTTTTCGTCGAGCTGTCGGGTCAGGTTGACGAGCCGCCGGTAGCTTTCCAGCCGCCGCGGGTCGATCTCCCCGGACTCGACGGCCGCCTGGACCGCGCACTGGGGCTCCCGCAGGTGCAGGCAGTTCTGGAATCGGCAGCCGGGCGCCCGCTGGATGATTTCCAGATAGCCCCGCTGGACGTCCGGCACGGGCATGACCGGGGGCGCGTAGTCCCGCACGCCCGGGGAGTCCGTCAGCTCGCCCCAGGGCAGCTGCACGATCGCGGACGACACGGTGGTGTGCTTGCCCTGGCCCGACCCGACCGAGAGGTCCGACGTGGCCCGGTAGGCGCCCTCGCAGAGCGCGTTGGTCAGCGACGACTTGCCGACCCCCGACTGGCCGGCCAGCAGCGTGCGGCGGCCCTGCAGGCGCTCCTTGAGCGCATCGAGCCCGGTGCCGTGCTTGGCGGAGACCGTCACCACCGGTATCCCGATCCGCCGGTAGGTGTCGATGAAGGCAAAGTCCTCAGGGCCGAACTCGCCGGCGCCGATCAGGTCCTGCTTGTTCAGGATCAGCAACGGGTCGATTCCGGCGTAGCCGGCCCCGGCCAGGTAGCGGTCGATGATGAACGGGTCGCAGGTGGGGCGGGGCGCCACGACGATCCCCAGCTGGTCCAGGTTGGACGCAATGTCCTCGACGCCGCCCCGGCTGTCCGTCCGTTGCAGGACGTTGCGGCGTGGCAGCCGTTCCGCGACCACCCAGTATTCGGAGTCGGCCGCCCCGGTTTCGCGCTCGAGCCGGACGACGTCGCCAGCCACGACCTCTGTCCGGCGACCGCGGATCTTGCAGGAGAGGCGCTCGGCGGTGTCTGCCGTCAGTACGACGACCCGGCGGCCATAGGACTCGACCACGCAGCCGGTCCGGCCCGCGGTCACCGGCGGCGGCTTGGAGCTGCTGCCGGAGCGGCTTGACGGGCGTTCGCTGCGGCGACGCATGCTCACGTGGACGAGATCGCCTGCCCGGCGGCAAGGGCAAATTGCGCGCCACCGGGATTGACGAGCCGTGCAATCCGGACGACTGGCGGCGGGTGCGAGTCGTAGAAAGCCGAATGCAACGGGTCGGGCGTCAGCGTGCTGGCGTTTTCGCGATACAGCCTGACCAGCGCCCGGCCCAACTCGGGACCGTCGCTGAAGCGGGCCGCGAAAGCGTCCGCCTGGAACTCGTGGCGCCTCGACCAGGCAGCGCCCAGCGGCGTCAGGATCCAGGTGAACGCAGGGAGCACGAGGATGAACAACAGCAGGGCGGCCGAACTGCCGGGCTGATCGACGCCGAGCGCGGTGTAGAACCAGTCTTGAGCCGACAACCAGCCGAGGAGGGCGAAGCCTCCGAGCGATGCCGCTGCACTGACGATCAGCCGCTGCGGAATGTGCTTGAGCTTGAAGTGCGCGAGCTCATGGGCAAGCACCGCCTCGACCTGCACTGGCGAGAGCGATTGCAGCAGCGTGTCGTAGAAGACGATGCGCTTCTCGCGGCCGAGCCCGGTGAAATAGGCATTGCCGTGAGCGGAGCGCTTCGAGCCGTCCATCACGTACACGTCGCGCGCATGGAAATCACAGCGGGCGAGCAGGGCGTCGATGCGCTCGCGCAGGGCCGCGTCCGTGAGCGGCGTGAACTTGTTGAAGAACCCGGCGATCCAGCGGGGCCAGGCCCAGAGCAGCAGCAGCGAGAACGCCATCCACACGGCCCAGGCGATCAGCCACCAGCGCGCGCCGCTTGCTTGCATCGTCCAGAGCACGAGGGCGACGACACCACCGCCCAGCAATCCGCCCAGGGCAACGGACTTGAGCAGGTCGACCACGAAGACGGCGGGAGTGGTTCGATTGAAGCCGAAGCGCGCTTCGAGCACGAACGTCCGCCAGACGGAGAACGGCAGCGAGACCAGGCTCATCGCCAACAGCGACCAGCAGCACGTGTACCGTTCCGGCCCAGATCGGATTCGCGCCAGCGATCGCAGCTGCGAGCCGACCGAGGGCCGCGATACCGCCGCCCAGCGTCAGGACCAGCAGGACGATTGCATCGAAGACCAGTTCCAGCCGGCCGAAGCGCTGCCGCGCGACCGTGTAATCGGCTGCCTTCGCATGCTCGGCTGCGCTGACCGCATCGGCGAAGGCGGGCGGGACTTCGTTCCGGTGCGCGGCGACGTGGCGTGTTTGCCGGAGCGACAGCCAGAACTGCACGACGAGGTGCAGGCCAGGGCCGCCAGGAAGGCAACGGTCATCCAATGGGGCATCAAGGTGACGTATTTAACAGTGGAGTGTGTCCACGAAGGGTGCGGAGCTTAGCCTTTGCTAGAATCACCCACAATCGACCGTCCCTGGCACTGCCCTGCGCCCCGAGACCCAGTTCGAACCCTTTGCCGCCTGCACCGCTTGGCCACACCTTGAAAGCTGACAATCTCATCTGGATCGACCTCGAAATGACGGGCCTGGACACCCAGGCCGATCACATCATCGAAATCGCCACGATCGTCACGGACGCTTCGCTGCGCGTGGTCGCGGAAGGGCCGGTCATCGCCATCCACCAGGAGGACGCGGTTCTCGCTGCCATGGACGAGTGGAACCGCACGACCCATGGCGGCACGGGCTTGCTGCAGCGGGTCCGCGACAGCCGCTTTACGGCGAAGGACGCAGAGGCGCAGACGCTGGCATTCCTGGCACAGCACTCGGTGGCGGGTGCGTCGCCGATGTGCGGCAACAGCATCTGCCAGGACCGCCGCTTCCTCGCCCGCGAGATGCCGGCGCTCGAGAGGTTCTTCCACTATCGGAATCTCGACGTCAGCACCGTCAAGGAACTGGCGCGTCGCTGGGCACCCGCCGTGCTTGCCGGGGTTCAGAAGGCGTCGACTCATCTGGCGCTGGACGATATCCGCGAGTCGATCAATGAGCTGGAACACTATCGCCGTCACTTTTTGAGGGTGGCGTGAGGCGATGCTTGAGCTAATGCACTTCGTGAGAGCCATGCTCTGGTTTCCAAATGAATAGCGATGTTCAGTCGAGATTGATGGCAACGGTCTACGCATGTTTGCGACCGTTTGCTCGCGTAATGCTTCGATCAGGTGTGACATACAAGAGCTTTGCGGAAATCGCAAAAACGGCTTTTGTCCATGAGGCGCTGCTTGAGCGTGATTCGAAGGGGAGAGTCACAAACGCGTCACGCGTCGCAGTCCGGACTGGACTCTCCCGAAAGGAAGTCCGTCGTGTGTCCGAGCAGACGTTGCTCAAGGACGGTGCGAAGAGTGGAGCGGCGGATCATGCGGGGCCACCCGCCCGAGTGTTGCACGCATGGCATTTTGATCCCAGATTCATCGGCGCTGATGGCGCGCCTTTGGATTTGTGTTTCGAGGGCGAGAGTCCGAGTTTCACTGAACTCGTGAGGGCCGTTGGCGGCGATGTGCCCCCGGGAGCGGTTCGCGCCGAACTTTTTCGTGCCGCTGCAGTGCAGGAGTTGGAAAACGGGCTGCTTCGTCCGACGAAGAGATATTTCGTACCTGGCGATTTCGATGAGAAAGCAATCACCGTGATGTCCGGTATGCTTTTCCCGTTTATTTCAGGCGTCGATCACAATTCCAACCCTGCCCGCAAGACCGCTGGATTTATTCAACGTATCGCGTATGCGAAGCTGAGTCCTGAGGATCGCGAGAGCCTTTCGTGTTTGGTCACGGGCCGAGGCGACACGCTTCATCGAATCCATCGATGACTGGCTGACCGCCAGGGAAGTTAAGGGCTACGAAAGCGCAAGTGATCCCATTAGCGGCATTGGCGTGTTCTATTACGAGGGGCCTGAGGCGGCAGACATTCCGAAGCCCGAGCTCGACGCAGAGCAATAAAAAAAGGCGCGCCGATGAGCGCGCCTTTTTTCAGCTGGGGCTTCTACGTTTACTTAACGTACAGTTGCTCAGCTAGCACGACACCTTGACGAACGGGTTGCGTTCCAACAAGCAGCACGAGGCTGCCTGCGGTCGGAGCCTTGGCCGCTACTGCCGCTGAAATGTCGACCGTTACGCCGCCGACTTTCATCGTGCCAACACTTGCGTTGATGTCGCTGACGCGTCCACTCACGACAACCTTCGACGAGCCTGCAACATAGTCGGTCGGCATGAAGCGCAACTTCATCTGCTCGACGGTACCGGAGGTGGACATGCGTCCGGAAACCGCGACCATTACTTGGCTGACCCGCGGCAAGGGCTTCTTGAACCTTGCAACCGAAGGCAACTTCAAGTTGCGTCCCAAGACGCTGATCGTGTTGGTGGCAGTATCGACGCTGTCGATCGCGCCCATGATTAGGACCAACGGCTTCCCGTTCCGATGATGGCGTCCTTGCCGGTACCGATGATCGCGTCACTGGAGACCGACTTGGAGCGGCCGGTGCCGATGATGGCGTCGGCACCGGTACCGATGATGGCGTCCTTGCCGGTGCCGATGATGGCGTCCTTACCGGTGCCGATGATGGCGTCCTTACCGGTACCGATGATCGCGTCACTGGAGACCGACTTGGCGCGGCCGGTGCCGATGATGGCGTCCTTACCGGTACCGATGATGGCGTCCTTACCGGTGCCGATGATGGCGTCCTTGCCGGTACCGATGATCGCGTCACTGGATACCGACTTGGAGCGGCCGGTGCCGATGATGGCGTCCTTACCGGTGCCGATGATGGCGTCCTTACCGGTACCGATGATGGCGTCCTTGCCGGTACCGATGATGGCGTCACTGGAGCCGACTTGGAGCGGCCGGTGCCGATGATGGCGTCCTTACCGGTGCCGATGATGGCGTCTGCGCCGGTACCGATGATGGCGTCCTTACCGGTGCCGATGATGGCGTCCTTACCGGTACCGATGATGGCGTCCTTGCCGGTGCCGATGATGGCGTCCTTGCCGGTACCGATGATCGCGTCGCTGGACCGACTTGGCGCCGGTGCCGATGATGGCGTCCGCACCGGTACCGATGATGGCGTCCTTGCCGGTACCGATGATGGCGTCCTTGCCGGTACCGATGATCGCGTCACTGGATGACCGACTTGGCACGGCCGGTGCCGATGATGGCGTCCTTACCGGTGCCGATGATGGCGTCCTTGCCGGTGCCAATGATGGCGTCCTTGCCGGTACCGATGATCGCGTCACTGGTGACCGACTTGGAGCGGCCGGTGCCGATGATGGCGTCCTTACCGGTGCCGATGATGGCGTCCTTGCCGGTACCGATGATCGCGTCACTGGATACCGACTTGGAGCGGCCGGTGCCGATGATGGCGTCCTTACCGGTACCGATGATGGCGTCCTTGCCGGTACCGATGATGGCGTCGCTTACCGGTGCCGATGATGGCGTCCTTACCGGTACCGATGATGGCGTCCTTGCCGGTACCGATGATCGCGTCACTGGATGACCGACTTGGAGCGGCCGGTGCCGATGATGGCGTCCTTACCGGTACCGATGATGGCGTCCTTACCGGTGCCGATGATGGCGTCCTTGCCGGTACCGATGATCGCGTCACTGGAAACCGACTTGGAGCGGCCGGTGCCGATGATGGCGTCTGTACCGGTACCGATGATGGCGTCCTTACCGGTGCCGATGATGGCGTCTTTACCGGTACCGATGATCGCGTCGGCGTACCGGTGCCAATGATGGCGTCCTTGCCGGTGCCGATGATGGCGTCCTTGCCGGTGCCGATGATGGCGTCTCGCACCAGTGCCGATGATGGCATCTGTCGAGCTGCCTTGGCATGAACCTGGGCAGGAGTCATCGCACCGCTGACAGCGAGCGCTGGTTGCAATGGCAACCGCCAGATTCGAAGACTTGAAACCCTTCCCGTTCATTGCCGTCGTCCCCTTATTCTTTTCGCAGCCGATCCATCGGCTCAAAACGTATCGAAATCGATTCCTACTGAATCGACTCTTGATCGGACTGCTCGTCCACCGGACGAACAAACATGTACATCGCCACCCCAACCTTCACGCGTTGGTCAGCGCCGCTACGTGCCGCTTCCGTTTCACGCGTTGAAAGCCAGTCGTCCAGAGATTCCAGGAACTGCTGCCCGCGATCCTTAACGTAGAGATCAAAGTCCAAAGCGTCCGTTGGGGTAATCCCGTTGGGCGCCCAAACACGTCGCTCAAAAATCTTTTGGTCTTCGTCGGGACGAAGGTTTTGGTCCAGCGTCTTGGCCAGGTCCGTAAATGCGACTGACATCGCGTGGAATTTCGCGGGATCCGCTGCGGATGGAATGTATGAGCGGATAAGGACGCGGTAGTAACCATTGCCCAAATCCAGTACGGCTCCAATCCGCTTCAGTCTCATCAAGCATCTCGTCCGCTGGTACGTCGCTCGTGTATCGGCGAACAAGTTCCGTGAAGCTTCGGCGTCCAATGGGGCCTTCAAACTGGACTTCGTAAGGAATTCCGTACGGGCCGGTGAAGTCCGAGTCCTGATGCCAACCAGTCAACAAGCCGACCAACCCGGCTCAGACGACCCAACAAGGGCCTCGGCGTCTTCGTCGGTCTGAGTGAGCAGGCGAGAAACCTCGAGGCGGGTCAGGCCCGTCGTAATTGCGATTCTCGAAACCGACTGGCGCGAATCAGGTAGCTGCAAACGTCCTGCGCCGAGTCGACGAAGACGGACTTCAATAGCTCCGAAAACTCGCCGTATGAAACGCCATTCCGGACAAGAATCCGGACGAGCGGGCGCATCAGCGGCCGAAACGCAGACAAGAGCGTTGCTTTGAAGTTTTCGCTCATTCCTAGCCCGAAAAAGGGCGGCTCCGAACTGATTGCTAATGCGGCTGACATTGGGGGTTATTGTTAACTTCGCGAGTTAACTATATCCGGCGACCCCGTCCGGTCAAGACTTCAACATATTCGGGGAGTTACGCGAGGGTGTTGAGAGAGGCTCTGGGCGGGCGAGGAGCGGGCCAAACTGGTCAAAATTCAACCAGATCATGGGGCTGGGCGGGAACCCTCAATTGGCCCGGAAGTGCCGTCAGGCCCCGTCGAGGGCCATGCAAGTCAGGCATATGTAAACTCGCAGTTGACGCACGATTGGACTTAATCAGGCCAAAATCGGGATTTTGTGAAATCCGTCACACAATTCATTCAATTACATAAAAAACAATAAGATATGAGACTTTTCTAAACTGAAATGTGTGATTGACTGTTTAGCCCGTTCGGCGTGCTCCAAAATCGTTCGGATCGCAACGCGTGATTGACGAGGTCGCGGTGCCCGACGAGCCGCGATCCCGACGTCCCGAGGATGTCGGGCAGGGCCAATGAAAACGGCCGGTTCCCCTCGCGGGAAACCGGCCGTGGCCAGCAAAAAAAATGCTTGACGGTCAGTCAGTCTTCTGAATCTTCGCGGTCTTGCGAAGGTCGTCGAGATACGCCTGCAGCTTCTTCCGCTGCGCGAACATCTTGACCTGCTCCTTCACGTCCTCGAACGCGGGCGCGGTCGGGGAGCGAACGTCTTCGAGCTGGATGACGTGGAAGCCGTACTGGGTCTGCACCGGCTCGGTGGTCGTCTTGCCCTTCTCGAGCTTCGCCAGCGCCTCGGAGAACGGCTTCACCATCGTCTGGGCCGAGAACCAGCCGAGATCGCCGCCCTTGACCGCGCTGCCAGGATCCTTCGACTTTGCCTTCGCGATCTTCGCGAAGTCGCCGCCAGCCTGCAGTTCCTTGATGACTGCGTCCGCGGCTTCCTTCGTCTCAACCAGGATATGACGCGCCTTGTATTCCTTGGGCATGTTCGCCACTTCGGAATCGTAGGCGGCCTTCACTTCGTCGTCCGACACCGGATGCGACTTCACGTACTTGTCGCTGGCGGCCTCGGCGAGGATCTGCGAGTGCAGCAGGTCGAGCCGAGCCTGCACGTCCGGGGAGGCGGCCAGGCCATCCTTCTCGGCAGCCTGCGCGGCGAGCGTCATGTTCACGAGTTGTTCGAGCAGCGCGTCCCTCTGCTCCTTCGTGGCTTCGGCAGCGGGCTTGCCGGTGACGGCCTGCAGGAACGTGTCGAGCAGCTGCGCGTTGATTGCCTTGCCGTTGACGGTGACGAGCGTCGGCGAGGCCTTTTCGGCGGCCGCGGGCGCAGACGTCGGGCTTGCAGGCTTGGCTGCATCTTCTGCGGGCTTCGTGCACGCGGTGGTGCCCAGCGCAATGGCGGCGCCGAGCAGGAGGACGGTCTTCAGGTTTCGCATCGATGAGCCTCTGTGGATGGTTCGTCAGGGCGTCCAGGTGGACGCGTTAATGGGAGAAGCGTTGTCGTCAGGCCAGCGAGCCTTCGCCGGGCGCCAGGGCCTGGATCGACAGCGCATGGATATCGGTGGTCATCATGTCGCCGACGGCTTCATACACGAGCCGGTGCCGCCGTACGACAGGCAGGCCCGAGAATCGTTCCGAGACGAGCTGCACCGTGAAGTGGCCGTGCCCGCCGGCCGCGCCTGCATGACCGGCGTGCAGATGGCTGTCGTCGACGACGTGCAGTTCCGACGGCTGCAAGGCCGCGCGCAGCCGGGCTTCCAGTCTTTCGGCTCGGGTGGGCGAATTCGTCTGGGTCATGGCAGCGACTTCACGAATGGGCGAACGTCATGGGATTCGAACACGCCTTCAGTGACGTACGGGTCGGCGGCCACCCAGGCCTTCGCGTCGGCGAGCGAGGCGAACTCCGCAATGATCACGCTGCCCGAAAAGCCGGCAGGGCCGGGGTCCGGCGAATCGATCGCAGGGCAGGGGCCGGCGACGAGCATGCGTCCTTCATCGACCAGCTTCTTCGCGCGTTCGAGATGCGCAGGACGCACTCGTTTGCGGATCTCGAGTGCGTTGGGGGCGTCCTTGCCGATGATCACGTACCACATGGCTGGAACCCGGCTCACTCTGTTCGGGGTGCGCCGGCGGCTTCCGCCTGGTCGAGCTTGCGCCCCAGCCAGTAGCCCTGCGCCAGCGCAAAGACGACCGTCAGGCCCATCAGGCCGAACAGCTTGAAGTTCACCCAGGTGTCTTCGCTGAAGTTGTACGCGACGTACAGGTTCAGCACCGCGCAGACGATGAAATAGCCGACCCACATCAGGTTCAGGCGCGTCCAGAGGGACGCGGGTTCGAGTTTCATCTTGCTCGCCCATCAGGCGCTGGACGATGGTCGGTCCCTTCATGAACTGGCTGGCGAGGAACGCGCCCGCGAACAGCAGGTTCACGATGGTCGGCTTCCACTTGATGAAGGTCGCGTCGTGAATGGCCAGGGTCAGGCCGCCGAACACGAGCACCAGGATGGCCGACGTGAGCAGCATCGGGCTCACCTTCTTATGCTTGAACCAGCTGATCGCGGTCTGCACCAGCACGCCGACGATCAGGACCGCCGTTGCGACGTAGATGCCCGCCATCTTGTAAGCGATGAAGAAGAACACGACGGGCAGCAGGTCAAACAGCATTTGCATCGGGCTGGGGTGCGCTCGGGGCAGGTCCGCGAAGGGGCGCGTATCATAGCAACTTGGCCGTGACACCCGCGGCTGGGCGAGTTTCATGGCGTTCCTGATCTCAATTCACCCGCAGAATCCGCAGCCGCGCCTGGTGCGCCAGGCCATCGCCGCCATCCGCGACGGCAGCGTCGTGGTCTATCCGACGGACTCCAGCTACGCGCTCGGCTGCCTGATCGGCGACAAGGAAGCCATGGAGCGCATCCGGCGTATCCGCGACGTGGACGTGAAGAACCACAATTTCACGCTGGTCTGCCGCGACCTGTCGGAGATCGCGAAATACGCCCGGGTCGACAACAGCCAGTACCGGACCCTGAAGGCGTTCACGCCGGGCCCGTACACGTTCCTGCTCGAGGCCACGCGGGAGGTGCCCAAGCGGCTGCAGAACCCGAAGCGCCGCACCATCGGCATCCGTGTCCCGGACAACGCGATCGTGAGCATGCTGCTGGCCGAGCTGGGCGAGCCGATCATGAGTTCGACCCTGTTGCTGCCGGGTGAATCGACAACCCCGACCGACCCGCAGGAGATCAAGGAGAAGCTCGATCACCTGGTCGACCTCGTGATCGACGGCGGCACGGGTGGCATCGAGCCCAGCAGCGTCGTGGACCTGTCGAGCGGCACGCCGGTCATCGTGCGTCGCGGCAAGGGCGACGTCTCCGCGTTCGAGTGAACGCGGCCCGGGCGGCTGCGTATAATCGCGCCTTTCCGCTGGCTTGGCGGGTCGGCCCGGGTTAAAGCGATACCTGATGATTAGTCCTGCAAGCCACTGATATTTAAAATATTATACCGCGACACGGTCGCAGGGAACCCGTTTGAGTTCTACCGTCACGACACCGCGTCGAGTGCTTTCCGGAATGCGTCCGACGGGCAGCCTGCACCTCGGCAACTACCACGGCGCACTGAAGAACTGGACCGAGCTCCAGTACCAGTACGACTGCTATTTCTTCATTGCCGACTATCACGCGCTCACGACCGGGTACGAAGACACCCGGCATCTCGAGGATTTCGCGTGGCAGATGGTCATCGACTGGCTGGCGGCGGGGCTGAACCCGGCGGTCTGCACGATGTTCATCCAGTCCCGCGTGCCCGAGCACGCGGAGCTGCACCTGATGCTCTCGATGATCACGCCGCTCGGCTGGCTCGAGCGCGTGCCGACCTACAAGGACCAGCAGGAGCAGCTCAAGGAAAAGGACCTCGCCACGTACGGCTTCCTGGGCTACCCGCTGCTGCAGAGCGCCGACATCCTGCTGTACCGCCCGATGGGCGTGCCGGTCGGTGAGGACCAGGTCGCGCACGTCGAAATCACGCGCGAGATCGCGCGCCGGTTCAATTTCATCTTCGGCCGCGAGCAGGATTTCGAAGCCAAGGCCGAGCGCGCCATCAAGAACCTCGGCAGCAAGAACGCGGCGATCTATCGCGACCTGCGCAAGGGCTACCAGGAGCAGGGCCAGGACGACGCGCTGCTGAAGGCGCACGCGTTGCTCGACGGCAATTCGCGCCTCACGCTGGCCGACCGCGAGCGCCTGCTCGGTTACCTCGAAGGCACGGGCCGCACGATCCTGACCGAGCCGGAGGCGCTGCTGACCTCGACGCCGAAGGTCACCGGTCTCGACGGCCGCAAGATGTCCAAGTCGTACGGCAACACGATCGGCCTGCGCGAAGACCCGGACGAAGTCGCGAAGAAGCTCAAGACGATGCAGACCGATCCTGCGCGCGTGCGGCGCACCGACCCGGGCAATCCCGAGAAGTGCCCGGTCTGGGACCTGCACAAGCTCTATTCCGACGGGGACACGCAGCGCTGGGTCGACCAGGGCTGCCGTACGCGCGGGCATCGGCTGCCTCGAGTGCAAGAAGCCGGTGATCGACAAGATCGTCGAGGAAGTCACGGGCATGCGTCAGCGTGCGCAGGAATACGAGGACAACCCGGACCTGGTGCGCGGCATCATCGCCGAAGGCTGCGAGAAAGCGCGCGCGGTCGCGGGCCAGACCCTCGACGACGTCAAGCAGGCGATGGGCCTCGCGTACCGCTGAGGCAGGACAGACGCATGACCAAACCCGACCTCAAGTTGATCGAAGGCGGGCTGGGCCACCAGCCGCCGGCCGAGCCGCACGTGCCGGAGACCCACGAGCAGGGCGAGATGCCGTTCGCCGTGGTCGACGGCGAGCCGGTCACGCAGATGCCGAAGGACCTGTACATCCCGCCGGATGCGCTGCAGGTGTTCCTCGAGGCCTTCGAGGGCCCGCTCGACCTGCTGCTCTACCTGATCCGCCGGCAGAACCTCGACATCCTCGACATCCCGATCGCGGAGATCACGCGCCAGTACATGTCGTACATCGACGTGATGCGCGGCATGCAGCTGGAACTCGCGGGCGAATACCTGGTGATGGCCGCGACGCTGGCCGAGATCAAGTCGCGCATGCTGCTGCCGCGACCGGCGTCGGCCGGCGAGGAAGAAGCCGACCCGCGTGCCGAACTCGTCCGCCGCCTGCAGGAATACGAGCGCTTCAAGCGCGCGGCGATGGACATCGAGGAACTGCACCGCATCGATCGCGACACGTTCCCGGCCTCGGCCGAACTGGTCGAGCGTCGCGTCGTCAGGCTGCAGCCGAACGTCTCGCTGCAGGAGATGCTGGTCGCGCTCAAGGACGTGATGGGACGCGCCGAGATGTTCGCGCACCATCACATCAGCCGCGAGCGGCTCTCGGTGCGCCAGCGCATGTCCGAAGTGCTGGGCACGATGCGCTCGCAGGCGTTCGTCGAGTTCGTCACGCTGTTCCGCGCCGAAGAAGGGCGCATGGGCGTCACCGTCACTTTCATCGCGATCCTCGAATTGCTCCGCGAAGGGCTGATCGAGATCGTGCAGTCCGAACCGTATGCGCCGATCCACGTGCGCGCCGGCACTCCCCGCCAGGCGGAACAGATCGACGACATGGATGACCGGGTCCAGCATGGCCCGCAAGGCACCGAATCATGACCCAACACCCCCTGAGCGGCGTCGTCGAAGCCGTGCTGCTGGCCGCCGGCCGCCCCGTGACGATCGAGCAGTTGCTCGAACTGTTCGACGAGGGGCAGCGTCCGCCGGCCGAAGAAATCGCGGCTGCGCTCGCCGAACTGCAGCAGAGCTACGCAGGACCGTGGCGTCGAACTGCGCGAAGTCGCGAGTGGCTGGCGCGTGCAGATCCGTCCGCAGCACGCCGATGTCGTTTCGCGCCTGTGGCAGGAACGGCCGAGCCGCTATTCGCGCGCGCTGCTCGAGACGCTGGCGTTGATCGCCTATCGCCAGCCGATCACGCGTGGCGAGATCGAGGACATCCGCGGCGTCACCGTCGCCACGACGATCATGCGCACGCTGCACGAGCGCAACTGGATCCGCGTGGTCGGCCACCGCGAAGTTCCGGGCCGCCCCGAACTGCTCGGCACCACGCGCGAGTTCCTCGACTACTTCGGCCTGAAGAGCCTCGACGACCTGCCGACGCTCGCCGAACTGCGCGACCTCGAAGACATCAAGGAGCAGCTCGACCTGCCGGCCGCGATTGCCGCCGCCGAGGCGGGGCGGGCCGAAGAGCCGGCGACGCTCGATGCCGAGGCAGCGACGACCGTCGACGCCAGCGGCTCGAGCGCCCGCCGAATCGGCGAGGAATCCCGTTGAGCGAACGCCTGCACAAGCTGCTCGCGCAGCACGGCATCGGTTCGCGCCGCCAGGTCGAAGCCTGGATCCGCGAAGGCCGCGTGCTGGTCAACGGCCGGCCGGCCGAGATCGGTCACGCGTTGCAGCAGGGCGAACGCGTCGTGGTCGACGGCAAGGACGTGACTCGCCTGCTCGCCGTGGACCGCAAGCTGCAGGTCATCCTGTATCACAAGCCCACGGGCGAAATGCTGCGCAGCCGTGCGGGCGACGATCGCGAAAGCGTCGAGATGAACCTGCCCGCGCTGCATGCGGGTCGCTGGGTGGCGGTCAACGCCCTTGGCTTCGGCGAAGACGGCCTGCTGATCCTGTCGAGCGAAGGCAAGTTCGCCCTGGCGATCGCCCGCCACAACCACGAGATCCCGGTCGAGTACCGCGTGCGCGCGTTGCGCCCGAGCCAGGAAGAACCGTGGCCCGAAATGCCGACGGCAGTCGACGTGGAAGGGCAGACGGTCACGTTCAGCGCCGTCGAGCCTTCAGGCCCCAGCGGCACCAACATGTGGTTCAGGGTCGCGAGCGACCGCACCTTGCCGCGCGGTGCGATCCGCGCGTTGTTCGATTCGGCGGGCCTCAAGATCAGCCGCACGATGCTGGTGAAGTGGGGCCCGATCGCCTTGCCGCGCGACCTGCCGCGAGGCCGCTCGCGCGCGCTCGAAGGCGAGGAACTCGATCCTCTCTACACGCTGGCGGGTCGCGATCGCAGCGACACCGGCCTCAAGCCGCGTCCGCGGCCGCGGCCGGCCCCCGACCGCCGCAAGAAATCTACTGCGCGTCGAAGCGGCAACCGGTAACGCCCCGGCTGTCGGGGCCCAGCAGGTACAGAAACGGCGCGAGCACGGCCTCGGGCCGGCGTCAGCTTCTCGGCGTCCTCGCCCGGATACGCCTTGGCACGCATCGGTGAGCGCACGGCGCCGGGGTTGACGCTGTTCGAGCGGATCGGCGAGTCCGTCGCCAGTTCATCCGCCAGCACCTGCATCAGTCCTTCGTTCGCGAACTTCGATACTGCATACGCGCCCCAGTACGCGCGACCCTTGATCGACACGCCGCTGGTGGTGAAGACGATCGAGGCGTCCGTCGACTTCCCCAGCAGCGGCAGCAGGATCTTCGTCAGGATGAAGGGCGCGTTGACGTTGACGTGCATCACCTTGAGCCACGTCGGCACGTCGTAGTGCGCGATCGGCGAGCGGTCGCCGAGGATCCCGCCGACGTGGGCGAGGCCGTCGAGCCGGCCGAACTCCGCTGCCGATGGCGTCGGCCAACGTGTCGTACGCGGCCGCGTCGGCTTTCTCGAAGTCGATCGGTGCGATGGACGGTCGCGGACCGCCTTGCGCGACGATCGAGTCGTAGACCTTCTCCAGCTTCTTCACCGAGCGGCCGCTCAGGATCACCCTGGCGCCCAATCGCGCGCAGGCCTGGGCGAGCGCGCCGCCGATGCTGCCACTGGCGCCGGTGACCAGGATGACCCGGTCGGCAAGCAGGTTGTCGGCAGGTGCGTATTGGCGAAGTTCAGCGGAGGTGGGGGCGGGCATCGGTGCTCCGGGTGCGATTCATGAAGTGTTCAGGCATGCCGCACGGCTGTGCGCCATGCGGTCCAGAGTTTCGACCACGGTGACACTTCCGCGCGAGTGCGGGTCGCGCCTCGAGTCGTGTCGATGCGGTCGAGCAGTCGCGAGTGCAGTGCGGCCAGCACCAGGCCCTGGCGCTGGGCGATTCGTTCGTCCCGGTTCAGCAGGGTTTCCAGCGAGGCCAACTGGCGCTGCAAGCGCTCCTTCTCACGCCGGAGCACGCCGGCGAGTCCGGCCGGAGCCGGGTCGTCGAGCAGATCGCGCAGGATCCACGCCGGCCTGCTCGAGCTGGTCCAGCGGCAGACGCAGGCGGCCGGCGGTGACGTCCGCGTGGAGGTCGCGCAACGATTCAACGCCGGCGATGGAATCACCCAGCCTGCGCGCGAAATCGAGTTCCGCGGTGGTGACGGCACGGGGCCGGCTCGATGCCGCGGCTGCCAGTGACTGCACGGAGCCGCTCGAACGAAACGCCAGCGCGGCCACTTCGTCGGCATCGTTGAGGGCAATGCGCGCCATGTCGATGTCGGCGGCCACCATCACCTCGTGCAGCAGCGACACGTCGGCCCCGGCCTCGCGCAATGGCAACAGGGCCCGCGTCACCGGATGCTCGGGCCGTCCGGCCAGCAGTCGATCGACTTCACCGCGCCACCACTGGAGCCGCGTGTGGGAGACATCGTGACTCGTCGCACGGACGGTGTCCCGGATCTCCGCTTCGAAAGCATAGAGCGCGTCGAGCAGCGGCCGCGCCGGCTCGGGCGCGTAGAGCACGGCGAAATACCGCAGCGAACCCGGCGGGGTGCCGCGCTGCAACGGGTCGTCCGTCATCGCTCGGTCGTCTCGTCCTGGTCCGCGCGCTCGGGGCGGATTCTCGCTGGCGCATCGGCAATGACCGCGCGCGCGAGCTTGTCGATCGGCGCGAGTTCCTCGATCTCCTTCGCCGGACGCAAGCCGAGTTCGGTGAACTTCCGCGCACCGGGCAGCACCTGGCGCTCGAGCGACCCGACCGCGGCGTTGTACGCCTCGACGCTCTGGCCCAGCGTCCGCCCCACCTTCGAGATGTGCGTGGTGAACGTGGCGAGCCGCTTGTACATGTCCTCGCCGAGTTCCTGGATGCGCAGCGCGTTCTCCGCCAGCGCGTTCTGGCGCCAGCCATAGGCGACCGCCTTCAGCAGCGCCACGAAGCTGGTCGGCGTCGCGATGATCACGTGCTGCCGGATCGCGTCTTCGAGCAGCGAGGGCACTTCGGCCACCGCCGCGCTCAGGAACTGGTCGCCCGGGATGAACAGCACGACGAAGTCGGGGCTCTGCTCGAACTGCGACCAGTACGCCTTCTGCGACAGTTGCCGCACGCGTTCCTGCACGGCCACGGCATGGCGGCGCAGGGCGACGTCGCGGTCCTCGTCGGTGGTGGCCTCCGCGGCCGTCAGGTAAGCATCGAGCGGTGTCTTGACGTCGACCACGATCTGCCGGCCGTCGGGCATGTTCACGATCATGTCGGGGCGCAGCGACCCGTCCTCGCCCGGCACGTGGACCTGTTCGAAGAAATCGCAGCGCTCGACCATGCCTGCCAGTTCGGCCAGCCGTCGCAGCGTCATTTCGCCCCACTGGCCGCGCACCTCGGGCCGACGCAGGGCCGTGACGAGGTTGCGGGTCTCGCGCTGCAGCGTGACCTGGCCGAGCGCGACGCTCTCGATCGAACTGCGCAGGGCGCCGAAGCTCTCCGCGCGTTCCTTCTCGATGCGGGCGATCTGTTCGTGCGTCTTCTGCAGCGCCTCGCGCACGGGTGCCAGCAGTGACTCGACGGCCTTCTCGCGTTCCGTGAGATTGCGCAGCGCGACTTCCTGCTGCTGGCCCAGGGTCTGGCGCGCGAGCTGCAGGAACACTTCGTTGTTGCCGCGCAGCGCCTGGCCGGCCACCGAGTCGAAGCCACTGCGCAGACGCTGCAGCGCCATGTCGAGCGCCTGGTCGCGTTCCGCGGCGACATCGGCGGCCGACTTGAGCGACGCCTCGGCCGTCGCCAGCCGGACCTCGGCCTCGTGGGTCCTGCGACGCGCGACGAGCCAGCCGATGAGCAGGCCGAACGCGAGCCCGAGCGCCGCAAGCACGAAGGACTGGGGGCTGAGTTCGATCATGAGGCGGCCATTGCATCGAGATGCCGCAGCGTCAGCCAGTCCATCACGTCCTCGGGCCGCTCGATGATGCCGTGCGGCGTTCCACGTTTCCGGATGATCGTGCTCCGCGAGGTAACCCTAGCCAGCAACCACCGTCTGCATGCCGGCGGCGCGTCCCGCCACGATGTCGCGCTCGGCGTCGCCGACGTAGACGCAGTGATCCGGGGACACCCCGGTCACGGCAGCGGCGTGCAGCAAGGGCAGGGGATGCGGCTTGCGCTCGTTGACCGTGTCGCCGCTGACCACGCAGCAGGCGCGCCTGGTCAGGTCGAGTTGCTCGCAGCAGCGGGTCGGTGAGCCAGCCCGGCTTGTTGGTCACGACGCCCCAGGGCAGGCCTTCGACCTCGAAGGCTGCGAGCACCTGCTCGAGGCCCGCGAACAGCCGGGTGCCGGCGGCAAGGTTCTCGGAGTAGATCGCCAGGAACCGCTGGCGCAGTCGCTCGAACTCGTCGCCCTGCGCCGATGGGAAACCGACCGTGACCAATCGCACCGCGCCATGCGACACGGACGAGCGCGCCGCGCTGAACGGCAGCGGCTCGAGGCCTTCTTCCTGCCGCAGCAGGTTGAGCGCGCCGATCATGTCCGGCGCAGTGTCGAGCAGCGTGCCGTCGAGATCGAACAGGATGGCGTGGGCGCGCGTCATGCCGTGCGCGTTCGGCGTTGCGCGCCGCAGGTGCACGAGGTAGTTGACGCTTGCGTCCATCGTCAGCCGCGTCCTGCGCGTGAACGGATCGTAATCGAGGCCGGCGATGTCGATGCACCGTGAGCCCGGCCTCACGCGACCACTGCCTGAGTTCGGACGGGCGGATGAACTTGTCGTACGTGTGCGTGCCGGTCGGCAGCAAGCGCAGCACGTACTCGGCGCCGAGGATGGCCATGGCGTAGGCCTTCATCGTCCGGTTCAGCGTCGAGACGAACACGTGGCCGTCCGGCTTCACGAGCCGCCCGAGCGCGTCGATGACCGAGGTGGGATCGGGCACGTGCTCGAGCATTTCCATGCACGTGACGACGTCGTATTCGCCGGCATGGGTCGCGGCATGCGACTCGGCCGCTTCGAGCACGTAGTTCACCTCGACGCCGGCTTCGAGCGCATGCAGCTTTGCGACCTGCAGCAGGTCGTCGGCGAGGTCGAGCCCCGTGACCAGCGCGCCCTTGCGCGCCATCGCTTCGGCCAGCAGGCCGCCGCCGCAGCCGACGTCGAGCACCTTCAGCCCGGCCAGGCTTCCCGCGCGTTCGACGTACTGCAGTCGCACCGGGTTCAGGTCGTGCAACGGACGCATTTCGCCCTGCGGATCCCACCAGCGACTGGCGGCCGCTTCGAAGCGGGCGATTTCGGCGGGATCGACGTTGCTGTGTTCGTTCACGTGTTCAGGGGCTGCCGACATCACTCATTACTCCCGCCATGCGCGGCATCGAACCGGGCGCGCCACGCGTCGGCCCGCTCGAGCACGGATTCTTCGTCGATGTAGTGCAGCGAGCCAGCCGCGAAAACGCGGCGGCCCGCCACCCAGGTGTCGGTGACCTGCCGCGAACTGCACGCATAGACCAGCGCGGCCTCGACGTCGTGCACCGGCCAGCTGCCGGCGCGTGCGCAGGTTGACGCAGCAGAGGTCGGCCCACTTGCCCGCGACGAGGCTGCCCGTGCTGTCGCCGAGCCCGAGCACGCGCGCACCTTCGAGCGTCGCCATCCGGAGCAGGTCGCGGGCGACGAGCGCACCGGGCCTCGCGCTGACACCGGCGGCGAGCAGGCCGGCGGTGCGCATCTCTGACAGCACGTCGAGGTCGTTGTTGGATGCGGCCCCATCCGTGCCCAGCGCCACGCGCACGCCGCGCCCGAGCAGGTCCGCGCTGGGGCACACGCCGCTGCCGAGCTTGAGGTTCGATTCGGGGCAATGCACGACGGCGGCGCCGCAGGCGGCAATCGCATCGATATCCGCCGGCGACAGTTGCGTGCCGTGCACCGCAACCAGCAACGGGCTCGCGAACCCGAGGCGCACCAGTCGGTCCAGCGGACGCGCGCCGTGACGGGCGATGCTCTCCGCGACTTCCCACGCCGACTCGTGCACGGGCAGGGCCACCGGAATCTCGAGCTCGTCGGCGAGCCGTCGCACCCGGGCCAGCGTGGCGTCGTCCAGCGCATGCGATGGTTCGAGCGCGAAGTGCGTGGCCACCAGTGCATCGCCACGGTAGTCGTCCCGCAGCGCCATGCCTTTTTCGATGTATTCGTTGGGGTCGGCCGCCCAGCGCGACGCGGCCTGTTCCACCACGAGGCCGACGCTGACGCGGATGTGCGCGTCGGCCGCTGCGCGTGCGACCACTTCGGGCCAGAGCTGCATGTCGGCAAAGCAGGTGACGCCGCCACGCAGCATTTCCGCGATGGCGAGTTCCGTGCCGTCGCGCACGTACTCCGGGTCGACCCAGCGCCGCTCGATCGGCGCGATCGCGTCCTGCAGCCACGGCGCCAGCGGCAGGTTTTCGGCCCGGCCGCGCAGCAGCGTCATCGCCGCATGCGTGTGCGCGTTGACCAGTCCCGGGCAGGATCGCGTGCTGCGGACGTTCGACGAGTTCGGCGGGCGAGTAGGTCGCGAGCGCCTCGGCGGTGGGCAGCACGGCGACGATGCGTCCCGCGCGCATCGCCACCGAATGGTCGGCGAGCACGGTGCCGTCGGGTTCGACGGGCAGCACCCAGCGGGCGCAAACGAGCGTGTCTACCGGCTCCATTCAGGGTCTCGCGGATCGGGGCCGGCAGTATACCGGGCGCAGCCCGACCGTACCGGCCGGGACCGCCCGTGGGAGGGCGTTGAACGGGCTCGTCGTGGTATCCTTTCGGATCGTTTTTGGGCAAAACGGATCCCATGTCTGACATCGCGCGCGAACTCCTGCACGTCAACCTCGAAGACGAGATGAAGCAGTCGTACCTCGATTACGCGATGAGCGTGATCGTGGGGCGCGCGCTGCCCGACGTACGCGACGGACTGAAGCCGGTCCATCGTCGCGTGCTGTACGCCATGCGCGAGCTCGGCAACGAGTGGAACAAGTCCTACAAGAAGTCGGCCCGCGTCGTCGGCGACGTCATCGGCAAGTACCATCCGCACGGCGACACGGCCGCGTACGACACGATGGTGCGCATGGCGCAGCCGTTCTCGTTGCGTTACCTGCTGGTCGACGGGCAGGGCAACTTCGGCTCGGTGGACGGCGACTCGCCGGCCGCCATGCGTTACACCGAAGTGCGCATGTCGCGCCTCGCGGGCGAGCTGCTCGCCGACATCGACAAGGAAACCGTCGAGTTCGTGCCGAACTACGACGAGTCCGAGATCGAGCCCTCGGTGCTGCCCACGCGCGTGCCGAACCTGCTGGTCAACGGTTCGTCGGGCATTGCGGTCGGCATGGCCACGAACATCCCGCCGCACAACCTGGTCGAGATCGTGAACGCCTGCGTGGCGTACATCGACAACCCGGCCATCACGATTCCCGAGTTGATGGAGCACGTGCCGGGGCCCGACTTCCCGACGGCCGGCATCATCAACGGCGCGCGCGAGATCTATAACGCGTACACGACCGGCCGCGGCCGCATCGTGGTCCGCGCCAAGGCCGAGATCGAGGAGTACGACGACGCCGGCCGCGAGGCCATCATCGTCACCGAGCTGCCGTACCAGGTGAACAAGGCGCGCCTGCTCGAGCGCATCGCCGACCTCGTGCGCGGCAAGCTGCTCGAAGGCATCTCCGAGCTGCGTGACGAGTCCGACAAGGACGGCATGCGTGTCGTCATCGAGCTCAAGCGCAACGAGAACGCCGAGATCGTCCTCAACAACCTGTACAAGCAGACGCCGATGGAGTCGGTGTTCGGCGTCAACATGGTGGCGCTGCTCGACGGCCAGCCGCGGCTGCTCAACCTCAAGGACATGATCGAGGCGTTCGTCCGCCACCGCCGTGAAGTGGTGACGCGCCGGACCGTGTTCGACCTGCGCAAGGCCCGCGACCGTGGCCACATCCTCGAAGGCCTCGCGGTCGCGCTGGCCAACATCGACGAAATCATCGCGCTGATCAAGGCGTCGCCCACGCCGCCGGAAGCGAAGGCGGCGTTGGTTGCCCGCGAATGGCGCGGCGGGGCCGTGCCCGAGATGCTCGCCCGCGCGGGCGACGTCAGCGCGCGTCCCGAAGGCCTCGAAGCAGCGCTCGGCCTGCACGGCGGCATCTATCGCCTGTCGGAAACGCAGGCCCAGGCCATCCTCGACCTGCGCCTGCACCGCCTCACGGGTCTCGAGCAGGACAAGATCCTCGCCGAGTACGCCGAGCTGCTCGACGTCATCCGCGACCTCAGCGACATCCTGGCGCGCCCGGAGCGCCTGCTGCAGGTCATCCGCGACGAACTGCTGGCGATCCGCGACCAGTACGGCGACGAGCGCCGCACGCGCATCGAGCGCGACGAATCCGACCTCACGATCGAAGACCTCATCACGCCGCAGGACGTGGTCGTGACGCTGTCGCACGGCGGTTACGCCAAGTCGCAACCCGTCAGCGAATACCGCGCGCAGGGTCGCGGCGGCCGCGGCCGCTCCGCGACGGCGATGAAGGACGAGGATTTCGTCGAGAAGCTGTTCGTCGCCAACACGCACGACACGCTGCTGTGCTTCTCGAGCCGCGGCCAGCTGTACTGGCTCAAGGTGTACCAGCTGCCGATGGCCGGCCGGGCCTCGCGTGGCAAGCCGATCGTCAACCTGCTGCCGCTGCAGGAAGGCGAGCGCATCACCGCCGTGCTGCCGATCCGCGAGTACGAAGAAGAAAAGTACATCTTCATGGCCACGGCGCTGGGCACGGTCAAGAAGACGTCGCTCGTCGCGTTCTCGCGTCCGCGCACGGCCGGCATCATCGCGGTCGGCCTCGAGGAGGGCGACCAGCTGGTGGGCGTCGACATCACGGACGGCAAGCGCGACGTGATGATGTTCACCACCGAAGGCAAGGCGATCCGCTTCGCCGAAGACGACGTGCGCCCGATGGGCCGCAACGCCGCCGGCGTGCGCGGCATCCGCCTGCCGGACGACGAACGCGTCATCTCGCTGATCATTCCGGATCCGCAGGGCCTGATCCTGATCGCCTCCGAGAACGGCTACGGCAAGCTGACGTCGGTCGAGGAGTTCCCGGTGCACGGCCGCGGCGGCCAGGGCGTCATCGCGATCCAGACGACCGAGCGCAACGGCAAGCTGGTCGCGGCCACGCAGGTGGCGACGACCAACGAACTGATGCTGATGAGCTCGGGCGGCACGCTGGTGCGCACCCGGGCCTCGGAAGTGTCCGTGCTCGGTCGCAACACCCAGGGCGTGAGACTCATTCGACTCGACGACGGCGAGCGCCTGATCGGCGTCGAATCGGTCGAGCCCGAACCGGAGTCGGATGCGGAAGTCGTCGAAGGCGAGCCCGCACCGGACGTTGCGGCCACCGACGAAGGCACCGGGGCAACGCCCTGATCCCACGCCTGGATGCACGTCACGCGGCAGCATAAGCAAATGCCGCGTTGACGGAATCCGCGAGGGTCGCGCCTGCTAAACTGCGGTGCGAAAAGCCCTTCCGGAGCGTTCCATCATGACCCGTGTGTTCAATTTCAGCGCCGGCCCCGCCGCGCTGCCCGTCGAAGTGCTCGAGCAACTCCGCGACGAGATGCTCGACTGGCACGGTCACGGCATGTCGGTCATGGAAATGAGCCATCGCGGCAAGGCCTACGTCGGCATTGCGCAGCAGGCCGAAGCCGACCTCCGCGAGCTGATGGCCATCCCGGCCAACTACAAGGTGCTGTTCCTGCAGGGCGGGGCCACGGCCCAGTTCGCGGCGATCCCGCTCAATCTCACCGCACCCGGCGCCGTCGTCGACTACGTCAACACCGGCACCTGGTCCACGAAGGCGATCGCCGAGGCGAAGCGGTACTGCAAGGTCAACGTCGTGGCCGACGCGTCCGCGACGAAGTTCACCACCGTCCCGGCCGAGGCGGGCTGGCAGCGGTCGCCCGAGGCGGCGTACCTGCACTACACGCCGAACGAGACGATCCACGGCGTCGAGTTCCCGTTCGTGCCCGAGGCCCGCGGCATCCCGCTGGTCGCTGACCTGTCGTCCACGATCCTGTCGCGCCCGATCGACGTCAGCCAGTTCGGCGTGATCTACGCCGGCGCGCAGAAGAACATCGGCCCGGCCGGCCTCGTCGTCGTCATCGTGCGTGACGACCTGCTCGGCAAGGCCCGCCCCGACACGCCGACCGTGTTCGACTGGAAGGCGATGGCCGCCGACGGCTCGATGCTCAACACGCCGGCGACGTACTCCTGGTACGTCGCGGGCCTCGTGTTCCAGTGGCTCAAGCGCCAGGGCGGCCTCGAGGCCATGGGGCGCCTCAACCAGGCCAAGGCGCGCAAGCTGTACGACGCGATCGATTCGTCGGGCTTCTACAAGAACCCGGTCACGGTCGACTGCCGCTCGTGGATGAACGTGCCGTTCACGCTGCCCGACGCGGCACTCGACAAGCCGTTCGCGGAAGGCGCGAAGCAGGCCGGCCTGGTCGCGCTCGAAGGTCACCGCTCCGTCGGCGGCATGCGCGCGAGCATCTACAACGCGATGCCGATGGCGGGCGTCGACGCGCTGGTCGAGTACATGCGCGAGTTCCAGCGGACGCAGGGGATAGCCGTTGTTCAAGATCCAGACCCTCAACAACATCTCGCTGCGCGGCCTCGAGCGGCTGCCGCGCGACCGCTACGAAGTCGCGTCGGAGATCGTGCGACCGGACGCGCTGCTGGTGCGCTCGGCCGACGTGCACTCGATCGAGATTCCGGCGAGCGTGCTGGCCGTGGCCAGGGCGGGTGCCGGCACCAACAACATCCCGGTCGCGAAGCTGAGCGAGCGCGGCATCCCGGTCTTCAACGCGCCGGGCGCCAACGCCAACGCGGTCAAGGAACTCGTGCTCGCCGGGCTGTTCCTGGCGGCACGCAACATCTGCCAGGCCTGGGGCTACGTGCGTTCGCTCGAAGGCGACGACCACGCGCTCGAAGCGGCGATGGAGCAGGGCAAGAAGAAGTTCGTCGGCTACGAACTGCCGGGGCGCACGCTCGGCGTCGTCGGGCTCGGCGCCATCGGCGTCGAGGTCGCGAATGCGGCCCTCGATCTCGGCATGAAGGTGCTCGGCTACGACCCGCAGATCACCGTGCAGCGCGCCTGGCAGCTGTCGTCGGGCGTCGAACAGGCGCTCAGCCTCGACGACCTGTTCGCGCGCTGCGATGTCGTCACGGTGCACGTGCCGCTCAACGACCACACGCGCGGCCTGGTCAACGCGTCGCGCATCGCGCTGATGCGCAAGCGGCAGCGCGATCCTCAATTTCGCCCGCGGCCAGATCGTCGACGAAGCGGCCGTGCTGGCGGGTCTCGACAGCGGCCAGCTCGCGCGCCTACGTCTGCGACTTTCCGACCAATGCCATTCGGGCGCACCCCAAGGTCGTGGCGCTGCCGCACCTCGGCGCATCGACGGGCGAGGCCGAGGAGAACTGCGCGATCATGGTGGCGGACACGCTGCGCGACTTCCTCGAAAACGGCAACGTGCGCAATTCGGTCAACTTTCCCGAGGCCGTGCTGCCGCGGGCCGGCGTCAGCCGCCTGGCCATCGCCAACGCGAACGTGCCCAACATGGTCGGCCAGATCTCGACCTGCCTGGCGGAGGCCCGGCTCAACATCGCCGACCTGCTCAACAAGTCGCGCGGCGACATCGCCTACACGCTGATCGACACGGACGCCCCGATCGGGCCGGACGTTGTGGGTAAACTGCGCGCCATTCCCGGCGTGTTGAGCGCCCGCCTGATCTGACCGACGCCGACGAGCCATGGCCGGACGAAGCGACCTCCCGCAGCCGCGAGCCGAAGCCGCCGCGACCGCCGGCACCTCGCCGCGACGGCGGCGAGCGCAGCAAGGTGCCGCTCGAACAGATTCGCGAGCGCATCGACAGCGTCGATGCGCAGCTGCATGCGCTGATCAACGAGCGCGCGCAGACTCGCGCAGCAGGTCGGCGTGTCGAAGCACGCGGCCGGCCACACCGTCGACTTCTACCGTCCGGAACGCGAGTCGCAGGTGCTGCGCCTGGCGCTGCAAGCGCAACCAGGAAGAGGGCGGCCCGCTGCGCGACGAAGAGGTCCTGCGGCTGTTCCGCGAGATCATGTCCGCGTGCCTCGCGCAGCAGAACGCGCTCAAGATCGGCTACCTCGGTCCCGGAAGGCACGTTCACGCAGCAGGCGGTGCTCAAGTACTTCGGGCACTCGGTGCGGCCGCTGCCGCTGACGTCGGTCGAGGAAGTCTTCCACGAGGTGGAATCCGGCGCCGCCGACTTCGGCGTCGTGCCGATCGAGAACTCGACCGAAGGCACCGTCAACAACACGCTCGACATGTTCCTGACCTCGCCGCTCAAGATCATCGGCGAGGTCGAACTGCGCATCCACCAGAACCTGATGGGCCGCATGACGATGCTCGGCGACATCCGCCGCGTCTGCGGTCACCCGCAGTCGCTGGCGCAGTGCCGCGGCTGGCTGCAGGAGCACATGCCGGGCGTCGAGCGCGTGACCGTCAGCAGCAATGCCGAAGGCGCGCGTCGTGCGCGCGACGAAGACGGCACGGCGGCGATTGCCGGCGCCGCGGCGGCCGAGGTCTACGGCCTGAACCTGCTCGTGCCGGAGGTCGAAGACCGCCCCGACAACACGACGCGCTTCCTCGTGATCGGCCGCAAGGCCGCGAGCCCGGGCGAGGCCGACAAGACCACGCTGCTCGTGTCGGCCGCGAAGACCGATGCGCCCGGCGCGTTGTATCGCCTGCTCGAGCCCCTGGCGCGAGCACGGCATCAGCCTGACGCGCATCGAATCGCGCCCGTCCCGCAAGAAGAAATGGGACTACGTGTTCTTCATCGACGTCGAGGGCCATGCCGAGCGCGAGCCGCTGGCCACGGCGCTGGCCGAACTCAAGCGTCGCGCGTCGCTGTACCGCGTCGTCGGCGCGTATCCCAAGGCGATCCTCTGAGCACTGAGCGATCTCCGTATCGTACGTCGTCGACCCGGCCGAGCGCGTCGCCGGGGAAGTCACCGTCCCGGGCGACAAGTCGGTCTCGCATCGCGCCGTGATGTTCGGCGCGCTGGCCGACGGTCGCACGCACGTCACGGGATTCCTCGAAGGCGAAGACTGCCTCTCCACGATGAAGGCCGTCGCGCATCTCGGCGTCCATGTCGAACGGCCGGGTCCCGGTGAAGTCATCGTCGACGGCGTCGGCCTGCGCGGCTTGCGCGCGCCCACGGCCACGCTCGACATGGGCAACGCCGGCACCGCGATGCGACTCTTCATGGGCCTGCTCAGCGCGCAGCCGTTCGATTCCGAGCTGATCGGCGACGCATCGCTGATGCGCCGGCCGATGGAGCGCGCCGCCAAGCCGCTGCGGGCCATGGGCGCCCGCATCGAAACGCAGGACGGCAAACCGCCGGTGCGGATTCGCGGCGGACAGCAGCTGCAGGGCATCCGCTACGAGATGCCCGTCGCCAGCGCGCAGGTGAAATCCGCGGTGCTGCTCGCGGGGCTGTATGCGACGGGCGAGACCACCGTGGTCGAGCCGGCCGTCACGCGCGATCACACCGAACGCATGCTGCAGAGCTTCGGTTGCGAAGTCCGCGCACGCGACGGCGTGGTGACGCTTGCCGCGCCGAGGTCGCTGCAGGCGGCGAACATCCGCGTGCCGGGCGACATCTCGTCGGCCGCGTTCTTCCTGGTCGCCGCGTGCCTCGGCGCGCGCGAGCCGTTCACGATCCGCGACGTCGGCGTGAACCCGACGCGCACCGGCATCCTCGAGATGCTGGCGCTGATGGGCGCCGACCTGCGCCTGATCAACCACCGCAGCTTCGGCATGGAGCCGGTGGCCGACATCGAAGTGCGGCCGTCGCGGCTCAAGGGTGCGCGCATCCCCGAGCGGCTGGTGCCGCTCGCGATCGACGAGTTCCCGGCGCTGTTCGTCGCGGCCGCGTGCGCGGAAGGCGAGACGCTCGTCACCGGCGCCGAGGAACTGCGCGTCAAGGAAAGCGACCGCATCGCGGCCATGGCGCGCGGCTTCGAGGTGCTCGGCGTGCAGCACGAAGTGCTGCCGGACGGCATGCGCATCGTCGGCGGCCGGCCCTTCGGCGGCGGCACCATCGACAGCCGCGGCGATCACCGGATCGCGATGGCGTTCGCGGTCGCGAGCCTGCGTGCAACCGCGCCGATCGAGATCCTCGACGTTGCCAACGTCGCCACCTGCTTCCCCGGCTTCGCCGGCTCGCCAACTCGGTGGGACTGCAGGTAGAGGTCAGGGGATAGGGGTTAGGGATAGCGGAGCGGAGGTTCGCGACCTGACGCCGCTCGCCAACCTGCCTTCGATACTGAATAACCGGCTCTCACTTCATCACCGCACCTCCGACTACCCCCAACCCCTAACCCCTATCCCCTGACTTCCCGTCATCACCATCGACGGCCCCAGCGGCTCCGGCAAGGGCACCATCGCCCGCCGGGTCGCCACCGCGCTCGGCTTCCACCTGCTCGACAGCGGCGCCCTGTACCGGCTGGTGGCCCTGGCGGGCAGCCAGCAAGGTGTCGCCGCGGACGACCAGGAAGGCCATGCCGCGGTGGCCCGCGCGCTCGACGTGCAGTTCGGGATGGACGAGGCGGGGGAGGAACGGATCCTGCTGGCCGGGACCGACGTTACCCGCGCCATTCGTACCGAAACGGCCGGGGCCGAGGCCTCCCGGGTCGCGGCAATGCCGCCTGTCCGCTCCGCTTTGCTCGACCGGCAGCACGCTTTTGCCCAGCCGCCGGGCCTGGTCGCCGACGGCCGGGACATGGGTACCGTGGTTTTCCCCGGGGCGCCGCTCAAGATCTACCTGACGGCGAGCCCGGAAGAGCGTGCCCGAAGGCGCCATAAGCAGTTGAAAGAAAAGGGACTTACGGTTACCATCGCCGGCCTTTCGCAGGAGATCCGCGAGCGGGATTTGCGCGATTCCAGCCGTCCAGTGGCGCCACTGCGCCCGGCGGAGGACGCGGTCATCCTCGACTCGACGGGGCTCACCATCGAACAGGTCGTGGATCAGGTCCTCGCGCTCGCACGGAGCCGCCTCCCCGCGATTTCTTGAGCGCGCCGGCGCCCGCAAGTGCGGGACCGGTGCATTTTTGTTGGCGCCCGGCAGGAAGCCAGGCGTCTTTTCATCAACCCTGTGCGGGCAGGATGCGCGCAAGGCAAAGGGCCTCAGGCCCCCAGGTAGAAGTGAATAGCATGAGCATGGTCGAAAGTTTTGCCCAGATGTTTGAAGAGAGCCTCGCGAGTCAGCGGATTCGCCCGGGCCAGATCCTCACCGGACGCGTGATCGAAGTCGGTCCCGACGTCGTCGTGGTGAGCGCAGGACTCAAGTCCGAAGCCGTCATCCCTGTCGCGCAGTTCAAGAACGAACGCGGCGAAATCGAAGTCGCCGTCGGCGACGATGTCGAAGTCGCGCTGGACAGCGTCGAGGACGGCTCCGGCGAAACGCGCCTCTCGCGCGAGAAGGCCAAGCGCGCCCGCACCTGGGAGCGCCTCGAAACCGCGTTCGAGAAGCAGGAGGTCGTCAAGGGCCTCATCAACGGTCGCGTCAAGGGCGGCTTCACCGTCGAGATCGAATTCGTCCGTGCGTTCCTGCCGGGTTCGCTCGTCGACGTGCGCCCCGTGCGCGATCCGAGCTACCTCGAAGGCAAGGTCCACGAGTTCAAGATCATCAAGCTCGACCAGAAGCGCAACAACGTCGTCGTTTCGCGTCGTGCGGTCGTGGAGCAGGAATACAGCGCCGAGCGCACGGAGCTGCTCGACAAGCTGCAGGAAGGCGCCGTCATCAAGGGCGTCGTCAAGAACCTCACCGACTACGGTGCGTTCGTCGACCTCGGCGGCATCGACGGCCTGCTGCACATCACCGACATGGCGTGGAAGCGCGTCAAGCACCCGTCGGAAGTCGTCAACGTGGGCGACGAGATCGAAGTGCGCATCCTCAAGTTCGACCGCGAGCGTCAGCGCGTCAGCCTCGGCCTGAAGCAGCTCGGTGCCGACCCCTGGCAGAACATCGCGCGCCGCTACCCGGCGGGCACGCGCCTGTTCGGCAAGGTCACGAACATTGCCGACTACGGCTGCTTCGTCGAGATCGAAGAGGGCGTCGAAGGCCTCGTCCACGTGTCCGAGATGGACTGGACCAACAAGAACGTCAACCCGTCCAAGGTCGTGCACATCGGTCAGGAGACCGAAGTCATGGTGCTGGACATCGACGAAGAGCGTCGCCGCATCTCGCTCGGCATCAAGCAGTGCCAGCCGAACCCGTGGCGTGAGTTCGCCGACAACTACAACCGCGGCGACAAGGTCAGCGGCCAGATCCGTTCCATCACCGACTTCGGCCTGTTCATCGGCCTGGCCGGCGGCATCGACGGCCTCGTGCACCTGTCCGACCTCTCCTGGGACGTCACCGGCGAAGAAGCCGTGCGTGGCTACCAGAAGGGCCAGACGGTCGAGGCGGTCGTCGTCGCGATCGACCCGGAGCGCGAGCGCATCTCGCTCAGCGTCAAGCAGCTGGCGCAGGACCCGTTCTCGAACTGGATCGCCCAGCACCCGAAGGGTTCGATCGTCCGCGGCATCGTGCGCGAAGTGGAAGCCAAGGGCGCCATCGTCGACCTGGGCGGCGGCATCGACGGCTACCTGCGTGCGTCCGAACTGGCGCGTGATCGCGTCGAAGACGCGCGCATGCTGCTGAAGGTCGGCGACGAGGTCGAGGCCAAGTTCACGGCCGTGGATCGCAAGGTCCGCACCGTTGCGCTCTCGATCAAGGCGAAGGACATGGCCGAGGAACACGAAGCGATGCAGAGCTATCGCTCCGATTCCACGACCGGCACCAGCCTCGGCGACCTGCTCAAGGAGCAGATCTCCGGTCAGGACGAGTAGACCCGCACGGACCCGCGGCGGCTTCACCGCCGCCGCGGAGTCCCGACGCAGATTCGAATCAAAGAAGACCCGGGGAGCTTTCGAGTGGACGGCGAGCGCAGCATGACGAAGTCTGAGCTCATCGAGCTCATCGCCGCGAAGCAGAGCCATCTGCCGGCGAAGGACGTCGAACTTGCGGTCAAGCAGATCCTCGAAATCATGAGCGACGCGCTGGCCCAGGGTCAGCGCATCGAGATCCGCGGGTTTGGCAGCTTCAGCCTGCATTTCCGCCCGCCGCGCCAGGGCCGCAATCCCAAGACCGGCGAGACCGTCGCGCTCGCGGGCAAGTACGTGCCGCACTTCAAGCCCGGCAAGGACCTGCGCGAACGCGTCAACGAACCGGACGACGACCTGTCGCCGTCGGCATCGTCGCGCGCGTCCGCCTCGACGAGCCCCAGCACGGTCGATTGACCCAAGCCATGCTGCGACGAGTCGCCTTCGGCATCGTTCTCGCGTCCCTGATCCTGCTGGCCATGTTGTTCACCGCGCTGAACCAGCAGCGGTTCGACGTCGACATCGCTTTCGCCAGGTTCGAGGTCTCCTCCGGTCTGGCGCTGCTGATCGCATTCGCCGCGGGCCTGCTCGCCGGCGCGTTCGCCCGTTCGCGCTGGGTCGCCGAGTTGCTGGCAGAGCGTGGCCGGCTGCGACAGGCGCTGCGCCTCGCCGAACGCCGCCTGGGCGCCGCGCCCTCCGTCCTTCCTCTCCTTCCTCGCCTTCCTCGCCTTCCTCCCTTCCCCCCTTCCGATGCCCACTGACGTCCAGCAGACGTTCTGGTGGACGCTGGCCGGCACGCTCGCGCTGGGCTGGGGCGTCACGACCTGGCGCTCCCTGGTGCGGCGCAAGCGCCGCCACGTACGCCGCGCGCGCTACCTCGAAGGCGTGCGCTACCTGCTCGACGACAAGCCCGACCGCGCGCTCGAAGTCTTCCTGAGCCTCTCGGAGATCGACGACGAAACCGTCGACACGCATTTCGCGCTGGGCAGCCTGTACCGGCGTCGCGGCGAAGTGGAGCGCGCGATCCGCGTGCACCAGCACATCGTCGACCGCACCAGCCTGAGTCCCGGCACGCGCGACGCGGCGTTGACCGAGCTCGCGCGCGACTACTTCCGCGCCGGGCTTGTACGACCGCGCCGAGGAGTTGTTCCTGTCCCTGGCGGACAGCGGCCGCGAACCCGCGCTCGCGTTGTCGCACCTGGTGCGCATCTACGAGATCCAGCACGAATGGCAGCAGGCGGCCGACGCCCACAAGCGCCTGCGCACTGTCGGCGTGCCGGAGCAGCCTGCCGCGATCGCGCATTTCTACTGCGAGATGGCGGAGGCGGCGATTGCGGAGCAGGACTACCGCGCGCGCGATCGAGCACCTCGACAGCGCGACGCGGGAACAGCACGATTTCGGGCGCAGCGCGATCCTGCGCGGTGACCTGGCGCGACGGCAGGGCGACCCCGGGCTCGCCGTGCAGCTGTATCGCAGCGTGGTGCGGCGCGACTTCCACCTGCTCGCGCTCGTGCTGCCGCGACTGGCCGATGCGGCGAAGCAGGCCGGCGAGCCGCAGCAGTTCGACGAGACGCTCGCAGGAACTGGTGCGCAAGGGTGTCGGCAACCCGGCCGAGATCGCGTACGCGGCGATCGTGAGCGGCTACTACGACGATCCGGTCATCCTCGACTGCGTGCGCGAGATGCTGACGATCGACAGCGACCTGCGCGACATGACGGCCGCTTTCCTGCCGTCCGCCGCGGAACCCACGCGCGAGCAACTGCACGCGATCGCGGGCGCGCTGCGCAACGTGGTGCTGCGTCACGCGCGCTATCGCTGCAGCCAGTGCGGCCTCGACAGTTCGACCTTCCTCTGGCATTGCCCCGCGCTGTCACGCGTGGGACACGCTGCGCGGCGTCGCGGCGCTCGAGTTCCTGCCGAAGGCGGCGCTGCCGCGATCCGCGGCCTGACTTTCGCGGCGAACGCGCGAATTTCGCGGCGCGCCAATCCGCTGACGCCGCGCTAACTTGGCTCCCGGCCGTGGCGTCCTGCCGCGGTGCGCAAGCAACCAAGGAGGCGTAGATCATGCAAGACAAGAACATCCGGACGCTGGTCCAGGGACTCATCCTCAGCCTGCTGCCGGCGGGGGCGGCCCTGGCGGGTCCGGTCAACCTCAACAGCGCGGACGCCGCGACGCTCGCCAAGGAACTCGATGGCATCGGCCCGGCGAAGGCCCAGGCCATCGTCGAGTTCCGGCAGAAGAACGGTCCGTTCAGGAGCCCGGAAGACCTGCTCAAGGTCGACGGCATCGGCGAGCGCGTGCTCGAGCAGAATCGCGGCAACATCCGGCTGAACGGGGCGGCTGCCGCGCCGGCCCCGGCCGGCAAGTCCGCGCCCAAGCCGGCGTCCAAGCCGGCGGCGCCGCGCCGCCGGCCGCTGACGTCGACACCTGCGGGGCCCGGACGGCAACGTCCGGTGCCTCGTTGCGGGTAGGGCGCATGGAGGGCCCGCTGCGCTATCCAGTATCATGCGTGTTCAGCCGATGGTCGGCGCAAGCAGGGATGGACGCAGCATGAAGATCAGGACGGCAGTCTTTCCCGTGGCGGGTCGCGGCACCCGGTTCCTGCCGGCCACCAAGGCCAGCCCGAAGGAGATGCTGCCGATCGTCGACAAGCCGCTGATCCAGTACGCGGTCGAAGAGGCGCTGGCCGGCCGGCGCCGAGAAGCTGGTGTTCATCACCGGCTCGGCCAAGCGCGCGATCGAGGACCACTTCGACACCGACCACGAGCTCGAGCAGGAACTCGAGCGCAAGGGCAAGCAGCGACCTGCTCGATGCGCTGCGCGGCATCGTGCCGTCCTACGCCAGCTGCATCTACATCCGCCAGCCGACCCGCTGGGCCTCGGTCACGCCGTGCTGTGCTCGCGCCCCGTGGTCGGCGACGAGCCGTTCTTCGTGCACCTGGCCGACGACCTCATCGACGCCGAGGAGCCTGTCTCGGGCAGATGGCGCGGGTGTTCGACGAGCGCGGCGGCAGCGTGCTCGGCGTGCAGACCGTGAAGCCCGACGAGACCGACAAGTACGGCATCGTCGCGGCCGATGCCGTGGATGAGCGGTTTCGCGCGTCACGCGCATCGTCGAAAAGCCCAAGCCGAAGGACGCGCCGTCCAACCTCGCGGTGGTCGGCCGTTACGTGCTCACGCCCGGCGATCTACGGCAAGCTCGAGACCATCGGCCGTGGTGCGGGCGGCGAAATCCAGCTGACCGACGGCATCGCCGCGCTGATCGCGGACGAACCCGTCTTCGCCTACGCGTTCGAAGGCAAGCGGTACGACTGCGGCTCGAAGCTCGGCTACCTCGAGGCCACGGTCGAGTTCGGCGCTCAAGCACCCCCAGCTCGGCGGACCAGTTCGCCGACTACCTGCGCGGCGGGTCGCCGACCGGCTGCGCGGCTGAACGCAGCACAACGGAGACTGACGATGTCGAAGAACCAGGACCTGCAAGAGCGTCGTGACGCCGCGTTCGCGCGCGGCCTCGGCAACCAGCTGCCGGTCTACGTCGAGCGTGCCCGCAACGCGGAGATCTGGGACGTCGAAGGCCGCCGCTACATCGACTTCGGCAGCGGCATCGCCGTGCTCAACACCGGGCACCTGCACCCGAAGGTGCAGGCCGCCGTCGCGCAAGCAGCTCGACGCGTTCAGTCACACGTGCCTGATGGTCACGCCGTACGGCGTCGCCGTCGAACTCGCCGAGAAGCTCAACCGGCTCGCGCCCGGACCGACGCCGAAGAAGGCGATCTTCGTGACGACGGGTGCCGAGGCGGTCGAGAACTGCATCAAGATCGCGCGCGCCCACACCGGGCGCGCCGGCGTGATCGCGTTCGGTGGCGGCTTCCACGGCCGCACGTTCATGGCGATGGCGCTCACGGGCAAGGTCGTCCCGTACAAGGCGGGCTTCGGGCCTTTCCCGGCCGAGGTCTACCACGCGCCGTTCCCGATCGCGTACCACGGCGTCAGCGTGCAGGACAGCCTCGACGCGCTCGAGCACATCTTCAAGTACGACATCGAACCGGCGCGCGTGGCCGCGATCATCATCGAGCCCGTGATGGGCGAGGGCGGTTTCTACATCGCGCCGCCCGAGTTCCTGCAGGCGCTGCGCAAGCTGTGCGACCTGCACGGCATCGTGCTCGTCGTCGACGAGATCCAGACCGGGTTCGCGCGCACCGGCAAGATGTTCGCGATCGAACATGCCGGCGTCGAGCCCGACCTCATGACGATGGCCAAGAGCCTCGCGGGCGGCTTCCCGCTGGCGGCGGTCGTCGGCAAGGCCAGCATCATGGATTCGCCGGCCCCGGGCGGCCTCGGCGGAACCTACGCCGGTTCGCCGATCGCCTGCGCGGCGGCGCTGGCCGTGCTCGAGGTCATCGAGGAAGAGCAGCTCTGCGAGCGTGCCGAAGCGATCGGTTCGCTCATGACCAGCACGCTGCGCGCCGCGCAGAAGTCCCTGCCGGCCATCGGCGAAGTGCGCGCACTCGGCGCCATGGTGGCGATGGAACTCGTCAAGAACGGTGACGCGCACCAGCCCGACCCCGACCTCACCAAGGCGCTGGTCAAGCGCGCGGGCGAGAAGGGACTCGTGCTGCTCTCGTGCGGCCTGTACGGCAACGTGATCCGTTTCCTCGCGCCGCTCACCGCTTCGGACGCGATCGTGCAGGAGGGCCTCGGTATCGTCATCGAGGCGCTGCGCGAACTCACCAGCGCGACCGACAAGAAGGCGGCGCGGGGCTAAGCCGTAATCTCGGCAAAAATCCAATAAACAGCCACTTAGAGCGAATCCGGCGGGGACTGCGCCGCCTGATCGGGCCGAACACGAAAGGGGGTTTGCCTGCGCAAACCCCCTTGGGGTTCGTGGCTCCGACACCTGGATTCGAACCAGGGACCCGCTGATTAACAGTCAGCTGCTCTACCGCTGAGCTATGTCGGAACGGTCTCGAAAGAGCCGCCGATTTTGCGATGGACGGCGTTTTTAGTCAAGAAAAGCCGATCAGGCGCCGGCGAGCGCCTTGCCCATGCGTTCCAGGACCTGTTCGAGCGTCGTCATCGCCGACGGCAAACGAGAAGCGGATGTGTCCCGGTGCGCCGAAACCCGATCCAGGCACGCCTGCCACGCCTGCCTTCTCGAGCAGGAACTCGGCAAACGCGTTGTCGTCGACCAGTCCGCGCATGCGGATCGCCTCGCTCACGTCGCACCAGGCGATAGAAGGTGCCCGCGGCCGGCAGGCACCCTTGAAGCCGGGCAGGACATTGAGGCCGGCATTGAAAAAATCATGCCGTGCCTTGAAGTGCTTGTTCATCTCGCCGACGCACCCCTGGTCGCCATTCAGCGCCACGGCCGCCGCTTTCTGCGAGATCGACGTCGGGTTCGAGGTGCTCTGGCTCTGGATCGTCGACATCGCCGTCACGATCTCGACCGGGCCGCCGCAGTAGCCGATGCGCCAGCCGGTCATCGCGTAGCTCTTGGACACGCCGTTGATCGTCACCGTGCGGTCGTACAGGTCGGGGCAGGCGGTGAGGAAGTGCCGAACGGTTCCGGTGCCCAGTAAATGTGCTCGTACATGTCGTCGGTCGCGATGACGATACGGGATGCTTGCGCAGCACCGCGCCGAGCGCCTCCAGTTCCGCGCGCGTATACGCCGCGCCGGTCGGATTGCTCGGGCTGTTGAGCATGAACACGCGCGTCTTCGGCGTGATGGCGGCCTCGAGTTGTGCGGCCGTGATCTTGTAGCCCTGCTCGGGCCGGCATACGGATCACCGGAACGCCGTCGGCCAGCAACACCATGTCCGGGTACGACACCCAGTAAGGCGCGGGGATGATGACCTCGTCGCCCGGATCGATCACCGCCATGAACAGGTTGTAGATCGTCTGCTTCGCGCCGGTCGAGACCAGGATCTGCGGGCGCGTGTAGGTGATGCCATTGTCGCGCTTGAACTTCGCGATGATCGCGTCCTTCAGCTCCGGCGATGCCTCCGACCGCCGTGTAGCGCGTGAAGCCCTTGCGGATCGCGGCCACGCCCGCGTCGGCAATGTGCGTCGGCGTGTCGAAGTCCGGCTCGCCCGACGCCCAGCCCGATGATGTCGTGGCCTTCGGCTTTCAGCTTCGCCGCACGCGCCCGGTGAGGGCGACGGTCGGGGAGGGCTTGACGCGGCTGACGCGCTCGGCGAGTTGGACGGGCACGGGGGATTCCGGGAGGGTGAAAAGACGGCGCGTTTTAGGCTAATCTGCAGCCCTCCCAAGGCAGAGCTACCGATCGGCGGCAACTACGGATGACCGACGCTCCCCGCGCTTTTCAATTGCAATCCAGCTACCAGCCCGCGGGCGATCAGCCCGAGGCGATCGCGCGGCTGATCGACGGGCTCCAGAACGGGCTGGCGCACCAGACCCTGCTGGGCGTCACGGGTTCCGGCAAGACGTTCACCATCGCCAACGTGATCCAGCACGTGCAGCGCCCGACGCTGGTGATGGCGCACAACAAGACCCTGGCCGCCCAGCTGTATGGCGAGTTCAAGGAGTTCTTTCCGGACAACGCCGTCGAATACTTCGTCAGCTACTACGACTACTACCAGCCCGAGGCCTACGTGCCGTCGTCGACACGTTCATCGAGAAGGACGCCTCGATCAACGAGCACATCGAACAGATGCGGCTTCGGCCACCAAGGCGCTGCTCGAGCGGCCCGACGCCATCATCGTCGCGACGCGTGTCCGCGATCTACGGCCTCGGCGATCCCGCAGGCTTACCTGAGCATGGTGCTGCACCTGGTACGCGGCGACGCTCGACCAGCGCAAGCTGCTGCGCCGGCTCACCGACATGCAGTACACACGCAACGAGCTGGAGCTGACGCAGGCACCTACCGCGTCCGCGGCGACGTCATCGACATCTTCCCGGCCGAATCGGAGCGCGAGGCCGTGCGCATCGAGCTGTTCGATGACGACATCGAGGCGCTAGCTTCGTTTGATCCGCTCACCGGCGAGTCTGTGAAGATCGGCTCACCATTTATCCATCGTCTCATTACGTGACGCCGCGCGAACGTGTCGACAGCGTGATCGAGAACATCCGCGAGGAACTGCGCGAGCGGCTCAAGGAATTGCGGGCGGCCGACAAGGGCCTCGAGGCGCAGCGCCTCGAGCAGCGCACCACGTTCGACCTCGAGATGATGATGGAGGTCGGCTACTGCTCCGGCATCGAGA
>CAWHEA010000010.1:0-76520 GCA_963828265.1 uncultured Gammaproteobacteria bacterium | reverse complement strand
TCGATCGGTCGCCCGAGCCCGAGACGAGCTGCCACTCGCTGGTGGTGGTCGCGGCGAGCGAGAGCGTCATTGGGCCGATCGGCGTGCGACCTGCCAGCACCAGCGCCCCGGAATACGTCGGCTGAGCATAAACGCCATCGAGTCGACCGCTCATGTCGGCAGCGGTCAACGTGAGTCCCGCATAGATCGACTGGCCGAACACGTAGCTGATGTCGGCGATCCGCTGCAGGTAAGACGCCTGCGCGCTCCAGTATGACGACCCTCGCAACTCGCCGAAGCTGAGTCCGGGCAGGCTTACCGGGTCGCCCAGGCTGAACAGGTCGTACAAAGGCACGATGTGTCGAACGACGACCCGCCGCTCACCCGCAGGTACCCGCATCGCGACGGAACGGCAGGACGAACGTCGCCGTGCCCTCGAAACGGTCGTACGGTGCTTCGGCTCCCAGCGCGTCCGTGCTGTGGAAGTAGGACATGCGGGCGACGGTACCGCGCTGCCAGAGCACGTCGCGGTCGCGCGAGTCGAAGGTATAGCGCACCGCGAGGCCGCCGTAGCCCTCGCTTGAAATCTCGGGCAGGTCCTGCGAGCCGATTTCCCGGGTGGCCGACTGCACGCCGGTGCGAATGCCCGCGCGCAGTTCAGCGCGATTGCCAAAGACTCGTCCTGCGTCAACGTAGCCCCATCCAGACGAAAACTGATAGCGCGTCACTGCGTCGCTCTCGTCGAAAAGATCCTCGATGGATCGCTGCGCAATCAGGCCAGGCTCGACGAACCAGCGATGCGCTGAGTCGAGTGGCTGGTACAGGGAGGTCTCCAGGCCGGAGGTTCGCCCCAGTCGCAGTGACCCGCGGAGTTCGCCGCCGCGGTCGTTGATCCATGTCTGCAGGTAATCCCCGCCGATCGTGAATGCCGTGTTCGAGTCCGTGCCGACATGCAATCCAAGGTCGAAGCGCACGATGTGCGGGCCCCAGGACTTCTCCTGCAGGTTCATGTCCAGGGTCGGCTGGGCCGGGTCGCCCGACAATGAGTAAGCCACGCGCTCGAAGTCCGAGAGCGCAAACACCGCGGTGGCGCGGCGCGCGATCTGCTGCGCGTCCACCACGTCGCCAGCCTGCAGGCCGAACGACTGCTGGATGAACTCCGGGTTCGCCCGCTCGAGGCCATGCAGATTCACGGCCGCCAGCGTGACCTTCTCGCGCCCGGGACGGGAGGCCGATTCCCGCCAGGCCAGGTACTCAGTCTCGGTCACCGCATACCGTGAAAGCGCCGCGCGCTGTGTCAGCGCCGCCGCGCGCCCCACCGGGATGGCGTCACCGACCCGCTCGAACGACGCCGAGCCGATGTCCCCCATGTCGATCACGATCTTCACGTCGGCGGGGCCGAGGGTGTCGAGCTGTTGACGCTCGTTGGCGCCGACGAGCACGTCGAGGGTGCGCGACATCATCGAGAGTGGCGAGCGCAGTTCGTCGGCCGTGGGCCGGGGATTCGGCACGGCGACCGCGATGACCACGTCGGCGCAGGTCTGCCGGGCGATATCGACCGGGACGTTGCGCGTGAGCCCGCCGTCCCCGAGGATGCGGCCGTCGATGTTCACGGGCGAGAACACGCCGGGCACGGCCATGCTCGCCCGCATCGCGAGCGCGAGGTCGCCATGATCGAGGACGACCATCTCGCCGCTCTGCATGTCCGTGGCCACGGCGCGGAAAGGAATGGGCAGCTTGTCGAACTCAGCGATGCCGCGACTGCGACCCACGAGGTACTGGATCGTCAGGTCCACATTCTGCGAGCTGATCAGGCCGGACGGCGCCATGAGGCTGCCGTCACGCACGCCGAACTCCAGGCTGTTGCTGTAAGTGCTGCCGACGAGCTTGCGGCGCATCGGCACCTGCCTGCGCAATCCGCGGCGGCCGATGGTGTCCTGCCAGGAGATCGAACGAATCGCGGTCTCGAGTTCGTCCGCGCTCATGCCCGAGGCATAGGTTCCGCCGACGAGCGCGCCCATGCTGGTGCCGATGATGCAATCCACGGGAATGCGCAGCTCGTCGAGCACGTCCAGCACGCCGACATGCGCCGCACCCTTGGCGCCGCCGCCGCCGAGTACGAGCCCGACGCGCGGCCGGGGCTGCAACGGCGCCTCCACGACGGCGCCTTCGACAGCGTCCGCATGGGCTGGAAGTGCAGCGCAGGCAACGAGGGCGGACAGGAACAGCGTTGCGAACCCGCGGGTCGCCCGGACAAGTTCATCGCATCTTCGCGGCACCGATACTTACCTGCGGCACGGGCACACGCCCATGGTCGTATGCTACCGCGAGGCAGTGTTGAGATGCGCCTGTCGTGCCGCCTTGCGCTCGCAGTACGTTACGGCCCGCCACTTTCACCTCGCGCGGACCGGTTCGGCGTCAGTGCAACAAACGCGGCACGGCGTCCGCGGCGACGAAGAGCCCCATCGCGACGAGGAACAGGCCGAACAGCTTGCGCAACGTTGCCTGTGGCATGCGTCGGCCGATGCGATTGCCGGCCATGCTCCCGACGACTCCGACCGCAGCGATGGCGAGTAACGTGCGCCAGTCGAGCACGACACCCTTGGCGTCCAGCACGAGGAGGTACTTGCCGAAGCCCGTGAACGAATTCATCGCAATGACGGCGAGACTGGTGCCCACGGCGCTCGACATCGGCACGGCCGCCAGCAGCACCAGCGCCGGCACGATCAGGAATCCGCCGCCGACACCCACCAGCCCGCTCAATGCGCCCACGGCCGTGCCGCCCGCGACGATCGCAACGGGATGGGGCTTGGCCGAGGTTGCCTCGACCGGCGCGGCACGCAGCATTCGCCATGCGGCGAGCAGCATCACGACGGCGAACAGGGCCAGTTGCAAAGTGCCCGGGATCCAGCGGGCGAGAGAGGCGCCGATCCAGGCGCCAGCCATTCCCGGCAGGCCGAACCGCAGGACATTGCGCCAATCAACGAGCTTCGCCATCGCGTACGGGATGCATGCGGCCGTCGCAATCAGGCCTACCACGAGCAATGAACCGGCGATCGCGACCTGCTCCGGCTGATGCAGCAGGTAATGCAGCACCGGCACGGTCAGGATGGATCCGCCGGAGCCGAGCAGGCCCAGGCTGAGGCCGATTGCCAGTGCGCCGAGGATTGCCAGCAGACTGATCACTGCAGGGCGTCGATCCCCAGCGTCTTGAGCACGTACTTTTCGTAGATCGGCGTGATCGAGCCGGTCTTCACCTTGCGCAGGAAATACTTCTCGAAGGCGATCTTGGCGACGTGCACCCACTTGCCTTCGCGCGCCCAGGTGACGTTGCGCGGCGGTATCTGCGGCAAGGCGACGAACGCTGCACCGGTATCACCGAAGTCGGCGAGGCAGATCGCGTTCCAGGTGCCACGTGCTGCGGCCGGTTGTCCTGCGATGTCGGCGGCGATGTTCTCGCAGATCGCATGCACCATCGACTCGATCATGAATCCGGTCTTTGGCGCGCCCGTCGGCACCGTCGTGACCTCGACCGGGGGAATGGCGACGCACACACCGGCGGAAAAGATGTTGCGGTACTTCTTGCTGCGCTGGTACTCGTCGATCAGGACGAAGCCGCGTGGATTGCAGAGATCCGGGACGCCGGCCACGGCATCCACGCCCTTGAACGCGGGCAGGATCATCGACCAGCCGAACGGCAGCTTGTGTTCCTTGCGGACGGAGCCGTCCTCACCGAACTCCGTCGCATTGACGATGCCGGGTTCGACCGAGGTGACTTTGGCATTGGTCACCCACTGGATGTGACGCTGCCGCAGGGTCGACTCCATCAGGCCCTTGCTGTCGCCGACGCCGCCCAGTCCCATGTGGCCGATGTAGGGTTCCGACGTCACGAACGTCATCGGCACCTTGTGGCGCAGCTTGCGCTTGCGCAGGTCCGAGTCGACGATCATCGCCATTTCGTAGGCCGGTCCGAAGCAACTCGCGCTGGCGACGGCGCCGATCACGATCGGGCCGGGATTCTTCAGGAACTCCTGGTACTTGTCCCAGGCATCCAGCGCGTGGGCCTGCGTGCAGATCGAGACGGTGTGACCCTTCGGGCCGAGGCCCGGGACTTCGTCGAAGGCGAGTTTCGGGCCGGTCGTGATCGCCAGGTAGTCGTAGGACTCTTCAGTGCCGTCCTCGAAGACCAGCTTCGACGCCTCGGCATCGATCTTCTGCACGAACTTCGGGATCCAGCCGACATTCTTGGCGGCGAGCGGACCGGCCAGTTCGACGCGAGTCTGTTCGGGCTTGCGCCAACCGACAGCGACCCAGGGATTCGACGGAGTGAACTCGAAGTAGGGGGAACTGCCGACGAGTGTCACCTCGTGGCCAGCGCCCAGCTTCTTCTTCATCTCATAGGCGCAGGCCACGCCGCCGAGACCCGCTCCGAGGACGATTACTTTAGCCATCTCTTTCCCCCTGCCTTCCGGGCAGCCTGGATTTGGTCGTGCTGCGCACGGTTATAATATTAGAGAAAGCTAAATTAGGCAAGTCTGTTACCATGCCGCGTTGTGAACCATAGGACAGCCGCATGTTCAACATGACGCTGCAGCCCGGGGCCAGGATCGATGTCCAGGCCAGGAATCATCGCTATCAGTACGCGACCGACGGCAGCCTGCCGAACCCGCTCGAGTCGACGTATGCCGCGCTTGCCGGCTGTGCGGGTGTTTACGCCAAGAAGGCTTGTCGCGAACTCGCCATCGACGATGCGGGGATCGCGATTTCCATGCGCGTCGTCGGCAAGGCAGGTCAACCGCTGATCCCTTCCCGCATCGTGACGACCGTGGCATTTCCGCATCACTTTGATGAGGCGCAGCAGGCCGCCGTCCTGCAGTCGATCGAGAAGTGTGCAGTGAAAGCGCTCATCCAGGTGGGACCCGATATCGAGTTCACGGTTGAGAGCGAAGTCCCGGCCTGATGCTGGTCGAGCGGTGCGGTCCGGCCCGTTTGAGCGCGCGTTGCGGGAACTACGTTCCGGCTGTGCGCGCGGCATTGCTTAAACTGCGCCGGTGAACCGCTGCCTGCACAAGCTGCGATCAGTGCGCATCCTGCTGGCGCTGCTGGTGCTGCCCGGCCTGGTGATCCGGGCGACTGTGCCCCCGGGATTCATGCCCGTTGCCAGTCGCGGCACGGCCCTGACGATGGCGATGTGCCCCGGGCACGCGTCGCAACCAGGCGTCCAGCAATCCGGCCCTGCACCCGTTGATGACGGGCAACCGCAACAGAAGCACCATCAGGCGCCGTGCGTCTTTGCGGCGACTGCGGGCGGCACGGCGCCGATGTTCATCGCCGCCGCCGATTTCCTGCCGATACTCCAGCAGGAAATCTTCCTTCCGCGCATCGTCGCGCCTGCTGCGCGGCAGCTATCCAGAGCCCACGCACCCCGGGGACCGCCGGCGTTCGTCTGACCGACGTAATCGCTCGCTTCGTACGCCCGTAACCCGCAGGTCGCGGGCGGACGGTCGTTCGACGGCTGTTCGAGGACAGCCGTCGGTGGACATTTCCCTGGAGTCTCGCAATGGCCAATCGAGCCATCGGTGTGCTTGCTGCACATCGACCGTTTGCGCTTGCAACTGTGGCAATCCCCGTCTTGGCTTGCTGCCGCCACCAACGTGACCGCCGCCCCCGCGGGGAGCCCGGCCGCTGCCGATGAACTGGAGACAGTCATCGTGACCGCGCCGCGAATGTCGGCGCCGTTGCTGGTGGTGATGGACCCCAGGCAACCGCACCAACCGCTGCCGGCGCATGACGGGGCCGACTATTTGAAGGCAGTGCCAGGGTTTTCCGTCATTCGCAAGGGTGGCACCGACGGTGATCCCGTGTTTCGCGGCATGGCTGCTTCGCGCGTCAACATACTGATCGACGGACAACAGGTGCTCGGTGGCTGCGGCATGCGCATGGACCCGCCGACTGCGTACGTATTCCCGCAGGCGTATGACCGCATCGTCGTCGTCAAGGGCCCGCAGACCGTATTGCAGGGGCCGGGCAACTCGGCAGCGACGGTCTCGTTCGAGCGCACCGTCGAGCGCTTTGCCGAGCCGGGCGCGACAGGATTCGGCAGCGCGCTCATCGGCAACTTCGGCCGCACCGATCTCGTCGGCGACCTCCGGTTCGGCACGCCGGATGTGTACGCCCAGGTGACGGGCACCCGGGCCGAGTCGGATGACTACAGCGACGGTGACGGGGAAGAGGTGCATTCCCGGTACATGCGCTGGAGCGGCAATGCCGCGCTTGGGCTGGACACCTGACGAGCAGACACGAGTCGAAGTGAGCGGCGCGCTCAGTGACGGCGAGGCGGCCTATGCCGACCGCACGATGGACGGCGTGAAATTCGCCCGGGACAACGTCGGCCTGCGGGTTGAACGTGAGTTGAGCGGCGCGCACATGAAGGGCATCGAAGCACAGGCGTACTACAACTACGTCGATCACGTGATGGACAACTACAGCTTGCGAGCCTTCACGCCGACGGCAACGATGCCGAATCGATCCGTGTCGAATCCGGATCGGCGCACGACGGGTGGCAAGGCAACGGCCGACCTGGCGTTCGGTGAGCGCGTCGCGGGGACGATCGGGGTCGACCTGCAGGAGAATCGCCACACCCTGCGATCATCGATGAATCAATCCACCATGCCTTACGAGTCGATGGCCCGCGTCGAGGATGGCCGCTTTCGCAATGCCGGGGCCTTTGCCGAGTTCAGCGTGACGGCCGGCACCTCCGGGCGAGTCGTTACCGGGCTGCGGGTCGACGATTGGCACGCCGAGGATTCGCGCGAGATGCTGAGCATCGGCATGAGCAAGGTGCCGAATCCCACCGCAGGCGAAGAGCGCAACGAGACGCTGGTCGGCGGATTCGGTCGGTACGAGCGCGACCTGAATACGGCTCCGCTGACCCTCTACGCGGGCGTCGGCCATGTCGAGCGGTTCCCCGACTACTGGGAACTGGTCTCGGCCGGAAAGGAAAGCGCTGACAGCCTCAGTGCATTCCATACGCGCCCGGAAAAGACGACCCAACTCGACGCCGGACTGGTGTACGCGGCCGAGCGCCTGTCGTTCTCCACGTCCGTCTTCTACAGCGACGTACAGGACTACATCCTGATCCAGTCGAACTACATGAAGGGCACGCGTCGTACGACGATCAGTCGCAACGTGGATGCGACAACCTGGGGAGGGGAGGCGGACGTGGTCTACGCTCTCCTGCCTTCGGTCAGGGTTTCCGGTACGTTGGCCTACACCCAGGGCCACAACGTGACGGACGACGCGCCGCTGGCGCAGATGCCGCCGCTCGAGGCGAGACTTGGACTGGATTACGTGCGTGGCGCCTGGTCGGCCGGTGCGTTGGTGCGCAGCGTCGCGGATCAGGATCGCTACGTGGTCAACCAGGGCAACATCGTCGGCCAGGATCTCGGGCCGACCGATGGGTTTACGGTGTTCTCGCTCAACGGCGGCTGGCGGCTGCGTGAAGGCATGCTGCTGACGGCAGGCGTCGACAACCTGTTCGACCAAACCTACGCCGAGCATTTGAGCCGCGGCGGCGCGATGGTCTCTGGCTATGAGCAGACCACGAAGGTCAACGAACCGGGCCGCACCCTGTGGATGAAGCTTGACCTGAAATTCTGAGCGCCGTTTGATCAGCCCTGGCTCGAGGTCGGAGCCGAGCGAGTTCGAGGTCCCGGAGCTTGCGGTAAAGCGTGCGCTCACTCAGCCCGAGTGCCTTGGCCAGCTCGCGCCGACTGCCCCTGTGGTTGCGCACGGCAGTGCGCAAAGCCGCGTGTTCTGCCATGGCCAGCGGCGAGCCGCACGCTCCTCTGCCTCGATATCCTGCGGCTGGACTGCTGCCGTCTGTCTCGAAGGACTCCGGCAGATGCCGGATATCGATGGCGCTGTCCTCGGCGAGCAGGGACGCCCGCTCGATGACATTGCGCAACTCGCGCACGTTGCCAGGATAGCGGTAACGCTGCAGGGCTCGCCGGGCCGCAGGTGTCAGGCCTGCGAGTCGTTGCTTGCAGTCGCTGCAGCAGCGATTCAGCCAGCAGCAGGATATCCACCGGTCGTTCCCGCAGCGGCGGAACCGTGATCGGGAACGCGCTGATGCGATAGTAGAGATCGGGCCTGAACGTTCCCGCGTCGACGAGTTGACGCAGGTCACGATGGGTCGCCGCGACGAGCCGGAAGTCGGTCCGCTGCATTTCGGTGCCGCCGACGCGGCGAAACAGTCCCGTCTCGAGGACGCGCAGCAGCTTTACCTGCAGCGACAGCGGGATGTCACCGACCTCGTCGATGAATAGAGTGCCGCCGGCTGCGGATTCGACGAGCCCGGGCTTGCGCGAGGCCGCGCCGGTGAATGCGCCACGCTCGTGCCCGAAGAGTTCGCTCTCGAACAGCGTCTCGGCGAGGCCCGCGCAGTCGACGACGACGAATGGCTTGTCGGCACGGCGGCTGAGTTCGTGCACCGTGCGCGCCATGACTTCCTTGCCGGTGCCGGTCTCGCCGAGCAGCAGCACCGACGTGTCGGTCGGCGCCACGCGCTTGATCGACTCGAGCGTCCGCAGGAATGCGGGATCACGGCCGACAAAAGGATCTGCACGGCCGGGCGTCGAAATCTTGTCGACGCGCTCCATGTAGAGCGTGATCGCTCCCCTGTCGTCGCGCAGCGGCGTGATCTCGACTTCGACGTGCTCGGGGCCTTCCGTGGTGTGGTGCACGTGCACGCATCGTTCGGCACGTCCGCTTTCCCTCGCCGTCTGCAGCGGACACGACTCGCCACGGCTGTCGCACGGCGCGTCGTAGCCGTGCGAGACCTCGTAGCAATGGCGACCGACGGCATCGGCTGCAGCAGTGCGCGCCGCAGCAGCTCGCATAGGCTGGGTTTGCCGCGACGATCCTGTACTCCGCATCGAGCAGCAGGCGGCATCCGGGCAACTGATCGATCAGTGATGCCAGTTCGGCCGTCGGTCGGGTCGGGAGGCTCATGCTCTGTCATCCGTGGCAGTCGTATGCCGCGAAGTATGACGTTCGTGGCAGCGAGCCTGCGTCGTGGACTACCACGACTTCGCCAAGTCCCTGATCTCGATGCAATCGTGCGCAACGGCTGACATGGCACGCGTTATGCACTTCTGGCTCGTACAAAAGCAACGACGCCGGGAGAGGCGACCATGCGTAAATACAGATCGATATTGGGATTGGTACTGACCGCCACCGTTCTGGCCTTGAGTGCCTGCAGCGGCGACGACGGAGATACAGGACCCGCTGGACCGACCGGCCAGACGGGCGTGACAGGTCCGACCGGCGCGTCCGGCACGAACGGCCTCAACTGCTGGGACCTCAACGGCAACGGCGTCGCGGACCTCGCGACCGAGGACGTGAACAAGGACGGCAAGGTCGATGTCGACGATTGCCGTACGCCGACGGGTGCGTACGACCCGATCGCGCTGCACAAGGGATATTTCACCGACAACGCCTACACCGGCACGAGCCAGTGCCTGAACTGCCACGGCAAGATCGGTGACGACGTCATGACGACGGCCCACTGGAATTGGGAAGGCGTTGCCACGAACATCGCCGGCTACGAGTCCGAGATCCACGGCAAGAAGGATCTGATCAACAACTTCTGCCAGGCCGTACCCTCGAACGAAGCCCGCTGCACGCGAGTGCCACATCGGCATCGGCTGGAAGGACAAGAACTTCGACTTCGGCAACCCGAAGAACATCGACTGCCTGGCCTGCCATGACCAGACCGGCACGTACAAGAAGGGCACGACGACCGCGGGCGCCCCAGACCCAGCCGTCGACCTGAGCAAGGTGGCGCAGAGCGTCGCGCAGAATGCGGGCGTTCCGTCGCGCGCGACCTGCGTGTTCTGCCATGCCCGGGCCGGTGGTGACGACAACGTCAAGCACGGCGACATCGCGAACGACCTGAAGATGCCGACGCGCCTGCACGACGTGCACATGGGCACGGACGGTGCCGCGAAGTTCACGTGCGTAGCCTGCCACCAGGTCAAGAAGAACCTGGACGGCGACACCATTTCGCACGGCATCGGCGGCATGGCGTTCCACTCCGTGGACGAAGGCGTCATGAAGACCTGCACCGATTGTCACGGCACGGCCGCGGGCATCCATGCCGGCACGACCGTGCAGAACGATCGTGCAGTCGCACACGACGCTGGCCTGCCAGGTCTGCCACATCCCGGTCATCGCGAAGAAGACCTCCACGATGACCGACTGGCGCTGGGAGCAGGCGGCCTCGCGGCAGCGCCCGCGACCTGCGCGCCGGCCGATCCCGCCGTGACGCCAGCCCGTTCCACGTATTCGAAGCAGAAGGGCTGCTTCGTCTGGAAGAACAACGTGCGACCGACCCTGCGGTACTTCGACGGCAAGTGGAACCGCATCATGGTCAACGTGAACGACAAGTTCCCGACAGGCCTGCCGGCAGTGGTCGACCTGGCCTCGCCAACGGCCACGTACAAGACGCCGGGCGCCATGATCTATCCGTTCAAGAAGATGACCGGCAACCAGCCCGCCGACAAGATCAACTACACGGTCCTGGTGCCGAACCTGTTCGGTAACGCCACCACCGATCCGGATGCGTACTGGATCAGCTTCAACTGGACCAAGGCGCTCGCGAGCGGTGCGGCCTACACCGGCCAGACGTACTCGGGTGAACACGTCTTCGTCGACACCGTGATGCTGCTGAAAGTCGACCACGAGGTCGTGCCTTCCGAGATGGCGTACGGCAAGGACAACGCGTGCTCCGACTGCCACACCGGCAGCCAGATCGACTGGGCCGCGCTTGGCTACGCGGGTGACCCGATCTATGCAGGTGTGACACCGCCGAGACCGTAATCTGACTCCCTGGCGTCGACGATGACGCATTGCGCCCGCGCGGCAGAGCGCGGGCGCACTTTTTAGCCTCGGGGCGGTCAGTCAAAAAGGGTTACGAGTTGTCCTCGTAGCCCTTTTTCTTATGCGACCGGCCTATGTGCGCGAGCGCACAGACGCGTCGTCGGCAGTACCGCGACTCTCCTTCCTTCAGGCGGAACCCTCCGTCCGGCTGCCCCTGCCGCAAGTGGGCGTCTAACACGGAGTGTGACCATGCCCGAGACTGGAAAAGGTCCCACCGTGGCCAACGCGATTGCCAGGGCCGCTGGCATCACCGAATTGCGGCGCGAGGCGGCATTGCTCAAGACCGGCGCGTTGCAGAACGCGATCCTGACCAGCGCCAATTTCTCGATCATCGCCACCGACGAGAAGGGGATCATCCAGCTGTTCAATGTCGGCGCCGAGCGGATGCTCGGCTACCAGGCCGCCGAGGTCGTGAACCGGATCCGTCCCAGCGACATCCACGATCCCGAAGAAGTGATGGCGCGCGCGCAGGCGCTGAGCCTCGAACTCGAGACCACCATTACGCCGGGCTTCGAGGCGCTGGCGTTCAAGGCCTCGCGCGGGATCGAGGACATCTACGAGCTGACGTATATCTGCAAGGACGGCAGTCGCTTTCCGGCCATCGTGTCGATCACGGCGCTGCGCGACGACTACGACGACATCATCGGCTACCTGTTGATCGGCACCGACAATTCCGTGCGCAAGCAGGTCGAGCTCGAATTGCTCGAGGCGATGTCCGTCGCGGAGAAAGCCAACCTTGCCAAGTCGGACTTCCTGTCCAGCATGAGCCACGAACTGCGCACGCCACTCGGCGCGATCCTCGGCTTCGCGCAACTCATCGAGACCGGCACCCCGCAGCCGACGCCGTCGCAGAAGCGCAGCATCGACCAGATCCTGAAGGCAGGCTGGTACCTGCTGGAACTGATCAACGAGGTCCTCGACCTCGCGTTGATCGAGTCAGGCAAGTTGTCGCTGTCGCCGGAACCCGTGTCACTGGCCGACGTCATGCTCGAGTGCCAGACGATGATCGAGCCGCAGGCGCAGCAACGCGGCATCCGTGTGACCTTTCCGCGGCTGGAGGTTCCGCATTTCGTCCAGGCCGACCGGACACGAGTCAAGCAGGTCCTGATCAACCTGCTGTCCAACGCGATCAAGTACAACCGCACGGACGGCACGGTTGTCGTCAGTTGTGCCCTGAGCGCGCCGGGACGCGTGCGCATATCGGGTCGAGGACACCGGCGAGGGCTTGTCCCCCGAAGACATCGCGCAGCTGTTCCAGTCGTTCAATCGGCTCGGGCAGTGCGGCGAGCACGGAGGAGGGCACGGGCATCGGCCTGGTCGTGTGCAAGCGACTGGTCGAATTGATGGGCGGCGTCATCGGCGTGGACAGCACGGTCGGCAAAGGCAGTGCGTTCTGGATCGAGCTGAACCTGGCGACCGGGCTGGATCATGCCGACAGCAACACCGATGTCGCAGCGGTCACCCACGAATCGCGGCACGCGCAGCCGAATCTGCGCACATTGCTGTACGTCGAGGACAATCCGGCCAACCTGATGCTGGTCGAGGACCTCATCGCGCGCCGGCCCGATATCCGCCTGTTGACCGCGCGGGACGGCAACCGCGGCATCGAGATTGCCCGCGCATCGCTGCCGGACGTGATCCTCATGGACATCAACCTGCCCGGCATCAGCGGCATCCAGGCGCTGAAAGTGCTGGCGCAGGACGCCGTGACAGCCCGCATCCCGGTCGTCGCGCTCAGTGCCAACGCGGTGCCTCGCGACATCGCGCGAGGCATGGAGGCAGGCTTCTTCCGCTATCTCACCAAGCCGATCAAGGTCAACGAGTTCATGGATACGCTGGACGTGGCGCTGAAATTCGCCGACGCGCACGCGGCTCACGCAAGCGAAGCAGGGAAATCATGAACGACGGCACGATCGACATTCTCGGCGCCCGCATCCTGGTCGTCGACGACCAGGAAGCCAACGTGCAACTGCTCGAGCAGTTGCTGGGCGATGCGGGCTACACCTGCATTGCCTCGACGATGAACCCGCGGGAGGTCTGCGCCCTGCATCGCAAGAACTGCTACGACCTGATCCTGCTCGATCTGCAGATGCCCGGCATGGACGGATTCGCCGTGATGGCGGCACTCAAGGCGAGCGCGACCGAAAGCTACCTGCCGGTCATCGTGCTCACGGCCCAGCCCGGTCACAAGCTGCGCGCGTTGCAGGCTGGCGCCAAGGATTTCATCAGCAAGCCCTTCGACCTGGTCGAAGCAAAGACCCGCATCCACAACATGCTGGAAGTGCGGCTGCTCTACAGGAAGCTCGAGGGCTACACCAGGGAGCTGGAACAGGCGGTGCAGGAGCGGACCGCTGAGCTGCGCGAAAGCGAGGCGCGCTATCGCAGCCTGACCGAACTGGCATCGGACTGGTACTGGGAGCAGGACGAAACCGGGAGTTTCACGCGGGTCTCCGGCCCGGTCCTGGAAATGCTCGGCATCCGGGTCGAGCCGCTGGCGGGCGCAACGGGCGACGACGGAATGACCGGCTGGAACGAGGAGGAGCGCAAGGTGCTGCAGTCGAGGATTGCCGAGCGGCAACCCTTCATCGACCTGGCCTTGAGCCGCGTCAATGCCGATGGCTCACGTCAGCAGTACCGGGTGAGTGGCGAGCCGATGTTCAACCAGGCCTGCCGCTTCATCGGCTACCGCGGCATCGGCGTTGAAACCACGGCAGGGCGATAGGAGAGCAAGCCTGCAGCGCGTCGTGATGCCAGCACTCCACAGTCATCTCCAGAACCAACTGCTCGCCAGCCTGCCCGCGGCGGACCTTGGGCGATTGGCCGCGCATCTGGAACTCGTTCCGCTGCCGCTCGGCGAAATGCTCTACGAGCCCGGCGAGCAGCTGCAGTACGCCTATTTCCCCACCACCTCCATCGTGTCGCTGCACTATGTCCTGGAGTCCGGCGCGACGGCGGAATCCGCCGGAGTGGGCAACGAAGGCATCGTGGGAATTGCGCTCTTCATGGGCGGAGAGACCACGTCGAGCTCGGCCGTGGTGCAGACCGGCGGCCACGCTTACCGGCTGGCGGGCCAGCTGCTCAAGCAGGAGTTCAATCGCGCCGGCTTGATGCAGCGTGTGCTGCTGCGTTACACCCAGGCGCTGATTACGCAGGTGTCCCTGACGGCGGTCTGCAACCGGCACCACACAGTGGAGCAACAGCTGTGCGGCTGGCTGTTGCGGACCCTCGATCGAGTGCCGTCGCGCGAACTGGTCATGACGCAGGAACTGGTCGCCAGCATGCTCGGGGTGCGACGGGAAGGCATTACCGAGGCGGCCGGGAACCTGCAGCGTGCCGGCGTCATCCGGTACCGGCGCGGGCACATCTCGGTGCTCGAGCGCACAGGACTGGAGACCCGTGTGTGCGAGTGCTACGCGGTGGTCAAACAGGAGCTGAACCGCCTGCTGCCCGACGCACGCTCCGGCCAGGGCGCCGTCGAGCTTTGCTGCTTCGCGCTCAGGCGACCGGCAAATCGAGCAGTCGATCGATGACGTCGTCCGCGGAATAACTCGCGCGACCCGGACGCACGAACTTGTACACCTGCGACGCGTCGTCGCCCGCCGTCACGATGGCAGGTTCCACACCACCGTCGTGACGCAGCTGTCCGTAGTCGACGGCCGCGACCAACCCGTTGCACAGGCACTTGCGACCGTGCGTTTCGGCTTCGGTGCCGCCCTTGCGCAAAAAGTCCTCGAGCGGTTCGCCCGAGCAACGATAGCCGAGGCTGCCGTCCGACTCCCGATAGGTCTGCCGCAGGTAGCCGAGGTCGCAGATGCGCTCGCGGGCTTCGAATACGTTGGCGTCGGAGACGGTGCCCGGCACGCTCAACACCTTGAACGGAAAGCCCGTCGGCGAGGCATGCGGATCGGTGAAGATCGAGAGCCGGCCTTCGCGACTGGCCGCGATCACCGACTCTTTCAACTCGGTGGCCAGGCCGGATTCGTCGCAGAACGCGAACGCGGTGCCGACCTGGATGCCGCTCGCGCCGAGCTCCAATGCCTGCTGCAGTCGGGTCGCATCGCCGTACGATCCGGCCATCCAGAACGGCAGTCCCAGCGCTCGAATCTGCGCGAGGTCCGGCGAATCGCGCAATCCGTAAACGGGCTCGCCCTTGTCGTCGAGAACTTTCGCGCCGCGAGGCGGGGCGTTGTGGCCGCCGGCACTCGGGCCTTCGACGACGAAGCCGTCGACTCGTCCATTGCTCTTGCGCGCGAGCGTGAGCGCCAGCGTCGAGGACGAGACGATGGCCAGGAATTGCGGCCGCTGAGTGGACGGACGGCGTCGCCCAGATAGTCGCGTGGATCGAAGCGGCTGACGAACTTCTCGCCGGGCAACGCGCCTGCAACGTCCAATGTCAGTTCAGCCGGTTCGCCTGCCGCGAAGTGATCGAGCACGGCCGGTATCGAACGTGGAATGCCGGCGCCCATCAGCACGTAATCGACGCCCGCGAGCATCGCGCCGTACAGGGTGGCGAGATTCGGCAGTTGCACCTTCTCGAGCAGGTTGATGCCCACCAGTCCGGTGTGTCCTGCTTTCGCGAGATACACCTCGGCGAAGTTGCTCAACACGATCAGGTCGAGCAGTGCCGCTGGCATCTTGATCGACGGCACCGCCTTCGACTTGTAGGCCGTGCCTGGCGCCTTGCCGCCTTCGACGTAATGCCGTTCCCAGACTCGCTGGGCGATCTCGGCAACCGGAAATGCATCGAACGCTGCGCGCAGGTGACCACCGGGATCGCCCATCTGCAGGCGACGCGCGATGACCGTGTCGATACCCGTGCCCGAGACGACGCCGAGTTGACCTCGCATGGAGACCGCTCGTGCGAGTCGCCACGACGAGACGGCCACTCCCATGCCGCCCTGGATGATCCGGGGTAAGGGTGCGTTCATCGGCGCACCCTAGCAGTTGGGGTACCGGCGAGGGGCCGAGCCAGTACAAGTACTGACCGCGAGCCCGGCGAATTTCGGCGGCGCGACGGTCCGCTCCGGTTGGCGGCGCGCCGAGACGTTGCCCGGCCGCGCAACGTCCTTAGAAGGAGTGTCGCACGCCCAGCAGGAACACGATGTCCGGCGACGCATCGGCCAGCTGGTCTTCGCTGAAGCCGAAATCCCACATCCAGCCGGAGTCCGTTCGATACCGCCCACCGAGCGTCAGCACGACAGCGTCGCCGTCGAGATCGGTGCCTGTGTCCATCACTGCGGTGTTCGCCTCCAGTTGCGCGGTCAGTTCGAGGCCGCGCCAGGCTTGCCACGTGGTGCCCGCGAGCAACGAACCCGCGAAGTCCTGCTGCAGGTCCGCAAGCACGTCGCCGTTGCCGAGCCACGCCACGTTCGCCTGCCCGAACAACTGCCAGCGATCCGACAGTTGCCGTTCACCTGCCAGCGACAGGGCGACATCGACGGCGCCGCTGCCCGTCAGGTCCTCGGCCTTGCCGGTCGGCACCTTGAGCGTGAGCCACGTGGCGACGGCACCTCGCTCGGACGCGGTCAACTGGTAGCCGAGCGACAGCGGAATGTCCGCGAGTCCCGAGGAATCATCCTCGACCCGCAGCAATGTCGATTCGCCCGGCACGGTATTCGATCAGCAATGCATCCTCGGGCAGCCGGTTGCGTGAGCCGCCCGGCAGGCCGAACAGCGTCGTGCCAGCTTTCCACCACTGAGTCGAGCGAGCCACCGCTCAGTTGCCGCCATGCCAGTTCACCGTGCACGGCGAAGCGCTCGCCCATTGCGTGTTCCGCCTGCACGCGCACCTCGAACACTTCGCCATCGAGCGTGTAGCTGCGTTGGTCCGTCGTGTCCGTCGTGGCGAAATTGCTCCAGTTGAGGTTGGCCCCGATGCGTCCCGAGCCTGCCCCTGGCAATCGCGCGGCGAGCGGCATCGGCAGGCCGTACAACGCGACGAGGGGATGCTGGTTGCGTGTCGCGAGCGGCTCGGCGTGCGCGCCGGTCACGGGAGTCAGGCAAGCCACTGCGCTGGCGCAGGAGATGAAGTGGGCAGTTCGTCGCATGGAGGGACCTCGGGCACGCGCCAATAGCCGCAGGAGACGTGCATCCTAGGCGGCCGCTGCCCGTCGTTGCAGTGTGGAAGCAACGGATGCGAGTGCCTGCGCCGTCAGTGGCGGCAGTCACCCTGCGTCGGAAGACGCCGACGCCGGAACTTCCACGGATCGCACGCGACTAAGCTCTGGACTGAGTGCGATTCGCATTGCGGCGACGGCAACGCGTCGCAAGATGATTTCGCTTTCGATCGGGAGCAGACTCGGCTGCGCGCAATGGTCGATGGCACTCAGGGGATGAAGCCATGAGAACGGAAGTCAGGGCCCACGGCATCGACCTGTCCGACGAGCTGCGTACGATCGTGCATCACGAAACCGAGCGGCTGGCCCAGGCGCTGCGACGCCGCATCAACACGGTCAAGGTCGACCTGTACGAGGAGCCCGGCGCGGGTCCGCAGGGGCACTGCGCACGTTGCCACGTCGATGTGCTGTTCGAAGATGGTTCGCGCGTCGAACAGACCGACGAGGACGACGATTGCGGCCACAGCGTGACGGACGCGTTCGTCAAGATCCTGTGCGACCGTCATCAGCATCAGTCGCGATCGAGCCATTAGCCAGGCTGCCGCTGCTGGTCGTCGCTCAGCCAGCGCGCCGCGAGTCGCGCCTTTACGGGCGGTACGCAAACTCCAGCGGCTGCGTTGCGCGCAACGGCGCAGCAATGTCCGCAAACTCGCAGAGCAGCTTGCGCGTATCGCGCGGGTCGATGATTTCCTCGATCTGGAATTTCTCCGCGGAGCGGAACGGTGAGCGCATCCGGTTGAGCCGTTGCGTGATCTCGGCTGCGAGCGCCGCGCGGTCCTCTGCCGCATCGAGTTCGGCCTTGTAGGCAGCCTCGATGCCGCCTTCGATCGGCAGCGAGCCCCAGTCGGCCGAAGGCCACGCGTAGCGATAGTGGAACCGCGTGTGGTTCTGGTTGCCCGCACCGGCGACGCCGAACACCTTGCGGATGATCACCGTGCACCAGGGGACGGTCGCCTGGTAGACCGCGGTCAGCGCACGGGCGCCCGCGCGGATGGTGGCTTCGTGCTCGGCCTGCTTGCCGATCATGAACCCCGGATTGTCGACGAGGTGCACGACCGGCAGGTGGAACGTCTGCGCGAAGTTGATGAATCGCTCGAGCTTCGCCGAACTCGCGGCCGTCCAGAGTCCGCCGATCACGAACGGATCGCTCGCGATCACGGCGACCGGCCAGCCGTCGAGCCGGGCCAGGCCCGGTGATCACGGAGCGGCCATGCAGGCGTCCGATCTCGAAGAACGAGCCCGTATCGACGACGGCCTCGATGATCGGGCGCATGCGATAGACCTCGCGACGGTCGCGGGGGACGGCCGACACCAGGAAGTCCTCGCGGCGCTCGGGATCGTCGCCGGTCGGCAGGCGCGGGGGAAGTTCGTGCACGGAGGAGGGCAGGTAACTGAGGTAACGACGCGCGCGTTCGAACGCTTCCTGCTCGCTCGCCACTTCGTCGTCCACCGCGCCGTTCGACGCGTGGATGCGGCTGCTGCCGAGTTCCTCCTTCGTCAGCTTCTGGCCTGCGGCCGCGACGACGGGCGGCCCGGCGACGAACATCTGCGACTGGCCGCGCACCAGCAGCGAGTAGTGACTCTGCACGACCTTGGCGGCGCCGAAGCCCGCGATCGGGCCCAGGCCGAGGCTCACCACCGGCACGGTCGCGAGGTTGCGGACCATGTGCTCGAAGCCCGGCAGGAACGGCACGTAGGTGTAGCCCATCGCCTCGAGCGACTTCACGGAACCGCCGCCGCCGCTGCCTTCGATCAGGCGGATCAGCGGCAGGCGCAGTTCGTGCGCCATCTGCTCGGCCGCAACCTGCTTCTCGATGATCGATGCGTCCGACGCGCCGCCGCGCACGGTGAAATCGTCGCCGGCCACGACGACGCGGCGGCCTTCGATGCGACCGCGGCCGAAGAGAAAGTTGGTCGGGGTCATCGACTGCAATGCGCCGGTTTCGTCGTAGGCGCCGCTGCCCGTGATCGAGCCGATCTCGTGAAAGCTGCCGGCTGTCGAGCAGTGCGCCGATGCGCTCGCGCACCGTCAGCCGGCCGGCGGCGCGCTGGCGCGCAATCTTGTCGGGTCCGCCCATCTCGCGGGCCAGGGCCTGTCGCTGCCGCAATTCTTCGAGTTCTGGCTCCCAGGTCATCCCGCGTCTCTCACTTGCTTGCGCTATCAAACGGACGTCAGACATCCTAGCAGGATGGACGCCGATTCAAGGATTCCGGACCGCGACGAATGCGTCGTCGGCAATCTCCTGCGACGCTGGGCGGGCGAACGACCCGACCGGCACTTCCTGGAGTTCGAGGACGGCAGCGCCTGGACCTTCGCCGACGCGCTGGAGCGCGTCCAGCATGCGGCGGCCGGGTTGCGGTCCCTCGGCGTGCAGCAAGGCTCGCACGTGCTGTGCTGGATGCCGAACGCGGCCGAAGCCGTCCTGGCCTGGCTCGCCGCGAACTACCTCGGCGCCGTGCACGTGCCGATCAATACCGGCTATCGCGGACGACTGCTGCAGCATGCCATCGAGTTGTCGGACGCCGACGGTGATGGTGGCGCACGCCAGCCTGCTGCCGCGGTTGCGGGAGATCGAGACGGCGCAACTGCGGGACGTGGTCGTCGTCGGGGACGTGCCTGCAGCAATTGGCGCACTGACGTTGCCACGGCATCGAGGTCCTGCAGCACGTCGGAGCGCGCGGAGCCGTCGCGACCGGTCGAGCCGTGGGATCCCAACTTCATCATCCTGACGTCGGGGACGACCGGTCCGTCGAAAGCCGTCATCAGCACCTACATCCAGACCTGGTGTGGCGGTGCGATGGGGATGGACTATTTCGATGCCGACGACCGCGTGCTGGCCAACCTGCCGCTGTTCCACATCAGTGGCGCCGGCGCGGTCATGGATCGGCTGACCAAGGGCGGCACCTGCGTCCTTTACGACGGGTTCAAGCCCGCGACGTTCTGGGACACCGTGCGACGGTTCGACATCACCGGGTGGCTGCCTGGTCGGCGCGATGACGCAGTTCCTGCTGCGGCAGCCGCCGAGCGACCGCGATCGCGATCATCCGCTGCGCAACGTGGTGACCGTGCCCTGGAACCAGGACTCGCGCGCCGTGGCCGAACGTTACGGGCTGCAGATGCACACGGCGTTCAACATGACCGAGACCGCCGTGCCGATCCGGTCCGGTGCCAACCCGAGGTGCTCGGCACGTGCGGCCGGCCGCGCCCGGGGGTGGAAGCGCGCGTCGTGGATGGGAACGACATCGAAGTGCCGCACGGCGAAGTCGGCGAATTGATCCTGCGTGCGTCGCGACCGTGGGAAATCACGCAGGGCTACTACCGCAATCCGCAGGCGACGGCGGCGGCGTGGCGCAATGGCTGGTTCCACACCGGCGACGCGTTCAAGTGCGACGCCGAGGGCAATTTCTTCTTCGTCGACCGGATGAAGGACGCCATTCGCCGTCGCGGCGAGAACATCTCGTCGTTCGAGGTCGAGGCCGAAGCCCTGTGCCATCCGTCGGTGCTCGAGGCCGCCGCAATTCCGGTGCCGAGCACGGAATCCGAAGACGAAGTCCTGCTGGTCGTGACGGCCAACGCCGGGCCAGGTGGTCGAACCGCGCGCCCTGCTGCGCTTCCTCGTGCCGCGCATGGCGCATTTCATGCTGCCGCGCTACATCCGGGTCGTCGCGGAAATGCCGAAGACGCCCACGGCAAAGATCGAAAAGCACCGGCTGCGGGCCGAGGGCCTGACGGCCGACACCTGGGATCGCGAGGCCCACGGCGTGACCGTGCGGGGCGGCCAGGTCGCCGGCCTCGAGAGTGACTAGCATTATTGGACTGATGCGCTATCCTGAGCCGATAGCAGCGAGGGGCACGTCATGGCGATCCACCTGATCGGCGGTTATCAGACCGATTTCGCGCGCGTCTGGTCGCGCGAAGGACTCGATTACACCGACATGATGCGCGAGGCGATCGACGGCGCCCTGGCGTCGTGCCTGCTCGAGCCCGACGACATCGAAGCGATCCATGTCGGCAACGCCTTCGGCGAGCTGTATCGCGGCCAGGGCCACCTCGCGGCCATGGTCGCGCAGGTGAAGCCCGAGTTCTTCGGCAAGCCCGCGATGCGCCACGAAGCGGCCTGCGCCTCCAGCTCGCTGGGCATCCTCTCGGCTTCGGCGGAAATCGAGGCAGGCCGCTACGACTGCATCATGGTGCTCGGCGTCGAGGAGGAGAAGAACCTGCCGGGCGACCAGGCGTCGCAGGTGCAGAACGCCGCGTCGTGGCAGGGCCACGAAGGGCTCGACTGCAAGTTCGTCTGGCCGGCCGTGTTCGGCCGGATCGCGATGGAGTACGACGAGCGCTACGGCCTCGATCGCCGCTACCTGAACCGCATCGCCGAGATCAACATGGGCAATGCGAAGCGCAATCCGCGCGCGCAGACCCGCGGCTGGAAGTTCCGCGCCGAGACGTTCACCGACGACGACGAGTTCAATCCCATCATCGAGCCGGGCACGCGCCGGCAGGATTGCGGCCAGATCACCGACGGCGCGGTCGCCGTGGTGCTGGCGTCGGATCGCTTCATGCAGCGCTACGCGGCGCGCCGCGGCGTCAAGGTCAATGAATTTCCGCAGATCCTCGGCTGGGGTCACACCAACGCCGGCATCCGCTTCCTCGACAAGCTCGAACGCAGCAAGGGCGAGGAATACATGTTCCCGCACGTGCGCAAGGCCATCACCGATGCGTGGCGTCGCGCTGGCATCGACGGCGTCGAAAGTCTCGACGGCATCGAGACGCACGACTGCTTCACGTCCACCGAGTACATGGCGATCGACCATTTCGGCCTGACCCCGCCGGGACAGAGCTGGCAGGCGATCGACAGCGGCCTGGTCGAGATCGACGGCAAGTGTCCGGTGAACGCATCGGGCGGACTGATCGGGATCGGTCACCCGTCGGTGCAACCGGCGCACGGCTGCTGCTCGACGCGGGCCGCCAGGTCACTGGCACGGCGGGGGATTACCAGGTTGCAGGTGCGCGCACGTACGGCACGCTCAACATCGGCGGCTCGCTCGGCACGGTGGTGAGTTTCGTCGTCGGCCTGCGTGATTGAGGAAGCACCGATGACACACGCATACATCTACGACGCCGTGCGCACGCCGCGCGGCAAGGCACGGGCCGAAGGCGGCCTGGCAAAGCTGAAGCCGCAGGAACTGGTGGCCGGCCTGGTCGACGGCCTGCAGGAGCGCGGTCATGACGCGCGGAACGTCCAGGCGCTGGTCCTCGGTTGTGTCGACCAGGTGGGTGACCAGGGTGCCAACATCGCACTGGTGTCCAAGCTGCATGCCGGCGTGGCCGACGACGCCTACGCGTTCACGCTGAACAACTACTGCGTGTCGGGTCTCACGGCCATCGGCCACGCAGCGACGCAGGTCGCGGCAGGGAACCTGGACCGGGCGCTCGCGGGCGGCGTCGAGATGATGTCGCGCGTGCCGTTCCTCGGCGACAACGCGAGCTACTACACCGACACGAGCTTTCCGCGGCGCACGCGCTTCATTCCCGTCGTGCTCGCGGCCGATCGGCTCGCTGAAGCCGAGGGAATCTCCCGCGATCAGCTCGACGCAGTCGCTCTGGTATCGCAACAGCGAGCTGGCGCGGCGGAAGCGAACCCGGCATTGACGGCTTCGCGCATTCCGCTCGGTGGCCTGGGCCTCGACGAATGCGCCCGGCCGCAGACCACCGCGGCATCGCTGGCTGCCATGCCGCCGAGCTTTGCGGCACTGGCCGCTCAATACGCGGATGCGCTCGAGGGACCGATCGATCATCGCCACACGATCGGTCACGCCCCGCCGATCTGTGACGGGGCCGGGCTCGCGCTGATCGGCGGTGTGCCGACACCCGGGGACAGGCCGCGCGCCCGGATCCTGGGTTACGCCGAATCGGGCGGCGATCCGCACGCTTCGCTGCTGGCCGGTTTCAGCGCGATGGCCAGGGTGCTGGAGCGCACCGGGCTGACGCTGGCCGACATGGACCGCATCGAGTTCATGGAAGCTTTTGCCGTGACGATCGCGAAATTCCTCCGCGACTGTCCGGTGGACCCGGACAAGGTGAACGTGGCCGGTGGTCACATCGCTCGCGGCCACCCGATGGGCGCGTCCGGCGCCATCCTGGTCTCGACGCTGCTCGACGTGCTCGATGCGTCGAACGGCCGCCTCGGGCTCGTGGTCTGTTCGGGCGCCGCCGGCGTAGGCGCTGCGATGGTGATCGAGCGCCTCGGCTGAGGGCCGGCGTCAGGAAGCCTTCGCTTCCCGCAGGACGGCGGCCTGCGCGGGATCGAGGTATTCCTCGATGCGCTGGATCAGCCCGTCCTTCAGCGTGATGACGCAGCAGGCGAACATCTTCATCTCGCGTGCCATTCGCGAGCCTGGCCTCGAGGATGTGCTGCTGCAGCCAGCCGCCGGGAATCAGTTCGCGCCGCACGACGCGGTAGTGGCGATCCGGCACCTTGCGCACCATCCACTCGAGCAGCTTCATGTTGTCGTCGAGCGCCTGGTCGGCGTCGTCGAAGTTGTGCCAGCAGGTCGCGTCCGGCTGGTAGAACGTCCGCACCTTCGCGGCATCGCCGGCGTTCAGCGCCGCGATGAAGCGATCGGCGAATTCGAAAACCTGCTGCTGGTTGCTCGTGTCCACGTGCGGTCCCCCGGTCTCGGCATCAGTTCGATAGTGAAAGCGATGCTTGCACACGGGGCGCGCCGCGGCAAGTCGCCAGCCCGGAAGCCATGCCGCCGGCGTTGACATTCCGCCGCCGACAGGTTCAATTGCGACTTTCAATATAAGACCGAGGGTGCACATGTCCAGGGAAGCAGTCATCGTCGCCACCGCGCGCACCCCGATCGGCCGGGCCTACCGCGGTGCCTTCAACGATACCGATGCCACGACCCTGGGCGGGCACGTCGTTGCCGAAGCCGTGCGGCGCGCCGGCGTGGACCCGGGCGAAGTCGAGGACGTCGTCTTCGGCTGCGCCGTGCAGCAGGGCACGACGGGCCAGAACATCGCGCGTTTCGCGGCGTTGCGGGCGGGCCTGCCGGATACGGTGCCCGGCATGACCATCGATCGCGCCTGTTCGTCGGGCTTGATGGCGGTCGCCGCCGCCGCGCGACACATCATCGTCGACGGCGCGCCGATCACCATCGGTGGCGGCATCGAGTCCGTCTCGCTGGTCATGAACGAGCGCGTCAATTACGACCGTATCGGCGATCCGTGGCAGCGCGAGCACTACCCGGAGATGGACACGTCGATGATCGAAACGGCGGAGATCGTCGCGGAGCGCTACGGCGTGAGTCGTGAAGCGCAGGACGCGTACGCCCTGCAGTCACAGCAGCGCACGGCGCAGGCGCAGGCCGAGGGGCGGTACGACGCCGAGATGGCGCCGCTGACGACGCGCATGCGCGTCCAGGACAAGGCGACGGGCGCCGTCACCGAGCAGGAGGTCACGCTGCGGCTCGACGAGGGCAACCGTCCGCAGACCACGCTCGAGGACCTGCAGAAGCTGAAGCCCGTGTTCAAGGGCGGCCGCTACGTCGCCGAAGGGCGATTCATCACGGCCGGCAATGCATCGCAGCTGTCGGACGGCGCTGCCGCGCTCGTGCTGATGGATGCAAGGCTCGCCGAGCAGCGCGGGCTCGAGCCCCTTGGGGCCTACCGCGGCCTGGCCGTCGCGGGCTGTCGGCCCGAAGAGATGGGCATCGGTCCGGTGTTCGCCGTGCCCAAGCTGCTGGCACGCCACGGACTCACGATCGACGACATCGATCTCTGGGAATTGAACGAAGCCTTCGCCAGCCAGTTGCTGTACTGCCGCGACCAGGCTCGGCATTCCGAACGAACGGCTCAACGTGTCGGGTGGCTCGATCTCGATCGGTCATCCCTTCGGCATGACGGGCGCGCGTTGTACCGGGCACCTGCTGCACGAAGGGCGCAGGCGCGGCGCGAAATACGGCGTCGTCACGATGTGCATCGGCGGCGGCATGGGCGCGGCCGGCCTGTTCGAGATTTTCAGCTGAAGCCAGGGAGCACGCCATGACCAAGCCAGCCGAGATGCCGATGTGGATGAAAGTGGTGGTGTTCTACGGCCGCTTCGCGCCGTCGTTCACTGCCGTCGGTTACGTGGCGCGGGGCCTGCCCCTGCGACCGTTGCATGCGTCGTTCAAGGGCCAGACGTGGCTGGTCACCGGCGCCACGGGCGGCATCGGCAAGGGGATCGCGCTCGGTGCCGCGCAGCGCGGTGCGACGGTCCTCGCCGTCGGCAGGAATGAATCGGCGCTGGCGGCGCTCAGGAACGAGGGCGGCGCGGGCATCGTGCCGCTGCAGTTCGACCTCGGATTGGTTGCGGCCAACCTCGCGCTTGCGGACGAGGTGATTCGGCGCGGCGGCAAGCTCGACGTCCTGGTCAACAACATCGGCATGCTCGATCACGCGCACCGGCTGAACCCGGAAGGGTTCGAAGCCACCTACGCGCTGAACCTGCTGGGTCACTTCGCATTGACGGAGACGCTGGTGGATGCCGGCGCGCTGGATGGCGGGGTCGTGATCAACATGGCGTCGGGTGGTCTCTACAACACGGCGCTGAGCCTGCGCCGGCTGGAACAGAAGCCCGAGCGCTACAGCGGCGTCATGGCCTATGCCGCGCACAAGCGTGCGCAACTCGCGCTCGCCGATCGGTGGACGCAGCCCGCGCGACGCATCGTCTCCTACACGATGCATCCGGGCTGGGTCGCCACCCAGGGCGTGAGCACCGCGTTGCCCGACCTGCAGCGTCACCTGGGGCTCGTGCTGCGCACGCCGGCGCAGGGTGGTGACACGGCGCTGTGGCTGGCTGCGAACCGCCCGTCGCCGGTGCCCGGTGCGCTGTGGTTCGATCGTGCACCGCGTGCGGCGCACGCCTACGAGTTCTCGCGCAAGCCGGAAGTCGAGCCGGAGGCGATCTACGCGAAGCTGCTTGCTGACGTCGCCAAGGTGCGGTCAGCGTCGGCCGGCGCCTGACTCGGGCGACTTCGCCGACCTCGGGTCGCATCCGAGTCTAATTGTGCAATTGACCCGTCGGTGCGGAACCAATAACCTCCCACCGGCTGATTCCCCGTAAAGGCCGAGATCCCGATGCAACTCGAGTTCACCCCCGAGGAACGTGCGTTCCGCGCAGAAGTGCGGACGTTCATCGCCGAGCACTATCCCGCGGACGTGCGCGCGAAGCAGGACCAGGGACTCGAGCTGGGCAAGGAGGACTACCTCAGCTGGCACCGGATCGTCGCGAAGCAGGGCTGGTCGGTGCCGGCCTGGCCGGTCGAGTACGGCGGCACGGGCTGGAGCGCCACCCAGCGACACATCTGGGCCGAAGAGCTGCAGCGTGCCGACACGGCGCCGATCATCGCGTTTTCGACGAACCTCGTCGGTCCCGTCATCTATACGTTCGGCACGCCCGAGCAGAAAGCGCGGTTCCTGCCGCGCATCGTGGCGGGCGACGACTGGTGGTGCCAGGGCTATTCCGAGCCCGGCGCGGGTTCCGACCTCGCTTCGCTGCAGACGCGCGCCGCGCGCGAAGGCGATCACTACGTCGTCAACGGCCAGAAGACCTGGACCACGCTGGCCCAGCATGCCGACTGGGGCTTCTTCCTGGTGCGCACGGATCCGTCGGCGCGCAAGCAGGCCGGCATCAGCTTCCTGCTCATCGACATGAAGAGCCCTGGCGTGACCGTGCGACCGATCATCACGCTCGACGGCGCCCACGAGGTCAACGAGGTCTGGCTCGAGAACGTGAAGGTGCCGGTCGAGAACCGCGTGTACGAAGAGAACAAGGGCTGGACCTGCGCCAAGATGCTGCTCGCGCACGAGCGCAGCGGCATCGCGCTGGTCGCGCACTCGAAGGTCGCGCTGGGCAAGCTGCGCAAGCTCGCGGCGGCGATCGGGCAGCCGGGACTGCCGTCTTGCCGATGACCCGATCTTCCGGCGCAAGCTCACGGAGATCGAAGTCGAGCTCACCGCGCTGGAGTACACGGAGCTGCGGTTCCTCGCCGCCGAGAGTGCGGGCAAGGCGCCCGGCGTCGAGGTCTCGATGCTCAAGATCCGCGGCACGGAGATTCACCAGCGGCATCAACGAACTGACGCTCGAGGCGCTGGGGTCGCACGCCTCGCTGCGCGTCAGTCGCGCCACGGCTCATGCGTCGGGAGCCGACGCGGTCGCCGTGCCGGGTGCCATCGGCATCGCCGACACGTACTTCAACATGCGCAAGCTGTCGATCTTCGGCGGCTCGAACGAGATCCAGCGCAACATCCTGGCGAAGGCCGTCCTCGGCCTCTGATCGCTCCACAACGACACGTAACCACGGCTCCTGCACATGGATTTCAATTTCACCGCCGAACAGGAAATGCTGCGCGACAGCGTGGCGCGCTATTTCGGCGATCACTACGCGTTCCCGCAGCGCCAGGCCGTGATCCGCTCGCAGGAAGGCTGGCGGCCCGGCTTCTGGCGCGGCCTCGCCGACGACGTGGGCATCCTGGGCGCGCCGTTCGACGAAGCCATGGGTGGCCTCGGTGGCGGCGCGATCGAAACCATGATCGTCATGGAAGAGATCGGCAAGGCACTGGTCATCGAACCCTACCTCGACACGGTGGTGATCGGCGGCGGCCTGCTGCGACGCTGCGGTACCGCCCGCGCCAGCGAACTGATCGGCGGCATCATTGCCGGCGACGTCCGGCTGGCCTTCGCGCATCTCGAGCCGTCGAGCCGCTTCGATCTCGCGGACGTGACGACGTCTGCCGTCCAGGAAGGCGGCACGTGGCGCATCAGTGGACTGAAGGACGCGGTGCGCGGTGCTCCGTTCGCGACCCACGTGCTCGTCAATGCGCGTGTCAGCGGCGCAAGTGGCGATCGTGCCGGAGTGTCGACGTTCCTCGTCGCAGCGGGCGCGCCGGGCCTGTCGTCGCGTGAGTACCCGACGGTCGATGGCTCGCGCGCCGCGGACCTGAAGTTCGAGGGCGTGTCCGCCGAATTGCTCGGCCCGGCAGGGCAGGGCCTCGACCTGCTCGAAGCGGCGGTGGACGAAGGCGTGGTGGCGATCTGCGCCGAAGGCGTCGGCGTCATGCGTCGGCTGCTGGCCGACACCGTCGAGTACACCAAGCAGCGCAAGCAGTTCGACGCGCCGATCGCGGCGAACCAGGCCCTGCAGCACCGCATGGTCGACATGTACATGGCGCTCGAGCAGTCCATCTCGATGACGTACATGGCCACGCTCAAGCTCGACCGCCCGGCGCTCGAGCGCAAACGTGCGGTGTCGGCCGCCAAGGTGCAGGTCGGCAAGGCCGCGAAGTTCGTCGGCCAGTCGGCCATCCAGTTGCACGGCGGCATGGGCATGACCAACGAACTCGCCGTCAGTCACTACTTCAAGCGGGCAACGATGATCGAGTCCGAGCTCGGCTCCGTCGATCATCACGCCGCGCGCATCGAGCAGTGTGACGCTGCGGCCTGAGGCGCCGGCCGTCGAGCGCCGGCCCGTCGCGCCGGCGTGGTTCGACGCTGCGCTCGCGCAGGCGCCGGAGCGCACCCATATCGAGGTCGAGGGCGCCGAGATCGAGGTGCTCACCTGGGGTGAACGCGGCCAGCCCGGGCTCCTGCTGCTGCACGGATTCACGGCGCATGCGGACTGGTGGAGCTTCCTCGCACCCCTGCTCGCGCAGGGCCGGCGCGTCGTGGCCTTCTCGCTGTCGGGCATGGGTCGTTCGGGTTGGCGCGACGCCTACTCGCTCGAGCAGCACGCCCGCGAGGCGATTGCCGTGGCCGAGGCCACCGGCCTGTTCGAGTCGGCCATGCCACCGATCCTGATCGGGCATTCGTTCGGCAGCTTCGCGACCCGCATCGTCGCGCACACGATCGGCGCGAAGCTCGGCGGGATCGTGCTCGTCGACGGCGCGCTCGCCGCCGACGACGACGACGACGAATACGACGGCGTTCCCGTGCGTGGCCACCGGCACCGGGTCTACCCGACGCTCGAGCAGGCGATCGCACGGTTCCGCTTCGAGCCCGCGCAGACCTGCGACAATCCGTACATCATGGATTTCCTCGCGCGGACGTCGCTCGGGCTCACGCCGGCCGAGCACGGCGGCGACGGCTGGTCGTGGCGGTTCGATCCCGACCTGCGAGCCAAGATCCGGGCGTTGCCCAATGCCGAGCTGCTGGCGCCGGTGACGTGCCGCGTCGCGCTCCTGTTCGGCGACCGTTCGAAACTGATGACGAGCGTGCGGCTCGACCTGATCCGGCGGCACACGCCGCCCGCTGCGCCCTGGATCGTGATTCCCGACGCCGGTCATCACATCATGGTCGACCAGCCGCTCGCGCTCATCGCTGCGCTGCGATCGCTGCTCGAGGCCTGGCAACCGGCCGCAACCCTCGAGCACTCTTTCACTCCGTCCAAGCCGAGCGTACCCGCATGAACACACCGGAAAGCCTCAAAGCCCGCATCGGTCAGGAGATCGGCGTGTCGGACTGGTGCCTGATCGACCAGGACATGATCGACCGCTTCGCCGACCTCACCGACGATCACCAGTGGATTCACGTCGACCGCGAGGCCGCGGCGAAGGCGCCGTTCGGCGGCACCATCGCGCACGGGTTCCTCGTGCTGTCCATGCTCGCCAAGCTGTCGGCGTCGGCCGACCTGCAATTGCAGGGCGCGAAGATGGGCATGAACTACGGGTTCGACAAGGTGCGGATGACCAATCCCGTGCGGTCGGGCAGCCGCATCCGCGGCCGCTTCGTGCTCAAGGACATCGTCGAGCGTGCGCCGGGACAGTGGCTCACGACGACGGCGGTGGCGGTGGAAGTGGAAGGCCAGCCCAAGCCGGCGATCGTCGCCGAGTGGCTCGGCCTGCAGTTCGTGGGTTAGGAGACGAGCATGAGCATTCGATTCGACGGGCGCGTGGCCATCGTGACGGGCGCAGCGGCGGGACTCGGGCGGTCGCACGCGCGGGCACTCGCGGCGCGCGGTGCGAAAGTCGTGGTCAATGATTTCGGCGGCGACGTGCACGGCACGGGCGGGTCGTCCGCACCGGCGGAGCGAGTGGCCGAAGAAATTCGCCAGGCCGGTGGTGAGGCGATCTCGCACGGCGCGAGCGTGACCAACGCCGAGCAGGTCGCGCACATGGTCGAGGCCACGCTGGCGAAATGGGGCCGCATCGACATCCTGATCAACAATGCGGGCATCCTGCGCGACGCCAGTTTCCCGAAATCGAGCCTGCAGGACTTCCGCACCGTCATCGACGTGCACCTGCTCGGTTCCGTGATCTGCAGCCAGGCCGTGTGGCCGCACATGAAGGCGGCCAACTTCGGTCGCATCCTGATGACGACGTCCACCTCGGGCATCTACGGCAATTTCGGCCAGGCCAACTACGGCGCGGCGAAGACCGGCCTGATCGGCCTGATGAACGTGCTGCAGATCGAGGGCGCCAAGAACGACATCCGCGTGAACGCGCTGTGTCCGTCGGCGGCAACGCGCATGACCGAGGGGCTGATGCCCGAACCGGTGCTGGCCTTGCTGACGCCTGAGTCGGTCACGCCGGCGGCGCTGTTTCTCGTCAGCGACGACGCGCCGCGCCGCACGATCCTGAGCGCGTGCGCGGGTGGCTATGCACGTGTCGTCATCCAGGAGACGGCGGGTGTCTTCCTGCCCGAAGGCGAGCGCACCCCGGAAGCGATTGCGGCGCGCTTTGCGGAGATCTGCGATCTCTCCACCGCCATGCATTGCGAGGAACCCGGCGGTCCCGGCATGCGGTTCGTGAAGCTGGCGGCAGCCGCCGCTGGCGTGAGCCTCAAGTGATCCGCCAGCCACAATGACGATCGACGTGAATCGCGCCGCCGGGCTCGAAACGCAGGGGGAGTCTCATGGACCGCAACCAGCCCGCGATTGATTCGAGTCCCGCCGCCGAAGCCTGGCCCGCGCCTGCGCGCGCCTGGGCCATGGTGATGCTGCTCGTCGCCGCCTACGCCACCGCTTTCGTCGACCGGCAGATCCTCACGCTGCTGGTCGAGCCGGTGAAGCGCGACCTCGCGATCACCGACACCCAGTTCAGCCTGCTGAGCGGCCTGGCGTTCACCTTTTTCTACACGGTCATGGGAATCCCGTTCGCGTGGCTCGCGGACCGCGGCTCGCGCCGCAACCTGATCGCGGTGAGCATGACGTTCTGGAGCGTGATGACCGCGGCCTGCGGCCTGGCCAACAGCTTCCTGACGCTCTTCCTCGCGCGCATCGGCGTCGGCGTGGGCGAGGCGGGCCTGTCGCCGGCGGCGTACTCGATGATCGCCGACAGCTTTCCGCCGGAGAAGCGCGCCCGGCCGCTCGGCGTGTACGCCATCGGTGCGATCCTCGGCGTCGGTCTTGCGCTGATCATCGGCGGGGCCGTCGTGCACTGGGCCAACTCCGCGCCGCCCGTCGTGCTGCCGGTGATCGGCGAATTGAAGTCCTGGCAACTCGCTTTCCTGATCGTCAGCCTGCCGGGACCGTTGCTCGCGCTGCTGATGCTGCCGATACGTGAGCCCATCCGTCACGAAAAAGCCAAGGCTGTCGCCGGCAACCCGGCTTCGTTCCGCGTGTTCATGAAGGAGCGCGGCCTCGTTTTCTGGCTGCTGGCCATGGGCTTCTCGCTGATCGGCGTCTCGATCGCGGCCTACCTGTCGTGGGCACCCGCGTTCATGATGCGCGTGCACGGCTGGAGCATCGCGCGCGTCGGCGCCGTGTACGGCGGCATCCTGCTCGTGTTCAGCACGTCCGGCATCCTGATGGGCGGCTGGTGGGTGGATCGCCTGGCCGCGACGGGGCTACAAGGACGCCGTGCTCAAGGTCGCGATCGCCGGTTCGGCCCTGGCGCTGCCATTCGCCATCGGCGCGCCGTTCGCGCCCAGCGGGGAACTCGCGATGGCCGTCATTGCCGTGATGTCGTTCGCGTTCGGACTGGCGCAGGGATTGCCCGCGGCGGCGTTCCAGGTCGTGGCGCCGAATCGCGTGCGGGCGCGCGTCATCGCGCTGTACCTGCTGGTGGGCAACATCATCGCGTTCACGGTCGGACCGACCGGCGTGGCGCTGATCAGCGACTACTGGCTGCGCGATCCGGCCAAGATCGGCATCGCGATCGGCGTGCTCTCGGCCTTCGTCGTGCCGCTCGGCGTGCTGGCGCTGGTCCTGGTGCGCAAGCCGTTCCTGGCGGCGCAGGAAGCCGAAGCGGCTGCCTGACAAGTGCCGTCGATATGCCGGCACGCTCGATCCGGATCCGTTCTTCCGACGAGCGGAAAGGCAGACACGCTCGTCGGAAGGAATCCCGGATCGAGCGTCCGCACGCGTCGGCTGCAGCTGATGCTGCCAGACGCTTGATCCGGATTCCTCCGACGAGCGTGTCTGCCTTTCCGCTCGTCGGAGAGAGACCCGGATCGAGCGTCCCGGACCTAGGCACCTGCAATCAGCCGCCGACGCGTGCGTCGCGCAGCGCGCCGCGCCGCACTTTGCCGGAGTCGTCGCGCAGTCGTTCGGTGGTCGTCTCGAAACTGCGCGGCAATTTGTAGGAAACGAGTCGCTCCGACAGGAACTGCTGCAGCGCCTCGAGGTCGAGCGCAGCGGCGCCGTCGCGCACCTCGAGAATGGCGTGCGCGCGTTGCCCGAGATCGGGGTCCGGCAGGCCGACCACGACGCTCGCGAGCACGGCCGGGTGCGAGTCGATGGCGGCCTCGACTTCGGCCGGATAGATGTTCGCACCGCCAGAGATGATCAGGTCGGTGCGCCGGTCCGCCAGGTAGAGGTAGCCGTCGGCGTCGATGCGACCGAGGTCGCCGAACGTTTCCCAGTCACCGCGAGCGCGAGGCTCGGCGCCGAGGTAGTGGTACGTCGCGCCTTTGCCGCCGGCCGGCAGGAAATAGATCTCGCCGACTTCACCGGGCGCCACGTCGTTGCCGGCTTCGTCGAGGATCCGCACGCTGGCTCCGGGCATCAGGCGGCCCACGGAGCCCTTGTGCTCGAGCCACTCGCGGCCGCCGATCATCGTCGCCGCGATGGCCTCGGTGCCTGAATACACTTCCCAGATGGCGTCGGGTCCGAGCCACTCGATCCATTTTTCCTTGAGCCACACCGGGCACGCGGCCGCGATGTGGCAGACGACCTCGAGCGACGAGACGTCGAAGCTCGCTCGCTCCGCCGGGTCCAGTCGCCAGATGCGATGCATCATCGTCGGCACCTGGTACAGCCACTGGCCGCGATGCCGCTCGATCATCCGCAGGGTGCCGGCGGCATCGAAGCGCGGCGTGATCACCACGTGGCAGCCCCAGCACAGCGCCTGGTAGGCGAGCCCGAACGGTGCCGAGTGATACATCGGCCCCGGAATGACGACCGTGTCGCCAGTCCGCATGCCCGAGCGACAGCACGTCGGGATCGAGCACCGACCGCGCGTGGTCGACGATGACCTTGGGCCGGCCGGTGCTGCCGCCGCTCGCGATCGCCTTGACGTGCTTCGAGATTCGCTCGGGCAGCGGATCCGCGGACAGGTCAGGGTCGTACAGCGACTGCTCGGTGACGATCGGCACGCCGGCGCGCCTGCGCCGCCTCGCCGCCGACCACGAGTCGCGGCTGCAGCACGTCGAGCAGGGCCTGCAGTTCGAGCGGCGGCAAGCGATGCGACACGGGCGCGGGCGTGGCGCCCAGTGTCCAGCACGCGAAGGCCACTTCGAGGAACGCCGTGCCATTCGGCAGGGCGATGGCGACGAAATCGCCTTCCTCGACGCCGGCCGCCTGCATCGCACGGGCCCGGCGATGCACTCGCGCGGCCAGCTCCGCTCGCGTCAGCGTCAGGTCGTCGCAGCTGAGCGCGGGGTGATCAGGATCGCGCGCCGCCTGGACGCTGAGCAACTGTCCGATCGGCAGCGTGACCTTCGGCGCGACGGGCGTGAAATTCCGGGGCATGGTGACGGTGCGGCTCAGCCGGCGCCGGTGGCCAGCATGCGCGCGAGGTCGCCGCGCACGACCTTGCCGACGCTGTTCCGCGGCAGCTGCTCGACCACCTGCAGGCGTTCCGGATGCTTGAAGAGCGCGAGGCCCGCCGCAGCGAAATGCGCGCGCACCGACTCGAGCGTCGGCTGCTTGCCGGGCTTCGGCACGACGACCGCACAGATGCGCTCGCCCATGATCTCGTCGCGGTAGGCCGTGACGGCACCTTCGAGCACGTCCGGCATCTGCGACAGCACGCGTGTCGAGTTCCTCGGGCGCGATCTTCACGCCGCCGCGGACGATGATCTGCTTGAGCCGGCCGATGAACCGGTAGAACCGCGGCGGATCGTCGTCGCCCGTGATCTCGAACAGGTCGCCGGTGCGGAACCAGCCGTCCGCCGTGAACGACTGCGCGGTGATCTGCGGCGCGCGGAAATAGCCGTCGAACACCGTCGGTCCCGTGATCTGCAGCTCGCCGGGCTTGCCCGCTTCGAGGATCTCCGTGCCCGTCTCCGGTTCGACGATGCGCGTGCGGATGTGGGCGTGTGGCGGCGATTCCCAGCGGATTTCGTCGCGCCCGTAGCGCGGGAACAGGCGCGCGCGATGTTCGGGGTTCGCGGCGTTCGACGGCATTGCTCATCAGCGACATGCCTTCGTTCGAGCCGAAGGCGTTGACGATCTCGATGCCGAAGCGCTCCTGGTAGCCACGGATCATCTCGGGGTCGAGCGGCGCCGAGCCCGAACCGATGCAGCGCAGGCACGAGAGGTCGACGCTGGCGAGCAGCTTCTCGTCCTTGAGCAGCATGTTGAGCACGGCGGGCGGTGCGATCGCGTACTCCGGCCTTTCTTCGGCGATCTGTCGCAGGTAGACGCCGAGGTCGAGCGGATGGTGCAGCACGAGCGTGCCCGCGCTGTGCAGCCAGCTCATGAAGCAGCCGCCGATCGCCGCCATGTTGATCAGCGGGAACGGGTTCAGCAGCCGTTCGCCGCGGCGGATGCCGGCGCCACGCAGGTGACCGTAGCTGATCGCGATCCAGTGGTTGTGAGTGCGCGGCACGCCCTTGGGCAGGCCCTCCGTTCCCGACGTCCAGCAGATCGTCGCGACGTCGTCGGCCGAGACCTGCAACGCGTCGACGTGCGCGGCGAGCGCGGCGCGCGATTCGGTCGTCAGCGGCGCCGGCACGAAGGGGAGGCTGCCCTCCGGCGCGTCCGGACCGAGGCACAAGACCTGGAGCGGCCGCCTCTTGCCCAGTTCCACGGCGCTCGTTGCGTAGTCGGCTCCTTTCAGCGCGCGCACCGTCAGCATCGCGCGCGCGCCCGTCAGGTCGACGATCTGCTCCAGTTCGTGGCGCCGGAACTGCATCGGCACCGGGCTGACGATGATGCCCAGTCGCAGCGCGGCGAGGTACAGCGCGGGATACTCCGCGATGTTCGGCAGTTGCGTGACCAGGATGTCGTCGCGACCCAGGCCGAGTTCCAGCAGGCGCACGGCGTAGCCGTCGGCGAGGTCCGCGACGTCCTGGAACGTGAGGCGCAACGGCGAACCGCCGACGAGCACGTCGCGATTCGGCGGATCGAGCACGGCGAGTTGCGAGGGCGCGGAGCGTGCAGCGGCGTCGAACAGGTCGGTGATGCGGGTGTCCGACCACCAGCCGAGCTGCCGGTATTCCCGAACGAGTTCTTCGCGAGTCGTGCGCAAGTGCGATGCCCCCGGTTGCGTGTCCGATCGAGTATAGGTAAGGGTCCGGTGGACCGGCAATTGACGCGGCGTTGGCGCGCCGGCGCCGTCGTACTCTATGGTCCTGTAACGAAAGTGACTACCGGAGAATGCCATGGATCGTCGTCTTTTCATGCAGGCCAGCGCCGCCGTTCCCCTCCTGGCGGGCGGCGCCGCCGTCGCCGCGACTGCGGCTCCCGACTATTTCGCGATCACGCAGAAGATGATCACTGCCTGGCGCGGCAAGGACCTCGAAGGGATGCTGGTCCACATCGACGACGACATCGTCTGGCACTCGCACGTCGGCAGCCCGCCCATCGTCGGCAAGGCGGCGATGCGCGAGTTCGCGTCAAGCTCACGGCGCAGATGAACGACATCAAGTGGCGCATCTTCGAAACGGCCACCAACGGCAACCGGGTGTTCCTGGAGGGGGTCGACGACTTCGTGACCAACGAAGGGCGGCGCGTGGTGCTGCCGTACGCCGGCGTCCTCGCGTTCAAGGGCGCGCGCATCAGCGAATGGCGCGACTACTTCGACCGCGGGGTCTTCGACCGGCTCAAGGCCGGCGAGCCGATGCCCGACTACCTGCAGGCGCTCGCCGACCGCCCGGCGCTGTTCTAACCGCGCGGCGGCCAGGGAATGAATGCGCTGGTCGCCCGCTCGTAGTCGGCGAAGGCTTCGGGGCGCTTCTTGCGCATGCGGCGCTCGACGAGCCCGATGCCGAGCGGGCCGAGCAGGATGTACGCCAGCGTCAGCGGGCTCACGATCGCGAGCCAGCCCCACGGCGTCTCGAGCGCGATCAGGAAAAAGCCGCACCAGACGAGAAATTCACCGAAGTAGTTCGGATGGCGCGAATAGCGCCACAGTCCGCTGCGCATGATCTGGTTGTGATGGGACGGATCGCGCAGGAAGCGGCGCAGTTGGATGTCCGCCACCGTCTCGAGCGTGAGCCCGATGAAGAACAGCACGGTGCCGGCGAGGGCGAGGGCGCCCAGCGCGGGCTCTGGTGTGCGCTGTGCCAGGAAGAGCGGGAAGGCGATGGCGACGCCGCTGGCCGCGCCCAGCGAAAGGAACACGTGGGTTAGGCTGTACCAGGCGTAGTTCTGGCCGAGCGAGGCCGCATGGGTGCGCAGCCTGGCGTAGCGCGGATCTTCCTTGCCCCAGTTCCGCGCCCCGATGTGCCACGCGAGACGCGCGGCCCAGATCAGCGTGAGCCCCATGACCAGGTTCTGCCGCGCCTGGTTGCCATCGCAAACCAGGTAAAACACGCCGGCGGTGATGGCCATGCCGACCGGGTAAAGCGGGTCGCCGATGCTCGAGTCGTTGATCGCGAGGCTGATCAGCCACAGCGTGATCCAGAAGCCGAAAATGGTCGCGGCACAGATCAGCACCAGGTAAAGGATGTCGGACGGCACGGCGACGGCTCCTCAGCGACCGGTGCGGATGACGGGCACGTTCAGCATGCGCGCCATGCGTCGTTCGAGGCCTTTCGGGTCGAGCGCGAGCGCCGCCCGCACCTCGACGGCCATGCGATCGGTGTCCAGTTCGTCGATGCCGCGGGTGACGGCGCGCAGGCCGGCGCGTGCGATGTCGTCGGGCTTTTCCTTGCCGCCCTCGACGTGGGCGGCCATGCGCGTATCGACCGAGCCGACGATCAGCGCGGTCACCTGCGTGCCCTGGCCTGCGAGTTCCGCGCGCACGCAGCCGCTCAGGCTGCGAGTCGCGGCTTTCGACGGTCCGTAGCCGCCCATGTTCGGAATCGGGCAGAGCGCGGCGGCCGACAGCACGTTGATGATGCCGCCACCGCCGTTGCGCGCCAGGACGGGAGCGAACGCCCGGCACATCGCCAGCGTGCCGAAGTAGTTCACTTCCATCTCCTGCCGCGCCACCGACATGTCGGCCGCGCCGAGCAGCGTCTGGTTGCTGAACAGGCCGGCGTTGTTGACGACCAGGCTGACGTCACCGCAATCGCGGGCGGCCCTGGCGACCTCGTCGTAATCGGTGACGTCGAGTTCGAGCGCGATGCAGCGCCCCGGATACTGCTCGACGAGATGCGCCGCCGCCGCGGGATCGCGGCTGCCTGCGTACACCTTCTGCGCGCCCGATTCGAGCAGCACGCGGACGAAAGCCTCGCCGATGCCGCGATTGCCGCCGGTGACGAGACCGACACAGCCTTTGATTTCCATCGTCAGCGCTCCGCATTCGAAGGTGAGTTGTTGCCTTGGGCGCCCGTGCCGGCCGGCAGGATGACGTCGGGACCCGGCGATCTTTCGTACAGCCGTTCGACGTCACCCGCGCGGCGGGTGAGGGCGACGCGCTGGTTGATCGTGCCCTTGTCGGACACTTCGTGCTGGTCGACGCTCGGCGGTTCGGTCAGCAGCTTGAGCCGCTCGACGCGCTCGCTGAGGCCGCGCCCCGCATTGAACGCCTGCAGTCGCGCGCGCAGTTCGGTCTCGAGTTCCGGCGTCGGCGGCACCTTGGGCCAGGCGAGCATCGCCACGAACGACAGGTTCTCGCCGCAGACCACGACGTCGGCGATCAATGGCGCAGAAGGCTTCGAGGAACTCCGCGCGCAACTTGCCGGCCGCGACCCACGAGCCCGTGCCGAGCTTGAAGTCTTCGGCGAGCCGGCCGGCGAACCGCAGTCCCTTCTGGATGTCGGCCGGATCGTGGAGTTGCGCGGTGTCGCCAGTCCGGTAGAACCCTTCCTCGTCGTAGATGCCGCGATTCACCTCCGGGTTGGACAGGTAACCGGGCGTGACGATCTGGCCGCGGACACGCACCTCGTAGCGTGGCCCGTTCGGCACCAGCTTGAGCGTCATGCCGGGCATCGGCAGCCCGATGCCCACTTCCTCGGTCGGGAAGTAGATCGACATGCAGCCCGACGTGGTTTCGGTGGCGCCGTAACCCGTCGTGAAAAAGATCCGCTCGCCGATGGTCTCCACGGCAAGGCGCTGGAAGCGCTCGTACAGCGCCTGCGGCAGGCCGGCGCCGCCGTACAGCGCGAGCCGGAGATTGCGGAAGAATTGCGTGCGCAGTTCCGCGTCCTGCTCGAGCGCATCGGCCAGCATCGCGTAGCCGAACGGCACGTTGATGTGGAAGCTCGGCGGAATTTCCTTGATGTTGCGCAGCGACTCCTCGAACAGCCCGGGCATGGGCCGTCCCGCGTCGATGTAGAACCGGCCGCCGCTGCACAGCGTGGCGAACTGGTTGCACGCGCCCGACACGTGACTCCAGGGCAGCCAGTCGAGCATCGTTTCGGTCCAGCCCGCCGTCTGCGCGAGCACCTGTCGCGCCTGGGCGATGTTCGCCGCGACCATGCGCTGCGTCTGCACCACGGCCTTCGGCATGCTCGTGGAGCCGGAGGTCAGCATGTAGAGGGAATGTGCGTCGGGGTCGATGCCGGCAATCGCCTGCTCGACGGCGGGTGTCACGGTCGTGGCCAGCACGTCGGCGTAGGCGATGGCGGGGCGAGCGAGAGCGGAAGGATCCGCCGTCACCACGATCGCATCGCCGAAATCGACCGTCTCCAGTGCGCGCTTGAAGAGGCCGGTCTGCTCGGCGAACACGACGGCCGGCTTGACCAGGTTCACCACGTGCCGCAACCGGCCGAAATCGCCGGGCATCAGCGAATAGTTGGCGCTGACCGGACAGACGGGCACGCCCGAGGCCATGCCGCCGAATTTCACGACCGCGTGCGCGATCGAATTGCCTGACAGGATCAACAGCGAGCGGCCTGCCGGCACGCCCTGGTCGAGCAGCCACTGCGTGACCGCATCCGCCGCGTGCTTGAACTGGCCGAACGAGTACTCGATCCACGGGCCGCCCTTGCCGGCGCGCTCGGCGATGCAGGGTCGGTCGGGATCGCGCGTCGCCCACTCCGACAGTTGCGCCGGCAGGTTGGGAACGAATGGCGCGAGTTCGGTGACCGGTTCGACGACGAGCGTGCCGTCGGCGCGCCGTTCGACGCGCATGTCGGACGGCGGAAAGTAGGTGGCGCGAAACGGTGCCTTGGCCGGGTTCATGGATGCTCAGGACCGGTCGTACGAAAGGTCGCTCGGGTCCTTGCGGCCGAGGTGCATGCCCGGCTTGGCCGGATCGAACAGGCCGGTGCACCAGCCTTCGCTCGACGGCGTGTCGCGGTTCCAGTCGAACACCGTGCGTCGGTGCGCGATCTTCCACTCGCCCGTGGCGTCGCTCGAAGCGGTCGACGAGCCTGCCGCCCGTGAACGTGTCCGTGGATTGGCCGTTCGCCGCAAACCGGGCGAACGTCCAGAGGTAGGTTTCGACCCACGCCACGTCGCCGTCGAATTCGATGTGGCTGGTGCCGAGCAGATGCTGCATCGCACCCATGAGCCGGATGCGCGGCACCGCGCCGTCCACGTAGTCGAAGGCATTGCCCGTGTAGTTGCCGCCGTGCTCCTCGATCGCGTCCGGGTGGTAGCAGGACTTCAGCAGGTCGGCGTCGGCGCGATCCACGCCGCGCGCATAACGCGCGAGCACTTCCCGGATCTCGTCCCGGGCGAGCATGCGCTCGAGTCGAAGCTGCAAGGCATCGGCCGCGCCGGTGACGGTACTCATGGTGTTGTTTCCCCCGCGTGATCGGGCATCATGCCCAAGACTTGCGTAATAAGACTGAAAGGAAACGTGGCAATGGTCAAGCACGAAGGCCGTCCGGGCCCGCGCGTCGCGATCGTCACCGGAGCGGGCATCGGGCTCGGCCGGGCCTACGCCCGCAGGCTGGCGGCCGACGGCCTGCGCGTCATCGTCAACAACCGGCGCCGCGAAGTCGATGCGGCAGGGCGGGGCAGCGCGGACCGTGTCGTCGACGAGATCCTCGCGGCGGGTGGCGAGGCCGTCGCGAACTACGAAGACGTCTGCGCGGACGGCGCCGGCGAACGCATGGTGGAGCAGGCCCTGGCGACCTGGGGCCGGCTCGACGTGCTGGTCAACAACGCCGGTGTCGACCAGCACGCGGCCTTCCACAAGATCGACCTCGACTGCGTTCCGCAGCATCTTCGACGTCAATTTCTTCGGCACGCTCGGCGTGACCCACGCGGCATGGCGGCACATGCGCGAGGCCGGGCACGGTCGGGTCCTCGTCTCGACGTCGTCCGCCGGGCTCCACGGGCTGCACGGCCTCTCGGCGTATGCGGCATCGAAGGCAGCGCTGATCGGCCTCGCCCGCTCGCTGGCACAGGAGGGCGCAGCGCGCGATTTGTTTTGCAACGCAATAGCGCCGTACGCCGCAACACGCATGACGGCAGCACATACGCGCGATGCCGATGCGCTCGCGACGATGGCCCCGGAGCACGTCGCACCGCTGGTTTCGATGCTGGTGAGCGAGCATTCCCGGGTCAACGGCCAGGTGATCGTCGCCGGCCGCGGCTGGGCCCGCCGCAGCGCGACGGTCGAACTCGATCCGCTCGTCTACGTCGGGCAGGAGGCGCCATCTGATGCGTCCGCGCAACTGATGGCCGGTCCGCTGCGCATCGAAGGAATCTGCCGCGAGTTCCGCGATGCGCTGGAATCCTACGAGGACTTCCAGGCTCGCGTTGTCGGAGACTTGCGACAAGCCTAGCGCGGGGTAGCCTACGGCGGTCTAGTTAAGCAAGCGACTGGAGCGTCGGCGGCAACGACGCCAGGTCACGATGTTCGAACGCACGCTCAGGGGGACTTAGATGACATTCGACCGCATGCGCCAATCCGTCCGTCGGGGATCTCCGATCGCCTACGCGGTGACGGCTGTTCTCTCCGCCGCCGCTGCAATGCCTGTCCAGGCCCAGACCTCCGAAGGGCTCGAGGAGGTCGTCGTCACGGCGCAGCGCCGCGAGACTTCGCTGCAGACCACCGCGGTCGCGATCACCGCCTACACCGGCGAGACGCTCGCCGAAGACAAGATCTTCACGGTCGGCGACCTCGCCAACAGCGTGCCCGCGTTCTCGTTGACGGCCCTGACAGGGCTCGACCTCGAACTCAACATCCGCGGCATCACCAACACGCGACTCGACTCCCCGTCGGCCGACCCGTCGGTCGGCACGTTCGTCGACGGCGTCTACATCGGCCGCACCGGCGACTACAACTTCGACTTCTACGACCTCGAGCGCATCGAAGTCATCCGCGGCCCGCAGGGCGTGCTGCTCGGCAAGAACGTGGTCGGTGGCGCGCTCAGCGTCATCACCGCGGCGCCGAAGTTCGAGAACTCGGGCGAGGCGATGCTGTCGTTCGGCAACTACGATGCCATCACGGCGGCGGGTCACGTCACCGGTGGGCTCAGCGACGACGTGGCGGGTCGCGTGTCCTTCCAGGCGCGCAAGCGCAGACGGCTACGCGCGCGACGTGCTGCACAACCGCGACGTCGAGGACCTCGACTCGTTCCAGGGTCGAGTCCAGTTGCTGTGGGAGCCGGGCGACGAGCGGCTGGAGCGTCCGCGGCATCGTCGACTACTCCAACGACTCGAACAACGGCATCAACACCGTGGCGGTGGACGGCGGCACGCCGGAGTGCGAAACGAGCTACCTGCGCACGAACTGCACGCGCCCCTGGAGCAACCTGCGCGCATACCTCGGCATCACCGATCCGCGCGAGAACATCGCGCAGAGCATCCAGTACAAGGGCAAGCCGCGCATCAACCAGTTCATGGAGCGCGACGGCTACTGGCCTCACGCTCGACATCGAAAAGGACTTCAGTCTCTTCACGTTCAACTCGCTGACGGGTTACCGCGCGGCGCAGAGCCAGCAGGTGTACGACCAGACCGGCGCGGGCCCGGAGGCGCTCGGCTGGAGCGTGGCCGAGTGGGCCAAGTACATCGCATGGATGAACGCGAAGTACGGCACGCGCCCGGCGACGTCGAACAACGGGCAGTTCCTGTTCGCGCAGCCGGTCGGCGAAGCCATCGATGCCACGTCCTTCAGCCAGGAATTCCGCTTCACGTCGAAGCCCAGCGACAGCCGCTTCGACTGGATCGGCGGCGTGTACTACAAGAACGACAACATCGAGAAGATCGACCGGTTCATCGGCGAGAACTTCCTCGGTGCCGTGATCCCGGGCGGCAACAACCCGCTGTCGACGCTCAGCGGCGAGAACCGCTGGGAGAACGACGGCGAGAACGAGAACATGGCGGTCTTCGCGCAGGTGGGCTTCAAGTTCACCGACACCCTCAAGCTCAACGTCGGCCTGCGCTACACGTCCGACGAAAAGACCGGCACGGTGAGCGGCCTCGTGGTCGATACGGGCGACCGTTTCAGCCCGAACGACCCGCGCCCCAACGTGACGATCGAAGGTTTGTGCCGCGCCCCGGACGGCACCATCATCCGTACGCCGACGGGCGGCACGGGTGTGGCCACCTGCACCGCGCCCAACCAGTGGATCTACGCCGAGGGCACGGGTTACGACGACCGACTACAGCGAGAAGTGGACGCAGCTCACGCCGCAGGCGACCCTCGAGTGGGCCATCACCCCGGAAATCTTCACGTACCTGACGTACTCCGAAGGCTTCAAGGGCGGCGGCTTCGACGACACGCCGGCAAACCTCGCGCAGGCGACCACGCCGTTCGACCCTGAGGAAGCGAAGAACTACGAAATCGGCATCAAGTCCGACTTCTTCGACAACCGCTTCCGCGTCAATGCCGACGTGTTCTACATGGACTACACGAACCTGCAGGTCACGCAGACCAACGCAGCGTGCCTGTGCAACATCACGGACAACGCGGCGAGCGCAGAGATCAAGGGCGTCGAGGCCGAGTTCTCGCTACCTGCCGATCGACAGCCTGCGGCTCGTCGCTGTCCGGTTCGTACGTCGATGCGAAGTACAAGGACTTCCTCGAGTCGGCGATCGATCCGAGCACGGGCCAGCGGCTGGACAGCTCGGACAATCGCATGCAGCGCACGCCCGAGACGCAGGTCAGCGGCGGCGTCGACTACACGATGGGCCTCGGCAGCTGGGGCGAGGCGCTCAACTTCCGCGTTGAACTACACCTGGCAGAGCGACATGTACTGGGCGACGGACAACATCGCGTCCGAGGACTTCGTACGGCCTGCTCGACGCCCGCATCGGCGCTCTCGCCGGAAGGCGCACCCTGGCAGGTGGCGCTCTGGGGCAAGCAACGTGACCGACGAACTGTACCGGACGAACATCATTTCGTTCTTCGGTGAGGAAGTGTCGCAGTTCGGCGCTGCCGCGCACCTACGGCGTCGACTTCACCTTCAAGTTCTGATCGGCCCTGACGGCGACGGGCGGTGCGCTTCACGGCGCACCGCCCCGACCGCCCTGCACCGGGCGGAGCACCCCGTGGTCGAAACGACCGCCATCTGCCGTTTCTGCCACGCCACCTGCGGCCTGAAAGTCACGATCGAGCAGGGCCGCGTCGTCGACATCATCGGCGACATCGACAACCCCGTGTATCACGGGTACAGCTGCGTCAAGGGACGCAACTACCACGAATTTCATTACGACCCGCAACGCGTGCTGCACCCGTTGCGGCGCGATGCGACGGGCTGCGTTGCAGCCGGTCGGCCTCGATGCCGCGCTGAACGGCATCGCCGGCGACCTGCAGCGCATCCTGTGCGCAGCACGGTCCGCGCTCGGTCGCGATGTACGGCGGCACCTTCAGTCACTTCTGCTCGGCGGGCGTGATGCTGCGCGACGCGTTCATGGACGCGATCGGCTCGCCGATGCGCTTCAGCAACGCCACCATCGACCAGCCGGGCAAGCCGATCTCGATGGCCCTGCACGGACGCTGGGGCGCAGGGCCGCAGGCGTTCGCCGATGCCGACGTCTGCCTGCTCGTGGGCGCGAACCCGCTGGTCTCGATGTGGGGCGGCATCCCGACGTTCAATCCGGCCAAGCGGCTGCACGAGGCACGCGGCCGGCGGGCTGCAGCTGATCGTCATCGACCCGCGCGTCACCGAGACGGCGCGCAAGGCCGACATCCACCTGCAGTGCCTGCCGGGTCACGACGTCGAGCTGCTGGCGGCGATGCTCAACGTCATCTTTGCCGAGGACCTGCAGGACAGCGATTTCGTCGCAGCAGAGACGCAGGGATTCGAAGCGCTGCGAGCCGCCGTGGCGCCGTTCACCCCGGAGCGAGTCGCACCGCTGGCCGGCGTGCCGGCGACGCAGATCGTCGCGGCCGCGCGAACGTTCGCCAGGGCACGGCGCGGCAACGCCACGAGCGGCACCGGGCCGAGCATGGCGCCGTACGGCGTGCTGATGGATTACCTCGTGCTCGCGCTCAACACCGTGTGCGGGCGCTGGGTGCGCGCGGGTGAGTCGCTGCCAAATCGTGGCGTGCTGTTCCGCCAGTTTTCAGGCGTCGCGCGAGCCGAGAAGCCACGACCGGGCGTCGGGCTCGGTCAGCGGCTCCGAATTCGCAGCCTCACCGAGACTGCCGCCGGCCTGCCGACCGTCGGCGCTGGCCGACGAAATCCTCACGCCGGGCGAAGGCCAGGTGCGCGCGCTGATCGTCGTCGGCGGCAATCCGCTGCTGTCGTGGCCCAACCAGGCCAAGACCCGCCGCGCGCTCGAGTCGCTCGACCTGCTCGTCGTCGTCGATCCGCAGGTCTCGGCGACCGGGCGGTTTGCGCACTACGTCATCGGCCCGCGGTTCGGGCTGGAAGAGCCCGCGATGTCGTTCGGCAACGAGGGCATCACGACCTACGGGCTGTCGATCGGCTACCAGGAGCCGTACGCACAGTACCAGCCGCGGCTGATCGAGCCGCCCGAGGGATCGGAGGTGCTGGCGGACTGGCGCATCTTCTACGAGCTCGCGCGGCGCATGGGACTGAAGCTTGCCTACCGTGGCCAGCCGATCGACATGGACAACGCGCCGACCACCGAGGCGCTGATGGAGCAGTTCGTGCGCCGCAGTCGCGTGCCGCTCGACCTGATCAAGCAGCATCCGCACGGGCACCTGTATCCCGACCCGCAGCCGCTCGCGGAAGCGAAGGACGCGGACTGGCCGCATCGACTGCAGCTCGGCGACGCGACGATGCTGGACCAGCTGCAGCAAGTCGCGGCGCGCCTCGACTTCGCCGGCGGTCGTGTCGAGCGCAGGCGGCGGCGTCCCGGCGCAGCGACGGCGCCATCGAGTTGCTGCTGGTGAGTCGGCGCGAGCATGCGGTCTACAACTCCGTTGCGCATCACTTGCCGGCGCTGCGACGCAGGCGGCCGTTCAACCCGGCGTACGTGAACCCGCCGATGCGCAGCGGCTGGGCCTCGAAGACGGCGGCGCCATCGAAATCGAATCGTCGGTGGGGCGGGTGCAACGCGGTCGCTGCAGTTCGCGCCCGGATGTGCGTGAAGGCGTCGTCTCGATGGCGCACGGCTTCGATCCGCTGGCCGGCGCGGGGCAGAGCGCCAGCACGGCGGCGCTGGTCGACGACGAGAACGACTACGAGCCGCTCAGCGGCCTGCCGCGCATGAGCGCGATCCCGGTGCGGTTGCGGAGACGGGCTGCGGGCCTAGAGCTTGTCGCGGTGCAGCTTGATGCCCGCGCGCTCGCGATCCCACGTGTCGGCGCGTGATGCCCTGGTCGCGGAAGTAGACCTTGCGGATCTTGTTCGTCTCGGTCTTCGGAATCTGCTCCACGACGCGCACGTACCGCGGCACCATGAAGTAGGGCAGCCGCGGGATCAGGAACTCGGTGAGCGCGCGCGGATCCACCGTGCGCCCCGGCTTCGACGTCACCACGACCATGACTTCCTGTTCGGCGATTTCGCTCTCGACGCCGACGGCGGCGACTTCGTCGACGTCCGCGAACTGGCGCACGCTGTTCTCGACCTCGAACGACGAGATGTTCTCGCCGCGGCGCCGGATCGTGTCCTTCTTGCGGTCGACGAAGAAGAAATTGCCGTCGCCGTCCTGCCGGAACAGGTCGCCCGTGTGGAACCAGCCGTTGCGCCAGGCAGCCGCCGTCGCTTCGGGCTGGCCGTTGTAGCCGGCGTTCATCGACCAGGGATGCTGGCTGCGCACGATCAGCTCGCCGATCTCGCCGCGCGGCACCTCGATGTCGTGGTCGTCGACCAGCCGTGCCTGGATGCCGGTGCGGGGCTTGCCGCAGGAGCCGTAGCACGTGGGTGTTGAGGTCGGTGACCAGCGGCGCCGAGACCTCGGTCATGTTGAAGCCGGTCAGGTAATCGAAGCCGAACCGGTGCGCGAAAGCGACCGTATCTTCGCTGACCGGGAACATCGTCAGGCACTTCAGCGGATTGTCGCGGTCGTCCGGTCGCGGCTCGGACTTCGCGAGGAACGCGGCCATCACGCCGATCAGTCCGCAGGTGGTGACGCAGTTGCCTTCGCGCACCTGGTCCCAGAACTTCGCGGTGCTGAAACCGTCGACCAGGTAGATGCTGCCGCCGCGCACCAGGGCTGCGTACGTCGGGCTCGTGCCGCCGACGTGGAACATCGGCAGGTTGACCAGGATGGCCTCGCCATCGCCCATGTAGCCATACACGGTCATGCCGGTCATGTAGAGCTGCAGGTAGGGCGACAGCACGCCCTTGGAATAGCCCGTCGTACCCGACGTGTAGATGATCGACTGGATGTCCCAGTGATTGATGTCGGCGCTCTCGTCGAGCTGTGGCAGCATCGCCCTGCAGGGCGCTGTCGTCGAGCAACTTGAGCTGGGTCTGCGTCGTGCGAGCCTCCGGCGCCGATCGCGACGACCTGGCGCAGGTGCGGCAGCTGCAACCCGTCGAGGCGCTCCACGAGACTGTGGTGCGCGACCATCACGCTCGCTTCGGCGGCGTTGACGACGTGGGCGAGCACGTCGCCGCGGTAGGCCGTGTTGAGCGGCACGAACACGGCGCCGAGGTAATTGGTTGCGAACCAGGTGAGCACCATCGTGCGTCCGGTCGGCAGCCAGGCGATGACGCGGTCGCCTTTCCTGACGCCGAGTCGCTGCAGGCCGGCGGCCGCGGCGCGGACCTCGGACAGGCATTCGCCGTAGGTCCAGGTGCTGCCGTCTTCGAACAGGGCGAAGCGGCGCTCGGGATGGCGCGCCGCGCGTGTGTCCAGCATCGCCTTGAGGACGCAGTCCTCCCGCGCCGGGACGGCGGGGTCGAGCCAGGGCGGTCGGCGTTCTTCGAGCCCCATGCGGGCGCTCAACTGCCGGAGGCGGCCTGCTGCGGACGCGAGCCGTCGAGCGGCAGGTCGAGCTGCTTCAGCACCGTCTGCAGGTCGAAGTAGTCGCGCCATTCGCAGATCAGGCCGTCGCGGAACAGGAACGTGGACATGTAGGGCAGGCTGACCTGCTTGCCGTCCTTGACGTAGTTCTCGACGCCTTCGACGACCGCCGACGTGTCGTCCGCGAGGATGCGAAAGACGTCGTAGCGCTTGTCCGTCATGCCGTTGCCGAACTTGGCGAAGAAACTGCGGACCTTCGCCTTGCCGTGGATCGGACCGATGGGCACGTTCACCGCGATCACGTCGTCGGTGCACAGGTCCATGACGCCGTCGAGGTCGTCGGCTTTCCAGGCGGCGTAGTAGGCGCGGACGATGTCGGCGTTGTTCATGGGCGCGGTCTCCGTGGCAGGCATCCAGGTGCCAGTCTGGAACGAGTCCGGCCGAGGATAGGGTCTGGAGTCCAGTTGTGCAAGTGACCGGCTTGACACCCCCTGGTCGTTGGCCGATGTTGCAGCTTGCACTATTGAACCAGCAGGGCCCCCTTCCGGCGGACGGTCTGAATGAAGCTGCAAACCGACTCCCGCGCCAGGATTGCCGCGCCTGCGAACCGCTACCTTGCGCAACTGCGGGCGGCGCCGCGCGGCCCGCAGGTCGCTGCGCTGTTCGACTTCGACGGCACGATCATTGCGGGCTATTCCGCGACGGGCGTGCTGCGGGAGAAGTTCACGCGTGGCCAGATGTCGGCCGAGGAGATCGTCGGCACCGTTGCGGCCATGGCCCAGTACTGGCGCGGCCGGATCGGCTTCTCGGGCCTGATGACGGCGGGCGCGAAGTTCATGAAGGGAGTCCGCGAGGACAGCTTCGCGCAGCTCGGCGAGGACCTGTACCTGAAGCAGCATCGCCGGCCGGATCTATCCCGAGACGCGAGCGATCATACGGGCGCACCAGGCCAAGGGTCACACCGTGGCCATCGTTTCGTCTGCCACGCTGTACCAGATTGCGCCGGCGGCGCGGGATCTCGACATCGACCGGATCCTCTGCTCGCGCTACGAAGTTGCGAACGGCGAGTTCACGGGCAACATCGTGCGACCGCTGTGCTTCGGCGCCGGCAAGCTCACGGCGGCGGAGTCGCTTGCCGCCGAACTGGGCCTCGACCTCGACAAGAGCTACTTCTATTCCGACAGCCACGACGACCTGGACCTGCTCGAGCGCGTCGGCAACCCGCGGCCGTTGAATCCCAGCGACCAGCTGCACGCGATCGCCGTGCAGCGTGGCTGGCCCGTGGAGAGGTTCAGCAGCCGCGCTACCCCGGGTCTCCTCGACTATGCGCGCGCGCTGACGCCGACACCGACGCTGGTCGCGGCAGCGCTGGCCGGCCTGCCGATCTGGGCACTGACCGGATCGACGCGGGAGGCTGCGAACTTCGCTCTCGCTGCCTTCGGCGACTACGGGTCCGCGCTGGTCGGCCTCGACCTGCAGGTGACGGGCGAGAAGAACCTCTGGACGACGCGGCCCTGCATCTTCGTGTTCAACCACCAGAGCCGGGCCGACGTCCTGATCATGGCCAAGCTCGTGCGGCGCGACTTCAGCGGCATCGCCAAGCGCGAGATGCGCGACGTGCCGGTGGTCGGCAAACTGCTCGAGACTGGCGGGCGTGGTCTTCGTCGATCGCCAGCGCGGGCGGGACGCGATCAAGGCCATGGAGCCCCTGGTCGATGCGATCCGGCGTGACGGCCGGTCTGTCTGCATCGCGCCCGAAGGTACGCGCACACTCACTCCGGCGCTCGGTCCGTTCAAGAAAGGCGCCTTTCACCTCGCCATCCAGGCGCGGTGTGCCGATCGTCCCGATCGTCATCCACAACTCCGGTGACGTGCAGCCCAAGACCGAGTTCGCGATGCGACCGGCCACCGTCCGAGTCGAGGTCCTGCCGCCCGTCGATACGTCGGGTTGGCGTGCCGCGACGATCGACCGGCACGTGCGTCGAGGTGCGCAACCTGTTCCTGCGCAGCCTCGGCCAGCCGGAGCAGCCTGCCGTAGCCGCGCACGCCAGGCAAGCCGCCGTCATCGCGTCGCAAGGTGGCGAAGCAGCGCAAGCCCGGCGTGCGACCCGCAAAGTCCGGTCCGGCTGACCCGCATGGACGACCAGGCTGTGCCGCTGGCTCCGCCGGTCGCTGGCACTGGCAAGCCGCTGTTCATCCTGGACGCGCGTCACGGTGTCGAGGAGCGGTACCTGCGCGAGTGGCTGCGCGGGCGAGGAAACACCGACGCGCTCTGCCGCGAGCAGCGATTGCGTCGTCCTGCCGATCTCCGTCGAGGGCCGTGCGCTGTCGCTGGAGCGGCTCGATTCCATGCTCGCGGCCGCCGACGACACGCCGGTCGTGCCCGTGCGCGTCGCGTGGCGGGTTCCCCACCTGCGAACGCGAGCACGGACTGCGCCTGCGCGACCTGCTGCTTGGCGATCCGAGGCATCCCGGGCGGGTTCGCGCGGCACTGGTGCTGCTGCGGGACCGGCAACGTGCGCGTTGCCTCGTCGGTGCACCCGCGACGATCGGCGAGTTGAAGCAACGCTTTGCCGGGCAGGTGGCGGGCGCTGAGCACGAGGAGCGGCATGCGTTTGCACGCTTCGTCGCGCGCGAGGCAGCGGTGACCCTCGACATCGAAGAGCGTGGCATCCAGGGCAGTCGCTACAAGGTGCCGCGCTTCGTCGCCGACAACCATCCTCGCCAGCCGGGAGTTCCGTCCGGCCGTCGAGCGCATCGCGGACGCACAGGGCCGTCCGCCGGCAGACCTGCTGGCGGAATCGAAACGCTACCTGGCGGAACTGGTGTCGACGCCGAGTCCCTTGTTCCTGGACCTGCGCGCACAGCTCGATCGCTTCCTGTTCACGCGCGGTTACGACCGGCAGACGCGCTTCGACCCAGCGGAACTCGAGCGGCTGCGCCAGAGCATGCGCACCCACCCGACAGTGCTGCTCTTCACGCACAAGAGCTACATCGACGCGAGCCTGCCGACCCTGCTGCTCTACACCAACGACCTGCCGATGCTGCACACCTTCGGCGGCATCAACATGGACTTCGCCGGTTTCGGGACATTGGTGCGGCGGTCCGGCGGCATCTTCATCCGGCGTTCGTTCCAGGACAACCCGGTCTACAAGCTCGTGCTGCGCAAGTACGTCGGTTACCTGCTGGAGAAGCGCTTTCCGATGTCCTGGGCGCTGGAGGGCACGCGTTCGCGCCTCGGCAAGCTGATGCCGCCGCGCTATGGCCTGCTCAAGTACACGCTCGACGCAGCGCACGATGCGGGCATCGAGGACGTGCATATCTATCCGTTCGTCACGAGTTTCGACCTGATCCGCGACGTCGACGAATTTGTCGCCGAACAGACGGGCCGGGTGAAGAAGCCCGAGTCCTTCAAGTGGTTTGCCGGTTACGTCAGGTCGCTGCGCCGGCCCATGGGTTCGGTGCGCGTGGACCTCGGCGAGCCGGTCGTCGTCCGGCAGGCTCCAGCCCCCGATGACAAGCTGGCGCTGGCGAAGATCGCCTTCGAGGTGGCGGTGCAGGCCAACCGCGTCACGCCGCTGAACGTGACGGCCGTGATGTGCCTGGTGCTGCTCGGGACTGCGCCGCGCGGCGCGACGGCGCAGGAACTGGTGAAGCTGGTCGCCGTGCTGGCCGAACTGGGCGCGGGACCGCGGCATCCGCATGAGCGACGAACTCGCAGCCGACGATCGCGTGGCGCTGCTCGCCAACGTCGATCGCCTCGCAGCGAGCGGGCTGCTGGTCCGGTACGACGAGGGCAGTGAGGTCGTGTATGCGATCGAACCGTCCCGGCATCCCGTCGCCAGCTACTACCGCAACACCATCGTCCATCACTTCCTGGACAAGGCCATTCTCGAGCTGGCGCTGTACAAGGCCGAGGACTCGGCGAGTGAGGACTTCGAAGCCGCGTTCTGGGCGGAAACGGAGCGGTTGCGTGAACTCTTCAAGTTCGAATTCTTCTACCCGCCGCGCGAGGACTTTCGTGCCGCGCTCGTCGCCGAACTCGCACGCGTCGATGCGCGGTGGCAAGAGCGGCTGACCGGCGATCCCCGGGAAACGCGCCGCCTCGCACGGCGCCTGCAGCCGTTCATCGGCCACGCCGCGCTGCTGCCGTTCGTCGAGGCCTATGCGGTCGTCATCGACCTGCTGGCGCGGCTCGGGCCCGGCGAGACGCTGGAGCAGAAGCGCTGCGTCGAGCTGGCCCTGAAGGAAGGTCGCCAGGCCTACCTGCTGCGACGGATCAGCAGCGAGGCCTCGATCGGCAAGATCCTGTTCGAGAACGGCTATCGGCTGGCGGCCAACCTCGGCCTGGCCGGTGCGAGCACGGCCGAAGCGATCGCCGGGCGACGCGAGTTGCTGCGCGAACTGCGGGCGCTGTCGCACCGCATGGAGCGGATGCGCCTCGAAGCGCTGGCCCGTGCCGAGGAAATCATGGGGACGAAGGCATGAAGGTGATATCCCAGCTCAGCGCGCAGGATTCGCAGTTCCTGTACGTGCAGGGCGGCGACGTGCTGACGCACGTCATGAGCATCAATCTGTACGATCCGTCGACCGCGCCCAGGGGCGCCGTGCGGTTCAAGGACATCGTCCGTCACGTGGCGAGCCGCTGCCACACGTCGCCGGTGTTCATGCGCAAGCTGCACCGGCTGCCGCTCGACCTCGATCATCCCTACTGGATCGAGGACCCGGATTTCGACGTCGAGGCGCACGTCAGCCACGTGCGCCTGCCGAAACCCGGTGACTGGCGCCAGTTCTGCATCCTTGCCGCGCGCCATTTCGCCCGGCCGATGGACATGGGCAGGCCCCTCTGGGACATGTGCGTCGTCGAAGGCCTCGACCGCGTTGCGGGCGTCGCGCCGGGCAGTTACGCGCTGCTGCAGCGCTTCCATCATTCCGCCATCGACGGTGCGTCGGGTGCGTATGCGCTGATCGCACTCTGCGACAAGGACGCTCAGGGCACACCCGCCGTGGCACCAGCGGCCACGGCGGTCGAACTCGGCGCCGTACCGACGCCAGCCACGATGGTGGCCCGTGCGCTCACGTCCAACCTGACGTCACCCGTCAAGATGATGAATGCGCTCATGAAGCTGTCGCCAGCGCTCGTCGCTGCCGCGAAGAAGCGGCTGGCGGAGCCTGCCGGGCAGGTCCGGCGCGGCGTGCCCGTCACGCGCTTCAACGAGCGTGTGTCGCCGCATCGGACGTTCGACGCGGTGGCCGTCCCGCTGGCGGAGCTGGGCAAGCTTCGCCGCCTGGTCGAAGGCGCGACGATCAACGACGTCGTGCTCGCCGTCTGCAGCGGCGCCTTGCGCCGGTACCTGCTGCAGCACAACGACCTGCCGCCGCAGACCCTCGTGGCGGTGGCGCCGATCAACGCCCGCGGGCGCAGCGGCGCCGACGAGGTTCCGGGCAACAACATCTCGGCGATGACGGTCGAGCTGGGGACGGACATCGCCGATCCGGTGCTGCGGCTGCAGGCTATCCGCGACTACACGCGCGATGCGAAGGAGGCCAAGGCCGGGCTCGGCGCGCGAGTGATGACCGACCTGACGCGGCACATTCCGGGCGCCACGCTGGCCGGCGTGGCACGGCTGGTGACCAACGAACGCATCGCCCGCAACCAGGCGAACCTGATCATCACCAACGTTCCTGGCGCCCAGGTACCGCTGTACATGAACGGCGCACGCCTCACGCACCAGTTTGGAATGGGTCCGGTCACGCACGGGCTGGGCTTGTTCATCGCCGCCATCAGCTACGATGGCAGCATCAGCTTCTGCGTGACCGCGGATCGGCAACTGGTCCCTGACGTCGACAGCGTGTGTCGTTGCATCGAAGCCTCGCTCGACGAGTTGCGGCACGCCCGGCCGCCAGTGAAGAAAGCCGTGACGAAGCTCGCAACGGTACGCAAGCGCAAACGTCCGGTCGGCAACAAGAGCAAGGTGCGTAAATGAAATTCCTGCTGGTCCTGATCGCGGCAACGCTCGCTGGCCTGGTGGCGCTCTATGCGTTCAGGCCGCGAGTGGTGTTCGACGCGGTGAAGGCTTCGCTGCGACGACGCGCAGCGCTCTCCCGCAAGTCGGTCCGCGTCGGTGACATCGTGTGGCCGTACCTGGAGGGCGGCAAGGCGACGGCTGAGCCGATCGTGCTGGTGCACGGCTTCGGTGGCGACAAGGACAACTGGACCCTCTATGCGCCGCATCTCACGCCGCACCATCGGGTGATCTGCCCGGACCTGCCCGGCTTCGGCGAGAACGACCGCAGCGTGGACCGCGACTATCGGCATGCAGGCCCAGGCGCAGCGACTGCGCGAGTTTCTCGATGCGCTGGGCATCGATCGTTGTCACCTCGCCGGCAACAGCATGGGCGGCTTCATCGCGCTGCAGTTCGCGCTCGACTATCCTCGAACGGCTGGCGTCGCTGACGTTGCTGGACAACGCGGGCGTGGCTGGCACAGGCGTCAGCGACCTGCAGCGGTCGATCAAGCAGGGCTCGAATCCACTCGAGCTCAAGACGATGGCGGACGTCGACCGGCTGCTGGCCTTCGTCTATCGCAAGCCGCCCTTCATGCCGCGCCAGTTCAAGCGCGTGATGCTCGACGACGCGCTGGCCAATGCGCAGGTGCTCGAAAAGGTCTTCTGGACACTCGCCAAGGAGGGCATCGCGGGCGTGCTGAACGCGCGACTGGGCGAAGTGCAGGTGCCGACCTTGATCGTGTGGGGACGGCACGACCAGTTGATCGACGTGAGCGTCGTCGACGAATTGCGCGCGGCATTGCGAACAGCGTCGCGGTGATCTTCGAGCACGTCGGGCACGTGCCGATGCTGGAAGCCCCGCAGGAGACGGCCGAGCACCACCTGGCGCTGGTGGCGCGGGCGTCAGGCGAGGCGCGCACCCGTCAGTTGCTCTGACAGCGCCCAGAGTTTCTCGGCCGCGTCGTGATCGACGGCCCAGGGCCGCACGCCTGCGGGGCCCTTCCGCCCTTGATGGATTGCGTCGGCGAAGTCAGGATAGGAGCCTGCGTTCGATTGTGCAAGCGACCGGTCCCGTCCCGGCGCAGGAGTCCAGACAGTGCGAGTCACGATGCCCACGCCCGAGCAGGTGCGACAACTTCCCGAACTGGTGCGGGTGCGCGTGCCGAAAGAGTGGGAAGACCTGAATGGTCACGTCAACGTGAAGCATCACCTGACGATGTACGACCTGACGAGCGACCCGTTGCTCGAGCTGCTCGGCATCAGCGAGGAATGGGTTCGCACGCAGCGGGTCGGCCTCTTCGATCTCGAGCACCACATCTGGTTCCTGAACGAAGTGCACGTGGGCGAGGAGGTGTCGCTGTTCCTGAGCTTCACCGCCCGCAACGAAAAGCGCGTGCAGGGTCACGTGTTCCTGCTCAACGTCACGCACGAGCGTCTCGCCAGCGTCGTCGAGTTCGTCTCTGCGGCCGCCGATCTCGACGCACGGCGGACCGTGCCGCTGCCTGCCGTCATCGCCAGACAGCATCGACGAACTGATGGCGCGCCAGCGCGCCCTCGACTGGACCGCGCCGCTGAGCGGCGCGATTTCCATCTGAACGCTCCGGAGTACCGCATCCCATGCTCGACGACCTGATCCGTCTCGCCCTCGCCGACGCCGTCGCTGGTCTTCGGCTCGTTCATCCTGCTGTGGGCCGTCAGCATGGCGATGCGCGACTCGAGCCTCGTCGACATCTGGTTCGCCCCGTGCATCGGCGCAGCCGCAGTGCTCGGCGTGTTCGTCGCGCACGGCGCCGAACCGCGCCGCGTCCTGATCGCCGTGCTGGCGGTTCTCTGGTCGGCGCGACTCGGCGGCTACCTGGCCTGGCGCAACTGGGGACGCGAGGACCCGCGCTATGCGCGACTGCGCAAGCACGTCGAGGACCAGGGCAGGAATTTCGCCTGGCACAGCCTGACGCGCATCAATCTCTACCAGGGTGCGATCGTCTTCGTCGCCATCGCGCCTTTCCTCGTCGCGCAGACGGCGCCGACGCCCGAGGCGCTCGGCCCGCTGGCCTGGCTCGGCACGGCGCTGGTGCTGATCGGCGTCGCGTTCGAGGCAACCGCGGACTGGCAGCTCGCGCGCTTCAAGGCGGTGGCCAGCAATGCCGGCAAGGTGCTGGACACCGGCCTGTGGCGCTATTCGCGGCACCCGAATTACTTCGGTGAAACCTGCGTGTGGTGGGGCTACTGGCTCGTGGCCTGCGAACATCCGTGGGGATGGTTCACCGTGTTCTCGCCCGCGCTCATGACGTGGTCGATCCTCGGCATGATGGGCAAGGAACTGGTCGAGCGGCGCATGCTCAAGAAGCGCCCGGGGTACGAGGACTACGTGCGGCGCACCAGCGGCTTCTTTCCCTGGCCGCCACGTCGTTGAGCGACGGGTTGCCGCGCCGCGCCGCGAATCTGCACTTCGCGCGCTTCGACCGCCGCGCCGCAACTGCCGCAGACCACCTTGACGCGCAGGCGCTCGCCCGCAGGGGCGATGCCGCAGCAGCAGGCCCGGACCGTGCGGCGACGGGATCCAGTGCGTGCCCCAGTCGTGCATCGCGATGGTGAACTGCAGCAGGTCCCAGCCCTTGTCCGTCAGGTGGTATTCGTGACGCGGCGGATGGTCCTGGTAGAGACGCTGTTCGATCACGCCGGCGGCCAGCAGGCGACGCAGCCGGTCGGCAAGGATGTTGGTCGCGATGCCGAGCGCGGCATTGATGTCGTCGTAGCGATGCAGGCCGAAGAACAGGGCGCCGACGAGCAATGCCGTCCAGCGGTCGCCGACGGTGTCGACGCTGTGGAACATCGTCGTGTCGACGCCATCGCCATTCGACGGCGGCCGCGCTTTCGCGGCGGCGCGTGGTCGTCGGCGGAGCCGGGTAGCTGTGCGCACCCGGGCCCGGCTTGAACACCATGTCGCGCCAGCCGATGCCGGTTTCGCAATGCGCGCAGACCAGGCTCGGGTTCAGGGACTTGCCACAGGCCGTGTGGATCAGCCTGGGCGGCAAGCCGAACTCGCCGCCCCAGCGGTTCTCCCACGTCCACATGCAGAGCGCGACCGGGTAGAACGCGAGTCCCTTCTCGGTCAGGCGATATTCGAGCCGGCTCGGCGCGCTGCCGTACGGGCTGCGGTAGAAGAGGCCGGCGTCCACCATCGCGTTGAGGCGAGCCGTGAGCGTGCCGCGCGAAGCGCCCGTGCGACGGCGCAGGTCCTCGAAGCGACGGACACCGATAAACGCGTCGCGCATGAGCAGGAACGACCAGCGATCGCCGACGACCTGCAGCGCACGCGCGACTTCGCCGCTGTGCAGCAGCACGCGGATGGTTTCGATGTCGCGGTTGGCGCGGTGTGCGCCGCGCGGTCTTGCTGGTCGCCATGACTCGATGTCGTGCAGTCTAAAGTCGCAAGTCTAGCATCCAGCGGCAGCGATTCCGTTCGCGGCGGCCCATGTCCGAGGGGGAACGATGAATTACCAGCAGCTCAAGAAAATCGTCGGCTTCTACAGCCGGTTCACGGCCAGCTTCACCCAGGTGGGGTACCGCTGGCGCAGCCTGTCATGGCCGACAGTTCACCCCGGATTACCGCGGCCAGCACTGGCTGGTCACCGGCGGCTCGGGCGGCATCGGCCGGCACATCGTGCTCGAGGCCGCGCGTGCCGGAGCGACCGTCACTGCGGTGGCGCGCAGCGAGTCCAAGCTCGCGACCCTGCGCGATGACGCGCGCCGGGCGGGCATCCAGGGCGTCGAGACCGAATGCTGCGATTTCACGCTGCAGTCCGACACCGAGCGCCTGCTGCGCCGGCTCGAGGCCGCCGGCCGCAAGGTCGACGTCCTGGTCAACAACGTCGGCGTGCTGCTCGACGATCTGTCGGTGACCGCGGAGGGTCGCGAAAGCTCGTTCGTCTCGAACCTGCTCAGCCATTACCAGCTGACCGAAGGGCTCATTCGCAGCGGCTTGCTGGCCGGCCCGCAGGCCACGGTGATCAACATGACGTCGGGTGGCGGCTACAACATGCCGCTGATGGTCGCGATGCTGAACGTCACCGATCCGGCGAAATACAACGGCGTGTTCGCGTACGGCTTCCACAAGCGGGCGCAGATCGTGCTGAACCAGTACTGGCGCGACACGTACGGGTCGCGCGGCATCGCGTTCTACGTGATGCATCCCGGCTGGGCCGACACGGACGGCGTGAAGCGATCGCTGCCGAGGTTCCGCAAGATCCTGCGGCCGATCCTGCGCGACGCGGCGTCGGGCGCCGATACGGCGCTGTGGCTGGCCGGCACGCGTCCGCGCACAACCCGAGCACGAACTCGTGTGGTTCGATCGCGCGATCCGTCCCGCGCACGTCTACGACCGGACGCGGACGACCAAGGACACGCCACAATCGCTCGTGGCGTATCTCGAGTCCGAACTCGCGCGTCAGCCGACGGCGCGCGCCTGAGGCCAGAGGTGGTCGCCGGTGACCCACGACGCGTGGAAACCGGCGGCCACCCGGCCCGGGAGACGCACGCGGGCGAGCGGGCCGGCGGTGATCCGCTTGGCGTCGAAGATCCAGGCCTCCGAGCGGTAATCGTGGATGTTGGTCGCGAGCGTGATCGCGTAGCCGCTGTCCTCGTCGCCGCCGCGCGTGCTCTGCGCGAACGGCGCCTCGCTCGGGAACCAGCCGGCCGGGTAGTTGTAGATCTCGCGCGTGCCCTGGTCGTGGTCGTACTTGACGAGCCCTTCGAACGCCATCGTCTGCAGGTCCGTCGGGATCAGCTGGTGGTACGAGTACCGCGTCTTGACGCCGTAGCGTTCCGGTGTCGGGCAGGCAGAACTCGACGTTCAGGTCGTCGATCTGCTGCTCGCTCTTTTCGCCGGTCTTCAGGTTCATGCGCCAGCGGCGCAGGTGACCCTTGTAACGCAGGTAGGCGAGCATCGACGCGAGCGGGCCTTCCTGCGGGTCGCGGCGGATCGTGGGGTCGGGCTGGAAGCAGCCGTCCATCGTGATCCAGTCGCCGTCTTCCCAGGCATTGACCATGTGCAGCACGTAGCCCGGCTCGAATTCGAACCAGCGGACCTGCTCCTGCGTGCCGTAACGCGGAATCACGCCGAAGCGTGTCGGCAGGTCGCGCTTGAACTGCACCACGCGGTGGCCCGTGCGCTTCAGCACGTCGAGGTCGTGAAACAACGGGAAGTCGTGCAGGATCGTGTAGTTCGGCGTGATCGTCGTGTCGTGCGGCAGGCGCGGACCGGGCAGGTCGATGCGCGCGCGGTGCTTGACCTTGCCGTCGGCCGAGATCACGTAGTACGTGAGCCAGGGCTGGAAGTCGGCATAGCCGTAGTTGATGAATTCGCCGGTGCGCGGATCGGTCTTGCCGTGCGCGTTCATGGGCGTGTCGAGGCCGCCGGAAAAGTCCTGCTCGCCTTCGGTCTCGAGCGTCAGCGGATCGAGGGTGTAGACGCGGCCGGCGTTGTACCAGGCCGAGAGGATCTTGCCGTTGTGGAAGTTCAGCGTCGTGTTCGACGTGTCCTTGCAGTAGTCGGGGTTCATCGACTCGACTTCGTGCCCGGCGACGCGCGAGAGGTCGTACGGACCCATGATGCCCGACAGCTCGACCTTGCCGCGCTCGATCTCGTCGTGCAGCGCGCGCGTCTGCACCCACTTGCGGATGTAGCTCGCGCGGCCGTCGCGGAAGTACACGCCGTGCACCATGCCGTCGCCGTCGAACCAGTGGTAGTCGCCGCGCGGCTTGAACACCGGGTTCGGCCCGTTGCGCATGTACGCGCCGTAGAGGTCCGCGGGAATCTCGCCTTCGGCTACCTCGAGGTCGACGGCGGTGATCTCGGACACGACGGGCGTGTAGGGACCATGCAGGTAGGGGTTGTCGATGCCGTCGACCCAGGTCGGTCGATCCGGCGGATCCTGCGTGGTGATGTCCGTGTACTTGCGCATCGTGCGTTTCCTCTGGAAAGTCGCTGTCGCATCGGGGTCCGGTACCAGAGTACTATAGTGCAAGTCATAGGGGAGTTGTGAAGTGTCGAATGTCGCCAAGGGAGCCGGGCCGAGCGCCTGCGGGTCCCTGACGGGGGGAATGCGGCTTCCACTGATTGCCGCGCCGATGTTCCTGGTCTCGGGCCCGGGCCTGGTCCTGGCGGCCTGCCGGGCAGGAATCTCTGCCGCGTTTCCGACCCCCAATGCCCGTTCGATCGACATCCTCGAGGACTGGTTGCGGCAGGTCGTGACGGGTCATGCCGAGGCGTGCGAGGCAGCACCGGGCAAGGTCGGGCCCTGGGCGCTGAACCTCGTCATGCACAGTTCCTACGACCGGCTGGGCCCGGAGCTCGAGCTGGTCGACCGCTACCAGCCCCCGCTCGTCATCACGGCGCTCGGCAGCCCGGCCCAGGCCATCGAGCACGTCCATGCCTACGGCGGGACGGTCTTCGCCGACGTCAGCAGCCTGGCCTTCGCCCGCAAGGCCGCAGCAGCCGGCGCCGACGGCCTCGTGCTCGTCAGCGCAGGCGCGGGCGGTCACACGGGCAAGGTCTCGCCGTTCGCGTTCGTCCAGGCCGTGCGCGAGTTCTACGACGGCATCATCGTCCTCGGCGGCAGCATCGGTCACGGCGGCGCCGTGCGCGCCGCTGAACTGCTCGGCGCCGATCTCGCGTATGCCGGCACGCCGTTCATCTGCGCCGAAGAGAGTCTCGCCGCGCAGGAATACCGCGACATGGTGGTGCGCGCGTCGTTCGAAGACCTCGTGATGACCAAGACGTTCACCGGGGCGGACGCCTGGTACCTGCGCGAGAGCATCGTCGCCGCGGGCCTCGATCCGAATGCGCTGGTCGGCAAGGACAAGATGGACTGGACGAATTCCCAGGGCCAGCTCAAGGCCTGGAAGAACATCTGGTCGGCGGGACAGGGCGTCGATCACATTCGCGCCGTCGAACCGACCGCCGCCATCGTCGATCGTTACGCGGCTGAATACGCCGAGGCCCTGCGCAAGCCAGCGTTCGCGTGAGGTCCGCGATGAAGAATTTCGAGCGCAAACGGCTGGTGGGCAGCTGGCAACTGCACCGCTGGTTCATCACGTACGAGGACGGCTCGGTCACCGAGCCGCTGGGTCCCGGCGCGATCGGGCTGCTCGTCTACACGCCGGACGGCTGGATGAGCGCAGCGATGATGGCTGCGGGCCGGCCACGCCTGTCGCGCGGCAACCCGCGAGCGGCCCCCGAGCATGAGCGAGCGGCGGCCTTCGACACGTTCTTCGGCTATTGCTGTCGCTGGCGCATCGTCGGCCAGGCCGTGGAGCATCACGTCACGATCTCGCACAATCCGGCGCTGGTCGGAACGGTGCAGACACGCAAGATCCAGATGCGTGGCCGCACGCTGACGCTGTCGGCCGAAGAAGTCGTTCCCGGCGGACTGCGTGTGCATCGGTTGCAGTGGCGCCGGCACAGGCTGCGAGGAAATCGAAGTGAGCAGAGCCGCGCTCGAGCTGTTCGAGAAGCATGAAGCCTCGTTGCGCGCCGCCGGGCTGGCGTGTCGCGAACGCAGCTATTTCACGCTGTTCCCCGAGACGCCGGACCGGCATCGCGGTGGTGCTGCGGCCGTCCGAGGCGGGCGCTGCCGCTTTTCGCGCGCAGCTCGGGCAGGCCTTCGAGCTCGACCAGCCCGGCACCGTTGATCGCATCGGTGGCGAGGTCTCGCCGTACACGCTCGAGCCGCTGGGCATCGATTACCCACGTGCCGACATCGACGCACTGTTTGCCGCCGCGCGTTCGGCGATGCCGGCGTGGGCGGCAGCAACGCCGCAGGCGCGTCTCGGCGTCTGCATGGAGATCGTCGATCGCCTGTACGGCAACGTGTTCGAGACGGCGCAGGCCGTGATGCACACGGCCGGCCAGAGCGGCCCGATGAGCTACGCGGGCAGCGGCACGAACGCGCTCGACCGCGGCGTCGAGGCGCTCGCCTACGCGCATGCGGCGATGTCGGACGTGCCCGCCGAGGCGCTGTGGGAGCGGCGGTTCGGCTCGACGACGATCCGGCTGCGCAAGCGCTATCAGCTGGTGCCGCGCGGCGTCGCCGTGTGCTTTGCCTGCGCCACGTTCCCGACCTGGAATGCGTACCCGGCGCTGCTCGCGAGCCTCGCGACGGGCAACCCCGTGATCGTCAAGCCGCATCCGACGGCGATCCTGCCGATGGCGCTGGCCGTGCGCACGTGCCGCGAAGTGATCGCCAGCGCGGGGTTCTCGCCCGATCTCGTCACGCTCTGCCTGGACACGGTCGAAGCGCCGGTCGGCAAGCTGCTGGTCAAGCATCCGCAGACCGCGATCGTCGATTTCACCGGCAGCGCGCGCTTTGGTGCCTGGGTCGAGGCCAATGCCCACCCGGCGCTCTGCTATTCCGAGACATCGGGAGTGAACACGGTCGTCGTCGAATCGGTGGATCAGCTCGAACCGGTGATCAAGAGCCTCGCCACGACGATGAGCCTGTTCTCGGCGCAGATGTGCACGTCGCCGCAGAACGTCTACGTGCCCCGCGATGGCATTCGCCATGCGGGCGGCCGCATCGGGGCCGACGAGTTCGGTGCGCTGCTGGCGCAGGCGATGGCTGCGATCGCGGCCGATCCGAAGCGCGCCGCGCCGATCATGGCTGCGATCCAGGCATCGTCCACGCCGGCGCTGATCGACCAGATGGCCGAGGAGGGGGCGCGTCGCGGCAGGGTCCTGCTGGCCTCGGCTCCGTACGCGCACCCTGAATTTGCGCAGCGCTCGCACCCGCACACCGTTGCTGGTCGGCGTCGATGCGGGCGCCAGGGACCTGTACGGTGAGGAACGCTTCGGGCCGATCGGCTTCGTGATCACGACCGACGATCGCGATGCCGCGCTCGCGGAGGCGGCGGCCGACGCGCGTGCCGGAGGCGGGATCACCGCGTTCCTGTATTCCACCGACGAGCAGTACATCGAGCGCGCGATCGCGGCGTACTCGGCGGCGGGCGCGCAGCTCACCTGCAACCTCACCGGGCCGATGCCGCTCAACTTCGCAGCGGCCTACAGCGACTATCACGTGACGGGCCTGAATCCTGCCGGCAATGCGACGCTGACGGACCTTGCGTTCGTGGCGTCGCGGTTCCGGATCACGCAATCGCGGGCGCCGGTGACCTGAAGTGACTGCGGCGCGACACGGCGGTTGCCTATACTGGCCGTCATGGCGGAATCCGAAGCGCTGATCTACATCGAGTCGGACAGCAAGCTGGGTCTGCAGGCGCAGATCCGGCAGAAGCTGGTCGAGTCGATTCACCTGGGCATTTTCAAGCCTGGCACGCGCTTGCCGTCGTCGCGCAAGCTGGCGGAGCAACTGGGCGTCGCGCGCAACACGGTCGTGATTGCCTGCCAGCAGCTCGTCGCGGAAGGTCTCCTCACCAGTCGGGCCCGCAGCGGTCTCTACGTCGCTCGCCGGCTGGCAGCGCCCGCGTACCCGCCGCAGGCGCCGGGCGAGCGGGGATCCATCACGGGCCCCTGGCAGCAGTGGCTCAAGTCGCGCGCCAACCCGGACATCAACCGGATTGCGCCGGCCGACGCCCGCGACTATCCATTCTGTTTCCTCGACGGGCAGTTCGACACGTCGCTGTTTCCGGTGGCCGAGTGGCGCGAGGCCGGCCGCTATGCGCTCGGCAGTGGCGACATCGGTGTCTGGTCTGCGGCGACGGGCGGGCTCGACGATCCGATGCTGATCGAGGAGCTGCGCACCAAGATCCTGCCGCGACGAGGCATCAACGCGCGCGCCGAGGAAATCCTGATCACCGTCGGCGCCCAGCAGTCGCTGTACCTGCTGGCCGAACTGCTGGTGGATGCGAGTGTCCCGGTCGCCATGGAAGAGCCCGGGTATCCGGAGATGCGCCATCTCGTGCAGCGACGCGGCGCGCCGATCGTGCACCAGCCGATCGACGGCGACGGCATGCTCGTCGACGGTGCGCTCGATGACTGTCGCATCGTCTACGTGACCCCCAGCCACCAGGCGGCGACGGGCGTCACGATGTCGCTCGAGCGTCGTCGGGCCCTGCTGGAGAAGGCGGCGCAACGCGACATGCTCATCGTCGAGGACGACTTCGACTGCGAGAGCAACTACAAGGGCTATCCGCACCCGGCGCTGCGCGGCATGGACCGCGAAAACCGCGTCATCTACGTGTCGTGCCTGTCCAAGGTGCTCGCGCCTGGCCTGAGCCTCGGCTTCATGGTGGCGGCGCCCGAGCTGATCGCCGAAGCGCGCAAGTTGCGCCGGCTGATGGTGGGGCAACCGCCGCGCAACAACCAGCGCGCGATGGCGCACTTCATCCGGCTCGGGCACTACGACGCGCTCACGGCGAACCTGCATCGAACCTTCGGGCAGCGCTGGGACGCCCTGCGCCAGGCCCTCAATTTCTACCTGCCGCCCTGGGTTGCACTGGCGCCGAGCAAAGGCGGGACCGTGCTCTGGGTGCAGGGCTCGAACGACCTCGATGTCTCGCGGCTGGTGGACGAGGCTGCGCGCCGCGGCGTGCTGGTCGAGCCCGTCGATCACTTCTATGCGCTCTCGCGCCGGCCGCTCAACTGCTTCCGCATGGGGGTCTCGGGCATCCCGGCGCAGCGCATCCGCGAAGGTGTCGCGCGGCTGGCTGCCGTCGTTCGCGAGTTCACGTCGGGCGCCACGGAGCACCTCGACCAGTGCATCGGCCGGCGACTCCTGAAGCGCGACCTGCACAGGAACCTCCCGGGCGCCGTGATGCGAACCCAGCGTGTCTATGGCGAGCCGGTCGAGATTCACCTGCACGCGGACGGGTCGATGACCGGGCGTGCCGGCTTCGCCTGGGAAGACCGCGACTACGGCCGGTGGTGGCTGGACGGCGACCGCTACGTGCGCCAGTGGCAGCGCTGGTCCTACGCCGAACCCGCGTCCTACGCGGTGGTGCTCGACGGCGAACGGATCAAGTTCTACCTCGAGTCCGGGTTCATCGAGGACACGCTCGCGTTCGAAGCGGCGCCGATTCCGTAGCTGGCTGTCGAAACCCATCTGGCTCCATCGGTTTAATCCAACTGGTACTACGCGCGCCTTGCGGTTTGACCTAGCCTCCCTGAGCCGCGTCCAACGACGCGGAGGGGGTAGGGACGATGACGCACTTTGCGGTGGCCGGGCTGCAGCTCGAACTGACGGCGCAGGACAACCTGGAGATCGTCCGTGCCGAGATGGAGCGGCTGAAGCGGCGGTTTCCGTGGGTCGACATGGTCGTGCTGGGCGAGCTGTCCCTGCGTGGGCCCCAGACTTCCAACGCCGAGCCGCTGCCGGGTCCCCTGGAGCAGTCGCTCTGCCAGGTCGCGCGTGACCTGAAGCTCTGGTTCGTCCCGGGCTCGATCCACGAGCGCGCCGGCGATCACATCTACAACACGACCCCCGTGATCGATCCGAGCGGCCAGGTCGTCGCGCGTTACCGCAAGATGTTTCCGTTCCTGCCGTACGAGCAGGGCGTCACGCCCGGCACTGAATTCGTAGTGTTCGACGTGCCGAAGGTCGGCCGGTTCGGCGTCTCCATCTGCTACGACATGTGGTTTCCGGAGACGACGCGGACCCTCGCCTGGATGGGTGCGGAAGTGGTGATTCATCCCACCATGACCAACACGATCGACCGCGACCTGGAACTCGCGATCGCGCGCACCAATGCCGCGGTCAACCAGTGCTGGTTCGTCGACGTGAACTGCGCGGGCAGGCTCGGCAACGGCCGCTCGCTCGTCGTCGCGCCCGATGGCAGCGTCGTCCACCAGGCCGGCACCGGGTACGAAATCGTCCCGGTCGAAATGGACCTCGGGCTCGTGCGACGCAGCCGCCGCCGCGGCCTGCTCGGGCTCGGGCAACCGCTGAAGAGTTTCCGCGACAGCGAAGTCGTTTTTCCGCAGTACCAGCCGCAACAGGCGTCCTCGCCGACCCTGCGCCAGCTGGGGGCGATGGCCGTACCGGGTCCCGCGTCGATGGACGAGGAGCCCGGCTAAGCCATCTGGACCAATCAGTCGTCGGCATCTGGTCCTATGTGGCGCCCGACGGCTCGTCTATGTTCAGGCCAACACGGCGATCAAGCCGGACAGTTCCGCAATGACAGGGGTGAGTCATGAGCAACGAGATTCAGTCGAAGGGCAACGTGCTGGCGATCGAGGTGCGGCGGTGCCTGCATCGCGCGCGGCCAGGCCGGCGTTTCATCGCGATGACGGTGGCAGCCGCGGGACTGCAATGCGGCGTGCCTGCCGCCATCGCGCAGACGAATCCTGCGCTCGAGGAGATCGTCGTCACGGCGACCCGTCGCGACCAGACGGTGCAGGAAATTCCGTTCAACATCTCGGCCGTGTCGGGCGAAACGCTCGAGCGGGCCAACATCAACGACTCCGTCGAGGCGCTGCGGACGATGGCGGGCGTGACGGTGCAGGATCGTGGCTTGCCGCAATTCCGGCGTCACCAACGGCATCGTGATCCGTGGCATCAACGTCGACTCCGGCACCAACGGCGACGTGCCGCTGGCGGCGCCGCCGACCGTGTCCACCTACGTCGACGACACGGCGCTGTTCGGTAATTTCGTGCTGAAGGACATCGCCCGGATCGAGGTGCTGCGCGGCCCGCAGGGAACGCTGTACGGCTCCGGCTCGCTGGCCGGCAACGTCCGCTACATCATGAACAAGCCCGATCCGAAGGACTTCGAGGGCAAGGCGAGCCTCAACTTCGGCGTGACCGAAGGGTCCGACGGGTTCAACTTCAACCCCGACCTGATGCTGAACGTGCCGCTGACCGAAACGGCCGCGTTCCGCATCAATGCCGGCATGATCGACAACGACGGCATCGTCGACTACCCGAACGTCTATCGCACCGATGCCAACGGCGACCCGGTGGTCAACGGCGACGTGCTGACGGCGCTGCCGGAGTACCGTCGCGTCAAGGACGTCGACTCGGTCGACATCAAGTACGCCCGGGCCGCGTTGCGTTTCGAGCCGACCGAGAATTTCAGCGCCCAGCTGTCCTACCAGTGGCAGGACGACGAAGTCGGCGGGCGGCGCCAGGTGACCCGCGGTGAAGACCTGGTCAATGGCGGCAAGTACGGCGACTACGAGTTCGGCGCCGTCCAGCTCGAGCCTTCCGAGCGCGAAGTGCAGCTGGCTGCACTCGAACTCGAGGTCGGCTTCGGCTTCGCGACCCTCACGTCGAGCACCTCGTACTACGAGCACACCGGCTCGGGCATCAGCGACAACTCGGGCGTGTACGCGCGCAATGGCTGGTTCGCGTTCTACGGCAGCTCGCCGCGGCCGATCGCGCAGGCCGAGCGGTTCTACGACGACACCGCGTTCGCGCAGGAATTCCGGCTGGTCTCGCAAGGGCGGCGAGTTCATCGACTGGACGGCCGGCCTGTTCTACGTGGACCAGGACTACGACCTGGGCCAGAACAGCTACCTGGTCGGCTACATCCCGTACCTCGACGCGCTGAACTGGTACGGCCTCGCGCCGTACAGCACGAACCAGGATTTCCTGTTCCGGCGCAACCAGGGTTACGAGGAAATGGCCTTGTTCGGCGAAGCCACGATCAACTTCACCGACGACCTGCACCTGACGCTCGGCGGCCGTTACTTCGACAACTCGGTCGACGTCGACGCCGTGGTCGACGTGCCGATCTATTCCTCGCCTTCGAGCCCGCCCGGCACGGCCTCGGAAAAGATCGACGACGACGGCTTCCTGTTCAAGGCCAACTTCGCCTGGGACGTGACGGACCAGACGATGCTGTACGCGACGTATTCGCAGGGCTACCGTCACGCCGGCGCCAACGCCGTGCCGACCACGGGCAAGTACGCCGAAAACCCGGACTACTTCACGTTCGATTCCGACTCGGTCGACAACTACGAGCTCGGCTACAAGGGCGTGACCGACCTGCTCAGCTTCGCGGTCTCGCTGTACTACACGGACTGGAAGGACCCGCAGCTGAACACGGCGACGTCGAACTGGGGCTTCTTCGCCGCCATCAACGGCGAGTCGGCCCGGACGCAGGGCATCGAAGTCGAGCTGTCGGGGGCGATCACCGATTCGCTGACGTACAGCGTCGGCTACACGTACGCGGACGCCGAAGCTCACCGACGACGTGTACCAGCCGGCTGGCAATTTCTACGGCGGACCGTTGTTCACCGACAAGGTCGCCGCGGACGGGGACCGGCTGCCCGGCACGGCCGAGCACGTCTTCAACGTGGCGTTCGGTTACGACACCACCTTTGGCAATGGCATCGGCATGAACGCCGTGCTGAGCGGCTACTATCAGTCGGACGTGCTTGAACAGCATCGGCGACGACAACTGCCTCACGTCGTTCACGGCCTCGGCAACTGCCGCGACAGTGCCAATCCGGCGTCGGCGTCCTACGCGCCGGACTCGGTGTTCTCACGCAGCTATGCCGAGATCGACTCGTTCCAGCTGTGGAACTTCAGCACGACCTTCACGCGCGACGACTGGGGTGTCTCGCTCTACGTCAAGAACCTGTTCAATGACGAAGGGCACGACCGGCGCGTTCCCGTTCCTGGTGGGCGGGCTCCAACACCGCGCCGAGCCAGAACTACTTCGGCAACAATTCGCGTGACTTACATCGCCCTGCCGCGCACGTTCGGGATGGCGCTCACCTATTCGTTCTGAGGGAGCATGACTGCGACTGCGCCGCGCACCAGGGAGCAACTGGCGGATCGGGTCACCGGCTGCATCGAAGCCGGTGACCTGAGGCAGGCGCTGGAGGCGGGCCAGGATCTCAATCGTCAGCACCCGGACTATGCGTACGGGTGGTATCTGGCCAGCTGGTTGCTGCGCAAGGCGCAGCGCCTGCCCGACGCGCTGCGCACGATCGATCGAGCGTTGGCTCTCGAGCCGTCGGACCGGTTCCGGCTGCACCGGGCGCGTTGCCTGCTCGAAGCCGGAGACATGGCGGGTGCGGTTCGCGGCCGCCGGCGAACTGCGCGGCAGGCCGCTGGCCGACGCCGTGCTCCACGGCGAACTCGGAACGCTGCTGTACCGGGTGGGCGATCATGCCGGTGCGCTGGAGCACTATTCCGCTGCCATCGACCTCGACCAGGGCAGTGCGGAGTTCCATTTCAACCGGGCAGCCGTGCGTCGCTACCTTGGCGACGCCGCAGGCGCCGAGCAGGATTTCGACGCCGCGATTGCGCTGCGCCCCGATGAGCACGAGGCGTACAACGGGCGTGCGCAGCTCAGGAAGCAGACCGCCACGCACAATCACGTCGCCCAGCTGCGCGAGACGATTGCCCGGACACGAACGCCCGCGGGGCTGGTCCAGCTGCACTACGCGCTGGCGAAGGAACTCGAAGACATCGAAGACTACCCGGCGTCGTTCGCGAGCCTGCGGCAAGGCGCGACGCTCAAGCGCTCGCTGATGCGGTATGACGTCGCGACCGATCTCGGCATCATCGACCGTATCTGCGAGGTCTATACGGCCGATCGCTTCGATGGCCACGTCGAGGGGTTCGACAACGCGGAGGCGATCTTCGTGATCGGCATGCCGCGCACCGGAACCACGCTGGTCGAGCGAATCCTGGGCAGCCATCCGGACGTCTGCGCCGCGGGCGAATTGAACGAGTTCGGGCTCGAGCTGACGCGGCAGGTGTCGGCCCTGGCAGCCGGTCGAGCCCTGTCGCGGCCCGAGTTCGTCGAGCGACCGCGCGCCTGGATTTCAGGGCCCTCGGTCAGCGCTACCTCGAACGCGTGCGGCCGTATCGCGACGGCCGGCCGGTGTTCATCGACAAGCTGCCGTTCAATTACCTGTATGCCGGGTTGATCCACCTTGCGCTGCCGCAGGCGAAGATCGTGAGCGTGCGGCGCAATCCGCTCGACACGTGCTACGCGGTGTACAAGCAGTTGTTCAAGGATGCGTACCCGTTTTCATACGACCTCACGGAGCTGGGCAAGTACTACGCCGCCTACGATCGCCTGATGCGGCACTGGGACGCCGTGATGCCCGGGGTGGTGCTCACGGTGCATTACGAGGACGTCGTCGCGGACGTGCGCGGGCAGGCGCAGCGACTGCTGCAGCATTGCGCGCTCGGCTGGGACGAGCGCTGCGTGCGCTTCCACGAGAATGCGCGGGCGTCGACGACGGCGAGCGCACTGCAGGTGCGCCAGCCCGTGTACGACACGTCGATCGGACGCTGGCGCCGTTACGCGGACCAGCTGGAGCCGCTGCGCCTGCAGCTCGCAGCCGCGGGCATCGCGTGCGATTGATCAAGGCAGCGACGGCGTTCGTTCCATTGCCGCTGTTCGTGTTGGGCACGCTGGTGTCGATTGCCGTGCATGGCGAGCCGGTCGCCGGTGGGCGCGCTGAACTGCAGGTCGCAGAACTCCTGGCCGGCCCCGCGCCATCCAATCCCTGGCGCATGGATGCCTTTGCGCCGATGGCTGCAGTGGCGTCGACGGATCCAGCGGTCGACGCCTTTGGCCGGCTGGTCTTGCGCGATGGTCCGCAGCCCGTCGGGTTTCGCGTGCTGCGTGACACCTACGGCACGGCGGACGCTCCCTCGGCTCCGGCGCGCCGCCTGCCGTCCCTCGTGCAGGTCGACCTCGTCCAGGATGGCAACGCACTGATTCCGCGGCAGCGGACACCCATGGCGGGATCGCACCCGTATTGGGAGTTCGTCCCTGGCGTGGGTCGAACCTGGCAGGAGCCGGGTGACGGTGAATGGACGCGTGCGGCGCTGCCGTTCAGCCTGATGGAGGTCAACGCCAACTGCCTGCACCACGGCGTACTGACGTTCGTCTTTGCGCCGGCAGGGCGCATCTCGCGTGTCGCGTACCAGGTCAGCAGCGAGACGTGCGCTTATTTCAAGGCGGACCTGTGGGGCTTCCTGCAGGCTGAACGCTCGGACAGCGCAATGCCCGACGCTGCAAGCGTGGTCGAGGCGCACCGGACTGAGAGCCGTGGTCGTCTGCCGCGGCGCCCGCTGGCACGACTGGCCGTCGATCACCCGGGGACCGATCCCGCGGAGTTCGGCCATCCCGCGGAAGTGACGCCGTCGCAGATGTCGACGTGGGGCGTGATCGCCGATGGCGTCCACTACAGCGGCGGATGTCCCACGCGCGCGGGTGACTATCCGTTCTGCGCAGAGTTGTTGCTGCCGTCGTATTCGGTCGCCAAGTCCGTGTTCGGCAGCCTCGGCCTGATGCGGCTCGAGCAGCGCTTTCCGGGCGCGCGCGAGCAGAAGGTCGTGGACTTCGTTCCGGAGTGCGCGGCGCAGGGCGGCTGGAGTGGCGTCACGTTCGGGAACCTGCTCGACATGTCGAGTGGGCACTGGACCTCGGCCGACGGCGTATGCGGACGAAGACTCGGCGGCTACGTCGAAACACTTCTTCGACGAACCACGGCATGCCGGGAAGATCGGTCATGCCTGTGGCCATTCTCCCCGGCGCGAGGCGGCCGGCCGGAGTTTCGTTTACCGCACCAGCGATACCTACGTGCTGGGGACTGCGCTGACGGCTTTCGTGCGACGGCAACTTGGGCCGCAGGCGGACCTGCTCGACGACGTCGTCTGGCCAGACGTCTGGCGCGCTGCCGGGCTCAGCCCCGTGGCCAACTTTTCGCGCCGGACTCGCGACGATGTGCGACAGCCCTTTGTCGGCTTTGGGCTGACGCTGTTGCCGGACGACGTTGCCAAGCTCGGCCAGTGGCTCAATCCCCTGAGCGCGTCGGCGCAGGACCTTCTCGACACGAGCATGTTGCGATCCGCCCTGCAGCTCGATGCAGCGGATCGAGGCCTGCCGGCTGCTGCAGACGGCACGCTCCTGTACAACGATGGCTTCTGGGGCATGCGCATCGATGACCTGCCCGGGTGCGACGCGCCGGTGTTCGTGCCGTTCATGTCGGGCTTCGGCGGCAGTCACGATCGCGCTGCTGCCGAACGGCGTCACGTACTACTACTTCAGCGACGGCGACGAGTTTCGCTTTCGCCGTGCCGTCTACGCTGCGGCACGCCTCCATCCCTATTGCCGGACTGCGACGGCCTCACCTGCAGTCGTTGCCAAGGATCCTGCTTCATGAACACTTCGACGCCTCATGCGGGCACGACGGTCGCGCGCACGATTTTCGGCTTGCGCAAGGCGGCGCCCGATGGCGAGATCGCGCGAGTGCTGCTGGCCTTCCTTGCCACCGCCGGCATCTTCTACGTCAACATCATGCCCGCGCTCGTCGACGGGCTCGTGCAGGGCGCGGGCTTCAGCAACCGCCAGGCGGGCATGGTCGGTTCCAGCAACGTCTACGGTGCGGCGATCGGCGCGTTGATCGCCGTCTTCATCGTCAAGCGGATCCAGTGGCGGACCTGGGCGTACGGCTTGCTCGCTGCGCTGATCGCCCTGGACCTGCTGTCGATGCTGGTCCACCGATTCGAGCCCCTGATGGCGATGCGGTTCCTGCACGGGACGGTGGGCGGCATGCTCGTGGGCATCGGCTTCGCCGTCATGTCGCGCACGGCGCAGGCCGACCGCACGTTCGGCTACCTGCTCGTGGTGCAGTTCGGACTCGGGGGCCTCGGCCTCGCCGTGCTGCCGCCGCTGGTCCCGACGTACGGCACCAGCGTGCTGTTCATCGCGTTGATCCTGTTCAGCCTGGTCACGCTCGCGATGGTGTCGTTCCTCACCGATTACCCGGCCAGTGCCGTGCGGCGACCCAGGGTTGGTGACGGACAAGGCGTCCGGCGCGGGCCGTTGTTGCTCAGCCTGCTGGCCACGTTTTTCTTCCAGGCCGGCAACATGGCGGTGTTTGCCTACGTCATCGGGCTCGGCAAGGCGGACGGCCTCGCGATGGATTTCATCAGCCCGGTGCTCGCGGCAGCGTCGTGGATCGGCATCGCGGGCTCGGGCCTCGTCATCCTGCTGTCGACGCGGTTCGGGCGCGCCTGGCCGCTGGCAGGCTCGATCCTGTTGACTGCGCTTGCGACCTGGGCGTTGCACGGCAGCGAGACCGCGTGGGTTTACGCACTCGCGAATGGACTGATCGGCGTGACCTGGTCGTTCGGCATCCCGTACCTGCTGGGCATGTGTGCGCAGTTCGACCAGACCGGGCAATCGGCGGCGCTCGGTGGTTTTGCGTCGAAGATGGGCATGGCCTCGGGTCCGCTGGCCGCCGCCTGGGTCGTCGGCGCCGACGACTTCGGCCGGGTCATCAACGTGGGTGCCGTCGCCCTGGTGCTGAGCCTGGTCGCCGCGATGATTCCCGCCATCCTGCTGGACCGCGCGCCCATCGACTGAGTTTCAGTACGTCGCGTTCTCGTCCCAGATCCTGCGCCACAGCCAGGGCAGTGCCGCGACCGGAGGGCGCTCGCTCGGAACCTGGCGGTTCGGCACGGCCGTGATGCCTTGCGCGCCGTGTTCGGCGACGACGAACGAGAACACGAACCACGGCGTCTGGCCCATGCGCAGGTCCGTCATGACGACGGGTTGCGCCGAGCCATTGCTGTCGACAGGTGCCGCCTGCGCCGTCGTCACCGCTCCGAGCAACTGGCTGACCGTGCCCGGCGCGCCATCGGCGATGCGCAGATCGGCGTTCGCCAGTCGCACCGAGTAGAAGCCCTTCGAGAACCACGCGAGTCGCCGCACGGTCCAGTCGTCGTGCAGTGAATCGAGCAGCGCCGGGTCGCTCGCGTGCCGCTCGAGGGGAATGCGCTCGCTCGCGTCGAAGAGCGAACGAAAGCCTTCGTGATACGCGTCGTCATCCATCACGACCACGCGCCACAGCAGGCTGTTGAGCGGGGCGGGGGTGACCAGCACGCGCTTGTTTTCCAGCGGCGTTGCTGCGATCGAACGCTGCACTTCGCCAGCGACGTGCGCCTGCGCCGCGACCGTCCAGCCCAGGTAGAGCGTGCTCGCGACGAGTCCGGTGCGATTCCAGCGCATCCCGCGGTCAGGTGCCTTCTGCCGCAACCGCAACCACGCCAGCAGGCCGACGATCATCGGCATCGTGACCAGGGGGTCGATGATGAAGACGCTGCCGAGCCCGACGGGGTAATCCGAAAACGGCAGCAGCAGTTGCGTGCCGTACACCGTGAAGGCGTCGAGCAGCGGGTGCGTGATCAGCGACAGCCAGACGAGCAGTAACCAGTCGCGGTACGACGCGTCGAGCCCGCGGTTCAGCCGGGCGACCAGCCAGGCGATGGCGGGTGCCGCCAGCGTGAGCCAGAAAAGCGCATGGGTCTCGGCGCGATGAAAGGTGAAGTCCCGGACCGGGTTCCCGTGGGGAATGAACACGTCCAGGTCGGGCAGGGTGTTGCAGGCCGCCCCGACGAGGGCAGCCCGCAGCCCGGCCTTGCGGCCGAGGACGGCGGTGCCGACGGCAGCGCCGAGGACGATGTGGGTGAGGGAGTCCAAGGAGGGGTAGGGGAAGGGGATAGGGGTTAGGGGTTAGTCGGAAGGGGCAGTTGGCGGGAACAGGGGTTAGGACTGCCAGATAGACAACTAGTTCAGTTTCGAAGTGCTGATCTCCGAAGGTTGAGAAGCCAGAGTTGGAATGGCCCAGATACGTCGCTTCCGGCTCCGACTAACCCCTAACCCCTAACCCCTAACCCCTTCTCAGCTAGAATCGCTGCTGTTCGAGTGGGCGACCTGCGAAAGTGGCGGAATTGGTAGACGCACTGGATTTAGGTTCCAGCGGGTAACCCCGTGAGGGTTCGAGTCCCTCCTTTCGCACCAATCCAGGGGTCAGGGGATAGGGGCCATCGGCGGTGTGCGCCAGTCGGAGGCGCGGTCCGAAACTGCGTCGCGACTTCGCCGCACCTCCGACTAACCCCTATCCCCTAACCCCTACCCCTTCCCCCATGGCAGAATACGCGGCTTTTCCGGGCGGACCGCCCGGGCGCAAGAAAGCCCCTTTTGAGGATCGATGACCCCTATGCAAGTCAACGTGCAGTCGACCGGCAGCCTCGAGCGCCGAATGGAAGTGAGCGTCCCGAAGGAGCAGATCGAGGAAGCCATCGCCGAGCGCCTGAAGCGCGTGAGCCGCACCGCGAAGCTCAAGGGCTTCCGTCCCGGCAAGGCCCCGATCAAGGTCATCCGCCAGCAGTTCGGCGAGCAGGTGCGACAGGAAGTGCTGTCGGACCTCGTGCAGCAGAGCTTCTCGCGCGCCGTGACCGAAGCCAAGCTCATGCCGGCGGCCGGCCCCCGCATCGAGCCGATTTCGAGCAGCCCGGGCGAGGACCTCAAGTACCGCGCGGTGTTCGAGGTGTTTCCGGAAATCGTCCTCAAGGAAGTGGACGGCCTGGCCGTCAACCGTCCCGTCGCGGAAGTGAGCGAGTCCGACATCGAAGCGATGGTCCAGAACCTGCGCGAGCAGCGCCCGAGTTTCGACGTGGTCGACCGCGAAAGCCGCGAAGGCGACCGCGTCACCATGGATTTCGAGGGCGTGATCGACGGCAAGGCGTTCGAGGGCAGCAAGGGCGACGACATCGCCGTGATCCTCGGCGCGGGCCGCATGCTCAAGGATTTCGAGACCGGCATCCTCGGCGTGAAGGCCGACGAGAAGAAGCAGATTGCCGTGCGCTACCCGGACGAGTACCACAACAAGGACCTGGCCGGCCGGACGGCCGAGTTCTCGGTGCACGTGAAGAAGGTCGAGGAAAAGCTGCTGCCCCCGCTCGACGACGCGTTCTGCCGTGAATACGGCGTCACCGAAGGCGGCCTCGAGCAGTTGCTGTCCGAGGTCGCCGACAACATGCGCCGCGAACTCGCCGACAACGTGCGCTCGCGCCTGAAGCAGCAGGTGTTCGACCGTTTCCTTGAAGCCAATCCCGTCGACGTGCCGAATGCGCTCATCGAGCAGCAGGTGCGCGACATGCAGATCGACACGGCCCGCCGCATGGGCGCGAAGGACGCTTCGCAGGTCCCGCCGGCCGAGCCGTTCGTCGAGCCGGCACGCCGCCGCGTGGCGCTCGGCATGCTCGTCAACGAGCTGGTCAAGACCCGCGAAATCAAGCTCGACCGCACGCGCGTCGAAGCGCGCCTGGGCGAACTGGCAGCGACCTATCCCGATCCGGATGCAATCCTCAAGGCCTACCGCCAGAACCCTGATGCAATGCGCCAGGTCGAAGGCATGGTGTTGGAGGATCAGGTAGTCGATTATCTGATCGAGCGGGCCAAGGTCACCGACCAGCCGTCCACGTTCAAGGAATTGATGAACTTCGGAGCCTGATCCAAATGCCCATGATCGAACCCACCGCATTGAATCTCGTCCCGATGGTCGTCGAACAGACGGCCCGCGGCGAGCGTGCCTACGACATCTACTCGCGCCTGCTGAAGGAACGGGTGATCTTCCTGGTCGGTCCGGTCGAGGACTACATGGCCAACCTCGTGGTGGCGCAGCTGCTGTACCTCGAGTCGGAGAATCCCGAGAAGGACGTCGCGATCTACATCAACTCGCCGGGTGGCTCGGTCAGCGCCGGCCTCGCGATCTACGACACGATGCAGTTCATCAAGCCGGACGTCAGCACGATCTGCGTGGGCCAGGCGGCCAGCATGGGCGCGGTGCTGCTCGCGGGCGGCGCGAAGGGCAAGCGTTTCTGCCTGCCGCATTCGCGCGTGATGATTCACCAGCCCCTGGGCGGCTTCCAGGGCCAG
>CAWHEA010000009.1:0-246157 GCA_963828265.1 uncultured Gammaproteobacteria bacterium | reverse complement strand
CGGGTGAGTTGTGAGAAAGCGCTGCGCGGATGGCAGGGATTTGAACCCCAGCATCTTGCGTTCTCGCCGCCTGATCGGGAGATGTGAATTTTCAGCACGGCTGTTCTGAAGTCCTGCAATGCCTCAGCTTGGCGGCGATCTTCGGATCGAATTTGATCGTCCAGCAGCGCACGGTCTCGTAGCTGCCGCTGATCCCGCGCTGAGCCAACAGCTCTTCGACGTCGCGGAAGCTCAGGGTGAAGCGGAAGTAGAGCCAGACGACGTGGCGGATCACGTCGGGTGGAAAGCGGTGACGCTTGAAGCAAAGTCGCGCCATGGGGGTCTCCTGTAAGCGAAATCCGGCTATACCAGAGACCACCGCCCATTAGACTGACAGCTCTTGCTGAAATTAGCAGGGACCCCGGGCTTGCCTGTATCGTCTCTCGACTCGCGCCAGCGTTTCTGGCGCACATGAGGCGCTGAGGATGAAGTACGGGTCCCCGCTCCTGATGCTGGTCGTCGTCGCAGCAACGTTGGTCGCGCCCTGTGCCTGGGCGCAGACCGAAATCCCGAAGGACTTCTCGCCGGTCACGGCGGAGTTCGACCACGAGCGGCGCGAAGTGATGATCCCGATGCGCGACGGCGTGAAGCTGCGCGCCGTGGTCGTCATCCCGAAGGGCGCGACGGCGGCGCCGATCATCCTCTCGCGCACGCCCTATGGGGCGAAGAAGCCTACGACGCAATCGAGCAGTCCGCACGCCACGATGGTGCTGCAGCTGGCCGACGAGCCGCTGCTCGAGGCCGGTTACATCCGCGTCTACCAGGACGTGCGCGGCCGGTTCGACAGCAAAGGCGATTACGTGATGGGGCTGCCGCTGCGCGGCGAGCTCAATCGTCGCAAGGTCGATCAGGCGACCGACACCTACGACACCATCGAGTGGCTGCTGCACAACGTCGAGGGGAACAACGGCCGCGTCGGACTCACCGGCGTCTCCTACGGCGGTTGGCTCACGCTGATGGGCCTCGTCGATCCGCACCCGGCGCTAAAGGCGGCGGTGCCGATGTACCCGATGGTGGACGGCTGGATCGGCGACGACTTCTATCACAACGGCGCGTTCCGCCAGACCATGCTCGAGTGGATCTACGAGATGGGTTCGCACAAGAGCAGCGACTATAAGGTGCCGTACGGATACCGCGACCTGTATGAGGCTTTCCTGTCGGCCGGATCTGCCGAGGCGGTCGCCCGTCGTTACAAGGCCGACCAGCTGCCGACCTGGCGCAAGATAGTCGACAATCCGACCTACAACGCATTCTGGCGCGGGCAGGCGGTACAGGACATTCTCGCCGCACGGCCGTTGCGGGTGCCGACGCTGGTCGTGCACGGACTCTTCGACCAGGAAGACAACTTCGGCGGGATCGCGGCCTACCGCTCGCTCGAGTCCAAGGATGTCGACAACACGCAGGTGCACCTGGTGGTCGGTCCCTGGAGCCACGGGCAGTCACAGCGCGAAGGCACGGAGCTGGGTGCGCTCAAGTGGAACGCCGACACCAGCCTGTGGTTTCGGGAGAATGTCCTGCTGCCCTTCTGGAACCTGCACCTTAAGGGTGAGGCGCCTGCGAGCCCGATCCCGCCGGTCCTCGCTTTCGACACAGGCGCCAAGAAGTGGCGCACTTTCCAGAGCTGGCCAGCGGACGGCGCAATAGCGACCACTCGATTGCACCTGCAGCCGGGGGGCGGCCTGCGCTGGGCAGAGCCGGACGCGGCTGCCCAGCCCTATGCAGAATACGTGTCTGATCCCGCGAAGCCGGTGCCTTACCGCGTGCGACCGGTGCTGCCGATGTACCACGATGATTCGAGCTGGCGCCGTTGGCTGGTCGACGACCAGCGGCCGTTCGCTGATCGGACGGACGTGCTCGTGTTCGTCACCGAGCCGTTGCCCGAAGCCCTCAGCATCAGTGGTGAAGTGGCGGCCACGCTGTTCGCGTCCACCACCGGCACCGATGCGGACTGGGTGGTCAAGCTGATCGACGTGTTCCCGCCGGAAGTACGTTCCAACCCCGAACTGGGCGGTTACCAGCTAATGGTGTCGGCCGACATCCTGCGCGGTCGCTATCGCGAGAGCCTGGAGCACCCGAAGGCCGCCGAACCCGTCGTGGTCGCGCCGTATCGGGTGCGCATGCCCGAGGCAAACCACACGTTCCTGCCGGGGCATCGAATCATGGTCCAGGTGCAGTCGAGCTGGTTCCCGCTGTACGACCGCAACCCGCAGACCTTCGTTGAGAACATCGCCAAGGCCGAGCCCGGGAATTACCGCAGCGCGACTCACCGCATCTGGCTTGCGCCCGGGCAGGCGAGTTACGTCGAATTGCCGGTGGTCGGCACGAAGAATCTCACGCAAGCGCGCTGAGAAAGACGACGGAGGCGATACCGCCGGACCCCTTCGCCAGATTGTGTCCGTTCCGAATGCCGAGGGGGCGTCACGCTTTGAGTTAAGTTGACAGTCCCTCGCCACAAGGGCGTCGAGCGGTTCTTCAGGACCGGCAGTAAGGCTGGGATCTCGGCCGCGCACGTGCCCAGGTTGGCGAGACAACTTGCGGCGCTCAATGTCGCGAGCGATCCGTCGGACATGAAACGTCCCCGGCTGGGGACTGGATCCCCTGAAGGGAAAGCTTGTGAACCATTGGGGCGTGAGTGTCAGTGGAAACTGGCGACTGACCTTCACGTTCAACGCAGGCGACGTCGAACTCGTCGATTATCTGGACTACCACTGACTAGCAGCTTCCATGAGCAACATGCACAACCCTGCGCACCCCGGCGAGGTCCTCCGCGAGTATCTCCCCGAGGTTGTATCGATCGGTGAGGTCGCGAAGCCCCTCGGCGTGACCCGGCAGGCTCTGTCCGCGCTGCTGAACGGTCGTGCCGGCGTCAGCGCATCGATGGCGCTGCGCCTTGAGGGAGCGCTCGGAAACAGCGCCGAGATGTGGCTCAACATGCAGACGAGCCACGACCTCTGGCGAGCGCGCAAACGCCCACCGCGAGTCCAGCGAATGAAGGCGTCGAATCGGGCGGCCTGAGGGCCCGAAACCGGACACCGCTGAGTTCCTCGGCCGACGATCGCGCTACACTCTGCCCAGCAAGGGAGCGAGCGCGTGGCCGTCGTTGCTGCCGATGGCCGTAGTGCACTCGTTTCGTGTTCATAGCTGCCGCGTTCGCCACAGGATGTGCCTACACCTGTTTGCGCGGCCTCTCAGGGGGAGTTTGTTCATGCGTCTAAAGCGGTTTGCCTTGCTGTTCCTCACCACATCGTCACTGGCTGTCGCCGAGCCGACGCCCAAGGAACAAGTTGCTGCAACCACCGCAAACCGCGCGGCACTACACGATCAGCTCGGCCGCGGCGAAGCATGGCGATGTCTGGTCCTGGAAGACCGACAACGGCGAGCACGCCTATCGCATGTCGATGTCGCTGCGCGGCTGGATCACCGAGACCGACCAGCTGACAACCCTCGGCCCCGATGGGCGGCCGACGAAAATCGCGGTCCGTGGTTATACCGACGAAGGCGATGCGACTGAGGATTTCAGCGTCGATGCGAACGGCATTGCGCGTTGGAAGACCTCGGTCGATGAAGGCAGCGCGCCTTTCGGCAACGAACGGTACTCGACTTATGGTGGCCCCTGGTTGGCGAGCGATCTCGACGTAGAGGCGCTGGTCAAGGCTGGCGACAAGGGCCTGGACCTGCTGCCCAGCGGGCGGGCGAGCATTTCGATCGGGGCCGCGACCGAGATTGACGGACCCGCGGGCAAAGAGACGGTGAAACTCGCCTATATCACCGGCGCGGGCTTTGCGCCGCGGCCGGTCTGGCTCGACAAGGACCACCGCTTTTTCGGCTTTGCCGGCGAGATCTCGCTCTTGCCGGCTGGTTATGAAAAGGCGGGGCCGCAGCTGAAGAAAGTGCAGGAGGCGACCGAGGCGGCCATGGTGCGCGATGTCGCCCGCAAATTCCTGAGTCCCGCAAATCGCACGCCGACGCTGATCGATGATGTGCTGCTGTTCGATTCAGTGGCCGGTCGCTATCTCCCGGGTCGTGCGGTGCTGATAGTGGACGGAAAGGTACAGGCGGTCGACGCGGCGGGATCGATCAACCCGCCTGCAGGCGCGGTGACAATCGACGGGCGTGGCAAGACCTTGCTGCCAGGCCTGTGGGATTCGCACCTGCACGTCGGCGGCGACGACTGGAATCTGCTGCAGAATGTAGCCACCGGGATCACCAATTATCGCAGCCCGGGATCGATGATCGATGATTCGCTGAGCATCATTGAACGCCGCGCAGCCGGCGAACTGCTTGCGCCGGATGGCAAGATCGCGGTGATCATCGACCGCAAGGATCCGCTGGCAGCCAGCGGGGCGCTCACCGTCAGCTCCGCCGAGGAGGCGGTCGCGGCAGTGCGCAAGATCAAGGAAGCCGGGCTGTACGGGGCGAAATTCTACACCTCGATTACGCCCGCCTGGATCGCGCCTGCTGCAGCCGAGGCGCATAAACTCGGCCTGCATGTGAGCGGGCACATCCCCGCAGGCATGCGTCCGATCGAGGCAGTGCGCGCGGGCTATGATGAAATAACCCATATCAACTTCATCATGATGCAGGCGATGCCGCAGCATGTTGTCGACAAGTCGAATACTGCGGCCCGGATCGAGGGTCCGGCGAAGTATGGCAAGGATGTCGATCTCGATTCGCCCGCAATGCGCGCCTTTTATGCCGAGCTGGCCGAGCGCAAGACCATTGTCGATCCGACGCTGGTCGTGTGGGAGGGGAGTTTGACGTCCGATGGCAGCGCGATCACGCCCGCGTATGCGGCCTTCGCCGACATATCGCCGCCCGCAGTATCGCGCAGCTGGAAGATTGGCGGCTATCCGCTGTTCGACGGGCTGACACGCGACGATTTCCGCGCAAGCTTTGCCAAAATGGCCGGGTTGATCGCGCGACTGCACAAGGCCGGAGTGCGCATCGTCGCGGGTACCGACGGCTATGGGCTGGAGCTGGTTCGCGAGCTGGAACTGTACCAGCAGGCGGGGCTGACCAATGAAGAGGCGCTGCAGACCGCGACCATCATCCCTGCGCGGACAACGGGGATGGCGGACCGGTTTGGTTCGATCGAACCCGGCAAAACCGCGAGCATGATCCTGATCAATGGCGACGCGTCGAAGGACCTGGGCGCGCTGCGTCGCGTGACGACCGTGTTTCTCGACGGATACCGGCTCGATGGCGCAGCGTTGCGCGAGGCCAGCGGGTTCAGCGGGGCGCCGAAGTAAGCGTTTTCGGATGACGTCGCCCCGCTTTTTCGTAGCCATATAGAGCTGGAGTACGACCCGGGGTGACCTTGGTCCATGGCCGATCCCGACGCGTGCATGAGCGCGGCTGGTGAACCCGTGTTCGTTCAACCCCTGCCCGTGGAGTTCGACGAGCACCTGGCTTCAACGATCGTTGCCATGCTCGCGCGTCTCTATCGAATCCACCTTGCCGGCAATAAACCGGATTCGCCGCACCAGCTTGTTGGGGCCGAAGTCGTAGGTCCAAAGATCCACCGGGACGTCTTCGCTTCCCTCGAAGGGGATCTCCTGCCCGCCGTACTCGAATCGCGGTTGACGGGTCATCCACGTGCGCTGCGTCTCGGTCGGTTCGCCGCAGTACTCGCGAACCTTTTCGATCGGATCGCCTTCGGTGATCAGCTTGCTGCCGCATCGGACCGAATCGGCAGACGCCCCACTCGCGATCAGCAATCCCGCCAGGATCCAAACGAGCCGGATGCTGGCGTTCAATTTCCGACTGCCGGTACCCTCTCGCACTGTTGGCCCTCTGACGTTGGTCCGCCTTTTGAGTAGCAGAATGGTTTAGCGTCCCTCGCGTCTCTTCTACTATTATCATTTGCCGGCGAGGAATCGAGTCCAGCTCCGCATCAGACGGCGGGTGTATTCCTCGGACTCCGCGGTATCGACGAAAATCCGCGAGTTGATTTCGGCGGATGGGTAGATCGACGGGTCATTTCTCACGCTCTGGTCTATGAGTGGCACCGACGCTGCATTGCCGTTGGCGTATTTGATGAAGTTGGAATTCGCAGCGGCGACGTCCGGACGCTGCATGAAGTTGATAAAGACGTGCGCGTTGTTCGGATGTGGTGCGTCGCGCGGCATGGCGAGCATGTCAAACCACGAGAGCGTGCCTTCCTTCGGAATAGTGTATTTGATGATATGCCCCTGACCCGCCTCAATCGCCCGGTCCCGAGCCTGCAGCACACTGCCATTCCAACCGATTGAGATGCAGAGCTCGCCGCTTGCAAGCGCCTCGATGTATTGCGAGCTATGTATCATTCGGATGAATGGGCGGATTGCCATCAACTTCTTCTCAGCCAGCATCAGGTCTTCGGACGACTCGCTGTTGAGGTCTTTGCCCAGGTAGATAAGAACGAGAGGCACGATGTCAGCCGGCGAGTCCAGCATTGAGATGCCGCAATTCTTGAATTTGGCTGCAAACTCCGGCTCGAACACCAGCCGCCAACTGTCGACCGGTGCGTCGGGCATGATCGACTTGAGCATGCCTTCGTTGTAACCGATGCCGTTCGTGCCCCACATGTAGTTGACGGCGTACTGATTGCCGGGGTCATTGGTAGCCACCCGGGACGTGATCACCGGGTCCAAATTCTTCCAGTTGGGAAGCTTTGACTTGTCGATCTGGCCAAGAGCACCGGCCTTAATCTGGCGCTCAAGGTACGTGTTCGACGGCACAACGACGTCGTAGCCGGTTCCGCCCGCTAGCAGCTTTGTCTCGAGCACCTCGTTTGAGTCGTAGGTGTCGTAGTTGACCTTTATGCCGGTCTCGGCCGAGAACTTCTCGAGCATCGCCGGCTCGATGTAGTCGGCCCAGTTGTAGACGTTGACTACTCTTTCTTCGCCACCCGTAGTGAGGGGGGACGGAGCCTCCCCTGCTTTGGCGGGCTCGGATCGCGGTTCGTCGCTGCTACCGCAGGCTGCGACCAGTAGAAATAGACCGGTCAGGACCGCAGCCCATATTGGATTGCGCAGGCGGGTGCCGCTTCCAGCTAAGGGTGCCGAATCAGCTTTCATCTATGTGCCTTGCGTCCCACCTACTTGAGAACGGTCTCCTGGTAGTTCGTCCAGCGCCACTTACCTGCTTGTTGGCCGTATATCGCCGTCACGAAGCACTTTGGCGGCTCCTTCGCCCGTCACACGTCACGTGTTTTGGGACGTTTACGCCCAAGGGTTCGGCACTTCAAGCCGCGATGCAGCAAACTACTCCGCCTCTCCCGTCTCTTACTCAAGAACTGAATTCCCTGAAGACCTCAGCCGCCGCTTCTCACCTAACCGATCGCCCCATACGGCCGACCCTACCTATCGCCGCAACACTGTTTCTCGCAGGGCACGCCGTCGCCACCGCCGTCCATCTTCACTCCGGGGCAGTTGGCGAGGAAGAACTCCGCCTCCTCGCAGGAGGTCATCTGCGAGCAGTACACGCGTTCATCGCACTGATACGGGCTGCGCGTGTCCGAGGCAGCCTCCTGGGCGAGCAGCTGGGAGGTCACGGACGACTCGCTGTCGTCGAGGACTTCTTCGTCCACCGCGCGCGTTAGATATGCACCCCAGGCCTGCCAAGCGATCACTCCGATCACGAGGGCGATGAGCAGACGTCGCATGCGTCCCTACTCCAGATCTAAACGGCTACGAAAACTCGGGGTGACGTCAGCGTCCAATGTTGATCATGCGGAAGCGAGACAAGCTGACGATTCCCATCGAGTAATGTCCCTTGAATCCTGCGTGCATTTAGAACTCGCCCAAATTGCCGCATGCAAGATAGTCTTACGCGTGCCACAACCACGGAGATTCGGGGGAATGACCATGCTCACCCGCACCATCGCGCTGGCTTTACTGCTGGCCACATCGGCCACGCAGGCGCTCGCCCAACCAGCCACACCGCCGGCACCGGCCGCAGCCCCTGGCGAGACGCTTGCTGAAAACCCCGACGTGGCGGCCGCCACCCGGCTCTTCAGCGCCTGGCTGGAAGGCCAGATCGCATATCGCGGCCTGCCCGGCGTGGCGGTGGGCGTGGTGCATGATCAGCAATTGGTGTGGTCCAGGGGATTCGGCTATGCCGATATCGCCACGAAAAGGCCGATGACGGAGCAGACGCGTTTCCGCATCGCCTCGAATAGCAAGCTGTTCGCCGCCATCGCCATTCTGCAGCTGCGCGAGGCCGGCAAGCTGCGCCTGGATGATCCGGTGGCCATGCATCTGCCGTGGTTCACGATGAAGCCGGCCGGGCTGGACGATGGCCCGATCACCATCGAGCAATTGCTGTCCCACTCGTCCGGCCTGCAACGCGAGGCGGGCGATCACTGGTCCAGCTTCGACTTCCCGACCGAGGCGGAACTGCAGAAACTCATGCCCGATCGTCAGGCCGTGTTTCCGCCGCAGACGCGCTGGAAATATTCCAACCTGGCCTATGCGGTCGCCGGGTTGGTGGTGGAGAAAATCACCGGCCAGCGCTGGGCCGATTATGTGCAGGCGCACATCATCACGCCGCTGGGCATGACCGCCACCAGCATCGACAAGCCTGATCCCGGCCTCGCCACCCCCTATGCCAGCCGCACGCCGGAAGGCACCCGCCGCATCCTGCCGTTCATGGATGCCCGCGGCATGGCCGCCGCCACCGGCATGACATCGAACGTGGAAGACCTTGCCAAGTTCATCTCCGCCCAGTTCCGCGGCGGCCCGGCGGGCGGCGCCAATGTGCTGTCGGCGGGATCGTGGCGCGAAGCGCTGCGCGTGCGGTCAGTGGACGAAACGTGGGAGAACGGCTCCGGCCTTGGCTTCGATCATGTCCGGGTGAAGGACCGCACGTTCGTGGGCCACGGCGGCGGCTATCCCGGCAACACGACGATGACCCGCGTCCAGCTCAATGACAAGGTGGGCGTGGTGGTACTGACCAACACCAACGATTCCAACCCCAGCGATATCGCCAATCAGCTGCTCGCCACCGTGGGTGACGCCGTGGCAAAGGCCGCCAAGCCCAAGCCGATGCCTCTGTGGGACGATGGCTGGGTGCGCTTTGCCGGCCGCTATCGCGACCCCTACGACGATGGCGTTACCCAGGTGGTGCTGCTCAACAAGCAATTGGTGCTGCTTCCGGACAATGGCAGCGCGGCTGAAACCAAGGTGGTGCTGGAACCGCTAGGCGATGGCCGGTTCCGGCTGATGGCACCCACCGGTGGCAGGGAGATCGGCGAAATCGTCCGCTTTGAAGAGAAGGACGGCAAGGTGACCCGGATGTTCCAAGGCGACGGCTGGACCACGCGCATCGAAGGTTGGTGATGGCGCATTCGGGCGGGCGATTGCCCGCGAACTACTGAGAGGAAACTGGATTCCGGACGGATCATCTTCGCAGCTGCCAGCCACTCCCGAACTGACGTCACCCCAACTTTTCGGAGTTGTTCAGAACCGGATTGAAATCGTTACGGCTCGAAATGGCGAACCAGGCTGACTTTGCACCTAGCTCACGCCGGACACTTCGACTCGGTCCCAATATGGCTGAGCCGCATAAGATGTGGTTATGTCAAACCGGTCGGGTGGGCTATCGATAGAGGCGTAGCTCGGAGCCCTCTCGATTTGCTGGACTGTCAACCGGCGTCGAGGATTGACCAGCGTCCGGCGTCCAATGTTGACCATGCGAAAAAGAGACAAGCTCACGGTTCTCATCGAGAAATGTCTCTTGAGCCCTGGTCAGTCTTCGACGCCTGTCAGGCCAAGATCCTGGTCAAACTTCAACGCCAGTTCACACACAGGAGGGATGCACCCCATGTCGGCCCTGCCCAAGCGCGTCCCGTCTGCGTTCGCGCGCGTGATGATCTCGGCGATATCCTCATCCGTGTACCGGGTTGGGTGATCGATGCTGTCGACCTCCTGGTATCCGATGCCGGACTCGTTGCGAAACGCATCCGAAACAAGAGCCACGAGATCCCGGATCCTGTCGATCTCGGTCGTCGCGAGAGTTCTCCCGGCCTTCTCCACGATCGAGTTGACGATGACGCGTGGCGTGTCTCCGCTGAGGGCAAGATCCTTGACTCGGACATGCGGGAATGTGGCCGTCCGCGGATCGAGAAATCTGAATTTGAACTTTCATCTCACCCGGTGCGGCCGCGTCACCACTCAGGATGTCGAGGTAGAGTTCTCTATGCTCGTAGCTGCCGCGCAGCCCAATACAAAGGCTCTGCAGGCGCTGCTGGCCGTCCAGGACGAGGCATGTCTTCCTCTTGAACTCAGGCATCCCGAAAGTCCTCCAGGCGGTCTCGGTGAGCTTCCCTAAAATGGTCGATGAACTCCCGGCCTTGGGACGGCGGCCGTCGTCTTCCAGATAGGAGGAACGTGCCAATCGGGTACTGACGGAGAATCAGGAGTCGGAACAGCCGGCAGATCTGTTCCTGCGACCCGACAAACGATCTCGGAATGTGTGGAAGCCAGAACCCGCCATCTTCATCGGGACTGTTCAGGTCGGACGCTACCCTCAATATCGACAGCCTCAGCGTGCGCACCATGCTCACCGCCTCGCTGGATCGCCGGCTACGCCGCCCTGCTGCCGTGCCGTTCAGTGGCCGCGATGTCGGCGGGCACGGCCGTCACACGGACCGTTCGGTAGATGTCAGCGATCGTCCAACTGGCCGAAGTCTCGGTTCCAAGCATGGCGCGGGCACGCTTAGCGTGCGCCTGATCCGCGCTAATGCCCCCGATCAGCGTCCTCGCCTCCTCCGTCGTCAATGCGCGCAGCTTCAGACACGCATGGCACCGACCGGGCCGGACGAGCGCATCATCCAGGTCCCGCAGGTTGGGCAGGTTCGTCGAGAAGATCATCTTGCGGCCCTGCGCCCGGATCAACCCGTCCGAGACGCTCAGCATGCGGTGCAACTCGGTGTTGCCGCGTGCGCGAGCCATCAAGTTGTGATCCGCATCTTCCAGGACCATCGCGTCCGCATCGCCAATGGCGAACTTGACGAAGAACTCGTCGGAATGGAGCACGCGTTCGTCGTTCGAGTACAGGATCTCGGCGCTGCGTCCCTTCCGCTTGGAGAGGGCAGCCGCGATGGCCCGAATCAGCTGGGTCTTGCCCGTGCCCGGGGGACCCTGAATGACCAGTACGCATTCCGGGGAGGCGAGGAACCCCTGGATGAACGCGTGGACCCCTTCCGGCAGGTACGGGTAGGCGGCGTCGACGAGCTGAAACGTGACGGTTTCCTCGACGCTCGCAACGATCAGCTCCTCCCGGGCGCTGCGGAAGGCCCAGACGACCGTGAACTCATCGGTCGGCTCCGCGAGTCGTCCGCGCAGGAGTCTGCGAACGAGATCGATGGCCAGTTTCGCCTCTTCCGGCGTGGCCGCACGAGCCTCCAGGTTCAATTGACATGTATGCGATTCGCGCCTCCGAGCGGTGACCTCGACGAAGATCTCGTCGCCGATTAGCAAGGCCGATCCCTGGTCGATTCTATGGGCGATCCACGGCACCGACCGTTGCAGCTCGTCGACAACCCGTCCGGCATCGCCTCGCACCAGAAGGGACTCCGTTGCATAGCCAGAGAACGGCGGCCGATCGCCGCGCAGGCGCAGCATGATCTCGGTGTGGGCCCAGAGACTGGGAATGACCATTGGCGTTGCGAAAGTCCGAGGGGACACCGAGAACTGAAAATTGGCAGGCGGTTTGCATTCCATGGCTAGGGTCCTCTCACGGGCTCGGGTCTGTTCGGGGCCGGGACGCAGACAGTAAGCAATGACCGCGACGTAATGTGTCGCGGTCGAGCCTAGACTCCTGACTCATGAGCGACACGCTGCTGCGGCAATGGACATTGCTCAGGCTGATCCCGCGGTCGCCGCAGAAGGCAGACGGCCGCCAGCTGCTCCGCGGGCTCGCAGGACGCCGGCTACTCCATCACGCGCCGTCAGCTGCAGCGCGACCTGAACACCCTGTCGAGCGTGTTTCCGCTCGAGGCCGACGAGCGAACGATCCCCTACGGCTGGTCCTGGAGTCGGGATGCACCCGCGTTCGACCTACCCGCAATGGACGGCTCGACCGCGTTGATCGGTCGAAGCTGGTCGAGCAGTTCATCCCACAGCTGCTGCCGCCCAACCTCACCGACCACCTGCAGCCCTACTTCCATCGAGCCGACGCCGTGCTCGCAGAGACACGCGGCACCGAACCTCGGCATTGGCTCGACCGCGTGCGCGTGGTGCCGCGCGAGATGCCGCTGCTCGCCCCCGAGCGTCGACGCCACCGTCGCCCGGCACCGTCTATCAGGGCCTGCTCGACGGCAGGCGCTTCACCGCCGAGTACGCCTCACGCTCCTCACCCGCCCGGAGCCGAGAGAACTCGTCGTGAGCCCCCTCGGTCTCGTCGCCCGCGGCAACCTGCTCTACCTGGTCTGCACGCTCTGGGATTACACCGACGTCCGCCAGCTGGCGATGCACCGTATCCACACCGCCACACCGACCGACACCCCAGTGACGCCGCCCACCCGACTTCGACCTAGACCGCTACATCCCCGAAGGCGAGTTCCACTACCCCGTGGGGCCGATGATCCGGCTCGGAGGCGCAGCTTCTACCGCGGCGCCGCAGCGCACCTGTACGAGACGCCGCTCAGCGAGGACCAGTCATCACCGACCTCAGCGACGACGTGGTGCTCGTCACCGCCACCGTCCGCGACACCGAGCAACGTGCACTGGTGGCTGCTCGGCTTCGGTAGCTTCGGCGCGGTCGATTGGCCGGCGGATCAGCTGACACGTGATCTCGCGCAGGAACTCAAACGCGCCAGCATTCGCTACACGTCGACGCCGCATTAGTGGTCGGCAGATAGCGCCATACAAATACTGCCACGAGATCCTCGCGCCACACCACCTGCAGTTTGGACAATGGCACGCCTCTCGGCATCCAACCTATGCCCGTAATTCAGATGGCAGGTCCAGGATCCTTTTCGACCCGAGTATGAAAATTCGTCCTTTCTCAGCGTCCGGATGCCGTACTCAGACTCGATCATTTTCGAGTTTGAAGTACCCGCCCCTCGAACCCCCTGCCGCATCAATAAGGGCAGATTCGACTCTTCTAAGTAGACGAGTATCGGTTGGCATCTCAGAACAAAGATGCGCGCTAGCCGAACTCAGTTCAAGTGCTTCTCGGCAGCAACTCGCCGGCTCTTCCAAGAAACTTTTTCTGGCTCGCAGGGCGTATAGATCGGGTCGAGGCTGCCCTACAGATCACCGCCGGTTCATACAGTAGATATTGTCCCGACAGATATGACCGAATGTGTTCGCGCATACGCCACTTGATGTCGATTGACATGCCGACGTAGAAGGCTTTGTAAGATTCGGCGACCGGCACTGTGAATATGTAGACACCGCTTGGGCTACGAAACGGCCAGGCGAAGAAGTCGTGATCGTCGCCGGTTGAAGCCAACGAAAATCGGCCCAAGGAGTTCCAAGGTTTCAGGAAGCGTCATCGTCAATATCCTCGTGTCACGACATTTGGGCTGCTGCAAGTTCCATGCAAGTCAGCCTGATTGAACTGACCCCGCTCTAATTCCTACTCGTGTGCCAGCGTCTGCCTGGCTCCGAATCCTGGTCTCCATGCACGTCAACGCCTCTGCCGCAGCCACTCCTCCGGTCGCACCGGCTCGCCCCGCTCGACAGTCCACGAGCCGTCGAACTCCTCGATGACTCGCGTAATGGGATACACGAAGTCGCGCCACCTGGCGCACCTCGCGCGGGCTGGACTGCGGATCCACCGCCGTCGCGACCACGAGTGAGCCAGGCTTGCCCGACTGGATTTCCTGCAGGTGCCGTAATCGCTCCGGATGCCCTGCCGATGCCTCGCCGCCGTCCGACGTGTAGGCGATCAATCGCCCGGATGGATGCACCTCGTCCTGCCAGACGACCAGCACGAGCGATCCATCTTTCGCCGCACCGCCCCAGGACCAACGTCGGTTCGCAATTTCGACGCCTAGCATGTCGAGCAGTGCCAGGTGGGGGCGTTTCATGGCTGAATATCTCGACGCACCATCGAAGCAACCGTCCGCCAGGACTCCACCGCACCGGCAAAATTGCATCCCGGCGGCGCTGCCGCAAACGCCGTAAACACACGGCTCACACCCTTCAGGCGCTTCGCCGCCTTCGAACCAAGCGCAACCACCACCGCGTTCGGCAGCGCCCGGAGCTGCGGCTCGAGATAACGCCGCCTGCATTCCATTGTGACCGGTCCGGGAACCGAGCCCCCTTCCGTGGCTGCCGAGCACAACACCGACTCGGTGATCCAAGTCACGCGCATCTGCTCATCGAAACTCATGCCCGGAAAGCACATGTCCAGGATTCGCCGCACGTTGCGGTGAAACTGATCCTTGCCGTCGCGAAAGCACCGATAGGCGTAGCTCGACGTTGAATCAACCACGCCCGTGGGGGTTTCTGCGGGATGACTCTCGCCCACGTGTGGATCACCCGGCTCGGCGACCACCAGCACCAGCCGTACGTCACCAAGGTCGCCGGTCGCGCCGCAGTAGCCGCGGGGAACATGTCCTCTATCGGGTGCCCAGCGCATGCTCGCGGCAGCCGCGAGCAAAGCCGGCGCACGGCGAATAGGCGGAGAGAAGCAAAGTCGCAAGAGTCGGATTTGTTTGGTGCATGTCCTCTGTCCGATAGAACGTCGACCAGTCTTTCGCTGTCGCGTCTCTCTTTCCCTACTCTTTCAACAGGCGTCAGAATTAGCCAACGACCGGCGTCCAATGTTGAACATGCGAAAACGAGACAAGCTCACGATTCTCATCCAGAAACGCCTCTTGAACCCTGGTCAGTCTTCGACGCCTGTTAGGCCAAAGTCCTGGTCAAACTTCAACGGCTGTTCACAGCCCGACTCGCCCCGCGCACCTTGAGGCATTGGCCTCTGTGCTGACTGACAGATCAGTGCAGCTCACACCGAAGCGCGAAGCCCAGCACGGTGGCCGAGCTATTGATCAGTCTGTGGCGTGTTCTACCACTGCAGCTTAAATGGCAGCGTGTAACGCGAGTCTAGGTCGAACTCCGCCACGATCGGGACGAAGTCCTGCTCGGGGGCAGGAGCCGGATTATTCAAGTCTCGGCAGATGCCGTCGTACAGGTTGACTGTGCTGAGATCCTCTTGCTCGTCCCGCGGAGCCCGACCAACAGCTTGTGTCGACCTGTTGTCGCGTCAACGACCACCGTGTTGAAGGCAGTTACATACCGCGTAGCCACCAGCGAATAGATGTATTTCTGACCGACGCAACCGGACTGCTCAAAATAGATTGGAGATTCGTAGTCCCAGCCAAGCTGACTGAAATCCTCCGTGGCTGCATCCGGCCAAGCCCCTGGGTCTGGGTACTTCCCAATAGATACCTTTAGCGTGTACGCCTCTATACGCAACAGCGCGGCAAATCCGCCGTCATCGACGACAGGACCAACCACTTTGCCGTTTGCGTCAACGATTGTAGGGGCTGTCAGTCTCGCAGGATCTGATGGCTTAGCAGGCTTATCCGCCAGTGCTTGTAATGTTGCGAGCACGAGCAGAGTCCCTGCAATCGCTGTTAATTTCGTGTGTTGCATAGCTGCCCACCTGTTCTTCCTTGTGAGTGCCCTGAATGGGCCTGGCTTCGCCTCCGATTACGCGACTGTACGGCGCAACAATTCATCAGGAGATGCCGCATCTTGCATAAGACGGCTCACCCGACGATTCCGCCAGGCGGCCATGCTCGGCCCATAACTGATCTTGGCAGCATCGAAGGCGCTCAGTTGCGGCAGCACGATCAGCACGTGTGTGCTATCAGGCATTTCTCTGGTCGGCGTCCTGAATGGAGAAGCACTCGGAACCCATGGCAGCCGGCATCCATGCGACCGCGCAGGTCATCAACATTGCAGCCAGGTAACGCATACAACTCACCTCTGCGTGACGTCACGCGTTAAGTATCACCTCTGTGTCTTCTGATTAAGTCTTTGAACATCTGAATCGCACCGCTTGCGCGCCCGCGCGGCATAAGTTCATTGATTGTTCATTTAATGAGGCCGATCCGATGCTCGCCCCGCGCCGCCGCCCCGGTGTGCCCGAGAGTGGCCGCAGGTGCGCCGCGGAGTCGGGCCATCAGGGGAGCCATGCCCGCCGCCGCGACTGCCCCGCTGCGGCCCACTCCGGGGCGACTCGGGACCCGCCGCAGAGGCGGCCCAGCGCTAGAGGGCCTCGAACCAGGCTCTGATCTTCAGCGCCATCAGCTTACGGCGCTCTTCGAGAAAGTCTTCAATATTCAGGAACGCCGCCTGTCAACAGGCGTCCAACTTCGACCAGCATCCGGCGCCCAAAGTTGACCACCCCGGCATGATGCCACCCGCCGATTCTGCGTGCCTCGCGTGCCCACAGCCTGGTCAAAATTCGACGCCGATTCGGCCTGCAATCTGGTTAACCGTCGGCACGTGTTCACACGACTATGCCGCGCTGCTCGCATCCTCCACCTTGTACCTTTCGACGAGGGCCGCGTGCAGCTCCCGCATGCCTTCGATGCTCCGGATATCGGCAAGCGTCTCGACATCGAAGCCGAGGCAAATCTCGATGTCCTTCTGCGACAGGTAGTTGCCGTGGATCAGCACCTCGCGGATCTGGTCGGCGGCATCGGGATACTCGCGTTCGTCGGGGTCGTGGTTCTGGAGCAGGAACTCGCGGTAGCAGTGCTCGATGACCGGCTTCGGAGTGGGTCTGGATCTCGTCCACCACGCGCAGGATCTCGGTGATCTTGGCGTCGAGCGCCGCCTGCGGTGCTGTAGAAGATGTTGCCGTTGGGGTGGGCGGTGTCGTTGCGGTCGTCCACCAGCTTGGCGTAGGTGCCGATCTTGCCGTTGTCGCAGGCGATGAGCTTGAGGAAGCGCAGGATGCTGCGCTCGTTCACGGTGCTGAAGACGAAGGGCGAGGTCGCGTCCAGCAGGTTCTTCTCGATGTCCTTGCCGAAGCCGATGAGGCCCTTCGCGAAGTCCTTCGGCTCCGTCTGCTTGATCTGCCAGATGTTGAAGTAGACGAAGCTCATCGTGAGCATGTGGTAGGCGAGGAAGGCGAACTGGTACTTGCCGTGCGTCGTAGTTCGTCTCGAAGGCGTCCCACAGGAACGCGATGTATTCCTGCTCCTTCGGGCTCTTGAAGGAGAGCGGCAGGTAGTTGCCGAGTTCGGCGGCTTCTTCCATGGCTCATGCCTCCGCCGGCGGCTGGCTCGTCTTCGCCCCAGACGCGGGCGAGGGTGGCTTGGATCTTCTTCTCGAAGCGGGTGATCAGTTCGCGGTTGGCGGCGACCAGCGCTTGCTCGGCTTCGATCTCGGCGACGATGGCTTGCTGCGTGGCGAGGGGTCGGGAGTGGGAATCGGAATTCGTGTTCGAACGCCGTCTGTGGTTGAGCTTCGGCTGAGCGTGCTCCGGTTACGAACTCTTCGATCGAAATGGAGTTGAGATGAGACCTCTACGAACTGTCTGCAGTCGCGGACCGTCTCGCGAACGTCAGAGACATGGCGCGTGGTTGTTGACCCAGCATTTCCCGAGACGGAGAGACGCAATTGGCGTGTTGAGCCGACGCAAGAAGGTTCGCGCCGTCCTCTGAGATGAGAAGGATGTCTTCGTCGAAGATGAAATCGTGCGACGAGAATCGACGATGCCCGATGCACCGTAATACGGGAAACGGGCCTGTCCTTGCGGTCGCCTTTGGTGATGGGGACGCGGCGCGAATCCAAGTTCTCCGCACAGACTCGCCGAGATCGCGCATCGGCCAGTCGGGGTGGATGGGGATGTGGGGGCGGTAGTTGTCGAGGACGGCGCGGGCGCCGTTGATGACTTTCTGGTAGCCCTCGATCTCCGCCACGATCTCCTTCTGCACCTCCAGCGGCGGCAGGGGGATTTGGAGTTCGCCGAACGATTTCGCGAGTTGATGCGTGACGCTGAGCCGCCACTCTGCCGCTGATCGTCGTGCACTGAATCGAGTACTGTCGGAAGACGCGAAGCGAGAACGTCGGCGCGAGGATGCCGTTCGCACGGCATCGAGCGCATCGAAAGAGCCAATCGCACTGCCGTTGCAGCGTCTGACGCCGACCGACGTCAGTTTTCGCCGACAGCTCACCGACGTCGATGAGGATGTCGCCATGTCGGAGACATGCGTTCAGTCGTCCTGGAGACACGACTTTCTCTTGGAGACCGATCTCGCTCGTCGCGCGAAGTTCAGTCTGCGCTGCATCGAATGCCGAGATGCCTGCATCTCGAGCACTCGTCGGTGTCGATTCGCGGATCGACGTCTGACGCTACCTTCGATGAATCTCGCCAACGGCACGAGCGGGTAGATGCCGTGCTTGACAGCCGCCCTCCCGATACCGCTCGCCGCTGAGGTTGTAGTCGCCATTCGCGGCGATCTTTTCTTTCGGCACGATCTGGCCGGTGGACGTGAGGGCGAGGATGGTCGGCGGTGGACGCTTTGGCAGCGGAGGGCTTGGAGGTAGGCGGCGAGTTCGGCTTGGACCTGCGGGAGGTCGTTCTTCTCGATGGCGCGGCGCTGGGCGCCGAGGCCGAAGCCGTCGTTCTCCACTTTGAAGAAGGCGATGGTGTCGCTCTGCCGGGCGAGGGATTTGTCGAGGATGAGGATGCGAGGTCTTCACCCCGGAGTAGGGATTGAAACAGCCCGCCGGGAGGGAGACGACGGCGACGAGGGAGTTTTCGACGAGCATCTTCCGCAGGTCTTTGTAGGCGGTCTGGCTCTGGAAGATGATGCCCTCGGGCACGATGATGCCGGCGCGGCCGGTGGGCGTGAGGTGCTCGGCCATGTAGTCCACGAAGAGGACTTCGCTGCGCTTGGCCTGGATGGAGAAGCGCTTGTGGGGCTTGATGCCGCCTTTCGGGGACATGAAGGGCGGGTTGGCGAGGATGACGTCGGCGAACTCGTTCCAGCGCTCCTCGGAGGTGAGGGTGTCGTATTCGTAGATGTGCGGATCGGTGAAGCCGTGCAGGTAGAGGTTCACCAGCGAGAGGCGCACCATGTCGGGCGAGATGTCGTAGCCCTTGAAGTTCTTGGCGAGGCGGCCCTTTTCGTCGGGCGTGAGGGTGCTGTGGCCCTTGGCGTCGGTGTTGGCGCGGAGGATGTGCTTGTAGGCGGAGATGAGGAAGCCGGCGGTGCCGCAGGCGGGGTCGAGGATGGTCTCGTTCTTCTTCGGGGCGATGACCTCGACCATGAAATCAATGATGTGGCGCGGGGTGCGGAACTGGCCGGCATCGCCCTGCGAGCCGAGGACGGAGAGCAGATACTCGAAGGCGTCGCCGAGGCGCTCGCTGTGGTCGTAGCTGAACTCGTCGATGATCTTGAGGAAGGCCTTGAGCGTCTCGGGGTCGCGGTACGGCAGGTAGGCGTTCTTGAAGATGTCGCGGAAGAGCGGCGGGATGCCGGGGTTCTCGGGCATCTTGGTGATGCCTTCGGCGTAGAGGCCGAGCATCTCGTGGCCGCCGAGCGCAGGGCGCCATGAGCTTGGCCCAGCCGTAGCGGGCGAAGTCGCCGGTGAAGAACTTGCGCTTGCCGCCGAGTTCCTCGGACTCGGCGTCCATGTCGTCCATGAACTTGTAGATCAGGGCGATGGTGATCTGCTCGACCTGGGACTTGGGGTCGGGGACTTTGCCGACGAGGATGTCGCGGGCGGTGTCGATGCGGCGTTTGGTGTCGGTGTCGAGCATGAGGTCTCCTTCAGGCGGCGAACTGATTCAAGGAGACGTAGTCCTTGATGTATTCGGGATGAGCGTGCGGTACTTCGCCGGCACGGCCTTGAAGTCGCGGGTGGAGAAGACCGGATTGGTCGCCAGATCGGTGAACTGCCTGCTCTCGATGATGTCGCGGACCTGGTCGCTGGTGACGTAGGCCTTGAAGTAGGTCTTGATGGCCGGGATGGCCGTCGGCCTCTTCGGGCTTGTAGTCGGCGACGAACTTGGAGAACTCCTCCTCCAGCAGCTCGTCCTTGGACTTGAAGCGCGGGATGAGGCCGAAGATCTTCTCCAGAATCTCGCGCAGGTCAGGCGGCGATCCACGGCGGCGGCTTTGCGCAGCTTGTCGAGGGTGTAGTACTCCTCGGGCTTGTCGAAGACCTCGCGGTTCACGTAATCGATGACGCGGTCCCACTGCCCGGCCTCGACGGCGGCGGCGATGGTGTCGTTGGCGCGGATCGACGTCCTCGAATTTCTCGAAGAACATGCGGTCGATCTTCATGCCCTCGAGCCGATGGTCTCTTCCTTGATCATCGAGAGGATGTCGGCGCCGAGGTGCTCGTAGGTGCCGCCCACGACCACCGGGCCTTGGCCTCCCCCGTCGCTCGCTGCCCTTGCCTTTGGGCGGCGGGAGCTTCAGCACTTCGTCGTAGTTGAACTCTTCCTCGAAGTATTCGCAGTTGGCGAAGAAGTCGAAGAGCTTGAAGGCGGTCTTCGATGGGCTGTTGCACGCCTTCCTTGAGGCTGTCGTCGAAGAGCTGCTCGCGGAAGTCGTGCTTGCGGGTGCCGCGTCCCTTGATCTGGATGAAGTCGGTGGGCGAGAAGATCGGGCGGAAGAGGCCGAGGTTGAGGATGTCGGTGCAGTCGTAGCCGGTGGTCATCATGCCGACCGTCACGCAGACGCGCGCCTTGCTGGTCTTGTAGGCGGGGATGAAGTTGCCCGAGCCGAGCAGGTTGTTGTTGGTGAAGTTGATGGTGAACTGCTGGGCGTCGGGTATCTGGGAGGTGACCTGCACGGCGAAGTCGGACTGGTACTTGCCGGGGAACATGCGGTCGGCCATCTGATTGAGAATCTGCGCCAGCTTGGCGGCGTGGTTCTGGCTGACGGCAAAGATGATCGACTTGCCGATCTCGCCGCTGACCGGGTCGCGCAGGGCGTTTTCCAGAAACGTCTTGCAGAAGAGCTGGTTGGTGGCGTCCGCGAAGAAGCGCTTCTCGAACTCGCGTTGCTTGAAGGCCTGCTGCTGATCCTCGCCGGTGTCGTCGGTGAACGAGACGACGAAGCCCTCTTCGGAAAGCAGCGTGGTGGTGATCTCGGTGCGGGCGTCCACCACGGTCGGATTGATCAGGAAGCCCTCCTTCACGCCATCGAGCAAGGAGTAGCGGAAGGTCGGCTGGCTGTTCTCGCAGCCGAAGGTGCGGTAGGTGTCGAGCAGCAGGCGGCGCTCGGCCTCGCGCGGGTCGCGGGTGCCCGGCTTTGAGCTGTCGAACCGGCGGAGGTAGTCGCGCGGCGTGGCGGTGAGGCCCAGCTTGTAGCCGATGAAGTAGTCGAACACGGCGCGGGCGTTGCCGCCGATGGAGCGGTGCGCTTCGTCGGAGATGACGAGATCGAAGTCGGTCGGCGAGAAGAGCTTCTGGTACTTGTTGTTGAAGAGCAGGGACTGCACGGTGGTGACGACGATCTCCGCGCGTCGCCAGTCGTCGCGGTTCTCCTTGTAGATGACCGTCTGGAAGTCGGCGGACAGCACCGCTGCGAAGGCCTTCTTGGCCTGGTCCTCCAGCTCGAGGCGATCCACCAGGAACAGCACGCGCCGCGCGTTGCCGGAGCGGAGAAAGAGCTTGATGACGGCGGCGGCGGTCAGGGTCTTGCCGGTGCCGGTGGCCATCTCGAACAGGAAGCGGTCCTTGCCGTCGCCGACTGCGGCCTGAAGGCTGTGGATGGCCTTGAGCTGATAGGGCCGGAGAAAGCGCAGCTTGTTGGCCTGGATGTAGCCGGGGCGCTCCGCTTCGTTCTGCCACCCGGCCTCCGACTGGTAGTTCGGGCGCTGGGTGAGAACGATGTAGTCCTCGCCGACCTGCTCTTCGATCAGGCGCTGCGGATTGGGCGTGACCTTCTGGTAGCCGGTGACCGAGTCGGGTGTCGGAAACGAGGTGATGACGTAGGGGTTGCCGCGTTCGAGATCCCAGAAGTAGTGCAGGTTGCCGTTGGAGAGGATGACGAAGCGGCAGTTCTGGGACTGGGCGTACTTGCGGGCCTGCTCCTTGCCGACGAGCGGATTCTTGTCCTCGGCCTTGGCTTCGAGGACGAGGAGCGGGAAGCCCTTGGCGTCGAGCAGCAGGAAGTCGATGAAGCCCTTTGCGGTCTTCTCGAAGTTGTCGCCGAGCGCGTCCAGGTCGGCTGACTTGATCGTGACGCTGGGTTCGAGGCGGATGTTGGCGGGCGCGTCGCCTTCCGGGAAGAAACGCCAGCCAGCCGCTTCGAGCAGCTTGTTGATCTTGATGCGGGCGGTGGCTTCTTTATCGGGCATTCAGGGTGCCGATTCTACCGATAGCGGTCAAGCGGCGTAACATCACGCTTCAGGCGCTTTGCCTTGAACGTGCTGCCTAAAAGCATGTGTTGGGTGATCCGCGAGGAATGCTTGGACAGAGCACGTCAACTAGCATTCCAAGTTACGACCTTCAGCTGCACCAACGCTTTCACGACGTTTGCCATCTGTTGATCAACGTCGCTTATCCCGCTCTTCCGCTCGTGCAGATGCAAAAGCATTTCCATAGTGGATTTGAAGCATCTTGCTGCATTGGAGTACTTGTACGCGGAAAATTTCCAGTCGACGCCGACAGGGATATCGGGGCGACTGCAGGCCTGCTTCAGCTCAAGGGACGGATGAACCGCCATATCTCGATACTTTAAAATCTCCGAAATGTTCTGCTTGAACTGACCCGTGGCGTGCGCATCAAGTTTGTACACTCGCCGTATGACTTCAGCAATTTGCCTATCTCGCGCTGTTCCATTGTCCTTCCAGCTCTGGATGTCGGCTTGGGTGAGCTTGGCGAATTCGCGCAGTTGATCATATAAAGCGTCGAGCGCGATCCCACAGGCCACAAAGATCTGAAGTGATGGCTCCAGCTCTGCAACTAAGAGTTCACGATTAACTTCGTCGTTGGTCCCCCACCGAACTTTGATTGCGTCACATGCTCGTTCAGCTTGAAGTAGCTGATCATTTGCGATGCGCAGCCAAATGGGGAGAACGTTGTAGGCCGTGGAAAGGATGAGCCTTGAATTGATTGATCCGGATTCACCCACGTCGATCGTCAGGTCTCCAGGGAGTACCCCAACCTTCATTCCCTCGAACACCAACACACCTTCGGCCACGTCGTCTCCTACGCCCAGCTACATCCTGGTGTCACCAACCGGTCGCTCAGTATCGCGTCAGTGGCGCTTGCCTAACAGCACGAAAGATCGCAACGGCCAGATCGGACTTTCCCCGAGCGTGAATTGCATCCTGAATGCTGATTGACCGTCTGCCGCTGCCCATTAATGCGAGAGGAGCCCCGTCGGGGAGGTATTGGAAAATCTGGAGGCGCACGCCGTGAGCCCGCCGGCGGCCGCCTCACCGCGAAGCCACATCGATTGGAGTTCTCGCGGCCACTTCGAGCGCACTTCCCTCTCCCCGCCTCCGCCCCGCCGGGCCCGCCCCATGGGGGCCGTCATGCCCCGCCCCCGCGCGTCGCACCCGCGCCCACTCCGGGGCAACGTCGGGCCCCGCCGGGGCACCCCGCCGACCCGCCCCCGCAGGTCGCCAGCCTCCCAGGTTCCCAGATCGCCAGCCCCGCCGCCCGCCCCGGGGCATCGAATGGCCCAGTTTCCGATAGTCCGCGGGTCAGCCCAATTTCGGGCAAATCGGCGCCCGATAGTCCGCGGGTGATGCCCGAAAACTCGTTGCAAATCAAAAACTTGGAAGTGGTGGCCGGGGACGGAATCGAACCATCGACACGCGGATTTTCAATCCGCTGCTCTACCAACTGAGCTACCCGGCCACGGTAGGTTCCGGCGGAGGCCGGCCTGCAGAGAGCCCGAAATTAGACCCGAGGGCTCTCCCCCCGTCAAGGACAGCGGCAGCAGCCAAATCTCGATGAATCGCGCGAATTTGGCGTGATGCAGCCGCATTCGACAGGAATTGGAATGCCGGGAACCCGCCCGACTCAATTTCGCCTTACACTAAGTAAGGAATATTGAATTTGGTAAGGCGTCATGAGCGAAGCCAAGATGACCAGCAAGGGACAGATCACGGTGCCCAAGGACGTGCGGCTCAAGCTCGGCCTCAAGCCCGGCGACCGCGTCCGGTTCCTCGTCGAGGAGGACGGCCGCGTGCGGCTGCTGCCGGCCAAGCGGGACATCGGCGAACTCGTCGGCATCCTGCCGAAGCCGAAGCGGGCGTTGACCATCGAGGAAATGGACGAGGCCATCGCCCGAGCGGTCGCAGAGAAGTTCTCGCGTCATGATCGGGATTGATACCAACGTCCTGGTTCGGCTGATCGTTGCGCGATGACGCCCAGGCAGACCACGGCTGCACGCAACTTCATTCGCGACCGCTGCACCTCCGACGATCCCGGATTCGTGTCGAACATCGTGCTGGCCGAGATCGCCTGGACGCTCGCGGCTGGCTACGGCTACTCGACGACACCAGATCGCGGACGCGATCGAGCGGATCATGGAGACGATTCAACTGCAGGTCGAGTCATCGACGGACGTTGCGCGCGGCACTGGTCGAATACAGGGCTGGGCCGGCAGATTTTGCCGACTGCCTGATCGGGCAGACCAACCGCACGGCCGGACTGCAGTCACACCGTCACCTTCGATCGCAAGGCAGCGAAGCTCGACACGTTCGAACTGCTGAAGAGCAGCTAGCGCTCAGCGCAACTGGCTGTCCTTGCTGCCGCGCCGGTTGTACAGGCTGGCCGCGCCCTGGGCCTGATCCCGCTCTTCCTGGCACGGCAGGCACAGCCGCACGCCGGGCACGGCCAGGCGCCGCGGCTCGGGAATCGCCTCGCCGCATTCTTCGCAATGACTCAGGCTCGGCCCGCTCGGCAGCTGGGCACGGGCGCGCTTGATCGCGTCCTCGATGCTGTCGTCGATCTGCTGTTGCACGGCGCCGTCGCCGGCCCATCCGGTGGCCATGTCGAAACCCTCACCCCAACCCTCTCCCGCTGACGCGGGAGACGCGGGAAAGAAGGGAAGACTACAACATCAGCCGCGGGATTCGTGCCATTGGCGGATGTCGGCCAGCCCTACCCTGCCCGGCTTCCCATCCAGGCCGGGCGACCAGCCCGCGCGCGTGCCGAGCGACGGCCCGACTGCCAGCGCGCCCGGCACGGGATCGTCCGAGAAGTAAATGCTGCGCGTGATGACGACCGGGATTCCGACCGCGGTCGCCGCTGCCAGCCCCATGGCCGAATCTTCGATCGCAACCGTCTGCTCGGCTCGCAGCTGCAGGCGCTCGAGCACGAGTCGATACGCCTGCGGGTCGGGCTTCTTCACCGGCGCGTCTTCGGCGCACACCACCGCGGCAAAGCGGTCTCGCCATTGCGGGCCGAGGTGCGCGCCGAGCAGTGCAGCGACGTTGCCGCGGCTCGTCGTGGTGACGACCGCCATGCGAACGCCAGAGGCCCCGCATTCGTCGAACAGCTCGCGCACGCCGGGGCGCAAAGGCAACGCGCCGCTCTCTACGAGTTCCTTGTAGCGCTGGTTCTTGAGCACATGGATGCGTTGGGCGAGAACACGCCGCTCGTCCATCGAGGCTGGCGCGAGCGGCTGCGACTCCATGTCGAACAGCAGTCGCTCGAAGCCGCCGGCGACGCGCAGCAGTTCGCCGTAGCGGCGTTCGTCCCAGCGCCATGGGATGTCGAGCTCACTGAACGCCGCATTCATCGCGACCAGGTGACCGTCGCGCTCGGTTTCGGCGAGCGTGCCGTCGACGTCCCAGAGGATGGCTTCAAGCATGCGGGACACTCGGCAATAACCGTTCAATTTGCGTCAACCCATCGCAAATCGAGCCGGGCTGCAGATCGTCACGTGGGCTATAGATTTCTCGGCGCAGCGTCCGCCGAGGAATACAGCTGGACATGAATATCAAGACAGAAGACACGAATGCGATCGAGATGATCACACAGTCGATCGTCGTTGTGCGCAGCCAACGCGTGCTGCTCGATGCGGAACTGGCCGCCCTGTACGGCGTTCGCTACCAAGGCTTTGAACCAAGCCGTGAAACGGAACTCCGCTCGGTTTCCCGCGGACTTCCTGTCTTCGCCTGACCTCAGCAGAAGTGACGGCCGCTGAACCGGTCACAATTTGTGACCGGTTCCCAGAGACACCGGGATCCCCGCTACGCCCCTCTTGCCTTCACCGAGCATGGCGCACTCATGGCGGCAACAGTTCTGAACAGCCCTCGAGCGGTCGAAATGAGCGTCTTCATCGTGCGCGCATTCGTGCAACTGAGGAGGCTTCTCGAATCGAATGCGAAACTCACACGTCAGCTGGACGAGCTCGAAAAGAAGTACCGCGATCATGACGACGCCATTGCCGCGATTTTGTCTGCGATTCGAAATCTTATGTCCGCGCCGTCAAGCAAGCGTCGTGGCATCGGGTTCACGGCCGACTTGGAGCCCTGAGCCCCTCCCCTCCAAAGCGGGAGAGGGAGCAGGGTCACGCCCGCCGCTTGCGATCCATGAGCCGCAGGATCAGCGGCGTCAGGATCAGCTGCATCGCCAGGCCCATCTTGCCGCCCGGCACGACGATGTTGTTCGGTCGTGACATCCACGAGTCGTCGAGCATCGACAGCAGGTAGGGGAAGTCGATGCCCTTCGGGTTCGCGAAGCGGATGACGACCATCGACTCGTCCGCCGTCGGGATGTCGGCGGCGATGAACGGGTTGCTGGTGTCCACCGTCGGCACGCGCTGGAAGTTCACGTGCGTGCGGCTGAACTGCGGGCAGATGTGGTTCACGTAGTCGGGCATGCGGCGCAGGATGGTGTCGACCACCGCGTCCTGGCTGTAGCCGCGCTGCGTCTTGTCGCGGTGCAGCTTCTGGATCCACTCGAGGTTGATGATCGGCACCACGCCGACCAGCAGGTCGACGTGCTTCGCCACGTCCGCCTCCGGGCCGACGTAACCGCCGTGCAGCCCTTCGTAGAACAGCAGGTCGCTGCCCTCGGCCATCGGCTGCCACTCGGTGAAGGTGCCGGGCGCGCTGCCGAGTTCCTTCGCTTCGTGCTCGTCGTGCACGTAGCGGCGCACCTTGCCGCCACCCGTCTGCCCGTAGGTCTCGAACGCGGTCGCGAGGTCGGCCAGCAGGTTCGACTCCGGGCCGAAGTGGCTGATCTGCGGGCCTTCGCCCGTGTCGGCCGCCTTCACCTTCGCGCGCATCTCGACGCGGTCGTAGCGATGGAACGAGTCGCCCTCGATCACCTGCGCCTTGAATGCCGTCGCGACGGAAGATGTGCGAAAAGCTCTTCATGACGGTGCTGGTGCCGGCGCCCGAGGAACCAGTGACGGCGATGACGGGATGCTTGGTGGACATGTGCGTGCTCGCAGGAAAGTTGTTCGTTCGTCTGGCTGTCGTCGTCCAGGTGGCGTCGGTGTTCCGTGCGCGCGTCGTCAGTTCGCGCCAGGGCGGAACAGCGACCGCTCGTTGAACAGCGGCGACGAATAGCGGCGGTCGATGCCCTTGTCGTGCTCCCAGTGGTAACGCACGATGCGCTCCACTTCGTTCTTCGAGCCCAGGATCACCGGCACGCGCTGGTGCAGCTGGTGCGGCAACAGCTCCATGAGCCGCTGCGCGTCCTGTCGACGCGGCGCCGCCCGCCTGCTCCACCAGGAAGCTGATCGGGCTGGCTTCGTACATCAGGCGCAGGCGCCCGGGCTTCTCGGGATCGCGGGTGTCGCGCGGGTACATGAACACGCCGCCGCGCACCAGGATGCGATGCACCTCGGCCACCATCGACGCGATCCAGCGCATGTTGAAGTCGCGGCCGCGCTCGCCGGACTTGCCGTCCTGGCACTCCGTGACGTAGCGGTGCACGGGAATCTCCCAGAACCGCGCGTTGCTGGTGTTGATCGCGAACTCGCTGGTGTCCTCGGGAATGCGCAGGTCGGGGTGCGTCAGGATGAAGTTGCCGACCTCGCGATCGAGCGTGAAGCCGTGCGTGCCCTTGCCGACCGTGAGCACCAGCATCGTCGACGGGCCGTAGATCGCGTAGCCCGCGGCCACCTGCTCGATGCCCTTCTGCAGGAAGTCCTCGACCTTCGGCGCGTCCTTCCTGTCGTGGCGCAGGATCGAGAAGATCGTGCCGACCGAGACGTTCACGTCGGCATTCGACGAGCCGTCGAGAGGATCGAAGACCAGCAGAAAGCGTCCGCGCGGAAACTCCGCGGGAATCGGGTACGGGTCGTCCAGCTCTTCCGATGCCATGCCGGCGACGAGGCCACCCCATTCGCAGCTCTTCAGGATCACGTCGTTCGAGGCGACGTCGAGCTTCACCTGCTGCTCGCCCTGCACGTTCTCCGTGCCGGCCTTGCCGAGGTAGCCGCCGAGCGCGCCTTTGGCGGCCATCGACGAGATCGTCTTGACTGCCGCGGCGACGTCGATGAGCAGCGCGCCCAGGTCGCGCGAACCCTCGATGCCTTCGAGCTGCTGGATCAGGAACTTGGACAGTGTCGTGCGGCCGAGATGCATGGGTGTGCCCTTTCGCTGATCGTCAGTTCTTTGGGGTCGCTGCGGCGCCGAGGTCGAACACCCGGCTCGCGCGGATGTCGGGCGATTCGATGGTGCTGAGGTCGTCCACCGTCAGCTCCTTGTCGGGGTTCGCGAACAGCCGGCTCGCCTGCCGCAGCCGCGCACGGTCGAGCGCGTTGCGCACGCTGCGGGCGTTGGCGAACTGCGGCTGGCGGATGCGGTGCGCGATGTATTCCTGGAAGACTTCGCGCGCGCCCGGGCCGAACCGGTAGTTCTGCTGCTCCAGCATCATCTCCGCGATGCGCAGCAACTCGCCTTCGGCGAAGTCCGGGAACTCGAGGTGATGCGCGATGCGCGAGCGCATGCCGGGGTTCGACTGGAAGAACGTCTCCATGCGGTCGCCGTAGCCCGCCAGGATCACGACGAGGTCGTCGCGGTTGTTCTCCATCACCTGCATCAGGATCTCGATCGCTTCCTGGCCGTAGTCGCGCTCGTTGTCCGGGCGGTAGAGGTAGTACGCCTCGTCGATGAACAGCACGCCGCCCATCGCTTTCTTCAGCACCTCGCGCGTCTTTGGCGCGGTGTGGCCGACGTACTGGCCGACGAGGTCGTCGCGCGTCACGGCGACGAGGTGGCCTTTGCGGATGTAGCCCAGGCGATGAAGGATCTGCGCCATGCGCAACGCGACGGTCGTCTTGCCCGTGCCGGGGTTGCCCGTGAAGGACATGTGCAGGCTCGGCGTCTGCGCCTGCAGGCCCTGGTTCATGCGCAGGCGGTCGATGACCAGCAGCGCCGCGATGTCGCGGATGCGGGCCTTGACCGGGGCGAGGCCGACGAGTTCGCGATCGAGTTCGTCGAGCACGTCGCCGGCCTGGGATTGCGCCATCACCTCGGCGACCGTGCGCGCCATCTTTACCCCCTCTCCCGCTGCAGCGGGAGAGGTGTCCGCAGCGGGCGAGGCACCCGCTGCGCGGAGAGGTGGCAGACCCCGGAATGTTGTACATGGCCCCCGTCCGCTCCGTTACTTGCGGTACCGCTCGCCTTCCGCCCGATCGGCCTCGTAGCCGCGGATCGTGTAGCGCATCGTGCGCCCGTTCGTCTCCTGGCGCACCAGGCCGAAGCCCGGCTCGACCGCAGGACGGTTGACGATGAAGCTCATCACGATCGTTTCCACGCCGCGCGTCGAATCGAACGCGACCAGCCGGATGTAGTGCGCGGGAACGTGTCGCGACAGCTCTTCAGTTCCAGCATCACGCCGGCCGCGTCGCTCAGGTCGAACATCGGCATGCCGAACATTTCCCAGTACGTATTCCGGGGATGCGGGTCGTCGGTGTACTCGACGGCCCAGGCGTAGCCCTTCTTCAGGCCGTACTCGATCTGCAGCGCGATCTCGGCGTCCGTCAGGTCGGGGAGGAAGCTGAACTGGCCCTGCGTGAGGCGCCCGGTCGGATTGGTCATCATGGTGGTGGTCTCCGTGCGCTCTTGGGTCAGTTGGAGGCGGTCGGCGTGACGGCGTAGTCGGACGTGTCGGTCGACGTGTAGTTGAAGGTGATGTCGCCCCACGTATCGAGCGCCTGCTTCAGCGGCGTGCAGAACTGCGCGGCCTTCTGCAGGATCGCCGGACCTTCGTTGACGATGTCCTTGCCTTCGTTGCGCGCCTTCACCATGCACTCGAGCGCCACGCGGTTGGCGACGGCGCCGGCCTGGATGCCGGCCGGGTGACCGATCGTGCCGCCGCCGAACTGCAGCACCACGTCGTCGCCGAACAGGTCCAGCAACTGGTGCATCTGGCCGGCGTGGATGCCGCCGCTCGCGACGGGCATGACCTTCTTGAGGTCGGCCCAGTCCTGGTCGAAGAACAGGCCGCGCGGCAGGTCCTGCTTGGTGTAGCTGTCGCGGCAGACGTTGTAGTAGCCCTGCACCGTGAGCGGATCGCCTTCGAGCTTGCCGACGGCCGTGCCCGTGTGCAGGTGATCGCAGCCCGCGAGGCGCAGCCACTTCGCGATCACGCGGAAGCTGACGCCGTGGTTCTTCTGCCGCGTGTACGTGCCGTGACCCGCGCGGTGCATGTGCATGAGCATGTCGTTCTTGCGGCACCAGTTGGCCATGCTCTGGATGGCCGTCCAGCCGATCACGAGGTCGACCATGACGATGATCGAGCCCAGGTCGCGGGCGAACTCGGCGCGCTCGTACATCTCTTCCATCGTCGCGGCGGTGATGTTCAGGTACGAGCCCTTCACTTCACCGGTCGCGGCGCTCGCCTTGTTCACCGCGTCCATCACGTAGAGGAAGCGATCGCGCCAGTGCATGAACGGCTGCGAGTTGATGTTCTCGTCGTCCTTCATGAAGTCGAGGCCGCCCTTCAGGCCTTCGTACACGACGCGGCCGTAGTTGCGGCCCGAGAGGCCGAGCTTCGGCTTGGTGGTGGCGCCGAGCAGCGGACGGCCGAACTTGTCGAGGCGCTCGCGCTCGACGACCAGGCCCGTCGGCGGGCCCTTGAACGTCTTCACGTACGCGACCGGGATGCGGATGTCCTCGAGGCGCGCGGCCTTGAGCGGCTTGAAGCTGAACACGTTGCCGATGAGGCTCGCGGTCATGTTCGCGATCGAGCCTTCTTCGAACAGGATGATGTCGTAGGCCACCCACGCGAAGTACTGGCCGGGAATGTTCGGCACCGGCTCGACCTTGAAGGCCTTGGCGCGGTAGGTGTCGCAGGCCGTGAGGCGATCGGTCCACACCACGGTCCAGGTCGCGGTGCTCGATTCGCCGGCCACGGCAGCGGCGGCCTCGACCGGGTCCACGCCTTCCTGCGGCGTGATCCGGAACAGGCAGATCGTGTCCGTTTCCTTCGGGCACGTAGTCGGCGTCCCAGTACCCCATCTGGCGGTACTTGAGGACGCCGGCGCTGTAGCGCTTCTTCTTGTCGGTGATCTGGTGCTGTCCGACGATCTCAGGTGCGGTGGCCATGCCGGGCCCTCTGTGTGGGGATTGAACGTGGCTGCCAATGTAGGGGGCTCGATCATTTAGCTGAAGTCATATATTCTGACTTCAGCATTCAGCTTCACTGAATGGTCACGGGATAACAGGGGACGCTCACCTTTCTGGAAATAGGGGAGCGTCCCCTATTTCCCGGAGACAGAGTGAGTACCACGCCATTTCCATGAAAAACGTGTCCCTGCGGCAGTTGCGGGTCTTCGCCTCGGTCGCGAAGCACCTGAGCTTTGCCCGCGCGGCCGAGGAACTGAACCTCTCCCCGCCCGCCGTTTCCATGCAAATCAAGGAGTTGGAAGTCGAAGTCGGCTTGCCGCTGTTCGACCGGACCAGCCGCAAGGTCTCGCTGACCACGGTCGGCGAGTACCTCCTCGCCTACACCCGCCGCGTGCTCGTCGCCATGCGTGATGCCGAGGACGTGGTCGCCCGTTTCCGCGGCCTCAAGACCGGCACGCTCGACGTGGGCATGGTCAGCACGGCCAAGTACTTCGTGCCGCGGATGCTGGCGAGCTTTCGCGACGACCACCCCGGCGTCGAGATCCGCCTGCAGGTCTGCAACAACCGCGACGAGGTCGTGACGCTGATGCAGCAGGGCGCGGTCGAGCTCGCGATCATGGGACGGCCGCCGCAGTCCTGGCCCACTCGCGCGGAGCCGTTCGCGATGCATCCGCACGTGCTGGTGACGGCGGTCGACCATCCGTTCACGCAGATGGAACGCGTCCCGGCGCGCGCGCTGCAGGAAGAAGGCTTCATCGTGCGCGAGCCGGGCTCGGGCACGCTCGCGGCGCTGGACGAATTCATGATGGCGCACCACATGAAGGCGCGCGTCGCGATGCAGATGTCGAGCAACGAGGCGATCAAGCAGGCCGTGATGGCCGGCATGGGAATCTCGCTGCTGTCGCTGCACACGCTCGGGCTCGAACTCGACCACGGCCTGATCGCCGTGCCCGAGGTGCAGGGCCTGCCGGTGATGCGGCGCTGGCACGTCGTCAACAACCAGGCGAAGACGCTGTCGCCGGCCGCCGAGGCGTTTCGCTACTTCATCCTCGAACGTGGCGAAGCGTTCCTGGCCGAGCAGTTCGCGCGGCACGACGTCTCCCACGCCGGCGCCCCGATTGCGCAGGAAGCCTGACCGGCTGCGGCGACGCCAATTGCATTGGTCATACCATGGTGATACCGTCTTGGTATGAAGATCGCCATTTCCGTGCCGGACGAGGTGTTCGAAGCCGGTGAGCACCTCGCGCGCCAGCTCGGCATTTCCCGCAGCCAGTTGTACAGCGACGCCTTGGCCACCTACCTCAGCGCGCGCGGCGCCGAAGAGGTAACCGCCCGCCTGAACGCGCTATACGGCGCGCAATCGTCAGAAATCGAGCCTGCACTGCAGCGCGCCCAACTGCAAGAATCTCGCCGATGAAGCGTGGTGAGGTCTGGTGGGCATCGCTGCCGGCACCGACCGGCTCCGGCCCCGGCTTTCGCAGGCCCGTGCTGGTGATTCAGTCGGACCCTTTCAACCAGAGCCGCATTGCGACGGTCGTGGCGGCCGTCATCACGTCGAACCTGGCATTGGCGGATTCGCCCGGAAACGTGCGCATGGGCCGGAGTGAATCCGGCCTGGCGAAGCCGTCCGTCGTGAACGTCTCCCAGGTCGTTACGCTCGACCGTCAGTTGCTCACGCAGAGAGTCCGTGCAGTCCCGGGCACCACGATGCGCCACGTGGACGAAGGATTGCGTCTCGTACTCGGTCTTTGACTCGTTGTCTGCGCAGGGCGCGCTTACAGATTGAAGAACTGCAGCTCGCCGAATTCGAACTCCTTGCTGCAGGTTCCCGGCTGCGGGTCACCGAGCCTGCGCGGCCAGCGCCCTCGCCTCCTGCAGGCATTCCGCGTAGAGACGCACGCGTTCCTGCGTGGGCAGCGCGGTCTGCTCACAGCCCTTGGATTCGAGCGCGGCCTCGATCGAGAAGCGCTCGTGCTGCTCCTGGAACTCGCGGTGCGTCCACATGCCCGTCGGCGGGTCGAACTCGTACAGCGGCAGGAAGCAGTGCCCCTGCTGCGCGACGAAATCGACCGCGTCCGTGATGAACTGGGCATCCGCATCGTCCATCGCGTAGTGAAACCCGACGCGGCACCAGCCGGGCTTGATGCCCTGGAAGCCCTTGCGCACCCAGTCGCGGTACTGCTCCGACGTCGTCTCGTCGATGCCCAGCAGTCGGTGACCGTAGGGACCGGCGCACGAGCAACCGGCGCGTGACTGGATGCCGAACAGGTCGTTGAGCAGCACCGTCACGAACTTCGGATGCAGGTAACGTCCGCGCGCGTCGCGCAGGTTGAACGACACGATGCCGATGCGCCGCTGCGGATCGGGATTGCCGAGAATCTCGATGCTCGCATTGGCCGACCACTGCTGCATCGCGCGGCGCAGCAGCTCGTGCTCGCGCGCCTCGATGCGCTCGACGCCGACCTTCTGCTTGAGGTCCATCGCCAGCGCCGCCTTCATCGTCTGCAGCACGCCCGGCGTGCCGGCCTTCTCGCGCTCTTCGATGTCGGCGATGAAGTCCTGGTCGTGCGGGCTGACGTAATCGACGGTGCCGCCGCCCGCGACGCTCGGCGGCAGGTCGCGTGAATACAGCCGCTCGTTGAAGACCAGCACGCCGCTCGAACCCGGACCGCCGAGGAACTTGTGCGGCGACAGGAAGACGGCGTCGTACGAAGCGTCGCCACCCGTCCGCGTCCGGCGCGGGATTCATGTCGATTTCGACGTAGGGCGCGCTCGCGGCGTAGTCGAAGCACGCGTACGCATCGTGGGCATGCAGCAGCTTCGCGATCTCGCGCGTCGGGCGAGCGCATGCCGGTGACGTTCGACGCCGCCGAGAACGAGCCGATGCGCAGGCGGCCCTGGTACTCCGGCACACTGCAGCAGGTGCTCGAGGTGCTCGACGTCCACGCTGCCATCGGCCGCGAGGTTCACCTCGACGACCGTCGCGAGGCCCTGCCGCCAGGTGACTTCGTTGCTGTGATGCTCGTAAGGCCCGACGAAGACCACGGGCTGCCGCGACTGCTGGAAACGGCGGAACTCCTCGAACTTCGCGTCGCCCATGAAGGCGCGCAGCTGGTCCCCCACCACCTTGCGCGTGGCCGGCGGCAACGCGACGCCGAGGATCTGCTGCAGCTTGTCGATCGCACCGGTCGCGCCCGTGCCGCAGGCCACGATGCGCCCTTGCGGGCCGGCGTTCACGGAGCGCTTGATGGTGCGCTCCGCTTCGTGCAGCAGGCGGCTCATGCTGCGACCCGTCAGGTCGTCCTCGGTGTGCGTGTTGGCGTAGATGCGCTGCAGGTGCTGCAGGTAGCGCTCGACGAACAGCAGGCAGCGGCCCGACGCCGTGTAATCGCAGTAGACCATCAGCCGCCGGCCGAACGGCGTCTCGAACGCCGAATCGATGCCGACGATCTGCGAGCGCAGGAAATCGAAGGTCAATGGTTGCTGCATCGGCGGATTCTAACCCTGTGCCAGCGCCGCGCAGCGCTGGCGTCCGATCCGGGGCCTTCCCCCGAGCGCGTGTCTGCCTTTCCAAGCTCGGGGGAAGGCCCCGGATCGGACGCCAGAGCTCGCTGTGCGCACATTCCGACTGTTCGCGGCCTTTGCGGCGGCGCTACCATGAAATGCCGGATGACGTCGGCGACATGAAACGGGAGAACGGCCATGTTGCATGAGCACGTTTCAATCACCCAGGTCGGGTCGCCCGATCCTGAACTGCGCAACTCCCCGATCGCCGTCGAAGAAGACATCGATACCGACGTCGTGCGCCAGCAGGTGCCCGGCGAGGCGGTGTGCTGGTTCAACGGCAGCGAATTCCGCAACGGCGATTTCGTCGCGAGCGGCTCGCAGGTCCTGCGGTGCAGCTACGGCGTCTGGGTCGAAGCGGGCTCGATGGACGACCGCAGCCCGTAGCCGGTCGCGGCAGGCGGCGGCGGCAGCCAGAACCGGACCACGGCCCCCTCCTCCCCGTCGGTCCGGTTGCCCGCTTCGAGCGTGCCGCCGTGCGCCTCCACGATCTCACGGCACAGCGTGAGGCCGAGTCCGCTGCCCGCCGGCTTGGTCGAATAGAACGGCAGCAATGCGTTGGTCAGCACGTCCGGACTCATCCCTGAGCCGCGGTCGCGCACCTCGACGGTCCAGCCGCCACGCGCGGGACGCACGGCAACGACGGTCGACGACGGCGGCGAGCCGGCTTCCGCAGCGTTCTTGAGCAGGTTGATCATCACCTGCTCGAGCTGCGATTCATCGAACCAGCCCATCTCGCCGGGCACGATGCCATCCAGCGCGAACGGCGCGACGGCATGCAGCGAATCGAGGAAGCGGCGCCAGTCGACGTGTGCGGCGCGCGGCTGCGGCAGCTTCGCGAAGCGCGAGTAGCCGTCGACGAACTGCGCCAGGTGCGACATGCGCTCCTCGATCGCGCCGAACACGCGCGTGAGCTGCGCCGTGTCGGGTTGCAGGGCGAGGCGCTGGCCCGACTGCGCGAGCGACGCGATCGGCGCCACCGAATTATTGATTTCGTGCGCGATGACGCGGATCACGCGCTTCCAGATCGCGACTTCCTGCGCATTGACCTCGCGCGTGAGCTGCTTCAGCAGGCGCAGCCGATGCGGCTGCCCGTTCAACAGGAACTGGCGATGCGAGACGTGGAAGACCTGCGGCCTCGTCCTTGATTTTCGCCGTGAACAGCCGGTCACGATTGTCCTCGAGCGCCTCGCGCAGCGAGGGCGGCATCGGCGCGAGCAACGGCGAGAGCGCCAGCCCTTCGAGCTTGCGACCGCCGGAAAGCAACTGCCTGGCCGCAAGGTTCGCGTAGAGAATCGTGCCGGTGGCGTTGGTCAGGATCAGCGCCAGCGGCGAGGCCTGGATCACGGTGTCGAGCAGCAGTTCGCGCTGGTAGAGATCCTGGCGCTGGCTGCGCAATTTGCCGCCGAGCGCGTTGTAGGCAGCCACCAGCTTCCGCAGCTTGGCGTCCCTCGGCTCGGCGATGCTCATGCTGTAATCGGCGTCGTGCAGGCTCGAAATGCCGTCGGCGAGCGCGTCCAGCACCAACTCCTGCTGTCGCAGCGAACGCCGCACACCCCAGGCCAGCGCCGCGTAGGCGATGGTCGCGCACAACATGGCTGCTGCGCGGTAAGGCCAATCGAGGTTGGTCGAGGCGAGCGCGACGAGCGTCAACAGCCCGAGCGCCGCGAGCAAGAGAGTCACCCGCCGCTGCCGCATGGCTCAGCGCCCGTCCTGGCTGCCGGTCGCGATGCCGAGCTTTTCCATGCGCCGGTACAGCGACTGTCGCGACAGGCCGAGTTCGCGCGCGGCCTTGGCGATGACGCCCTCATGGCGCGTCAGCGCGCTTTCGATCTCGTCGCGGTCGGGCTCGCGGGCAGGCAATGCCTCCCACGTTCCGGAAGTGCCCGATCCCGGCAGCATCAGGTCGGGCGCCGCGATCCGCGTCGAGTTCGCGAGCAGGCAGGCGCGGCGAATGCTGTTGCGCAATTCGCGCACGTTGCCGGGCCAGTCATGACGGACCAGTGCGCGCTCGGCGTCCGGCAGCAGCTCGTACCCGGGCTCCAGGAAATGCCTTGCCAGCGGCAGGATGTCGTCGCGACGATCGGCGAGCGGCGGCACCTGCAGTTCGATCACGTTGAGGCGGTAGTACAGGTCTTCGCGGAAGCGGCCCTGGCGGATGGCCTCGGCCAGGGGCGCATTGGTCGCCGAGACGATCCGGACGTTCACCTTGCGGGTCTGGCTCGATCCGAGTCGCTCGAACTCGCCGGTCTGCAGCACACGCAACAGCTTGGCCTGCCCCGTCAGCGGCAGGTTGCCGATCTCGTCGAGGAAGAGCGTCCCGCCGTTCGCCGCCTCGAAGCGGCCCTCGCGCGACCTGGACGCACCGGTGTAGGCACCGGCCTCCGCGCCGAACAACTCGCTCTCGAGCAGGTCCGCCGGCAGTGCGCCGGCGTTCACGCGCACGAACGGCCCGCTCTTCGCTGCAGAATTGGCCTGGATGATCTCGGCCAGGATTTCCTTGCCTGCGCCGTTGGGTCCCGTGATGAGCACCGGCACGTCGGCCCTCGCCACCTGCGTCGCCATCTGCACGACGGCATGCATGGCGGCGCTGCGATACACGATGCCGCGCAGGTCGAACCGCGCCGCGAGTTCGGCGTGCGACCGATCGACGCGCGCCAGGCGTTCGCGCTCTGCCGCCAACGCCGCATGCAGCTGCAGCAGGTTGCGCACCGTCGTCACCAGCCGCGCGTTGTCCCAGGGCTTGGCGAGGTAGTCCGCGGCGCCGGCCTTCACCAGTTCGACCGCGGTCTCGAGTTGCGTCCACGCGGTGAGCAGCACCACCGGCAGGTCGGGCTGGGCCGCCCGCAGCGAGCGGAACAGCGCGATGCCCTCGTCCCCCGACGTCGCCTCGCGCTGGAAATTCATGTCCTGGATGACGAGGTCGATGCCTCCCCGCGCGACGCGCTCCAGCCCTTCGCGCGGCGTGGCGGCGCATTCGACCTTCGCGCCCTCGAGCGTCAACAGGACATCGAGCGCCGTGCGCACGGCGTCGTTGTCGTCGATGACCAGTAGCGTACGTCCCTGCATTCCGCTGGCTGCAACCTGTTCCGCGTCGAGGTCAGACCGTGCGGGTGGCGATGGCCGGCGAGACCATCGAGGCGCGACGCGCGGGCCGCAACGCCGCCGCCAGGCTGACGATCCAGAGCACAACCACCCCGAAGACCAGATAATAGAGCTTCAGTCGCGGGAGTTCGAACGTCGTGCTGAGCCAGTAGCCGAGCACCAGCGCCAGCACGCAGCCGAGGACCACGCCCACGGTCGTGATCAGCCAGTTCTCGGCCAGGAAGTACTGCAGGATGTCGGTGCGACGCGCGCCGACGGCCCGACGGGTGCCGATCTGCTTGGTGCGCGTGCTGACGTTGAACGCCGCCAGGCCGAAGATGCCGAGCGCGGAAATCCCGAGCAGCAGCGCGACGACGACAGCCAGGTAGACGGCCATCGCGCGATCGTCCGCGTAGGTCGTCGCCGCGACGTACTCCAGCGAGCGCACGCGCAGGATCACGCGGCCGTTGTCGAGCTTGTTCAGCGCCTCCTCCGCCAGCTCTCATCATCGCGTCCCGCTGGCCCGGCTTGGCGCGGACCATGTAGCGGGCGTACGTCTCGTCGGTGATCACCGGGAACAGCGCGACGTTGCCGACCTTGTCCCAGCCCGGCCACGAGCCGTGCATGTGGTCGATGATGCCGAGGATCGTGACCGGCTGGCTGGTGCCGGTGTAGATCGTCTTGCCGAGCGCGGACTCGTCCGGGAACAGCTCCTTCGCCACGTCCCGCGTGACGAGGATTCCCGGAGGCGACGTCGAACTGTTCTTCGGCGGCATCGTCACGATCGACGCGTCGAAATTGCGTCCCGCCGCCAGCTTGACGCCGAACGTCTCGAGCCCCTGCTCGTCGACCTGGAAGTAGTTCATGTCGCCGCGCCGGCCCTTCTCGTTGGGCTCGGTGTACATGGAGGTGCTCGAGCCGCCGCCGGACAGCGGCACGGCATTGACGATCGTCGCCGCCTGCGACGCCCGGCAGGCTGCGCAGCAGGCCTAAGGTCCTCGCGCATCGTCGCCTCGCCCTGGAACTTGTCGCTCGACGGCACCGGAAGCCGACGAAGAAGATGTTCGGCACGTCGATGCCGGGATCGCGGTTCACCTTCTCGAACCGCTGCACGATGATGAACAGCGAATTGACGACGATCGCCAGCGCCAGCGCGATCTGCAGCGCCACCAGGATGGCGCCGGTCGGGCTGCGGCGCAGCGAACTCAGGATGGGCTTGATGTCCATGGGTCGGTGTCCTTTCGAACTTACTGCGTCTTGAGGTAGACGGCCGGCGCCGTGCGGCCGATGCGCCACGACGGATACAGTCCGGCGATGGCGCCGGCCAGCAGCGACAGCCCGAGCGTGACGAGCACGACGACCGGGTCGATCTCCGTCAGGCGCTCGTACGAACCGCGGGCGAAGTCGGAGCCGTAGATCGCGCGGATGCCGGCGAGGCCGCCGACGGCGAGCAGCAGGCCCAGCACGCCGCCCGCCAGGCCGATCAGCAGCACCTCCGTCATGTGCTGGCGGACGATGTCGCGGCGGCTGGCGCCGAGCGCGCGGCGCAGTCCCGTGAGCGGCGCAGCGTTCAGGAACTTGGCGAGCAGCAGGCCCACGACGTTGACCAGGCACACGCCGAGGAACAGCAGCGCGATGCCGATCAGCACGCGGTTGTCGCGCTGCACGACCTCGTTGCGGTCGAGCCACTGCTCGACGTCGTACAGCCGGTTGTTGAGCGGCCGCGGCATGCGTCCCGCCGCCTTCTGGCTGCGCGCGTAGTTGTCGAGGAAGGCCTGGTACTTGTCGCGGTCCGCGACGGTCGGCAATTCGGCCCAGAACTGCAGCCAGATGCACTCCGAGTTCAGGAAGTCCTGGTAGGTATCGCCGCCCTCGGGCTTCCAGCAGTTGGTGTTGCCGTAGACGGGCAGCTCAAGCGCCTTGCCCCAGCCGTAGGGGATGTAGGCGTCCTCGGGATCCTCGAACGAGCCGTTGTTGAGGTCGAAGAACTTGGGGCTCGGCGCCCACGGCTGCAGCACGCCGACGACGCGGTACTCGACCTTGCCCAGCTTGATCGTCCGGCCGACGCTGTTCTCGCCGCCGAACACCTTTTCGTTCGTTTCGTGGCTCAACACGACGACGGGTTGCGGGCCCTCGTCGGCCGCCGCGTCCCAGCCCTGGCCGTACTGGAACGGCACGTCGAACATCGGGAAGAACTCGTGCGACGTCACGCGCAACTTGGCATTGAACGGCTTGACGCCCTTGCGCTCCGGCAGCAGCAGCGCGCCGGACTTGTACATGACCACGCTGCGCGGCGCGGCCTTGGAGCCGTGCAGGAACATGGCATCGCGATACGTCAGCAGCTGCGGCGGCAGCTCCGGCTTCTCGTCGTCGTACGGGCGCTCGGCGCTCCACGTGTCGAGCGTCACCGCGTAGAGCTGGCTGCTCTTGTCCGGGATCGGATTCGTCGCCATCGCGTGGTAGATCGTGAACGTCACCGTGCAGACGGCGATGCCGAGCGCGATCGCGAGCACCATCAGCGCCGAGAGTCCCGGATGACGCTTCAGGCTGTCGAGCGCGAGGCGCAGGTCGTAGGCGAACATGGTGGAGCCTCCTTGCCCGTTCAGCCGTAAGTGGCGTCGGCCGCCGGCGGGTGCAGCACCGTCACCGTCGCCGAATGCGCTTCGTACGGCTTGTAGTCCGTGATCTGGCCGTCGATGACCTGCACGTTGCGGTGCGCGCGGCGCGCGAGTTCCGGGTCGTGCGTGACCATGACGATCGTGGCGCCCATGCCGTTGATCTGCTCGAGCAGGTCCATGACCTGGCGCGCCATCAGCGAATCGAGGTTGCCGGTCGGCTCGTCCGCGAGCAGCATCGCCGGATCGCCCGCGAGCGCGCGTGCGATGGCGACCCGCTGCTGCTGGCCGCCCGACAGCTGCGACGGCAGGTGCTTCATGCGCGAGGAGAGCCCCACGAGGTCGAGCGCGGAGTTGATCCGCTCACGGCGCTCGGCAGCCGGCAGGCGCCGGTAGCGCAGCGGCACGTCGACGTTGTCGAAGACGTTGAGGTCGGGGATCAGGTTGAAGCTCTGGAAGATGAACCCGATCTTGTGGTTGCGCACCCTCGAGCGCGCGTCGTCGTCGAGCCTGCTCACGTCCTCGCCGTCGAGGCGGTAGCTGCCGGAGTCGAACGTCTCGAGCAGGCCCGCCACGTTGAGGAACGTGGTCTTGCCGGAGCCGGAGGGTCCGGTCACCGCGACGAACTCGCCCTTGTCGACCTTCAGGCTGAACTCGCGCAGCGCGTGCGTCTCGAGCAGGTCCGTCCGGTAGGCCTTCGTCACCTGGGTCATTTCGAACATGGTTCGTCCTCTTGCGTTCGTTCGTCAGTCCGCGAGCAGCACGCGCGGCGCATTCTTGAAATCTTCGGTGTCGGAAATCACGATCGAGTCGCCAGCGGCCAGGCCATCGACGATTTCGATCTCGCGCACGCTGACGGCGCCGGTCGTGATCGGGCGCTGCTCGGCGACACCGTCGTTCACGACGTAGGCCGTGGCGCCGCCGCCGGCTTCGTAGAAGCCGCCGCGCTCCACCTTGAGCACGTTGTCGCGCTTGTCCATCAGGATGCGCACCGAGACGCGCTGGTTCTGGCGCAGGCCGGCCGGGATCTCGCGCAGGCGCACGCGCCCGGTGACTTCGCCCTGGCGCACTTCCGGCGAGATCGCGCTCACTTCGCCCGCGTAGGTCTTGCCGCCGTACGACACGTCGGCCTGCATGCCGACGCCGATCGTCCCGGCGTAGGTCTCGGCAACGCGGAACTCGATTTCGAGCGCCGAGAGATCGACGACGGTGAGCAGCGCGGCGTCCTGCTGCACGGCGGCCTTCTGCGTCACCGCGAGGTTGCCGACCATGCCGTCGACCGGCGATTTCACCGCCAGTTCGCCGACGCGGCGCTCGAGGTCCTCGACCAGCAACTGCTGCCGGTCGCGCTGCAGACGGCGCGTCTGCAACTCGAACTCGAGGCCTTCCTTCTCGAGGCCCGCGGTCTCGACCGCGTGATGATGCGTGAGCTTCGCCTCGTCGAGTTCGTCCTGGGCCCGCTGGAAGTCGCGCTGGCTGATGATCTTCTGGTCCCAGGCCGCCTGGGCGCGCGCGAACTCGCGCTCGGCCGCGCGGATCGAGACACCCGCCATATCGGCCGTCTGCTGGCTCTGCAGGACCTTGCGGCGAACGTCGATCTCCTGGCGGCGCAGGTCGACGACGAGGCTCTCGAGCGTGGCGCGCTCGCGCTCGAACTCGTTCTTCAATCCGGGACTTTCGACGGTCGCGAGCAGGTCGCCTTTCTTGACCGTGTCGCCCGCATTGCGGTTCAGGGTCACCGTGCCGGCCGCTGGCGCATACAACGTCGGGCTGACCGCGGCCACGACGGTGGCCTGCGCCGCGACGTCGCTGAGAAACTCGCCGCGCGTGACGGTCGCGATGCGCACGCGATCGAGTGCGACGGTTGCATCCGTCGACGCCCAGCCCTGCAGGAACCAGCGCAAGGACCGCCGCACCGAGCACGAGCAGCGCGACAGCCGCGGCGATGCGGACGCGTCGATCGTGCCGCCATCCGGTGGCCTGCTCGACGACGCGATCCTGACCGTCGGTGCTGCGCATGCCCGGCGCGGCAATCTTGTCTGGGGTTCGCTTGAGGGTGGCGATTGACATGTCACTGGCTTGGATGCGGGAGAGTACGTTTCAGTTTGCAGGGATCGTGCCAAGCACCATGAATCGCGCAATTCCATGTTTTGAATGACTTTTATGGCGGTGCGCATGACCCAGGCACGGTGTCCGGGTGTCCGCCGGCAGACAGCGGACACATTCGCGGACACTTTCGCGGCACCGGACGGAAGTGACATAGTTCGGCTCCACCCAAGGAGACCGATCGCATGGATATTCGCGGGCAACGTCGCAGCTCGAACATCGAAGACCGCCGCGGCATGTCGCCCGTGCGCAAGGGCGTGGGCCTCAGCATCGGCGGCATCCTGTTCCTGCTCGTGCTGAGCTTCTTCGGCATCAACCCGCTGCCGTTCCTCGGGGTCGCGACGAAGCAGCCGCAGGTGGAAATGCAGCCGTCGCCGCAGCCCTACCAGGAGTCCGCGAGCGAAGCGCAGCTCAGCGAACTTGCCGGCGTGACGCTCGCGCAGACCGAAGAAACGTGGGGCAAGCTGTTCGAGGGCAAGTACCCGCCGCCGACCATGGTGATGTTCAGCGGGCAGACGCCTTCCGCGTGCGGCACCGGCCAGGCCGCGATGGGACCGTTCTATTGCCCGCTCGACCAGAAGGTCTACCTCGACCTCTCGTTCTTCCAGGAGCTCGAGCAGAAGTTCGGCGCACCCGGCGATTTTGCGCAGGCCTACGTGATTGCGCACGAAGTCGGCCACCACGTGCAGAACCTGACGGGCACCGCGCAGCAGGTGCAGAAGCTCCAGCAGCGCGCCCGCAGCAAGGCCGAGGCGAACCAGTACTCCGTGATGCTGGAGCTGCAGGCGGACTGCTACGCCGGCGTGTGGGCGCGCGACGCGGCCCCGCGCCTCAAGATCACGCAGCAGGACATCGACGAAGGCATGCGTGCCGCGACGGCCATCGGCGACGACACGCTGCAGCGTGCGGCGCAGGGTCGCGTGGTGCCCGACGCGTTCACGCACGGCACGTCGGAACAGCGCAGTCGCTGGCTGATGACGGGCATGAACTCGGGCGATCCGAACGCCTGCGATACGTTCAACGCGCGGCAGCTCTGAGTCACGTCTCCCGCTTCAGCGGGAGAGGTCGGCACGCAGGCCAGGGTGAGGGTGTGGGCGTTCGATCCGGCATGTCCTGGCGCGATCGAAAAGGCAGACACGCGCTGGTTGCATGCGACCGATCCGGGACCTTCCCCCGAGCTTGGAAAGGCAGACACGCGCTGGCTGCAGGCGCTCGATCCGGCCTGTCCTGTCGCGCTTGGAAAGGCAGATACGCGCGCGCCAGGACAGGCCGGATCGACACCTGACATCGCGCGCCTGAACGACTTTTCCGCCAAGCGGAAAAGGTCGCACGGCGCAAGCAGCCCTGACGCGGTCCCTCACGCCAACCTGCTCCCGCCAAAGCGGGAGCGAAAGTTCAGAGCTCGAGCTTGCCGCCGTACCCCGTCAGTTCGAGATAGCCGCGGCCGGCTTCCTTGCCTGTCGTCTCGTCGATCAGCCGGATCGGCCCTTCCCAGTACAGAATGCCGGTCGTCGGACGCGAATCGAGCTCGGCATCGAGCAGCAGCGGCTCGACGCGGTAGCGCCGGTCGCCCGACCTGCACGCGCCACTGGACCGGATAGGTCACGCCGGTGCGCGGCGAACGCCAGTTCTTGAGCGGCGTCCATTCCACCTGCTCGGGCCCGAACGTCTCACCTCTGCCCGGACGCAGCGTCAACGCGCTCGCCCAGCGCTCACCGCCCTGCCGGTCGCGCATGCGAAACGCCATGAGCGCCCCGCCGTCGTTCAGTTCACGCCCAGCCAGTCCCAGCCGAGCGCACTCGCGTCGACGTAGTCGCTCGACCACTCGTGGTCGAACCACGCCTTGCCGGTGACGCTTTGCGTGCGGCCATCGACCGTCACTTCGCCGCTGACCTCGAGCTGCGGCAGGCTGTAGTAGTAGCTCGCTGCGCGCGGGTCCGGCCCCTTGCGGCTGAAGCCCCGCTCGCCCTGCAGCAACGGCGGCTGCGTCGACGCGAGCGTGAGTTCGAAGTCGAAATCCTCGCCGTGCACTGCGGTGACATAGCGCCCGGGCGCCACCTGGCGGATCGACCAGTCGTCGAGCTTCACGTCCAGTCGGCCCTCGCGCGCGTACGCCAGGTCGAACCCTGTGCGCGCGCTGCGTTGCGCATGACGCAGCTTGCCAGTCCGCCGGATCGGCGAGCGCGGCATGCGCGAACAACACCTGGCGCGGCGCGAAGCTGCTGGGGTTGTTCTCGGCCAGGCCCGTGCGCACGCGGAAGAACGTGACCTGGAAGCCGCGCGGCGCCTTGACCTTGCTCTCGGCATCGTCGAGCTGGCCCGTGACGTACCACCATTCGATGCGGTAGTCGGGGTGACTGCCTTCGTCGCGCGGGAATTCGAGCTCGTAGCCCGGCACGACCGGTGGATACGAAGCCTCGGCGCTTGCGCGCAGGGGGAGGAAGTGCGGAAGGACAAGAAGAACCAGCAAGGACCGGAGGCTCACGTCCCAACCGGCCCTAGCTGGCGAGGGAGCAAGAGGACGCGAACTCACCAGTCCTCCTTCACCGCGCGAACGACGTCGTCGCCCATCGCACGACGTCCACTGAAGGCCGCCGTCGCCGCAGCGGCCACGATCAGGACGAGGCTGAGGATTGCCAGCAGGCCCCACGGCACGTGCACGTCCATCGTCCAGTGAAACGACTGCCGGTTGACGACGAAGATCAGGATCAGGCTCACGATCGCGCCGATGACGAGACCGGCCGCGACGCCGATCGCGCCGAGCGCCGCGCCTTCGAAGGCGAGCATGCGTCCGATTTCGCGCCGCGTGACGCCAAGGTGCCGCAGCATGCCGAACTCGCCGCGCCGCGCGAGCACCTGCGAACTCATGCTGGCACTGATGCCGAACAGGCCGATCAGGACGGCGACGGCTTCGAGCAGGTACGTGACGGCGAACGTGCGGTCGAACAGCGCGAGCGAGCGCTTGCGGATCTCGCCGGGAATGGCGACGTCGTAGTCACCGCTGCGCGCGACGGCGTCGCGCAAGCGTCCGCTGAATTCAGCGGCATCCGTGCCCTCCCGCAACCAGAGCGCGGCCGTCGTGGCGGTTCGCTCGCCGCTCAACGCGATGAAGGTCTCGCGGTCCATGACGATCGACCCACCCGGGCGCTCGTAATCGCGCCAGATGCCGCGCACGGCGGCGCGCACGACCTTGCCGCCGATCGGCAGGTCGAACTCGGTACCGACGTCGAAGCCCCGCAAGTCCAGCGCGGCTTCGGATGCCCACACCGGAATCGCTCCTGGCGGCGCGGGCCCGGTCGCCGTCCGCCGGATCGGAATCACCTGGTCCGCCGTCGGCTCGTGGATCGGGCGCGCAATGATGGTGAGCGGCAGTCGCTCGCCGGGCAGCAGTACGTCCTGGAACTTCACGAAGTCCACGCGGGCGATCTCGGGCAGTGCCGTGATGGATCGCTGCGCGTTCACGTCCAGGTACGCGCCGGTCGCGGCCGAGCCCGCACGCACATAGAGATCCGCGGGCAGGATGCGCTGCATCCATGCCTCGAGCGACATGCGGAACGAGAAGACCATGATCGCCATCGCGACCATCAGGCTGAAGCTGACGAGCACGGCGGCGATGCTGACGGTCGCACGACGCGCCGTGCCGCGGAGCTGGGCCACCGCCACCTGGCGCCAGGCCGGTCCGTCGGTGCCGAGGCGAGCGAACACGGTGGACGCGATGCTGGGCGTCAGGAAGACAGCGCCCAGCAGCAGGCACGCGATCGAAACGTAGCCCGGCAGTGCAATGCCTTCGAGCGGCGGCAAAGCGAGCGCGAGAACGCCGGCCGCAAACAAGGCCAGCGCGATCCGGCCGTGCGTGCGTGCCGCCATCGGAGCCTCGTCGCCGGCCTTCAGCGCCGCAGCTGCCGGCACGGACGCGGCCTCGCGCGCGGGCCCGAACGTGGCGACCAGCGCTGCGCCTGCACCGAGCAGGAAGAAGACGAGGTACTCGCCCACGCTGACGTTGAGCGCAGGCGCGACGCCACGGAAGTACCCTGCCCCGAGGTCGGCGCCGAAGGCCGCGAGCCCCGCACGCGCGACGAGCGCACCGAGCACGACGCCGACTGCAGCGCCGAGCGCACCGACGATGGTTCCCGCAAGCAGTGACGCGGCGAGTTGCTCGCGCACCGTCATGCCCATCGCGTGCAGCAGCGCGATCTCGCGGCGGCGGCGCGCCACGGCGAGCGATTGCGTCGCGTAGACCAGGAACGCACCGGTGAAAAGCGCCACGAGCGCGAGCGCCGTCAGGTTCGAACGGTAGGCACGGGTCAGGCGCACGGCATCGTCCGTCGCCTCGCCCGGCGTCACGATCTGCGCTCCCGGCGGCAGCATCGCTGCAATGGCGTTGCGAACGGCCTCACGATCGGCCTGCGGCGCGAGCCGAAGGTCGACGCGATCGAGCCGCCCCAGCCGCTGCAATCGCCACTGCGCCTCGCCGATGTCGAGCAACCCGACGGGCTGGCGATACGCCCCGGGCGGCAGGACGCCAGCCACACGGAAGCGCACACGATCGAGCGCCACCTGCACGTCGAGATCGTCGCCGACTTCGAGTTCGAGCGACTGTGCGGCCGCGGGACTCAGCCAGATCGAATTCGCCGCCAGCAATCCCTGCCCTTGCCGCTCGGTCGTCGCGCCGACGCCTGCCAGCGCGGGCTGCATCTGCGTCGCGCGGAACGGATCGATGCCGATCAGCTTCAGGGTCCGCTCGCGCCCCGGCAGACGCACCTGCAGTTCGACGACCGGACTGGCGGCGGCCACGCCGGGGACACGCAGGAGCCGCGGGAACAACGCCTCGTCGAAGCCGGCGCCCGGCGACTGCACGGCGAAATCGGCGAGCCCGAACAGCGAACGCGACGCGCCCTGCACTTCGTCCGCAGCGACCCGGTTGATCAGGTAGACGGAGAAGCCGAGCGCCACGCCGAGCGCAATCGCGAGGACGGCCAGCAGGGTGCGGCCCGGCGCCTGGCGCAACGGACCGAACGCCGCTGCATCGAGCAGGGACAACCGGGCCCGCAGCGCATTCCTGCCGCTGGGCAGGCCTGTGCCACGGCGCTCATGTGCGAAGCGTCAGCCCGGCGCGCGTCAGCTCGTACACGCGGTCGGTCGAGGCGGCGGCCGCGGCGGAATGCGTGACGAGAATGCCGGCCGCGTTGTCGCGCTTGATCTGGGCGCGCAGCACTTCGAGGATCATCGCGGCGTTGTCGGGATCGAGGTTGCCCGTCGGTTCGTCGGCGAGCACCAGCGCCGGACGGTGCGCCAGCGCGCGTGCGACGGCGACACGCTGCGATTCGCCGCCGGACAGTTCGCGCGGCAAGCTGGACGCGCGGTCGGCGAGACCCACGGCTTCGAGCAACTCCATCACGCGCTCATCGGCTGCACGACCCGCCTGCCCGTTCAGCGCCAGCGGCAACGCGACATTGCGGGCGATGCTGAGGTGCGGCAACAGGTGGAAGGCCTGGAACACGAAGCCCATGCGGGTGCGACGCACCTGCGTGCGGGCATCCTCGTTCAATGTTGCGAGGTCGCGGTCCTCCAGCAGCAGCGCGCCGCTGTCGGGCACGTCGAGCCCCGCGATCAGGTTCAGCAACGTGGACTTGCCGACGCCGGACTCGCCGACGATGGCGACGTATTCACCGGGCACCACGGTGAGCGAGACGCCGTCGAGCACGCGCCGGCCGGCCGGGCCGCCGAAGGATTTGGAGACATCGCGAAGTTCGAGCATGGGACCTAATCGTAGGCGGTGTGGCTTCCGGATTCACGACTTGCGTAACCAGCCCTTCCTGAGGGGCTTCCAGGCACCGACCCCGTGAAACGCGACCGTCTGGCCCAAGTCCAGTGGCAGGCCCGGGCCGCCGCGCTTCAGCTTCCTGAAGCGGGGAATTTGCGAACCGAATCACTGTCGAACGTGCCGGAACGTCGATTAATCTCTGGCCTCATGATGGACCGGCACCGGAGGCGGTTCATGATCCCCTGGCGCGAGAAGTTCCGCGCGTTCAGCATCCATTTCGCGACGACGCTCGTCGTGGCGGCCGCGGCCGCCGCGCTCATTTTCCTGGTCTGGTACCCGCCGCCCTTCGGCACGATGGTCGGCGGCCTGAAGTTGTTCATCCTGATCACGGGGATCGACCTCGCCCTTGGACCGCTCGTTTCCCTGGTCATCTACGACAGTCGCAAATCGCGGCGCGCACTGTTGTTCGATTACTCGGTCGTCGCCGTCGTCCAGATCGCGGCGCTGGCATACGGGATCTATTCGGTGTCGCAGGCCCGGCCAGCCTACGTCGCCTTCGTGAAGGACCGGCTCGAAGTCATCGCGGCCGGGGAGATCGCGGAGCGGGACCTGGCGGGAGGCCAAAGGCTCGGCCTATGCGTCGCCCCCCTGGCACGGCCCTGAGCTGGTCGCAACGAATGTGAAACCTGCCGACCGCAACGATGCGCTCGACGGCGGCCTCGAAGGTCGCGATGTGGGCGTGCGACCGAAGTTCTACGTCGAGTACGACACGCGGGTCGACGCGATCAAGCGCCAGGTCCAAGCCGCTGTCCTCACTGGAACGCCGCCATCGGGAATCCGTGCCATTGGTCGCGGAGAGCCTGCGCGAACTGGGGCGGCCGGCCGAAGATCTCGGCTGGCTCCCCGTCAAGCACTCGCGCGGCTTCTGGACTGCGCTGGTGGACCGGCGCAGTGGCTATCCGGTGAAGTACCTGCCGATCGACCCGTATTGATCGAACGGCGAACTTACTTCTTGCGCGCGGCAGCCTTCTTACGCGCGGGAGCCTTGGCTTTCGACTTCGCCGGTGCTTTGGCCTTTGCCTTGGACTTCGCCGCAACCCTCGACTTCGCGGGGGCCTTAGCCTTCGGTGCCGCTTTCCTGGCCGGCGCCTTGGCCTTGCGCGACGACGGCCTTCGTCACCGCCGCCTTCGTGACGCGACCCTTGAGCCGCTTGAAGATCGCCGCGCCGAGTTCAGCCGGCGAACGCACCGTGGTGACGCGCGCAGCTTCGAGCGCTGCGAACTTGTCGGCCGCCGTGCCCTTGCCGCCGGAGATGACCGCGCCGGCGTGACCCATGCGCTTGCCCGGGGGCGCCGTGACGCCCGCGATGTAAGCGACCACCGGCTTGGTGACGTGCTTGCGGATGAACTCCGCGCCCGCCTCTTCGTCGCTGCCGCCGATCTCGCCGACCATGATGATGCCTTCGGTCTGCGGATCGTTCTGGAACAGCGCCAGCACGTCGATGAAGTTCATGCCGCGCACCGGGTCGCCGCCGATGCCGACGCAGGTGCTCTGGCCGAGGCCGACGTTGGTCGTCTGGAACACGGCCTCGTACGTGAGCGTGCCCGAGCGCGAGACGATGCCGACCTTGCCCTTCTTGTGGATGAAGCCCGGCATGATGCCGATCTTGCATTCGCCCGGCGTGATGACGCCCGGGCAGTTCGGGCCGACGAGCCGCGACTTCGAATCCTTGAGCGCGGCCTTCACCTTGACCATGTCGTTCACCGGGATGCCCTCGGTGATGCACACGATCAGTTCGATGCCGGCATCGGCCGCTTCGATGATCGCATCCGCCGCAAACGGCGGCGGCACGTAGATCATCGTGGCATTGGCGTCGGTCTTTGCGACCGCGTCGCGCACGGTGTCGAACACCGGCAGGCCGAGGTGCTTCTCGCCGCCGCGGCCCGGCGTGACGCCGCCGACGAGCTTGGTGCCGTAATCGAGGCAACCCTGCGAATGGAACGTGCCCTGCTTGCCGGTGAAACCCTGGCAGATCACGCGCGTGTTCTTGTTGATCAGGATGGACATGGGTTACTTCCTCGCGGCGGCCGCGACGACTTTCTTGGCGGCGTCGGTCAGGTCGGTGGCAACGATCAGGTCGAGACCGCTCTCGGCGAGCAGCTTGCGGCCCTGCGGTGCGTTGGTGCCTTCGATGCGGACGACGACCGGCAGGTGCAGGCCGAGGTCGCGCGCGGCGCCGATGACGCCCTCGGCGATCATGTCGCAGCGGACGATGCCGCCGAAGATGTTGACGAGGATCGCCTTGACCTTCGGGTTGTTGAGGATGAGCTTGAACGCCATCGTGACGCGCTCACGCGTGGCGCCACCGCCGACGTCGAGGAAGTTGGCGGGCGAACCGCCGTAGAGCTGGATCACGTCCATCGTGGCCATGGCGAGGCCCGCGCCGTTGACCATGCAGGCGATGTCGCCGTCGAGCGAGACGTAGTTGAGGTCCGCCTCGCCGGCGATCCGTTCCATCTCGTCTTCCTGCGAGATGTCGCGCATCTCGACCAGCGCCTTCTGGCGGAACAGCGAGTTGTCCTCGATGCCGATCTTGCCGTCGAGCGCGATGACGTCGCCGTCGCCGTTGACGATCAGCGGGTTGACCTCGACGAGGCTCGCGTCGCAATCCATGTAGAGCTTGTACAGGCCGCGCGCGATCTGCTCGAACTGCGCGACCTGCTTGCCTTCCAGCCCCAGGCCGAAGGCGAGCGTGCGGCAATGCGAACCCTGGATGCCCGTCGCCGGGTGGATCTCGACGCGGATGATCTTCTCGGGCGTCTTGGCCGCGACTTCCTCGATGTCCATGCCGCCGGCGGCCGAGGCGACGAACGCGACGCGGCCGGTGTCGCGGTTGAGGAGCAGGCTGAGGTACAGCTCGCGCTCGATCTTCGAGCCGGTCTCGACGTAGACCTGGTTGATCGGCAGGCCTTCGGCCGCCGTCTGCTTGGTCTTCAGGCGCTGGCCGAGCATGCCGGCTGCGGCGGCTGCGACGTCGGCCGTCGACTTGACCACCTTGACGCCACCGGCCTTGCCGCGGCCACCCGCGTGCACCTGGGCCTTGACGACCCAGACCGCGCCCCCGAGGCGCTTGGCGGCGTCGACGGCTTCCTCCGGCGTGGAGGCGACGAAGCCCGACGGCACGGGGATGCCGTAGCGGGCGAACAGCTGTTTCGACTGGTATTCGTGGAGGTTCATGGGGCTCGGCCGGGCGGTGGGACGAAGCTCGGAAGTTTACCACCGTCTTCCAGTCCGCTCTCCCGCCTCCGGGAGAGGGTGGCGCCCGGGGAGGGCTCTGCTAAAGTCCGCGCCCATGGCGCGAGTGCTCAAGACCGAGCTGACGGAATCCGTCCGGGGGGCCACCGGCATCGAACTGCCGTGGCGGGTGCTTTCGCTCCTGAACGTGTTCCGGCTGCTGCTGCCGATGCTGCTGCTGCTGGTCTTCTTCTTCGACGCGCCGACCAGCACCGTGGGCAACCGCCAGCCGGGCCTGTTCATCGGCATCGCGGTCGCCTATTTCGCGTTCGCGCTGGTCTGTATCCAGACCATCCAGAGCCGCATGCCGTCGGCCGAGTGGCAGGCGATGATCCAGCTCGTCGTCGATGCGATCGCCATCGGCATGCTGATCCACTCGAGTGGCGGCGTGTCGAGCGGCCTGGCGACGCTGCTGGTCCTGCCGACCGGCGCCACCGCGACCATCCTGTCGCGGCGCTATGCCCTGCTCGGCACGTCGCTCGTCACGATTGCGCTGCTGATGGAAACCACGATCTCGTTCCTGCAGGGCGAAAGCTCACGGGCGGACTTCCTGATCACCGGCCTGACCGGTGCGAGCCTGTTCGCCATCACGCTGCTCGCCATCCCGTTCGCCGCGCGACTGCGCGAGAGCGAGGCGCTGGCCAGGCAGCGCGAGATCGACCTCGCCAACCTCAACGAGCTGAACGAGTTCATCGTGCAGCACCTGCGCGAGAGCATCCTCGTCGTCGACGAAAGCGACCACGTCCGGCTCATCAACGAAACGGCCGCGCAGCTGCTGCAGGGTGGTCCCGTGCAGGGCGGCACGTCGCTCGCGGCAGTGTCGCCGCGCCTGTCGTACGTGCTGGAGGCCTGGCGCAAGCAATCGTCGGACCGGCGCGACAATGTCGGTGAAATCGTCGGCGCCGACGGCGGCACGGTCATCCGCCCGCACTTCGTGGCGCTGTCCGAGAGCGGTTCCGGTCCCGTGCTGATCTTCCTGGAAGACACCAGCGTCCTCGCCGATCGCGCGCAGCAGTCGAAGCTGGCGGCACTGGGCCGCTTGAGCGCCAGCATTGCCCACGAGATCCGCAACCCGGTCGGAGCGATGAGCCACGCCGGCCAGCTGCTGCGCGAATCCCCGGCGCTCACCGATGACGACCGCCACCTGACGGACATCATCGAAAAGAACGGCGTACGCGTCAGTCACATCATCGAGAACGTGCTGCAGCTGTCGCGCCGCGACACGACCAAGCAGGAGCGCTTCGACGTCACGGACTGGCTCGTGGGATTCGTCACCGAGTACGAGAAGACGATGCAGCTCGACCCCACCGCGTTCAGCGCCAAGATGGATCGCAACGCCGGCCGGATCGAGGTGGAGTTCGACCCCTCGCACCTGCACCAGGTGCTCTGGAACCTGTGCGACAACGCGCTCCGGCACGGCGCGGGTTCGAGCACGACGAGCCGGATCGATCTTCGCGTCGGACGCATCGCCGCGACCGGACGGCCGTTCGTCGAGGTCGCCGATCGCGGCAACGGCGTCGACCCCGCACAGGCCGAACGCATCTTCGAACCGTTCTTCACCACCGGCGCCGGTGGCACCGGGCTGGGGTTGTTCATCTCGCGCGAACTGTGCCAGACGAACGGCGCGCTGTTGCTCTACGAGCCGCGGCCCGGCGGTGGTAGCATTTTCCGCATCATTTTTGCCGACCCGCGCCGCTGGAAAGATTGATGACTGAACGCAAGTCGAACCCCCGCGCACTGGTCATCGACGACGAGCCGGACATCCGCGAACTGCTGTCCATCACGCTCGGTCGCATGCAGATCGAAGTCGTGACGGCGGCGGACTACGCGAGCGCGATCAAGGCGCTCGGCCCGGAACGGTTCGACCTCGTGCTCACCGACATGCGCCTGCCCGACGGCGACGGACTCGACATCGTCGACTGGATCCAGCACCACCGTCCCGGCGTGCCGGTGGCCGTCATCACCGCGCACGGCAACGTCGAAGCCGCCGTGCGGGCGCTGAAGCTCGGGGCCTTCGATTTCATCTCCAAGCCGCTCGACCTCGCGGCACTGCGCAAGCTGATCACGTCGACGCTGAAGCTGCGGCCGGACGACAGCGCAACGTTCGACGTCACGCAGCCCATCGTCACGCCGTCCGGTTTGCGGCTGCTCGGCCAGTCGAAGCCGATGCAGCAGCTGCGGCAGATGATCGCCAAGGTCGCGCGCAGCCAGGCGCCGGTGCACATCTGCGGCGATTCCGGCACGGGCAAGGAACTCGTGGCGCGACTCATCCATGACACCGGCCCGCGGCACGACGGGCCGTTCGTGCCGGTGAACTGCGGCGCGATCCCGTCGGAGCTGATGGAGAGCGAGCTGTTCGGCCACAAGAAGGGCAGCTTCACGGGCGCCGTGGCCGACAAGGAAGGCCTGATCCGCTCGGCCGAGGGCGGCACGCTGTTCCTGGACGAAGTGGCCGACCTGCCGCTGCACATGCAGGTGAAGCTGCTGCGCGTGATCCAGGAGAAGTCCATACGACCGGTCGGCGAGACGCGCGAAACGCCGGTGGACGTGCGCGTGCTGTCGGCCACGCACCGCAAGCTCGACGAACTGGTGAAGGCCGGCAAGTTCCGCGAGGACCTGTATTACCGGATCAACGTCATCGAACTCCGCGTGCCCGCGTTGCGAGAGCGGCTCGACGACGTGCCGCCGCTGGTCGACATGCTGCTCGACAGGATTGCCGGGCAGATCGGCGTGACCCGCCCGCAGATCAGCGACGAGGCGATGGACAAGCTGCTGTCGTACTCGTATCCGGGCAACGTGCGCGAACTCGAGAACATCCTCGAGCGTGCGGTGACGCTGTGCTCGGACGATCGGATCGAGCCGGAAGACATCCAGCTGAAGCCGGGGCAGTTGCTGTCGGACCTGCCGGAGCTCGCGGGCAAGGATGTTGCGGTCGGGGACGGCGCAGCGGATGGGCTCGAGGGCCAGCTGGAGCACATCCAGCGCGAGGCGATCGTTCGTGCGCTGGAGCAGACGCGGTACAACAAGACGAAGGCGGCGGAGTTGCTCGGGATGACGTTCCGGCAGCTGAGGTATCGGGTCAAGAAGCTGGGGATCGAATGAGAAATGCGACCAACAACTGATCTGAACGTCCGGCGTGCTACGTACGGCCCCGATACTGGCACTCTCCGCGACGTGCGGCTAAGCGGTGGGCATCACGGGCACAGCCGTATGCGCGCTCCTGTAGTGGGGCATGCGCTATTGCATCTTTGATCACGATCAGCTTCGTACCCTGCACTTTCTTGCGCAGACACGGCCAAGCGTTGACGGAACTTGCCACGCTCCGTGAACGGGCTGGTCTAAACTACCGCAGTTTCCGTGGTCAGCACGCTTCTCTCGCAGCGATGGGGACAAGTGGCTGAGCACGAGTAGCGGCGATGCTGGTTGCGCCAGCTCTCAAGCTATCCAAAGATCACCATCCGGCTTTGGCATGGGTCTTGAAGCGATGCAGCGGCACGGCGAGAGAGCACACGACAAGAGTGCTCCGCTGTCCTTAACTGAATGTCTTCTGGTGCGCGTCCGTAGGTGCGCAACGAAACACTCAAGCGAACCTAAGTCGGCGGGGATCGGACCGAAAACTGCGGATTGGCAGCACGGGCCTGTATGAGGCCAGCGGCAAACAGCCCGGCGAACAGCGCGAAATGCAGCAATGGCAGCAGGTGATACATCATCTGGTCAATTAGGCTGTACGCAAGGAAGGACACGAGCACGCAGACAAGCACGCGGTTCTCGGGTGTGGCCAGAGCCAGCCTGGCTGCCGCAGCCGGACCGCCCAAGCCCTTGACCGCGCGCGAAGCGATAAGCAAGAGGATCGCGCAGCCGACCACGCCGAACTCCATCAAGAACTGCAACACAAAATTGTGCGCCTGCATAACCCAGCGATAGCAGCAACCGGAAAGCCAGTAACCCTCCGGGCCGCTGCCGAACAGCGGATGGGCCGCGATCTGCCGCAGAGACAGGAGCCAGAGCTCCGAGTCGAGAGCCGTCGAAACTCTCATTTCCAAGCTGTTGGCTGGCGACGCGGGCGAAAATGTTCGGTGAAAGCAGCCGGCCCGTGCGGTCCAGATACCAAACGAGGCCCGCTGCAAGCGCCAACACCAGCACACCGTAAATCGCTGCTCGCACGCGCGCCCGACTGAGAAGGCAGGCAAGCAGCACAAACAGGATCCAGGACAGGGCCGCGCCTCGCGACCCCGTCAGGATGATGCCGAATAGCGCGGCGGCAGTGAGCAGGAACGACGGAACGACAAGCCGCCGTGACAAAATGCCAAGACCAGTGGCGCTCACGGCTGCCAAAAAGCCGAACTCGGCGAACTGCCGAAACATTTGCGAAGTGAGCAAGCCTGAGGCCGTCCCTCCAAAAAGGAGGACCAACATCCTTGATCCATAAGACCGCCGATAGCAGAAAGGGGAGATGCACGACCGCGATGCCTAGAAAATATGCTTCCAGCGGCAATTTCTCCTGGTCGCGATAAGCAAGGTAGACGACGATGCCCAGCAGGACGACCGATAGATAAAGCTCCAGGCGCAACAGCGACCAATCGATACTTCCCGAGCTGATTACCGAAACAGTCGCAGCAGCAGCCCACGTCAACAGCAGCATCGTGACATCACGCGGCAGGCTGAGCCGAACACCCCGCGCCAGCAGGAGCACGAACCCTACCGCTGACAAAGCCAGCAAGTTGGTGGTGGTGCGGGCCATCGTCCGCATGGGCTCCAAGGAGTGAAGGCGAATGGTCGCCGATACGAGCACCGCGAACAGCGCTGGAAAAATCCATGCCAGCAGGTACTTGCTGACCGCCTTGTTGTCTGCAGTCGTCCGCTGCAACTCCAACCGACAACGCACAAATGCCGCCTTTAGATGCGTCGTATTCATTTCGCCATCTTCGCTAATGCCAAAGAATTTCGGATGGGCAGCGTCACAGTTCCTGCCGGTAGGTGACGGCGGCGCCGTAATCTCTGTGGACGTCGCTCACCGACCCGATGTATTGCACGTGTTCTCGTCAGTCCATGGATTTTCGTTCGAAAACATCGCTTTTCATCGTGAACTGCTGCCACTCAAGTTCTATTCGGGGCCAATCGTCCGGCGTAACTCTAACCGCCGGCTTGAGTTCACCTCCGTAATGCTCGAAGAGCGCATCCCACAGTGTTTGCTGCGCAGGCTCATCGTCGCCCGGCCGCTGCATCAGCAACCTGCCCTTGTGTTGCCCGAAATCGAAATAGATGTATTGATGGGCGTACGGGCCAGCGGGCATCGCCGCCAGCAACCTGTCCTGATTGAACGCCGCACGCTCCTTGTACGCGATGGCCAATGGAGCATACGTAGGGCTGATCTGTAGCCGCCCTGAAACCGGTTCGATTTCGAAGAAGATCGAATTCTGGCGCGCAGTCCCGACCTCGTCCACACCTCCGCCCGGCGCCGGCAACACTGCAAGATCGGTTTCGGTAAATCGGATGCGCTTGCTGGCGGCTGCCCGGCTCGTTGCCTGTCGCAAGAATCGGCCAGAGTGAGTCGCCCGTTGCCGCCAGGCCATTCTTGTCGATATTCAGCGCATCCAGCAGCGTTGGCGAAATATCCTCGACCGTGGCCGGAAACTCGTAGGTCCGCCCGTCATTGGCAAATCGGTCTCGTCCGCCAAACGCCTTGAAAGCAAGCAGCACCTGGTATTGCGACTTTGAAAGCACGCTCTGGCCGTGCCCGTAATCGAGCATTTTGAGCGGCGCGCCCATGCCCTCGACATGAAACGTTTCGTCAAAAAACGAGTCGCTCGGCAGACTCATCGCCTCGCCGTGATCCGACAGGACGACCACGATCGCATTCTTGAAGGCCCCTTTCCGTTCCAGCACCTGAATAAGGTCCCCAAACATACGATCGGCCGTCTGCAATCCAACCCGGTAAAGCGGTCGTTCGTTGTCGGGCGTTGGCTCCGGCAACGCGAACGGGGTTTCAGACGTGTAGTACGGCCAGTGTGCCGCCGTCAGGTGCACGACCATGAACGTTGGCCTGTCGAAGTCAACTTCACGATCGATGCGATCAAGATAGGTGGTCGACTGAAACATCGTCGCGACGCCGCGATTCGCGTGCGAGAACGGAAACAGCCACTTTCCGAGTCGCGTATTGATCAGCATCGATGCAACGGGCAACTCGTTGTAGGTGCCGACCAGGAAGTCGGACGCGCCGATGCGTGGCGTGACTACCTGGTCGAACCCATAGCTTTCATCGATGTTCGCGAACCGGACCTCGTCGGTCGAGTACACGGTGTGGTAACCCTCCCGACGTAGGACGTCGGCGATGGTGGGATTCGCTTTGACGCTCGACCGTGCCGCCAAATTGAAGCGTGCGCCTGTAACTGTCGGAGCTCGCCCCGTCAGGATTGCCGTCCACGACGAAAACGTTCGAGCCACCGGCGTAGTCGTGTCACTGAATAGCCGGGCGTCACTCAGAAACCGATCCAGATTCGGCGTGACCCCTTTGCCGCCAAACCGCTGCAGTTGCTCGAGCCGAAGCGAATCGATGCCCAACAGAAGGACGTGTGGGCGATCTGCCCGGGTGGGCACGCTGGCACCCGATTGGCTTAGCGGCCAGGCCAGTGCGCCGATCACCAGCAAGCCGAGGCCCGAGGCAACTCCCAAGGCCACCCGTGTGAACTGCCGGTTGACCCCAAGCAGCGATCTTAATACTGCTGCGCTAACTACCGTCAGGCACAGGACTGAAGCCACCGACATAAAGCACTTTGCCCAATGGCCACGGCCCGACCGGCGTGGACATCGCCGCATGATAGTAGGCGCCGATCAAGGTTCGCGGAAACCAGAGTGCGTTGTAGGCGAGGCATGCCCCGGCAAGGACGCAGAACCAGCCCACCACCATTCGTCCGAACTTCCGTTGCGCCGTATGCGAGATTCTCGCCGTCGCCAGTGCCAGCAACCAGGTGATCGCAGCAAGCGCGACGTGTATGAAAATCTGCGTCAGGAGAAAAATCGCGATGTCCCATGCGACTCTTCCACTCCACGCCCCACCCGCAGCGGCCTTCATGACGTCGGTCGACTGGACGCGATCGAGGAGAGTCATCGCCGACGTGTAAGCGGTCGTCACCAGAAAGACGATCCAGAGCGTGATACTGATCCACGCCCCGCGCCAAAGGCTTTTCCGACTCGGGAGCCATTCGTGTGCAGTAGAGTTCAAAGCCATCACTCTTGAGTTCATCCTGGATAATCGGGTTAATCCGGCGCGGCCACCACCATCAACAGCATTCTCCATGCCGGTCTGTACGCCGACCAGAAATTCAATCGCGTCAATCTTGCGTCAGTCGACTTTTCCAGAAAGTTTTCTCGTTCAGACTATCTTCGTCACTATGTGACAATCTTCGTCAAAGCGACTCCGGGCACGTCGCATAAGCTGTCGGCAAAATCCTTTATGAATCATTGAGTTTTCTGGCGTGCGCACGCTGGCACAGTTGTTGCTTACTACCTATCGCAGGCAACCCGCCGCTGTGTTTTAGATAACGTTTGGGAGATTGAACATGTTAAAGACAGTACAAAAGGGTTTCACCCTGATCGAATTGATGATCGTAGTTGCGATCATCGGCATTCTCGCAGCGATCGCGATTCCCGCGTATCAGGACTACCTCATCCGCTCGCAGGTCACGGAAGGCCTCACGATGGCCGCGGCAGCAAAGGCCGGCGTCGCTGAGTATCTACGCAACCAAGGGCACTTGGCCCGTCACACAATTCGGCCGCGGGTATTGGCGCGGCTTCGACGATCGAAGGCAAGTACGTGAATGGTATTTCGATCGTGCGGCGGCGGTATCACCGTCTACGTACGGCAACGACGCTAACAAGGCTATCGGTACTGCCGGTGGCGCGACCGCCAAGAAGGTTCAGCTGATCCCCGGCGCAAGTGTTAACGGCGACGTCGTCTGGAAGTGCGGTCTGTCCAGCCTTCCTTCGGGCATCACCGCAGCCAGTGGTGCTACGGGGTCGACGACTCGTTCCTGGCAAGTACCTGCCGTCGAGCTGCCGTAACTAACAGATCGACTGCGGGCCTCTAGCGCTCGCAGCATGATCGAACTCGAGAAGCCCCTGCAGCTGCGGGGGCTTTTCCTTTTCTGGCGCCGGCATGCCGATCCATTGCAGCACTGCCGCCTGATGAACATCCAGGTTGCCTTTAGTCCGGCGCGGTTGGTCCGACCCTGCTTGGCGCCGGCGGCTTGCCGCCTTGTGGACCGCCTCACATTCATCCTGCTCGGGTTGGGCCAAAATGCCCCGCGCGACTTTACATTTGCTAGTCTTGCAGCTAGGGCAGTTCCGTCCGCCGGATACCCCGCAGGGGCAAAGCTAAGCCCATGAACGATTTCGCAATTTCCACCCAGACGATCAGCCGGTCAGGCCTCCAGGGCCTGCCGCAGCGTCTGGTCATGGACGGCCTCGTGGCCGACACCATGATGGTCGAAGCGATCGCCTCGGCCAAGGAGCGCCGGGTGGGGATCGTCTCCTACCTGGTCGAGCACAACATGGCCGATGCGCGCGAGATCGCCATCGCGGCGTCGCATGAATTCGGCGCACCGCTGCTGGACCTCGACTCGATCCAGCCCGACCTCGACACCGTCCGCATCGTCAGCGAAAAGATCCTGCGCAAGCACCGCGTGCTGCCGCTGGTGAAGCGCGGCAAGAAGCTGTTCATCGCGATCTCGGATCCGACGAACCTGCACGCGCTCGACGAGGTCAAGTTCGCCACGGGCTTCTCGATCGAAGCCGTGGTCGTCGAGGAAGACAAGCTCAACAAGCTGCTCACGCTGTCGCTCGAGCAGGTCGACACGTCGATGCCGGAACTTGCCGGCGACGACTTCGAGATGGACGGTCTCGAAGTCACGTCGGGTGACGAGGACGACGCCGGCAAGGACTCGGAGCGTTCCGATGCCGTCGACGACGCGCCGATCGTCCGCTTCATCAACAAGGTGATGCTGGACGCGATCAAGAAGGGCGCGTCGGACATCCATTTCGAGCCGTACGAACGCAGCTACCGCATTCGCTTCCGTCTCGACGGCATCCTGAAGGAAGTCGCGACGCCGCCGGTGCAACTGGCCATCAAGATGGCGGCTCGCCTGAAGGTGATGTCCCGCATGGACATCGCCGAGCGCCGCGTGCCGCAGGACGGCCGCATCAAGATGAAGATCTCGAAGAACCGGGCCATCGACTTCCGCGTCAGCACGTGCCCGACGCTCTTCGGCGAAAAGATCGTGATGCGTATCCTCGATCCCTCGAGCGCGATGCTGGGCATCGACGCGCTGGGATACGAAGCGTTCCAGAAGAAGCTGTACATGGACTGCCTGGCGCGGCCGCACGGCATGATCCTGGTGACCGGCCCGACCGGCAGCGGCAAGACGGTGTCGCTCTACACGGGCCTCAACATCCTCAACACCGAGGACACCAACATTTCGACGGCCGAAGACCCCGTCGAAATCATGTTGCCCGGCATCAACCAGGTGAACATCAACCCGAAGGTCGGCCTGACCTTCCCGGGTGCCCTGCGCGCCTTCCTGCGCCAGGATCCGGACGTGATCATGGTCGGCGAAATCCGCGACCTCGAGACGGCCGAGATCGCGATCAAGGCCGCCCAGACGGGCCACTTGGTGCTCTCGACGCTGCACACGAACGACGCACCCAAGACCCTGACGCGCCTGGTGGACATGGGCGTGAAACCCTATGCCATCGCCACGTCGGTCAGCCTGATCATCGCCCAGCGACTGGCGCGCCGGCTGTGCAACAGCTGCAAGGCGCCGATGAAGATTCCGGCCGAAGCGCTCAAGAAAGAAGGCTTCGGGGACGAAGAAATCGCGAACGGGCTCCAGATTTTCCAGGCCGTGGGTTGCAGCAACTGCACGGACGGGTATAAGGGGCGCACGGGTATCGTACGAGGTGATGCCGGTGTCCGAGGAGATCGGCCGCATCATCATGACGGGCGGCAGCGTGCTGGACATCAAGCAGCAGGCAACCCGCGAAGGTGTCTGGGGCCTGCGCCAGGCAGGCATCAACAAGGTGCGCATGGGCATTACGACGCTCGATGAGATCAACCGCGTCACCGTCGACTGAACCTAAAGGACTAGGGCGCTAACGACATGGCTGAACTTGCCGTAAACAAGCAGGCGACCTTCCTCTGGGAAGGCAAGGACAAGAAGGGCAACCGCGTCAAGGGACGCGGCCTTGCGCGCGACGAAATGGAGATTCGCTCGGACCTGCGCAAGCAGGGTATCGCTGCGACCAGGGTCCGCAAGGAATCCAAGCTGTTCAAGGGCGAAGGCAAGGTCACTGCCGAAGACATCGCACTGTTCGCGCGCCAGCTGGCCACGATGCTCAACGCCGGCATCCCGATGGTGCAGTCGTTCGAGATCATCGGCGTCGGCAACGACAAGCCGGCCGTGCAGAAGCTCGTGCTTGCGATCAAGAGCGACATCGAGACCGGCAACTCGCTGCACCAGTCGCTGGCCAAGCATCCGCTGTATTTCGACGACCTGTTCGTGAACCTGGTCGAGGCTGGCGAGCACGCCGGTGCGCTCGAGACGGTGCTCGAGAAGATCGCGACCTACAAGGAAAAGACCGAAGCCCTGAAGAAGAAGATCAAGAAGGCGCTGTTCTATCCGGCCGCAGTGCTTGCGGTCGCGGTGATCGTCACGGTCATCCTGCTGCTCTTCGTCATCCCGCAGTTCGAAAGCCTGTTCAAGGGCTTCGGCGCGGACCTGCCGGCGTTCACGCAGTTCGTCGTCGACATGTCGCGCTGGATGCAGGCGAAAGGCTGGACGCTGTTCATCATCGTGGGCGTCATCGTCTTTACGTTCGGCTATTTCTACAAGCGCTCGCGACCGATGCGACAATTCATCGACAAGATGTCGCTGCAGATTCCGGTCATCGGGCCGATCCTGCAGAAAGTCGGCGATTGCGCGCTACGCGCGCACGCTCGCCACGATGTTCGGAGCGGGCGTGCCACTCGTCGAGGCGATGAAATCCGTCGCCGGCGCAACGGGCAACATCATTTACCAGGACGCAGTACTGCGGATGCGAGACGAAATCGCGACCGGCATGCGCATGCAGCGCGCCATGGAAAACACGGGCCTGTTCCCGAACATGGTCGTGCAGATGATCGCGGTCGGTGAAGAATCGGGCTCGCTGGACGAGATGGCCAGCAAGGTCGCCGATTTCTACGAAGCCGACGTCGATGCAGCGGTCGACGCACTGAGCAGCCTGCTCGAGCCGATGATCATGGTGATCCTGGGCGTGCTGGTCGGCGGCATGGTCGTCGCCATGTACCTGCCGATCTTCAAGCTCGGCGCGGTCATCTGACGCACGCGCCACGCAATCGCAGCTAAGATCGCCGAAGACGCCGCGCCCCTGCGCGGCGTCTTCGCATAGGGAACCGCACGGATGACCGACCTCGCTGAAATCCTCGCCTCGACGCCCTGGCTGCTGGCGGCGTCCGTGTTCGTCTTCAGCCTGCTCGTCGGCAGTTTCCTGAACGTCGTCATCCACCGCCTGCCGATCATGCTCGAACGCGAGTGGAAGACGCAGGCGCGCGAGGTGCTCGCGGAGTCCACACCAGCCGGCGATCACGGCACGCCAGGACATCAAGCGGACGTGCTGGCTGCGGCTCCGGTCGAACGCTACAACCTCCTCGTCCCCCGCTCCCGCTGCCCGAAGTGCAACGCCGAGATCACGGCCTTGCAGAACATCCCGGTCGTCAGCTGGCTGCTGCTCGGCGGCAAATGCGCCAACTGCCGCGCCCCGATTTCCGTCCGCTATCCGATCGTCGAGTTCGCCACCGCCGTCCTTTCGGCAGCGGTCGCGCTGCGCTTCGGCTGGCACTGGCAGACACTCGCCGCGCTGCGTGTTCACCTGGGCGCTGGTCGCGCTCACCGTCATCGACCTCGATCACACGATCCTGCCGGACGCGATCACGATCCCGCTGCTGTGGCTGGGCCTGCTGCTGAGCCTGTTCTGGCATGCGGGGCTCAAGGCGCCTGCGCCCACGGATCCTGTCATCGGCGATCCTGGGCGCCGTCTTCGGCTACCTGATCCTCTGGACCGTCTACTGGGCCTTCAAGCTCGTCACCGGCAAGGAAGGCATGGGTTACGGCGACTTCAAGCTGCTCGGCGCGCTCGGGGCCTGGATGGGCTGGCAGATGCTGCCGCTGATCCTGCTGCTGTCGGCGTTTACCGGTGCCGTCGTCGGGATCGGCTTGATCCTGCTCCGCGGCCGGGATCGCAACGTGCCGATGCCCTTCGGCCCGTACCTCGCGGCGGCCGGCTGGATCGCGCTGCTGTGGGGACCGCAGATCATGGGCGGCTACCTGTCGCTGGCCGGCCTGAGCGACTGACCTGCCTGCGACAACGGCCGTGAACGCGACAGACCCACCGCCCGCCTCCCGTCCCTTCCGCGTCGCCCTCACCGGCGGCATCGCGAGCGGCAAGACCACCGTCGCCAACCTGTTCGCGTCACACGGCATTCCGCTGGTCGACACGGACCTCATCGCGCGTGAGGTCGTCGAGCCAGGCCAGCCGGCGCTCGCCGCCGTCGCAGCGGCCTTCGGCAACGACGTGCTTGGCCCCGACGGCCGGCTCGACCGGCGCCGGCTGCGCGAGATCATCTTCGCGCGACGCAACGGCCCGTGCCCGACTCGAGGCGATCCTGCACCCGGCCATTCGCGCCGAAATGGAACGTCAGTCGGCGGCCGCGGCACAGGCGGGCCCCTACCAGATCCTGGTGATTCCGCTGCTGGCCGAGGGCGGCCGGCGCGACCACGTCGACCGTGTCCTCGTGGTGGATGCCCCGGAAGACCGTGCAGGTCGAACGGCTCATGGCACGGGACTCGGTCACGCGTGAACAGGCGCAGGCGTCCCTGCGCGCCCAGGCGACGCGCGAGGCGCGGCTGGGCATCGCCGACGACGTCGTGACGAACACCGGCCGGATCGAGGACCTGCGCGAACAGGTCGCCGCGCTGCACGAGCGATATGTGCAGTTGGCGGCGGAGAAGGTTGTGCCGCCAAACGGCCATGCCGCACAATAGACGACAATGAACTCAACCGAAGCCGCAGTGCCGTCGACGGATGCGGCGACCCGTGTCGTTGCCTACGAGCAGCCGCTCAACGAGCGGATGCGCAATTTCCTGCGCCTCGATTTCCTGTACCAGCAGGCCGTGCACCATCACACCCTGCCCGATCCGTGGTCCACGCGGGCGGCGGTCTCCTCCCTGCTCGAGATCCTCGCGATCACGCAGCGCGGCGACATCCGCAGCGAGGTGCTGAAGGAACTCGAGCGGCAGATGAACCAGCTGTCGGCGTTCAGCGCACGGCCGGGCGTCGATTCGGGGCGGCTCAAGGTGCTGCTCACCAAGCTGCACCGCATGCGCGAGGAACTGAGCACCGTCGGCGCGCTGTTCATGCAGAAGCTGCGCGACTCCGAGTTCCTGAACGCGATCAAGCATCGCAGCACGATTCCGGGCGGCACCTGCGAGTTCGACCTGCCCGACTACACGCACTGGCTCAACCAGCCGGACGAGATCCGCGGCGCGGACTTCGCGAACTGGCTGGCCGTGATCCGTCCGCTGGGCGACGCGATTTCCGAGCTGCTCTGGATGACGCGTGAACAGGGCAAGACGCGCCGCGAGGTCGCCACCAACGGCGTGTACCACCTCACGCTCGAGCGCGACGTGCCCGTGCAACTGATCCGCATCGTGTTGCCGCAGGGCACCGACATCTACCCGGAGATCAGCGGCAGCCACTACCGTGTCAGCATCCGCTTCCTGTCCTGGCAGGACGCCGGCACGCACCCCGTGCAGATGACGGGCGACGTCCCGTTCATGCTCGCGCTCTGCACCTGACGCGCAGGCCTCGCTCAGCCGCGAGCAGGCCGCCATGCCGACGTTTCCGTGTCCCACGTGCCAGCGCCCGGTGGAATGGTCCGCCGCGGCGAAGTGGCGTCCGTTCTGCAGCGAGCGCTGCCGGCTGATCGACCTCGGCGCGTGGATGACCGAAAAGCACGCGATCCCCGGCGAGGAGATTTCGCCGGACGGCGCGCCGCCATCGAGCGACGAGCCGGAGCCCGACGATCCGCCGCGACACTGACGCAAGGCCTGAAATCCAGTGGATCCCGACTTCTGGCATCAGCGCTGGCAAGCCCGTCAGATCGGATTTCACCAGTCCGCGCCGCACCCGTTCCTCGAGCGCTGGTGGCCCTCGCTGAGCGTGGCGCCAGGCGCGCGCGTCTACGTGCCGCTCTGCGGCAAGAGCCTCGACATGGTCTGGCTGGCGGTGCGCGGCTACCGCGTCGTCGGCTCCGAGCTGAGCGCGCTGGCCGTCGAGGAGTTCTTCGGCGAGCAGCAACGGACCGACGTCGACATCGAACGGCACGGCACGTTCCGCCGGCATCGTACCGGCGCGTTCGAGATCCTGCAAGGCGATGCGCTGCAACTCACGCCGGAACTGCTGGGCCCGGTGCAGGCGCGCCTACGATCGGGCCGCGCTGGTCGCGTTGCCCCCATCGATGCGCGAGCGCTACGCGCAGAACTTCGCTGCGCTGATGCCGGCCGGCAGTCGCACGCTGCTCATCGCGTTCGAATACGAGCAGGCGATCAAGGACGGCCCGCCGTTTTCAGTCACGCCCGACGAAGTCGTGACGCTGTACGAGCGGACGTTCCGGGTCGAGGAACTGGAGCGCGTCGACATCATCGGCGAGAGCCCGAAGTTCGCCGCGGCTGGCCTCGACGCGCTGTACGAAGTGGCGTATTCGCTGACGCGGCTCTGACGGCTTCGCTCGCATGGCTGCAGGCTGCGAGCCGGCTTCGCGCAGTGAGTTGCAGGCGAGCCGATCCGTGGCCTTTCCCCGAGCTTGGAAAGGCAGACACGCGCTCGGGGAAAGGCCCCGGATCGATCGCTTGCGATACAGCGCCTGGCGACTCGCAAGTGCGACGCAGCGCAGCAGCTCGAGATCCGGCAGCGCTCGAGCGCAGCGCTCGGGCACTGCGATCATGCGCCGTCGAGCGTCGGGCCTGCGATGCGGCCCCGATCCTAGTTCCGCCCGACGGGTCGCACAGGCGCTGAGTGCGAGCGATCGATCCGGGACCTTCCCCCGAGCGCGTGTCTGCCTTTCCAAGCTCGGGGAAAGGTCCCGGATCGGTCGCCTGACCCTCACCCGCTGCTTCGACGCGACCTCGCCCGCGATCGGCGCTAGCGACGCGAGAGCGCCGCCACGATCGGCGCATCCGCCTCGAGAATGTCGTGCTCGTGCAGCCGCGATGGCTCGACCCACTCGAGCGCCTGCGCATCGAGCCCTTGCGGCTCACCTGACCAGTCCTTGATCACCCACACGTCCAGCCAGATCGTCCGGCCTGGATAGACCGCGGCGTAGTACATCAGGCGCTCGGCATCACCCACCTCGATGCCGATCTCTTCCCTGCAGCTCCCTGAACGATCGCCGCGTGCGCAGTTTCATCGGCAGCGACCTTGCCGCCCGGAAACTCCCAGCGCCCGGCGAGGGCCTTGCCGGCCGGTCGCTGCGCGATGAGCACGCGGCCACGGGCGTCGAACACCAGCCCGGCGACGACCCAGAGTTCCTGCATCGGTTACCCGGCCTTCTTCATGACGAAGAAGGCGCCGGGCTCGGGAGTCAGATCTGGCCGTGGCAGTGCTTGTACTTCTTGCCGGAACCGCACGGGCAGGGCTCGTTGCGCCCGACCTTGCGGCCGTCGCGCACGACGGTCTCGCCGCCCGACGACACCGGACCGGCCGTCGGCCCCTGGCCGCGCGCCGAATCCACCTGCAAAGCCGGAGCTGGCCGCAAACCCGCCGCCCGCACCGCCGCCTGCAGGCGCCGCGCCTTCCGCAGCGCCATCGCTGGCAATGACGGACTGCGGCGACACGTGCTGCGTCTGCAGCTGGCGCGCCATCTGCCGCTCGCGCTCGCGCTCCTGCTCTTCGATCTCCGCTTCCGTGCGCACCTGCAGGCGCGACAGCAGCGACACCGTGTCGTGCTTGATGCGGTCGAGCAGCGCGCCGAAGAGTTCGAACGCCTCGCGCTTGTACTCCTGCTTCGGGTTCTTCTGCGCGTACGCGCGCAGGTGGATGCCCTGCCGCAGGTAATCCATCGCCGCGAGGTGGTCGCGCCAGTGGCGGTCGAGCTCCTGCAGCATGACCGCCTTTTCCAGATGCCGCATGACCGGCGCGCCCACGGCAGCGACCTTGGCCTCGTACGCGTCCTCGACCGCCTTCACCACGCGTTCGCGCAAGCCGACCTCGGCGATCTCGTGATCGGCCGCGAGCCAGGCCTTCGGATCGATGGGCGTGACGAAGTCGCGCTCGATCGCTTCCTTGAGCTCGTCGAGCTTCCACTCTTCCTCGGGGCTCTCGCGCGGCACGAACTGGTCGATGAGGTTGTTGACCACTTCCGCACGAATGCCCGTGACGGAATCGGAGATGTCCTCCGCCGCCATGATCTCGGTGCGCTGCTGGTAGATGACCTTGCGCTGGTCGTTGGCGACGTCGTCGTACTCGAGCAGGTTCTTGCGCAGGTCGAAGTTGTAGGCCTCCACCTTGCGCTGCGCGCGCTCGATCTGGCGCGACAGCATCTTGCTCTCGATGACCTCGCCTTCCTTCATGCCGGCCGTCGTCAGCCAGCGCTTGGTGCGCTCGGGGTCGCCGAAGATGCGCATCAGGTTGTCTTCGAGCGACAGGTAGAACCGGCTCGAGCCCGGATCGCCCTGGCGGCCGGAACGTCCGCGCAGCTGGTTGTCGATGCGGCGCGATTCGTGGCGTTCGGTGCCGATGATGTGCAGGCCGCCCGACGCGATCACCTGCTCGTGACGGCGCTTCCAGTCTGCCTCGACCGCGGCGCGCGCGGCAGCGTCCGTCGCGTCGATCTCCAGCAGCTCGGTCTTGAGGCTGCCGCCGAGCACGATGTCCGTGCCGCGGCCGGCCATGTTGGTGGCGATCGTCACGGTGCCGGGACGTCCGGCCTGCGACACGATGATCGCTTCGCGGTCGTGCTGCTTCGCGTTCAGCACGTTGTGCTCGATGCCCTTCTGCTTCAGCAGGCCCGAGAGCAGCTCCGAGGTTTCGACCGAGGTGGTGCCGACGAGCGCCGGCTGGCCGCGCTTAACGCACTCGCGGATGTCCTCGATGATCGCTTCGTACTTGTCCTTCTGCGTCAGGTAGACGAGGTCGGCGGCGTCGTCGCGGATCATCGGCCGGTGCGTCGGGATCACGACCACTTCGAGGCCGTAGATCTGCTGGAACTCGAAGGCCTCGGTGTCGGCCGTGCCGGTCATGCCCGACAACTTGCCGTACATGCGGAAGAAGTTCTGGAACGTGATCGAGGCGACCGTCTGGTTCTCCTCGCGCACCGTCACGCCTTCCTTCGCCTCGACGGACTGGTGCAGGCCATCGGACCAGCGGCGGCCCGGCATCGTGCGGCCCGTGAACTCGTCGACGATGATGACTTCGCCGTTGCGGACGATGTACTCGACGTCCTTGCGGTACAGCGCGTGCGCGCGCAGCGCCGCGTTCAGGTGATGCATCAGCCGGATGTTGGCCGGGTCGTACAGGCTCTGTCCTTCCTGCAGCAGGCCCGCCTGCAGGAACAGGTCTTCGACGTGCTCGTGGCCCTGGTCGGAGAGGTGAACCTGCTTCGACTTCTCGTCGGCCCAGTAGTCGCCCTCGCCTTCCTCCGATTCCTGCTTCGAGAGACGCGGCACCAGCGCGTTGATCTTCAGGTAGAGCTCGGTGCTCTCCTCGGCGGGGCCCGAGATGATCAGCGGCGTGCGCGCTTCGTCGATGAGGATCGAGTCCACTTCGTCGACCACCGCGAACGCGAGCTCGCGCTGCATGCGGTCTTCGATGCGGAACGACAGGTTGTCGCGCAGGTAGTCGAAACCGAACTCGTTGTTGGTGCCGTACGTGATGTCGGAGCCGTAGGCCGCGCGCTTCTCGTCCGGCATCAGGCCGGCCTTGACCACGCCGACGCTCATGCCGAGGAAGTTGTAGATCGGCGCCATCCAGTCGGCGTCGCGCTGCGCGAGGTATTCGTTGACCGTGACGATGTGCGCGCCCTTGCCGGCCAGCGCGTTCAGGTACGCGGGCAGCGTGGCGACGAGCGTCTTGCCTTCGCCGGTGCGCATTTCGGCGATCTTGCCGTTGTTGAGCACCATGCCGCCGATCAGCTGCACGTCGAAGTGGCGCAGGCCGAGGGTGCGGCGCGAGGCTTCGCGGACGACCGCGAACGCTTCGGGCAGGAGGTCGTCGAGGGTCTTCCCAGCCGCGAGCTGCTCGCGGAACTGGACGGTCTTGGCAGCGAGGTCCGCGTCGGACAGGGCCTGCAGGGCGGGCTCGAACGCGTTGATCTTCTTGACGAGGCCGTTGTACTGACTGACGAGTCGCTGGTTGCGACTGCCGAAAATGCGGGTGAGCCAATTAGCCACAGGGGCTCCGGGCGATAAGCGTTGAAAATAAAGGCGGAAATTCTACAGCACTGCCGTAGGTGAGGCGGCTCTCCGTAGATACAAGGGGTTAGGGGATAGGGGTTAGGGGTTAGTCGGAAAAGCGCAGCGCTGCGATTGGACCGCAACGGGACGTCAGGGTTTCGTTGGCCGTTGGGCCTGAACGAACTCTGCAAGATGATGGTGGGGTTGGGTTCCGACTAACCCCTATCCCCTAACCCCTACCCCTCCGCCGCCTACGGCGCTGCGAGGTACTTCATCGGGTTCAGGACGTTCCCGTCCCGCAGAACCTCGAAGTGCACGTGGGTGCCCGTGGAGCGTCCCGTGCTGCCGATGACGGCGATGGCGTCGTTCTTCTGCACCGACTGGCCGACCCGCACCAGGTTGCGCGAGTTGTGGCCGTAGCGCGTCACGTAGCCCGTCGGATGCGTGATCTCGACGACGTTGCCGTAGCCCTGCTTCCAGCCGGCATACGAAACGACGCCCGGGCCGACGGCGATGACGCGGGAGCCCTGCGGACCGGCGAAGTCGACGCCCGCATGGAATGCCCCGCGACCCGTGAACGGATCGGAGCGATAGCCGAAATGCGAGGAAATCCAGCCGCCGATCAGCGGCAGGCCGCCCGGCATGATGCGCTGGCCGAGTTCGCGCGACGCCATGACCATCTCGAGCGCCTGCAGCTGCTGCTCGCGGTCGTTGATCTGCTCTTCGAGGGTATCGAGCACGTTGGTCAGCTCGGGCACCTGCACCGAACCGCCCTGCGCTTCCTGGCCCTCGGGACCGCCGGCGGGCGGCGGCTTCTGGAAATCGAATTCGCCGCGATCGAGGCCGGCGAGATCGGTGAGCCGGCGACCCAGCGCGTCGAGTCGGATCAGCTGGGCATTCAACGAGCCGACGCGCGAAGCCAGGGCATCGACCTTGCCGTCGATCTGGCCACGGGCAGCCTGCAGGTCGGTCTTCTGCTGGGCGATCGCGCGCGCGTAGGCGCGATGCTCGGCATTCGCGCCGAGCAGGAAGCGCCCGAGCACGAGACCGGCAACGAAAATGGCTGCGACCATGAGGATCGCAGCCATGAGCAGCCGCGGCCCCGTGAGGTCGATCTCTTTGGTGCGGCCGCGGGGGCCGGTAACGATCCGCAAGTTCATCCCGCGCGAACCCCTGGGGTGCGTCAATGGCGAAAGCGACACGATCGCCGTAGGAGCCCGGCGGCATCGTTGCGTCGTGTCACGGATTCGCGAGACTATGCCCCGACAAGGCTCCATTTAGCAAACAAAACGACTGTTTGCACACTTTCTCTTAACAATGACGGATCCACTGAAACCGCTCTTCGGAGGCCTCGCGCCGGGCCTCGCCGCCCTCGAAAAGAAGGCCGCGGCGGCCCAGTCGCTGACCGAAAAAGTCCGCCTGGAACTGGCCGAAGCCCTGCGCCCGCACCTGGTTTCGGCCGCCCGTCGCGGCGATGACCTGGTCGTCATCATGGATTCGGCGGCCTGGACGGCTCGCGTGCGCTATGGCGCGCGGACGATCAAGGAACGGCTGGAGTCGGGCGGGGAACCGCCGATCGACAAGCTGCAGGTGAAGGTGCGGGGAAGGGGCTAGGACGCGGTGGCGGCAGCCGCCGCGACGTAGCTGATCGGCGCGTCCTGCAGCGTCTCGAACGTCACTTCTTCCCATGCAGACTCGTCTGCAATCAGCGTGCGCAGCAGCCGGTTGTTGAGCCCGTGGCCCGACTTGAAGCCGCTGAACTCGCCGATCAGGCTGTGCCCGAGCAGGTAGAGATCGCCGATCGCGTCGAGGATCTTGTGCTTCACGAACTCGTCTTCGTAGCGCAGGCCGTCCTCGTTCAGCACGCGGTAATCGTCGAGCACGATCGCGTTGTCGAGGTTGCCGCCGAGCGCCAGGTTCTGCGCGCGCATGTATTCCAGGTCGCGCATGAAACCGAACGTGCGGGCACGGCTCACTTCGCGCAGGAACGTGGTCGTCGAGAAGTCCATCGAGGCGACCTGCGACCGGCGCTTGAACACCGGATGGTCGAATTCGATTTCAAAATTAACTTTAAAGCCGTCGTACGGATCGAAGCGCGCCCACTTGTCGCCGTCCTCGACCTTGACGCTCTTCTTGATGCGCACGAAGCGCTTCGCGGCGTTCTGTTCCTCGATTCCCGCCGACTGCAGCAGGAAGACGAACGGCCCGGCGCTGCCATCCATGATCGGCACTTCGCCGGCGCTCAACTCGACGACCAGGTTGTCGATGCCGAGGCCCGCGAGCGCGGACATGAGGTGCTCGACCGTCGAGACCGTGCCGCCGTCCACCGTGAGGCTGGTGCCGAGCGTGGTCTGGCTGACGTTGCCGGCGTTGGCCGGAATGTCGATCAGCTGGTCGAGGTCGGTGCGGCGGAAGACGATGCCCGAATTCGCCGGGGCCGGACGCAGGACCATCAGCACCTTCTTGCCGGTGTGCAGGCCCACGCCCGTGGCGCGGATCGAATTCTTGAGCGTGCGTTGCTTCAGCATGAAAGAGATTTGGCCGGGAACTTAGCCGCGCACTTTACCACAGGCGCCGGATAAACCCTAAGCCCATGTTTCTCATGGGTTTATGTCGACGCCGCGCGCTGCGCCTGGGTCCAGGCCAGGTCCGCGATCGAGTCGGTGAACTTCGCGTACTCACGCGCCTGGGCGCTGACGGCCGTTCCCCTGACCACCCGGCTCCGGATGCCGTGGAAGATGCCGGCCAGCCGGAACATGCCGAAGGCCAGGTAGAACTCCAGGTCGCGGGGGTCGAGACGGAAGCCGGTGACCTGCTCGTAATGCGCCACGTACTCCGCCTCGGTCGGCAGGCCGAGCGCCGCGGCGTCCCGGTCGCCCAGCATCGGGATCGAGAGCGAAGGCAGCCGATACGCCATCAGGTGATAGGCGAAGTCTGCGAGCGGATCGCCCAGCGACGAGAGTTCCCAGTCGAGGATCGCGACGACGCGCGGCTCCGTCGGGTGAAACACCGCGTTGTCCGAGCGGTAATCCCCGTGCACGACCGCGGCGGGCGGTTCCTGGGCCGGCATGTTGCGCGGCAACCAGTCGATCACGCGCTCCATGGAGTCGATGCGACCACCGGCCGTGTCTTCGAGGTACTGCTTCGAGAACCGCGCGATCTGGCGGCTCAGGTAACCGGTCGGCTTGCCGTAGTCGCTGAGGTTCGCCGCTGCGGGGCGCACCCGGTGCAGGCGCGCGAGGGCGTCGCAGAGCGCCAGCGAATGTGCGCGGCGCTGTTCCTTCGCGACGTCGGGAAACGACGGGTCCCAGAAGATGCGCCCCGCGACGTGGTCCATCACGTAGAACCACGTCCCGATCACGGTTTCGTCGGTGCAGAGCACGTGGGTGCGCGGCACCGGGACGTCGGTGTACTGGCCGAGCGCGGTGATGACCTTGTATTCGCGATCGACCGCGTGGGCCGAAGCGAGCAACTGGCCGGGCGGCTTGCGCCGCAGGACGTACTGCTTCGACGGCGTCGTCAGCAGGTAGGTCGGGTTCGACTGGCCGCCCTTGAACTGCCGGATCGACAGCGGTCCGGCGAATCCGGCAACGTGCGCCTCGAGGTACTGCTGCAGGCGATCGCGATCGATCTCGAGACCGGGACGCATCTCGGTCGTCGCGGCTTCGATCGTCGAGACGGTCGTCGTTGCGGTCATGCGCTCACCCTGCGACCGAGGCCGGTCATTAAGTGCCCGGGAATTACTGGCCCGAAAATTTCGGCGCGCGCTTCTCGCGGAACGCGGCGACGCCTTCCGTGAAGTCCTGGCTGTCGATGCACGGCGCCTGCAGCCGGGCCTCGGCGCGGATCGTCTGCTCGTACCCCATGTCGGGCGCGCTGCGCAGCAGCTGCTTCATGTAGCCGAGCGCGATCGGCGCCGCGTCGCACAGCTGTTCGGCCCAGGTCACGGCCGCCGTGACCACCTGGTCGTCCGGCACGACGCGATTGGCCAGGTTCCACTCCAGGCACCTGGCCGCCGGCACGCGATCACCGCTGATCGCGAGTTCGAACGCGCGACGGTGGCCGACGCGTTCGGTGAGCAGCCAGGTGAGACCGCCGTCGGGCACGAGGCCGATCTTCGCGAACGGAACCTGGAAGAACGCGCCCTCGCCCATCACGACCAGGTCGCAGACGAGCGCGAACGAGCCGCCGATGCCGGTCGCAAAACCGTTCACGGCCGCGATCACGGGCTTCGGCATGCGGGCGATCTCCCGCAGCGCAGCGCCGTATTCCTCGTTGAGCTGCCGTTCGACGTCCGCTGCCCGACGTCATGGGCTCGGCTTTGAGATCGGCGCCCGCACTGAAACCCCGGCCGGCACCCGTCAGCACGACGGCGCGCACGGACTCGTCGGCTGCGACGGCCTGCAGCTCTTTCTTCAATGCATTGCGCAAGCCCGACGTGAATCCGTTCAGCGATTCGGGCCTGTTCAGCGTGACGATCGCGACGCGACCGCGGCGTTCAACCAGCACTTCACTCATGATGTCCCTGCCCCCTCACGAAGCCTTGGCAGCGGCCTTGGCCGCGCCGTCGTAGTACGTCTCGCCCGACTGCGCACGCGCCAGCAGGCCCTTGGTCGGCTTGAAGCGCTCGCCGTACAGCCTGGCGAGTCGCTTGCACTCGGCCACGAACTTCACGGGCCCGATCGTATCGATGTACGAGAGCGTGCCGCCGGTGTAGGCCGGGAAACCCCAGCCGAGGATCGAGCCCAGGTCGGCTTCGTGCACGCTCTTCAGCACGCCTTCCTCGAAGCAACGCGCCGTCTCGAGTGCCTGGATGTACAGCAGGCGCGTCTTGAGCTCGTCGACACTCGGCTGCTGCGCGAGCCGCGGATACTCGTTCGCCAGGCCGGACCAGAGCACCTTCTTGCCACCCTCGGGGTAGTCATAGAAACCCGCGCCGCTCTTGCGGCCGAGGCGCTTCAGGTCCTCGACGAAGTGCTTCACGACCGGCCAGCTGACCGGCTCCTTGTACTTGGCGCCGAGGTCCTCACGCGACTGCTGCATGACCTTGTACGCAAGCTCGAGGCTCACTTCGTCGCTGACAGCCAGCGGACCGACCGGCATGCCGGCCAGCTTGCCCGCACTTTCGATCAGCTGCGGGTCGATGCCTTCGGCCAGCATCTTCGCGCCTTCGGCGGTGTAGGTGCCGAAGCAGCGGCTGGTGTAGAAGCCGCGGCTGTCGTTGACCACGATCGGCGTCTTCCTGAGCTGGCCGACGTAGTCGAGCGCGCGCGCGATCGCCTCGTCGCTCGTCTGCTTGCCGACGATGATCTCGACCAGCGGCATCTTCTCGACCGGCGAGAAGAAGTGGATGCCGATGAAGTTCTTCGGCCGCTTCGACGCCTTGGCGAGGCCGGTGATCGGCAGCGTCGAGGTGTTGCTCGCGAACACGGACGTCTTCGGGATGACGGCCTCGGTCTTCGCCGTGACGTCGGCCTTGATGCCGCGCTGCTCGAACACCGCCTCGATCACGAGATCGGCGCCTTCGAGCTGCGCGTAGTCGACCGTCGGCTTGATGCGCGCGAGCACGCCTCCGCCTGCTCCTGCGTGCGACGGCCCTTCTCGACGTCCTTCGCCAGCAGCTTGGCGGAGTAGGCCTTGCCCTTCTCCGCCTGCTCGGCCGTCGAGTCGATCAGGATCACTTCCATGCCCTGCATTGCTGAAACGTAGGCTACGCCTGCTCCCATCATGCCGGCGCCGAGCACGCCGAGCTTCGTCACCTTCGACTTCGGCACGTCCGCCGGGCGCACCGAGAGCTTGTCGGCATTGCCCTTGTTCACGAACATCGTGCGGATCAGGTTGCGCGCGACCGGGCCGGTCACGAGCGTCGCGAAATACTTGGACTCGACTTCGAGGCCCTTCTCGATCGGCAGCAGCGTGCCTTCATAGACGCACGAGAGGATCGCAGCCGGAGCCGGGTAGTTGTGCAGCGTCTTCTTGGCGACGAGCGCCGTGGCGCCCATGAAGGTCTGCGTCGTGCCTGCGCTGGCAAACGCCACGCCGCCCGGCACGCGATAGCCCTTCTGGTCCCACGGCTGCACCGCCACCGGCGAACCCATGAGCCAGCGCTTCGCAGCGGCGATCAACTCGCCCGCCGGCGCGACTTCGTGCACCAGGCCGAGCTTCTTCGCTTCCGCGGCCGAAATGTTGCCGCCTTCGAGCAGGTACGGCAGCGACTGCGTCACGCCGATCAGGCGCGGCATGCGCTGCGTGCCGCCGCCGCCCGGCAGCAGGCCCACCTTCACTTCGGGCAGGCCGACGAATGCCTTCGGGTCATCCGCGATCACGCGGTAGTGGCACGCGAGGCACAGTTCGAGACCGCCGCCGAGCGCGAGGCCGTTGATGGCCGCGACGAACGGCTTGCCGCAGGTTTCGATCCGGCGCAGCAGGCGACCGAGGCCGGTGAAGTTCTCGTACACCTGCACCGGCGTGAGCTGCGGGCCGAAGCTGCGCAGGAATTCGGTCAGGTCGTAGCCGGCGAGGAAACTCGGCTTGCCCGACGTGATGATCGCGCCGCGGATAGCCGCGTCGGTCACGACCTGTTCGACGATCGCGGCAAGTTCCGTTTCGACGTCGGGACCGAGCACGTTCATCGAACGTCCCGGGCTGTCCATGGTGATGAGGGCGATGCCGTCGGCGTCGACGGCCAGTGTGAAATGCTTAGGCATACTGCTGGTTCCTGGTCGGTCGGCGCGTCAGACGCGCTCGATGATGGTGGCCGTGCCCATGCCCGCGCCCACGCAGAGCGTGATCAGCGCGGTGTTGAGATTGCGGCGCTCGAGTTCGTCGAGGACGATGCCGGTGATGATCGCGCCGGTGGCGCCCAGCGGGTGACCCATCGCGATGGCGCCGCCGTTCACGTTGACCTTGTCGTGCGGCACGTCCATCACGCGCATGAAGCGCAGCACGACGGAGGCGAACGCCTCGTTGACTTCGAACAGGTCGATGTCCTTGACCGTCATGCCGGCGCGCTTGAGCAGCTTCTGCGTCACCAGCGCGGGGCCGGTCAGCATGATCGCGGGTTCGCTGCCGATCGACGTGAACGCACGGATGCGCGCGCGCGGCTTGAGGCCGGCCTTGCCGCCGAAGCGCTTGCTGCCGATCAGCACGCCCGCGGCGCCGTCGACGATGCCGCTCGAGTTGGCGGCCGTGTGCACGTGGTTGATCGTGTCGACTTCGGGGTACTTCATCTGCGCCACGGCGTCGAAGCCTGCCTGTTCGCCCATCGTCGCGAATGCGGGCTTCAGCGAGGCCAGGCTGGCAAGCGTGGCATCGGGACGCATGTGTTCGTCGCGGTCGAGCATGACGCGGCCGAGGATGTCCCGGACCGGCAGGATCGACCTGGCGAAGCGACCTTCGGCCCAGGCAGCGGCAGCGCGGCGCTGGCTTTCGACGGCAAACGCATCGACGTTCTCGCGCGTGTAGCCGTCGAGCGTCGCGATCAGGTCCGCGCCCACGCCCTGCGGCACGAAATACGTGTTGTAGGCGACGGCCGGGTCCGCGACCCAGGCGCCGCCGTCGCTGCCGATCGGCACGCGCGACATCGATTCGACGCCGCCGGCCACGACAGCCTGCGACTGGCCGGACATCACCTGCGCGGCGGCATTGTTGATGGCCTCGAGGCCCGAGGCGCAGAAGCGGTTCAGCTGCTGGCCCGGCACGGATTCGGCGTAACCGGCGACGAGCGTGGCCACGCGCGCGATGTCGGCGCCCTGCTCGCCGATCGGCGAGACGCAGCCGAGCACGACGTCGTCGAGCAACGACGTGTCGAGGTGGTTGCGATCGCGCACGGCCTGCAGCGTCTGCGCGGCGAGCTGCATCGGAGTGATGCTGTGGAGCGAGCCGTCGGGCTTGCCGCGGCCCCGCGGCGTGCGGACGTGGTCGTAGATGAAGGCGTCGGCCATGCGTGTGACTCCGGTCAGGCCGCGCGGGCGATCACGCTCCGCGTGGCGGTTCTTCGAAACCTGCGGGATGGGGCGGGCCCTTGGCCCGGGCCCACCCACCATCATAAAGGACTGGTCAGCGGCCCGTCAGCTTGGGCGGTCCGGCCGCGGCGCGGAAGGCGCGGTCCCGGTCAGGCCAGGCCGCCGGCGGCGCGCAGTTGCTCGATTTCTGCGGCGGAAAATCCTGCTTCCGCCAGGACCTCGCCGCTGTCAGCGCCTGCACGATGTGGCGCCTGGACCGGCGCCGCCGCGGTACGGCTGAACCGCGGTGCCGGCGCATGCTGCTCGACGCCATTCACCGTGATGAAGCTGCCGCGCGCGACGTTGTGCGGATGCTGCGCGGCCTCGCCGAGACTGAGTACAGGTGCGACGCACGCGTCGGTGCCTTCGAAGATGGCGGCCCACTCATCGCGCGTTTTCGTCCGCACCGCCGCCGCGATGGCGGCTTCCGCCTCGGGCCAGTGCTTGCGGCTCGCCGGATACCCCGCCGCGAGGAATTTCCTGTCGACGCCGAGCTTCTCGATCAGCAGCGCGTAGAACTGCGGCTCGATCGAGCCGATGGCGAGGTACTTGCCATCGCTCGTCTCGAAGGTGCCGTAGTACGGCGCGGAGCCTGCGAGCATCAGCTGCCCGGTCTCGTCGCGGAAGCTGCGATCCGACGCGCGGATGGAGAAGAAGATGCTCAGCAGCGCGATCACGCCGTCGGTCATGGCGGCATCGATCACCTGGCCCTTGCCGGAGCGCGAGGCTTCCAGCAAGGCCGCCAGCAGGCCTGACAGCAGCATCATGCCGCCGCCACCGAAATCCGCCACGAGGTTCAGCGGCGGCACGGGCTTGCGGCCGCGTTCGCCGATCAGGTGCAGCGCGCCGGTGAGCGCGAGGTAATTGATGTCGTGTCCCGCCGAATGCGCGAGCGGTCCGGACTGGCCCCAGCCCGTCATGCGTCCGTAAACCAGCTTGGGATTGCGCGCGAGGCAGACGTCCGGCCCGACGCCGAGGCGCTCGGCCACGCCGGGCCGGAAGCCTTCGATCAACGCATCGGCGCCGTCGATGAGCCGCAGCAGCGCCGCGATTCCCGCCGGGCTCTTCAGGTTGAGCGCGATCGAACGACGGTTGCGCAGCAGGGTATCGACCGGATCGGGTTCCTCGGGCTGCGCGGAGGCGCGATCGACCCGGATGACCGTCGCACCCATGTCGGCCAGCATCATGGCGCAGAACGGCGCCGGGCCGAGCCCCGCGAGTTCGATGATCCGGATTCCCTGCAGCGGTCCCATGCGTTCCAGCCTCAGCGATTGCAACTCGAGCCCTGTATCCTGTCATGGCATTGTATCCTGCGCGGGCTTTCGCACACTGCCGGGTGAGATCGATGCTGCCCCTGCTGCAAGGAATCCGTGTCCTCGACTTCACGACGATCGTGCTCGGCCCGTATGCGACGCAGACACTGGGCGACCTCGGGGCCGACGTCATCAAGATCGAACCGCTGCAGGGCGACCTCTTCCGCACCGTGCGACCGGGCCGATCGCGCTCGATGGGCGCAGGCTTCATGGGGTTCAACCGCAACAAGCGCTCGCTCGCGATCGACCTGAAGCGGCCCGAGTCGCGCGCGGTGCTGGCGCGACTGGTCAGCGGCGCCGACGCCGTCGTGCACAACATGCGGCCGAAAGCCGCCGAGCCGCTGGGTCTCACGTACGAACAGCTCGTCGCGCATCAAGCCCGACCTCGTCTACGCCTTCGCGGCGGGCTATGACCAGAGCGGTCCGAACGCCAACGAGCCCGCGTACGACGACATCATCCAGGCGGCCTCGGGCGTCGCCGCGTTGAACGCGAATGCCAGCGGCGAACCGCGGTACCTCGCGACGATCCTCTGCGACAAGGTCGGTGGCCTGCACCTTGCGATCGCGGTGGCGACGGGCCTGGCGCACCGCGCCCGCACCGGCCAGGGCTGCTGCATCGAAGCGCCCATGTTCGAAAGCACCGTCGCGTTCCTGATGTCGGAGCAACTGGGCGGCGAAACATTCGTGCCCGCGCTCGGGCCGACGGGCTACGACCGGTTGGCGGCGCCCAATCGCAAGCCGTACCGCACGCAGGACGGCTTCATGGCGATCCTGCCGTACAACGGCACGCACTGGGCGGCGTTCTTCGAGATCATCGGGCGCGCGGAATTCGCGCAGTCCCCGCAGGTGCAGGACCCGGTGCTGCGCAGCCAGAGCGTGGATTCGCTGTACGCGATCATTGCCGAGGTCGCGCCCACGCGGACGACCGCACAGTGGCTCGAGTCGCTGCGCGCCGCGGACATTCCCTGTGCGCGCGTGAACTCGGTCGGTGAACTGCTGCAGGACCCGCACCTGCTCGCGACGGGATTCTTCCGCGAATACGATCATCCGACCGAAGGACGCCTGCGCGCGCCGCGTGCGCCGTTCCGCTGGCATGGCGGGACGGAAGCTGCGGATCGGCATGCACCTCGCCCGGGTGCTGACAGTCGCACGGTGCTGGCGGAAGCGGGATTTGCCGGTGAGGAAATCGATCGGCTCGTGGCCGACGGCGTCATCCGTGTCGATGACGGCACCGCGTAGCCGTTACGCACACGGCATCAAGTCGGGTGCCTGATCCGGACCCTTTCCCGAGCGCGTGTCTGCCTTTCCAAGCTCGGGAAAGGGTCCGGATCAGGCGCTCGACATGGCTACCAGTGTTTACCTGGCGCATCGCTGACCGGCGATCACCACTCGCTGTTGTAGCGACCCTGCTTGAACCGCGTGCCAGGCGCCGGCGGCTTCTCGGGCGGACCCGCGAAACACTGCGCGCTCTCCATCCATTGCCGCGCGATGTCGCCCGTCACCGCGAGATTCGTATCGAGCAGGTTTCGCGTCTGCGCGACCACGCGACAGAAGTCCACCGCGCTGCCTTCGACGCGTTCCGCCGTCGAAGGCTCGTTCCACTCCCAGAGCGCGCCTGACGGGCTCGTCAGGCGCACGTAGGGCTTCACCGCGGGCACTTCGCGGCGGTTCACCTTGAAGGTCCAGCCGAAGGTGTTGACGCCCATCACTGCGATGTTGCGCAGCCGGTCGTGCTCGACGCGGTCGATGCCGAGCGCGTCGAAGATCGCCTGCCCATGCGCCCAGGTTTCCATCTGCCGGGCACTCATGAACGAGCGCGCGCTCATGTCGGGCCCGGCCCAGGCCAGGCGATGGTCAGGCTCGAAGGCAGCGTAGATATCCGCAAGCCGCTGGTACTGGCTGCGCCAGCGGTCGAGGAGATCGGTGCCCGCGCATCCGTCCAGCCATCGCCGCGAATAGTCGATCAGCGAGACGCCGGTGGCGCTCGCCTGGAAGATGTCGCGGAACAGCGCCTGGACCTCGTCGCGACTGCGCGCGGCGATCTCGGAGGCGTGATCGAAGAAATAGAGGTGCCCGAGAACGTCGTCGAACGTCCAGCCCTTGAACTGCGTCGGTTCGGTCCAGGCTTCAGCCGGCGCGTTCTCGAGCGCCGAATGCAGTGCATCGCATTCGTCGCGGAAGTCGAGCGCCTGGCTCAGGCCGGCGGTGCTGTCGGCACCCATCGTTGCTCACCTTCAAATCGATGGACAGAGCCAGGTGGAGACCCGGAGCAGGGAACCTCCACCTGGACTCTGCGTGCCTTTCCCGAGGCTGGCGGGAAAGGCGGCTGTCGTCAGTCGGCCTGCCGGCGCAGGAACGCCGGAATGTCGATGAACGATTCGTCGCCGTGGTCGATGCTCAGGCCGTCGCCGACGGCACGCGCACGCTCGCGCAGGCGCGGCGGCGTGTCGTAGGCCGAGTAGTCGCCCACGCCGAGCGGCGCGCGACGACGGTCGGCACGACCGACGCCCTGGACGATCGTCGGCTGCGGCACGGCCTTGGCCACGGCGCGGCCGATGCCGGTCGCGACGACGGTGACGCGGATCTGGTCCGTCATCTCCGGGTCGATCACGTAGCCGACGACGACCGTGGCATCGTCCGACGCGTACTGCTTCACGGTCTCGCCGACGGTGTGGAACTCGCTCGTGCGCAGGTCCATGCCGGCCGTGACGTTGATGAGCAGGCCGTGGGCGCCCGACAGGTTCACGTCCTCGAGCAGCGGGCTCGAGATCGCGGCTTCGGCGGCGGCGCGGGCGCGGTTCTCGCCGGTCGCGTGCCGGAGCCCATCATCGCCATGCCGGTCTCGGCCATGACGGTGCGGACGTCGGCGAAGTCGACGTTGATCATGCCGGGACGCGTGATCAGTTCCGCGATGCCCTGCACGGCGCCCTGCAGCACCTGGTTCGCCGTCCGGAAGGCGTCGAGCAGCGTCATGTCGCCGCCGAGCACGGTGAGCAGCTTCTGGTTCGGGATCGTGATCAGCGAGTCGACGTACTTGTGCAGTTCGTTGATGCCCTGGTCGGCGAGCGACGTGCGCTTGTTGCCTTCCATCTCGAAAGGCTTGGTCACGACGGCGACGGTCAGGATGCCGAGTTCCTTGGCCACCTGCGCCACGATCGGCGCGGCGCCCGTTCCCGTGCCGCCACCCATGCCGGCGGTGATGAAGATCATGTCCGAGCCTTCGATCAGCTCGATGATGCGGTCGCGGTCTTCCATCGCCGCCTGGCGGCCGACTTCCGGATCCGCGCCGGCGCCGAGGCCCTTGGTGATGTTCGAGCCGATCTGCAGGCTCGTCTTGACCTTCGAATGCTTGAGCGCCTGCGCATCGGTGTTGATGCACACGAAATCGACGCCTTCGATCCCTGAATTGACCATGTGGGTCACGGCGTTGCCGCCGCCACCGCCCACGCCTACGACCTTGATGATTGCGCCTTGGTTTTCCGTATCTGCGAGTACGAACATGGGTGTGCTGCTCCGTAACAAAATGACTAGTGAATGACGAATGACTTGTTGCCTGGCGCGGCAGCCTTTACCGCGCCCCGAAAATCTGTGCTGCCCTTCCTGCCCTTCCCGTCCTTCCTGCCCTTCCTGCCCTTCCTGCCCTTCCCCTGACCCCTTCCTAGAAATTCCCCTTGAACCAATCCCGCATCCGCTGCAGCGTCTTGCGCGGACCCATCCCGCCATGCGACGACGGATGCACGTGGCGCGTGCTGCGGCCGAACAGCAGCAGCCCGACGCCGGTCGAATGAATCGGATTGCGCACGACGTCCACCAGCCCGCTCACGCCCTGGGGCAGGCCGAGCCGCACCGGCGCGTGGAAGATTTCCTCGGCCAGTTCGATGACGCCGTCCATCTTCGCGCTGCCGCCCGTGAGGACGATGCCGGCCGCGATCTTGTCGTGGTAATCGGAGCGCGCGAGTTCGTCGCGCACGAGCACGAAGATTTCCTCGTAGCGCGCCTCGACGACGCTCGCGAGCGTCTGCCGCGCGAGGCGCCGCGCCGGACGATCACCCACGCTCGGCACCTCGATGGTCTCGTCCGCGTTGGCGAGCTGCGACAGCGCGCACGCGTACTTCACCTTGAGCTCCTCGGCGTGGTGCGTCGGCGTGCGCAGGCTCTGCGCGATGTCGTTCGTGACGAGGTCGCCCGCGATCGGGATGACGGCGGTGTGGCGGATCGCGCCGCCCGCGAACACCGCCACGTCGGTGGTGCCGCCGCCGATGTCGATCAGGCAGACACCGAGTTCCTTCTCGTCGTCGGCCAGCACGGCGTAGCTCGACGCCAGCTGCTCGAGCACGATGTCCTCGACCTCGAGGCCGCAGCGCTGCACGCACTTGACGATGTTCTGCGCGGCGCTCTCCGCGCCGGTCACGATGTGGACCTTCGCCTCGAGCCGGACACCCGACATGCCGACGGGCTCACGGATGCCGTCCTGCGCGTCGATGATGAATTCCTGCGGCAGGATGTGGAGGATCTTCTGGTCCGCGGGAATCGCCACGGCGCGCGCCGCGTCGATCACGCGCTCGACGTCGCTCTGCGTCACTTCCTTGTCGCGGATCGCGACGATGCCGTGCGAATTCAGGCTCCGCACGTGGCTGCCGGCGATGCCGGCGAACACGGAATGGATCTGGCAACCGGCCATCAGCTCGGCTTCCTCGACCGCGCGCTGGATCGACTGCACCGTCGAGTCGATGTTGACGACGACGCCGCGCTTCAAGCCCGCGCGAAGGGTGCGAGCCGACGCCCACCACTTCGATCGTGCCGTCCGCGGTGAGCTCGCCGACGATGGCGACGACCTTCGACGTGCCGATGTCGAGTCCGACGAGCAGGTTTCTTTCGGGCTTTCTAGGCATCGGGTGTCGCGTCCTCCTGCGGGGCGACGGCCAGTGCGGAACGGGTGTTCCAGCCCACGCTGAAGCCGTTCGTGTAGCGCATGTCCACGTAATTGATCTCCGCGACCCGCTTGGCCACCATCGGGCTCGCGAGTCGAATGAAGCGTTCGAGGCGGTTCCTTGACGTCCTGCCGGCCGAGCCTGACCTGCAGGCCATCCGCCAGCTCGAGTTCCCACGCGCCGCGGTCGTCGAGCCGGACGCCCGTGAGGCGCAGGCCGGATTCGAGCAGGCGGCCCTGGGCATCGATGTACAGTTGCGCAACCTGCGACTCGCTGCCTTCCGGGCCTTCGAGCAGCGGCAATTCCGGCGGCACGTAGCGAGCGTTGCGGATGAAGAGCTCGCCGCGCGCGTTCAGCAGCCCGGTGTCGTTCCACCTCGCCGCTGCCACCTCTTCGTTGACCACGACGCGGATCGCATCGGGCCACACGCGGGTCACGACGGCGTTGTCGACCCAGTCGATGGATTCGACGCGCTTGCGGATGCGCTCGAGGTCCACCGAAGCCAGGCCACCCTGCGCCACCTGCGAGACGGCGCTTTCGATCTCGGGCGGCGAGACGCGCTGGAAGGCGCCTTCGAGCAGGACGCGACGCACCGGACGGTCCAGCGCGAAGATCAGCAGCAGCGCGACGACGACGCAGCCCGCGACGACGGCCGCCGTGGTGCCGATGGCGTTCCAGTCGAGGCGCTCCCACCACTTGGGTTCGGCGCGGGTCGCCTGCTTGCGCTGCTTCTTGCTGAACGGCAGCTTCATCGGCGTGCCTCCTGGCCGCGGAAGCTCGTTTCGAGCACCCGCCAGACGAGTTCGTCGAACTCGATGCCGCGCTGGCGCGCCGCCTTCGGCACGAGCGAATGACTGGTCATGCCCGGCGCCGTGTTCACTTCGAGCAGCCACGGCTTGCCCGACCGGTCGCGCATGAAATCGACGCGGCCCCAGCCGCTGCAGCCGGCTGCAAAGAATGCCGCGAGGGTCAGGCCCGCGAGTTCCTGCTCTGCCGCACCGGTCATGCCGGGGCACAGGTACTGCGTGTCCTCGGCGACGTACTTCGCGTGGTAGTCGTAGTACTCGCCCGCCGGCACGATCCGGATCGACGGCAGCGCCTCGAGCCCGAGCACGCCCACCGTGTACTCCTCGCCCTGGATCAGCTGCTCGACCAGCAAGGAGCCTTCGTAACGCGCCGCAAGTTCGACGGCCGCCGCGAGGTCCGCGTCCTTGAAGCAACGCGTGATGCCGACGCTCGAGCCTTCGCACGCGGGCTTCACGATCACGGGCAGGCCCAGCTTGTGGGCCGCAGCGACGACGTCTTCGCCGCGCTGCAGGTTCACGTAGGCCGGCGTCGGCAGGCCGAGCGCGAGCCACACCTGCTTGGTGCGGATCTTGTCCATCGAGAGCGCCGACCCGAGCACGCCGGAACCGGTGTAGGGCACGTGCAGCGCATTCGAGCAGCCCCTGCAGTACGCCGTCTTCGCCGCCGCCACGATTGCCATGCAGGATGTTGAACACGCGATCGAACTGCGGGCCACCCGGCGCCGTGAGCGCGGCGACCAGCGCAGGTATGCCGTCGACCGCCGTGGCGTCGACGCCGCGGCGTTGCAGCGCTTCGAGCACGTTGCGGCCCGAATCGAGCGACACCTCGCGTTCGGACGACGTGCCGCCGAGCAGCACGGCGACGCGGCCGAACTGGGCGGGATCCTGGATGAGCATCGGCGCAGTCATGAGCGTCGGCCTCGCAGGGCGACTGCCGCCGGCAAGGTGCGCGGCAGTTCATTGGAGACGGCGCCGATGTGACCGGCGCCCATCGTCAGCACCACGTCGCCCTCACGCACGATGCCGGCGAGCGCATCGGGCAGTTCGTCGAGCGACTTGAGCAGCACGGGTTCCACGCGACCCCGCGAGCGGATCGCACGACAGAGCGACTTGCCGTCCGCGCCGGGAATCGGGGCCTCGCCGGCTGCGTACACCTCGGCCACGACCAGCGCGTCGGAATCCGCCAGCACCTGCGCGAACTCGTCGAGCAGGTCACGCGTGCGCGAGTAGCGATGCGGCTGGAAGACCAGCACGACACGACGGCCCGGCCAGCCCTGGCGCGCGGCCTCGACGGTCGCCGCGATCTCGGTCGGATGGTGGCCGTAGTCGTCAACGATCGTGACCCTGCCGGCGCCGGTGTCGACGTCGGCGATCCACTGCAGGCGTCGCTCGATGCCCTGGAAGCCGGCCAGCGCGCGCTGGATGGCGGCATCGTCGATCTCGAGCTCGGTCGCGACGGTGATCACCGCCAGCGCGTTCAGCACGTTGTGGCGGCCTGGCAGGTTCAGCGTGACCGGCAACGGCGGCGCGCCACCCGGGCGCAGCACGGTGAACTTCGAGCGGCCCGCGAGCCGCTCGATGTCCACGGCGCGCACGTCCGCGGATTCGTCGAAACCGTAGGTCAGGTAGGGCCGCGCGATGCTGGGAATCAAACCACGGGCGTTCGCATCGTCGTTGCAGACGACGGCGAGTCCGTAGAACGGCAGGTTGTGCAGGAACTCGACGAAGCTGAGCTTGAGCTTCTCGAAATCGCCGCCGTGCGTGCCGAGGTGATCGGCATCGACGTTGGTGACGATCGCGATCATCGGCTGCAGGTGCGTGAAGGACGCATCGCTCTCGTCGGCCTCGGCGACCAGGAACTCGCCGGCGCCCAGACGCGCATTGCTGGCCGCGCTCTTCAGCCGGCCGCCGATGACGAACGTGGGATCCGTGCCGCCTTCGGCCAGCACGCTCGCCATCAGGCTCGTCGTGGTGGTCTTGCCGTGGGTGCCGGCCACGGCGATCGAATAGCGGAAGCGCATCAGTTCGCCGAGCATCTCGGCGCGCTTCACGACCGGAATGCGCTCGGCCAGCGCGCTGCGCCACTTCCGGGTTCGCCGCGTTGATCGCGCTCGAGACGACGACCACGTCGGCGCCGTCGACGTTCTCGGCGCGGTGGCCGATCAGCACGCGCGCGCCGAGCTGTTGCAGGCGCTCGGTGGCCTCGCCCTGCTTCACGTCGGAGCCCTGCACGGCGTAGCCCAGGTTCAGCAGCACTTCAGCGATGCCGGACATGCCGCTGCCGCCGATGCCGACGAAGTGAATCGTGTGGATCCGACGCATGCGGTCTTTCATGCCGCCTCCCCCGCCGCCTGCACACAGGCATCGGCAAGACGCTCGTCCGCGTCGATGATGGCGCTCGTGCGCGCGGCCACAGCCATGCGCGAGAGCAGCGGCCGCCCGGCTTCGAGCAGCGTGCGCAGCATCGCGGCCAGCGAGATCGGCGTCAGGTCGCCCTCAGGCAGGAGCTTCGCGGCGCCCGCCCGTACGGCGTACTCCGCATTGCGAGTCTGGTGGTCGTCGACCGCAGCCGGGAACGGCACGAGGATCGCCGGCACGCCGGCCGCGGCGAGTTCGGCCACCGTCAGCGCGCCCGAGCGGCACACGGCGAGGTCGGCCCAGCCGTAGGCGCTGGCCATGTCGTCGATGAAGGGCCGCACGTCGGCCTCGATGCCGCGCGAGCGATACGCCTGCACGGTTTCTTCGAAATTGTGCTTGCCCGTCTGGTGCAGCACTGCGGGCCGCAGCGCCGCCGGCAGTTCGCCGATGGCAGCCGGCAGCACGGCATTCAGGCGCGCAGCACCCTGGCTGCCGCCGAACACGAGCAGGCGCGCAGGACCTTCGCGTCCCGCATAGCGTCGCTCGGGCGGCGCCACGGCAACGATTTCCGGGCGAACGGGATTGCCGACACGCTCGGCCTGCACGCCGCTGCCGAAACTGTTCGGGAATCCCTCGAGCACGCGCTTGGCGAAACGCGCGAGCACGCGATTGGTGAGGCCCGCGACGGCGTTCTGCTCATGCACGACGAGGGGCCGGCCCAGCAACCACGCCGCGATGCCACCCGGGCCGGAAGCGAAGCCGCCCGCGCCGAGCACGACCTTGGGCTGATGCTTGCGGATCGCGCGCATCGCCTGGTTGATGGCGAGCAGCAGGCGGAACGGAGCGGCCAGCAGTGTCAGCACACCCTTGCCACGGAGCCCGCTCACGCTCAGCCACTCGACCGGAATTCCCTCGGCCGGCACCAGCCGTGCCTCGATGCCCTTCTGCGTGCCGAGCCACACGATGTCGTAGCCGCGGCGCTGCAGCACGCGCGCAGTCGCGAGCGCCGGGAAGACGTGTCCGCCCGTGCCGCCCGCCATGACCAGTGCGACCTTGCGCGTCATCGGCGACGAGCCTCGCGCGGCGCGACGCGCACGCGACCGGTCGCCTGCGTGTCGTGATGGATGCGCAGCAGCACACCGATCCAGCCGAGCGTCACGAGCATGCTGCTGCCGCCGTACGAGAGCAGCGGCAGCGTGAGACCCTTGGTCGGCAGCAGGCCCATGTTCACGCCGACGTTCACGAAGGCCTGCAGGCCCAGCCAGATGCCGATCGCCGCGGCCACGTACGACTGGAACGCCTGCCCGGCCTGCGCGGCTTCGCGCGAAATCATCAGCGCGCGAGTCACCAGCAGGGCAAACAGGGCGACGACGACCGTGACGCCGAGGAACCCGAATTCTTCCGCCAGCACGGCGAAGACGAAGTCCGTGTGGGCCTCGGGCAGGTAGAAGAGCTTCTGCACGCTCGCGCCGAGACCGACGCCGAACCATTCGCCGCGGCCGATCGCGATCAGCGACTGCACGAGCTGGAAGCCGCTGTTGAACGGGTCGCCCCAGGGATCGAGGAAGCCGGTCAGGCGGCGCAGGCGATACGGCGACACGACCGCGAGCGCGCCGAGCGCGACCGAACCGAAGACGATCGGGACGAGCAGGTGGAGGATGCGTGCGCCCGCGAGGAACAGGACGCCGAGGCCGGTCGCGAACAGGACGGTGGCTGCCCCGAAGTCAGGCTCGATCAGCAGCAGCACGGCGGCGCGCGACGAGCACGCCGACCGGCATCATGAAACCCTTGAAGTCGTTGCGCAGCTCGTCCGAGCGACGCACGGCGTAGCTGGCGACGTACATCAGCAGCATCACGCGCGCGGCTTCGGAGACCTGGAAATTCATGAAGCCGAGGCGAATCCAGCGCCGCGCGCCGTTGACCTCGTAACCGATGCCGGGAATCAGCACGACGACGAGCAGCAGGAACGCGCCGCCGAGGAGGTAGACGGAGTACTCCTCCCAGATCCGCGTCGGCACCGCGAGGCCGATGCCTGCGGCGACGAGGCCGAGCGCTCACGAACATCAACTGCTTGGTGAAGTAATGGAACGCCTCGCCCGTCTCCTTCTCGGAAATGCCGATCGACGCCGACGCGACCATGATCAGCCCGATCAGCAGCAGCGCGGACACGGTGCCGATGATCCAGGGATCCAGCACCAGGCGGCGCGGCTGGCCGCTCGAACGCGCGTAGCTGTTGACGGTGGAAGCCGGCGCGCTCATGCAGCGAGACTCCTGACGGCGGCGGCGAACTCGTCGCCGCGATGGGTGTAGTCACGGAACATGTCGAGGCTCGCGCAAGCCGGCGAGAGCAGGACGGTGTCGCCCGGTTGCGCGACGGCTTGCGCCGCGCGGACGGCCGCCGGCATGTCCGTGGCGCGCTCCGTGGCGCAGACGTCGGCCAGCGTGGCTGCGAGCGCCGGCGCATCGCGACCGATCAGCACGACGTGACGAACCTTGCCGCGGAATGCATCTCGCAGCTCGGAGAAATCCTGGTTCTTGCCATCGCCACCGGCGATGACGACGAGCGGACCCGCCAGGCCCTGCACGGCGGCGAGCGTCGCGCCGACGTTCGTGCCCTTCGAATCGTTCACGTAACGCACGCCGCGGACATCGGCGACCCATTGCGAACGATGCGGCAGGCCGCCGAACGCGCACAGCGCTTCGAGCGCCGGGGCGAGCGGCAGCTCGAGGGCTTCGACCATCGCGAGCGCCGCCATCGCGTTCGCCGCGTTGTGCAGGCCCTGCAGCCGCATCGCAGCGAGCGGCAGCAACGGCTCGCCGCGCCGCACGATCATCGGCATCGGGCGCGTGTCGAGCGTGTAATCGGCTGCGCGCGATTCGAGACTGAACGACACCACGGACTGGCCCGGGCGCGGCATGCCGCGCACCGCCGGGTCGTCGGCGTTGATCACGGCGACGTCGCAGCCGTCGAAGATGCGGGCTTTCGCCGCGCCGTACTCCTCGAGACTCGCGTACCGATCCATGTGATCGGGCGTGACGTTGAGCACGGTCGCGGTCACGGTGCGCAGCGAATGCGTCGTTTCGAGCTGGAAGCTCGACAGTTCGAGCACGTAGAGATCGGGTGTCGCACGCTCGAGCAGGTCGAGTGCCGGTTCGCCGAGATTTCCGCCCGCCAGCGCGCGGCGGCCGCCGGCGTTCGCGAGCTCGGCCACGAGGGTCGTCACCGTGCTCTTGCCGTTCGTCCCGGTGATCGCGGCGATGGGCGCCTGTGCGGCGCGAGCGAAGAGCTCGATGTCGCCGACGACCGGCAACCCGCGATCGAGCGCCTCGCGCACGACCGGCTCCTGCAACGAGAGGCCCGGCGAAATGACCACTTGCGCGACATCGTCGAGCAGCGACGAGCTGAACGCACCCGTCCGCAGCTCCGCCGCGGCGACCTGGTCACGCAGCGCATCGACGCCCGGCGGGTTCGTGCGCGTATCCGCGACCCGCACCGCGAGTCCCTCGCGGTCGAGGTAGCGCGCAGCCGAGAGGCCGGTGCGACCGAGCCCGAGCACCAGGGCGCGGGTGCCGGCAGCGAGCGGAGGCAGTGTGTGGAGCGTCGCGGTCATCGGAGCTTCAACGTCGCGAGGCCGAGCAGCACGAGGACCACGGTGATGATCCAGAAGCGCACGATCACCTTCGGTTCGGCCCAGCCCTTGAGCTCGAAGTGATGGTGGATCGGCGCCATCCTGAAGATGCGCTTGCCGCGGAGCTTGAACGACGCCACCTGCAGGATCACCGACACCGTCTCCATGACGAAGACGCCGCCCATGATGAACAGCACGAGCTCCTGCCGGACGACCACGGCGATGACGCCGAGCGCGGCGCCCAGCGCAAGCGCGCCGATGTCACCCATGAACACCTGCGCCGGGTAGGTGTTGAACCACAGGAACCCGAGGCCCGCGCCGAAGATCGCCGAGCAGATCACGAGCACTTCGCCCGCGCCCGCGATGTACGGGATGCTGAGGTAGTTCGAGAACACGACGTTGCCCGACGCGTAGGCAAAGACGCCGAGGGCGCCCGCGACGAGCACCGACGGCATGATCGCGAGGCCGTCGAGACCGTCGGTCAGGTTGACCGCATTGCTCGAGCCGACGATCACGAAGTAGGTGAGCGGAATGAACAGGATGCCGAGCGGGACGACGAAGTGCTTGAAGAACGGCACGTACAGCGTCGTGTCGGCCGGCGACTGCGCGGTGGCATACAGCACGATCGCGGCGCCGAGACCGGCGACGGACTGCCAGAAGTACTTGTACCGTGCGATCAACCCGCGCGAATTGCCGACGACGAGCTTGAGGTAGTCGTCCCAGAATCCGATCAGGCCGAACGCGACGGTGACCAGCAGCACCACCCAGACGAAGCGATTGGCGAGGTCGGCCCACAGCAGGGTGGCCGCGACGATCGCGGCAAGGATCAGCGCCCCGCCCATCGTCGGCGTGCCCGCCTTGCTCAGGTGCGTCTGCGGTCCGTCGGAGCGCACGCGCTGGCCGACCTGGTACTCCGCGAGCCAGCGGATCATGCGCGGGCCGACCAGCAGCGAGATCGCGAGCGCCGTGAGCGCCGCGAGAATCGCCCGCAGGGTCAGGTACTGGAAGACGTGGAAGCCGGAGTAGTACTCGGAGAGCCAGGCAGCGACGTGGCGCAGCATCTAGTGTCCCCCTGCCTTTGCCGTGCCGCCCGGCACCAGGGCCGCGGTCACGCGTTCGAGTCGGTTCACGCGCGAACCCTTCACGTAGATCGTGAGCCCGTCGTGCAGGTCGGGCAGCAGCGCGGACAGCAGGGCATCGGTGCTCGAATGCCAGGACGCGCCGGGACCGAAGGTTTCCACCGCCGGCTGCGAACCCGCGCCGACCGCGAGCAGCCGCGTGATACCGCACTCGCGCGCGAGCGCACCCATCTCCGCGTGCAGCAGCGGACCTTCCTCGCCCAGCTCGGCCATCTCACCGAGGACGAGCCAGCGCTCGCCCGGCACGTCGGCCAGCGCCCGCAGGCCCACTCGCAGCGAGCCGGGGTTGGCGTTGTACGCGTCGTCGATCAGGCGTGCGCCACGCAGCGCCTGCTTGACCTCGAGCCGTCCCGAGACCGGTCGCATCGACTGCAGGCCGCGCTGCACGGCGTCGAGTCCCGCGCCGGCCGCCATCGCGGCTGCCGTGGCCGCGAGCGCGTTCATGACGTTGTGCTCGCCCGCGAGACCCAGTTCGATCGATCGCGTACCCGAGGCAGTGACCAGCTCGAACGTCGTCACGAATCCTGCGGACCCGAGGTGACTGCGGACGTCGCGAGCCGAAACGTCGGCGCGTTCACGCAGGCCGAACGTGACCACGCGACCCGCGCGGCGCGCGAGGCCGTGCCAGAACGCAGCAAAGCGATCGTCGGCGTTGATCACCGCGGTGCCGTCCGGCCCGAGCGCTTCGAACATCTCGCCCTTGCCCCTGGCGACGCCGTCGATACCGCCGAATCCTTCGAGGTGCGCCTGGCCGGCATTGATCACCAGGCCGACCGTCGGCTCCGCGACCGCGGCCAGGTGCGCGATTTCGCGCAGGTGGTTCGCGCCCATCTCGATGACGGCGCAACGGTGCGCGTCCTCGAGCCGGCACAGCGTGAGCGGCACGCCGATGTGGTTGTTCAGGTTGCCCTGCGTCACGAGGCACGGGCCGAGCTCGGCCAGGATCGCGCCGGTCATCTCCTTGACCGTCGTCTTGCCGTTGCTGCCGGTGATGCCGACGACGACGCCGGCGAACGAACGGCGCCAGGCATTCGCGAATGCGGCCAGGCCGGCCAGCGTGTCGGCAACGACGACCTGCGGCAGCGCGCAATCGACCGGACGACTGACGATCGCGCCGGCGGCGCCGAGCTTCGCGGCATCGGCGACGAAGTCGTGACCATCGAAGCGTTCGCCCGTGAGCGCAACGAACAGCGCACCCGGCTCCAGGGCACGCGAGTCGCTGATGACGCGCGCAAACGTCGCATTGGCGCCATGCAGGACGCCGCCGCTCACCTGGGCGAAGGTTGCGAGGTCGCGGCTGATCATGCCGTGCCCCCGGACAAGGCAGGCCTGCACCGTCTCGCGGTCGCTGAACGCGCGCTTTTCGGTGCCGACGATCTGATAGTCCTCGTGCCCCTTGCCCGCGATGACCACGACGTCACCCGCTTCAGCGTCGGCGATGGCGTAGCGGATGGCCTCGGCACGGTCGGGAACGACGTGCGCCGCGGCGGCGTCGCGCATGCCGGCGAGAACCTGCGCGATGATCGCGCCCGATTCCTCGGTGCGCGGATTGTCGTCGGTGACGATCGCGACGTCAGCGCCGGCCTCGGCGATGCCGCCCATCAGCGGACGCTTGCCGGGATCGCGGTCGCCGCCACAGCCGAACACGCAGATCAGGCGGCCGCGCGCGTGAGCGCGGGCCGCATCGAGCACCTTTGCGAGCGCGTCCGGTGAATGCGCGTAATCGACCAGGACCAGCGGTTGCGTGCCGCCGCCGAAGGACTCCATGCGTCCCGGCGGAGCAACGCACAGCGCCAGCGCGGCCAGCGCCTTCTGCAGCGGCACGTTCCAGCCGAGCAGCACGCCGAGGACGGCGAGCAGGTTCTCTGCGTTGAACTCGCCCACGAGAGGCGAACGCAGGAGACCCGCGCCCCAGCTGGTCTCGACGTTGATCGTGAGGCCAGCCGACGTCGCCCGCAGTCTCGGAGACACGGATCCAGCCGGTGCCACGCTCGGCCCACACGTCGTTGGCCGTGGTGTAGACGATCTTCTCGATCGTCGGGTCGAGTCGCTCGACGAGTTCACGACCGAACGGGTCGCGCACGTTGATCACCGCGCAACGCAGGCCCGGCGTATGGAACAGCCGCGCCTTGGCGGCGCCGTAGGCCTCGAGCGTGCCGTGGTAATCGAGGTGGTCGCGCGTCAGGTTGGTGAAGACGGCGGTGTCGAAGTGCACGCCCGCGACGCGCTCCTGGTCGAGCGCGTGCGACGACACTTCGAGGCCCAGCGTCGAGGCGCCTTCGTCGCGTGCTTCGGCGAGACGGCGCTGCACCGTGACTGCGTCGGGCGTGGTGAGCCCCGCCTCTTTCACGTCGCCCGGATGACCGTGGCCCAGCGTGCCGACGTACCAGCCGCGACGGCCCAGGAAGTCCGACGCCTGCGCCAGCAGGAAGGCAGTGGTGGTCTTGCCGTTCGTGCCCGTGATCCCGGCCACGCGCAGGTCGGCCGACGGGCTGCGGAAGAAGCGATCCGCCAGCTCGCCGACGTGCCGGCTGAGGTGCGGGATGGCGATTGCAGCGACGCGCTCGGGCAGCACCGGCGGCTCGAGGTCGGCGCCCGGCTCCCACAGCACTGCAACCGCGCCGCGCTCGACGGCAGCCGCCGCATGCATGAGGCCGTGCGTCGTGCGGCCCGGGCACGCCAGGAACACGCAGCCCGGCGTCGCGGCGCGGCTGTCCTGCACGAGATCCGTCACCTGCAGGCCGTGCGGCGCGGCCACGTCGAGACCCTCGAGCAGGCGGCCGAGCGTCATGTTGTAGCCAGAGCTCTGGCGGGTCTTGCCGAGTGCGTTCATCGCGTGCTCACCACGGGTCCTGCGCCTGCACGAGCGTCGTGGCGGGCACGCGCTGCAAGTCGTCGGGAGGAATGGCGAGCAGGCGGAGCGCGCCGGACATCACTTCGGAGAAAACGGGCGCTGCGACGTCGCCGCCGTAGAACTTGCCGGCGCTCGGCTCGTCGACGACCACGATCGCGGCGAGGCGCGGATTGCTCGCCGGCACGACGCCGCCGAACACGGCCATGTACTTGGTCGAGTTGTAGCCGCCGTCCGCTGCCTTCCACGAGGTGCCGGTCTTGCCCGACACGCGATAACCCATCACGGCGGCGCGACGGGCCGTGCCGGCCTCGCTCACGACGCTCTCCATCATCTGCACGAGTTCGCGGGCGTTCGCCTCGTCCATGATGCGCTCGCCTTCCGGCGGCACATCCACCCGGCGGAGACTCACCGGACGGCGCACGCCGCCCGCGCCGAGCACGGCATAGGCCTGCGCGAGCTGCAGCGGCGTGACCGTCAGGCCGTAGCCATAGGCCATCGTGGCCTGGCCGATCGAGCGCCAGTGCTCGTACCCCGTGAGGATGCCGGCCGACTCCCCGGGGAAGCCCGAGCCGGTGACCGACCCGAACCCGAGGTCGTGCAGCGTCGACCACATTTCCTGCGGCTTCAGCGTCAGCGCGATCTTCACGACGCCGACGTTGCTCGACTTCTCGAGCACCGTGCGCACGTCGATCGTGCCGAGGTTGTGCTTGTCCTTGACCGTCTTGATGCCGACGCGCAGCGTTCCCGGCCCGGTCTCGATCAGCGTGTCCGAGTGGAAGCGCCCGGTCTTCATGCCGGCGGCGACGATGAACGGCTTGATGCTCGAGCCCGGCTCGAAGAAATCGTTGGTGGCGCGATTGCGGTAGCGCGACGGCAGGTACTGCTCGCGGTCGTTCGGGTTGAACGCCGGCTGGTTCACCATGGCCAGCACTTCGCCGGTCTGGATGTCGAGCACGACGACCGAGCCGCCGTGCGCCGAGTTCTCCTGCACGGCCTGCTTCAGCGCGCGATAGGCGAGGTACTGCACGCGCAGGTCGATGCTCGTGCGCAGGTCCTGGCCGGGACGCGGCGCCTTGATGCGCTCGATGTCCTCGATCGTGCGGCCTTCGCGGTCGCGCATCACGCGCTTGATGCCCGGTTCGCCGCCGAGCCACTGGTCGAACGCGAGTTCGAGGCCTTCCTGGCCCACGTCGTCGACGTTGGTGAAGCCGAGCAGGTGCCCCGTCACTTCGCCCGCCGGGTAGTAGCGACGGTATTCGCGCAGCGTGTCGACGCCCGGGATGCCGAGCGCCTTCACCTTGTCGGCGTCGGCCGGGCGCATGTGGCGCACCAGGTAGACGAATTCGCGATCGAGGTTGCTGGTGACGCGCCGCGCGAGCCAGTTCTTGTCGCGGTCGAGCGCCTTGGCGAGCCTGGCGAAATCCTGCGGGTGCTGCGCGAGCTTGCGCGGATCGGCCCAGACCGTATCGACCGGCGTGCTGACCGCGAGCGGCTCGCCATTGCGGTCGAGGACCATGCCGCGGTTCGCCGACAGCTTCACGTCGCGCAGGATGCGGGCGTCGCCCTGCTTCGCCAGGAAGTCCTGGTCGATGACCTGCAGGTAGATCGCGCGCGCCAGCAGTGAAATGCCGCACAGCGTCAGCAGCGCGCCGACGAGCCACAGCCGCCAGCCGCCGACCTCGGTCGGGGCCGCGTCGCGGGCGTGGTGGTCGCGGAGCGAGGAGCCGTGCCTCATGGTTGCACGATGCGAAGTTCGGACGCCTGCGGCGTCACCATGCCGAGGTCGTCGTGCGCGACCTGCTCGACGCGGCCATGCGTGGCCCACGTGCTCTGCTCGAGCTGCAGCTGGCCCCACTCGATGTCGAGGTCGTCACGCTGGGTCGTGAGCTTCTGCAACTCGTTGAAGCGATTGCGCGCTTCCTGCTTGCCGTAGACGACGCCCAGCGCGGAGGCGAGCACCGCCACCCACAACACCGCGATCACGCAGCCGCAGCTGCACCTGGCTCATGCGGCGACCCTCTCGGCCACGCGCAGCACGGCGCTGCGCGCGCGCGGATTGCGTGCGACTTCCTCGTCACTCGGCATGACGGCGCCGCCGACGAGCTTCAGGCGGGGCCGCGCGTGCGGCGGCACGTTGGGCAGCTCGGCGTAGATCGGGTCGCCTTGCGCCTCGCGGCGCATGAAGCGCTTGACCAGCCTGTCCTCGAGCGAGTGGAAGCTGATCACGCACAGGCGGCCGCCCGGCGCGAGCAGGTTGACGGCCTGCGGCAGCGCGGCCTCGGCTTCCTCGAGTTCACGGTTCACGTGGATGCGGATCGCCTGGAAGGTGCGCGTCGCCGGATGCTTGCCCGGTTCGCGCGTCGGCACTGCGCCGGCCACGATGCCGGCCAGTTGCCGCGTGGTTACGATCGGCGTCTCTGCGCGCGCGGCCACGATGGCGCGCGCGATGCGACGCGAGAATTTTTCTTCACCGAGCTTGAAGAGCACGTCCGCAATCTCCCGCTCGCCTGCGCGCGCCAGCCATTGCGCGGCACTCAATCCGGACTCGTTGTCCATGCGCATGTCGAGCGGACCGTCCTGCATGAAACTGAAGCCTCGCCCGGCCTCATCGAGTTGTGGCGACGAGACCCCCAGGTCCAGCAGCACGCCTTGCAACTCCCCTTCCCAACCTGCCGCCCGAACCCGCTCTTCCAGCCGGCCGAACGACCCCCGAACCAGAGTGAGACGCGACTCCGCCGCGAACCGCTCGCGACCGGCCGCAATGGCGTCCGGGTCACGATCGATGGCGCAGACGCGGCCAGCAGGACCGAGCTGCGCGAGGATTGCCGCGGTGTGTCCGCCGCGGCCGAACGTCGCGTCGCAATAACGCCCGTCAGCCTTGACGGAGAGTCCGGCCAGCACCTCGTCGAGAAGCACCGGCGTGTGCGCCACCACCTCGCGCGCCTACAGCGACAGCTGTTCGAGTTCGGCGGGCAGCTGGCCCGGCTCGTCACCCGCTTGCAGCCACTCGTCGCGACGCTCGTTCCAGTGCTGCTCGTCCCACAGCTCGAAACGGCTGCCCTGCCCGATCAGCATCGCCTGGCGTGAAAGGCCCGCGTACTCGCGCAACTTCGGCGGGACCAGCACACGACCGTGCGAGTCCAGCTCGAGGTCCGTGGCGTGCCCCACCATGAGCCGCTGCAACCGCCGCGCCTGAGGATTCAGGGTCGGCAGGCGCATCAACTTGCGCTCGATCTCCTCCCAGTCCGGCAGGGGATAGATCAGCAGGCACTTGTCGGACCGATCCACGGTCGCCACCAGCCGCCCCTCGCTGCGCTCGACGAGCGTGTCCCGGTACCGCGCGGGCATGGCCACGCGGCCTTTGGCGTCGAGGGTGACTTTGTTGGCTCCGCGAAACATTTCAGGCGTCTTCCGGGCCGGCAGCCCATTTCATCCCACTTTTTCCCACTCGCCGCCACTATAGGGGCGGGGCGCGGCCAGCGTCAACGGTTCGCAACAAAATTTTCCTAGCCCTGACAGTGACTTAGCTTGGAAGCGATCCAGCGCGTCGGAGGACCTGATTTTGGTTTGCTAAAACAATCATGTACTTAGCGAACCTTCCTGAACTGCGCGTCACGATTGGGCTGGCGTGGGAAATCGCATCCAACGGACTCGCGGAGGCGCCGATGGGGGGCGGCTGCGCGGCCGGACAGCCAGGCGTGATGAGCGTTTTTGTGGGAGAACGCCGCCAAAAGGCGGCCGCACGCGACCCGCCGGGTGGACGGACCGGTGGGACGAAGTGGGTTGTCAGGCCCGTTGTGGGCCGACCTGGCGCAAAAGAGGTGGGAGTCGGCCGATAAGCCGGGTTCTGTCGAGGACAACCATCCATCTGGGACGCACGTCGCCGTGCGCCTCGAGCGACCTACCCGGAAGCCCCTGCGGGCAGCAGGAACGGACCCGAAGGTCCGCGCGCTTCCCTATTTGGTCTTGCTCCAGGTGGGGTTTGCCGTGCCGCCGAATGTTGCCACCGGCGCGGTGCGCTCTTACCGCACCCTTTCACCCTTACCTGCCACGACCCGTTTGCACGTGCCGCGACATAGGCGGTTTGCTTTCTGTTGCACTGTCCGTGGGCTCGCGCCCCCCAGGCATTACCTGGCACCTTGCCCTATGGAGCCCGGACTTTCCTCCACGTCGTTAAACGCAGCGGTTGCCTGGCCGACTCCCGCGGCAGTATAGGGATAGTGAGTAGTGAGTAGGGTAGTGACTGGTCGTGACGCCGCAGTCCGACGACTCACTACTCCTAGTCCTCGGGCTTCGGCGGCGCCAGCGCGAGCGCGCGCTCGTACAGCTCCTTGCGGCTGCGCCCCGTGAGCTGGGCCGCGATGCGCGCAGCCTGCGACACCGGCAATTCCTGCAGCAGCACTTTGAGCGTGCCTGCCGCCGCGAGCGCGTCCGCGTCCTCGTCGTCCTGCCTGCGGCGCGCCCGCCACGACGAGCACGATTTCGCCTCGCGTCATGTTGGCGTCGGTCGCGCACTGGCTCCGCCAGCGCGGCGAGCGTGCCGCGGTAAACGTGTTCGAAGCGCTTCGTGATTTCGCGCGCCACGGCAGCCTCGCGCTCCGCGCCGAACACGGCCGCCAGGTCCTGCAGCGTGGCCTCGAGGCGGTGCGGCCCTTCGTAGAACACGAGCGTGCGCGTTTCCTGCGCGAGCGCCTGGAGAGTCGCGCGACGCGCCGTGGACTTGGCGGGCAGGAACCCTTCGAACACGAAACGATCGGTCGCGAGGCCGGCGATCGACAGCGCGGCGATCGCCGCGCACGGACCGGGCAGTGATACGACTTCGACGCCCGCGCGCGCGGCGGCCGCGACCAGCAGCGAGCCAGGATCGCTCATGAGCGGCGTGCCCGCGTCGGTGACCAGCGCGATGCGTGCGCCGGCCTGCAGCCGGGCCACCAGTGCCGGGACGCGCTCGCGTTCGTTGTGCTCGTGCAGCGATTCGATCGAGCTGGCGGGACGCGCGATACCGCAGCCTTCGAGCAGCGTGCGCGTGTGCCGGGTGTCCTCGGCCAGCAGCAGGTCGGCGTCGCGCAGACAGGCAGCGGCCCGCGGACTCAGGTCCTGCAGGTTGCCGATGGGGGTCGCCACGACGAACAGTGCGCCGGCCGGCTTCCGCCCCGTAGAATCCGTCGCAATATCGGTCACGCGCGCCTCCCAGGGATCTCGCATGCTGCACGTATCGCCTCAAAGCGGGCAAGCTCGCCGCACGAGCCGCCGGGCCGGCTGGATCGCGTCGTCGTTGATCCTGTGCGCTCTTGCAGCGCCGGTCGCGCATGCGCAGCAGACCGCGCCGACGCTGGCACAGGCGGAAGCACTGGCGCGCGACGGACAGCACCTCGCAGCCGCCGCTCGTTATGAGCAGCTCGCACGGCGCGGCTTCATGAACTGGGACGCCGCCACGGCGCTGCTGGCCGCGCGTGAGTACGTCATCGGCGGCGCGATCGGTGACGCTCAGCGCCTGCTCGACAAGGCGCGAGGTCGCGTCAGAACCGACGACGAGCGCGCATTGCTGGCCGAGGTCGACGCGCGACTCGCGCTGGAACGTGGCGATGCGGTCCGCGCCCTCGGCTTGCTGCGGACAGTGCCGCAACCCTGGCCGACCGAGTCCGCTCCGGACCTGCTCGCGCTGCGTGGGCGTGCCGAGATCGCGGCGGGCGATGCCCTGGGTGGCGTCCGCACCTTCGAAGAACGTGCGGCGCTGCTCGCCTCGCCTGCGGCGCGGGCCGCGAACGACCGCCTGCTGTTCGACCAGCTGCTGCTGCGGCCGCCGGGCGCCGGTCACGACCGCAGGGGTGTCCGAGCGCGAGCGTGGCTGGCTCGAATTGCCGGCCATCGTGACGGCAGGCGGCAATGACGCTGCGCGCACAACGGCCGTGACAGCGTGGATGGCGCAGCATCCGGGGCACCCCGGCGCGTCGTTTCTCCCCGATGCGGGCCCGGTACAACCGGGCTTCGTGACGATCGGCGGCGGGCCTGCGACGAGCATCGCCTTGCTGCTGCCGCTTTCGGGCAAGCAGCAGTCGGCCGGCGCCGCGGTGCGCGATGGCTTTGCTGCGGCCTGGTTCGCTTCGTCGTCCGCCGATACGCGGCCGCGCGTCGAGCTGTACGACACGGCTGCGCTTGGCGCTGCCGCGGCGTATCAGCGCGCGATCGCCGGCGGCGCCCGGATGGTCGTCGGACCGCTGACCAAGGAAGAAATCGCGGCCGTGGTTGCCTCGCAGCCGGCGGGGCTGTCCGTCCCGACACTGGCGCTGAATTCCGCTGCGATGCCACCGGGAATGGCCGCACCCGCTTTTCTTTACCAGTTCGCGCTCGATCCGGAGCAGGAAGCGCGCGCCGTCGCGCGACGGATCGCGGACGATGGCTGGGTGCGCGGCGTCGCACTGTTCCCCGATAACGCCTGGGGACAGCGCGTGCACGACGCCTTCGCGCAGGAACTGCAGGCGACCGGCACCGTCACGCTGATGTCGTCGCAGTACTACCCGGCGGGCGCGAAGGATTTCGCGGGGCCCTTGCGGGCAGCGCTCGGCCGTTACGGCGGCGCGGGCGATCGCAGCTCCAATCCCGGTCAGCCCCTGCCCCCGCGCAATGCGGTCGCCGAACAAGCCTCCGGACCACAGTTCGCCTTCGTCGCGGCGACGCCGCAGGCCGCGCGGGCGATCCGCCCGCAACTGCGTTTCCAGATGACGTATGACCTGCCGCTCTACGCGACGTCGGACGCCTGGGATCCCAGCGTACGCGCGGCCGCCGACATGGACGGCATGGTGTTCCCGGAAATGCCCTGGCTGCTGTACGGCGGCCAGGGCGCGCCAGAACTGTGGGACGCGCTGCAGGAGGACTGGGCCGGGCGATCGCGTGGTCGTCTGCGGCTCTTCGCCTTCGGTTACGACGCGTTCCGCCTCGCGCAGCAACTCGGAAGTTCGGGCGGTGTCGCGGCGGGCGTCGACGGATTGACCGGCATGCTCGAACTCAATCGCGCGGACGGCCACGTGCAGCGCAGCCTGCAGTTCGCGCGCATCGAATCGGGCAAGCCGCAGGCCGCGGGCACGACGGCCGCAGTCTTTCGTGACGCACCGGCAGCAAATTCGACGAGCACTCCGCCACCGCCGTAGGCGACAACGGGCGACCGGCCGTCAGCGTGACGGCGCTGCCAGGTTCGCCCGATGCCTCGACCTCCCGACCGGTCGCCGATCACGACGACGGACATCGGCCGCGCCGCCGAATCGCGCGCGCTCGCGCCATCTCGAGACGGCGGGCCTCGTGCTGCTGACGCGCAATTATCGGTGCCGCGCAGGCGAGATCGATCTCGTCATGCTCGACCCCGCGGCGGGGGTGCTGGTGCTCGTTGAAGTGAGATCGCGCTCGCGCAGCGACTACGGCCAGGCCGCAGCGACCATCGGTCTCGACAAGCAGCGGCGGTGTTCACTGGCGGCTCGCCATCTGCTGCTGACCCGGCGCGAACTGCGGCGTCTGCGGGCGCGCTTCGACGTAGTTGCGATCGATCCGCCGGCGGAGCCGGGTGGTGCTGCGGTCGTCACGTGGATTCGCAATGCGTTCGTGCTCTGCTAGCGCTGCATTTTTGTCGCACCTCATTCACGCGACCGATTGCGCGGAGATCTTGCGATCTTGGGGTTCATTCGTGGTGCTGGCGTTGCGTTGCGCTGGAGGAGTGCGCGTCCGCGCCTTCCGGGCACGCTCGCGAAAACGCCGTAAACCCATCCGTGGGGGCTCCGTACCCTAAAGGGCATAAAGGCGCGGCGTCCATGCCGCGCACGGTTTCGCGAGCGTGCCCGGAACGCACGGCCGCACGGTTCCCTTAGCCAACATTGGCGCCGCCGAAAGTGAGTCGAGCGCGGCTCTACGCCGACGAGCAAGGCAACCGGCGTGAGGTGAGGAGCGAAGCGCGGAAGGCAACGAGCGCTAACGCGTCAGTGCAGCCTTCGCTCGCGGAGCCGGCGGCGTCGACGGGAAGGGAAAAGGCTTGCGGGGCCGTCCGCGACATGGACGTCGCGGCTTTATGCCCTTTAGGGTACGGAGCCCCCAGGGACGGGTTTACGGCGTCCCCGCAAACCTTTTCCCTTCCCGTCGGCGTACCGACGGTGACGCGAGCAGGTCCCGCTGCTGCGAACGGCAGAGCGCCAGGAAACCGCGGCTATTTGACGACCTTGAACCGCGCCCGCCGGCTGTCCGTCGGTGAACTCGGCTTGGGACCCGGATCGTCGCCCGGAGAGCCCGGTGCACTCGCGGTGTCGCCCGCCGGCGGCGGCGACGGCGGGTCCGCGTCGTCGTCCGCGAAGATCATGCCCTGCCCCGTTTCGCGCGCGTAGATCGCGAGCACCGCATTGATCGGCACCCGGACCGACATGCTGGCGCCGCCGAAACGTCCGCTGAAGCTCACTTCGTCGTTGCCGAGACGCAGGTTCGCCGTCGCGCTCCAGCTCACGTTCAGCACGATCTTGCTGTCCTTCACGTACTGCCGCGGCACTTCGACGCCGGTGGCGTTGGCGTCGACGACGAGATGGGGCGTGCAGAGGCTGTCGGAGATCCACTCGTGGATCGCGCGCAGCAGGTACGGCCGGCGCGCCTTCATGGGCGGCCCGGACGCCGGAGGAGCCGGTGGTGTGCTGCTGGTCGCTCACGACGCTGCCAGTATGCCGCGGGGCGCGAAACAGCGGGGCCGGATCAAGTGCCGCCTGGGCCTAGCGACGCGATGACGTCGGCGGATTGCGCATGTCCCGCTCGGCGTCGCTCAGGCTGCGCTGGAAAGAGGGACGGGCAAAGACCTTCGTCGCGTACTTGTCGACTGACGGAGCAGCCTCCGTGATCGCCGCTGCATCGACATCCCACCGCGACAGGCGCCACAGGATCGGCGCAACCGCGGCGTCGAGCTGCGAAAACTGGTCCGACAGGAACCACGGTCGCATGCGGAACAGCGGCTCCGACGCCAGGATGCTTTCCGTCAGCATCTTGCGCGCACGCTCCTTGTCGCGACGGTCGGCACCCGAACCGGGCTCGAGCGCGTCCGCAACCGCGTACCACTCCTGCTCGATGCGGCGCAGCGCGAGCCTTGCATGCGCGCGCGCGCCCGGATCCGTCGACGCCATCGAGGGGTGCGGAAAGCGCTCGTCGATGTACTCGCAGATGATGCTGGGCTCGTAGACCACGACTTCGCGGTCAACCAGCGTCGGCACGGTCTGGTACGGGTTGAGGTCGATGAGGTCCTCGGGCGGACGCACGAGGTCGGTTTCGACGATGCGTGTCGCGAGGGCCTTTTCTGCGAGCACGAGTCGCACGCGGTGACAGCGCGCGTCCACGGCGCGTGAATAGAGCGTCATCATGCTGAGGAGTCTCCTAATCCAGCAGCACGAACCACCGCGGCAGGCTGCGCGCTCGGCGATGGCTGCAGTTCCCCGACCGCTCCGCGTGACGCCTGGATAAGGCGCCACGGTGGAGACGATGAGGACCGCGCCGGCCTAAGCCGGCTTACTTCACGTCCTTCCAGTATTCCTTCTTGAGCGCGTATGCGAGCAGCGTAAAGAACACCAGGAACGCGATGACCCAGTAGCCGAGCGCCTGGCGCCTGGCCTGTACCGGCTCACCGATGTACTCGAGGAAGTTGACGGTATCACGGACGAACGCGTCATATTCCTCGGGATTCAACTTGCCGGGACTGGCGAGCGTGAATTCCTTGAAATGCTTCTGCACGTTGCCCTGCGCGTCCGTGTGGCCTTCCCAGACGGCCTCCTGCGTGCCCTGCAACTCCCACAGCACGTGCGGCATCGCCGTGCCGGGCAGCGACAGGTTGTTCACGCCGGTGCCCTTGGTCGGGTCCGCGTAGAACGACTTCATGAACGTATAGACGTAGTCCGCGCCCTTGCTGCGCGCGATCAGCGACAGGTCGGGCGGCGCCACGCCGAACCACTGCTTGCCATCGTCGGCGTGCAGGCCGTTGGTCATCGTCGAATGCGGCGAATCACCCGAGAACAGCAGGTTCTCCGTCATCTGCTGTTCGGTGAGGCCGATGTCGGCCGCCATGCGGTTGTAGCGCACGTACTTGGCCGAGTGACAACCCAGGCAGTAGTTGACGAAGTTCTTCGCGCCCCGCTGCAACGACGCCTGGTTGTGGATGTCGTTGTTCGCCTTCTCGACGTGAGCTTCGCCACCCGCCGCCAGGCCGACGGCAGGCAGCGCGGCCAGCGCCGCGATGAACGCGAGGATCTTCTTCTTGTGGCGATCAATGCGCATGGTAGGTGACCCTCGTCGGCACGGGCTTGGTCTTGTCGATGCTCGAGTACCACGGCATCAGCAGGAAGAACGCGAAGTAGATGACCGTGAAGAATCGCGCCGCCATCGTGTAGGCGGGTGTCGGCGCCTGCAGGCCGAGGTAACCCAGCGCGACGAAGCTGATCGCGAACGAGTACAGGAAGAACTTGAAGAGCGGCCCGCGGTAACGGATCGACTTCACCTTGCCGCGGTCGAGCCAGGGCAGGAAGACGAACAGCACGACGGCGATGCCCATCAGCGCCGCGCCGAGCGGCTTGCTCGGGACGGCGCGCAGGATCGCGTAGAACGGCGTGAAGTACCACACCGGCGCGATGTGCGGCGGCGTCTGCAGCGCGTTCGCCGGTTCGAAGTTGGCGTACTCGAGGAAGTACCCGCCCATCGTCGGCGCGAAGAAGACGACCAGCGCGAACAGGATCAGGAAGACCCCGAGCCCGACCATGTCCTTGACCGTGTAGTACGGGATGGAACGGCGATGCCGTCGAGCGGGATGCCGTCCGGTCCCTTGACCTTCTTGATCTCGACGCCGTCCGGGTTGTTCGAGCCCACTTCGTGCAGCGCCATCAGGTGCGCGATCACGAGGAAGACGAGCGCGAACGGAATGGCGACGACGTGCAGCGCGAAGAACCGGTTCAGCGTGACGTCGGAGATGTAGAAGTCGCCACGGATCCATTCCGTGAGCGAATCACCGACCACCGGGATGGCGCCGAACAGCGACACGATCACCTGCGCGCCCCAGTAGGACATGTTGCCCCACGGGAGGAGGTAGCCGAAGAAGCCTTCGGCCATCAGCGCGAAGTAGATCAGCATGCCGAAGATCCACAGCAGCTCGCGCGGCTTCTGGTACGACCCGTACAGCAGCGCGCGGAACATGTGCAGGTAGACGACGATGAAGAACGCCGAGGCGCCGGTCGAGTGGATGTAGCGGATCAGCCAGCCCCACTCCACGTCGCGCATGATGTACTCGACGGAACCGAAGGCCTCGGCCGACGACGGCTTGTAGTTCATCGTCAGGAACAGGCCCGAGAGGATCTGGATGACCAGCACGACCAGCGCCAGCGAGCCGAAGAAGTACCAGAAGTTCATGTTCTTCGGCGCGTAGTACTCGGACACCTGCGATTTCCACAGGGCCGTCAGCGGGAAGCGGTCGTCGATCCACGCAGTGAGCGACGCGAGGCGCCCGCTGCCCGGCTTGGCTGCGACTTTGTCTGCGCTGCTCATCACGCGTTCCCCTTCTCGGCGCCGATCAGGATGCGGGTATCGGTCACGAACTGGTACGGCGGCACGGGCAGGTTGGTGGGCGCCGGCACGTTCTTGTAGACGCGTCCCGAAATGTCGAACTTGGAGCCGTGGCAGGGGCAGAAGAAGCCGCCCTGCCAGTCCGCGGAGACGGTCACGTCACCTGGCGTGAACTTGTCGAGCGGCGCGCAACCGAGGTGCGTGCACACGCCCACCAGCACCAGGTATTCGGGCTTGATGGCACGGGCTGCGTTCTTCGCGAACGCCGGCTGGTCCGACTTGGCCGACTCGGGATCGCTCAGCTCCGCGACGACGGCGTCGAGCTGGGCCAGCATCTGCGGCGTGCGGTGAACGACGTAGACAGCCTTGCCGCGCCATTCGATCTTGAGCATCGCGCCCGGCTCGAGCTTGCTGATGTCCACTTCCACGGGCGCGCCCATGGCTTTCGCGCGGGCACTGGGTTTCCAGGACGCCAGGAACGGTACCGCGACGAACGCGGCGCCCACGGCGCCAGTCGCCACGGTTGCGACGGTCAGGAAATGACGCCTGCCCGTATCGACTTCTTCGGTCATCCAGCTCTCTCCTCAGCGTCCGGCCACTGCTTAGCCCCAAGTTGCCCCGGGGCAGCAGCGCATTATAGCCAAAAGGGGATAGGGGTTAGGGGTTAGGGGATAGGGGTTAGTCGGAAGCCGCTACGCGGCGCTCTTGTTCCCCTGCCGACTAACCCCTAACCCCTATCCCCTAACCCCTTGTCTTGTCGTTCATGCGCCGAATCTGTGCGCCCAGGCCCGCCAGCTTTTCCTCGATGCATTCGTACCCACGGTCGATGTGGTAAATGCGCTCGACGTCCGTCGTGCCCTCCGCCACCAGCCCCGCGATGACGAGGCTGGCCGAGGCACGCAGGTCGGTGGCCATGACCGGCGCAGCGGTCAGCCTGGGCACGCCCTTGATGATCGCCGTATTGCCCTCGAGCCGGATTTCGGCGCCCATGCGCCGCATTTCCAGCAGGTGCATGAACCGGTTCTCGAAAATCGTTTCCACGATGGTGCCGACCCCGTCCGCGACGGTGTCCAGGGCGGCGAACTGGGCCTGCATGTCGGTCGGGAACCCCGGATGCGGCGCGGTCCGGATGTCGACCGCCCGCGGCCGCCGGCCATGCATGTTCACCTCGACGAAACCTTCGCCACGGATCACTTCCGCGCCGGCTTCGGTGAGCTTGCCCAGGACTGCGTCCAGGTGCTCGGCGCGGGCATTGCGCGCCCGGACCCGTCCGCCCGTGATCGCGCCGGCCACCAGGTAGGTGCCCGCCTCGATCCGGTCCGGCAGCACTTCATAGTGGGTGCCGTGCATGCGCTCGACGCCTTCGACGATGATCGTGTCGGTGCCGTGCCCGGTGATTTTCGCGCCCATCGCGATCAGGAACAGGGCCAGGTCGACGATCTCGGGTTCGCGCGCGGCGTTCTCGAGGATGGTCTGCCCCTCGGCGAGGCACGCGGCCATCATCAGGTTCTCGGTCCCCGTGACGGTGACCGTGTCCATGACGATGCGCGCGCCCTGCAGGCGCCCGGCGCGGGCCCGGATGTAACCGTTCTCGATGTGGACTTCGGCGCCCATGGCCTGCAGGCCGGCGACATGGATGTTGACCGGACGGGCGCCGATGGCGCAGCCGCCGGGCAGCGAGACGTCGGCCCGACCGTACTTGGCCACCAGCGGACCGAGCACCAGGATCGCGGCGCGCATGGTCTTGACCAGCTCGTAGGGCGCCGATGTCTCGTTGGTCGTGGTGGGATCGACCTCGACCCGCATCCGCTCGTCGACCGTCACGCTCGCGCCCATCCGGCCGAGCAGTTCGATCATGGTCGTGACGTCCTTGAGGTGCGGCACGTTCCCGATCGTGACGGGCTCGTCCGCCAGCAGCGCGGCCGCCAGGATCGGCAATGCGGCGTTCTTGGCGCCCGAGATGCGTACTTCGCCGTCGAGCGGCACGCCGCCCCGGATCTGCAGTTTGTCCACGGATCGGCTCCTGGTCAGCGCGGCGCGGCGCCGCCCCGCTCGGCCTGCCACTCGGCAGGGGTGTAGGCCTGGATCGACAGGGCATGGACCTCACGCCCCATCTTGTCACCCAGCCCCGCATAGACCAGCTGGTGGCGCTGGATGGGTCGCTTGCCCTCGAACTGGGTCGCGATGACGATGGCCTCGTAATGGGTATCGTCGTCGGTCAGCACGCGGACCTGGGCACCGGGAATGCCGGCGAGGATCAGTTGGGTGACTTCGTCGGCCGTCATGGTGGGTTCGCCGGGTCGGAAACAGCCCATAAGTCTAAAGGAGAAGGCGTGCCGGCTGTAGGCTGTAGACTGTCGGCCTCCCTGGATCGCCCCGCCCGTGCCATGACCGACCCGAGCCTGATGATCGCCCGCGGCCGCCGTGTCCTCGCCACCGAGGCCGCAGCTGTCGCCGCCCTCGAGCACCGCCTGGACGAATCGTTCGCCCGGGCCTGTGACCTGCTCATGGCCTGCACGGGCAAGGTCGTCGTGACCGGCATGGGCAAGTCCGGCCACATCGGCAGCAAGATCGCGGCCACGCTGGCAAGCACCGGCAGCCCGTCGTTCTTCCTGCATCCCGGCGAAGCGATCCACGGCGACATCGGCATGATCACGGCAGCCGACGTCGTGCTCGCGCTCTCGAACTCCGGCGAAACGGACGAACTGCTGACCATCCTGCCGGTGCTCAAGCGGCTCGACGTGCCGCTGATCGCCCTGACGGGCAACGGCAACTCGACGCTGGCCCGCTACGCCACCGTCACGCTCGACGTCAGCGTGCCCGCCGAGGCCTGCCCGCTGAACCTCGCGCCAACGGCGAGCACCACGGCCACGCTCGCCATGGGCGATGCGCTCGCAATCGCAGTGCTCGAGGCCCGCGGCTTCACCGAAGAAGACTTCGCACGCTCGCATCCGGGCGGCAGCCTCGGCCGGCGACTGCTGCTGCACGTCGAAGACGTCATGCGCAAAGGCGACGAACTGCCGCGCGTCGGTCCGGATACGCCGCTGAGCGCGGGCCTGCTCGAGATGAGCCGCAAGGGACTCGGCATGACCACCGTGGTGGACGCCGACGACCGCGTGCTCGGAATCTTCACGGACGGCGACCTGCGCCGCACGCTCGACAAGCAGGTCGACATCCACGCCACGCGCATGGCGGACGTCATGACGACGAAGTGCAAGGTCGCCGAGCCGCGCATGCTGGCAGCCGAGGCCGTGCACCTGATGGAAACGCACCGCATCACGTCGTTGCCGGTCGTGCAGTCGGACGACGATCGCCGCCTGGTCGGCGCCCTCAACGTCCACGACCTGCTGCGCGCGGGTGTGATGTGACGCAGCACGATCCGGCCCTGCTCGAACGTGCCCGCCGCGTCCGGTTGCTGGTGCTCGATGTCGACGGTGTAATGACCGACGGCCGCCTGCACATCACCGCGAACGGCGAAGAGACCAAGGTCTTTCACGTGCGCGATGGCTCGGGCATCGTCGCGGTGCAGCGCGCCGGCATCGCCGTGGCCATCATTTCCGGCCGCGATTCGCCGGCCGTCACGCGCCGCGCGGCCGAACTGGGCATTCGCCACGTGCGCCAGGGCATTGCCGACAAGCGTGCTGCGCTCGACGAACTCCTGCGCGAACTGCAGGTCACTCCGGAGGCGCTGGCCTGCGTCGGCGACGACACGCCCGACGTGCCGATGCTGGAGCGCGCAACCCTGGCGGTCGCCGTGGCGGATGCACATCCGACTGCGCGCGCCGCAGCCCACTGGACCACGCCTGCGGCCGGCGGCCACGGCGCCGTGAGAGAAGTATGCGATCTGCTGCTGACCGCACACGGCACCTGATCCAGCGCATCGTGACGATGGTGGCGGTGGTGGCCGGCGGCGCCACGCTGCTCAACCTGCTGGCCGGCAGCCCGGACGAGTTGACCGAAGCCGAGGCGGCTGCGGCCGAACGCGGCTATTACCTGAACGACGCCACGCTCACCGAGCTCGGCCCGGATGGCCGGCCGCGCGTCGTGGTGCGCGCCAGGTCGATCGAGCAGCAACTCGCCGACCAGAGCGTGAACCTCGCGCAGATCGAACTCGACTACACCACGCAGAAGCAGGGCGAGTGGCACGTGACCGCGGATCGCGGACGCATGCCGAGCGACCGCGGGTCGCTGCAGCTGCAGGGCAATGTGCGCGTCGTCGGCTCGGCCGAGCGCAGCGCAGGCAATGCGATCATCCTTACCGACGAGCTGGCGTATGACACGCGCACGAACGTGGTGCAGACTGCCGCGCCCGTGACCGTCGAGTTCGGGCCCCATCAATTGCGCGGACGCGGCATGCGCGTCGGTTTGAACCAGGGAACGCTGCGGCTAGAATCAAACGTCAATGGCCAGTTCAAACCCCAGCCCAGACCTTAGGCGCCGCAAAGCCGGCAGCGTGCTCCTGGCCGCCGTGGCGCTGCTGGGCGCGGTTGCGTTCGCACACGCGCAGACCGGGCTGCCGGCGGGCAACTCCGAACTGCCGATCAACCTCGAGGCCGCCTCGTCGGACTTCGACTACAAGAACAACACGCTGCTGTTCAAGCGCGTGAAGATCACGCAGGGCGGGCTCGAGGTCACCGCGCAGCAGGCGAGCGCGACCGGGCTCGAGTTCAACAACTCCGAGTGGCGGCTGCAGGGCGACGTGAAGATCACGGTGCCGGGCGGCAAGCTGCAATCGAGCGAGGCGCGCGTGATGTTCAGGAACAACGCGATCGCCAGCGCGTCGATCAAGGGGACGCCGGCGCAGTTCGAGCAGCGGCTCAAGGAAAAGAACCAGGTCGCGCGCGGCCGCGCCGGCTCGATCGATTACGACGTCAAGGCCGCCACCGTGCGCCTGACGGGAGACGCCTGGCTCACCGACGGCAACAACGAGATCCGCGGCAACACGCTGATCTACGACATCGGCCGCGAGCGAGTGCAGGCCAACCCGAGCGAGAAGGACCCGGGCGGCGTGCAGATCACCATCAATCCCCCGAAGAAGGCCCCGGTCGCGACGCCCGACAAGGACGCAGCGCCGGACAACGGCGCAAAGCCCGACAAGGGCGGCGGCGCATGACGACGAGCCGGTTGCGCGCCGAGGCGCTCGGCAAGAGCTATCGTTCGCGGCAGGTGGTCAAGGACCTGTCGCTCGAGGTTTCCTCCGGCGAGGTCGTCGGACTGCTCGGCCCGAACGGCGCCGGCAAGACCACCGCCTTCTACATGATCGTGGGCCTGGTGCCGTGCGATGAAGGCCGCATCCACCTCGACGACCAGGAACTGACGCGCCTGCCGATGTACCGCCGCGCCCAGCTGGGCGTGGGGTACTTGCCGCAGGAAGCGTCGGTCTTCCGCAAGCTGTCCGTCGAGGACAACATCCTGGCGATCCTCGAGACGCGAGCCGACCTCGACGACGAAGAGGCGCGCCGTGCAGCGCTGGAATCGCTGCTCGAGGAATTGCACATCGGCCACATCCGGTCGAGCAGCGGCATGAGCCTGTCGGGCGGCGAGCGCCGCCGCGTCGAGATCGCGCGTGCGCTGGCCGCAGAACCCCGCTTCATCCTGCTCGACGAACCGTTCGCGGGCGTGGACCCGATCTCCGTCATCGACATCCAGCGCATCATCCGCCACCTCAGCGCGCGCAACATCGGCGTACTGATTACCGACCACAACGTGCGTGAAACACTTGGCATTTGCAGCCGCGCCTATATCGTCAGCGCCGGAAGTGTGATCGCGTCCGGTTCGGCGGAAGAGATTCTTGCCAATCCTCAGGTGCGTGAGGTCTACTTGGGCCAGGATTTTCGCCTCTGACACGGCGGGCGCGAGCCCGCCCGCGCCAGACCCGTCTTCGCTTCGAACGCCGATTCGTCAATGCTCAAGCCGGCCCTGCAACTCAAGCTCGGTCAGCAGCTTACGATGACCCCGCAGCTGCAGCAGGCCATCAAGCTGCTGCAGTTACCCGTGCTCGAACTGCAGGCACAGGTGATGGAGGCGCTCGAGACGAACGTCATGCTCGAGCAGGAAGAGGACGACACGATCGACCTCACCTCGCTCGACCAGGTGGCGCCCACCGGCGAGGCCGAAACCGAAGCCATTCGAAGGCGGCGAAAGCAGCGAAGCCACCGAAACCGACGAACCCGCCGCCGACGATGTCATCGTCGAGATGGAAGACCCCTGGGCCGAGACCTCGACGCCGTCCGGCGACGGCTCCCGCGCCGACGACGACGACCGTCCGCTCGAGTTCACCGACGAACGCGGCCGCGACCTGCACCAGCACCTGGTCTGGCAGCTCGAAATCAGCCCGCTCGATCCGCGCCAGGTGTGGATCGGCGAGGCGATCATCGACGCGTTGAACGACGACGGCTACCTGACCCAGACCACTGCCGAAATCGCCCAGGACCTGAGCACCGACCTGCCCGTCACCGAAGCGGACGTCGAGCAGGTGCTGGCGCTCGTGCAGACGCTCGATCCGGCTGGCGTCGGCGCCCGGTCGCTGGGCGAGTGCCTGATCCTCCAGCTCGCGCAGCTCGACGCCGACACGCCGGGACGCGATCTCGCGATCGCCATCGCCCGCGACCACCTGCAGTCCGTCGCCGACAAGGACCTCGCCGCGCTGCGCCGTGCGCTCGGTGCCGACGAAGATTCGCTGCAGGTCGCGCTGTCGCTCGTGCGCAGCTGCCATCCGCGGCCGGGCTCCGCTTTCGAGGGCGCGCAGCCCGAGTACGTCGTCCCGGACGTGTTCGTGCGGCGCACCGACCAGGGCTGGGCCGTGGAACTCAACGCGGGCTCGGTGCCGCGCCTGAAGGTCAACCAGGGGTATGCGGGCCTCGTGTCGCGTTCGGCCGATTACGCTTCGCTGCGCGCGCAGCTGCAGGAAGCGCGCTGGCTGATCCGCAGCCTCGAGATCCGCAACGAGACGCTGCTCAAGGTGGCCCGCTCCATCGTGCAGCGGCAGGCGGCGTTCCTCGAGCGCGGCGACGAAGCGATGCACCCGATGATCCTGCGCGACGTGGCCGAGGCCGTGTCGATGCACGAATCGACCATCTCGCGCGTGACGACGGGCAAGTACATGCACACGCCGCGCGGCATCTTCGAGTTCCGGTATTTCTTCTCGAGCCACGTCTCCGGCGCCGACGGCGAGGACGTCTCGTCCGTCGCCATCCGCGCCCGCATCCGCAAGCTGATCGCTGACGAAATGCCGGACAAGCCGCTGAGCGACGCCCAGCTCGCGGCGATACTGGCGGACGAAGGCGTGAAGGTAGCGAGGCGCACCGTGGCGAAGTATCGCGAGGCGCTCGGGCTCGCTTCGTCGAGCGAGCGCAGGCACACGGCCGCCCGCGCCCATGCATGAACACCGGGCCGGCGGGAACCGACTGCCCGCGGCCGCGATCGAATTGACGAGAGGCAGCACGTAAATCTACAGGAGGACGGGACGATGCAAGTCAACCTGAGCGGACACCACGTCGAGATCACGCCGCCGCTGCGGAGCTACGTCGAGAAGAAGATCGCGCGCGTCCTGCGGCACTGCGACCGCGTCATCGACGTGCAGTGCACGCTGACGGTCGAGAAGCTGCGGCACGCAGCCGAAGTCCACGATCCGCCTGTCCGGCGCCACCGTGCACGCCGCCGCCGTCCACGACGACATGTATGCCGCCATCGACCTCCTGGCGGACAAGCTCGACGAGCAGGTCCGCCGCCACAAGGAAAAGCACCGCGACCCGCAGGCGGCGCGACACCGTCACGGAACGGCAAGTTTCCCCCTGACGGCGGGCCCCGAATCCGGCGACAATCCCGGTTGGCAGGCGTTCTGCGCAGGGGTGGCGTCAGATGCGATTGATCGTGGTCAGCGGCCTGTCCGGCTCCGGCAAGAGCGTCGCGCTCGACATGCTGGAAGACCTCGACTTTTATTGCGTCGACAACATCCCGGCCGGCCTGCTGCCCGGGTTCATCGCCTACACCGTCCGCACCAGCGAATCCTCGTACCGCCAGACGGCGGTCGGTGTCGACGCGCGCAATCGACCGGAGGACCTCGCGGAAGTGCCGCGGCTGGTCGAGACGCTGCGCAAGAGCGGCATCGCCTGCGAGACGCTGTTCCTGCGCGCCGACAGCGAGACGCTGCTGAAGCGCTTCAGTGAAACGCGGCGCAGGCATCCGCTCAGCCGCCACGGCGCGGGACTCATCGAAGCGCTCGAGCAGGAAGAACGGCTGCTGGCGCCGCTCGCCAACGCGGCCGACCTGACGATCGACACGTCGCGGCTGTCGGTGCACGAACTGCGCGAACTGATCCGCGGGCGCGTGGTCGACCGCGCGAAGTCCGGGCCGTCGCTCCTGTTCCAGTCTTTCGCCTATCGGCACGGCGTGCCGGACGACGCGGATTTCGTGTTCGACGCACGCTCGCTGCCGAATCCGTACTGGGACCCTGCCTTGCGCGAACTGACGGGGCGCGATGAACCGGTGGCGCAGTTCCTCGACAACGAGGCCGAAGTGAACCGGTTCTTCGAGGACGTGCGCGACTTCATCGCACGCTGGCTGCCCTCGCTCGTGCGCTCGAATCGCAGCTACCTCACGGTCGCCGTCGGCTGCACCGGCGGCCAGCACCGTTCCGTGTACGTCGCCGAGCGCCTGGCCGCGCATTTCCGCGGCAGCGAAGGCGTCGCGCTCGTGCGCCATCGCGACCTGGCGAGCCGCAGGCACGAGTGAGGAAGGGCGAGGGAGCTAGGGGTTAGGGGTTAGTCGGAGGAGCAGCGGCGAGCCGGATCGCTGCAGCTGCTCCTTCCGACTAACCCCTAACCCCTGACCCCTATCCCCTACCTCCCCTTCTCCCCTATCATCCCGGCGATGAACGCCGAGCTGCAGCCGCGCCGCACACCGACCCGCCTCGAGGCGCTCAAGCGCGCGCTCGACGAGGGCACGATGCGCCAGGTGCACCGCCTGGTGAATTCGATGCATCCGGCGGAAGTCGCGTCGCTGCTCGAGTCCCTGCCGCCGACCCAGCGTGAAGTCGTCTGGGACCTGGTCGATCCCGAGCTCGAAGGCGACGTGCTCGTCGAGCTCAACGAGGAAGTCCGCGCGGGCCTGATCCGCGAGATGGACACCGAGGAGCTCGTCGCGGCCGCCGAAGGCCTCGAGGTCGACGACCTCGCCGACCTGCTGCGCGACCTGCCGGAGAACGTGAACCAGCAGGTGCTGCGGTCGATGGACTCGCAGGACCGCGACCGCCTGAATGCCGTGCTCGGCTTCGAGGAAGACACGGCCGGCGGCCTGATGAACACCGACACGGTCAGCGTGCGCCCCGACGTCACGCTCGAGACCGTGTTGCGCTATCTCCGCATGCGCGGCGAGATCCCGGAAAAGACCGACGCGCTGTTCGTCGTCAATCGTCACGACCGCTATCTCGGCGTGCTGCACCTGACGCGGCTGCTGACCGAGGACCCGGAACGCACGGTCGGCGAAGTCATGGACACGGACGTCGACGGCATTCCGCCGGGGACGCCCGCCACCGAAGTCGCGAGCCTGTTCCAGGACCGCGACCTCGTGTCGGCCGCCGTGGTTGCGCCGGACGCAGGCCGGCTGCTCGGCCGCATCACGATCGACGACGTCGTCGACGTCATCCGCGACGAGGCCGAGCACTCCGTCATGAGCATGGCGGGCCTCGACGAGGACGCCGACATGTTCGCGCCGGTCGTGCCGAGCGCGCGCCGTCGCGGCGTGTGGCTGGGCATCAACCTGGTCACGGCGTTCCTCGCGGCCTGGGTCGTCGGCCTGTTCGAGGCCACCATCCAGCAGATCGTGGCGCTCGCCGTGCTGATGCCGATCGTCGCCAGCATGGGTGGCGTCGCGGCCACGCAGACGCTGACGCTGATCGTGCGCGGCCTCGCCCTCGGTCAGATCGAGCGCGCCAACGCGCGCTGGCTGCTGACCAAGGAAATCGCCGTGGCGTTGCTGAACGGGCTCGCCTGGGCCACGGTCGTGGCGCTGGTGGCCTGGGCCTGGTTCCACCAGTGGCGCATCGCGCTCGTGATCTTTGCGGCGATGGTGGTCAACCTGCTCGCCGCGGCACTGGCGGGCGTGACGGTCCCCCTCGCCCTGAAGCGATTCGGGGTCGATCCCGGCCGTCGCTGGCGGCGTCATCGTCACGACGGTCACCGACGTGATCGGCTTCGCCTCGCTCCTCGGGCTCGGTACCCTGGTGCTCAGGTGACCCAGGGCCGCAGGTAAGGCGAGATCTCCGCGCGCTGCGCCTGCGCGTCGGCATAGCCCATCGCCATCAGTTCGCACGTGTACGACTTGTCGAACAGCAGGTAGCTCACCAGCAGCCCGCCGCGCGCTTCGTAGCGCGCCCATCGTGCGCAGCAACGTGCGGATGCTGCGGGGCATGCAGCGCTCGTGTTTCATCGCGATCACGGTCGGATCGACGCTCGGCTGGATCACCGTCGCGCGGATCGGCCGATGCTCGGTGTGGCCCGCCGCGACGATCAACCGGTTGATCTGGTTCAGGCGCTCGAGGTCGATCGACAAGCCGTCCGTGAACAACGAGTCGAGCACGAAGCCGAGCAGGTGCGCCCGGGCTCGGCGGAGCCTGCGTGATCGCCCCGGTCGGCGGCGTGGCGGCCGCACTGCCGCGCGTACCGATCACCAGCACACGATTTGCGCCGAGGTGCACGGCGGGGCTCAGGGGTGCGAGCTGGCGCATCGCACCGTCGCCGTAGTGATTCGCCGTCGATGTCCCACGCCGGGAAGATGAACGGGATCGCCGCGCTCGCCATCAGCACGTCGAGGTCGATCTGGCGCCGGCGGCCCGCACGGCTGCACCCGGTTCCAGGACTCGATCTCGTCGGTGCCGTCGAAAAACGCCACGGCCTGCCCGGTGGTGTAACTCGTCGTCGCGACCGCGAGCGCATGCAGCCGCCCGGCCGCGATCTGCGCGGGGATCTGCTCCAGGGGCACGACGCGTGCGAGCAGTTCGTACAGTGGCGTCGTGTCGAACAGTGAGCGCGGCGGCGTCGCGATCCAGCCCGCGGAAAGCAGCGAGACCATCCAGTGCAGCCCGGACCTCAGCATGGTCAGCGAACTGGCGCGTACGACCTGCTCGACCCGGAAGTTGGACCAGACGTCCTCGAGCGACTGCACGGCTTCGCGCAGGGAATGAGCGCGGGCGCCAATGGCCGCGGCGTTCAGTGCGCCGGCCGACGTGCCCACGAGCACCTCGAACGGGCAGGGAGCGTCTTCGGGCAACCATTCGGCGATCGCCTTGAGCACGCCGACCTGATAAGCCCCCCGCGCCCCGCCTCCCGACAAAACCAAAGCGTCGCGGTCGTCGAAGAAGATGTAATTGGTCGCGTCATTCGACGCGTCCCGGGCGGCATGGGTCGGCATTGGGGGGCTCGACAAGGTCACCTCGCTGACTCTCTTGCCGCGGAAGTCTAGTATGTGTCGGCGCGAACCCGCGCTTTTTTAGCCCATCACCGGAGAATCCGATGAATCGCGCACTGTCTCGCCGTGGAATCCTTGCGCTGGCCGCCCTGCTGCCGGCGCTCACCCTGACGTTCGCCGCCCTGGTGGCAGGCAGCCGTCCGGCACTGGCTGACGGCGTGGCGCCCGCAGTCGGCAAGCCCGCGCCCGCCTTCAAGCTGCAGGACCAGGCCGGCAAGTGGCACTCGCTGGCCGACTACAAGGGCAAGTGGGTCGCCCTGTACTTCTACCCGAAGGACGACACGCCGGGCTGCACCACGCAGGCCTGCGGCTTCCGCGACAACATCTTCGCCTTCAACAAGGAAGGCGCGGTGATCCTCGGCATCAGCGTCGACGACGTGGCCTCGCACAAGGAGTTCGCCGAAAAGCACAGCCTGCCGTTCACGCTGCTGGCCGATTCCGACAAGGCCGTCGACGCGCAGCTACGGCGTGCTGAAGACCTACATGGGCGTCATGGAAATGGCGCGCCGCGACACGTTCATCATCGACCCGCAGGGTCGCATCGCGAAGCACTACGAGTCGGTCGATCCGGAAGGCCATTCGCAGGTCGTGCTCGCCGACATCAAGGCGCTGAAGGCCGCGGCGGCTGCGGGCAGCAAGGGCGGGCGCTGAGCAGTCACGCGCCGCGGAGTCTGGCGTCGGTTCCGCGACGCCAGTCACGCCCCGTTTCGGCCCGGGTCATCGGCCCAACGACGCTCGCTGCAGGAGACCGATCCGGGCCCGTCCCCCGAGCTTGGAAAGGCAGACACGCGCTCGGGGAACGGGCCCGGACCGGTCGCCTGTGATGCGGCGCTCGTAGCCTGAAGCTGCACGATCGGAGCTCTCGACGATGCGTGCGCCGTATCGCGAGCGATGGGTCCGGGGCCTTTGCCCGAGCGCGTGTCTGCCTTTCCAAGCTCGGGCAAAGGCCCCGGACCCATCGCTCGCATGCTGCCGCCAGACATCTCGGACGGACATGCCGTCACGTCGCGAACGATGTGCCGCAGCCGAGCGACCGCGACGATTACGCCTTGAGCGCGCGAATGGCGTCGTCGAGCCCGTGCAGCGTGAGCGGATACATGCGTTCCGCCAGCAGCTGCCGCGCAATCCCGATCGACTGCACGTAGTCCCAGCGGTCCTGCGGCTCGGGGTTGAGCCATGCGTAGCGCTGGAAGCGCTGCGTCAGGCGCTGCAGCCACACCGCGCCGGCCTCCTCGTTCCAGTGCTCGATGCTGCCGCCCGGCTGCATGATCTCGTACGGGCTCATGCTCGCGTCGCCGATGAAGATGACGCGGTAGTCGGGCTGGTACTTGCGCAGGATATCGAACAGCGTCGTGCGCTCGCCGTGACGGCGACGACTGTCCTTCCACACCGATTCGTAGATGAAGTTGTGGAAGTAGAAGTACTCGAGGTGCTTGAACTCGCCGCGCGCGGCCGAAAAGAGCTCCTCGCAGACGCGGACATGGCTTTCCATCGAGCCGCCGACGTCGAAGAACAGCAGCAGCTTCAGTGCGTTGTGCCGTTCCGGCTGGAACTTCAGGTCGAGCAGCCCGGCATTGCGGGCCGTCGCTGAAATCGTGCTGTCGATGTCGAACTGGTCCGCCGCGCCTTCGCGCGCGAAGCGGCGCAGCTTGCGCAGCGCCACCTTGATGTTGCGCGTGCCGAGTTCGACGTTGTCGTCGAGGTTGCGGTAGTCGCGGCGCTCCCAGACCTTGACGGCCTTGCCCTTGCCGCCCGGCCCGCCGATGCGGATGCCTTCCGGGTTGTAGCCGCCGTGACCGAACGGCGACGTGCCGCCGGTGCCGATCCACTTGCTGCCGCCTTCGTGCCGGCCCTTCTGCTCCTCGAGTCGCTGCTTCAGCGTCTCCAGCAGCTTGTCCCAGCCGCCGAGCGCCTGGATCTGCGCCATCTCCTCGGGCGTGAAATGCCGCTCCGCGAGCAGCTTGAGCCAGTCCTCGGGCAGCGCCTTCTGCAGGTGCTCGAACGACTGCTCGATGCCCTTGAAGTAGTGCGTGAACGCCTTGTCGAAGCGGTCGAAGTGCTTCTCGTCCTTGACCAGCGTGGCGCGCGCGAGGAAATAGAAATCGTTGACGCTGAAGTTGGCGAGGCCGCGCTTCAGCGCCTCGAGCAGCGTCAGGTATTCCGTGACCGACGCCGGCACGCCCGCTTCGCGCAGCGTGTAGAAGAACGGCGTCAGCATGCGTGGCTCTCGTGACGCACTGCCGTGACGGCGTCGCCGCGAATGAGTGCGGCCAAGCACCGCTGCAACGCTTGCGGCTGCGCACGGACGTCCCCGATCGGGTCTTCCCGGCCGGAGCCGTACCGCGTCCATGGACGCTCGCGGCCGCGAGCCTCCATGGACGGGTTCACGGCGTCCCGGCCGGGAAGACCCGACCGGGGACGTCCGTCGCGCCGCAAGCGGTGCGCCGCGCGTTGACTCGACGCGACATCGGACGCGCCGTCATGGCTGCGCGCGCGCCTACTGCCGCGACTGGCGCCGCTGCAGGAAGATCAGCTGCTCGAACAGGTGCACGTCCTGCTCGTTCTTGAGCAGCGCGCCGTACAGCGGCGGCAGGCTCTTGCGCGGATCGTCGGTGCGCAGCGCCTCCGGCGGGATGTCCTCCGCGAGCAGCAGCTTCAGCCAGTCGAGCAGCTCCGACGTCGACGGCTTCTTCTTCAGGCCCGGCACGTCGCGCAATTTGTAGAACGCATTGAGCGCTTCCGACAGCAGCTCGCGCTTCAGCTCCGGGAAGTGCACGCCGATGATGCGCGTCATCGTTTCCGCGTCCGGGAAGCGGATGAAGTGGAAGAAGCAGCGGCGCAGGAACGCGTCCGGCAGCTCCTTCTCGTTGTTGCTGGTGATGATCACGATCGGCCGGTGCGTGGCCTGGATCATCTCGCGCGTCTCGTGGACGTAGAACTCCATGCGGTCGAGTTCCAGCAGCAGGTCGTTCGGGAACTCGATGTCGGCCTTGTCGATCTCGTCGATCAGCAGCACCGCCTGGCTCTCGCTGCGGAACGCCTCCCAGAGGCGGCCGGGGATGATGTAGTTCGAGATGTCGTGGACCTTCGCCTCGCCGAGCTGCGAATCGCGCAACCGCGACACCGCGTCGTACTCGTAGAGACCGTGCTGCGCCTTGGTGGTCGACTTGACGTGCCAGCGATAGAGCGGCTTGTCGAGCGAGCGGGCAATTTCCTCGGCGAGCTGGGTCTTGCCGGTGCCGGGCTCGCCCTTCACGAGCAGCGGCCGCGCCAGCGTGACGGCCGCGTTGACGGCCATCATCAGGTCTTCGGTCGCGACGTAGCGCTCGGTTCCCTCGAACTTGGTGGTCACAGGCAGCCCTCGTACCGGCCGCCGGGGTGCGGCCTTGCAGGTATCTTAGCGCAAGCGACGGGACTTATTGCGCTGCGGCAAAGCGCCTCAATGCGGGCCCGGTTGCAGCGTGAGCTCGAATTTCGTTGCGCCCGGCAGGTAAGGCAGCGCCTCGCCGCGCACCCAGGCCTGGTGCCCCGCCTGGTAGAACCTCGACAGCGGATGGCCGCTCTGGCCAGCCGGCATGTGGAAGTAGCCCTGCGCCTCGCGGCCCGGCGACACACCGAAGCGTTCCGACGCCCCGAACCCGGGAGCGTGGACGTGTGGCATGTCGTTGTCGCCCGACATCGGTTCGCGCGGCATGTCGAGCCAGCGCGCGAGCATTGGCACGGCACGGCTCAGCGGGTGCCGGATGTTCGTCGCGTTGGCCTCGCCCCACGTGCACGTGGCGTAGGTCGCATCGGCACATTGCCCGGCGATCCTGGCCAGGGATTCGTCGACGACGTCGAGCAGGAAGTCGCGCCAGTCCGCGAAACGCGGATCGAGCAGGTGCGCGGGCCGCGTCGTCGCGAGCTCCCAGACGGCCTCCTCGAACGAGCGCGGCACCTTGAACGCGGCTTCCGGGTGCGCCACGCGGGCCGGGACGGTCAGGGCGTCGAACGTGCGGCGCTCCAGCGCTTCGTGGAACTCACGAACGAGTCGATAGCCCACGGCACCCGTCGCCGCGCGCGGATCCCACGTCTCGACCTGCCTGCGCAGTGCTGCTCGCGCGGGCTTGTCCCGCAGCGGCATCGGCATCCAGCAGTCCGAGCAGGAAGTCGCGCCAACGGACCAGGAACAGCGCGCGATCGTCGAGCTGGATGCGCAGCATGTCCGCTTCGGTCGCCTGTCCTGCCGGGATCGCCAGCAGTTCATCCCGGATCTGCTGCGCGCGGGCACCTCGATCCGGCGAACCGTCGCCGATCGCCGCGAGCCTCTCCGCACCGACGACTCGGTTGTTGGCCGTCCAGATGCGCCCGCCCGGCGGGTTCAGCACCCGCGGGTACGTCGCCGGATCACGCCATCCCTGCCAACCCGCATCCGGCTGCGTCCAGTCAGAGGGCACGCCGGCGTCGTAGCCCGTGCCGCGCAACGGCATGCGACCGAGCAGCGTCCAGCCGATGTTGCCGCCGGCATCGGCGCAAACGAAATTCTGCGCCGGCCCGCCGATCGTGTTCGCCACGCCCAGTGCAGTCGCGCATTCGTGCACGTCCTCGAGCTGCAGCCAGCGCAGGTTCGTCGCGGCGGGATCCTGCGCGGTCCATGCGAGCGCGAGCGTGCCTTCGCCAGCCTTTTCCGCGCCGGGCAGCAACGGCCCCCACTGCGTCTGCTCGACGAGCACCTCCCGCGTCGCGCCCGAGCTCGAACGGACCGTCTCGACGAAGCGCCGGAGCGGCTTCCATCCGGCGGCCGTGCGGTACTGGCCGCCATCCGGCGAGCGCTCGACGCGCACGAGGTCGGTCCAGTCGCCGTAACTGTTGGTGAAACCCCACGCAATGTGCCCATTGCTGCCGACGACCATGATCGGTGCGCCGGGCAGCGTGAGTCCCATCAGGTCGCGACGATCGGCGGGAGATTCGCGGGCGACCAGCAGTCGCACGCGATACCAGGTGTTGGGCACGGCGAGCCCGAGGTGCATGTCGTTCGCCAGCAGCGCCGCGCCGGTCCTGGTGTGGGCGCCGTCGACGGCCCAGTTGTTGCTTCCGACTGCGCTGTTCTCGCGACCGGTGGCAGGCGAGCGCAGCGCAGCGAGCTTGCCGAACTCGCCCTGCAGCTGCCGCAGGTCGAGGGACTCCGGCGCGGGCATCGGTGCGGCCGCCATCACCACGCCGTCGATCGGCGCCTCCCAGACGGGAGCCACCGAGTACACGAAGCGGAACACGTCGGGCGGCAACGCGGCGGCGAGCAGGCCGCGCTGGCGATCGGCGGACGCCTCGGCGTCGTTCAGCTGCAGGTACATCGCGTAGACGACGAGCAGGCAATCCTGCGGCCGCCAGGGCTCAGGACGCTGGCGCAGCAGGAGGTATTCGAACGGCCGCACGCGCAACGACTCGAGCCCGGCATTCACGCCGCGTGCATACGCGTCGAGCAGCGTCCTCTCCGCCGGGGCAAGCTGCACGTAGACGCGCTCGGCGACGTCGTGGAAACGATGGATCCGCTGCCGCGCGTCCATGTCCATTGCAGCATCGCCGACGAGCTCCGCGAGCCGCCCGCCGGACATCCGGCGCGAGAGATCCATCTGGAAGAAACGATCCTGCGCGTGCACGAACCCGGTCGCGTAGGCGACGTCGTCGCGTGAATGCCCGGTGATCGTCACGGCGCCCACGGCATCGCGTTCGACCACGGTCTCGCCCTCGAGGCCGGCCACCGACCGCTCGCCGTCGATCACGGGCAGGCTGCCACGCACGGCGAGGTAAGCGACTGCCACGCCCACCAGCAGCAGCGCGATCAGGCCGAGCAGTACGCGGGAGATGATTTTCATGGCTGTGAGAAGGGGTTAGGGGTTAGGGTAGGGGTTAGGGGTATAGTCGGAGGATGCAGGCTGCACTCATGCGGGTACGCCTGCACCTCCGACTAACCCCTAACCCCTAACCCCTTCCTCCCTTCTCCTCCTACTCGCTGACCTCGAGCAGCTTCATCGTGTTGGTGCCGCCCGACACACCCGAGAGCTCACCCAGCGTCAGGATGATCTCGTCGCCCGCGCGCACGAACTTGCGGTCGACCAGCTCGCGCGAGATCGCCTTGTAGAGTTCGGCGGGATCGGTGTGCGTGATGTCGAAGGGAATCGGATACACGCCGCGGTACAGCGCAACACGGCGGCGCGTCCGCTCGTTGCGAGTGAACGCGAAGATCGGGATGTCCGACCGGATGCGTGACATCCAGAGCGGCGTGGCGCCGGATTCGGTCAGCGCGACGATGGCTTCGACCGCCATGTGGCTGGCCGTGTACATCACCGCGTGTGCAATGGCCTGCGCGAACTCGCTGACGCGACCCTCGAAGCGTTCGCCGCTGCGGTTGCTGGCGATCTGGTACTTCTCGGCGCCGACGATTACCTCGACATCGCCTCGACCGCGCGCACCGGGTACTTGCCGACGGCGGATTCGCCCGAGAGCATCACCGCGTCGCTGCCGTCGAGCACGGCGTTGGCCACGTCCGAAACCTCGGCGCGCGTCGGCACCGGGCTCTGGATCATCGACTCCATCATCTGCGTGGCCGTGATGGTCACGCGGTCGTGCTTCCGCGCGACCTGCAGGATGTGCTTCTGCAGGCCCGTGAGTTCGGCATAGCCGACCTCGATGCCGAGGTCGCCGCGCGCGACCATCACCGCATCGCTCGCCTGCACGATCTCGTCGAGGCGCGGGATCGCCTCGCTGCGTTCGATCTTGGCGACGATGCGCGCATCGCTGCCCGCGGCGGACAGCAGCCGGCGCGCTTCCTCGATGTCGGCCGCCTGGCGCACGAACGAGACCGCCAGGTAGTCGATGTCGAGGCTGGCCGCGAGCTTGACGTCTTCGCGGTCCTTGTCGGTGAGCGCCTTGGCTGACAGGCCGCCGCCACGGCGGTTGATGCCTTTCTGGTCGCCGAGTTCGCCACCCACGAGCACGCGGCATTCCACCTTGTTGCCGTGAATCGCGGTGACGACGAGTTCGATCTGGCCGTCGCCGAGGATGAGTTCATCGCCCGGCGCAACGTCCTGCGCAAGTTCGGCATACGTCATGCCGACGCTGCGATCCGTGCCGTCGTGCGTGTCGAGCCCCGGGTCGAGCGTGAACGGCGCGCCTTCCGTGAGCACCGTGTGCCCGCCGGCGAAACGTTCGATGCGGATCTTGGGTCCCTGCAGGTCGCCGAGCAGGGCGACGTGCTTGCCGACGCTTTCGGCGGCCTGCCGCGCCCGCTCGACTCGCCGCCGATGATCGGCCGGTCCGCCGTGCGAGAAGTTGACACGCAGCACGTCGGCGCCCGCGCGAATCACTTCCTCGAGCACGCCCGGCGCGTCCGTCGCCGGACCGAGCGTCGCAACGATCTTGGTCCTGCGGGTCAGCATCTCACTGCGCGCCTGCTGGCTGGGAATGCGGGTCATCCTGCGGCACGCTGTTCGAGCATTTCCACGGCCGGCAGTGTCTTGCCTTCGAGGAACTCGAGGAAGGCGCCACCGGCGGTCGAGATGTAGGAAATGTCCTCTTCGACGCCGTACTTCTCGATCGCCGCGATCGTGTCGCCACCGCCGGCCACCGAGAACGCCGGGCTGCGCGCGACCGCCAGGGCGAGGACACGCGTGCCTTCGCCGAACTGGTCGAACTCGAACACACCGACCGGACCGTTCCAGACGATCGTGCTGGCGCCCTCGAGCGCCGAGGCGAAGCGTTCGGCGGTGTCGGGACCGATGTCGAGGATCATGTCGTCGGCCGCAACCTGCGCGACCAGCTTGACGTCGGCCTCGGCCGACGCCGAAAACTCCTTCGCGACGACGACATCGGACGGCAGCGGAATCTCGACGCCCGATTTCTTCGAGCGCTCGAGCAAGGCGCGGGCCGTCTCGACCATGTCGACTTCGTAGAGCGACTTGCCGACAGGATGACCCGCGGCCGCCAGGAACGTGTTGGCGATGCCGCCGCCGACGATCAGCTTGTCGACCTTGCCGAGCAGGGTTTCGAGCACCGTCAGCTTCGTCGACACCTTCGATCCGCCCACGATCGCGACGAGCGGCCGCTTCGGATTGCCGAGCGCCTTCTCGAGCGCTTCGAGTTCGTTCGTGAGCAGCGGACCCGCGCAGGCGATCGGCGCGAACTTGCCGACACCGTGGGTGCTCGCTTCGGCACGGTGCGCCGTCGCGAACGCATCCATGACGTAGACGTCGCAGAGCGCCGCCATCTTCTGCGCCAGCTCGTCCTTGTTCTTCTTCTCGCCCTTGTTGAAGCGCACGTTCTCGAGCAGGACGACTTCGCCCGGCTCGCACGTCACGCCGTCGAGCCACTCGCGCTCGAAGCGGACCTTGCGGCCCAGCATTTCCGAGAGCCTCGACGGCCACGGGGGCCAGCGAGAACTCTTCGGCAGGAACGCCCTCCTCGGGGCGGCCCAGGTGCGACATCAGCAGCACGCGGGCGCCGGCCTTCTGCGCCGCTTCGATCGTCGGCAGCGACGCGCGGATGCGCGCGTCGCTCGTGACGACGCCGTCCTTCACCGGGACGTTCAGGTCTTCGCGGATCAGGACCCGCTTACCCTTGAGGTCCACATCACTCATGCGGAGCACGCGGATCATGCCCTTCCCCTTTGCAGTGGCGGCCAGCGCCGTTTCAGCCGTGCTCACTTCGAAATGACGCGTGCCATTTCGAGCACCTTGCTCGAGTAGCCCCATTCGTTGTCGTACCAGGACACGACCTTGACGAAGGTATCGTCGAGCGCGATGCCGGCCTCGGCATCGAACACCGAGGTGCAGGATTCGCCGCGGAAGTCCGTCGCGACGACCTTCTCGTCGGTGTAGCCGAGCACGCCCTTCATCGGGCCCTGCGACGCGGCCTTCATCGCGGCGCAGATTTCTTCGTACTTGGCCGGCTTGCTGAGCTCGACCGTGAGGTCGACGACCGACACGTCCGACGTCGGCACGCGGAACGCCATGCCCGTGAGCTTCTTGTTGAGCTCGGGGATGACCTTGCCCACGGCCTTCGCGGCGCCGGTGGACGAAGGAATGATGTTCTCGAGGATGCCGCGGCCGCCGCGCCAGTCCTTGTTCGAGGGGCCGTCGACGGTCTTCTGCGTTGCCGTTGCCGCATGCACGGTGGTCATCAGGCCGCGCTTGATGCCCCAGTTGTCGTGCAGCACCTTGGCGACGGGCGCGAGGCAGTTCGTGGTGCACGAAGCGTTCGAGATGATCGTCTCGCCCGCGTACTTCGTGTGGTTCACGCCGAAGACGAACATCGGCGTCTCGTCCTTCGACGGGGCCGACATGATCACCTTCTTCGCGCCGGCCGCGAGGTGCTTCTGCGCGCTGGCTGCGTCGAGGAACAGGCCGGTCGATTCGATGACGACGTCGGCGCCGACATCGCCCCACTTCAGTTCAGCCGGATCCTTCACTGCCGTGAGGCGGATCTTGCGGCCATTGACGACCAGCGTGTTGCCTTCGACGGAGATCTCGCCCTTGAAGCGGCCGTGCACCGAGTCGTACTTGAGCATGTACGCCAGGTAGTCCGGCTCGAGCAGGTCGTTGATGCCCACGATCTCGATGTCGGCGAAATCCTTTGCCGCCGCGCGGAACACCATGCGGCCGATGCGACCGAATCCATTGATGCCGACCTTGATAGCCATTGTCTGCGTCTCCCGTCAGGAACTTGAGTGCGTAAACCGATGTGAATCAGAGCAGGCCGGCCGCGACCTGGGCCACGTTGGCCGCAGTGAAGCCGAAATGCTCGAAGAGTTTCTTGGCCGGCGCCGACGCGCCGAACGTATCCATGCCGACGACGGCGCCGTCGAGACCGACGAAGCGCCACCAGCCTTCCCTGGAGCCCGCCTCGATCGCGACGCGCTTCGTGCCGGCCGGCAGCACGCTGGCACGGTACGCCGCGTCCTGCGCGTCGAACACGCTGGTGCACGGCATCGAGACGACGCGAACGCGACGGCCCTGCGCCGCCAGCAGTTTCGCCGCCTCGACGGCGAGGCCGACCTCGGAGCCCGTTGCGATCAACACGATCTCCGGCGCGCCTTCGCTGTCGCTCAGCACGTAGCCGCCGCGTGCGATCGCGGCAACCTGTCCTGGCGTGCGCGGCATCGGCGGCAACGCCTGGCGCGAGAGAATCAGGCTCGTGGGGCCGGTGGCGTTATCGATCGAATCGCCCCAGGCGACGGCCGTCTCGACGGTATCGCACGGACGCCAGACCCGCATGTTCGGGATCAGGCGCAGGCTGGCGACGTGCTCGACCGGCTGGTGCGTCGGGCCGTCCTCGCCGAGGCCGATCGAGTCGTGCGTGAACACGAGCACGACGCGCTGCCTCATCAGCGCGGCCATGCGCACGGCGTTGCGCGCGTAATCGGAGAACACCAGGAACGTGCCGCCGTACGGAATGAACCCGCCGTGCAGCGCGATGCCGTTCATCACGGCGCACATGCCGAATTCGCGCACCCCGTAATGAATGTAGTTGCCTGCAACATTGTGCGGCGTGACAGTCTGGTAGCCCTTGAAGTCCGTGTTGTTCGACCACGTGAGGTCGGCCGACCCGCCGAGCAACTCGGGCAGCGCGGCGCCCAGCACGTTAAGGACCTGTTGCGACGAAATCCGCGTTGCCACCGCAGCCGGCTTTTCGAGCGTGGCGGCGATGAAATCCTGCAACTGCCTGCGCCAGTCCGCGGGCAACTCGCCGCGCATCCGACGCTCGAACTCTGCCGCGAGTTCGGGATGCGCCGCGCGATAGGCTCCGAAGCGCTGCTGCCAGGCCTGCTCGGCCGCCGCGCCGGATGCGCGCGCGTCCCAACCCTGCCGGATGTCGTCCGGGACGACGAACGGTGCGGACGTCCAGCCCAGCTTTTCGCGCGTCGCGGCCACCTCGGCCTCGCCCAGGGCCGCGCCGTGCACCCCGTGCGTGCCCGCCTTGTTCGGCGAACCCCAGCCGATGACCGTCTTGCAGCAGATCAGCGACGGACGCGGATCCGCCTTCGCCGCCTGGATCGCGGCTTCGATCGCGGCGGCATCGTGGCCGTCGACGTTCGGCACGACGTGCCAGCCGTACGCTTCGAACCGCTTCGGCGTGTCGTCGGTGAACCAGCCGTCGACTTCACCGTCGATCGAGATGCCGTTGTCGTCATAGAAGCAGATCAGCTTGCCCAGGCCCAGCGTGCCGGCCAGCGAGCAGGCTTCGTGCGACACGCCTTCCATCAGGCAGCCGTCGCCGAGGAACACGTAGGTGCGGTGGTCGACGATCTCGTGCCCGGGCTTGTTGAACGAGGCGGCGAGCAACTTCTCCGCCAGCGCCATGCCGACGGCATTGGCGAGACCCTGGCCGAGCGGGCCGGTCGTCGTCTCGATGCCGAGGTGGCGGTCGACCTCAGGGTGGCCCGCCGTGTGCGAGCCGAACTGCCGGAAGTTCGCGACGTCCTCGATCGTGAGCGGGTAACCCGTCAGGTGCAGCAGCGAATAGAGCAGCATCGAGCCGTGCCCGTTCGACAGCACGAAGCGGTCGCGGTCGGCCCATTCGGGGTTGCCCGGGTTGTGCTTGAGGTGGTCCGTCCACAGGACCTGCGCGATGTCGGCCATGCCCATGGGCATGCCGGGGTGACCGGAATTGGCCTTCTGGACCGCATCGATGCTCAACGCACGGATGGCGTTGGCGAGTTGCCGGCGTGTGGGCATCGTGAACCCTCGTGGAAATCCGGTCATTTTAGCGTCCGGGCGGGGGCCGGGTCACACGAAATCTGACCAAAAGCGGGGCTCCGGGGCTGCGCAAGACCGGGATTGACATCACGCCAGACGGAAAGGTCATCAAGCGACAATCCGGTCCGCTCTATAATTCGCGGCTGTTTGCCCACGGAAGCTCACTCATGTCGACCGGTTACCTGTTCACCTCCGAATCCGTCTCCGAAGGCCACCCGGACAAGGTCGCCGACCAGATTTCCGACGCGGTGCTCGACGCGCATGATCTCGCAGGACAAGCGCTCGCGCGTCGCCTGCGAAACGCTGGTCAAGACCGGCGTCGCGATCGTGGCCGGTGAAGTCACGACCGAAGCCTGGGTGGACCTCGAGGACCTCGTCCGCGGCGTCATCACCGACATCGGCTACACCTCGTCGCACGTCGGCTTCGACGGCCGCACCTGCGGCGTGCTGAACATCATCGGCAAGCAGTCGCCCGACATCGCGATGGGCGTCGACCGCAGCAACCCCGAAGAACAGGGTGCCGGCGACCAGGGCCTCATGTTCGGCTATGCCAGCAACGAGACGCCGAGCCTGATGCCGGCGCCGATCTGCTACGCGCACAAGCTCGTCGAGCGCCAGGCCGAAGTCCGCAAGAACAACCTGCTGCCGTGGCTGCGCCCGGACGCGAAGTCCCAGGTCACCTGCCGCTATGAAGACGGCAAGGTCACCGGGCTCGACGCCGTGGTGCTCTCCACGCAGCACGACCCGGACGTGAAGCTCGAAGACCTGCGCGAAGCCGTGATGGAGCTCGTGATCAAGCACGTGCTGCCGAAGGAATGGCTGCGCAAGGACACCAAGTTCCACATCAACCCGACGGGCAAGTTCGTCATCGGCGGCCCGGTCGGCGACTGCGGCCTCACCGGCCGCAAGATCATCGTCGACAGCTACGGCGGCATGGCCCGCCACGGCGGCGGCGCGTTCTCCGGCAAGGATCCTTCCAAGGTGGACCGTTCTGCCGCCTACGCGGCGCGTTATGTCGCCAAGAACCTCGTCGCGGCCGGCCTGGCCGACCGTTGCGAAATCCAGGTGTCCTACGCGATCGGCGTGGCCGAGCCGACCTCGATCACGGTCGACACGTTCGGCACCGGCAAGGTGAGCCAGGACCGTCTCGAGCAGCTGGTGCGCGCGCACTTCGACCTGCGCCCGTACGGCATCATCAAGATGCTCGACCTCGTCCACCCGATGTACCGCGCGACCGCGTCCTACGGCCATTTCGGCCGCGATCCGGTCCACATGACGTACAAGTGGAAGGAAAACATCGCGGGCAAGCGCGTCGAGAAGAGCGAGACGTTCACCGCCTTCACCTGGGAAAAGACGGACAAGGCGGAAGCGCTGCGGAAAGACGCGGGGCTGTGACGAAGGCCAGCGAAGGCCAGGAAGGCTAGGAAGGTCAGGAAGGTCAGGAAGGCGCGGAGACCGAACTTCAGCGCCCTCCGGCCTTCCTGGGCCTTCCTGTCAGCTTCCTGCACCTCCGACCTTCCTGACCCTTCCCCTACCCCTTTTGTCTACTGGTGCCATACGGTACTATCGCCGCCCCGCCTGAGGAGCGCTGCAACGGACCGTCCTGTCCGCCAGGCTCAGGCTTTGGGTTTACCCAACCGCGCTCGCTGAACCACGTGGTGTCGTTCAGGCGAGCGAACAGTAGCGAATCCCACCTCGCCGCCTGTTCGAATGGCCACGGTCCAACGAGAGAGGATCGTCCGATGAATGCTGCCGTTATCACTTCCAAGCCGGGCAATGACTACGTCGTGGCCGACCTTGCGCTCGCCGACTGGGGCCGCAAGGAAATGGTCATCGCCGAAAGCGAGATGCCGGGCCTGATGGCCATCCGCAAGGAGTTCGCCAAGGAGCAGCCGCTCAAGGGCGCGCGCATTGCCGGCTCGCTGCACATGACCATCCAGACCGCGATGCTGATCGACACGCTGAAGGCGCTCGGCGCCGACGTGCGCTGGGCCTCGTGCAACATCTACTCGACCCAGGACCATGCCGCTGCGTACGTCGCCGCGACGGGCACGCCGGTCTTCGCCTACAAGGGCGAGTCGCTGGACGACTACTGGGAATACACGCACCGCATCTTCGAATGGCCGAACGGCCAGCACGCCAACATGATCCTCGACGACGGCGGCGACGCGACGCTGCTGCTGCTGCTCGGCACGAAGGCCGAGAAGGACGCATCGCTGATCGCGAAGCCGACCAACGAGGAAGAGGTCTCGCTGTACAACTCGATCCGCAAGCGCCTCGAGTCGAGCCCGGGCTGGTATTCGAAGCGCCTCGCGCAGATCCAGGGCGTCACCGAAGAGACGACCACGGGCGTCAAGCGCCTCTACGGCTTCGCGAAGAAGGGCGAGCTGCCGTTCCCGGCGATCAACGTCAACGACTCGGTCACCAAGTCGAAGTTCGACAACCTCTACGGCTGCCGCGAGTCGCTGGTCGACGCGATCAAGCGCGCCACCGACGTCATGATCGCCGGCAAGGTCGCGGTCGTCGCGGGTTACGGCGACGTCGGCAAGGGCTCGGCGGAATCGCTGCGCGCCCTGTCGGCCCAGGTGTGGATCACCGAAATCGACCCGATCTGCGCGCTGCAGGCGGCGATGGAAGGCTACCGCGTCGTGACGATGGACGAGGCCTGCGACAAGGCCGACATCTTCGTCACCGCCACCGGCAACGTGAACGTGATCAACCACGAGCACATGAAGCGGATGAAGAACCAGGCCATCGTCTGCAACATCGGCCACTTCGACAGCGAGATCGAGATCGCCGCGCTCAAGCAGTACACCTGGGAAAACATCAAGCCGCAGGTCGATCACGTGATCTTCCCCGACGGCAAGCGCCTGATCATCCTGGCGGAAGGCCGCCTCGTGAACCTCGGCTGCGCGACGGGTCACCCGTCGTTCGTGATGTCGAACTCGTTCACGAACCAGGTGCTCGCGCAGATCGAGCTGTTCAAGCACGGCGCGAAGTACGGCAAGGAAGTCTACGTGCTGCCGAAGCACCTCGACGAGAAGGTCGCGCAGCTGCACCTCGAGCGCATCGGCGTGCACCTGACGACGCTGACGCCCGAGCAGGCCGCGTACATCGGCGTGTCGGCGCAGGGTCCGTTCAAGACGGATCAGTACCGGTACTGAGCAGCCGCCGTCCCCAGTTCCTGGCCGACAAGGGGTTAGGGGTTGGGGGATAGGGGTTAGTCGGAATGAAAACGGCCGCCATGGGGCGGCCGTTTTCTTTAGCGCTTGCGTGCCAGCGTCAGCCCATCCCCGATGCGGCAGCAGCGAGAGGTCGACCCGCTCGTCGCGATGCAGGACTTCGTTGAAGTGCCGCAGCGCCACGGTGTCCGCATCGCTCACCTCCGGATCGGCCACCTTGCCGCCCCACAGCGTGTTGTCGATCGAGCACGAGCCCGCCCGTACGCAGCAGCGCTAGCGTCCGCTCGTAGTACGCCAGGTAGTTGGTCTTGTCCGCGTCGATGAACGCGAAGTCGAACGTGCCAGCCTTGCCCTGCGCCAGCAGGGCATCGAGCGTGTCGGCGGCGGGAGCAAGGCGCAACTCGATCTTGTGCGCAACACCCGCCTCCTTCCAGTACCGGCGCGCCACCGAGGTCCACTCCTCGCTCACGTCGCACGCAACGATGCGGCCATCGTCGGGCAGTGCAAGAGCCGTCGCGAGCGACGAGTAACCCGTGAACACGCCGACTTCGAGGCACCGTCGGGCACCGATCAAGCGGACGATCAGCGCCATGAACTGGCCTTGTTCGGGCGAGATCTGCATGGACCGCTGCGTCAGGGCGGCGGTCTCCTCGCGCAGCGCCAGCAGCAGCGGCGGTTCGCGCAGTGAGACTTCGTTCATGTATTCGTAGAGCGAATCCGTGAGCGTGATCGAACGTTTCGACATGGAGCCTCCTGCACGGCAGACAGATTTGCGATGATGCCTGTCCGCTATGTCGATGACGACGATTCCCACTTCAGCTCAGCCACCCGGACCCGCTCCGCGGACCGGCGAGCGCCCGCCTGGTTCAGTTCACGGACACGCACCTGATGCGCGATCCGTCGGGCTCGATCCGCGGCGCGCGCACGTTGCCGCGCCTGCAGGCCTGCCTCGCCCATGCTCGCCGTCATTTTTTTCCGGTGGACGCCATCCTCCTGACGGGCGACGTCGTGCACGACGAGCCCGAGGCGTACGGCACCATCGACCTGCTGTTCGGCGAGCTCGGCGCACCGGTGCTGGTGATTCCGGGGAACCACGACCTCCCGGACGAGATGCGACGCCAGTTGAATCACGCGCCCTTCCAGGTGGGCGGCCAGTGGCGCACGCGCAATGGCTGGCAGTTGCTGCTGCTCGAGTCCTGGTTCGCCGAGTCGATCGAACGGTGAGGGCCAGCTCGGTTCGGCGCAAATGGCGGATGTCGACCGCGCTCTGGCCGATCACACCGACCCGCATGCGCTGGTCGTGCTGCACCACCCGCCCGTGCCCATGGATTCGCCCTCGCTGGACGAGCTGGGCCTGCTCGATGGACCGCTGTTGTCTGCCGTGGTCGAACGGCATCCGCGGGTGCGGGGGGTCTGCTGGGGCCACGCGCACCAGGCACTCGACCTGTTCCGCGCGGGCGACGTGCGCTTCATGTGCACGCCGGCAACCAGCATGCAGTTCATGCCGCGCAATGACTTCGCGGTGGATGACCGGCCGCCGGGGTATCGCGTGATCGACCTGCTCGCGGACGGCTCGATCGCGTCCGAGGTCGTGTGGCTGGAAGGCTACCGCGACTGACGGATTCGGGGTTTCCGACGCGCTCCGAAAACCGTGCGCGGCATGGACGCCGCGCCCGGAGCCCCCATGGACGGGTTTACGGCGTTTTTCGGAGCGCGTCGGAAACCCGGAGCCGGCAGTCGCCGAGCCGCAATCAGCGCAGCATCGAGCTCATCAGCGCATACGACAGCGCCGCCGCGAGCAGGCACAACACGAGCGAAGCGGTAGCGTAGGCAGCCGCGGTTCCCACCGCGCCGCGTTGCACCAGCTGCAACGTCTCGAGCGAGAACGCCGAGAACGTGGTGAAGCCGCCGAGACATGCCGACGATCATCAGCATGCGCAGGTCGTGCCGCAGGTGGAGCGGGTTCGAAGGTGCAAACAGCGCGCCCAGCGCGCCAACGGCGAAGCAACCGAGCACGTTGACGAAGAGCGTCCCCCACGGAAAGCCGTAGCCCGCGACGCGGCCGACCAACGTCGACACGAACAGGCGCCCTGCTCCACCCAGGCCGCTGCCGAGGGCGACCAGGAGGTACCAATGCCACGTGGGTTCAGTCAGGCGAATCTCCCCGGCGGAGCGGCCGGCAGCGCGGAGGGGCGGCCGTCGTGTCCGTGTTTTCCGCAGCAGTTTAAGGCCCGCCGCGGAGCGGCGCGAGCACGCTGCTAAGATACGCCGCACTCGCCGCCCGGACAGACAGGGCGGCCCTCAACCCGCGGGAGCCCAGTGAAGTGAGCCTGTTTCAAGAAGCCTGCAAGTACATCCCAGGCGGCGTGAATTCACCCGTGCGTGCCTTCCGCGGCGTGGGCGGCGAACCCATTTTCTTCGCGCGGGCCAAGGGCTCGCGGGCCTGGTCGGCCGATGGCCGCGAGTTCATCGACTACGTCGGATCCTGGGGCCCGATGATCCTGGGTCACGCGCATCCGGACGTGATCCGCGCCGTGCAGGAAACGGCGGTCAACGGCCTGTCGTTCGGCGCGCCCACGGAAATCGAAACGGTCGTCGCCCGCAAGATCATCGAGCTGGTGCCGTCGATCGAGCTCGTGCGCATGTGCAGTTCAGGCACCGAGGCCACGATGAGCGCGATCCGTCTCGCGCGCGGCTTCACGGGCCGGCAGAAGATCGTGAAGTTCGAGGGCTGCTACCACGGCCACTCGGATTCGCTGCTGGTGAAGGCCGGCTCCGGCATGCTCACCCTCGGCGTGCCGACCTCGCCCGGCGTGCCGCCCGAACTCGCCGCGCACACGCTGACGCTCTCGTACAACGACATCGGGCAGGTCCGGCAACTGTTCGGCGAGATCGGCGCGGACATCGCCTGCGTCATCGTCGAGCCCGTCGCCGGCAACATGAACTGCATTCCGCCGGTGCCCGGCTTCCTCGAGGCCCTGCGCGAAGAATGCACGAAGCACGGCGCCGTGCTGATCTTCGACGAAGTCATGACCGGCTTCCGCGTCGCGAAAGGCGGCGCGCAGGAGCTCTATGGCATCAAGCCGGACCTCACCACGCTCGGCAAGATCGTCGGCGGCGGCATGCCCGTCGGTGTCTTCGGCGGTCGCCGCGACATCATGTCGCACATTGCACCCTTAGGCCCGGTCTACCAGGCGGGAACGCTCTCCGGCAATCCCGTGGCGATGGCGGCAGGTCTCGCGACGCTGAACGGCATCGACGCACCGGGCTTCCATGCGCACCTGGCCAGGCTCACCGACCGGCTCGTGCACGGCATCAAGCAGGCGGCGCAGAAGGCCGGCGTGCCGCTCGCGACCAACCACGTCTGCGGCATGTTCGGGCTGTTCTTCACGGCCGCCCCGCACGTGAACAGCTACGCTGAAGCGACGGCCTGCGACGTCGAGCGCTTCAAGAAGTTCTTCCACGGGATGCTCGACGAGGGCGTGTACCTGGCGCCGTCGGCATTCGAGGCGGGATTCGTCTCGGTCGCGCACACCGAAGCCGACATCGACGCCACGATCGCCGCCGCTGCACGGGTATTCGCGCGGATCTAGCGCAGCCGCTCAAGTCTCGTCGAGCGGGTAGCCGAATAGCTCGAAGTCGCGACGGAAGGTTTCGGCCACCAGCGCCCGCGTCGCGGGCGTGTAGTGCTGGCGGTAATCGTCGCTGCTGCTCTGCTTGAGGTGCGGCAGCGCGTCGCCGCGCGGCAGACCCAGCGTGCTGGCGAGCCAGTCACGGGTCGCTTCGATGTTTTCGAGCCGGCCGACGTGCGCGAGGTAGTCCACCTCGCCGTTCTCGTCGGCCACGTGCCGCCACTGCGGCAGCGTGTGGAACCGCTGCTGCTCGGTCATGCCTGCGAGCGGCATGCGCAGGAACTCCTCGAAGCTGCAGGGCGCCAGCCCCTTCTCCTGCATGTTCCACTTCCAGCTCGACACCGCGCGCGACCACGGATTGCGCACGACGGTGAAACAGGGGATTCCCTTGCGCTTCACCTCGGCGATGATCCGCAGCTTGCGGGCCTCGTCCTCGCGGTAGCGGTTCATGAGGTACGGCACCCGGTGCTCGTCCATCCAGGTCCACAGGCTGCTCGAGCCCGTCTTGTTGATCGCGAGGAAAACGATGCGCTTGCCGCGCGTCAGGTCGTTGAATCCGCCGAACAGGGACCGAAGCATGGGACACCCGCAATGTGGCCTGCGCGCACTCTACACGCGGCGGGCACACGCGGCGTACGATGTGCGCCACTGCCGCTCCAGCGACCGTCATGCCGACAGCCCTCGCCGCACCGTTCCCTGCGTACACCGATTTTGCGCCGCGAGTTCCGGTGCGCTGCGTGACACCGGGCGACACCGGCTGCATCCATCGCTATTACGACAGCTCGCCATTCAGCCCGTCCGGCCGGTACTTCGCCGTCACGCGCCTGCCGTTCGAGGATCGGCTGCCGCAAGCCCGGCGACGTCGCGCAGATCGTCGTCATCGATCTCGCGACGGGCGAGACCCGCACGGTCGCCGAGACTCGCGGCTGGGACGTGCAACTCGGCGCGCAATTGCAATGGGGCGCGGACGACCGGACCCTGCTCTACAACGACGTCGAACTGCGGGACTGGATGCCGTACGGCGTGCGGCACGACCTGCAGACCGGGGAAGCGCGTCGTCTCGGCGGCACGATCTATTCGGTCTCGCCAGACGGCCGTTTTGCGGCGAGTCCCTGCCTGCGTCGCATGGCCGTGACGCAGCGCGGTTACGGCGTCGTCGTGCCGAAGGACGAGATTCCTGAGAATCGCGGCGCAAGCGAGGACGACGGCATCTGGATCACCGACCTGCAGACCGGCGATTCACGGCTGCTGATTTCGCTCGCGCAGATCGTCGAGCAGGCGGGCGCCGCGCTGCCGATGGCGCGCAGGCGCGGCGATTTCTTCGGCTTCCACGTGAAATGGAATCCCCAGGGCACGCGGCTGATGCTCGCGCTGCGCTGGCTGCCGCGGAGCCTGTTGCCCTGGAAGCGCAAGCGTCGCTACGGCGCCAAGCACGTGGTCACGATGAATGCCGACGGCAGCCAGGTGCGCGTCGCCGTTGCGGCCGAACTCTGGGCGAAGGGCGGCCACCATCCCAACTGGTGCCCCGACGGCGAGCACGTGCTCATGAACCTGAACACGCAGGGCGATGGCTTGCGTTTCGCGCGGCTCGCGCTCGACGGCTCGACGTGCGAGACGCTGGTGCCGGCGATCCGGGGCTCCGGTCACCCGACGCTGCATCCCGATGGCCGGCACCTGCTCACGGACGCCTACGTCGACGAGCCGCTGGCCTTTGGTGACGGCACGGCGCCGATTCGACTGATCGACCTGCGCAGCGGCATCGAGACGCAACTCGTGCGCATCGGCATCCAGCCACTGGCAGAACGTGCGACCGGTGCGCTGCGCGTCGATCCGCACCCGGCGTGGGACCGTACATACACACGGATCGCCTTCAATGCCTGCCCGGACGGCAAGCGCCGCGTGTACGTCGCCGATCTCGCCGACATCCTGCGCCAACCCTGATCTTCTGTCCTGCCCTTCCTGTCCTTCCTGCCCTTCCTGCCCTTCCCGCCCTAACTTCGGCGACGCGCCAACGCGAGCAGCGCAGCCACGGCTTCACCCACCCCGTTGGCAATCCCGAGTTCGGCCGTGCGCCGACACATCGCGGCGCGGCGCTCGGGTTCGCGCAGCAGCCGAGCAGCGACCTGCGGCGATGGCTTGCGGCGTGCGCTCGGCCGTTTCCGCGATCTGCAGCCTGACCGCGCGACGGATGCGGCGGTCCTGGTCGCCGGCCAGCGGAATCGACACGATCGGGCGCCCGTGCGCGAGCACGTGGATCATCGTCGAACCGCCGTTGCTGACGACGATCAGCGCCTCGGACAGCAGGTACTGCACGTGATCGGGCTCGACCCGCGGCAACAGGATCAGGTTCGGGTCGTCGGACGGCGTGACGTTCTTGCGCCCGGTCAGCACCACGGTGCGCTGGCCGGTGGTGGCGGAAAACTCGCGTGCGGCCGCGATGAACAGTTCCGCCGGTTCCGCGACGCGCGTCGCTTCGCCGCGTCCGCCGGGCACGAAGACGACGAACGCGCCAGGCTCGAGCCCGTGACCGGCGAGCCACGCGCTGCGAGCCTCTGGTTCCGACGGCGTGAAGAGCGTGTCGAACTGGCGCACGCCGTAATGGGGGAAGAAGCGCAGCTTCAGGCCCTCCATCCGTGACAAGCCGCCCGTCACGAACGTGGGAAAGACGATCCAGTGCTCGTCGAGCAGGCGCATCCACTTGATGCGGAATGCCTTCCAGCGCAGCTTTGGCGCGCGGCTGGAGAAGACGAGCCGGGCCCCTGCGCGCTTGGCCGCGCGCAACTGCGACGTGCGGCCTGAGTTGTCGAAGACCATGACGTCGGGCCGGAACGACTCGATCGTCGCCAGCACCTGCGACGTGCTGTTCGTCGGCGAGGCCTCGCAGTCGATGATCGGGAAATTCACCGACTCGCGAAACACGGCGTGGCGGTTCACCAGGAAGCGGATGTCCGCCGTGGGATCTGCCTTCGCGAGTTCGCGCGCGATGATCAGGCACCGCATCAATTCACCGGCGCCGCCGGGGCCCGACACGGGCGAAAACAGCACGCGAGCCGGCGGCGCGCCCGCGCCTGGCGCCGTCAATCGCGGCGCGGCAGCGAATCCGGATCCGCTGCTCGCGGCGGCTGGCGCCGACGACAGTACGGCCCAGTACGCCTGCTCCATGCGCGCGGCCGTCTGTTCGAGGCTGAACTCGGACAGGTCCGATTCGATCCGCCTGCGTCCTGCGGCGTGATGACGGCGCAGCGCTGCCGCCATCTTCGCCACGTCGTCGGCGGGGACCAGATCGATCGGATACTGCCGTGCGATGTCGCGCGGTCCCTGCGATTCACAAGCAACGACGGGCACGCCGCTGTCGAGAGCTTCGGCAATCACGCGCCCGAAAGGCTCGTACCGCGACGGACACACGAACAGGTCGAAGGCCTGGTAGAGATCCTTCACGTCGCGGCGGAAGCCTTCGAAGCGCACCCCGTCGCCTGCCAGCCGCTCCAGCGATCGACGCTCGCTGCCATCACCGACGATCACGAGCTTCGCCTGCGGCAGCTGCGCTTGCGCGAACGCCTGCAACAGCACGTCGAAGCCCTTGCGCGGCACGAGGCGTCCGACGCCACCGATCACGAAGTCGTCGTCACCCGCGCCGAGTTCCGCGCGCAGTTGCCGGATGCGCTCAGGCGGCAGCCGCGGGTGCGACACCAGCGAATTCGGCACCAGGTACGTCTTGCCGTGGTAGGCGGACGGCACCGTCGCCAGCTGCCAGTCGGAGATGCAGAAGAGCGCGTCGGTCCGCAGGTAGTGCGGTCCGTTCAGATGCAGGTGCAGCGTGCTGACGTGGCGTGCCGTGCGCTCGATGCGCGCGACGTAACGTGTGCCGCGGCGCAAGTGCGTGTGAATGATGTCCGGCCGCCACCGCTCGATGATCTCGGCGAGTCGGCTCTGCGTGCGCCACCGCGGCGGCACCTCGAACACCTGGATGCCGGGCTGCAGTTCGTCGAGCAGGCTGGCGCCCGAGCGATCGCGGTGATCGCTGCGGACGACGAGCGCCACGTCGTGCCGCTGCGCAGAGCGCCGCGCACGCTTCCACCGCCGCGCGCTCCGAGCCCGCGAATCCGCGCGAGAGAATGACGTTCATGCACGCGCAGCCGGCGACCCGTCACCGGGGCTGCCACCGGCGGCACGCGAGTTTCAGCGGGAGGCGGGATCGTCACCATCCCGCGATTGTATCCCGCGGCGAGTGGTGGCTCAGCGTATGCGTGCGGCGGGCGCCTGGTCGGCCTCGAGCCTGCCGTGCTTCACCAGCCGCGCCTCGATGCCGGCGCGCGTGCGCTCGTGTGTCGTCGCGAGTTCGTCCACCTTGGTGCCGGCGTCGAAACCCGCCAGCAGGCGCTCGTCCTCCTCGGACGACCACGGCTTGCCGGCATTGCGCGGCAGCGTGGATTGTCGCCGCGACTGGCGCAGCTCGCATCTCGAGCGAATCGGCCGCCAGGAACAGCGCGCGCACGACGTCCGGCGATTGCAGCGCCGCGATACTGGTGAGCGGTTGCCCCTGCGGCCGGGTCCATGCCGGCGGCCAGGGATTTCAGGATTTCGGCAGCCTTGATGTCGTCCATGATCGATGACTCCTCGCAGTGTGAGACGCCGCGCCGCATGAGCGCGGAACGTCGTCATTCGACGCGAGGGGTGGCAATGACCGCGAGCGCGATTACTCGCCCAGACGCTGCAATTTGCAGGGGCTCAATCTTCGTCGGGATCAGCGCCGTCGTCAGGTTCGATGCCTGCCGTCGGCGGCTCGGTCGTGATCTCGAACAGCGGCCGCAGGTATCGCAGGCGCTCGATGGGATCGTCGAGTTCCAGGCAGTGCTGCTTGTGCGCCGGCGGCAGGGGCAGGATTTCTGCCAGGCGACCTGCGACCCAGCCGGCATCGTCGAGCCGGCGCTCGAGTGATTCGTACGGATCGCCGACCTGGCCGAGGACGTAATCGAGCGCCGGACCGAGATCGGAAAACTCCTCCGGCACCGGCACGCGCACCTCGTCGGGCAGCCACTCCACTTCGGCCATGTTGAGCCCGTCGCGCGCACGGCTGCGCGAGAGGATCCGGAACCGGCGCTCGCCACGGGCCTCGATGCCCAGCAAGCCGTCAGGCTGGCCCGAGAAATCGACGATGCGCGCGTAGGTGCCGACGTCGCTCGTTGCCGTGGGACCGTCGCCGGCCTCCGGTCCTTCCTGCAGGAGAACGACGCCGAACCCGGAATTCTCGCGCATGCAGCGCCGCACGAGGTCGATGTAACGCGCCTCGAAAATCCGCAACGGCAGCGGACCGCCCGGGAACAGGACGGTGCCGAGCGGGAACAGCGGGATTTCCTGTCGCGTCGAGGCCGGGTCGGGCATGGGCCGATTATGCCGCTTCCGCGCGGCTATGGCGCCGCGGCACGCAGTGCCCGCAGCAGGTGCTCGTGCAGGCCGCCGAACGAGCCGTTGCTCATCAGCACCAGGTGGTCGCCTGGCCGCGCCTCGGCGACCAGGGCAGCCACGAGCTTGGCGAGATCCGCCTGCACCGTTGCCAGCGACCCGAGCGGCAGCATCGCGTCGGCCACGTCCCACTTCACTTCGGGCGACTGGTAGACGAACACGCGGTCTGCGCCTGCGAGCGACGCCGCCAGTGCCGCCTTGTGCGTGCCGAGCTTCATCGTGTTCGAGCGTGGCTCGAGCACGGCGATGACGCGACCCTGCCCTGCCCTGCGCCGGACGCCGTCGAGCGTCGTCGCGATGGCGGTCGGGTGATGCGCGAAGTCGTCGTACACGACGATGTCGCGCACGACGCCGCGCACCTCGAGGCGACGCTTCACGCCACCGAATCGTCGCAACGCTTCGAGGGCGGCATCCTCGCCGACCCCGGCGTGACACGCCGCGGCCACGGCCGCGATCGCGTTGGCCGCGTTGTGGCGACCCAGCAGGTCCCAGTCGACACGTCCGAGGCAGCGCTCGCCGCGCCAGATCTCGAAGCTCGCGAAACTCTCGTCGCCGCCGGCCGCGGCGATGCGCCATTCCGCCCCTGCGGTGTTCGCAGCCGTGAAGCGCTCGACCGGCGTCCAGCACCCCATGCTGCAGCACTTCTTCGAGGTGCGGCTCGTCGGCGTTGACGATCAGCCGGCCGTTGCCAGGCACCGTGCGCAACAGCAGGTGAAACTGCTTCTGGATCGAAGCCACGTCCGGATAGATGTCGGCGTGGTCGTGCTCGAGGTTGTTGAGGATCGCCGTGCGCGGCCGGTAGTGCACGAACTTCGCGCGCTTGTCGAAGAACGCGGTGTCGTACTCGTCGGCCTCGATCACGAAATGGCGGCCGCCGCCCAGGCGCGCGCTCACGTCGAAGTCGAGCGGCACGCCGCCGATCAGGAAGCCGGGATTCAGCCCCGCGTGCTCGAGAATCCACGCCAGCAGGCTGCTGGTCGTCGTCTTGCCGTGCGTGCCGGCCACGCCAAGCACCCAGCGGTCATCGGCCTGCAGCACGTTGCGCGCCAGCCAGTCGGGCCCCGACTCGTAGCGCTTGCCGCTGTCGAGCAGCGCTTCGACCAGCGGATTGCCGCGGCTCATCACGTTGCCGACCACGAACACGTCCGGGTTCAGCTTGAGCTGGTCCGGCTCGTAGCCCTCGATGACGTCGATGCCGAGCGCCGCGAGCTGCGTGCTCATCGGCGGATAGACGTTGCGATCGGAGCCCGTGACGCGGTGGCCGGCTGCGCGCGCGATGGCGGCGATGCCGCCCATGAACGTGCCGCAGACGCCGAGGATGTGCAGGTGCAAAGTCAGCCCCCTCCACCGCTCGCGAGGTCGAGCAGCAGGTTGATCAGCAGGAAATACGTGAGCGACAGCGTGATGCCCGTGAACAGGTTCGATTCCGTCGCCAGCTTGAGGATGCGGCCGGTGACCAGCGCAAAGATGACGACCATGCCGAGCGCGACCAGGCCGGCCGCGGTCGATTCCGCCGGCACGCCCGCCGCCGTCAACAGCCATTGCACCGGCAGGAACATGCACAATCCAAGCACGACGCCGGTGCCGAGCACCGCGGTGGCGGTCTGCAGGAAGCGGTCGGTCTTGCCGAACAGTTTCAGCAGCAGGTACACGCCCGCCGTGAGCAGGACCGGATCGAGCACGACGAAGACCAGCCAGGCCGCCGCCGGCTCCTCGAGCAGCGTGAGCTGCACGATCGACACGGCGACGTACGCCGCGGCGGTCAGCCACAGCAGCATTCGTGACGCCGGAAGGTCCTGTGGACCGCGCCGCCAGAGTACGATGTCGAGAAATGCCTTCAGGAAGTGCAGCACGATTCGAAGCGGCGGCCTGAGGAGCGGCGATTCTACACGCAGGTGACCGACCCGATGAGCGAAGCGAGGCTGATCCAGGACCCCGATGAACTCGAGGCCGCATTGTTCCGGCTGCGCGGTTCGGACCGGCTCGCGCTCGACACCGAGTTCATGCGCGAGCGCACCTACCATGCGCAACTCTGCCTCGTGCAGATCGCCACGGAGTCCGACTGCTACCTGATCGACCCGCTCGTCGGCCTGGACCTCGCGCCGCTGCACGCGCTGCTGCAGGACCGCTCGAAACTGAAAATCCTGCACGCCGCGCGCCAGGATATCGAGGTGCTGCTGCAATCGGGCGGCGCGGTGCCCGGCCCGCTGTTCGACACGCAGGTGGCCGCCGCCTTCCTCGGGTTTCCGCCGCAGGTCGGCTATGCGGAACTCGTCGCCCGGCAGCTCGGGCATTCGATCGACAAGGGCCAGACGCGCACCGACTGGTCGCGACGGCCGCTTACGCCAGCGCAGGTCGCCTACGCCGCCGACGACGTGCGACACCTGCTCACGCTGCACACCGACCTGCAAGCCGCCCTGGTCGCGAAAGGCCGTGCCGCCTGGGTCGCCGAGGAAGCATCCGCCTACGAGAATCCCGCGCTGTACCGCACCGACCCGGCGCTGGCCTGGCGTCGGCTGAAGGGACTGAACCGGCTGCGGCCGGAAGAACAGTCGGCGGCTCGTGCGCTGGCCGACTGGCGCGAGCGGCGCGCCATCGAGTCGGACAAGCCGCGCGGCTGGATCCTGGCCGACGAAGCGCTCTATGCGCTCGCGACCCGCGAACCCGTGTCGATCGAGGCACTGGAATCCATCGCCGCGCTGCCGCCGAGCGTCGTCCGCAAACGCGGCGATGAGTTGCTGGACCTGTTGCGGGCCGCGCGCGCCGACGAGTCGGGCGTGCCGCTCTCCGCGCCGAAGCGCCCCGAACCGGAGCAGATGGCGCTCGCGACCCGCCTGCTGAAAGTCGTGCGCGATGTCGCAGCGGAACTCGACGTGGGCGCCGAGGTGCTGGCCACGCGCAAGGACGTCGAAGCGCTCGCGTTCGGCTCCGGTCGCGCCGGACGACAGTCCGCTCATGCGCGGTTGGCGCAGGGAAGTGGTGGGCGAGAAGCTGCTGGCAGCGCTCGGCTAGGTGATCGCTCCGGGACCTTTCCCAGAGCGCGAGTCGCCTGTCCAGGCTCAGGGTCCGATCCCGGACATCGTCCTAGCGCGCGCGTGTCTGCCTTTCCAAGCGCGACAGGACATGTCGGATTGGATGCCAAGATCGCCTCGCAAAGTTAGTCAGGCGCCGGTGACCTTCACGAACTCGGCGTAGACGCGATCGACGGGCTGGTCGGCGTTGACGACCTTCAGCAACCCGCGACCCTGGTAGTGCTCGATCAACGGCGCGGTCTGCGCGTTGTAGACCTTGAGCCGGTTCGCAATGACGTCTTCCTTGTCGTCGTCGCGCTGCTTGAGCAGCGGCGGCTGCGCACCGTGGACCGGGTTGTCGCAGTGCTCGCCCTTGCCCGACGGCGACGAATACACGTTGAACACCTTGCCGCAGTCCGGGCACGTGCGACGGCCGGTCAGGCGCATCACGAGCGCCTTTTCGTCGACCTTCATGAGCACGACCGCGTCGATCGGCTGGCCCAGGTCGGCCAGCAGCTGGTCGAGCGCGCCCGCCTGCGCGACGTTGCGCGGATAGCCGTCGAGGATGAAGCCCTTGGCGGCGTCCGGGCGGCCGACCCGCTCGCGAATCAGGCCGAGGACGATGTCGTCGGTCACCAGTTCGCCGGCGTCCATGGCCGCCTTGGCGCGCTTGCCGAGTTCGGTGCCGCGCGCGACAGCGTCGCGCAGCAGGTCGCCGGACGAAACCTGGGGAATGCCCTTCTGGTCACGCAGGCGCTGGGCCTGTGTGCCCTTGCCGGAGCCGGGTGCGCCTAGGAGTACGAGTCTCATGTTGCGGGGCCGTTCAGGGTCGGTTTCAGGAGGCGCGCACGTTACCGAAAATGCCCCGCCGGGGCCAGAAGCAGCTTCCACAGGGGACCGCGGCCTGCGCGTGCAAAATGTTAGAACCCGGCGCTCGGCGGGGGTATCCTTGGCGGCTGACAAAAGCACGTAAGTCCACGATTGTGGACATATTTTCGGGAGCATACGATGAAAGCAGCCGACAGGTCCGCGCAACGCCTTCTACGCCCAGTCCGGCGGTGTCACCGCCGTCATCAACGCGTCTGCCTGCGGCGTCATCGAGGCGGCCCGCAAGCACCCGCGCAAGATCGGCAAGGTCTACGCCGGCCGCAACGGCATTCTCGGCGCACTCACCGAGGACCTCATCGACACCGGCAAGGAAAGCGCCGCGGACATCCGCGCACTGCGCCACACGCCGGCAGGCGCATTCGGGTCGGCACGCTACAAGCTCAAGAAGTACGAAGACAACCCGGCCCAGTACGAGCGGCTGCTCGAAGTCTTCAAGGCGCACGACATCGGCTACTTCTTCTACAACGGCGGCGGCGATTCGGCCGACACGTGCTTCAAGGTGTCGCAGCTGGCCGAGAAGATGGGCTACCCCCTGCAGGCCATCCACGTGCCGAAGACGGTCGACAACGACCTGCCGATCACCGACTGCTGCCCGGGTTTCGGCTCCGTCGCCAAGTACGTCGCCGTGTCGATCCGCGAGGCCGGCTTCGACGTCGCCTCGATGGCGCGCACGTCGACCAAGGTGTTCGTGCTGGAAGTCATGGGACGCCACGCGGGCTGGATCGCGGCGGCGGGCGGCCTTGCGTCGCAGAAGGCCGGCGACGCGCCGCACATCATCCTGTTCCCCGAGATCGCGTTCGACGAAGCCGCCTTCCTCGCCCGCACCGAAGAGTGCGTGAAGAAGTACGGCTACTGCGCGGTCGTCGTCTCCGAAGGCGTGCGCAACAAGGACGGCAAGTTCCTGGCCGACGCGGGTACGCGCGACGCCTTCGGCCACGCGCAGCTCGGCGGCGTGGGGCCGGTCGTGGCGCAGCTGGTCAAGGACAAGCTCGGCTACAAGTACCACTGGGCCGTGGCGGACTACCTGCAGCGCGCGGCGCGGCACATCGCGTCCAAGGTCGACGTCGAGCAGGCCTACGCGGTCGGCAAGGCCGCGGTCGAGTTCGCACTGAAGGGCCACAACTCGGTGATGCCGACCATCGTCCGCACCTCGAACAGGCCCTACCGCTGGAAGATCGGCATGGCGAGCCTCGACCAGGTGGCCAACGTCGAGAAGATGCTGCCCCGCGACTACATCACGCCGGATGGCTTCCAGATCACCGCCAAGGGCCGCAAGTACCTCGCGCCGCTGATCCAGGGCGAGGACTACCCGCCGTACGAAGGCGGCCTGCCGAAGTACGTGGTGCTGAAGAACAAACCCGTGAAAAAGAAGCTTAAAAAAGCCTTTGTGGTATAGTCCCGCGCCTTTTTTCCGGGGCTGATCGGGCCTTAGATCGAGTCGCAGAACTCGGCGCCCGCACCACCCCCGCCAGGTTCAAGTGAAGACCCGTTTGGGAGGTTGAGCATGACTACTGACTTCGCGCTGCTGCTCGCGATTGCCGCCGGCGTGGCCGCAATTCTTTACGGCATCCTGTCCGTGCGCTGGATCGTCGCCCAGCCTGCAGGCAATGCCCGCATGCAGGAAATCGCTGCCGCCATTCAGCAAGGCGCAACCGCCTACCTGAACCGCCAGTACTCGACGATCGGCGTCGTGGGTGTCGTGCTGTTCCTGGTGCTCGGCTTCACGCTCGGCTGGGGCACGGCGGGCGGCTTTGCCGTCGGCGCGATCCTTTCCGGACTCGCCGGGTACATCGGCATGAACGTGTCGGTCCGCGCCAACGTGCGCACGGCCCATGCGGCCAGCGTCGGCCTCAACCCGGCCTTGCAGGTCGCGTTCCGCGGCGGCGCCATCACCGGCATGCTCGTCGTCGGCCTCGGCCTGATCGGCGTGGCGGCCTATTACTGGGTGATGCTCAGCGTCACCGGCGGCGACGTGGACAAGTCGCTGCACGCGCTGGTCGGCCTCGCGTTCGGCGGCTCGCTGATCTCGATCTTCGCGCGGCTCGGCGGCGGCATCTTCACCAAGGGCGCCGACGTCGGCGCCGACCTCGTGGGCAAGGTCGAAGCCGGCATCCCGGAAGACGACCCGCGCAACCCGGCGGTGATCGCCGACAACGTCGGTGACAACGTCGGCGACTGCGCCGGCATGGCCGCCGACCTGTTCGAGACCTACGCCGTGACCGTGGTCGCGACCATGCTGCTCGCCGGCCTGACGATGCAGGCCACGCTCGGCATCAACTCCGTGCTGTATCCGCTCGTGCTCGGCGCCGTGTCGATCGTCGCCTCGATCGCCGGCACCTTCTTCGTCAAGGCGCGCGACGGCGGCAAGATCATGAACGCGCTCTATCGCGGCCTGATCGTGTCGGGCCTGATCGCGGCCGTCGCGTTCTACTTCGTCACGACCAGCATGATGGGCGACGCGGCCATGCCGCTGTTCGGCTGCGCGCTGATCGGCCTCGTGCTGACCGGCGCGATGATCGTGATCACCGAGTACTACACGGCGACGGAATACGCGCCGGTGCGTTACGTGGCGGCAGCGTCGCAGACGGGCCACGGCACCAACGTGATCGCGGGCCTCGCGGTCTCGATGCGTTCCACCGCCTGGCCGGTGCTCGCGATCTGCGCCGCCATCTGGGGCGCGTACTCGCTGGCTGGCCTGTACGGCATCGCGATCGCAGCGACGGCCATGCTGTCGATGACGGGCGTGATCGTCGCGCTCGACGCGTACGGCCCGATCACCGACAACGGTGGCGGCATCGCCGAGATGGCGGGCCTGCCGAAGGAAGTGCGCAAGGTCACCGACGCGCTCGACGCGGTCGGCAACACGACGAAGGCCGTCACCAAGGGCTACGCGATCGGCTCCGCCGGTCTCGCCGCGCTGGTGCTCTTCGCCGACTACACCAACAACCTGCAGATCGCCGGCAAGCTGGAAGTCTTCTCGCTGTCCGATCCGGCCGTGATCATCGGCCTGTTCATCGGCGGCCTGGTGCCTTACCTGTTCGGCGCCATGGCGATGGAAGCCGTCGGCCGTGCCGCGGGCTCGGTGGTCGTGGAAGTGCGCCGCCAGTTCAAGGAAATCCCGGGCATCATGGCCGGCACCGCGAAGCCCGATTATTCGCGCGCGGTGGACATGCTGACCAAGGCGGCGATCAAGGAAATGATCGTGCCGTCGCTGCTGCCGATCCTGGTGCCGGTGATCGTCGGCTTCGGCATGAACTTGCTGCTCGGTCCGGGCGCCGGCATCCGCGCGCTCGGCGGCGTGCTGATCGGCACGATCGTCACGGGCCTCTTCGTCGCCATCTCGATGTGCACGGGCGGCGGCGCCTGGGACAACGCGAAGAAGTACGTCGAGGAAGGCAACTTCGGCGGCAAGGGTTCGGAAACGCACAAGGCGGCCGTCACCGGTGACACCGTCGGCGATCCGTACAAGGACACCGCGGGCCCGGCCATCAACCCGCTGATCAAGATCATCAACATCGTGGCGCTGCTGCTGGTGCCGCTGCTTTGAGGAAGTGATCAGTGATTGGTGATCTAGTGGGGACGCGCCCCACCAGTCACGGAAGACTGAGACAGAAAGGCCCCGGGAAACCGGGGCCTTTTCTTTGCGGAGCGAGCCGCCGCCCGACTTGGCTGGGCACGAGCCAGTCAGCCGCCCGGCCCGGGCCGCACATCTTGTTGGCGCACCACCATTGCCACCAGGGTGACGACGGTGATGGGCAGCACGAAGCTCACCATCACGGCCGAGAATTCGTCGAGCGCGTCGTGCTGTTGCGCACCGAGGATCAGGTAGACGACGTAGGCAGCGTAGTAGGCGAGGAACAGCAGGCCGCGCTTGCGGCCGATCTGCCGGCCGAGGAGCAGCACCGGCAGGCAGGCGATCGCCACCGCAATCATGACCCAGATGTCGAAGTTGAGCACCGCAGGGGCGATCCCGAGACCGGTCGGGCTCACGACTCCCGACACCCCGAGGCAGCCCAGTATGTTGAAGGTGTTGCTGCCGATCACGTTGCCAACCGCAATGTCGCGCTCGCCGCGGATCGCCGCCATGATCGAGGTGGCGACCTCCGGCATGGACGTGCCCGCGGCGATGATCGTGAGGCCGATGACGAGGTCGCTGACTCCGAGGGCCCGCGCGAAGGCCACCGCCGAATCGACCAGCCAGTTGGACCCGAGCACCAGCAGGCCGAGGCCGACCGCGATCAGCAGCACCTGAACAGCCCAGTGGCTGTCCCACTCACCCGAGCGGCGGATGCCGCCGGCGTACTCGTCGCGGATCTCTGCGGTCTCGGCGCGCGACTGGCGCAACAGGAAGAGGACGTAGACGACCAGCAGCAGGAGCAGCAGGGCCGCCTCCGGGCGTCCGAGCGTGCCGTCGACGATCATGATCCCGAGCACCACCGAGGCGCCGATCATGATCGGCACCTCCTGGCGGATGATCTGCGAGTGCACGACCAGCGGCGTGATCACCGCGCTGATGCCGAGGATGAACAGCACGTTGAAGACGTTGCTGCCCACCACGTTGCCGACAGCAATGTCCGTGTTGCCGCTCAGGGCGGCGCCCACCGACACGGCGACCTCGGGCGAACTCGTGCCCAACGCGACGATGGTGAGGCCGACGACGAGGGGCGAGATGCCGAGCGACAGCGCGATCCTGGAGGCTCCGCGTACCAGCGACTCTGCGCCGGCGATCAAGGCTGCAAGGCCAAGAAGAAAGAACAGGGCGTGGGTCAGCATGACGGCGGCCGGTTCGGTCGGGTAACGGACTTCGTAGTCTACTGCACGATCGGACCCGCCGGACTCTGGCGCTTGAACCCTGTAACCTTTCTGCAATGAACCAGGACCACCGAGCATGGCTGCGATGGACGGCCGTGGGCCTGCTGGTCACGTGCTCAGCAGCAGCATCCGTGGCGTGGCCAGTCGAGTCCGCAGCCTGGGTGTTACTCGGCTTTGTGTCCGCCGGTTGTGTATTGCTGCCGGCGCCCTTCGGCATGGTGACTATTGCAGGAGTGATGGCACTGCAGCTGCTGCTGAGCTGGATCAATAGCGTCAAATTGAGCCTGACCAGCCTGCCGCTGACAGTCCTCGACATCAAGATCGCATTGGCCAATCCGGCTGGGCTCTGGGACGCGCTGGCCCTGCCCCACTGGACCCGGCACGCCATCGCCTTTGCCATTGCGGTCGCAGTGCTGAGCTGGTGCATCGCCGGCCTGATCGCTGCAGCTCGTTTAATGGCGAGCTACCGCACGCGCATCTCGTTCCGCGACCCAGTGCAGCGCCTCGCGGCCGTCTGCATCGTGGCCATTCTCGGCCTTTCGCGACTCGAGGCTCTCTACGCCGATGCGGCGCTGGACAACTCGACGTGGCAGCTCGATGGCGTCGCCGCCCTGGCAGAAAGGATGGGCGCACTGCCCTTTCTTGGCTACTCCTACAGTCTCGAATCGCAGTCGACCGGCGACATCTACCGGGACGAAAGTGGCGTCGTGCCGCCGAGCAGGGAGGAAGTGCGGTCGGCGGTCCTGCAATACATGGACTTCACCGCCGGGACGACTGGCTCGCGAATGCAACCGAACATCATGGTCGTCCTGGCCGAGTCGACCTTCGATCCGGGAGCGACGTTCCGCCTCCAGGGCAAATATGACGATGCGCTGTTCCGAGCCGGCGATAACACGGCGGCAAGCGGCATGCTGCGCGTGAATGCGGTGGGCGGAGGCACCTGGATCACCGAGTTCGAAACGATTGTCGGCCTGGACTCGAGGCTCTTCGGTTATTCCGGGATGTATACCCATGCATCGCTCTCGCCGTTCGTGGATCAAAGCATCGCCCTCTACATGCGCCAGCACGGCTATCGCACCTCGGCATTTTTTCCGCATGGAGGCGATTTCTATAACGCTCGCAATGCGTACTCGAACTACGGGTTCGAAACCATTCTCGACAGCGGCGACCTGGGTCGTGGAGCCTGGATGGAAACCGATCGCGAAGTGGCAGAGAGCGTTCGCACGGCCATGGGCCCCGCGCCGCATGCGCCATTTTTCAGTTATGTGCTCTTCATCGAGAACCATTCACCGCACGACTGCGTCGCCGGCCATGCCGCCGGCTTCGCAGTCCGATTCGTCGACACGCAGGAATTCACTCCCAACTGCGCGCTGCATGAGTACCTGCGTCGGCTCGAATCGACGACGACCGCCGTGCAGTCGCTGCAGAGTTACCTCGCCGACATCGAGGCTCGGACCGGTCGTCCGTACGTCTTGCTGGTCTTCGGCGATCATCAACCGCACACGTTCTCCAGCACCGGCGGAATTCCAGCACGACTACGGCGCTTTGCGCAAAGTCGCCGACACGCGCACTACGTTCTTCCAGATCATCTCGTCCGTGCCGGATGTAGAAGCTGCGTTGCTGCGCGATCACTCCGTCCGCCACGATGCTGCCGACGCTGCTGAGCGGGTACGTCGCCGACTCACCGGACGACGTTTATCTCGGCATCAACCTCTGGTTGCATGCCCGCTGCGGCACTGATGCAGTGCACCGCGACTTCGGCAACTTCATGAGCAAGCTCGCACCGAGGGACATTGCGGAACGCACGGACGCTTGCAGTGCCGCGTACGAACGGGCACTGAGCTGGTACCGGGCATCTGGCGTCGTCCGCCTCGATCGGAACTCATAGAACCTCAATCGCGTCGCGACGCTGAAGACGCTTCAACCCGGCGTTTTTCACGGGCTGCTGGCAATCGTCGGCTTGCCGATGATCGTGAAGCTCGCCCACATCTTCGGATCGTTCGGGTAATCCTTGATCGTCTCGAGCTGTGCGGCCTGCATGGCCAGCTCAGGCGCCTTGCCTTGCTTCAGTCCCGTGACAAAACGCGTCATCAGCCGGTACGTGGCGAGATCGCTCACGTTCCAGAGGCTGGCGACGACCTGGCCGGCACCGGCCGTGGTCCAGGTGCGCGCGACCCCGAATGTCCCGCCATCGAAGACACGGCCAAGCGCGGACTGACAGGCGCTCATCACGACCAGGGGCGGGTTCTTGCTCCACCCCTTGAACTTCGCCGTTCGAATTTCGCCAGCGAACCAGTTCGTCTGGTCGAGGACCACGAAGCCGCGTGTCAGTGGATTCTGGGGGTTGGCAACGGCATGTGTCGCCATGTAGATGAGGCCCTCGCCGGCACTGCGGTTGATGGCCGCCTCGACACTCTTCCGCTTGGCGTCGGCGCCGATGAAGACATTGCGCTGATCGACGCCGAGCTCCCTGGCGATTGCCAGGGCCTCTTTTCTCGCGCCGGGCAACGCCGGAAAACTGTATTGCACATCGCGCATGTCGGCAGGATCGCCGACGATCACCGACTTCGAGAGATCGACTTTGCCCATGTCGAAGCCGACGTCGCGTTTGACGTCAGCCAATACGCTCAGGTCCTGCATCACGACGAAGGACCATCTCCTCGCGGCGAAGTCATCCGCATTGCGGATCGGCAGCGCCGCGTAAGGCGCCGTTCCGGTATCCCGGACCGGGACGACCAGCAAGCGCCCCTCGCCCGCCGCGAGAACCTGGCGAATATCGCCGGGCAGCAACGTCGCCGCAGCGTCGGCCAGCACTTCCTGGCGCTTCCTGATGGACTCAGGTGAGTTGTCGCGTCTGCCCGCGCCGCGTTCAACATCGGGACTCACCGGCGGTGTCGGCTGTCTAGCGTCTGCATCTGCATCTGCATCGGCGTCCGCATCGAGTCGCTGCCTTTCCTGGCCTTTCAGCTGCGGCCCACGAGTTCCGGCGATCCGCTCGACGCCGAGGCCGCCCTGCAAGGTGCCGAGGCCGGCATAGGGGCCTGCCGTCGCGCCAGCGACGACCCCGCCGTCCGGAAAGACGAGCCAGGCCCTGAGGATGCCGTCCTTGGCGACATTGTGGATCAGGGCATAGGTCGGCAACCCGGCCTTGGAAAGCAGCGCGAGATTGCGCTTGATTCCGGCGAGGTCTCCCTCCGCCCGAACCAGATTGGCACGGATTCTTGCCAGTTCGAGAGGGCTGACCCGGCCGGTTTCCGCCTTGAATTCGAGCTGCCTCTCCACGGCATAACGGCTGGCGATCGCTTCCAGTAACGGCTGCTCCCCATCCTTCGGCAACACCGCTGGCATGGGTGGTATGAGTTCGGGTACGGGCTCGGGCGCAAGTTCGGGCGTGGGCGCTGGTGCGGGCTTGGCTGGCGTATCGGCAACGTGAGCCTTGATGTCCGCCGCCGGTTCCGACAGCAGCTGTTTCACGTTGCCGGTGTTTGCAGCGCTCCCGTCATTGCCGGTGTCGCCGCAGGCCGCAAGAATCAGCAAGGCCACTGCCACCAACGCGTTCTTCCGCAGCGGAAAACGCGCCGGCGTCGCGAGGAGCGCCATCGGGTGCTGCATTAGGATCGGACCCCCTTCAGGACGATTGGCGGCTACGGACACCTTAGTGTTGCACGAATGCCGACACTTGCATCCGCCGGGACCGCCACCCATGCTCCGGGACTCGAAAGTCACTCGGTAGCAGGAGGGAACCATGCGTCTGACCATCATTGCCGCAACGCTTGCCAGTGTCGGCCTGTTCGGCGGAGCAACGCTGCAGGCAAAGGATCACGGTGGACTGGGTGAAGCCGCGCAGAAGGCGCTCGAGCAGGCCGTGGCGGGACCCCAGCGCTCCGAGGCAAACCGTGCGCGCGACCAGTATCGCCATCCCGTCGAAACGCTGAGTTTCATCGGCGTGAAGCCGAAGGACACCGTCGTCGAATTGTGGCCGGGCGGTGGCTGGTACACCGAAATCCTCGCGCCCTATCTCGCCGGGAAGGGCAAGTTGATCGCTGCCGCACCGGCAGGCAAGGGCGCCGAGTCGATGGCCAAGCGGTTCGATGCCAACCCGGCGCTTTACGGCAAGGTCGAGCGCGCGAACTTCCCGACCGTACTCGGCGGCACCGGCGTCGCGCCGGGCACCGCCGACGTCGTGCTCACCTTCCGCAACGTGCACAACTGGAAGATGGGTTACATGCAGGCGGAAAAGACCGATTACAGCGAAGCGGCTTTCCGCGAGATCTTCGCCATGCTCAAGCCAGGTGGCGTGCTGGGCATCGAAGACCACCGACTGCCCGAATCCGCGAGCGCCGAGCGCGAGCGATCGAGCGGCTACATCAAGGTCTCGACCGTGCGCGCACTCGCGGAGAAGGCCGGCTTCCGGTTTGACGGGGCGTCGGAGGTCAATGCCAACCCGAAGGACACGACGGAATGGCCGAAGGGCGTGTGGACCCTGCCCCCGACGCTCGCCCTGGGCGACGAGGACAAGGCGAAGTACGCGGCCATCGGTGAAAGCGACCGCATGACGCTCAGGTTCGTGAAGCCGAAGCGCTGAGCGGCGGCCCGGGGTTCGCGATGAGCAGCGTGGCACCGCGAATCACGATTCTCGATGGCGCCATGGGTACGGAACTCAGGGCTCGCGGCGCCACCGTGCCTGACTACAGGAGTTCCGCCTGGTCGGCCATGGCGCTGGTGCACGATCCGGGGACAGTGAGGCAGGTCCATAGCGACTATATCGCCGCAGGCGCCGACGTCATCACGGCGAACAATTACGCCGTCGTGCCGAACCTGCTCGCACGGGTCGGGATGGCCGATCGACTCGAGGAACTTACGCGACTGGCGTGCCAGCTTGCACTCGAGGCGCGCGCAGCGAATCGCCGCCCGGAAGTTCGTGTCGCCGGTTCGCTGCCGCCGCTTGACACCACCTACCAGTCCGATCTCGTCGCGCCCGAACACGACCTGTACGAAGCGTACCTGCGCATCGCACGCGTGCTCGCGGCGGACGTCGACCTCGTCATCGCGGAAACGTTGACGACCGTCCGTGAGGCGGTAGCCGCCGCGCGCGCCGCCGCAGAGTGTGGCCTGCCGCTGTGGGTATCGTGGAACCTGCGTCTCGACGCACCGCTCATCCGCGGCGGTGAGTCGCTGGAGCAGGGCATCGCGGCGCTGCAGTCGCTGCCCGTCGAGGGTTACATGGTGAATTGCGTGCCGACAGGGCTCGTGCAACCGGCACTTGAACTCATGCGACGCTGCACCGACCGGCCGCTTGGTGCCTATGCGAACAGCTGCGAAAAAGCCGCGGACCAGGCGACGCTCGACGCCAACGCCGTGCAGACACTGTCGCCGCAGCAATACCTGGTCGCCAGCGAGCGCTGGGTGGAGGCGGGTGCGACATGGATCGGCGGCTGCTGCGATACCCGTCCGGAATACATTGCGGCGCTTGCAGGGCGCTGGCATTGATCCTGCTGCCCCTCAAGTCTCTGCCAGCATCGCTGTGCAGCTCGTGCGACTGGATCGCGCTGCCGATACCCGCCCGGAATGCATCGCGGCGCTTGCAGGGCGCTGAACGCAGCGCAGCACCGGCGCCTGAACCGCACAGGCCTCCGCCAGGCCTGTCGTGAGCCAGCGCGCCCGGTTGGACGGACCGCGGATTTGATACTGCCGCACCTCGAGTGCATTCTCCGACTTCTGCACATCCGTGCACTCGCCCCGGAGCCCCGATGATCACCCTGACCGTCAACGGCACCCGTCGCTCCTTCGACGGCGACCCCACCATGCCGCTGCTCTGGTTCCTGCGCGACGAACTCGCGCTGACCGGCGCGAAGTACGGCTGCGGCGTCGCGCAGTGCGGCTCCTGCACGGTGCACGTTGGAGGGAAACCCGCCCGCGCCTGCCAGGTGCCGATGTCGGACCTCCAGGACGCGGCGGTTACCACGATCGAGGGACTCCACCCCACCGGCGAGCACCCGCTGCAGGTCGCCTGGCGCGAGATCGACGTGCCGCAGTGTGGCTTCTGTCAGCCCGGCCAGATCATGCAGGCCGCCGGACTGCTGCAGCGCACGCCGAAGCCGACCGACGAGCAGATCGACACCGCGATGAACGGGCACCTCTGTCGCTGCGGCACGTATCCACGCATTCGCGCGGCGATCAAGGCCGCGGCGGAGAAGAGCTCATGAGCGCGAACGAATTCCTGCCGTGGGTGCGTCGCGCGGTCGCGCCCCAGGCACCGGCTGAGCAGCCCGCTGCACTCGATGCGACCCTGGATAGCGTCGACCGGCCGCACGAACTGCAACGCCGCACCTTCCTCCAGCTCCTCGGGATGGGCGGTCTCGTCATCGCATTCGGACCGGGTGGCGTGCGCCGCCTCGATGCGGCCGAGCCCCTCGCCGCCGATCCATGGTCGCCACACGTGTACGTGCGCATTGCCGACGACGGCATCGTCACGATCGTCTGCCACCGCTCGGAGATGGGCCAGGGCATCCGCACCACCATGCCGATGATCATCGCCGACGAGATGGAAGCCGACTGGGCGAAGTGTCGCGTCGAGCAGGCGGTGGGCGACCCGAAGTACGGCTCGCAGAACACCGACGGCTCCACGAGCATCCGCGACTTCCTGCACAAGTACCGGGAGGCCGGCGCAACGACACGCGCGCTCCTGGAGGCCGCGGCGGCCAGTCAATGGAACGTGGACGTTGCCGAAGTCTTCGCCCGGCAGCACGAGGTCGTGCACCGCCCGACCGGCCGCACGAAGCCGTTCGGCGAGCTCGTCACGACCGCGCGCACGATTGCGATGCCGGCACCGGCGAGCGTGCGCATCAAGCGCCCCGACGAGCGGCGGTGGCAGGGCAAGAAGATGCCGTCGATCGACCTGGTGCCGATGACCACCGGCACGGCGGTCTACGGCGCCGACGTCACGCTGCCCGGCATGAAGGTGGCCGTCATCGCGCGACCGCCGGTCTGGGGCGGCAAGGTCGTGAGTGTCGACGACAGCGAGGCACGCAAGGTGCCCGGCGTCGAACGCATCGTGCGCATACCGGAGACGCCGATCCCCGGCGCCTTCTTCCCGCTCGGCGGCGTCGCCGTGATCGCGAAGAACACCTGGGCGGCGCTGCGCGGGCGCGACGCACTCAAGATCACCTGGGACGCCGGGCCGAACGGCTCGCACGACTCGAAGTCGTACCAGGCGACGCTCGAGGCAAGTGTCCGCGCGCCTGGCAAGCCGGGGCGCACGAACGGCGACGTCACAGCGACACTGGCTGCGGCGACGCGCAAGGTCAGCGCCGAGTACCACGTCCCGTACCTCTCGCACGCACAGATGGAGCCGCTGGCGGCGGTCGCTCGCGTGAAGGACGGCAAGGTCGAAGCCTGGGCCCCGACGCAGTCGCCGAATGACGCGCGCAACACGATCGCCGAGTACCTCAAGGTCGACGCAGCGAACGTCACCGTGCACGTCACGCTCCTTGGCGGCGGCTTCGGCCGCAAGTCCAAGCCGGACTTCATCTGCGAGGCCGCCTTCCTCGCGCGCGAGACCGGCGCCCCGGTGCGAGTGCAATGGAGCCGCGAGGACGACTTCCGTCACTCGTACTACCACTCCGTCGCCGCGCACCGACTGGAGGCCGCGCTCGACGCCTCGGGCAAGGTGACCGCCTGGCTGCATCGCTCGGCGTACCCGTCGATCAGCGCGACCTTTGCGCCGAACCTCGCCGGGCCCACGCCGGACGAACTGACCAACGGCGCCAGCGACATCCCGTGGGACGTGCCGAACATGAGCGTCGAAGTCTGCCCCGCCGTCGCGCACGCGCGCATCGGCTGGTACCGCAGCGTCAACGCGATCCATCACGGCTTCGCGATCGGTTCGTTCGTCGACGAACTCGCGCACGCTGCCGGCAAGGATCCGGCGGCCTTCCTGCTCGAACTCATCGGCCCGGATCGCAAGGTCGACCTGTCCAAGGCCGGCCTCGTCGGCGCGGGCGACACCTATTACGGCGCGCCGTGGGCGGACCATCCGCTCGACACCGCTCGTGCGCGTCGCGTGGTCGAGTCGCGTGAAGCAGCGCAGCGGCTGGGGCACGCCGCTGCCGCGCGGTCGCGGTCGCGGCATCGCCGTGCATCGGAGCTTCCTTGCGTACGTCGCGATGGTCGTCGAGGTCGAGGTGCGTCCAGACGGGACGGTGCTCGTGCCGCGCGCGACCGTTGCGGTCGATGCCGGCTTCGTCGCGAATCCCGACCGTGCGCGAGCGCAGATGGAGGGCGCGCTCGTCATGGCGATGAGCAACACGCTCTACAGCGGAATCACCTTCGCCGAGGGCCGGGTCGAACAGTCGAACTACAACGACTACCGGGTCGCTCGCATGCGGGCGTCGCCCACGTCGTGGACGTGCACGTCATCGAGAGCGAGGGACTGCCGGGTGGCATCGGCGAGCCGGGCGTGCCACCGGCCGGTGCGGCGATCGCCAATGCGATCTTCGCGGCGACGGGCGTGCGCGTGCGTGAATTGCCGGTCAGAGGTCAACTCGAAGGTTGGGAGACTAAGGCTGACGCCAAGGGGCGCACCGTAGCCGGGTGACCGAGGGTTACGTCCAGCTCCCACGCCTGGCTGCCGGCGGAGAACGCCGTCGGGAGCGGGCCAGCAACTCGCGGACCTCTTCGTCTTCGGTCTGGTCGAAGCGCTCGTACCACTGGCCGACCGCGCTGAAGAACGGCGGGGCCTGCAGGCAGACGACCTCGTCAGCCACGGCAGCGATGCGTTCGCGGGCTTCGATCGACGCGACGGGGACTGCCACCACGATGCGTTGCGCATGCAGGCTGCGCAGGGCGCGCACGGCCGCTTCCATCGTCGCGCCTGTGGCGAGCCCGTCATCCACGAGGATTCCCGTGCGACCGCGCATCTGCAGCGCGGGCCGATCGCCGCGGTAGGTTTTTTCGCGCCGCACCAGTTCCTGCAATTCCCGCGCCTTGACCTGCTCGACCGCGTCGCTGCCCCTGGGCAGGTAGCGCACCACGTCCTCGTTCAGGACGAAAGCGCCGCCGCTCGCCACGGCACCCATTGCGAGTTCCGGCTGTGACGGCATGCCGAGCTTGCGCACGACCAGCACGTCGAGCGGCAAGCCGAGTGCCGACGCCACTTCATAGCCCACCGGCACTCCGCCGCGAGGCAAGGCAAGCACGACCGCGTTCGTGTCGGCCCGGTAGCGGGTAAGCATGCCGGCCAACGCCCTGCCGGCGTCCGTTCGATCGAGGAACCTGTGCGTCATGGCAAGTCACCGTTCGCTGCACGCTCATGTTCCACTACGGCCGCCAGACGACCATTCGCAGTTTTGCCTAGTGCTATGCTCGACCCTGATGCCGGCTGATTCTCCGACACTGGACGCAAAAGTCGCATTCCTGCGCGGCTTTTGCGGGCGCGACGACGAAGCGATCGAGACTCACTTCGCCTGGGTATTCCTGATCGGCGACCGCGCCTGGAAGCTGCGCAAGCCAGTCCGCCGCGACACGATGGATTATGGCTCGCTCGAGGCACGTCGCCTCGATTCCCTCGCCGAAGTCCGCCTCAACCGACGGCTCGCGCCCGGCGTGTACCTCGGAGCCGCGCCCCTGACGCAAGACGCGGACGGACGGTTCGCGATCGATGGTCCAGGCGCAATCGTGGACTGGCTGGTCTGCATGCGCCGTCTCGACCGCGCCCGACTGCTCGATGCGCAGCTTGCGCGCCGCGAGGTCGATCCGGAAGCGCTGCGACCGGTCGTCCGCTTGCTCGCTGATTTCTATCGCACGGCCGCGCCGGCGATAAGCGATGGACCCGCGTTCGTGGCCCGCGTCGGGCGGCAGGTCGAGGCCAACCATCGGGTACTGGCGCCTGCGGGGATCGCCGGAAACGAAACGCTGCTTGCGCTGCAACGGGAATTCATCGCGCGGCATTCGTCGCTGCTCGCGCAGCGCGCCGCCAGTGGCTGCGTGGTGGAGGCGCACGGCGACCTGCGGCCAGAACACGTTTACCTCGACGATTCGCCGGCCATCATCGACTGCCTGGAGTTCGACCGCGATCTCCGGGTGCTCGATCGCGCGGAGGAGCTGAGCTTCCTGCACCTGGAGTGCGCACGCAGCGGCCATGAGGCGACCGGGCGCGCGTTGCTGCGCGGTTGCCTGGCACAGCTCGCCGATCAAGCGCCGGACGCCCTGCTCCACTTCTACCGCAGCCACCGAGCCGCAACTCGCGCCAAGCTCTATGTCTGGCGCGCCTCCGAGCCGGATGGCGGCACGCCGGGTGAATGGCTCGATCGCGCCAGCAGCTACGTGCGCAGCGCACTGGAAGACTCCGCACGCAGTCTCGACTGAACCCGACCAGTCTTTCTGGCGTCGAGTTCGCGCGATGCAGCTACGGACTGCATGGCATCATTGCCCCGTCCGGAGCTAGGAGACGGCGATGAGATTCATGCTTGTTGGGGGCGTGATGTGCGCCATGAGCGCCCAGCCGTCGATGGCGTCGCCGACCCTCGCCGACTGCGATGCCGCCGCACATGCGACGGTGCTGCAGGCCGCAGCTGCGACGCCCCTGCCCGATGCGCGGGCCATCTGGCTCGATCCCCAGCTCCTGCGCTGGCCCGGCGTCGAATCCGGCGGACGCTTCCGGCTGCACCATTCGACCGACAGCCGCATGACCGCGGAGCCCGGCATCCCGGTCGCGGGTGCAACCGGTGCCTTCGACCTCGAGTTGCATGCTGACGCGCTCCCACCCGCAGTTGCCGCGCGCTTTCGTCATGTCGCGGCCGGTGTCACGCTGCGGTTGCCGGTTGCCGCCGACACCCTGCGCGAACTCCATCGCCAGCAGCTGCTGCTCGTGCAGGAGGATGCAGACGGCCGCGTGCTGCGAGCGACGCGCCTGCAGTCGCCCGGGGCACTGGACGCGTTGTACGCGAGTGCCGCGGACGCGGAACTCGGTGCGACGGTCGCGCCGGATCGCACGACGGTTCGCGCTGTGGGCTCCGACCGCGCGCAACGTGGCGCTGTGCCTGCACCGAGACGGCACTGGACCCGCGCAATCGCTCGAGCCGCTGCGGCGCGACTCGAGTACGGGAGTCTGGTCGACGGACGTCGATCGCGATCTGTCCGGCCACTACTACACCTACCTCGTCGACGTGCACGTCGACGGCGTCGGACTGGTGCGCAACCGCGTGACGGATCCGTATGCCATCAGCCTGACGACCGACTCGCGTCGCAGTTACATCGCGGATCTTCATTCACCGAGGACTTAAACCACCGGGCTGGGACCAGGCCTCAACCCCGGTTCGCGTGCACGCGCCCACCGACGCGGTGATCTACGAATTGCACGTGCGCGACTTCTCGATCGGCGACTCCACCGTGCGGCCGGACTACCGTGGCAAGTACCTCGCCTTCACGCTCGACGACACCGACGGCATGCGTCACCTGAAGTCGCTCGCGGCGGCCGGGATCACCGACGTGCATCTGCTGCCCGTGTTCGACTTCGGTTCGGTGCCGGAGACGGGCTGCGTCACGCCGACTCCGGTCGGCACACCCGACGGCGAGTCGCAACAGCAGTCGGTGTCCGCCGTCAGCGCGCGCGACTGCTTCAACTGGGGCTACGACCCGGTGCACTTCACCGCACCGGAGGGCAGCTACGCGACCGATTCCGCCGATGGCGCGGTGCGCGTCGTCGAATTCCGGCGCATGGTGCAGGCCCTGCACCGCGCCGGATTGCGCGTGGGCATGGACGTCGTCTACAACCACACCTACGCGTCGGGGCAGGACTCGTGGTCCGTGCTCGACCGCATCGTGCCCGGTTACTACCATCGACTGGACGAAGCCGGCCGCGTCACCACCTCCACCTGTTGCGCGAACACGGCGACCGAGCACCGCATGATGGCGAAGCTCATGGCCGACTCGGCCGTGACCTGGGCGCGCGAGTATCGGATCGACTCGTTCCGCTTCGACCTGATGGGGCACCAGCCACGCGCAGCGATGGAAGAACTGCAGCAGCGCGTCAATGCCGCAACCGGGCGCGACGTGCTGCTGATCGGCGAGGGCTGGAACTTCGGCGAAGTCGCCGATGGCGCACGTTTCGTGCAGGCCTCGCAGCTCTCGCTGAACGGCAGCGGCATCGCGACGTTCAGCGACCGTGCGCGCGACGCGATCCGCGGCGGCGGGGCCGGAGACAACGATGCGCGCCAGGTCAGTGTGCAGGGCTACGTCAACGGACTGCACTACGACCCGAACGCAGATGCTCCCGCTACGGTGACAGCCACGGACCTGATGCGCACGGCCGACATGGTTCGAGTGGGATTGGCCGGATCACTGCGCAGCTATCGCCTGCCCACGTTCGACGGTCGCGACACGCTGCTCGAGCAGATTCCGTACGCGGGCAACCAGCCTGCCGGATACGTGACTGCGCCGGGAGAGGTCGTCAACTACGTCGAGAACCATGACAACCAGACGCTCTACGACCTGCACGCCTTCAAGTTGCCGCTCGGCACCTCGAGCACCGACCGGGCGCGCGCGCAGATTCTCGCTGCGGCGTTGAACGCTTTCAGCCAGGGCATCGCCTACTATCACGCGGGCATCGAACTGCTGCGCAGCAAATCGATGGACCGCAACAGCTTCGACTCGGGCGACTGGTTCAACCGCATCGACTGGACCGGGCAGGACAACTTCTTCGGCACCGGCCTGCCACCAGCGAAGGACAACGCGGCGAGCTGGCCGCTGATGCGACCGCGCCTCGCGGACCCGCAGGCTCAAGCCGACCGCCACCGATATCGCGTGGACCCGGGCCACGTTCAACGACCTGCTGCGGATCCGCTCGAGCTCGACCTTGTTCCGGCTGCGCAGCGCGGCCGACGTCACGGAACGCCTGCGCTTCCTGAACACAGGGCCGGGCCAGGTACCGGAAGTGATCGCCGGGCATCTGCAGGGCCGCGGCTATCCGGGAGCAGGTTTCAGCGAGGTGCTGTATCTCGTCAACGTCGACACCGAGGCACACACCCTGCAGTTCGACAGCGAGCGCGGCAAGCACTACGTCCTGCACCCGGTGCACCGGGCGCCCGGCGCGGGCGATCGACGGGCAGCCGAGTCATCCCGCTACGACGCCGAGACCGGTCGCTTCACCGTGCCTGCGCGGACCGCAGTGGTGTTCGTGGTGGAATGACCGCGTGCGTCCTGGATCAGACGGCCGAATCGGACACTGCCGGGCCCGAGGTTGGGGCCCGCCAGTTCGTCCGCCACGGCCCGCTCTAGTTGATCACCTTCGACCTGACGTTCGACAGCGCACTCTCGACGTTGCTGGTGTTATAAGCCGTCACCGCGAAATACCAGGTTCCTGGCGCGAGGTCCTCGACCACAGCGCTGGTGATGCCCGGGGTTGGCAGGTCGAGCCTCTGGCTCAGGTTGCCCGACCCAGTGCCGTAGTGGATTCGGTAACCCTTGAGATTGGTCAAAGGAGAGTTATCGGTGTTCGCGGTCGGCGGCGTCCAGGAGACGGTTGCCGAGCCGGGCTGCACCTGCTGGACAGTAAGCGTGAAGCTCGGCAACGAGACGCTGTCAGTGCCATCGGAGACGGAGATGACCACTCCCGCATAGCTGCCGGCCTCGGCGGAGGTGGGAGTGCCGTTGAGCCGTCCAGAGCTGGTACTGAAGACGGCCCATGAGGGCTTGTTGGCGATCGAGAACGTGAGCGGCTGGCCGTCGGGGTCGGACGCGACCGGCGTGAAGTCGAAAGCCCGCCCGACGCTCACCGAGGTCGAGGGAGAGCCGCTGATCACGGGCGGCCGGTTCGGTGCATCGACCACGACCGTAAAGGGCGGCAACGAATCCTCCGCAATGCCGTCCGTGACCGAGATCAGGACATTTGCATACGATCCGGCCTGGCCTGCGGTCGGTTTTCCCGACAAGCGACCTGTCGTCCTGCTGAAGCTGCCCCAGACAGGCTTGTTCACGATCGAGAACGTCAGACTCTGGCCGTCCGGGTCTCTGGCAATGGGCGTGAAGCTATAGGATTGGCCGGCCTCGACCGCGGTTGGGGGCGAGCCGCCGATGTCGGGCGGGTTGTTGTTCGCGACCACGGTGATCGAAAACGCCGGCAGGCTGGCACTGGCGGCGCCGTCCGACACGGTGATCGTGATATTCGAGTGGAGCCCAAGGTTCGCTGCGGTTGGCGTGCCGCTCAGCTGGCCGGTTGAGGCGTTGAAAGTCACCCACGAGGGCTTGTTGCCGATCGAGAACGTCAGCGCCTGTCCGTCCGGGTCGGAGGCCGCCGGCCGGAACGAATACGCCTGGCCCGCCGCCACCGAAGTGGCAGGCGTGCCGGCGATCGCCGGCGCGCGGTTGGCCGGGCCTGGGGCGCTGCCGCTGGTCACGGCGATATCGAAGACGGGCAAGGCCGTCCGAACAACGCCGTCCGACACCGAAATTTCAATGCCGCCGTGCGTTCCGGTGTCAGCTGCCGTGGGTGTCCCCCATAACCTGCCAGTGGCGGCGTCGAACTGTGCCCACACCGGCTTCCCGGTCACGAAGAAGGCCAGCGTCTGGCCGTCTGCGTCGGACACCTGCGGGATGAATTCGTAGGAGTTGCCGACGACGACGCTTGCTGCCGGCTGGCCACCGATCGTGGGCGCGGTATTGGCCGACGGGAGGCCCGGGACACTGAGGTCGAAGGCCGGCAGTTCGCTGATGGCCTTGCCGTCCGAAACGCTGATCTGGATTCGCGGGTACACCGGGCTGGCCGTCGGCGGTGGCGTGCCCTCCAGCCTGCCGGTGATCGGACTGAAGGTCGCCCATTCCGGACGGTTCTCGATCTTGAAGGTCAGCGTGTCGCCATCGGCGTCCGTGGCCGTCGGCGCGAATTCGTAAGGCTGGCCCACCTGCGCGATCACAGACGGCACGCCGACGATCTGCGGCGGACTGTTGGTTGCAAGCGTGGCCGCAGTATCCGTGTCCGAGCCGGACGAACCGCCGCCGCAGGCGGCGACGACGACGCACACGATCGCAACCGAAATCCGCTTCGCCATGGCCATCTTTTGCATTGCACACCCCGTCGACGCAGGCCTGGCGACGCGAGGGAATCGGACCGGAAATGGGAAGCTCAGGGGAGGCCGCCAAAGCGCGCGTTCCAGGCACTACGACCGCCGATACTGGGCAACCCCGCTATCCCGGACATTCGTCGCGCGGACCGGAGGCTTTGCGTCCCTGCCTCGCGGCAGGTTTGCCGTTGTTGAAAACCAGCAGGCCGCATTATGCCCAAGGCGATGAGCGGGTCAACGTCTGCCGACATCGCCCGCGGGATTCCGCGGGACAATCCTGTCGCCACTGGAACCTGGGGGCCGCGCGCCGCGGTTACCGGCCTTCCATCCATCAACATCCGCGCGAAATACGCGTACTCGAGCGCGATCCGGTACGCGAGCTGTTCCTGGTTAGCGGTGCCGCCGTGGCCGCCTTCCATGTTTTCGTAATAGTAGTAATCACGCCCGAACGACTTGAGCTTCGCTGCGGCCTTGCGCGCGTGGCCCGGGTGCACCCGATCGTCCCTGGTCGAGGTGTAGTAGAAGACCGGCGGATACGCGACGTCGGCGCGGAGATTCTGGTACGGCGACCACTGCGACATGTACGACCAGTCGGCCGTGTCCGGATCGCCGTACTCCGCGACCCACGATGCGCCCGCGCCGAGCCTGGTGTAGCGCTGCATGTCGAGCAGCGGCACGCCGCAGACGATGGCTGCATACAGGTCCGGCCGCTGGTTCATGACCACGCCCATCAGCAGGCCGCCGTTCGAGCGGCCGATCGCACCGAGCTTGCCCTTCGCAGTGACGCCCGTACGGATCAGGTCTTCCGAGACGGCGATGAAATCATCGAACACCTTCTGCCGATTCGCCTTGAGTCCTGCATCGTGCCAGCGCGGGCCGAACTCCGATCCGCCGCGGATGTTGGAGAGCACGAGCACGCCGCCGCGTGACACCCAGAGCTTGCCCGCGAGCGCGCCATGCTGCGGCCGCGATGGATCTTCGTAGTAGACCGGCAGCGTCGCCGCCAGGAAGCCGCCATAGGCGTACTGCACCGTAGGCGCGTTGCCTTTCGCCAGCACTGCCTTCCTGCCCATCACGAAGTACGGAATCCTCGTGCCGTCGGTCGACGTTGCAAAGCGCTGCTCGACGACGACATCGGAGGCGTCGTAGGCCGCCGGTGTCGCGAAGATCTTCTTGATCGCGTTGCCCTTGCTCACGTAATAGAGCGCGAGGGGCGAAGTCAGGCTCTCGAACGAGAGCATCGCATCGTCCGTGCCGCCGCCCGCGGACGCGATCTTCAGCACCCCGTTCCCGGGCAGCTTGATCGGAGTGGCCCGCCACTCGCCCTGCTTCGTGCGCGCGACGCGTGTCGCCTTGCCGGACACGTTCTCGAGGTATTGCACGACCAGGCCCGTCTTGCCGATGGCGACGTTCTCGATCGACTGCGTTTCGTTGGCGGCGAACACGGGCTCCGCCGAACCGCTTTTCAGGTCGTACGCGACGACCGAGCCTTGGCCGTACACCTTGCCCTGGTAATTCCAGGCTTCCCGCAAGGTGAAAATCGCGCGCCCGTCGAGCACGCCCTCGATGTTCGAGTTCAGCGGCAGCGGGAGCTTCGAGGTTGCTTCGAGGCCGGGCGCGTAGTGATATTCCGCCTCGAAGAACGACACGGCGCGAACGACGAACGGCTGCGCACCCCCGTCCTGGTCGACGAAGGAGCGAACCGCGACGTCCTCTTTCGTGCCTTCGAAGAGCGTGGGCGCTGCGGCCAGCGGCTTGCCGCGCCGCCACACTTTCACGATGCGCGGATAGCCCGAGTCCGTCAGCGTCCCGGCGCCCCAGTTCGTACCCACGATGAGCGTGTCGGCGTCGACCCACGACACGTCGGACTTCGCCTCGGGGATCGCGAACCCGTCCTTCACGAAGGACTTGGTGGCCGTATCGAATTCGCGCCACGTCGAAGTGTCACCACCGCCACGCGACAGCTCGACCATGCACCGGCGATACTCGGGCGAAAGGCACTCGAACCTCCCGCTGACCCAGTTTTCGCCCTCCTCCTGCGCCAGTCGATCGACGTCGAGCAACGTCTCCCAGGCGGGCTTGCCCTTGCGATAGCTTTCGACACTGGCCCTGCGCCACACCCCGCGCACGTGCGCGTCGTCCTGCCAGAAGTTGTACACGGCGCCGTTGTGGATCGAGCCGGTCGGAATGCGGGCGGGTGACGTCAGGATCGCGCGCGCCTCCGCACGCATCGCGGCAAAGCGCGGGTCGCTCTCGAGGACGGGCAGCGACCGCGCATTCTCGGCGCGCGCCCAATCGAGCGCCTGCGGGCCTTCGATCTCTTCGAGCCAGCCGAACGGATCCGCGACCTGCTCCGCCAGCACCGGGGACGCAACCAGGACGGCTGCCGAGACAGCCAGTGCAAACTTCATGAACAAAGACGGATTCCTCGATGGCGCAGTCTGTTCGACCGACGATGCGCCGGTCGGTTCAGCCGCGAAGTTTAATCCCAGAGCGAAACGATATGCCCGATGTCGGCTGCGACGCGGCCTGCATGGACCTCACTCCACGTCGCCTGCGCGGCCGCCGCGCCGTGCGAATGCTGCACACGAAGCCACGCGCGACTCCAGTCGACGAAACCGGTGAGCGCGGCAACGACCCGTTCCTGATAGCCGCGCGGACCCCAGTCCTGCACGCGCTTCTTGACCTGCGTCGGCGCGAAGAAGAACGCCGGCTTCGGCCCCGGCATGCCGGACACGCGCGACGGCGCTTCGTGATGGCTGCGGCCGATCGCCATCGAGTGCCGCAACTGGTCGCCGAAATGCGAGTGCACCGACGCCAGCACGGGCCCGCTGCCGGCCATGTCGATGGCAACGATCGGCGTGTCCGCCGGGATGGCCGCCACGTCGTCATAGGTGACCACTTCGTCGTAGCAACCGAGCGCGTGCGTGAACGCATGGTTGCGCGCCGACGTCACGCCGATGACTTCGATGCCAGCGCGGGCGTCAGCGCAGTGTGCAAATCCGATCGCAGTCTTGCTCGACGCGGACAACACCAGCACGCGTCGCGCACCGAACCAGTCGTTGTCGGCGAAGTAATCTTCGGCGAGCCAGCCGGTGAGGAACAGTCCACGCAGCAGTGCGTGGCGATCCTCCGCGTCGGTCCCCGCCTGGTAGAGCGTATCGCGGGTCGTCGCCGTGTAGGCCCGGTACACGGGAGCATGGGCGGCTCGATGCGACCCCTCGTCACGCAATCCATCCGTGTTCGGCGTGACGGTCATGTCGACGTAACGGGCCATCGGGTACCAGCCGTAGTAGCGTCCGCCGGTCGGAACGTCGGCGTGCTGCGACTCGACCACCTCCGCCCAGCCCATGGCCGGCACGCAACCCCAGCCCGGCTCGCCGGTCGGGAAAAAGTCCCAGTAACCGAGCGTATCGCCGGTCGTGGCGTAGGTCACCGTGTTGGCGGTCAGGGCGAAACGCTCGATCCTGAAGCGCACCTGGCCTGGAGCGAGAGAGCGCCATCCCGGTCTCGACGACTCGTGTTTCGCCGTGCGAGCTGCGATTGACCTGCAGCGTGACGTTGAGTGTTGTCATCGATGCGTCTCCCTGGGTGAGCGCAGACTATAGCCCACGATAACGGGCGCAGGCGGCCGCGCGGAGTAGCTTAAGGCGTGCCGCCCTTGGATAATTCCGGGTTCGCCAATCGAGCGAGACAAGGTGCCCCCAAGCCGGGCCCCGCGGGAGAAGCAGGATGAGACCGACGCTGAACGTGATCAGCCCCGAGTTGTGCGCCAAGGTGGTCACGGAGGCCAAGCGCATCCTCGCCGAAACGGGCATCGACATCCGCGGCGCCAGCATGCGCAAGCGGCTGCTCGACCACGGGCTGAAGACCACGCCGGACGGCGCGCGCGTCCTGTTCCCGCCGGAGGTGGTCGATCGCGCCATCGCCACGGCGCCCAAGTCGTTCACGCTCTTCAACCGTGAAGGCGCAGCCCCACGCGGAACTGGGCGGCAACAACGTCCACTACGTGCCCGGCTCGAGCGGCCTCAAGATCCTCGACCACCGGACGGGCGAAACACGACTGTCGAACTCGATCGACTTCATCGAGTACGCGCGGCTCTGCGATGGCCTCGAGCACATCGCCTACCTGGCCACGGCGTTCTCGACCAACAAGGACATCGAGTCGCAGGTGTCGGACGCCTGGCGCCTGTACATGCTGCTCACGACGTCGAAGAAGCCGATGGTCTCCGGCGCGTTCACCGAACACGGCGTGCCGCGCATGCGCGACATGATGCAGCTGTTCCGCCGCGACCGGGCCGAGCTGATCGCGAAGCCGATGTCGATCTTCACGATCACCGCGACGGGCAACTTCCGCTACGGCGAGGACTCGTGCCAGAACATGCTCGACTGCGTCGAGGCCGGCATTCCCGTCGAGATCGTGCCCGTCACGCTGATGGGCCTGATCGCGCCGGTGACGCTCGTGGGCGCGCTGGTGTTCCACGTGGCCGACGTGCTGACCGGCATCACGATGGCGCAGATCGTCCGTCCCGGCGCGCCCGTGCTGTTCGGCGGCGCCCCGGCGACGTTCCACATGAAGTCCGCGAGTTCGCCGATGGCGGCGATCGAGGCACAGCACCTCAACGTCGCTTACGTCGCGGTGGCCAAGTCGCTCGGCCTGCCGACGCAGGCCTACATGGCGCTCAGCGACGGCAAGTCGCTCGACGCGCAGGCCGGCGGCGAGACGTTCAGCAGCGCGCTGCTGGCGGCGATCGCCGGCGTCAATTCGGTCTCGGGCCCGGGCATGCTCGATTTCGTGCTCACGTTCAGCCTGCCGAAGCTCGTGTTCGACAACGAGGTGTGCGGCCAGTGCCTGCACTTCGTGCGCGACATGACCATCATCGAAGACCTGCCGGCGAAGCAGCTGGTGGACGACCTGCTGGCGAACGACCACCTGATCACGTCGCCGCACACGCTGAGCCACTGGCCGCAGGAGCTGTACCTCACGAACCCGGTGATCGACCGCGAGAATCGCGAGACCTGGGAAAAGGCCGGCGCCAGGGACCTGTACCAGCGCACCTGCGCCGAGGTCGAGAATCGCCTGCAGTCGTACACGCCGATCGAGACCGACGCGGCCGCCGATGCGGAAATGCGCCGCATGATCGTGGCCGGCATGACGGCCGAGGCGCCGTTGCCGGAACTGCCGCCACCGCCGGAAGGCGGTCCGCGCGAGACGTTGCGGGCGCGGCGGCCGAACCGGCGGCGCGCGAGCTGATGCCGTTCGGGCCGTGACGATGAAGCCGATCGTCTATCACATCCCCGTCTGCCCGTTCTCGCAGCGGGTGGAGATCCAGCTCGAGCTGAAAGGCCGTCGCCAGGACGTCGACTTCGTCGTCGTCGACATCACGCAGCCACGCCCCGACTGGCTGCTGCAGAAGTCCGCGGCACGACGGCGCTGCCGATCCTCGAACTGGCCGACGGGCGCATCCTCAAGGAAAGCCTGGTCCTGCTGCAGTACTTCGAGGACGTCTTCCCGGAGCGCCGCCGTCGCCCAGCGCGATCCGTACCGGCGCGCCGTCGAGAACATGCTGACGCGCATGGAAGGCGACTTCTGCAACCAGGGCTACGGCTGGGTGATGAACCAGGACCCCGCCAGGCGCGATGCCATGGACGGCGGGCATGCTGAAGCAGTACGAGAAGCTCGAACGACTTCCTGCTGCAGCATTCGCCTGCAGGCCCCTTCCTCTTCGAGGACTTCGGCTGGGCCGAGACGGTCTTCACGCCGTTCTTCATGCGCTTCTGGTTCCTCGAGTACTACGAGGACTTCGAGCTGCCGCACGGACGGACGCTACGCGCGCGTGCAGCCGCTGGATCGACGCCTGCCTCGCGCACCCGGCCGCGCAGCAGGTCAGCAAGGAAGAAATCGTCAAGCTCTACTACGACTACGCGAAGGGCGCCGGCAACGGCGCCTTGCTGCCGGGACGCAGCAGTCTTCGTTCACGTTCACGCCCGACTGGCGGTCACGACCGTGGCCACCACGGAACAAGTACGAACACGCCGCGAACGACGGCGAGCTGGGCTTGTAGCAGACATCAAGACGGGGAGGATGCGATGAACACAGCGCCGAAGTGGTACCTGCCGGTGACGATTGCCGCGCTGCTCTGGAACCTGATGGGGTGCGCAGCGTACCTGAGCGACGTGATGCTCACGCCCGAGGACGTCGCGAAGATGAGCGCAGCGCAGCAGGCGCTGTACGAATCGAGACCGGCCTGGGCCGTCGCTGCCACGGCCATCGCGGTCTGGGGCGGTGCGCTGGGTTGCGTCGGCCTCATCTGGCGCAAGCGCTGGGCGCTGCCGCTGCTGGTCGCGTCCCTGGTCGCCCTGGTCGTGCAGGACTTCGGCCTGTTCGTGCTGAGCGACGTCGTGCAGACGTACGGTTCGAGCGTATTGGTGCTGCAGGGGCTGGTGCTGCTGGTCGCGATCGGGCTGGTGCTGCTCGCCCGGCGGGCAATCGCACGGGGCTGGATCGCCTAGCATGAGGTTCACGACGCTCGCACTTGCCTGCAGCACGCTGCTGCTCGGGGCCTGTGCCTCGAAAATGAGCAAGGACGAATGCCGCACCGTCGACTGGCGCACCGTCGGCTACGAAGACGGTGTGGCCGGGCAACCGGGTGACCGCATCGGGGAGCATCGGCGCGCGTGTGCCGAGTACGGAGTCACTCCGGACCTCAACGCCTACCTCGCAGGACGCGAAGCGGGGCTGCGCGAATACTGCCAGCCGCACAACGGCTATCGGGCGGGCGCGAACGGCTACACCTATTACGACACCTGCCCCGCCGAGCTCGCGCCGGCGTTCGAGCAAGCCTACGACGACGGGCGTGCGCTGTACGTGCGCGAACGCAGAGTCACGGAGGCAGACGAGCAGATCGAGGACAAGCGCAGGGAAATCCGGCGCCTCGAGGACCGCGTGGCGGAAAGCGCGTTCGACGTGATCGATGCCAAGGCCACGCCCGAGCAACGCACCCAGGGCGTGCTGGACACCAAGCAGGCAGCTGAACGCATCGGCCGGCTCAAGGCAGAGATCGAGGAGCTCGAAAAGGAGCGGGCGCGTTATCAGGCCGAGCTCGACGCCTACCGCAGGACCGTCGTTCCGAGGTAGTGCGAGCCAGGCGGCGCTTCCTGCGCCACCGTCCGAACCGCAGACCGTGTCACGAACCGCGCCGAGCGTGGTAGCGTCGCTCGTCGCCCGAGGAGACGTTCATGCCCACCGAATCGCCTGTCAGCCGTGCCGACGAAGCCGCCCTCCCTCCGCCGCGCCTGACACGCCGCAGCGCGCTCCTCGGGGCGGCCGCCCTGTTCGCGCCGCTGGCGCCGCAGCTTGCCTGTGCAAGGACGAGGCCGCCGAGCGCCACCGGTCGGGCACGATCCTGCTGAACGGCAACGAGAACCCCTACGGCCCATCACCGGCGGCCCGCCAGGCGATCCTTGCGAGCATCGGTGAAGCGCCGCGCTATGCGTACTCGTCGATCGACACGCTGGCGGCAGAAGTCGCGGCGCGCGAGGCAGTTCCGGTCGCGCAGGTCGTCGTCGGTTCGGGGTCGGGCGAACTCTTGCGGATGGCAGCCCTGCTCGCTTCGACGACCATGCCGGGCAGCGAACTCGTCGCCTCGAAACCCACCTACGAAGAATTGCCGGAGTTCGCAGCACGCCTGGGCCTGCGGGTGCAGTGGGTCGCGCCGGACTCGGCGCACGTCATGACCTGAACGCGATGCGCGCCGCCGTTACCGAGCAGACCAGCCTGGTCTACGTCTGCAATCCCAACAACCCGACCGGAACCGCCGTCTCGCGCGATGCGCTCGAGACATTCGTGCGGTCGATGCCTGCCACGACCACGGTGGTCGTGGACGAGGCCTACATCGATTTCGTCGACGGCGGAGGCGTCGGCACCGCCGCGTCCCTCGTCCAGAAGGTGCCCAACCTGATCGTGCTGCGGACGTTCTCGAAGATTCACGGGCTCGCGGGACTGCGGATCGGCTATGCGATCTCGTCCGCGGCCATCGCGAAGCGCTTCGCCGACCTGTCGCTCGTGTGGCCCAACACGACTGGCATCGACGCAGCGCTGGCAAGCTACGGTGATGCCGTGTTCGTCAAGAGCACGCGCGAAGCCATCCTGGCCGACCGCACTCGCGTGCACGCAGCGCTCGATCGCATCGGGCGTCCGCACACCGACGCGCAGGGCAACTTCGTGTTCTTCGACACCGGGATGCCGGTGCAGCAATTCCGGGACCGCATGCTCGCCAAGGGCATCAAGGTCGGCCGGCCGTTCGAGGGCTACGACACGTGGTCGCGCGTGACGATCGGGCGTCGCGAGGAGGTCGACCTGTTCCTGGCCGCCTTGCCCGGCGCGCTCGGCGCCTGAGTCGATAAGGACCTTCAACCCGTGACGGCACTTGACCTGACCTTCGTCCGTTCGCAGTTTCCTGCATTTGCCGAGCGCAGCCTCGCCGGATTCGCGCACTTCGAGAACGCCGGCGGTTCGTTCGCCTGCGGGCAGGTGATCGCTGCACTGGATCACTTCTATCGCGCGACGAAAGTGCAGCCGTATTACGCGTTTGAACCCTCGGCCAGTGCCGGCGCGGAAATGGACCGCGCAAGGGAGCGCATGGCCGCATGGCTCAACGTGGCCACGGACGAATTGCATTTCGGCCCGTCGACGTCGCAGAACACGTACGTGCTCGCGCAGGCGTTTCGAAGGCACCTGCAGCGCGGCGACGAAGTGATCGTCACGAACCAGGATCACGAAGCGAACGTCGGCGCCTGGAGCCGGCTGCAGGACGATGGCATCGTCGTGCGCACCTGGTCGGTCGATGCGGACGGCGCGCTGCACATCCGGGACCTGGAAGCGCTGCTGGGCGCGCGGACCCGCCTGGTCGCGTTTACGCACAGCTCCAACGTGGTCGGCACGATCCACCCGGTGCGGGAGATCACGGACCGCGTGCATCGCGCCGGCGCGCTGGCCGTCGTGGATGGCGTCTGCTTCTGCCCGCATGGTCTGCCCGATGTCGCGGCACTCGGCGCCGACATCTACCTGTTCTCGCTCTACAAGGTCTACGGCCCGCACGTGGGCGCCATGTACGTGCGCAAGTCACTTGCGGAGCAGCTGCCCTCCCAGGCCCATTTTTTCAAAGGCAACGCGCTTGCGGGCCGCTTCACCCCTGCCGGGCCCGATCATCCGCAAGTGGCGGCGATCAATGGCGTGATCGACTACATGGAAGCCGTCGCGTCCCGCCATGGCTACGCGGCCCTGACACAGCCGGGGCGCGCCGCAGCCGTCCGGCAGTTGTTCCGCGACTACGAGTGCGAACGACTGCAGCCATTGCTCGATTTTCTCGCCAGCTGCCGCAAGGTCCGCCTGATCGGCTCGACCGCCGCAGCGGCGCGCACGCCCACCGTCGCTTTCACCGTTGCCGGTCAGTCGTCCGCTTCCATCGCCACGGAGCTCGCGCGGCTTGGCATCGGCGCCGGCGTTGGCAACTTCTATGCGTGGCGGCTGCTGCAGGCGCTCGGGATCGACACGGCCGATGGCGTGGTCCGCGTTTCGCTGGTGCACTACACGTCGGCGGAAGACGTCGACCGCCTGATCGCGGCCCTGCGGCCGTTGCTGCAGTGAGCCAGAGGCCACGCCATGATCGGGCGAGCATGACGAACGTGTCTGGCGGCGCTTCCGGGCGACTCCTCCTTCTCGCACTGCTCATCGCAGCCGCGCACCCGAGTCCCGCGCACGCCTCCGCACAGGTGATCATCGGGCCCACGCCGATCCCCGACGGCGAAGCAACGGCAGCGCGCGACATCACGGTGATGAACGAGAAGCTCGCGTTCGCACTCGCCGTCGAGAGTCCGGTTCCGTACGGCGTGCCTCGCGGCGCAATCGTCGACATCGGGCCTGTCGTGACGGGCAAGCCAGCGCGCGACCGTGTCGTCTTCGCCGACTTCATTCCGAACAACTGGTCGGCGTGGCCCAACACCTACCAGAAGGTGGACATCGTCGAGCGCGGGCCGCAGCAAGTCGTCGTCAAGGCAACGCGCGACTGGGGCAAGGTCACGATCGCGACCACGTACACGCTCCGCTCCGATGCAGACCGGATCGAGATGCAGACCGTCATGACCAACGGCGGCGACGCGCCACTGGCCGACCTGCTGTCGGGCCAGACGCTGTGGCCCAGTGCCGGCTATTTCTTCGGCATCCCCGGTCTCGGTGACCTGCAGGAAGGAAAGTCGACCGGCGCGCTGGCGGACCGCGCCGTCGCTTACGACGAAGACTGGAGCATCACGCTCCATGCGCCGTACATGAACTTCGTCGGCTCGCGCTCCAAGGACCTGTTGCTGCAGCACACGCTGCAGCCGGGCGAGTCACGCACCTTCGATGCGTGGCTGCAGGTCGGTGCGCGTGGCGACCTGGGCCCGGCGGTCGCGGCCGAGATCGAGCGCGGCCACTTGCCAGCCGGCACGCTGCGTGGCTCGGTCACGGCTCGCGACGGCAAGCCGGTGCGAGAGCCTGTCATAGTCATCGCGAAGCAGGGCACGCCCTACGCCTGGAGCTTCGGCCACGACGGTCATTACGACGTGCGATTGCCCGCTGGCGACTACGAGATCTACGCGACGGGCAAAGGCTATTCGCAGGGCAAGACCAGTGCCGGTCACGATCACCGCGGATGCCGTGATGACGGCGGATTTCAGCGACGTCGAGCCGCCGGGCCGAGTCGACTTCACCGTCGTCGACGCACGCACCGCGCAGCCGCTCGACGCACGCATCGGCATCACCGTGGGCCAGCGGCAACTGGTCGAATTCCTCGGCCGCAACACGTTCTTCACCGAACTCGACCGCAAGGGCCGGCTGCAGGCCAGCGATGGCGCCGGGCAGTTACGGCTTCACCGTTTCGTCGGGCGGCGGATTCCTCGGTCCGAACCAGGCGGTGACACTCGACGTGCGACCGGGCCGGACCGCGGCGGCGAAGGTGGCGCTCACGCGGTTGTTCGATCCGCCCGCGAGCGGATGGTACTCAGCCGACCTGCACCACCACGCCGACCAGGCGGAAGGCGTCACGCCGCCCGAGTACCTCGCCCGTTCGCAACTGGCCGCCGGGCTCGATCTGCTGTTCGTCAGCGATCACGATTCCACGGCGAACCACGCGCCGCTGCAGAAGATCGCCGAAGCGCGCGGCGTGCCCGTTCATTCCCTCGCTCGAACTGTCGCCGTCGTGGGGCCACTTCAATGCGTGGCCGCTCAAGCCGGGCCAGAAACTGGCGATCGACACGGCAACGGCCACCATCGACGAAGTGCTCGGTGAAGCGCGCCGCCAGGGCGCAATCGTCGTGCAGTCGAATCATCCGTTCATTCCGTACGGCTACTTCGCAAGCCTCGGCGCCGGACTCGTGCCGGGCGGCTTCAACCCCGCTTTCGACCTTGCCGAAGTCAACTCGGACGTGCCGTACGACACCGACGTGATGCAAGCGATGAGGCTCCTCTGGAACGCCGGCCATCGCTACTACCTGTCGGGCGGCACGGACGTGCACGACGTCTGGAACCACGAGTCGGGACGCATCCGGACGTTCGGTCACGTCGACGGTCCGCTCACGCCGGCCTCCTACGCCGAGGCCGTGAAGAACGGCCACGCCTATGTGACCTACGGCCCGCTGATCGAACCGGCCGTGATGTTCGGCAGCGAACTGAAGGTGAAGCCGGGCACACCCTTCCCGCTTGCGTTCGGGCTGCGGTCGGTGACCGGGCTGAAGCAGGTCAGGCTGATCGGCGCGGGCACCGTGGCATTCACGCAGGCCTTCAGCGACGGGCCGCGCGAAGCGCGCGTCGAGTTCAAGCCCACGGCGACAGGACGCACCTGGTATTCGCTCGAGGTCGAGGACATCGCCGGCCTGAAGGCGTACTCGAACCCGATCTGGATCGACGCCGTCGAGCTGCCGCAATTTCCTGCGCGACCCTGAAGCGCGGTGTACGGCGCGCTCGTTGAAGCGTTCGTTCCGGGTCTGCTCCGGGCGAGCGGAAAGGCAGACACGCTCGCCCGGAGCAGACCCGGAACGAACGCCCTCACCCGCCGTCCATCGAGCCGATCTGGTGACCGAGCAATGGAAATTGCCGGTTGCGAAAGCTCGGCAGAGAGTCATGCGATGTGACCGCGTCGACGTTGCTTGCGCCGTGCGAATTCCCGGGCTTTGCCGGGAATTCGTTCAGGCGCCGCGTGTCGCAAGCGGTCGATCCGGGGCCTTGCCCAGAGCGCGTGTCTGCCTTTCCAAGCTCTGGGCAAGGCCCCGGATCGACCGCCTGCGGCCAGAGCGCGTGCCTGCCTTCCGCTCAACCGGATCGAGCCCGCTCACTCGCCGCGCTCTCGCTGCTTCAGCGTGAGCGAAACGAACGCCATCGCCATCACGCAACAGAAGATCATCGTCGCGAACACGCCGCCCCAGCCCCAGTGGTCGGCAATCCAGCCGACGCCCGTGCCGGCGATGGCAGAACCGAACGCATAACCGAAGAAGCCGGTGAAGCCCGCCGCCGTGCCCGCCGCCTTCTTCGGCACGAGCTCGAGCGCGTGCAGGCCGATCATCATGATCGGGCCGTACACGAAGAAGCCGATGACGATCAGCGAGGCCATGTCGATCCACAGCGGCCCGGTGCGATTCAATCCGTACACGACCAGGCCCAGAGCGTAAGCCCCATGAACAGGATGGTCGCGGGGCCGCGGCGTCCGCCGAAGATGCGGTCCGACGCCCAGCCGCACAGGAGCGTGCCCGGAATCGCGGCGTATTCGAACATGAACCACGCCGCACTCGACTCGTGGAACGAGAAGCCCTTCGCCGTCTGGAGGTAGGTCGGAATCCAGTTCTGCACGCCGTAGCGCACGAAGTACACGAACGCGTTCGCCGCGGCGATGGCCCAGAGCAGCCGGTTATTGAGCACGTGCGAGAAAAAGATTTCGCGGAAGCCGAGTGTGCGCTCGGAGTGCTCGGAATAATTCGCCGGCATGTCGTTGCGGTGCACCTCGATCGGCGGCAGGCCGCAGGTCTGCGGTGAATCGCGCAACAACACGTACACCAGCACGGCAATCGAAGCCGCCACCAGCGCGTTGAAGTAGAACTTGGCGCCCCAGTCACCGAACAGGGCGACGCCTGCGACTGCCAGCGCCGCGACCAGTCCGCCGCCGATGTTGTGCGCCGTGTTCCACAGCGACACCACGCGTCCCCGTTCATTCGCGCTGAACCAGTGCACCATGGTCTTGCCGCAGGGCGGCCAGCCCATGCCATTGAACCAGCCGTTCAGGGCCTGCAGCAGGATGATCAGCGTCAAAGAGGCATAGATGCCCTTGAAGAGTCCGAACGAAGCGGTCACGGCAGCCGAGAGCAGCAAGCCCAGCGGCATGAACCAGCGGGGATTGCTGCGGTCGGACACCGAGCCCATCAGGAACTTCGAGACGCCGTAAGCGATCGACAGCGCGGTCATGGCAGTGCCGAGCTGCGCCTTGGTGTAACCGGGGTATTCGCGCAGGATGTCGGGGATCGCGAGCGACAGGTTCATGCGCACCAGGTAGTACGCGGCGTAGCCGACGAAGATCGCGAAGAAGACCTGCCTGCGCAGGCGCTTGTACTCGGCGTCCGTCCGGTCGATCGGAAGAGCGTTCAAGCGGGCCCCCTGCAGTCGCGACGTTCTGGGCCTGTGCGGCCGCCTTGGTGTTCTGCGTTCGTCCGCTATAGTACCGGTCGGCGGGGCCACCGGGCCCGCTCTCGCATCGGCGGTCCCGCGTCCAGGTCAAGAGGCCAGAATCCACGATGAAAATAACGAAGCGACTGCTCGCCAGCGGCCTGTTGGCGCTGAACTTTGCTGCGGCTGCAATCGCCACGGCCGGCGACGCACCGGGCCGGACCGGCATCGATGCGCCTGAACTCGCCGCGCTCGGCAAGTACCCTGTGGGTGTGCGGTCGATCACGCTGGTCGACCGCGATCAGCTCGATCTGGGCGCGATCGATCCCAAGACCGGTGTCCCGGCAAAGCGCGACCGCAGCCTCAAGGTCGAGGTCTGGTATCCCGCCAAAACCGTGGCCGGCGCGACGCCGGTCACGTACGAAGACGCGATGGAAGCCGAGCCGCCCGCGCCCCCTGCGAAATTCAGGATTCCGGGCCTTGCGGTGCGTGATGCAAAACCTGACGGTGGCCGCTTTCCGCTGGTGATCGTGGCGCACGGCTACGGCAACGTCCCGGTCGGCATGAGCTGGCTCACCGAGAACCTCGCGTCCAAGGGTTACGTTGTCGCTGCGATCCGGCACGAAGACATGTACCTGAACCCTGCCGGCTTTCCGCAGGCCGCCCTGCGCCGCCCGCTCGACATCGCGTTCGTCGCGCGGGAACTGCAGGATTCGCTCGGCAAGTCCGGCGAAATCGATCCGACGCGCACTGCGCTGATCGGGTATTCGATGGGTGGCTACGGCGTACTGGCCGCCGGTGGCGCCTCGCTCGACCCTGCAGGCGGCCTCGTCTCGAACGTTCCCGGTGGACTTCTGAAGCCGTACGCACGCGGCGGCGCACTCAGCGCTGCACTCCTCGCACCGTCCGTGAAGGCGGTCGTCGCGTTTGCGCCAGCGGGCGGTGCATTTGGCGCGTTCGGTGCCGCAGGCGTCGCGGGCATCAAGTCGCCGCTGCTGCTGATCGCTGGCGATCATGACCTCACCGTCGACTACACGACCGGTGCGCGCGCGTACTTCGACCAGGCGATCAACTCGAATCGTTACCTGCTCACGTTCCTGGGCGGCGGTCACGCGCTCGGCCTCGGCCCGGCGCCACCCGAGATGCGGACAGACCTGTGGAACCAGGACTGGTTCGAGGATGCGGTGTGGCGCAAGGACCGCCTGATCGGCATCAGCCTGCACTTCGTCACGGCGTTCCTCGACCGTTACGTGAAGGACGACGCCAGCCGCGGCGCGTACATCGATGGCCTGGTCGTGGAGTCGAGCGCGGGCCAGTGGGACGCACCCCAGGGGACCCCGTGGAGCGCCCGCAGTCCAGGCGGCGACGTCACGCTGTGGAAAGGCTTCCAGCGCAGGCACGCCACAGGTCTCAGCTTGATGCACGCCGAGGCGAACTCCACGCCGCAGTGACGGCGGCGCCACGCGGTGCACATCGAACGCTGATCGTCGACCGGACGGGCATTCACCCCCGCAATCGCCGGCCTTCGGGGTCGTAGAGCGGCTGCAAGCGCACTGTCGCTGCACAAAGATCGCCGAGGATGTCGATCTCGAAGCGCTCGCCGTCCCGCGCGAACGCCGTCGGCACGTAACCTGCCGCGAGACTGCGCTCGACGCAGTGCCCGTACGCACCCGACGTGACGTAGCCGACGGCCTTGCCGTCCTGCATGATCGACTCGTAGCCGACGACGTCGGCATCGTGCGCCTCGACCTCCATCACGACGAAGCGACGTTTCGGTCCCGTGCTGCGTTCGGCCAATGCCGCTGCACGCCCGATGAACTCCGGCTTGCCGAAGTCCACGAAGCGATCGAGCCCCGTCTCGCCCGGCGTGTAGTCGGGCCGGAAGTCCTTGTTGAACGAACCGTAGTTCTTCTCGAGGCGCAGCGACGATCAGCGCGCGGCCGCCGAACAACGTCAGACCTGCAGCTTCGCCCGCTTCACGCAGGTCGTCGTACAGCGACGCGAAATAGTCGGGCGTCGTCCAGATCTCGTAGCCCAGCTCACCGGTGAAGCCGGCCCGCGTGATAACTGCGGGCGCGTAACCGACGGCCGTCTCGGTGACGTCGAAGAACCTGAAGGCGGCGGCGGAGAGATCCTTGCGCACCAGGCGCTGCAGGATCTCGCGTGAGTTCGGGCCGGCGAGCGAGAACCCGCACAGGGTCGAAGCCGCCGAGCGCACGAAGACGTCGGCCGGCGGCTCGCAGGTCCAGAACCAGCGCAGGTGGAATTCCTCGGCGAAGCCCGAGCCGACGATGAAGTACCGATCCTCGGCCAGGCACGCGATCGACAGGTCACCCACGATGCGGCCGGCGGGATTCAGCATCGGCGCGAGGCCGAGGCGTCCGGGCGGCGGGATGCGGCAGGCAAAGACCTTGTCGAGCCACGCGCGGGCACCGCGACCCGTGATCTCGTACTTGCCATAGTTGCTCGTTTCATAGAGTCCGGCCGTGCGGCGTACCGCGCGACATTCCTCGCGCACGATCGCGAAAGCCTCGGAGCGCCGGTACGTCGGCGTCTCGGTCGGCGCGATGCCCGGCGGCGCAAACCACAACGCGTGCTCGAGCCCGAAGTTGGCGCCCATGACCGCACCCGCGTCGAGCAGCCGGTCGTAGATCGGCGACCGACGCACGGGACGGGCTGCCGGCAATTCCTCGTTCGGATAGGCCAGGCGGAACCGGCGGCCGTAGTTCTCGGGCACCTTGATCGACGTGTATTTCGGCGTCGCGAAGCGCCCGAAGCGCGCGACGTCCATCGAGAGGATGTCCTGGCCCGGATCGCCCTCCGCCATCCAGCGCGACAGCACGAGGCCGATGCCGCCGCCCTGGCTGAATCCCGCCATCACGGCGCAGGCCACCCAGTAATTGCGCAGCCCGCGCACCGGCCCGACGAGCGGATTGCCGTCGGGCGCGAACGTGAAGGGACCGTTGATCGCCTTGCGGATGCCGGCGCGGCCGAGCGCCGGAAAGTGCTCGAAGCCGACCTCGAAGAACGGCGCCAGCCGTTCGAACTCGTCGGGCAGCAACTGCATCGAGAAGTCGTCCGGCGTTTTCACCGGCGACCAGACCTTGCCGTGCGGCTCGTAGGTGCCGATCAGCGCGCCGCCGCGCTCCTGGCGCAGGTAGATCTCGCCGGCGTAATCGGTCGTGTTCACGATTTCCTGCGACCGGCCCTGCAGCTCCGGAATGTCTTCGGTCAGCAGGTAGTGGTGCTCCATCGCGAGCACCGGCAGCTCGATGCCGACCATCTGCCCCACTTCGCGGGCCCAGAGCCCCGCGCAGTTGACCACGTGCTCGGCGTGCACCGTGCCCTTGTCGGTGACGACGTCCCAGGTGCCATCGGCGCGAGGATTCAGTTCCAGCACGCGCGTGAAGCGCTCGACCGACGCGCCCAGCTTGCGGGCCGCCTTGACGTAAGCGTGCGTCGTGCCCGATGGATCGCAATGGCCGCCGTCCGCGCGCCACAACGCGCCGATGAAGTGCTGCTTGTCGATCAGCGGATTCAGCTCGACGGCCTCGTCGAGCGTGATCATCTCGGTTTCCATCCCGAGGTAACGCGCGCGCGAACAGATGAGCTTCAGGCTGTCGAGTTCGCCCTGGGTCGCGGCCAGCATCAGGCCGCCGTTCGGGTGCAGGCCGCAGGACTGGCCGGAGAGTTCCTCGATCTCGCGGTAGAGGTCGATGGTGTACTTCTGCAGCCGCGAGATATTCGCTTCACCGTTGAAGGTGTGCATGCCGCCCGCCGCGTGCCAGGTGGAACCCGAGGTCAGCTCGCTCTTCTCGAGCAGCAGCACGTCGGTCCAGCCGATCCGCGCCAGGTGATACAGGGCACTGGCACCGACGACGCCGCCGCCGATGATCACGGCCCTTGCAGAAGACTTCATGCCATCGCTCTCCGGGTGGACAGGCGATGTGACCATGCCAACCAGTGATTGACAAGCACGGACCCGACCGCGCTGCGTGTTGGACTTGACGACCTCCGCGAGTCCGGACACCGTGGCACGACCGTGGCCGCGGGCCATGCGTGGAGGCTGCCGTTGGCGCGTGTCCTGAAGGCGATCACTGTCGCGCTGTTGCTGCTCATCGGAGCAGTCGCGCATGCGGCCGTGCCGCCCGTGGTGGTGTCGTCCAAGCTGTCGAGCGAGTCGGCGATGCTCGGCCAGATGATCCGCCTGCTGCTCGAGGATCGCGGCATTCCGACGCTCGACCGGATGACGCTCGGCGCCACACCGGTGGTACGCAAGGCGCTGCTGGCCGGCGAGATCGACCTCTACGTCGAGTACACGGGCAACGCCGGCTTCTTCTTCAACCGGCCGGACGATCCCGCGTGGAAGGACCTGCAACGCGGCTACGAACTGGGCGCGAAGCTCGACCTCGAGGCGAACCGCATCGTCTGGCTGGCGCCGGCGCGAGCCAGCAACGCCTGGGCGCTTGCCGTGCGTCGCGACGTGGCGACCCGACATCGAGCTCGTGACCATGAGCGACTTCGCGCGCTGGGTGCGCGAGGGCGGCGCCGTGAAGCTCGCGTGCTCGGCCGAGTTCGCCAACGGCGGCACGCTGCGCTCGCTGGAGAAGACGTATTCGTTTCACCTCGAGCCGCGGCAGAAGATCGTGCTCGCCGGCGGCGAAACGGCCGCGACCATCGGCGCCGCGGCCGCGCGCACCAATGGCATCAACACGGCGATGGTGTACGGCACGGACGGCGGCATCGTCGCGGCCGACCTGGTGCTGCTCGAGGACGACCGGCAAGGACCAGCCCGTCTACGCTCCGGTGCCGATCGTGCGCGAGGCCGTGCTGCGGGCACGCCCGGAGATCGCCGGCATCGTGCGGCCACTGATGGCGAGCTTCACGCGCGAATCGCTGCAGGCCCTGAACGCACGCGTGCAGATCGACGGCGAATCGCGCCGAGGAAGTGGCCGGGGACTACCTGCGCGCCAAGGGCTTCATCGGCCCGGCCGCGCAATCGATGAGCCAGAGAGGCCACGCCGCGTGCAGCGCATCGATCCGCTGGGCGCGCTGCTGAGCCTGGTGGGAGCGCTCGCCCTCGCGCTTGCTGCCGCTGATCGTCTTCAAGGCGAACCGCATCGTGCCGGGCGAGCCGCGCGCGCTGCTGCGACGTGCTGCCCACCGCCGCGCTCGCGCTGTATTTCACGCTGGCCGCCGCGGCTGTCGTCGCCGTGTTCGTCCAGCGTCCGCGCGTTCGGTTGCTGGCCGCGCTGGTCGGCATGGCGGCGCTGGTCGTCACGGTCGCAGCGGCGGCGGACATCCTGACGCCAGCCGGCAATCGCGTGGTGCGCATCGCGCCCGGAGCGGGATTCTGGATCGTGCTGATCGCGCTCGGCCTGCTCGCCACCGACGCCTTGACGCGCCTGCGGCCTGGCCCTGTGCTGCGAGTAGCGACGCTGGTCGTGATTCCTGGCCGTAACGCTCGCTGCGCTCGGCTCAGGCTATCTTCGACGACCTCTCGATCATGCGCGAGTACGCCGTGAACGCGACGCGGTTTGCCCACGAGGCGCAGCGACACCTGCTGCTGGCGCTGGGCTCGCTCGGCGCCGCCGTGATCGTCGCGCTGCCGCTCGGCGTGCTCTGCCATCGCCAGCCGCGACTGCGGAACGCCGTGCTCGGCGTTCTGAACATCGTGCAGACGATCCCGTCGATTGCGCTCTTCGGCATCCTGATGGCGCCGCTCGCGGCCCTGGCAATCGCAGTCCCGGCGCTGGCCGCGCTGGGCGTCAGCGGCATCGGCGCCGCGCCCGCCGCCATCGCGCTCTTCCTGTATTCGTTGCTGCCGATCGTCGGCAACACGGTGGTCGGTCTCGGCCGCGTCTCTCCGGCCGCGGTCGACGCCGCGCGCGGCATGGGCCTGACCGACGGCCAGGTCCTGCGCCAGATCGAGCTGCCGCTCGCCTTGCCGACGATCCTGACGGGCATCCGCATCGTGCTCGTGCAGAACATCGGCATGGTCACCATCGCCGCGCTGATCGGCGGCGGCGGCTTCGGCGCTTTCGTCTTCCAGGGCATCGGCCAGACGGCCATCGACCTGGTGCTGCTCGGCGCGATCCCGACGGTCGTGCTCGCCTTCTCCGCCTCGGTCGTCCTCGACGCGGCTGACCGATCTCACACGCCGGGTGCCGCGATGATCCAGATCGAGAACCTCTGCAAGCGCTACGGCGAGTCCACGGTCGTGGACGACGTGTCGATGGTCATCGAGCCGCGCACGATCACCACGATCGTCGGCACCTCGGGCTCGGGCAAGTCCACGCTGCTGCGGATGATCAACCGGCTGGTCGAGCCGACCTCCGGTCGCGTGCTCATCGACGGCAACGACACGACGTCCGAGCCCGCGCACCTGCTCCGCCGTCGCATCGGCTACGCGATCCAGGGCCTCGGCCTGTTTCCGCATCGCACCGTCGCCGACAACATCGCGACCGTGCCGCGGCTGCTCGGCTGGGACGAGGATCGCGTCAGCGAGCGCGTCATCGAACTGCTCGAGCTGTTCCAGCTCGATCCGGCTGCGTACGCGACGAAGTTCCCGCACGAGCTTTCGGGCGGCCAGCAGCAGCGCGTCGGGGTCGCCCGCGCCCTGGCGGCGAAGCCGAACGTGCTGCTGATGGACGAGCCGTTCGGCGCGCTCGATCCGATCATCCGCAGCAAGGCGCAGGACGACCTGCTCGGCATCCAGCGGCGCTTCGGCACGACGATCATCCTCGTGACGCACGACATCGACGAGGCGTTCCGGCTCGGCGACCGCGTGGCCGTCATGAGCCAGGGGCGACTGCTGCAGCATGACCGGCCGGCCATGTTGATCACGCGGCCCGCGGACCCCTTCGTCTCGCAACTGATCGGCTCGGGCGACAAGTCGCTCAAGCTGCTGTCGCTGACGACCGCCGGCGAAGTCGCGGCGCCAGGGAAGGTGGACGGCCCGACGTTGCCCTGGTCAGTGACGCTCCGGGAAGTCCTGGCCGAACTCGTCTGGAGCGGGGCAGCCGCAGCGACGGTCATCGGACCCGACGGTGATCCCATTGGCCACGTGACCCTGGCCAGCATCCTGGCGCGGGGACGGCAGGCCGCATGAGCCGCTTTGCACTAGGAGTGCGTGTTGCCTTCCTCGGCCTGCTGCTCGCGTTCCTCGTCGTGCCACAGGCGTTCGCACCGGTGTTCGCGCCCTTGAACGACTACGGCGCCCCGGCCATCTACGACCAGGGCAACCTGCTGGAACTGGCGCTCTCGCACCTGTGGACGGTGCTGATCGCCGCGGCGGCGAGCACCGCGGTGGCGGTCGCGCTCGGCATTTTCGTGACGCGCCCCGCTGGCGCCCAGTTCCTGCCGCTGTCCCGCACGCTGGTGAACGTCGGGCAGACGTTCCCACCGGTCGCCGTGCTCGCCGTGGCCGTGCCGCTCGTGGGATTCGGCCAGGCACCGACGCTGATCGCCCTGTTCGCCTACGGCCTGCTGCCGATCTTCGAAAACACGATCGCGGGTCTCGAAAGTTGCCCGCAACCGGTGCTCGACGCGGCGGACGGCATGGGCATGAGCGGCTGGCAACGGCTGCGTCAGGTGGAACTGCCGCTGGCCCTGCCGCTGATCCTGGAGGGCGTGCGGCTCTCGCTGGTCATCAACGTCGGCACCGCGACCATCGGCTCGACCGTCGCGGCCAAGGGGCTCGGCGAGGTCATCATCGCGGGCCTGCTCTCGAACAACACGGCCTTCGTCCTGCAGGGCGGCCTCGTGACCGGGCTCATGGCCATCCTGCTCTACGACGGCATGCGGCTGCCGGAACAGCGGTTCGTGCCGGTCGCACGGAACTGAACGCGGCTTCCGGCAACGGTCCGCTTTGCTAAGATCGGGGAGACACCGCCCTCCCCGGGGCGACAAGAACCGATGAGCGCACCACAGACTGCACTGGATAGGCCGAGCAGCGAAGTCGCGGCCCTGCCTGCGATCGAGTGGCCGACGGTCGCCCTGATCGTCTTTGCCTACGGCGGCTGGTTCGCGCTCACCCGGGCCTATGGTGAATGGCCCACCTGGATCGTCGCACCCTGCATTGCGGTGCTGCTCACGTTCCACAGTTCGCTGCAGCACGAGATCCTGCACGGACACCCGACGCGCTCGGCCGCGGTGAACCGGCTGTTCGGCATCCTGCCGCTGTCGCTGTGGATTCCGTACGACCGCTTCCGCGCGTTGCACCTGATCCACCACGTCAACGACCGCCTGACCGACCCGATCGACGACCCGGAATCGAACTACGTCGACGCCGGACGCGTGGCGACGTCGCTCCCGGTTCTCGCGCTGGATCTTCCAGCTGCAGCTGACCCTTGCAGGCCGCATGCTGATCGGCTCGTGGTGGCGGATGGGCTGGTTCCTGGCGAGCGAGGCGAAGGCATTTGCGCGCAACGAGCCCGGCGTACGCGCGGCGTGGATCACGCATCTGATCCTGTGCGTGCCGGTCGTCTACTGGGTCACCGTCGTCTGCGGCATTCCGCTGTGGCTCTACGTCGTCGGCGATGGTGATCCCGGGCAATGCCATCCTGCTGATCCGCTCGTTCGCGGAGCACCGCGCGCGCGCCAACATGCACGAGCGCACGGCGATCGTCGAAGGCTCGTGGCTGCTCGGGCCGCTGTTCCTGTTCAACAACCTGCACTCGCTGCACCACGAGGAGCCGGCGCTGCCCTGGTACCGCTACAACGCCCGGTACAAGGTGGCGCGCGACCGGCTGCTCGCCGAGAACGGCGGCCTCGTGTACTCGACCTACTTCGACGTCGCGCGGCGTTTCCTGTTCAGGATGCACGACCAGCCGCAGCATCCGCTGGGACGCGCGCCGTCGCGAGGCGCTGCCTGAAGCCTGACGCCCGACGCCTCGGCGTCGCTACGCCGGGTACGCGTACCCGGCAGCCTTCGCCTCGCGATCCCACTCCAGTGTCCGCGCGTAGTCCGTCGCATCGACCGGCGCAAAGCCGTCGATCAGCAGTGCATCCGCGTATTCGCTGAACCACGGACTGCCGCGAGGCGTGCGCAAACGCCGTGCGCAGCGCGTCGATCGTCGGCGGCGGGCGTCGACGCTGCCGTCACGAACGCAGGCAGCGTCGCGACGTCGGTCGAGGCGAGCACGCGGACGCCTGCCGTCAGCGCCGGGCTGTGCTTCGCGATCAGCAGGTGCCAGTACGCATCCAGCGGCCCGACGTCGATGCGGCCCTCGCGCACCGCGTCGAGGATCGCGCGCGCGGTCACGAGGTTGGGGATCATCTCGCCGTAGAGCGCCGGCCGCGACGCCGTGCGGTAGCGCAGCAGGTGATGGCGGAACGCATTGAAGCCGGAATGCGAGTGCTCGACGGTCCAGCCGGCACGGCCGCCGAACGTGTCCTCGAGCGTGCGGAAGGGCGCGTCCTCGCGCACGATGAGGTCCGACCGGTAGACCGGGCGTCCTGCCGCCCAGGCGGCACGCGGTATCGGCGCCGCGAGCGGCACGACGTTGGCCAGCTGCAGCGCGACCGGATAGCCGCACATGAACACGCAGCCGAGGTCGGGGCGCGCCCACAGAGTCTTCGAGCGGTTGCGGCGCCGGGTACGGCACGTAGTCGAAGGCAACGCCGGCTTCCGCCGTGATCCGGCTCGAGCAGTGAACGCCACGCCGCCTCGACCGCCGGGGTCACGGCGTACATGCGGGCGTTCATGATCGCGCTGGTCATGCGGGCTTCGCGGCGCAGGCGGGATTACGGCGCGTCACTGCCGAGTTCGGCCGAGCGCTTGCTGACGTAGTCATCGATCGCCTCGCGCACCGCGGGATCGAGCGGCGGCGGCGAATACTCGGCGAGCAGCCGCTTCCAGACCTCGGTCGCGCGCCGCGTCGCGTCCTTGGCTCCGGCCTCGCTCCAGCTCTCGAAGTTCGACCAGTCGGAGAGCAGCGGGCGGTAGAACGCCGTCTCGTATCGCGCGAGCGTGTGCGCCGTGCCGAAGAAATGGCCGCCGGGTTCCACGCCCTTGATCGCGTCGACCGCCAGGTCGTCGTCGGTGAACGAGATCGGCTGCAGGATCTCCGCCCAGCCGCGCAGCATCTCCGCATCGACCACGATCTTCTCGAGCGACGCCACCAGCCCGCCTTCGAGCCAGCCCGCGGCATGGTTGATCAGGTGGCTGTGGCTCAGGATCGCGGCCTGCAGCGAGAACGCCGTCTCGTAGGTGGACTGCGCATCGACCGCCGGCGACGCATTCACGGCGCTGGTGCGCACGGGAATGCGCAGCCGCCGGCCGATCTGCGCCGTGGCGAGCGCCGCGTGCACGTATTCCGGCGTGCCGAACGCCGGCGAGCCCGTGCGCATGTCGACGTTCGAGGTGAAGCCGCCCATCACGCACGGCGCGCCGGGACGAACCAGCTGGCACAACGCGATGATGCCGAGCGCCTCGGCCGTCTGCTGCACCAGCGCACCGGCGAGCGTGATCGGCGCCATCGCCCCCATCAGCGTGAACGGCGTGATGACGACGCACTGCCCGTGCCGCGCCATGATCATGATGTTGTCGAGGATCTCCTCGTCGACGCGCCGCGGCGAGTTGACGTTGGTCACCGTCATCAGCGTCGGCCGCGCGGCGAGATCGTCGATCGAGCAGCCGTGCTCGATCGCCGACATCGCGATGGCGTCCTCGGCCTGGACGCCGCCGACGCCGCGCGCCGCCCAGACGATGTCGGCGCATTCGATGTGCGCGCGATACGCGGCCAGGTGGCGGACCGGCACCGGCACGTCGACCGGCTCGACGACGATGCCGCCCTGCCAGTGCAGCACGCCGAGCGTGTGCGTCAGCTTGAGAATGTCGCGGAACGCGGCGATGTCGCCGAAGCGGCGGCCGCGCTCGGCATCGCTGACGTTGGGCGCGCCGTTGACCGGGCCGAAGTTCACCACCCGCCCGCCGACGTGCAGGTGGCGCTCGGGATTGCGCGCATGCAGCACGAAGGTCTCGGGCGCGTGCGCCAGCTGCGCCTCGACGAGGTCGCGGCCGATCCGCACCAGCTGCGTTTCGTCGTCGACGATGGCGCCGGCCCGGCGGAAGATTTCGCGAGCCGCCGGACTGCGAATCTCGAGTCCGGCTTCTTCGAGCACGCGGAAGGCTGCGATCGAGGATCCGCTCCACCTGCTCGGCCGTCAGCACCTCGAGCGGTGACCACGGCACCTCGAGCCGACGCAGTGGAGCGAGCACGGGTCCCTGCTGCGCGCGGGCTGCGCCCGGTGCCGCGGCGACGCGCGGGTGGGACGACTTCGCTCATGGCTCGGGGCGGGCTCCGGGTGGCCGCAGCAGGGCCGGGAGCCCGCATCATGGACGGGAACGGGGCCGTACGGACAATGGCGGCCGCGCCGCCTGCCTCAGTACCCGGCGAAGCGGAACTGGCCCTCCAGCACGAACGAGTCGAGCGTCGTGTCGTTGCGGGTGTTCAGCACGTCCTCGTCGATGCCGACGGACTCGAACCCAAGCCGGACGTGGAACACCTTCGCAAAGGTCACCCCGACGCCGAGACCCCACACGACGTCCGTGCCGTTGTCGCTCACGCTGCGCATGATGACCTGGTCGCCGAACGACTGGTCGAGGCGCTGCACGCTCTCGCCCTCGCTGAACGCAGCGCCAAGCTTCGCGTAGACCTCGAACATCTCGCCGAACGGCAGGATGCCGAGCAGCGTCACTTCCGTGACCTTGGCCGAGTACTCGATGCGGTTGTTGTAGTAGCCGTTGAATTCCGGCATGTAGACCAGGTCCTGGTCCCAGCCGATCGGGCCCGCGTCGAGATAGCTCACTTCGAACGCGCCGTACCTGTGGAAGCGCCAGCCGGCGTGCAGCGTATAGCCGACCTCGGCGTCGCCCTCGTCGTAGTCGTAGTAGTCGCCCCAGTAGCAGTCGTCGTAACAGTCGCCCTTGTCGACCAGCACGCTGACGTTGGAATAGGCGCCTCCGCCCCCGACGTAGAAGCCGCGCCAGCCTTCCGGCGCACCGACAGGAGTCGATGCCGGCGCCGCTGCAGGTGCCGGCGCACTTGCAGCTGGATCCTGTGCGCGAGCGCTCGCTGCCACGAAGCAGGCTGCAATGCCGATGCCAGCAGAATGCGAATCATGCGTGCGGAAAGCGTCATGGCGGGCCTCGTCGGTCACGATCGGCACTCCAGCCGACCTGGACCTTTGTAGGCGCGACTCGTCCGCGCGCTCAATGCGGCTTTCCGGGATCCGCAACGGGGCTCAGGGCGAGGATGATATGAAGGAGTCGACCCGATTGGATCGCGGGCGCACTGCACGACGACCGCCCCCGATCTCTTGGCGCTGATCAGAGCCTCTGAGGTCGAATCGCGTTAGCCCGGGATCGCCGCCGCTTCGCTGCAACCGACGCGTCAGTTCGGCAACCTGCTCCGTGAGTTCGAGGATCGTCCGGTCCTTGGCTGCAATCACGGCTTCCATCTGCGTCAGGTCCACGCGCTTCGGGATGTGCTGCGGGCAGTTCGCATCCCACGCCGACAGGCTGAACATGAACACCTGCTCCGGCTGCGCCCGGTATCCGTCCGGCATCAGCGACTGCACCAGGTCGGCATCGCCTTCGACGAACCACGCCGTGCCCCACAGCTTGATGCGCCGCCGACGCGCGTAGTCCATCAGGAAGATGAAGGCCTTCGGGTTCTCGGTCAGGTTGCCCTGCGTGATGTATTGCCGGTTGCCCTTGAAATCGACGAAGGCGAGCGTCGATTCGTCGACCACGCGCAGGAAGCCCGGCGGGCCGCCGCGGTGCTGGATGTACGGCTGACCGTCGGCGCTGGCCGTGCCGAGGTAGATGCTGTTCTGCTCGGCGATGAAGGCCGCGAGCGCCGGCGTGATCGTCGTCGACCAGCCCTCGCCCTCTTCCATCCGCGCGTAATTGTCGCGCGAGCCCTTGCGGTCCTGGATCGCCTTGACCGCAGGCGTGAACGCGACGTCGCTCGGGTACGGCAGTCGTTCGGACATGACAAGGATCTCCTTTGCAGGTCTGCCTGCGCGCAGCCGGACGATCCGGACCTAGAGCGCCGCCCCCTCGACCGCAATCCTGCCGTCGCTGACGACGAGGCGCGGCTCGAAGAACGTCCTGCTGTCGGTGAGCGGGTCGCCGTCGTAGGCCACGAGATCGGCCTCGAGACCCACGCGGATGCTGCCGGTGCGGCCTTCGATGCCGATCACGCGTGCGCCGTTGAGCGTCGCCGCCGTGATCGACTCGCAGCGGCGTCAACCCGATGTGCTCGCGCAGCATCGCGATCTCGTGCGCGATCCGGATCCGGCCGGTGTCGTCCTTGTCGGCGTAGCTGCCGTCGGTCGCGGCAGCGATCGTGATGCCCAGCGCGTGCGCCTTGCGCACGGCCGCGCGCAGCGGTCCCATCATCGATTGCGTGCGCAACTGCAGCGCCACGTCCTCGGCCGAGTTGCCCTGCGGATCGCCGAGCGGACTCATCACGGCCAGCGTCGGCACGAAGTACGTGCCGCGCCGCTTCATCTCGTCGAGCGTCGCGTCGTCGACCCACGTGCCGTGCTCGATGCTGCGGACACCGGCGCGCACCGCGGCAGCGGCCCCTGCGCGAGCGTGCGCATGCGCCGCGACGTACAGGCCCTTTTTCGCCGCCTCCGTGACGGCCGCACGGATCTCGTCTTCGGTGAGTTCCTGCTTGCGCGGGTCGGTGCTGGCGAGGCCGGCCCGCTCGCTGGCGCCGACCTTGATCACGTCCGCGCCCTTCGCGATCAGCGCGCGAGTCGCCTCCGCAATGCGATCCGGGCCGCGCAACTCACCGTCGATCGCGTCGCCGAACTGCGGGTAGACCTCGTAGAACGCGATGCCCGGCTTCGGCCGGATGTGCCCCGGCGAGACGAGGAGATCGGGTCCCGGCACGTGCCCGGCGCGAATGAGGTCGCGCGTCCCCATCGCCTGCAGGTTCGTGTCGCCGAGTACCCGCGACGTCGTCACGCCCGACTGCAGCGCACGCAGCGCCGCGGCAGGGGACTCGATGTGGGAATGCGCGTCGATCAATCCGGGCAACAGGTAACGTCCGCCGAGGTCGATCTGTCGCACGCCGCTCGTTGCAGCGGGTGCCCGCTCGACGATCGAGGCGATCTTGCCGCCGCGCACGGTGACGGTGACGCCCTTGCGTGGCGCGGCACCCGTGCCATCGACCAGCGTGACGTTCAGCAGGTCGAGATCCTGTGCCGACGCCGTTCGAGGCGCTGCCAGCAGTCCCGCACACAGGCAACCGACGACGACGGCTGCGACCAGAACCCTGCGACCCGCAATGAACATGCTTCGACTCCCCGCGTGAAACCGGCGCCTACCTTATACCGGAACGCGGGAATCGGTCGCGGGGCACCGCGACGCTCAGGGCTGCAGATACGTGTCGAGCGTCTGGTGGAAATGCCGGATCCGGCTTTCCTGGTAGGAGCCGAGCTGCACGCGACCCGTGCCGGAGGCCAGCAGGCCTTCCTGCACGTAGGGCATGTTGCTCATGTCCTGGTCGATGACCGGACCGAGGATCGGCAACTCCCTGGCCTCCGACCAGCTTTCATCGTCGCGCAGCCAGTGCACGGGCACCGGCTTCGGCCGCGGCTGTCCCCGCTCCGGCCGCTTCAGGATCATGGCTTCCATGACGCACGACCCGACGTCGCGCCCATGCGGGCGCCAGCGGTAGACGATGTTCGGCGCGAACCCGCCCCAGGGCGAGAAGTTCGGAAACACGTTGTAGACGATCGCGTCGAGCGTTTCCGCGTCGGTCACGTTGCTGTAGTCGCCTTCGAAGGCCCGGCCGAAAGCGCGACGGTTCATGTCACCCAGCAGTGCGCGCGGCCCGCGTGCCTCTTGCGCAGTCACGGCGCCCAACGCACCCGGCTTGCGGCCCATCAGCTGCAACATGCCGTCCAGCGTCTGTTGCGGATCCACTTTCCCGCTGCCGAGGTGCGGGCTCGGTGCGCCGAACGCCGCGAGGTTGCGGCTCACGTGCTTGCCGTAGACGTCGTACTGCGAATTCGCGTCCGCGATGATCGACAGGATCTGCGGATGCGTCGCAATGACGTGGTACGACTCCATGAAGGCTTCCTGCGCCACCTTCCAGTTGCAGCGGATGACCTTCGCGACGTGCACCGCCTTCCAGCAGTCCTCGAGGCGCCAGCGGGAAAAGTGGTCCGGCACGACGTCGAGGTACTGCTCGAGGGGAATCGCGCCGGCATCGAAGTTGACGAAGACGAAGCCGCCCCACGTGCCGACTCGCGCTTCGGGCAGGCAGAAGTCGCCATCGCTGACGTGCTCGAAGTCCCACCGGCACGGAATCGAACGCACGCTGCCGTCGAGCTGCCAGCTGAAGCCATGAAACGGGCAACGGAAGTGCTCGACGTGCTCGTCCGCGAGCAGCAACTTGCGCCCGCGATGCGTGCAGGAATTGTGGAATGCGCGGATCGAACCGTCGGCCTGGCGGGTGATCAGCAGCGACCGGCCGACGACGTCGTAGACGATCGTGTCGCCCGCTTCGGGCAGCTCCTCCTCACGGCACGCCATCTGCCAGACGCGCATCCACATCCGCTCGACTTCGAGATCGAAAAACGCCTGCGACGTATAGCGCGACGCATCGAGCGGAGCGTTGCCGAGGTCACGCGACGAGCGCTCGAGCAGCGACCGCGGCACCTCGCGACTGTCCTGCGCGAGGTAGTCCTGGTAACTGGGCACCGCGCCCGACGACCCTGCGTCTCGTTCAGTCACGACAGTCACCCGCCATCATTCCGTGGCGAGCCACGGATCCAGCATCGGCCGCACGCGCAGCTCGGGTGGCACGTTCTCCGGCCCGATGCGACGGTCGAGTTCCTCGTGCCAGTGGTAGATGCGCCGTTCCTGGTACGACAGGTAGATGCCCCTGAAGCCCCCCGTTTCGACGGACTCCTGGATCCGCGGCGCGAACTGCGTGTCTTCCTCGAGGATGCGCTCGAAGTTCGACATGCGCGTGGGCCAGAGTTCGTGGCCCTCGGCCCCCTCGGGGGCGAACCAGTGCACGTCCACCGTCATGCTGCGGGCGGTCTTGGGCCAGAACGTGATGAACGGCGTTCCCGTGGCTGCGGGCGGCGTGATGAGGTTCGGATAGAAGTTGTACGACGGATTCTGGTTCAGGAAGATCTGCTCGGCCGTGGGGACTTCGGGCATGCCGACCGCGCCGGGATCACGCCACTCCGCGCGACGGTGCGGCGTGCACATCATCGAGTTGCCGTGCGGCCAGAGCAGGATGTGCGTGCCGCGCGAATCGAGGAAGCGGTCCACGGTCTGCGGGTGGATCGACTTCAGGTGATAGGTCTCGAGGAACGCGTCGAGCAGGATCTTGACGTTGCAGGCGATCTCGAAGCTCGAGCTGGCGATGTGCCGGATGCTGTCGAAGCCGAGGTTCTCGAGGTGCTGCGGGATCGGGCCCAGCGATTCGAGCAGCGGCGCCGCCTGCGGGTCTTCGTTGATGAACACGAAGTTGCCGAACTGCTCGCAGCGCACTTCGTTGAGGCCGAAGCACGAGGTGTCCATGCCCGGGAAGTCGCGCTTCTCGCGCACCGCGGTGAGCCGGCCAGAGAGGTCGTAGGTCCAGCCGTGGTAGCGGCAGAAGAACCCCTTGGTCTCGCCCTGTTCCTTCTCGACCAGCGGCGCACCACGATGCCGGCAGGTGTTGTAGTAGGCGCGGATGCGGTTCTCTTTGTCGCGCACGATGATGATCGGCGCGCCGGTCTTGCGCCAGAGTCGGTAGCTGCCGGGACGCGGCAGTTCATCGACGTGCAACGCGTAGAGCCACGAGCGCTGCCACAGGTACCGCTGCTCCAGTTCGAGGAACGCGGGGTCGGTGTAGCGCCCGCCGGGGATCAGTGGCAGTTCGGGGAAGCCGGGCGGCGGACCTTCGCGGCCCTGCTCGTGCTTCATCCCGTCGTACAGGCTGTGTTCGATTTCGGTTCGCATGGTGACCGATTTCTAGGGCATGCGATTTCCCGTGGCCATGCGTAAACACCGCAAGGCGGCCCCAGGATGCCGCCGCGCCCTCAGCCGGCTGCTGCCGCCTCAATCGGCGGCAGCAACCGCATCAGCAATGCCTAGTTCTCGCAGACCAGCTGGCCGTTGTTGTTGCCGGCGCGATAGCTGCTGCACTGGCGCGCTCCGAGGCTGGTCCGCTGCCAGTTGCCGTTCATGGTCTGGCACGTGGCCGTGAGCGTGCCGGACGAATCCGTGGAAATGTCACGGCAGGATCTCAGGAACGACCCGTCCCAGCGGTTGCTGACGTTGCCCTGCGATTCGCAGACCAGCTGGCCGTTGTTGTTGCCGGCGCGATAGCCGTTGCAATTAGCCGGTGAGAGGCTGGTTCGCTGCCAGTTGCCGCTCGAATTCTGGCACGTGGCCGTGAGTGTCCCGGACGAGTTCATGGAAATGTCGCGACAGGACTTCTGGAACGATCCGTCCCAGCGGTTGCTGACGTTGCCCTGCGATTCGCAGACCAGCTGGCCGTTGTTGTTGCCGGCGCGATAGCCGTTGCAATTAGCCGGTGCGAGGCTGGTTCGCTGCCAGTTGCCGCTTGAGTTCTGGCACGTGGCCGTGAGTGTCCCGGACGAGTTCATGGAAATGTCGCGACAGGACTTCTGGAACGATCCGTCCCAGCGGTTGCTGACGTTGCCCTGCGATTCGCAGACCAGCTGGCCGTTGTTGTTGCCGGCGCGATAGCCGTTGCAGTTAGCCGGTGAGAGGCTGGTTCGCTGCCAGTTGCCGCTCGAATTCTGGCACGTGGCCGTGAGTGTCCCGGACGAGTTCATGGAAATGTCGCGACAGGACTTCTGGAACGATCCGTCCCAGCGGTTGCTGACGTTGCCCTGCGATTCGCAGACCAGCTTGCCGTTGTTGTTGCCGGCGCGATAGCTCGGGCATTGCTGCGGCGTGATATTGCTGCGATTGGACTTGCCGTTGGCCTTGCGACAGGTGGCGCTCAACCGGCCGTGCTTGTCCACGGAAATGTCACGACAGGATTCGCCGAACGAACCGCTCCAACGCGAACTGGCGGAATAGTCACCATTCTTGTCGCAGTAAAGCTGCCCGTTGCGATTGCTGTAGCCCTGGCACGTGGACAGGAGCAGTGCGGACGTCGAGCGGTACTGGCCGTTATCCTGTCGGCACCGGGCATACAGCATGCCGCCGCGAATGGAAGCGTCCTCGCAGGTCTGTCGCCACGGCCCACCCGGCATCGCGGAATTATCGGCGGCGGCCGGTTGCGACATCAGGGCGAAAACCGCCACGACGAACAACGGCGCGAAGCGCCTCAGCGATTCACTGGCAATCTTCATAGCGGTCTCCTTGTGTGCACGCCAGGACCCAAGGGAGACAGACGACAGGTTGCTCCGGGTTTGGCGGCACTGCGCACACACTACGTAACGGGCGATCTGCCGGTCTGTACGTTGGCATACAGATGGGGGAACTCGATGCGACTAGCCTGAGCTGAGGAACCGCCGGTTGCACACGACGGTCGGCATCGACGTCAAGACTTACAGGTGAACACCATGAGCATCGGCACGATCCTTCTCATCCTTCTCGTCCTGGCGCTGGTTGGTGTCATCCCGGTATGGCCGCATGCGCGCAGCTGGGGTTACGGTCCGAGCGGAATCGTCAGCACGCTGCTCGTGATCGTGCTCGTGTTGTTCCTGCTGGGCCGCCTGTAACGTCAGGCGCGCGACAGCAGTCGCAATTGCACGACTCGAGGCCAGCGTTGGCATCAACCGCGCTGGCCGTTGACTGCAGTGCCAACCGCACCCGACGAGCGCTACGCGCGCCGGCCTTGAATGATGTTGAGCAGCACGACCACGATTGCGATGACCAGCAGGATGTGGATAAAGCCGCCCATCGTGTATGACGTGACCAGGCCCAGGAGCCAGAGGATGATCAGGATAACTGCAACGGTCCACAACATTTGTGCATCTCCGTTTACCCGACCCGGTGAGATTCGCGCAGCAGTCCGACTGCAACATGTCAGGAGGGGTGACGCATGTCAGCGCGTGCGCGGTTGCGGTGTCGGATTCCTTCCCTTCCGCTTTACATTCTGCTCTCAAAGCGACTACCAGGGGCTAGGTAGAAATTGGATCTGCTCGCGCCGGCGTGGTCCCGCTGGAGCAGATGCGCCGTTCGGCGCCATGTCGACCATGATCTCCTTGATTTCGCCGAGATCCAGCGATTCCCTGTTGTAGACGCCATGGCCCACCGATGGGTCTGTTCACTGGCGTACAGATCGCCCGCAAATGAATCGTCAGGATTAACAGTGGCTCCCGCCATCAACACGAGGAAGTGCAATGAAAGGCTTCGTACAGGACATCGAAAAGCTGGCTATCGGCAACGATGACTTTCGCAGGGTTCTTTACACGGCGACGCACTCCCAGCTCGTGCTGATGGCGCTGGCGCCCGGTGAAGAAATCGGCGCGGAAGTCCACCAGCTCGACCAGTTCTTCCGCGTCGAGGAAGGGACTGGAATCGTGGTGATGGACGGCACGCGAACGCCTGTGAAGTCTGGCTTCGCGATCGTCGTGCCCATGGGCGCGAATCACAACATCATCAATACCGGAACCACGCCGCTGAAGCTGTACACGGTGTACTCACCGCCGAATCACCGCGACCGCGTCGTGCACCACACCCGCGCCGACGCAGAGGCCGACAACGAGCACTTCGACGGCAAGACCTCGGAGTAGCCGCGCCGGATCAGGCGACTGCGCTGCCCCCGGCAGAGCCGAACAGGGCGTAGCCGCACCCGCCATTCTTGGCGCGGTACATCGCCGTGTCGGCGTTCCTGACGAGCTGGTCGGCCGTCGTGCCGTCGCCTGGATACAGGGCGATGCCGATGCTCCCGCGAATGACGAGGCCACGCCCTCCCACCTCGATCGTCCGGGCAATGTCGCCCAGCACGGCGACGGCCTTGCGTTCGACATCAGCCGTGCACTTCGGATTGACCAGCAGGTACAGGAACTCGTCACCGCCAGTGCGGCAGACCGTGTCTTCGTCGCGCGCATGTTGCGAGAGACGGTCTGCGACCTGCCGCAGGACGAGGTCTCCCGCGGCGTGGCCGTGACCGTCGTTGACGCTCTTGAAGCCATCGAGGTCGAGGAACATCACCGCCAGGATCCAGCCTTGCCGTTCTGCCAGCGAGATTCCCTGCGCCAGGCGATCATCGAAAAGGACGCGGTTGGGCAGTCCCGTTGCCGCGTCATGCAGCGCACGCAACGTCGCGTGCCTTTCGTCCGCCTGTGCGGCCAACAGCGCTGTCTCGGCTTCCACCAGGGCTGCGCGCGACCGGGTCAACGCGACCTCGACCTGCTTGATGTCGGCGATGCCCCTGGCCAGGGTGGCGGTGACCTCATCCAGATCGTCGGCACACTCCTGCACCGTCGCTTCGACGACCTGGCTGTCCTGCAACGCCTTGTCAGCGGACAGCGTCGTCGCGCCATCGGCGATCTCCTGCTGTACCGCGTCGTTCTTCAAGGCCAGGTCTTCCGCGCACGCCTCCACCTTGGCCTTCACGTCATGGCTCTGCTCCAGCGCCTGCTCCAATGCCGCGGGCGGATCAGAGCGTCATGCAGCGGCCTCGACCGGGCGGCCGAACCGGCGGGCGGCCTCCTGCCAGTTGGCGACCTGCCACCAGCAGTCCACGTAGTCCGCGCGCTTCTGCTGGTGCTTCAGGTAGTACGCGTGCTCCCAGACGTCGCAGACGAGAAGCACTGTCTGGTGCGTGCCAAGCACGCAATGGTGATCGGGCAGCGACAGCACCTCGAGTGCGTTCTTCCTGGCGTCGGCAACCAGGAACGCCCAGCCTGAAGCGAAGTGCCCGATCGCGACTTCACGGAACTTCAAGCGCAAGGCTTCCAACGAACCGAAGCTCTCCGTCACTGCGTCGAGCAGCGGACCCGTGGGCGCATGCTGGCCGGGCGCGCGCGATGAGGCTCCAGAACAACGAGTGATTGAGATGCCCGCCGCCGTTGTTGCGCACCGCAGGTCGGATGTCCGGCGGAATACGGTTCAGGTTTCGCAGCAGGTTCTCGATGGTCCTGCCGTGCAGGCCCGGATGGTCCTTCAGTGCAGCGTTCAGCCGCTCGACGTACACGCGATGGTGCTCGTCGTGGTGGATGCTCATCGTCCGCGCGTCGAAATGCGGCTCGAGCGCGTCCGGCGCAAAGGGCAGCGGAGGAAGCGAAAACGGATAAGTCTGTGTTGTCATGCGGGGATTCTCCTGTGAGTGCCGGCGACCGCGGTCGCGCAGCGTGGTGTTGCCCTCATCCAAGGACGGCGCGGACCCGGTGAGTCACGCCGTCGTCGACCAGCGGCACCACCCCTGGCCGCGGAGCGAGTTCGACACCGTCGAGCTGCAGCGTGACGAGCCCCCGGCTGGACGCCGCCTGGATTCTCGAACTCGATCTCGTAGCGCGTTGCGTGATAGCGCAGGCTGACGTGGAACTCCCTCCAGGTCCGCGGGACGCAGGGATCGAGCAGCAACGTCGCACCTGCCATGCGGCAACCGAGGATCCATTCCAGTCCTGCGCGGTACATCCAGGCAGCAGAGCCCGTGTACCAGGTCCAGCCGCCGCGCCCGACGTGCGGCGTCTCCGAATAGACGTCGGCCGCCACGACATAAGGCTCGACCCTGTAGCGCAATGCGTCGTCGTGCGTGAGCGCGTGATTGATCGGGTTCAGCATTGCAAACAGCTCGCCAGCCTTGTCGCCGTCACCGAGCTGCGCGAACGCGATCACCGCCCATGCGGCAGCGTGCGTGTACTGGCCGCCGTTCTCGCGGATACCCGGCGGGTAGGCCTGGATGTAGCCGGGATCGGGCGCTGAGTGGTCGAAGGGCGGTGTCAGCAGCAGCGCCAATCCGTCGTCATGCCGGATCAGGTGCTGGTCCAGCGAAGCCATCGCCCGGCCCGCCCTGGCTCGGATCCGCGGCGCCGGACAGCACTGCCCACGACTGCGCGATCGAGTCGATGCGACATTCTGCGTTCGCTGCGGATCCCATCGGCGGTGCCGTCGTCGAAGTACGCGCGTCGATACCAGTCGCCGTCCCAGCCGTGCTGTTCGAGCGACGACCGCAGGGCAGTCGCGTGTGCGCGCCAGATCGTGGCTCGCTCATGCTCGCCCCTTGCCTCGGCACAGCGGCGCGAATGCCGACAACACGAAGTGCAGGAACCATCCCAGCCAGACGCTTTCGCCCAGTCCCGCGGCACCGACGTCGTTCATCCCGTCGTTCCAGTCACCGGTTCCGATGAGCGGCAGGCCGTGTGATCCAAGCCCGAGGCTGCCGTCGAGTCCGCGCGCGCAATGCTCGAAGAGCGTCGCCGACGTATCGGCTGCGGTTGGCAGGAAGAAATTGTCCGCTTCGCCCGGCTGCAGGGCCGGCCCGTCCAGGAACGGCACGATCTCGTCGAGCACGCGCTCGTCAGCCGTCGTCTCGACGTAGTGCGCGACGCAATAGCCGAGCCAGACGCGATCGTCGGAGACACGGGTGCGCACGCCACGTCCGGTTTGCGGCAACCACCAATGCTGCACGTCGCCTTCGGGGAACTGCCGTCCGGCGGCGCGCAACAGGTGCTCGCGTGCGAGGGCGGGCTTCGCCAGGATCAATGCCATCGTGTCCTGCAGTTGATCGCGGAAGCCGTAGGCGCCGCTCGCCTGGTAGAACGCGCTGCGGGCCCAGAGGCGGCACGCGAGCGTCTGGTACAGCAGCCAGCCGTTCAGCATGAGATCGAACGAGCGGTCCGGCGTACGCACAGTGACGGTGTCGAGCACGGCGCTCCAGTCCGCGCGAACGGATTGCAGGGCGGCATCCACGTCCTCGCTGCGCCAGCGCGCGATCATGGCCTGGGCGGCCTGCGTGCTGTCGGCCTCGCCCAGGAGCCAGACCAGTTCGACGGCAGAATTCGCGGCAAGCGCGACGGAGGTCTGCAGCGCGCTGCAGGGGTCGAGACCGGCGCCGGTTCGACCCGAGAGCCGTCGCTCCTGGCGCGAGTGCCGCGGGCCGCTCGAGCGTGCCGTTGCGTCCGATGAATTCCATGCGGTTGCCGGTCCACGCCGTCTGCAGGCCGCCAAGATCCGTGAACGCGACACGAGTGTCGGTACCACCCCAGAGGTTGCGCGCGAGCATGCCGCGCGTGACCGGATCGATCTCCGTCGCGACGAAGGGCGCGGTGCTGCTGCGCGACGTGCCGAGCACCCACTCCACGTAGGCCGTCAGCGTCAGGTGGCGCGTGCGACCCGACAGGTTGCGAATGCGCAGCCGCGACACCTTGACCGACTCGTCGGCGGGAACGAACTGCAGCAGGTCGAGCGCGATGCCGGCCCGCGTATGCTCGAACCGGCTGTAACCGCGCCCGTGCCGTGCCAGGTACTCGCCATTTGCGTTGCGGACCGGCAATGCCGTCGGCCCGAACAGCAGGCCGCTATCGTCGTCGCGAACGTAGAGGACTTCGCCCGAGCGGTCCCCGACCGGATCGTTCGACCACGGCGTGAGTCGATGCTCACGGCTGTTGCCGGCCCAGGTGCAGCCACTGCCATCGGCCGAGACCTGGAACCCGAACCCGGCGTTCGCGATCACGTTGACCCACGGCGCGGGGGTTCGCTCGACCGTCACGCAGCACCGTCACGTATTCCTCGCCATCGGGCGTGAAGCCCCCGAGGCCGTTGAAGAACTCGAGCGACGGCACGTCGGGCGACGCATCCGTCGAGTCGCGACGCGAGCGCACGGCGGCGACCGGCGGCGGCGCAAGCGGCGGATCCTGCTCCAACCGGTCGAGTTGCTCCGCGAGGCTGCCGTGACGGCTGAGCAGCACGGCGCCCGCCGCAGCCAGCAGGGCCAGGCGCGTTTCGCCTGGAATGATGTCGGAGCGCAGGTCGAAGACGCCGCCGCGCACCGACTCGCCGTGAATCTTCACCCGTGACAAGCCGGCGCGTGTCAGCGACTCCAGCGCCGACTGCAGGTCCTGCACGTAGGACGACGAACGCTCGTTCAGGATCACGACATCGACGTTCAGCTGCTTCAGGCGCCAGTACTCGAACGCGCGCAGCAGCTGCCGCACGATGCCGAGATCGTCCGTGTCGTCGATCCGGATGAGCACGATCGGCAGGTCGCCCGAGATGCCGTGGGCCCAGAGTGCCTGCTGCCCGCCATTGCGACGCCGCAGCACCTCGGACGACGGGCGCAATGCCGGATCGTTGTAGAGCAGGTGGCCGGCCAGGCGCTGGAAGAGCACCGCCTCGTCCGGCGCGATTCCCAGGTGGTGCAGTTCCACCTGGCCCTGCGTCCAGGCGAGTGTCGCGGCGCGATCGAAGGCCGGCACGTCCCGGTGCTGGTCCACGAGATCCAGCACCTCCTCCCGGGACGGTGCAACCAGCGTCCAGAACGCGATGCGTGCCGTGGTACCCGGGGCGAGACGCACGCAGCGCGTCAGGCTGAAGATCGGATCGAGCACCGTTCCGACCTTGCCTGCTGCGAGGGGATCGCCAGCCAGCGCGGCTGGGGCGCGCGCTTGCCGGCCGCGCCCGATGAAGCTGGCGCGATCCGTCTCGAACCGGCCGGGCCCGACGGCGTCACCCTCGATGACGGCGAGATGAGCAGCCCAGGCGCCCGGCTTCCTGCGGGTGAGCGCCGGCGACGCGTCGCCAGCAGCACGCCGATCGCCGGCAGGTGTTCGGTCTGCACGAAGAGCTTGGAGAACGCCGGATGCGCTTCGTCGGCAGCGCGCGGCGCCAGCACGATTTCCGCATACGAAGTGACTTCGATCGTCGCGGACGCGATCGCCCATGTTCGAAAGGCAGACGCGGCGAACCTCGGCGTCGCACTCGGCCGACACGACCACGTCGAGCGTCGTCGTCAGGTCGCCGTCGCGGCGGACGAACTCGGCCCGGTGCTCGCTGAACGTCACCTCGTAGGCGTCGGGTTCGACGCCCGTCGGCTGATACCCTGCCGACCAGACCTTGCCGGTGTCGACGTCGCGCAGGAAGATGGAACGAGCCCGACGCGTCGCAGGTGACGTCGGCTGCCCAGCGCGTGACCGCCAGATCGTGCCACTGGCTGTAGCCCGATCCGGCGGCCGTCAGCATCACGGCGTAGTGACCGTTCGACAGCACTCGCGTGCGCGGCGTCGCATGGTGCGGCGTACCGATCGTGCGAGGCAGCACCGGCATGACGTCGTCGGACCATTCCGGGATGCCGCTTTCCGGGATGCTCGCAGCGGGGACCGAGACGTCGCGCGGCGTCCGCTCCTGCAACAGCAGCTCGGTCGCCTTGATGCGAGGCTCCGCGTGAAATCGCTTGCGCATCAGTCCGTCGAGCAGCGTATTGGCCAGCGCGACGATCGTCATGCCCTGGTGGTGGGCCATGTAGGCACGCACGATGGCGAACGGCTCGCCGTCCTGCAGGCGGCGCGCGGTGTAGTCCAGCGCTTCGTAGAAGCCATAGCGGCCCCGCGCATCGATCTTCTCGAGCCGCGCGAAGTTCGACGACGGCGGCGTGTGGCTTGACCATCGCGGCCAGCGCCGTCGCATACGGCGCGACGACGGTGTTCTCGCCGAGCCCGCGTTTGAGGCCAAGTCCGGGCACGCCGAAACTCGAGTACTGGTAGGTGCGCTCGAGGTCACGCGCGTTGTAGGCCGACTCCGAGATCCCCCAGGGCACGCCGAGTCTTCTTGCCATACGCCTGCTGACTGCGAACCACGAGATGACTGGTCTGTTCGAGCAGGCTGCCGGCGGGCGCGCGCATGACGAGTGACGGCATCAGGTACTCGAACATCGAGCCGGACCACGAAACCAGCGCCGCGCCATGACGAACGCGGACCACGGCGCGCCCGAGGCGGAACCAATGCCGTGCCGGGACGTCGCCGTTGGCGATCGCGACGAAACTCGCCAGTCGCGCCTCGGACGCGAGCAGGTCGTAGCAGTTGGGATCGAGGCTGCCATCGAGCACGCGATAGCCGATCGAGAGCAGCTTGCGCTCCTGGTCGAAGAGAAAGTCGAAGCGCATCGCCTCGGCCATGCGTCGTGACGTGGCGGCCAGCGTCGCCAGTCGCTGCGACAATCAGATCGGCACTCGAACCGGGCAGCGGCGCCTGGTCCCGCAAGTGACTCTCGACGGTATGCAACGTGGCGTTCGGCCCACGCTGCGATCTCCGCACTCCCCTCGTCGCTCCCTTCGCCGGCCAGCCGCGCAATCAGAGCGACCACCGCAGCGGCGCGAGCCGCCAACGCATCGAGGCTCGCGGCGAGCGGCTCCGACCTCGCGGCCCGATCCGACAACTCGTCGCCGAACGCTGCGATCGCGGCGGCAAGCCGGGTATCCATGGTCGTCCCGAGCGATTCGCGGCCCAGCGCGAGGCCGTCGCCGATCCCGGCGAAGATCTGCGCCGCGTCCGTGGACCCGGCCATCATTCCGTCACAGGCGTTGGCCAGCGTGAGCAGGTGCGCGGCCAGGTTGCCGCTGTCCACGGACGAGACGTAACGTGGTTCGAGCGGCCGCAGGTCCTGCGTGTCGTACCAGTTGTAGAAGTGCCCATGGCATTGCTCGAGCCGGCTCATGGTCGCGAGCGTCGACTCGAGCCGCGCGACGGCGTCGGCGGTGCCGATCCAGCCCAGATCACGTGCCGTGACGATCGACAGCAGGTACAGGCCGAGGTTGGTCGGTGACGTGCGGTGGGCGAGCACCGGCCACGGCTCCTCCTGGAAGTTGTCGGGCGGCAGCATGTTGTCCGCGGCCGTGACGAACGTGTCGAAGTAGTGCCAGGCGCGACGGGCGACGAGGCGCAGCGCGGCGGCGTCGACGTCGGAAACCGGCTGCAATTCGGCGACCCGCGACGGCTGGCTCACCCAGCACGCGATGAGCGGCGACGACAGCCACGCCAGGATGAACGGCAGCGCGAGCAGTGCGCTCGCCTGCCCCAGCGCAACGAGTCCGAGCACCGCCAGGCTGATGACGAGAGCGCCCGCCATCAGGCGGTAGTGCCCGGCCACGTCGAGACGCTTGCTGTTCTGCTCCTGCGCCGTGACCCATTCGAGCAATTTGCGTCGACTGACGAACAGCCGGTACAGCGTTCGCCCGATGGCATCGCACATCAACCACGACTGGTGCGCCAGCAACGCCAGCGTCAGTGCCGTCCTGGTCGCGGCCAGCTGCGCGTCGGCGGCGACGGCACGAAAGTGGCTTCGCAGCACGATACCGCTGTGACGCGGGACGAGTCCGGTCAGCAACGATGGCAGCGTTGGAATCAGCCAGCATCGCGACGACGAAGGCCGTCCAGATCGCTGCGAGCGGCAGCGGCAGTGTCCATGCGATCACCAGGCTCAGCACGCTCGCCGGCGCCATCAGCGACCGGCGCAGGTTGTCGAACATCTTCCAGCGACCGAGCAGCGGAATGCCACGCCGGCGACGGTCGATGTCCCCGGGACCGCAACCGAATACCCACGGCAGCAACTGCCAGTCGCCACGCACCCACCGATGGGAACGAGCCGTCGCCGCCGCGTAGCGCGCGGGATACTCGTCCACGAGCTCGATGTCCGAAGCGAGTCCGGCCCGCGCGAAGATGCCCTCGAACAGGTCGTGGCTCAGCAGGGTATTTTCGGGAACGCGACCCGCCAGCGCCGCCTCGAACGCGTCGACGTCGTAAATGCCCTTGCCGACATACGATCCCTCGCCGCACAGGTCCTGGTACACGTCGGACACGGCGGACGCGTACGGATCGATGCCGCCGGCCCCGGACACGAGACGCTGATAGCGAGATCCTTCGTAGCCGAGCGGTAACGACGACGCGACTCGTGGCTGCAGGATCGCGTAGCCGTCGATGACGCGTCCGCTGCGCTCGTCGAAGCTCGGCGCATTCAGGGGGTGTGCCATCTTGCCGACCAGCCGCCGCACGGTGTCTCGCGGCAAGCGCGTATCCGCATCGAGCGTCACCACGTAGCGCACGCCGGCAGGAACCGGAGGCGACGCGTCGTCGACGGCCATGAAGCTCGTGTCGAGTGCGCCGCGCAGCAGGCGATTCAGTTCGTGCAGCTTGCCGCGCTTGCGCTCCCACCCCATCCAGACGCCCTGCGCCGCGTTCCACAGCCGGCGCCGATGGAGCAGCAGAAAGCGATCACCCGCCGGAGACGGGCCGTACTTGCGGTTCAGGCGGCGGATTTCCTCGACCGCGCTCTCCAGCAGCACCGCGTCGCCGTCGATCCGTTCGCACGCCGCATCGGCCCAGTCCGAGAGCAGAGCGAAGGTCACGTCACCGTCCAGGCTCGCCAGGTGGTGAATCTCCAGGTGCGCGATGTGTTCGGCGAGCGCCTCGCGGACTCGTGAGGAGGATCGGGACGACAACGAGCGTCCGCAGGTCGGCGGAGATGCCGTCCGCGAGTTCCATCTCGGCGAGCGGCCTGGCGCCGAAGCGGCTCGTGATGCTGTTGTTGGCAACGGCCATCGCAGCATCCACCGCAAGAACGAGACCCGTCGCACGCGAGCACGGCGAGCGTCAGCACCCCGATGCCGCCGCTCAGCAGCACCGACAAAGGCCACGCCAGCGTGACGAGCGCGAGCAGGGCGACGCCGGCGATGTAGCCGCGGATGCCCATGCGCGCGATGAACCGGGTGAGTCGCGCGCGCATCGTCGGCCGATACTCGAGCCGATCCTCGAAGGCACGACGTCCCCGCGCGATGAGGTGATAGCCGGGATAGCGCTCGCGCCGCGTGCCACCCGAGCCCGCGACCTGCATCGCGTGCTCCGCGATCTCAAGCTCCGAGTGCCGCGAACCTCGCGCCAGCTCCTCGATCGCGTGGCGGCAACGGTTGCGCGTCGAGAAGTTCGACCGTGCGTAATCCACGTCTGCGCGCAGCACGGAGTCGACGAGGCTCATGGATTCGAACAAATCCGCCCAGTCGACCGCAGAGATCGAGCGCATGCTCATGATCACGTTGCGGACGGTTACGCTCGAGGCACCCTGCCGTTGGTGCTCATCGCGAACGACTTCGTCCGCCGTGGTGCCAGCGGTCGCCAGGCGAGCTTCGAGCCACGTGAGTGCAGGCGTCGCCTCCGGATCCTGGTCGCGCAGCCGCTGCAGCAACTGGACGGCGAAGGTCGTCGACAACTGGACGCTCTCGAGCTCGGGCAGAACCTTGGCCAACGGCTGCGCTTCCCTGCCGCCGGCGCCGAGGAGCCGGTCCGCTATGCGGTCAGCGTGCTGCCGGACGGCGCGCCGGCTCGCAATCAACTCGGCTGCGCGTCGCAGGTTTTCGATCAGCACGACCCGCAGGGTGATTGCGATTGCCCACAGTTCGCCGATCGTCAGCGGCTGTACCCGCTGATAGGCAATCACGAACTGACGCAGCAGGTTCGTGTCGAAGCGGCTGTCGGTGTGCGCGACGAAGGCCCACGCCAGCCCGAGCACGCGCGGATAGCCCGCCAGCGGACCGTCGGCCAGCTTCGGCAGTTGCCGGTAGTAGCCGGGCGGCAAGTCATCGCGGACCTGGCGAATCTGGGCTTCGACGACGTGGTAGTTGTCGACGAGCCATTCGGCAGCCGGCGTAATGGCCCCGCCCGCGGCGATGGATCGGGCGATGGCTCGATGCGCTTCGAGCAGCGCCCGGTGGTTGTCGCGCAGTCGCGCGGTCAGTGGCCGGACCGCGACCGGCCGCGTCGTGACGGCCTGCGCCGCAGCCAGGCTCGCGGCGTGCTGCTCCAGTCGCTCGGCACTGAATATTTCTGCCCGGATGACCTCGGCGAACGCAAAGGCGGATTCACCGTCGGATCCTACGATGTGGCTCAGGATGGACCGCATCAACTCGTCGCAGGTGGGATGTGCGCGGTGCCGCCGGACGGACCGTTTGTCCCGAAGACGAGATCCCAGAAGGCGCTGCTCACACCGTAGCGGCCCGGAGCCGCGATCGAACTGTGATGCAATGCATGGTGCCGCTTGACCTGCCGCAGCCAGGCGTTGTCGACACGCCAGTGATGCGTCGCGTGGTGCACGACCGCGTACACCAGGTAACCCGTGAGCAGGCCGAACGTGAACGCGCATGCGCGCCAGAGGTCGCTCAGCACCAGCGCAGGGAGGAAGACCAGCATGGCGATGAGCGCAGCACTCAGGATCGTCGGCGTGCCGATCAACGCTCGCGGCCGCCGGTGATGCTCGGCATGCCACGCCTTGAAGGGCTGGATGCCATGCAGCACGAACCGATGCAGCACGTATTCGACGAGCGTCCAGGCCACGAGGCCAAGCAGCGCAAATGCCAGGATTTCTGCGCGCCGCGCGTGCGGGGCAACGACGGCGAGCAGCACGGCTAACGTCGCGGAAGCGACGGCATAGAGAGCAAAATCAGCGAGATACCCCGCCTTGCCATGCTCGGTCGTCAACAGTCCCATGCCCTACCTCGGTGCAGCCAGCCAGGGGTCGATGTTTCTCATCCGACCAGACTGCAGACAGTAGGAGTCACGGGACATTCAGTCTGTGCGTCAGCGTACCGACGTCCGTCAGCGCAGACGCCAGCGTGCACCCACAGACCACTTACAAGTCGAGTGCGCGCAGTCCCATGGAACGTAGGAACAAGCATCGCAATCCCGTCGCTGTCGCGCTGGCGCTCGTCGCCTGTTCGACGGCGTGCAGCACCGAGCCGCTATCCGGTGTCGACGGGCTCGGCCCGCATCCCGTACTGCCTGCACCCGACCAGACGCTCATACCAACGGTGCACGTGGCTGCCGCTGTCGGCTGGCCGCAGGGTACGCAACCCCAGGCTGGACCCGGCATGTCCGTCAATGCCTTCGCCAGCGGTCTAGATCATCCACGCTGGCTGTACGTCCTGCCCAACGGTGACGTGCTGGTCGCAGAAACCAATGCACCGCCGCAGCCTGCCGATTCGACGGGAATCAAGAACCGCGTGATGCGTCTGTTCATGAAGAAGGCTGGCGCAGCCACGCCGAGCGCGAACCGGATCACGCTGCTGCGGGATACCGATGGCGACGGCGTGGCGGACCTGCGCAGCGCATTTCTCGAGGGCCTCCATTCGCCGTTCGGCATGGCGCTGGTGGGCAGCGACTTCTACGTCGCCGACACGGACGCCGTCCTGCGGTTTCCGTATCGAGCCGGGACAGCAGCACATCGAAGCCGCAGGTGTGCAAGTCGTCGCCCTTCCCGCCGGGCCACGCAATCACCACTGGACGAGAGGCCTGATCGCGAGCGTGGACGGCAGCAAGCTGTATGCGACCGTGGGCTCGAACAGCAACGTAGCCGAACACGGCATGGCCGAAGAAGCCGGTCGCGCAGCGATCTGGGAGATCGACGCTCACAGCGGGGAGCACCGCGTGTTCGCAACGGGGCTGCGCAACGCGAATGGTCTCGCGTGGGAACCCGTGTCGGGTGCGCTGTGGACCACAGTCAACGAGCGCGACGAACTCGGCAATGACCTCGTCCCCGATTACATGACGGCGGTGCAGGACGGCGCCTTCTACGGCTGGCCCTACAGCTACTACGGGCAGCACGTGGATACGCGCGTCACGCCGCAGCGGCCGGACCTGGTGGCCACCGCGATCGCACCCGACTATGCCCTGGGCGCGCATACGGCGTCGCTCGGGCTGGTGCAATCCACTCACAACGCCCTGCCCGTCCCGGTTTCAGCAAGGCATGTTCATCGGGCAGCACGGCTCGTGGAACCGCCGGCCCCGCAGCGGCTACAAGGTGATCTTCGTGCCGTTCGTCGCTGGCCGGCCTTCCGGCCTGCCGATCGACGTACTCGCAGGCTTCGTCGATGAAGCCGGCAACGCACGCGGTCGGCCCGTCGGCGTCGCAATCGATACCAAGGGGGCCTTGCTGGTCGCGGACGACGTCGGGAACACCGTGTGGCGAGTCACCTCTGCCGTTCCGGCGCATTGAGCCCGCACGGCACCGCGCGACCGTTACAGCCAGTACTGCCAGAGCCGGGCGAACTGCTCCTTCAGGCGCAGTGAGATGGAGCGCTCGCGCCATTGCTGGAGCGTGATCTGCTCGGACTGCGCGACGTCGCGCGCGAACGCCTTGCGCATCCGGTCGCCGAACTCGGTCCCCAGCACCACGGCGTTGACCTCGTAGTTGTGCAGGAAGCTGCGCCAGTCGAGGTTGGTCGAGCCGACCGTGGACCAGACGCCGTCGATCACGGCCGTCTTCGAGTGCAGCAGTGCATCGCGTCGTTCGAAAATGATCACGCCATCCTGCAGCAACTGGTCGTAGTAGGACCGTCCGGCGTGAAAGACCAGCGCGGAGTCGGTGCGCCCGGGGAGCACGACCTGCACGTCGACACCACGCGCGGCCGCGGCTTTCAGCGCAGCCAGCAGCTGTGGGTCCGGAACAAAATAGGCGTTGGTCAGCCAGACCTCGGTCTCGGCGCTGGCGATTGCCGACAGCAGCGTCACGTAAATCAGGCTGAATTCATCGTCGGGCGAACTGCCGATCGCACGCACGACTTCCTTGCCCTGCGCCTGTGGCGACGGATAGAAATTCCGCGGCGCCAGCGGCTCGCCTTGCTGCGCCAGCCAGGTGGCCAGAAAGAGCTTCTGGAATTCCTCGACCACCGGCCCTTCGATCTGCAGATCCGTATCCCGCCACGATTGCTTGCCGTCGGTCCGCGGCTTCGATTGCCGGCGGGACGAGCCACCCGAGTACACGCTGCTGATGTTGATGCCGCCGAGGAACACGGTGCGGCCATCGACGATCAGGAGCTTGCGGTGGTCGCGCTGGTTCAGCTCCCAGCCCGCTTTCGCCGTCGCCGGATTGACCGGATTGAACTGCAGGGTGCGGATGCCATTGTCACGCAGGCGCTGGAAGAACTCCTCCGGCGTGTTGAGCGTGCCCACGCTGTCGTAGATCAGGTTGACCTGCACGCCCTGCCGCTGCTTCTCGATCAGCGCGTCTGCAAAGCGCCGGCCGACTTCGTCGTCTTCGAGGATGTACGTCTCCATGTTGATGTGGTCGCTCGCGGCAGCGATGGCGGCGAACATGGCGCGATAGGTGTCGGGCCCGTCCTCGAGCAGGCGGACTCGGTTGCCGCTGACGAGCGGCGTTCCCGTCACGGCCTGCTCGACGGCGAGGTGGCGATCGAAAATTGCCGTGTCGTCGGCGCCGTGCTCGAGTCCGGCGAGGATCTCGCGGCTGCGCGCGGCAGGCAGCGGTCCACGTGCGCCCTCGACCTGCACCGGCGAGGTGGCAGGTGCGCTTTCCGGTGCGACGCGGGGCAACGTGCTGCAGGCCGCAAGCGTGAGCAACAAGACGACGACGTGAAGCAAACGGCGCATGCAGCAATCATCCGCGGCAGTCCCGATACGTTCGGTACGCTCGCGCACATAGCGATCAGTTACGGACGCAGGCGCCGCATGGCGATCAGTGCGGTAGCGAACAGACCCCTGCAGCAGTCCGAGTAGCCTGCAGGACATCGACCACGCAGTTCCGTTTCGGAAATTTTCCGTGACGGAGTGCCGTCGAATGGAGAAGACAGATGAACAAATCATTACTTACCGGGCTGGTCGTTGGCGGCATCGCAGTCACTGCGGCCGGTGCCTACGCAGGCTACCAGACGATGGACCAGGGAAGGTCGGCCAAGGTGCTCAACGTCGAGCCGATGACCCGCACGGTCAAGACGCCACGGCAGGTCTGCGGCAGTGAAGTCGTCACACACCAGGCCGCTGTCAAGGATCCAAAGCGCGTGACGGGCGCCCTCATCGGCGCGGTCGCGGGCGGAGTGCTCGGCAACCAGATCGGTCACGGCGATGGCCAGACGGTGGCGACCGTGGCCGGAGCAGCGGCCGGCGGTTATGCCGGCAGCAAGGTCCAGAAGCACATGCAGGACAACAATACGACCCAGTCGGTCGAGCAGCGCTGCCGCACGGTCTACGACTCGGTGCAGAAGCCCGACGGCTACCAGGTGCGCTATCGCCTTGGCGACCACGAAGGCACGGTGCGGATGGACCATGACCCGGGCAGCAGCATCCCGGTCGAGAACGGCGAACTGGTCCTGAACTGACAACGCCGATTGACGCTGAAACACCCGAACACCACGTGACGAGATGAGGAGATAACAATGTTGTGGACCATCGCAGTCGTACTGGCCGTGCTCTGGCTGCTGGGGCTGGTCAGCTCCTACACCCTGGGCGGCTTCATTCACATCCTGCTGGTGCTGGCCATCATCGTCGTGCTGATCAACGTGATCCAGGGCCGACGAGCTTGACCTGATGCACCGCGTGCGATGCACCCCCACGCACGCGGCGCGGCCCGGGTTCGGCAACGATCCCGGGCTGTCTTTTCACGGTCGCCGTTCCAGGTGACAGCAGACGTGATGACGCACTTTCCGACAAAGACTGCCAGGCGGGCTGTGGCGACCAACCGGTTGCTGGCCGGCCTTGCCTGACGCGGACCGTCGCCGCCTCCTCGGCAAGTCCAATTCCATCGAACTGGAAACGGCGGACGTGCTGTATGAACCGGGCGAGCGCATTCGTGACGTCTACTTTCCCACTGGCGGTTCCGTTTCGCTGATCGCTACGCTCCACGGACACGACCAGCTGCAGGTGGGACTCGTCGGTGACGAAGGGATGCTGGGCACGTCGCTGGTGCTTGGTGTGGCCATCGCACCATCACTTGCCCTGGTGCAGGACGCCGGGACGGCCTGGCAGATCGACGCTGCCACCTTTCGCGACGAGCTCGAACGCAGCATCGCCCTGCGCGGTCGCCTGCAGCGCTACGTTTACGTCGTCATGTGCCAGTCGGCGCAGACGGTCGCCTGCACACGGTTCCACGTCGTCGAGGCAAGGTTGGCTCGCTGGTTGCTGATGACTCGCGATCGGGCGCACTCGGACCACTTCCATTCGACGCACGAGTCGCTTGCCTCCATCCTGGGCGTGCGTCGCGCAGGTGTGACGCATGCAGCAGGCTCCCTGCAGCAGCAGAAGCTGATCCGCTACAGCCGCGGTGACATCACGGTACTGGATCGCCGAGGACTCGAGGCCTCCGCCTGTGCGTGCTATTTCGCGAACCAGAACACCTACGCACGAGCAATGAATTGAGCACGAGCAGGCTGTTCCTAGCACGAATCCAACGGCCGAACGTTTTGTGCGGTGTCGTACAGACGCGCGATTCCGATGTATCCTGAGACACCGCCAAGCCGTGGATGGCCGCAGTGACGGACACCACCGCCTCGCCAGAGCAACACCTTCCCGAGCAGAACTACCTGCTGGCTGCGCTCTCACCCGAAGAGCGTGAACGCGTCTTTCCGCACCTGCGTCTCGTCGCGATGCCGCTCGGCAAGGTGCTGTACGAATCGGGCGACGCGCTGGAATACGTCTACTTCCCAACCGACTCGATCGTTTCACTGCTGTACGTGCTGGAAAGCGGCGCGTCGGCAGAAATTTCGGTCGTCGGCAACGAAGGCCTTATCGGTATCGCACTCTTCATGGGAGGCGGCACGACGCCCAGCCGCGCGATCGTGCAGAGCGCAGGCCACGCGTACCGGCTGGCCGGCCAGCGATTGAAGGACGAGTTTCATCGCAATGGCGAACTGCAACTCCTGCTGTTGCGCTACACGCAGGCGCTGATCACCCAGATGGCGCAGACCGCGGTGTGCAACCGGCACCACTCCGTCGACCAGCAACTGTGCCGGTGGCTGCTGCTGTCACTGGACCGGCTGAAGTCCAACAAGCTGGTCATGACGCAGGAACTCATCGCGAACATGCTCGGTGTGCGCCGCGAGGGCGTCACCGACGCCGCGGGCAAGCTGCAGAAGCTCGGCGTCATCAGCTACAGTCGCGGGCAGATCACCGTGCTCGATCGACCGCAGCTCGAGCAGCTGTGCTGCGAGTGCTATTCGGTCGTCAAGCGCGAAACGGATCGCATCGAAGGGCTGGCGACACCACCCGGCGCCTGACGACGGGTCTTCCTGCGCGGCGCCCGCTCCAAAAGGAGCCGAATTCCCACAAGATTTTTGTTCGATGCCGTACAGACGCGCATCGGGCGGCAGCCGACACTGCCCGCCTCGAATCGCCGCGCGCGCCTGGAGAGCTGGAATGAATTCACGAATGTTCGGGTTGACGATCGCGGCCATCGTCTCGCTGTTCCTCGCGCTGCCCGTGGCGGCTGACGACCCCGCGGCACCGCCCGCGTTCAACATGTTGCAGGGCGAACTGCCGACGACCCAGACGTACGACTCCGACTGGAAGGCCAGCAGGGTCGCGAATGGACGGAAATTCGAGCAGGACCGCGATGTGGAAATGTGGTCGCTTGCGCTGATTGGCCCGGCAGCGATGATCTTCATCGTGACTGCCCTGGGCCTCACGATCACCGTTCGTTCATTGCGGGACGACTTCCGACGCCAGCGCTCGCTGGATCATTCCTGGCGACACGGCGCCATGTCCCGCGCGGGCCACGCGAGCAGGACGAGTCGCGACTGACGCAGCGTCAGTCCGTCAACCGGCCGAGTGACCGCAAGCAATCAAGCAGGAAGCGATCTATGAATTGGGCAACCACCATGGCAGGCAATGCCGACAATGCGGCGAACGATCGGATTCCGACCGAAGAGAACGCACAAGACGGTGTCGAGTCGGGATCCTGGAGCCCGCATCAGGTCTGGCTGACGCGCATAAAGCAACCGCGGGACAGCCAACAGGCCGCTGCCCGGACGGTCAGCAATGAAACAGACGATACAGTCGCCTGGCCCGCACTTCTGGCCGCGAGCCACGCGCTGACCGCAGCCGCTTCAGAGGGTCTCGACGAACACGCGCATCGCGACGCCGCGGTCGCTCCACACCTTGGCCGCATCCGCCAGGATCGAGCGGGCCGTATCGAACGCCTCGGGCGAGGTCACCCGCAGTTCGCCGGCGTGACGCAACACGATCACGCAACCGCGTGCCCGGCGCGCGCTTGCAAGGTCGACGAGGCAATCGAAGAACGCGTCCCAGTTCTGGCCGAACCAGCTTGGGAACCGCAGCACGTCGGCGCACCGCTCGAGCAGCTGCGTCTTGTCCATGCAACCCCTGAGCTCGACGACGTAGCACGGCCAGTCGAGTGACGATGCCAGCAGCTCGATGCCGCGCACGGTGTCGTCGGTCAGTGCGACATCGCGCACGAGCTCGGTCATGGGTGCGGCACCTCGATCCGGCGGAAGCTGCGGTAGTGGTCGTCCGTGTAATAGAACTCGACCGGCGGGTTCCCACCGCTCACGATGCGGCGCGCTCCGCGATCGGACGATCCCGGCGTCGTCACCGTGTATTCACGATAGTAGCCGGGGGACTGCGCGGGCAATCGTCCCTCCCGGTTCTGGAACGTCGCGCCGTCACGGTCGTAGGGAAACGGTCCGCCGGCTTCGATCAGCCGCAGCGTCTGCCGTGCCTCGGCCGGCAATCCAGCGATGTCCGGCTGCGACGCAGCGGAACCCCACTCCGACGCAACCTCGGGTCCGGTGCCCGTTCCGCGCGGTGTCTCGCGCGACAACCAGCCGCTGGCCGCCGCGACGGCGAGGCCAACCAACAGGGCAATGCGGATCCAGCGCATGGTGAGAACTTGCGGCTCGCTGCTTGCGGAGCGCGCAGATTACCGCGCCCGCCGTGTCGCCGGAAGCACCTTACTTGCGCATCAGGGTGCTCTTGCCGAACAGCGAACCGATGAGGTCCACGGCGACTTCGGCCGTGCGATTGCGGATGTCGAAAGCGGGATTGAGCTCGACGATGTCGAGCGAGGCAAGCTGGCCCGTGTCGGCCACCATTTCCATGCAGAGCTGCGCCTCACGATAGGTCGGCCCGCCGGACACCGTCGTGCCCACGCCGGGCGCGATGTCGGGATCGAGAAAGTCCACGTCGAGGCTCACGTGGACATGGGTGTCGTCATCGACGCCGAGCAGGGCCTGCTCCAGCGTGTGCCGCATGCCCATCTCGTCGATGTAACGCATGTCGAAGACTTCGATGCCCACCTCGTGCACGAAGCGCTTCTCGCCGGCGTCGACGCTGCGGATGCCGATCTGCCGCAGCTGCGCAGGATCGATCGCAGGCACCTGGCCGCCGATCGACACGAGCTCCGACGGGCCGTGACCGCACAGGCAGGCGACCGGCATGCCGTGCACGTTGCCGCTCGGCGTGAGGACGTTGGTGTTGAAGTCGGCGTGCGCGTCGAACCAGAGCACCCGCAGCTTGCGTCCCGTGTTGCGGCAGTGCTTCGCGGCGGCACTGATCGACCCGATCGCCAGGCTGTGGTCGCCGCCGAGCAGCATCGGCAGCCGTGCGGCAGCGAGCTCTTCGAGCACGGCCTCGTGCACCAGTCGATTCCATTCCACCACTTCACGCAGGTGACGGTAGCCACCGTCCGGAGGTTGCCAGGGATTCGGCGGACCGCCCAGGTTGCCGCGATCGACCACTGCGAGGCCCTGCGCTTCGAGCACGGCCTGCAGCTGTGCGACGCGCAACGCTTCCGGGCCCATGGAGGCGCCGCGCGCGCCCGCGCCGACGTCGGTGGGAGCGCCGATCAACGCGATGGTTCCGGTCATGGCGTCATCTCAGGCCGTCTTGCGCTTGCGGGGCCGCGCGACGCCCTGCGAGCCGGCCAGCGTTCCGCCGAACAGGTCCTTCGGGTCGTCGAGCACCGGCACGAGGTCGAGGTCGCGGCGGCCGAGCCGCTGCTGCGAGATGAGTGCGTGCAGGAACCGCAATGCCGAGTAGTCTTCCAGCGCGAAGCCGACGGAGTCGAACAGCGTGATGTCACGCTCCGAGCGTCGTGCCACCGCTTCACCGCGCAGCACCTGCGCGAGTTCGATCACCGGGTAGTCCGGCGGCATCTGCTGGATCTCGCCCTCGATCCGCGATTGCGCCTCGAACTCGACCACGACGCGCATGTCCGGCAACCGCAGGATGTCCGCGTGCAATTCCGTCTTGCCCGGGCAGTCGCCACCGACGCCGTTGATGTGCATGCCGGGCGTGATCATCGGCGGGGTCAGGATGACCGCGTTGCGCTTGTCCGCCGTGACGGTGGTGACGATGTCCGCGCCCTTGCAGGCCTCGGCCGCGGAGTGCGTCCGCACCACGCGCAGGTCCGACAACTCCGGCATGGCGGCCAGGTTGCGCACGAGCTTGGCCGTGGCCTGCGGGTCCACGTCGTAGAGCCGCAGTTCGCGGATCCCGCACAGACGGTGGAACGCGATGGCCTGGAACTCGCTCTGTGCGCCATTGCCGATCAACGCCATCACGCGGCTGTCGGGACGCGCCAGCTGCTGCGCCGCCAGGGCCGACGTCGCGGCCGTCCGCAATGCCGTGGTCACCGTGAGTTCGGAGAGCAGCAACGGATAGCCCGTGTCGACGTCCGCCAGCACGCCGAACGCAGTGACCGTCAGCAGGCCCTCGGCCGTGTTCTTGGGATGACCGTTGACGTACTTGAAGGAGTACAGCTTGCCGTCGGTCGCCGGCATCAGTTCGATGACGCCGACCGGCGAATGGCTCGCGAGGCGCGGCGACTTCTCGAACTCGGGCCAGCGCCGGTAATCGGCCTCGATTTCGCCCGCCAGCCGGGCGATGAATTCCGCCGGTCCGACCGCATTCACGATGCGCTGGATGTCACTGACGCCGATATAGTCGACCATCGCTGCCCCCTTGCCCGGGCCGACACAGAACGACGAATCACGGGCCCGTCGGAGCATGATCGGTCGCGGGGGAGCCAACAGGAAGCCAGCAAAGCTATCTATCTGGTCTATAATTTGATCGTTTCGTCATCATAATTGATCAATTCGCCAGATCGACGGGTGCCCCATGGATGACCTCGACCGCCAGCTCGTCGGCCTCCTGCGTGGCAACGCCCGCATGCCTGCGGCCACCATCGCGCGCACCCTCCGCGTGGCCCGTGGCACCGTCCAGAACCGCATCGCCAGGCTCGAGCAGGAAGGCGTGATTGCGGGCTACACCGTCCGCCTGGCAGCACCCGACGACGACCGCCGCATCACGGCGCTGATGCTGATCGCGGTCGAGGGCAACAACGTCGAGAAGGTGCTGCGTTCGCTGCGGGGTGACGCGTCCGTGTCCGCGCTGCACACGACGAACGGCCGCTGGGACATCATCGCCGAGCTGCGCGCCGATACGCTCGAGGAGTTCGACCGCGTGCTGAGCCGCATCCGCCGCATCGAAGGCGTGGCCAACTCCGAGACCAACCTGCTGCTCTCGACGCACAAGTACTGACCGCGCGCGGCTGTATCATGCGGCCCCGCGTCGGATCGCGCGGACGGACCAGGAGGCCTCCCATGTACGAGCTCTACATCGGCAACAAGAACTATTCGTCGTGGTCGCTGCGGCCATGGGTCCTGCTGCGCGCGCGCGGCATTCCGTTCGTCGAGCACGTCAAGCCGTTTGCGCGCGGCTCGAACTTCGATGCGTTCCGCGCCTTCTCGCCCTCGGGCAAGGTGCCCTGCCTGCGCGACGGTGACAACCGTGGTGTGGGACTCCCTCGGCATCAGCGAGTTTCTCGCCGAGCGTCACCCGGGCCTCTGGCCGGCCGACGCCGCGGCGCGCACCTGGGCACGCTGCGCAGCGGCCGAAATGCACTCGGGCTTCGCCACGCTGCGCAACATCTGCACGATGAACGTCGGCCTGCGCGTGCAGCTGCACACGCAGCCGCCCGCGCTCGTCGCGGACATCCGCCGCATCGACGAACTGTGGAACGAAGGCCTGGCGCGCTTCGGCGGACCGTTCCTCGCCGGCCCCGAGTTCACGGTGGTCGATGCGTTCTATTGCCCCGTGGCCTACCGCGTGCGCACCTACGGCATCGACACTGACGGGCAACGCCCCGCAGTACGTGCAGCGCCTGCTCGAACTTCCCGCGATGCGTGACTGGGAAAAAGCTGCGCTGGCCGAAACGTGGCGCGAGCTGGACCACGAGGCGGAAGCACTGCAGGTCGGCGTCGTCACCGCCGACTATCGCGCGCCGGCGGCAGCGCGATGAGCGATCGCATCGACGCACTCGAATTCAAGGTGGCGCACCTCGAGCGCGCACTGCAGGAATTGAGCGACGTCCTGTACCGGCAGCAGCGCGAGCTCGACGCATTGCGCGACCGCAACCAGCAACTGGTCGAGCAGGTGCAGCAGCTCGAGGACCGCGGCGGCGACCCGAACGGGGTCGAGATCCCGCCGCACTACTGACGTGGCCGCGCATCCACTGAGCGGAGCCAAGGCCGGCTGGGTCGTGTACGCCGCCGTGCTCACGTTCGGCGTGCTCGCGGGCGAGGCCGTGAATCTCTCGCGCGGCGGCGAGGTGACCGCGCTCACGCTCGGCAACTGGACACTGAGCGCCGCGCTGCTCACGGCGCTCTGGGGCTACGCGCTGCAGCGTCGCATCGGCAGCGAAGCGCTACTGGCGCGTCGTGTTCTGGCTGGTCCTGTTCGCCAACGCCGTCATGCTCATTCCGGTCATGCTGGGCGATCGCGCGGTTGCGCTGTTCACCGCGGCGCTTACGCTGCTGATCGTTCCGGCGTACGTCGCCGCGTACTGTTACGCGTATCGCAGTGCCGCGCTCTGGGAAGTGATTAGTGACGTAGTGAGTAGTGAGTGGTCGGATCACTAGCACTTCACTAGTCACTATTCACTAATCACTACTCACTCGTCAGCAGCGTGCCCACTTCGAGCCGGCCCGGACGCTCGACGATCGCGTTCTGGCCGAACGTCACGCCGCGCAGGGCGTCATCCCAGCGATACGCCTTCAACGTGCGCAGCGGTTCATCGCCCTGCGGCAGCGCCCGTAGCCTGGTCCGTCGTCGTGATGACGCAGCGGGTGCAGGGCTTCACGATCCGCAGCCGCACGTGCTGGCTTGCGAGCGCGCCGATCGCGTCCTCGGCATACGGCGCACAGCCGTCCAGCAACACGTTCGGCCGGAAGCGGTCGACCGGCAGCGGTGACGGCAGGCGCGAATTCAGGTCGTCGAGCGAGGCGCGCGAAAGCACCAGCACCGGGTAGCCGTCGGCAAACGCACTCGTGCCAGCGAGCCCGTGCGACCACGCGGGGTCCGTAGGTCGTGGTCGGGCATCGTCGAAACGCACGAGCCGCACGTCGCGGCGCAGGTGCTCGCCGAACCAGCTCGCGGCCGCATGACCTTCATCGAAGGCCTGCACGCGATCGCGCCAGACGGTGACCTCGACGGACGCTCCACGGACGGATCGCTGCAGCGGCACGGCCAGTTTCGGCAGGCCGGGCGCGGAGAGTTCGAGGTGATCATCCTGCAGCGCCGTGCCGACCAGCGCCAGGCGTGGCTCTTCGCGCTGCGTGAGGAAGCGGCCGTCCGGCGACACCACCATCCACTCGCGATCGTACTGCAGCCCGCGCGGCGTCAACTGCGCCTGCATGACTGCAATGCCGCGACAGGACTTGACGGGGTAAACGAAGAGCGAGGCGATCGTGATCACGGCCCGCAGGATACCGGAGTGGGAACGCCTTTCCTGTCGTGGATCGCCGCGCCCGTGCGCAAGCTCGACCGCGGGAATCCCTGCTGTCAGCCGGCGAGCGGCAACGGCGCCGGGCGGCCCACCTGGTAGCCCTGGACGAAGTCGACGCCCATGCGGCGCGCCGAATCGAGCGCGCTCAGGTCTTCGACCTGCTCGGCGATGACCTTGAAGTTCAGCGACCTCGCGAGCTTGATCATCGCGGTCACCATCGCCTGGTTGACGTTGTCCGAGGCCAGGTTGCGGATGAACGAGCCGTCGATCTTCAGGTAATCGATCGACAGGTTCTTCAGGTTCGCGAACGAACTGAGGTCGCGGCCGAAGTCGTCGAGCGCGAACTGGCAGCCCATGCCGTGCAGCACCCCGATGAAGCGGCGCGCGTGCTCGATGTTGGTGATGACCGCGTTCTCGGTGACCTCGAAGCAGATGCGGTTCGGCGCGATGCCGGTGCGATCGAAGCAATCGACCACGAATTCGAGGAAGGCGCCGTCGCCGAGCGTCTGGCCGGACAGGTTGATGCAGAGACTGCGGTCGGGCGCGAGGCGGATGGCGCCGCGCGCCAGCAACGTCAGCGAGGTCTGCACGACCCACCGGTCGACGTGCGGCATCAGGCGGTAGCGCTCGGCCGCGCGCATGAATTCGGCCGGGGCGATCGGCGCGCCCTTGTCGTCCTTGAGCCGCAGCAGGATCTCGAGTCCGGGACCGCCTTCCTGCACGTCCGGCGACGCATGCATGATCGGCTGCGCGTGCAGCTCGAAGCGGTCGTCCTTGAGCGCCGACTGCAGCAGCTGCAGCCACAGGATCTCGCCGCGCTGGCGGGCATCGGCCTCGTCGCGCGCCGAGTACACGTGGACGTGGCCGCCCTGGTTCTTGGCGACGTAGCAGGCGGAGTCCGCCGCGTGCAGCAGGTCTTCGATGGACGTGCTTTCGGCCGTCACCTCGACCAGGCCCACGCTGACGCCGATGCTGAAGATCTTGTCCTTCCAGACGAAGCGGTGGTCGTTGACCGCGCGCACGACGTCGTCGGCGATCTGCCGCGCCTTCTCGAGCGGGCAGCCCGCCAGCAGGATGCCGAACTCGTCGCCGCCGAGGCGGCCGACGGTGTCCGAATCGCGGACCGCGTCCTTGATCAGCGCGGCGACCTCGCGCAGCATGCCGTCGCCGGCGAGGTGCGTGCCGGCATTCGTCGTTGACGGCCTTGAAGCGATCGAGGTCGAGGTAGCACAGCACGTGCCGCGCGCCACCCTGCGTCGCCTCCAGCGCTTCCTCGAGACGGCGCTCGAACTCGCGGCGGTTCACCAGGCCGGTCAGCGCGTCGTGACTCGCCTGGTAGGTCATTGCCTTGCGTGAGGCCGCGCAGGTCGCTGACGTCGCGCAACGCGATGACGGCGCCGTCGACGCGGCCATTGGCATCGCGCATGGGCGACACCGTCAACTCGATCGAACGCTCGCCGTCGCTTGCGGCCGAGACGAGCATGCCGCGGCGGCCGAGAGTCACGCGCGCGCCGGTCGTCAGGCTCTGGCGCACGGGGTCGCTCGCGGCCTTGCGGTCGCCTTCGTCCACCAGCTCGATGACGTCGCCGAGCGTGCGGCCGAGGATCTCGCTGGCCGGCTTGCCGATCAGCTGCTCGCCGGACGAGTTGATGTAGACGATGCGGCCGTCGACGTCGGTCGTGAGCACGCTTTCGGCGAGCGAATCGAGCGCTTCCCAGGCGCTGCCGTGGCTGCGCGAGGCGGACTGTTTCGGCGGTCGCGTGCGGCGACATCTCGACGCCGGTCACCATCACCGCGGCACGCCCATCCAGCATCGTGCGCGCAAAGCTGAGTTCGAGCCGGTGCGGCTTGCCAGCGGCATCCGGCTGCAGTTCGACCTCGAGCCGCGCAGGCGCGGCTTCGCCCGCCGCGTGGCGGCGCAGGTATTCGGTGACGAGTTCGGCGTAGTCGGCGTGGACGAGGTCGGCGAGCCGGCGGCCGAACAGCTTGCCGGGATTCGCCACGCCCGTGAGTTCCGCGAAGCGCGCGTTCGCGAGCTGGATGCCGTCGCGCTCGACCAGCATCGCTTCGTTCATCGTTTCGAGCAGCCGCCGGTAGACGCTCTCGCGCTCTTCGCGTGCCGAGCTCTCGACCTGCAGTCGCTCGATCAGGCGGTCGACGCCGCCGGCGATCTCGCCGGCGCTGCCCTCGCCCGCATGCGGCGTGAGGCGCTCGGCCAGGTCGCCGCTGTCGGCGACGGCCTGCAGGCGCTCGCCGAGCTCGCGCAGGCGCTGGATTTCGCGCGCACGCTGCAGCAGCGCCACGGCCAGCACGACCGCCACGGCTCCCAGCAGGATCAGCGCGAACATCACGGTGTCATTCTCCGGACTGGCCATGTCCCTGTCGGGCCGCGGGCAGCCGCGTTCCTGCAAGGTTTTGTAGTTGTTTTCGTTCATGCCCCAGGCTTGCGACAGCAGCATATAGGAACGTATCGCGCGCACCCGCCGGATTCACCATAATCCACAGGCAGTTTGGCTTGTCGCGCCGGTGCCGAGACCTTAACCTTCGCGCCGGCCGCGCCGCCGGATCCCCGTATCCCCCGCACCTGGAATCACCCGCATGTTCGACGTCCAATTCGCCCGCCGCCAGATGATCGAACAGCAGGTCCGCGCCTGGGAGGTGCTCGACCTCAAGGTGCTCGATGCCCTGCAGCAGGTGCCGCGCGAGGAGTACGTTCCCGCCGCCTATCGCGAGCTCGCCTTTGCCGACACCAGCGTGCCACTGGCGCACGGCCAGTGCATGCTGCCCCCGAAGGTCGAAGGCCGCATCCTGCAGGCGCTCGAGATCCAGCCGCACGAGCACGCGCTCGAAGTCGGCACCGGCACCGGCTTCTTCGCGGCCTGCATCGGGCAGCTGGCCCGCAGCGTGCGCACCATCGACCTGTTCCCGGACTTCGTCGCCGGCGCCACGCACACGTTTGCGCGCACCGGCACCCACAACGTCGTCGCCGCAACGGCCGACGCCATGCAGCTCGCCGAACGCGACGCCTACGACGTCATCGCCCTGACGGGCTCGCTGCCGGTCTACGATGCCCGCTTCGAGCGCGCGCTCAAGGTCGGCGGCCGGCTGTTCGCGTGCGTCGGCACCGGCCCGATGCTCGAGGCGGTTCGGGTGACGCGCACCGGGCCGTCCGACTGGTCCCGCGAGAGCCTGTTCGAGACGGGGATGCCCGCCCTGCTGCACGCGCCGGAGCCGCCCAAGTTCGTGTTCTGAACCGGCGGGCCCGGGGGCTAGCCAATCGGCCCGCAGGTGATATAGTCTAGTACAACACTAGTTGACCAATTGCGCGGCTTCGGCCGCCACGGTGTACCCATGACGACGAAATCCTTCCTTCTCGCCTGCAGCGTCGCGGCTGCCCTGTTGGGCACGGCCCCGGTCCGCGCCGAGAACCTGATCGAGGTCTACCTGGACGCGGTGCGCAGCGACCCGCTGGTGCGCGAAGCCGAGGCACGGCGCGCGGCCGCGCTCGAGGTCAAGCCGCAGGCGCGTGCCCTGCTGCTGCCGCAGATCAACGTCGGCGGCCAGGTCTACACGGCCAATTCCGATGGCGAGTCGACCTTTCCGCAAGTGAACCAGGCCACGGGCAACATCGTCACGGTCGGTAACAAGAGTTCGACCGACGTCAGCCAGTACTGGGACTACCGCGCCGAACTGACCCAGACCGTGTTCCGGTGGGACCAGTGGCAGGAACTGAAGCGCGCCGATTCGCGAGGTGGCGGTGGCCGAGGCGACGTATCGCGCTGCGCAACAGGACCTGCTCGTGCGCGTCGCGCAGGCTTATTTCGACGTGCTGGCCGCCGAGGACACGCTCGAGGCCGCGCAGGCGACGCTCGAAGCATTCAGCCGGCAGCTCGAACAGGCCGAGAAGCGTTTCGAAGTCGGCCTGATCGCAGTCACGGACGTGCAGGAGTCACGCGCCGCGCACGACAGCGCGACGGCCGGCGTCATTGCCGCCAAGCGCGCGCTCGCGACCTCGCAGGAAGTGCTGCGCGAACTCACCGACAAGGACTACCAGGCGCTGGTGAAGCCGGCAGAACAGATGCCGCTCAACAAGCCGGACCCGCAGGACGAGCAGGCGTGGGTCGACCTCGCGCTCGCGAACAACCTCAGCGTGGTCGCCGCGCGCCTGAATTCGGAAGTGGCAAGTGCCAACGTCAAGGTCGCGCAGAGCGGCCACCTGCCGACGGTCGATCTCTTCGCGCAGTACGGCGAGAGCAACCGCGACGCGACGCAGACCAACCAGTCGTTCGACCCGTCGGGCAACCTCGGCTCGGGCGACCGTGTGGGCGGCTCGGCCGACTCGAGCCAGACCAGCGACGTGATCGGCCTGCGCTTGAATATCCCGATCTTCAGCGGCGGCGGAACGCAATCGCGCGTGCGCGAGCAGGTGCACCTGCACCGTGCGGCCCGCGAGAAGCTCGAGGGCACCATGCGTTCGGCCGAGCGCGAGACGCGCGATGCGTACCTCGGCGTGCTCGCCGAGAAGGCGCGCGTGCAGGCGCTGCAGCAGGCCGTGAAGTCGAGCCAGACCGCGCTCGAAGCGACGGAAGCCGGCTTCGAAGTCGGCACGCGCACGACGGTCGACGTGCTCGATGCGCGTCGTCGCCTGTTCGAAGCGCAGCGCGACTACGCTCGCAGCCGCTACGACTACCTGATCAACATCGTGCGCCTCGAATCGGCCACCGGTGGCCTGAAGCAGGACGACCTCGACGCGATCAACGGCTTCCTGACGCAGCCGACGACGCTGCCGGTCGTCAGGCCGAAGATCCTGAGCAGCGGCTCGATCATCGCGACCAGGCGGTCGACCGCTCCACGGTTGGCCGCCACCGCCTCGCGCCCGAGGGCGCCCGTCGCGCGTGCCCGCGCCGGGTCGCCGAACCACTCGATCAGGCGATAGCCCAGCTCTTCCTGGCTGCGCACGATGCGCAGTGCGCCGGCCTGTTCGAACAGGTCGGCGATGTCCTGCGAATTGTGCGTGTGCGGACCCGAGAGCATCGGCAGTCCGAGCACGGCAGGCTCGAGCAGGCTGTGCCCGCCGATCGGAACCAGGCTGCCCGCGACGAACGCGATGTCCGCGGCCGCGTAGAACATCTGCAACTCGCCGAGCGTATCGACCAGGAACACCGCGTCGCCCGGCGCGGGCAGCTTGCCCGAACTGCGCTGCGCATGCGGCACCCCGCGCTTGCGCAGCAGCGCACGCACCGAATCGAAACGCTGCGGGTGACGCGGCACCAGCAGCAGCAGCGCATCGGGATGGCGTGCACGCACGGCTGCGTGCGCTGCCAGCGCGGCCTCTTCCTCGCCTTCGTGCGTGCTGCCGGCGATCCACACGGGCCGCCCTGCACCCCATTGCTGTCGCAGCGCGCGGCCAGCGTCGACCGTCGCGGCTGGAATCGCCAGGTCGTACTTGATGTTGCCCGTCACCTGCACGCGGCCCGGCGCTGCGCCGATCGCGCGAAATCGCTCGGCGTCAGCCGGTGTCTGGGCGCCGATCAGGATGCCGTGCGACAGCGTGTCGCGGAACAGCGAGGCCATGCGCCGGTAGCGATCGACGGACCGGGTCGAGACGCGCGCGCTGCCGAGCAGCAGCGGAATCCGCCGCTGGCCGAGTTCGTGGTACAGCGTGGGCCAGATCTCCGTCTCCAGGATGATCACTGCCTGCGGCGCGATCCGGTCCAGGAAGCGGCTGACGGATCCCGGCAGGTCGTATGGCAGGTAGCTGATCTGCACGCCGTCCTTGAACAGCGACCTTGCCCGCTGTGCGCCGGTCGGCGTGACCGTGGTGATCACGATCGGCAACGCCGGATGACGGCGCCGCAACTCCGTGACGAGCCCCGCCGCGGCCTGCACTTCGCCCACCGACACGGCGTGAATCCACACCGATCCCGGCCGCGTCGAGCGCTGCACGAAGCCGAGCCGTTGCCCGAGACGACCGCGGTACTCCGGATTGAACAGGGCCTTCCACGCTTCGTGCGCGATCACGAGGGGCGCGACGAGGTAGATCAGCAGGACGTAGAGCAGTCGCATGGATGCGTTCAGCCTGTCCCGGCGCCGGACAGCAGCGCGCGCCAGTGCGCGTCGTCAAAGCGATCGGCCGGCAGGTCAGCGGTCACCTTCTGCAGCGAACGCCGCAGGCGCGCGAGCACCGCCCGTTCCCAGGCGCCGCGCGGACGGATGCGGCCGCGATCGAAATCGAGCACGTAGATGTCATTGGTCGCGCCGACGAGCAGGTTGTGCGCGTTCAGATCGGCGTGCTGCACGCCACGCGCGTGGAGCGAACCGACGCACTGGCCGATCGCGTGCCATGCCTCGACCGGCAACGGCGCCTGCTGCAATGCCTGGGTCAACGTGCGGCGCACCGGCAGTTCGGCGGTGAGCAGGTCGGCGCGGTAGCAGAGCCCTGCACGCTGGTACCTCGCCGCCACGGGCGTGGGCACGGGCAGCCCCCAGGCACGCAATTGACGCAGCAGGCGCCACTCCTTGAACGCGCGCGTGCGGTCGGCACCGGTCCACACGTAGAGGTCGTCCGAGAGACGGGCAATGAGTCCGCCGCGGCGATAGTGGCGCAGCACCCAGCGCTGGTCCTGGCTCGCGCGCACGAAGGCAACCGTGCCGCGCCCGCCGCGCGTCGTCTCGAGCGCGCCCTGCGCCTGCCAGTGCGACGGATCGAACACGGACGTGTCTGGATGGTGGAGACAGGAGGCATCGTATAGCATCGCGCCGCCCGCCCCGCGCGCGAGCGCCTCCTCCCCGGCGGCGGCTGCTTCGTTCATCGGTGCGGATTGTTCACGATCCCGACGCCGCTGCCTACCGTTTCGAACCGCAGATGAAGCCGCCCCTGTTCACCACGCCGCCGTCGTCGATCTGCATCCTGCGCCTGTCGGCGCTGGGAGACGTGTGTCACGTGCTGCCGGTCGTCCGCACGCTGCAGGACGCGTGGCCGTCGACGCAGATCACCTGGATCCTGGGCAAGCTCGAGCACAAGCTGCTCGGCCACCTCCCCGGCATCGAATTCATCGTGTTCGACAAGAAAGCCGGCGCCCAGGGGTATCGCGACCTGCGCGCGCAGATGCGCGGCCGGCGCTTCGACGCACTGCTGCACATGCAGCTGGCCCTGCGCGCGAGCATCGCTTCGATGATGGTGCCGGCCCGGCACCGGCTGGGATTCGACCGTGCCCGGGCACGCGAAGGCCAGTGGCTCTTCACCAACGCCAAGATCGAGGCGCGGTCGCGCGAGCACGTGCTCGACAGCCTGTTCGGCTTCGCCGAGCGGCTGGGCGTCACCACGCGTTCGATGCGCTGGGACATTCCGCTGCCGGAGTCTGCCCTGGCCTATGCGAACGAGGCGATCCCTGATCCGACCCGGCCCACGCTCGTGCTCAGTCCCTGCTCGAGCCACGAGCTGCGCAACTGGAGCTCCGCTCGCTACGCCGCGCTCGCCGATCACGCGGTGGAGCGTCACGGCATGGAAGTACTGCTGTGCGGCGGACGCAGCCCGCTCGAGCTCGAATACGGCGCGCGCATCGAGCAGGAAATGCGGCAGCCGTGCCGCAACCTGATCGGGCGCGACACGCTGCTCGAGTTCCTGGCGACGCTGCAGCGGGCGACGGTGCTGGTGTCACCCGATTCGGGACCGGCGCACATGGCCACGACAGTGGGCACGCCGGTGATCGGGCTCTATGCCGCCACCAATCCGGAGCGCAGCGGCCCGTATTACAGCCGCCGCTGGTGCGTGGATCGCTACGACCGCGCCGCGACCCGCTTCCTCAACCGGTCGGCGCAGAGCCTGCCGTGGACCGAGAAAATCGAGTCGCCGGGCGTGATGGACCTGATCGAGGTCGACGACGCGGTCGAAAAGCTCGACGAACTGATGCTGGCGGGCGCGCCCCGCACCCCGACCGGCTGAATACTTCGCTCGCGTAGCGCGGGTGAAGGCCGCTGCGCGATAATGCACGACCAACGGGCCGACCCGTTATTTTCCAGTCTGACGACGAACACGAGGCAGCATCACCGTGACGGCCGAACGCAGCGACAAGCTCATCCAGCCGAATGCGCAGCACCAGTACGAGGTGACCGTCGCCGACCTCCCTCTCGCCTGCCCGATGCCGGGCATGCACCTGTGGAATTCGCATCCCCGCGTGTTCCTGGCCGTCGAGAAGACCGGCTCGGCGAAGTGCCCTTATTGCAGCGCGGAGTACACGCTGAAGAAGTAGAGGAAGTGGGGGCAGGGAAGAAGGGCTGTGGACAGACTCCATCACTGTTCGGCAGATGATGCCACCGAGGCTGTTCGCGATAGAGACGGCACGGGCGAGCGTCGAATCAGGCAACGCCGGTTGACGCCGGTCGATTCGCGCTGTGGGTCATTTCGCCAGTGCGAACGGCCTGCGCACCCACTTGCATGAACTTGCATTGTCTTCCGTAAGACCGCGATCGCTCTGCTGGATTCGTCTCGGCCAGCACGCCGAGCCAAACGATCGTGCATGACCGCCGGCTCCATCTCTCATCAATGCGCTGCAGGCGATGCGAACGATGCGCCGCGAGCAGTATCGTTGCACGTGGCATCGCCGATGACATACAGCCGTCTGAATCTCGCATCCGGCGCGTCGATGTCCACGACGCAGCTTGCGCTTGCACTCGCCTCGAAGCATGTGCAACGCGACCAGCATCCTTCGTGCTGTCAAGCAAGATGACTCACGTCTCGTGGGTATGGCGATGTCGTGCCGCCTGGATCGATACATCGCTGTAGCCTGGTTCGACCGTGGAGCGCCATGTACTTCAGAGCGGCGTTGACCGACTCGCGCAGGACGCGTCCCGAAAGACTGCGGTCGAGCGAGCGCTGACAGTGTGCTGCGCGATCGTGGTGACCCGCTTTTCGCACGGCAGTCAATCGAACCTCTGCGTCCAGCTGGCAACTGCTCGAGCCGATCTTTCGCATTCACGAACGTCCGCTTCTCAGTCGATGTGTCCGCAGGTACCAACACGAGTCGGCGGCAGGCCCTGGGGATCGGTCGGCGGACTCACTTCCTTCGCTCCCCCTTCCTCCCTTCCCCTACTTCCGGTATTCCTTGTAGCTCTTCTCTTCCACCAGGCTCGACCCCAGCTTCGTGTTGATGCGGCGCTTGATCGCCGCGCGCTCGTCGTTCGTCACGTACACCGCGCGCGCGAGCTCGATGAACTCGGCGTCGAACAGGCTCTCCCGTTCCTTGTCGCGGATGCGGTCCTCGATGTCCCACAACTGGCCGTTCACGTCGCGCAGGCCGGTCCATTCGGCGCTGATGTCCACCGCTGAATAGGCCGACGCGCGCCAGGTGTCGTTGAGCGCCGTCAGTTCCGTGCGCACGTTGTGCAGCTTCGCCGCGTCGGTCATGCGCGCCGACTTGATCTCGAGGATCGTGATCTTGTCGATGAGTTCGCCGGGCGAGATCGGGACGAGGAGTTCAGCCATGGGAGGGATGCCCTGAAGTGAGTGGTTGGATTATAGGCCCGGCTCCATCGTTTCCCGCCAGATCGCGGTGACCGCGGCGCGGGTCGATTCGAACTCCGTCGCAGGCGCGACGCTGTCACCGCCTTCCAGCGACAGGTGGTGCATCCGCTGCCGGTAGGCCCGGTAGGCAGCGGTCAGCACGTCGACGGTCTCCTGCGGCACCAGGCAGATCGAGGCCAGGCTCTCGAGCTGGCGGATGTTGTCGGAGAACGTCACCAGCTCCGCATAACGCGCCGACCAGAGCAGCGTCCAGTACTGGGCCAGGAACTCGACGTCGGTGATGCCGCCCTCGTCCTGCTTGAGGTCGAACTCGCCCGCCTTCGATTTCGACAACTCCGCCCGCATGCGTTCGCGCATCGAACGCACGTCGTCGCGCAGCGTCGGGCGACGCACCGCCGTGCGCAGCAACTCGACCCGCAGCGACTCGTAGCGATTCCTGCAGCGCAGCGCCACCTGCAACCGCGCGCGAACGCAGCAGCGCCTGGTGCTCCCAGGTCCACGCATCCGTGCGCTGGTAGTCGGCGAAGCCTTCGATGCTCTGCACCAGCAGGCCGCCCTTGCCGCTCGGGCGCAGGCGCGTGTCCACCTCGTACAGGCGACCGGCCGCCGAATGCACCGTGAGCAGGTGCACGAGCCGCTGCACCAGCCGCAGGAAGAACACGCCGTTGTCGACGACGTGCGGCCCGGCGGTGCGCTGCACTTCGCCGCTCGAATCGTGCAGGAAGACCAGGTCGAGGTCCGACCCGTAGCCGAGCTCGATGCCGCCGAACTTGCCGTACGCGACGACGACCACGCCGGCCGCGCGCAATGCATCCTCCGCCGGCCCGCACAACGGCTCGCCGTGCCGCGCGACGATCTGCTGCCACGCGAGATCGAGCGTTTCCTGCACGAGCAGTTCCGCCAGGTCCGTCAGGCGGTCGCTCACCTTCATGAGCGGCAGACGGCCAGTGAGGTCCGGGACGGCGATGCGGAACATCGCTGCCCGCTGGAACTGCCGCAGGGCCTCGACCTGTTCCTCGGTATCGTCGGCCGCGCAGTTCGCCATGCGGTTGCGCAACTCGACGGCCAGCTCGGCTCGCGTCGGCGTCGCGTCGAACAACCGCTCGTCGAGCAGTTCGTCGAGCAGCAACGGGAACGCGGCGATCTGGTCGGACAGGAACTGCGAATGCGCGCAGAGCTCGAACAGCCGTTCGCGCGCCACCGCGTTTTCGTTGAGCAACGCCAGGTACACCGTGCGACCGCCGATGCGCTCGATCACGTTCAGCACGCGCGACAGCGCCGCTTCGGCATTCGGGACGCGCGCCACGGCCCGCAGCAGGCGCGGCAGCAGGACCTGCAATCGGCGGCGACCGGTCTCGTCGAGACGCCGGTAATAGGCGCCCTCGCGCAACTGGTCGAGCTGTCGCAGGAACGGCTCGACCAGGTCCGGAGCCTGCAGCACCGCGAGTCGTTCGCGCCTGCGCGCATCGTCGAGCTCGGGATCGAGGATGTGCTCGAGCCCGGCGCTCGCCTCGTCGTCGGCGGTCGTGGCGCCGGGCGCAAACACCGCGCGCTGGAAATGCGCGCTGACGCGACCGCGATGGTGCTCGAGCTGACGCGCGAGTTCAGGCCAGCCGGGCAGCCCCATGGCGAGCGCGAGTCGCGCGCGGGCGTGATCGTCGACGGGCAGCTCGTGCGTCTGTTCGTCGTTCCACTCCTGCAGGCGGTTCTCGACCCGCCGCAGGAAGCGATAGGCCTCGAGCAGCTCGTCCACGGCAGTCGGACGGCAGCAGCTTCTGTCCGGCCAGTTGCGGCAGTGCCTCGAGCAGGCTGCGCGTCTGCAGCCGCGGCGTGCTGCCGCCGCGCAGCAACTGGAACGCCTGGACGATGAACTCGATCTCGCGGATGCCGCCGGGACCGAGCTTCACGTTCTGCTGCAGTTCGCGGCGCTCGACCTCGCGCGCAATCAGTTCCTTCATCGCGCGCAGTGACTCGAACACGCTGAAGTCGAGGTAACGGCGATAGACGAACGGCCGCAGCGCATCGCGGTAGAGATCGGCGAAGCCCGATTCCGCCCCGTACACGGGACGCGCCTTCACGTAGGCGTAGCGCTCCCAGTCGCGCCCATGCTGCTGCAGGTATTCCTCCATCGCGTCGAAGCTCACGGCCACGGGGCCCGAGTCGCCGAACGGGCGCAGCCGCAGGTCGACGCGATAGACGAAGCCGTCGTCCGTCGGCGTGCCCAGCAGTTGCGCCACGCGCTTGCCCGCGCGCACGAAGTACTCTTCGTGCGCCAGCGGCCGCGCGCCTGCCGTATCGCCGTGTTCGGCGATACAGGAAGACGAGATCGATGTCGGACGAGAAGTTCAGCTCGCCGCCGCCGAGCTTGCCCATGCCCAGCACGAGCAGCGGCAATTCGACGCCATGCGCTGTCCTGCGGCACGCCGTGACGCGCGCCGAGCAGCGCCGCCGCCTGGCGGCACGCCACGTTGATGCAGGCATCGGCGAGCCACGAGAGCTCGGCCAGGATCTGCTCGATCGGCGCGTACCCCGCAAGATCGCGCCACGCGATGCGCACGAGCTGCCGGCGCCGGAAAATGCGCAGCGCCGACATGAACGTCGCATCGTCGTTCCGACCCGGCTGCGTGACGTCGTCCGCCGCCTGCGCATACCACGCGGCATCGGCGTGCTCGAGCAGACGGCCTTGCGTCGCGAGCCACTCGAGCAGCCCTTCGTCGCGCAGGCAGGCATCCGCGGCGAACGCGCTGCAGGCCCAGACGTATTCGAGGCTCGCTGCGATCGAGGCGGCAGCCGGTGTGTCCGGCAGCCGCGGACGGGCTGCGAGTCGCTCGAGCTTGTCGACGATGCCGGCCCGGATCGCGTCCGGCACCAGGAGCGTGCGCGTCATGCGGGCTCGCTCATGCGGCGGCTTCAGCCGTACTGGAGGACGATGCGGGGCACGTGATCCTCGCAACGGAAGCCGGGCGCGATGCCGATGTCGATCAGCACGCCGACGCCCTGCACGACGTACCCTGCCTGGCGACTGAGCGCCGCCGACGCCGTGAGCGTGCCGCCGGTCGCGAGCACGTCGTCGATGAGCAGCAACCGGCCCTGCCCGGCCTGCATCTCGAGCACGCCCGTGCCGTACTCGAGGTCGTAGGCGATGTCGACGACGGGAGGCGGCAGCTTGCCCTTCTTGCGGATGGGCACGAAGCCCTTGCCGCGACGCTCGGCCAGGGCCGCTGCAAGGATGAAGCCGCGCGACTCGATGCCCGCGACGGCATCGACGGTGTCCCACTCCCGCTCGGTAAAGAGGCTCGCGACCGATTCGATCGTGGCCCCGAAATGCCGGCGCAGCAGCGGGCTGATGTCACGGAACAGGATGCCCGGCTGCGGGAAGTCGGGAATATCGATGACGAACTGCTTCAGATCCTGCATGCGCACCTCGGTCAACGCGCGCGCAGCGTAGCGAAAAACGGCCGCCGCCGCGACACGGTCAAACCGCAGCGTCCGGCTTCTGGCAGAATCGCCCGCCGGCAGGAGGTACACCAGTGAACGTGAGTGAAGCCGTTGCGAGCCGCATGAGCTGCCGCGCGTTTCTCGACACGCCGGTCCCCGGGGACACGGTGCGCGCGATCCTGGACGCCGCCCGGCGCACGCCTTCCGGCGGCAACCTGCAGCCGTGGTGGGTGTACGCGCTCACGGGTGAACCGCTCGCGGAACTGAAGTCGGCCGTGCGCGCGCAAGTCATGGCGAACCCGCGCGGTGACGGCACGCAGGAATACGACATCTACCCGCCGGGCCTGGGCGAGCCCTACCGCACGCGCCGGTTCAAGGCCGGCGAAGACCTGTACGCGACTCTCGGCATACCGCGCGAAGACAAGCTCGCGCGACTGCTGCAGCTCGCGCGCAACTACGATTTCTTCGGCGCGCCCGTCGGCCTCTTTTTCTACCTCGACCGCAGCCTCGGTGCGCCGCAATGGTCGGACGTCGGCATGTACATGCAGACGGTGATGCTGCTCGCGCGCGAGCACGGCCTGCACACGTGCGCGCAGGAGATCTGGTCGCTTGTGTCGGTTACCGTACAGAAGCGCCTCGAAGTACCTGCGAACCTCATGCTGTTTTCCGGCATGGCGCTCGGCTACGCGGACACGTCGCAGCCCATCAACACGCTGCGTACCGAGCGCGCGACGATCGAAGAATTTGTCAGAATGAAAGGGTTCGACGCTCCGTAGGCGTCCGCCGCTGTCGGGGAACCTGACACCTCAAGCAAGCGGCCCGCTCCCGTTATGTCGCAATCCGCGCCGCGCCTCGCGAAACCGAGTGCCACAGCGCTTGGCACGGGCCATGCACATATACAGGCAAGCCGTAAGGCGCGCGCCATGGAGAGCATCGAAATGAACTTAAGCTGGATCAACCGCAAACGCAGCCTGGAACTCTCGCCGCGTGCACGACTCGTCGACGACGTCGACGCGAAGGTGCTCGAGCGCAAGCGCGAGGCGCTCGCGTGGCGTCCGCAGAACGGGTTTCTGAAGGACGAGCAGGACGGACGCCTGCTGCTCGACGAACAGGCCTACCGCGCGGCCTAACGCGCCGACTTACCCTCGTCACGCCGGCTGCGACGTGCGGCCATCGGGTGCTCGACCCGGCGAGCCTTGTCGGCGAAGTGAGTCAGGCTGAGCCACGGATGGCGCAGCAGCATGCGCGGCCCCGCATAGCGCATGACCTCTCGCGCAAACTCCCGTGGCTGTGGCTTGTAGCAATGGATCGGGCACTTGGCGCACGTGGGCTTGGCCGGTCCGTAGGGGCACTTCTCCAGCCGGCGCTCGGCGTAGTCGAGAAACCCGCCGCAGTCGGCGCACAGGTCCTGGCCCGGCGAGCAGGAATGGCCATGCCCGCGGCAATAGATTCCCACCATGACCTGCATCGTGCGCCATTCGCGCCGCAGGCGGCCGGTGTCGAGACGAGAGTCCATGGCGCGAGCTTGACCTGAGCGCACCGGCCCCGCGCTCCGGATTTTCCACGAGCCGGCGCCGGCCAGCGTGCAACAATGCGCGCCCCATGAGCAGCCCGAACCCAGCGCCCGGAACCACGGCTACAGCGCGCGAAAGCGGTGGACTGGCGGCCGCGATCGGCGCATTCACGATCTGGGGTTTCCTGCCGCTGTACATGAAGCCGCTGCACGAGCTGTCAGCGCTCGAGATCATGGCGCACCGGATCGTCTGGAGTTGCCTGCTCGTCTTCGCCTGGCTGGCGTGGCGGAGCGAGGTGGGCGCGGTGCGCACCGCGCTCGCGAATCCCGGCACGCGCTACCGGCTGATGATCACCGCGGTGCTGATCAGCATCAACTGGCTGATCTACGTCTGGTCGATCGCCAACGGCCACGTGATCGACGCGAGCCTCGGCTACTTCATCAACCCGCTGCTGAACGTGGTGCTGGGCGTGCTCGCTGCTCGGCGAGCGGCTCAACGCGGCGCAGAAAGCGGCCGTCGGCCTGGCAGCGCTCGGCGTGCTGTATCTCGCCGTCGTCGCGGGCCGGCCGCCGTGGATCGCACTGGTGCTGGCCGCGAGCTTCGGCGGCTACGGGTTGATCCGCAAAGTGGTCAAGGTCGAAGCCGTGCCCGGACTGGCGACCGAGACGCTGCTGCTCGCGCCGTTCGCCGTCGGCTTCCTGGCCTGGCTGGAGTTGCAGGGCACGGCCGCATTCGGCCACGCCGCTCCACACATCAACGCGCTGCTGCTCGGCAGCGGCCTCGTGACGGCGCTGCCGCTCGCGCTTTTCGCCTACGGTGCGCGCCGGATTCCGCTGTCGACGGTGGGGCTCGTGCAGTACATCGGCCCCACGCTGCAGTTCCTGCTGGGCGTGCTGGTCTTCAAGGAAGCCTTCAGCGTCGAACGCGGCATCGGCTTCGTGTTCATCTGGACGGCGCTCGCCGTCTACGCGGCCGACGGCCTCTGGCGCAACCGCAAACAGATGCCCTACTGGGGACGCTGACGCATTACGCCGCGGCCAGGAAGATCGCGACCGCGCTGCCGATACCGGCGAACCAGGCCAGCGAACGCAGCGTCGAGAGGTCGGCGACGTAGAACGCCGTGTAGAAGAAGCGCGCCAGGACGAAGATCACGGCGAGCAGGTCCACACGCGGCTGCGGCGCGCCGGCGAGATGCGCGACGATGACGGCTGCAGCGAACAGCGGAAACGCCTCAAAGCCGTTGTGCTGCGCGGCGTTGGCACGGCGGCGGAAGCCGTCCTGCTGGCTCAGCCAGTCCCGCGGATTGCGGTTGTCGAAACCCCCGGCGCCGATCTTTGCCGTCAGCGTCGCGGCATAGGGCAACAGGCCCGCCACGAGCACGCACCAGAACGCTACCGTCATGTTCGCCTCCCCCGTTGGAATTTGCGGGGCGAGCATACCGGATGAGCCCGGGTGAACGGATACGGATTGAAGCCGACGCCGAAAGCGCTAGGCTAGCCTGCAAGGAGTCGACCGATGGCCACCATCCGCAAACCGACGAGCCGGGCGCGACGCCTGCTGGACCACCACCGGCTGCGCGGCCGCACCTATCCAACGCTGCGTTACTGGGAGCGCCTGCACCAGATGCTGGTCGAGGAGGCGGAGAAGCGGGGCAAGACACCGCCGCCGGCTCCCCTCGTCCACGGTGACCTCGAAGCCGAACCCACCGAAGAAGAGTCGCATGGAACGGCTCGACCAGCAGGTTGCGTGGGCGGACCACAACCAGTTGCTGCACCGGGTCCAGATGTTCTTCGATGCGATGCCGTCGTCGGGCTGGGAAGAACACGACAAGAAGCGGCGTTAGGCGGCCAGCGTGCGCATCGCCCGACCCATCCTGCTCGTCAGCACGCCGATCGGCGTGATCTTCGGCCTGCGCGAGGCCTGGCGTCTCGCGGGCCCGAAGATGGCCGTGCTGATGGCCTTGATGCTCGCCGTCGTCGGCACGCTCGTCTGGTGGACGGTGCAACGCATTCGCGCCGAGCACGCCAGCCGAACGCGCAGCGGACAATGGCCGCCGTCTCAGCGGCGATTGACCAGCCAGAGCCCTGCGAGGCAGAGCGCAACGCCGAGCCCGTTCGCGAGGCTCAGCTTTTCACGGAACACCAGCAATCCGATGCCGACCAGCAGCATCGCGGCCGCGGTCTGCGTCACCAGCGCGCCCAGGCTCACCTCGAATCCGCTGCGATAGAGCAGGATGAACCCCAGGTCCAGCCCGATGATCGCGAGCGCGAGCGCGATGGCGGTCCAGTTGAGCTGACGCACCTCTTCGCGCCACGCGAAATCGCCCGGGGGCGAGCACGAGCACGGCGGCAAACAGCAGTGCGACGGAGCCGTACGTCGCCATCAGCGACAGCAACGGGTTGGCGCCCGCCGGCGTCATCTTGAGGATGACGTGGTAAGCGACCGTGGACGCGATGGCGAGGGACAGCCAGGCTAGTTGCATGATGGAGGGGCCGGAAGTGAAAGGAGTGTGAGGATGACGCGACAGGCCATTCGCCCAGCTTGAATCTGCCGCGCGTTCGCCAGTATCCACGACCTCTTGCATCGCCCATCCGTGCTGCTGCGCAGGATAACAGAGCGATCCGGCCCTCACCCTCTCCCGCGTCAGCGGGAGAGGCAGCAATGGCGCTAACATGCCAGAGGGGGCCGTTGCTTGCCGCGGGAAGGACCAATGCGCAGGGGAGTCAGGAGCATGCACGGACTGAAACATTCGTCGCCAGGGAGGCCCGCACGCGTGGCCCAGGGACTGCTGTCGTCCGTTGTCATCGCAATGCTCGCATGGTCGGGCACGGTGAACGCCAGCGCCGACGCGCCCGACGACACGGCTGAGTTGTTCAAGACGCATTGCGCCATCTGTCACGAGGTGCCTGAGACCAAGGCGCCACCGACCGGCACGCTGCGCCGCCTGCCCGCCTCCAGCATCCTGATGGCGATGGAGTTCGGCAAGATGCAGCCGCAGGCGGCGGCCTTGAAGCAGGAACAGCGAGTGCGCATCGCCAAGTGGCTGGCGGCGGAGGAAGACGCCAAGCGCGACGCGTGGATCACGGAGAAGGGCTGCCCGAGCGAAACGCCCGTGCCGGCGACGGGACGCGAAAACTGGGGCCTCGGCCGCAACAACACGCGCCAGGCCGATGGCGCGCTGATCCACCGCAGTGATGCGGGCAAACTCGAATTGCTCTGGTCCATCGCGCTGCCGGCGGTCACGACCATGCGTTCGCAGCCGGTCATCGCCGGCGACACCGTGTTCCTCGGCAGCAAGGGCGCGCACCTGCTGGCGCTCGACCGGCAGAACGGCTGCGTGCGCTGGTCCTTCAAGACGGACGCGCCCGTGCACTCGGCCTTGACGCTCGACACCACGCCCGACGGCACCAACACGCTGTTCTTCGCCGACGAAATGGCTACGGTCTATGCCGTGGACGCCACGACCGGCAAGCCGCGCTGGCGCGAACGCGTGAAGTGGTTCCCCACCTCGATCATCAGCGGCCCCATCACCTATTACGATGGCCGCCTGTACGTGCCGCTTTCGTCATTCGAGGTGGCTGCGGCCGGACTGCCGACACATGAATGCTGCCGCACGCACGGGGGCATCGCAGCACTCGATGCGATGACCGGCGCGGCCGTCTGGCGATTCGACACTACGCCGCATGCGGTCAAGACGGTGGTCAATCGCGATGGCGTGCAGATGTGGGGACCGAGCGGCGCAGTCGTCTGGAACAGCCCGACCATCGATTCGAAGCGCGGCGCGATCTACTTCGGTACCGGCCAGAACTCGTCGTCGCCGGCCACCGACACCAGTGATGCCATCATCGCCCTCGACCTGAAGACCGGCGCGAAGCGCTGGGTCTTCCAGGCGCTGGCCAACGACGCGTGGAATGCGGCTTGCCTGAGTGGCGGCGCGAGCTGCCCGGCGGAGAACGGCCCCGACTTCGACTTCGGCGCGTCGGTCATGCTGGTCGAGCGGAACAAAGGCGACCTGCTGGTCGCCGGCCAGAAATCCGGCGAGGTCTTCGCGCTCGATCCGGACAGGAACGGCACCGTTGTCTGGCACAGGCGCGTCGGCTCGGGCAGCTCGAACGGCGGCGTGCACCACGGCATGGCGACGGACGGCAAGTCGGTATTCGTCCCGGTCGCGGACCCCGAGCGCAAGATCGCCGGCTACGTGCCGAAGCCCGGCGTGTATGCGCTGAAGGTGGATGACGGCAAGGTGCTGTGGTCACACCCCGTGCAGCGGGGCTGCACCTTCGACCCGAGCGACGCACCACTCGTCGGCCTCGCTGAAATGGCGAAGGGGAAAGCCGAGCGGTCGCCCTGGCCGGAGTGCAGTTACTACTACGGCCATTCCGCGGCGGCCGTGGTCGCCAATGGCGTCGTGTATGCCGGCGCGCTCGATGGCAGGTTGCGTGCGCTGGATGCGCGCAATGGCAAGCTGCTGCGCGTGATCGAGACGAATCTTCCTTACCAGGCGAGCAACGGAGTCGCAGGGCACGGCGGAGCGATCGACGTAGGCGGCGTGCTCGTGAATGGCGACCAGCTGTTCATCCTGTCCGGTTACGGCATGTTCGGGCAGATGCCGGGCAACATGCTGCTGGTGTACGGTCGCAAACCTGGCAAATGAGCCGGCTGCAATGACGCTTCAGGGCCGTTGCACCCGGATCAGCGTGGACTGCCCGTCTTCGACATGCCAGCCCGGGAAGTGCGCGATCGCAGTGTAGGCCGTGCCGTCGGGTTCGAACTCGACGTCGCGAGTGAAAGTCACGCGACGCGGCATCGGGATGTTGGCCCACGTCTCGCTTGCGATATCGAACGTGTAGAGCGAATCGCTCTGGTTGCCATTCACCCACACGATACCGCGCGGCCGATCCACGTTCAGCGCATAGGGCGTGTCGCCGCCTTTCGGATTCAGCGGCAAGTCGAAGCGCGTGAACTGACTCGTCGCAGGATCGAAGCGCACGATCGCCGACTCCGGAAACGCCGTGATCCAGAGCTTGCCCGCCGCGTCGGTGCGCAGCCGCCGCGGACCCTTGAAGGGCGTTGCGATCATCGTGACCTTGCCGGTGTCGGGGTCGATCGAGCCGATCTCGTCCGTGTGCAGGCGCGCAAACCACACCTTGCCGTCGGGCGTGATGTCGATGCCGTAGGGCAGAGGCGTGCCGGTGGCTGCGCGGTCCACCGGCAGCCAGTTGGCGAGCGGCACTCCCCAGCTCATCAGCTTGAAGATCGCCCCGATGATTCGTACGTTGAGCCACTCGCGGAAGCCGCGGGTCGGCAGGTCGTACATCGTGAAGCGTTTCGTCGCGCGATCGAACATCGCGACCTGGTTCGACAGCGCGACTGTAAACCACACGCGATCCTTCTGGTCGACGCGGATCGTGTGCGGGTAAAAGCCCTCCTCCATTTCGTGCAGGGTGAAGGCCTTGGTCGCGGGATCGAACTCGACCAGGCGGCGCTGTGCCGACGGCGTGATGAACAAGTGCCCGTCGACTCGTGACTCGGCGAGCGAATGTGCGTTCGAAGTGCTGTCGTGCTTGGGAAAGCTCTTCAGTCGCGCCGCAAGCAAGCCGCCGTTCTTCTCGCCCTCACGGTGCGGGATCCTGTAGACGGTCACCTGGTTCGTCTTCGGGTCGACTTCGTACAGCCGGTCCTGGATGTTGTCGGCGACGTAGACCAGGCCGTTGGCGGCGACCAGCATGTCGTGCACCTGGCTGAAGATGTCGCCGAGCGGCCATTCGGTGATTGTCATGCCGGCAAGTGCCGGGCTCCACGGCAGCGGGTCGGCGAGCAGCTGCGGGTTCTCGCGCAACTTGCGGTAGCCCGCGGACAGCCGCGCGGGCAGTGACCTCTGGTCCTGGCTGGACAGCCGCGCGCCATAGCGCTGCATGCGCGTAATGATCGCGCTCCACTCATCCGGCGTGCGTTCCATGCGGATGAAGGAGTTACCCTGCTGGTGACAGAACGTGCACTGGGTCTGGAAGTGCAGCTTGGTGTCGCGGTCGCCGAGATCGAGCGCCCCGAGCCACGCACTGGCGGGCTTGGCCTCGGCCAGCTTGAACGGGTCAGTCTCCGGCACGAGCGTCACGTTCAACTCGCGCGTCTCGACCGGCGGCTTGACGGCGAGGTCCTGAAAGCCAGGCTTGCGCACGAGGTACTCCATCGGCGCATTGCGGTCGGCGAACTCCACATGGCCGGCCGCATCACTGAATCGAGTGACTTCCGGGGCGACGATGCGCGCGACGCCGGGCGTCGGGTAACCGTTGTCTGACGTGTCGAGTTGTGGCCCATTGGCCGGACGCTCCCGCACCATGACCGTGGCCAGCGGCTGACCGGTCGGGTCATTCACCGTGAGTGACATCGCGGACGACGCGGCGCTGGATACGACGAGCAGCAACGCGAGTGGCAGTTGCCTGCAGGCCAGGTGTCCGGTCCGTCATTCGACCCCCGAGTGTTGTTCGTGTGCCGTTCTGATGGCCGGCTGACGCCCGGCCCAGCTCGTCGCGCTCACGGCTCGAGCAGCTGGTAGATGTTGCGATCATTGCGCTGAGCGTACAACGCCGGCAGGAAGTTCGGCAGCAACCCTACCTCCTCGACCTGGTGGCGCGTCCACTCGCGCAGCATGCCGTCGCTGAACACGAAACGGCGCAACAGGGCGTTCACGAGGGGGCCGACGAGAGGCCAGTCGACGCCGATGACCGTATCCACCGTGTACGTTGCACCCTGCGGCGCCACCCCCCAGTCGTGACGGATCGTGCCGAAATACATCCCTGCCATCGTCGGCCGCGTTTCGAACCGGCGCGACGACAGCTCGATCACCCGCGCGGCACCTTCGCTGTCGTAGGGGCCGAACCACTCGTAACGCGCCACGACCCCACCCGCCCCGACGCCGGGCCTGCCATCCGCCGCCGCCTCTTTGACCCAGATGCGCCCGTGCTCGGTGGGATGAAACAGGTGGTACAGGGGTCGCATCGCGCCATCGAATTGCACCTTGCCGAGCGGCAGCACCCGATACCACCATGCCAGCATCTCGGGTGTCACACCGGGCAGCGGACGATGCTCGATCGTGAGATGGATGCGCCCGTCGGGCAGGATTTCGTGGGCGGTCACCGCCTTGCTCACTTCCCGCAACGGCCACGGAATGTTGCGCGGCGGATCGTGCTGCGGATTGACGGGTAATGCGAACGCGATCAGGTAGTCGCCCGTGCCGCGGTTGTACATCGCATGACCGCCGGCGTTGATCAGCACGTACTGGCGGCCGCGCAGCGAATAGCTCATCGGCGTGGCAGTGGCGTCGATCGGCAGCTCATACGACCAGAGCTGGCGTCCGTCACGCACGTCGAAGGCGCGGAACTGCCGGTCCATCGTGGCCCCGATGAAGAACACGCCGCCGTCGGTGACGAGCCCGCCGCCGAGATTGGGTGTGCCCCAGTTGACGTGCCACGGCAGCGGGAACGGTCCCATCTCGTGGATCGAACCAAGCGGCACCTCCCAGTCGATGCGGCCCTGGGCCAGATCCACGGCCACCAGCTTGCCCCACGGCGGCGCCGTGCAGGGAATGCCGAGCGGCGACAGCAGCGGACCCACCGCCAGCGTGTACGGCGTGCCCTGCATGGTGACAAACATCGTCTTCTGGCCGGCCACCGGGTGGTCCTGCCGCGTTTTCGCGACGGCTCCGGGCTGCAGTTGCGCGACGAAGGGAGCGGCATTGACGTTGACGATCAGCCGCTGTGTTCCGGGCGAGTACGCGCCGCCGCCCCAGTTGGCGCCACCCAGGCTGCCGGGAAACAGCAGCGTCGGCTGCTCGGCCAGTGGCGTGAAGATGCCTTCATTGTGCAGTGAGTCGATCGCGTCTCGACAACGGCCACGGTCCCAGAACGTGAGGCCCCAGGCGTCGTCCGCTGTAATGCGCGTGGGCAGCAAGGGCTGCGGTTGGGTCGGGAACGGCTGCGTCGGCCACGCGTTCTCGCCGGGAATGGTGCTCGCAGGCACGGGACGTTCTTCGACCGGAAACAGCGGCTTGCCATCGCGTCGGTCGAGCACGAACACGAAGCCCTGCTTGCTCACCTGCGCCAATGCAGGCACGCGACGCCCATCCGCGCCGCGCCATTCGAACAGCACTGGCTGCGCGGGCGTGTCGTAGTCCCAGAGGTCGTGATGCACCAGCTGGAAAGCCCAGGCCACCGTGCCTGTCGACAATTGCAGCGCGACGACCGAATTGGCGTAGCCGTTCTTCCCCGGGCGCCGCGCACCGTAGTAATCGGGTGACGGCGCGCCCGTGGGTACGAACACCAGGTCGCGCGCGGCGTCGACCGCCAGCGGCGCCCAGGCGTTGGCCGCGCCAGTATCTGTTTGGCCTTGCAGCGGATCGAACGTCCAGCGCGGCACACCGGTTACGGCATCGTACGCTGCGACTACCCCACGGGGCGCCTCGGCATACGCGAAGTCGATGATCGATGAGCCGACGACCACGACGCCGTTGGCGACGACGGGCGGCGAGCTCGAACCGACCTCCTCAAGACCGAAGCGATCGTGCTCCGGGAGCGTCACCTCGCCGTTAGCGCCGAACCCCGCGCAGCGCTTGCCGTCACGCGCATCGAGCGCAATCAGCCGGCGATCGCCCGTGACGGTGTAGAGGCGATGCTGGCACGCCGCGACGACTGACTCCTGTGCGACCTGGGCGTAGGCCACGCCGCGGCAGCGGTAAGGCCGCGCGCTCGTGCGTCGCACCGCGGGATCGTAGGTCCACCGTTCGCGGCCTGTCTGCGGGTCGAGCGCGATGACGCGATTGAACGGCGTGCAATAGACGAGGTGCTCGCCGGCCTGCGGAGGCAACAGGATTGGCGTGGACTGCGCAGAAACGCTCGAGGGCGTGCCTTGCGCAGCGGCCATGTCGCCGTTGCGGTGACTCCAGGCCGGCTCCAGTTGCTTGACGTTACCCGGCGTGATCTGTGTTGCCGGGCTGTGGTGCCATCCAAGCGGATCGCCGCCGGCATCGGCGGGTGGTGCGATGCACGCACCGATCAGGAGTACTGACGCGAGCGGACGCATTGCGCGGGAGATCACGCGGACAGGAGGCCTCATGGGAGTCGAGTGTGCCGTGCGGACGACGCGGTGGCGAGGCGCGCAGCCTGCAACGCTCACGCCCATGCCCACGCCTTTCCAGTGTCAGCGGGAGAGACCCGAAAAAAAGAAGGCCCCGCAATGCGGGGCCTCCTCGTTCGCCACCCGAAGGTCGCG
>CAWHEA010000008.1:0-39607 GCA_963828265.1 uncultured Gammaproteobacteria bacterium | reverse complement strand
TCCCAACTAACTTTCAGTAATTAACTGGCTATCAATTGGTACTCGTTCCGATGTTTGCACTCACAAACGATCGACGCGAGTCCCCACACAAATTACCTGATTCGATTTTTAAAGAGCGACCTCAGAACTAGCCGAGGTGAGCCGCCTATTATGCGGCAGTTTCCGTTGCTGTCAACACCTTCGAAAAGTTTTTTCGTCGGGGTTTTTCGGCTGGCCACCGTCGCCAGAAGGCGGGGTGACTGCGGAAGGGCGCGCAGTATAGCTCCGAACGAAGGGTCGTCAACACTTGCGGGAAATATTTTTTCCCCGCGTGCGCCAACCCTGCGTGCGCCCCTCCCCGAGACCTCAGGAACTGGACTCGAGTTGCCAGCGTGACGCGCGCAATGCGGCGCTTGCCGACCTGGAAAACATGCGTATTTCCAGCGGTAAACCTGCGCGCTGCGTCTTCCACGCGCTCGCCGTCCACGCGCACGGCACCCTGCTTGACTTGCCGCATCGCTTCGCTCGTGCTCGGCACCAGCTGCGCGCCTTTCAGCACGTGCGCGAGGCCGATGCCGTCGGCGCCGACGGCCAACGTAATCTCGGCGACGTCCTCGGGCAGCGCGCCCTGCTGGAAACGCGCGATGAATTCGTCGCGGGCCCGGTTGCCTGCTCCTGCCCCGTGGAACCGATCGACGATCTCCACGCCCAGCTCGAACTTGACGTCCCGCGGATTGCGGCCGGCCGCGCACGCCTGTTTCAGCTGTTCGATCTCGGCGTTGGAGCGGAACGACAGCAGGTCGAACCAGCGCCACATGAGGTCATCGGACACGGACATCAGCTTGCCGAACATCTGGTCGGCGGGCTCCGCGATGCCGATGTAGTTGCCGAGGGATTTCGACATCTTGTTGACGCCGTCGAGCCCCTCGAGCAACGGCATCGTCAGCACCACCTGCGGCTCCTGCCCGTAGGCCTCCTGCAACTGCCGGCCGACGAGCAGGTTGAATTTCTGGTCGGTGCCGCCGAGCTCGACGTCGGCCTTCAGGGCCACCGAGTCGTAGCCCTGCACGAGCGGATACAGGAATTCGTGGATGGCGATCGGCTGCCCGGATTTGTAGCGTTTCGAGAAGTCGTCGCGCTCGAGCATGCGGGCCACGGTGTGCTTCGCGGCGAGCTGGATCATGCCCGCCGAGCCCATCGCGCTCATCCAGGTCGAATTGAACTCCACGCGGGTGAGCGCCGGATCCAGGATCTTGAAGATCTGGGCCTGGTACGTCTCCGCGTTCGCCTTGATCTCGTCGGGCGTCAGGGGCGGCCGCGTCGCGTTGCGCCCGGTCGGGTCGCCGATGAGCCCGGTGAAGTCGCCGATCAGGAAGATGACGTCATGGCCTAGCCGCTGGAACATGGCCATGCGGTTGATCAGCACCGTGTGGCCCAGGTGCAGGTCGGGCGCCGTCGGGTCGAAACCCGCCTTGACCCGCAGCGGCTTGCCTCGCGCCAGCTTCTTCAGCAGGTCGGCTTCCAGCAGCACCTCGGAGGCGCCGCGGCGCAGTTCGGCCAGTTGTTGGTCGGCAGGCAGCATCGATGGCACGCTCCGGGCTGTATTGCAGTGCAAGGCGCGGGACTGTAGGGGTTGCCGGCGGTGCAGGCAACGCCGCGGACTTGGTGAGGGCGGTCACAGTCCGTACATATTTTCCGCAAGACCCTGAAGAAACTAAGGAAATTGCCGATTTAACAGTTGACTCGTGGCGTCCACGCAACTACTTTACGCGCCATTGCTCAATGGGGGTGTCCATTGCAACCGACCGATTTTCTGGCGTCTGCCACCACGGCAGGCGTCCGCGCCGACCGTTTCGACCCTGCGCCGCCGCTGGCTGACCGGGACCAGCCTGCCGCTGGTCGCCGCCGTGGCCGGCATCCTTGCGCTCGCCGCGTGGCCGCGGCAGGAAGCACCGACGTCGGTGGACCTGACGGCACTGGTCGCGTCGCAGCCGGCTGAAGCCGCCACGCCGACCGGCACGGACGAGGAATTTCCCGAGAACGTCGAATACACGGTCCAGCGCAACGACACGCTCGACCGGATTTTCCGCTCCGTGGGCATCGACATGGCTGCGCTCGCCGAGCTGCGCCAGCGCCCCGAAGTCCGCCGTGCGCTCGACATCGTGCGCCCCGGCGACGTCATCACCTTCACGCACATCGACGGCGCGCTGCAGTCGCTCAACCGCCAGATCAGCAACACGCTGACGCTGTCGGTGGCGCGCTCCGACGACGGCTTCGCGGTCAATTACGTCGAGAACCCGCTCGAAACCGAGATCGTCGGTCGCCGCGCGCAGATCACTTCGTCGCTGTTCGTCGCCGGGCAGAACGCCGGCATGTCGGCCGAGACGATCATGACGCTCGCCAACCAGATCTTCGGCTGGGACATCGACTTCGCGCTCGACATCCGCCAGGGCGACGAATTCAGCGTGCTCTACGAGCAGAAGTTCCAGGACGGCGAATACGTGAACGACGGGCGCGTGCTCGCCGCCGAGTTCGTGAACCAGGGCAAGACGCATCGCGCCGTGTGGTTCCAGTCGCAGGACGGCGAAGTGCAGGGTTACTTCACGCCGGATGGCAAGGGCATGCGCAAGGCTTTCCTGCGCGCGCCGCTCGACTTCACGCGCATGAGCTCGGGCTTCAACCCGCGCCGCAAGCACCCGATCAGCGGCGTCGTGCGCGCGCACAAGGGCGTCGATTACGCGGCGCCCACGGGCACTCCGATCTGGTCCGCGGGCGACGGACGCATCAAGTTCGCCGGCCGCAAGGGTGGCTACGGCAACGTCGTCATCGTGGATCACGGCAAGGGCATCAACACGCTGTACGGTCACATGTCGCGCTTCGGCAAGGCGGCACGGTCGGGCCGCAGCGTGAAACAGGGCGACATCATCGGTTACGTGGGCGCCACCGGCGCGGCGACTGGCCCGCACCTGCACTACGAATACCAGGTCAAGGGCGTGCACAAGAATCCGGCGACGATTCCGCTGCCGCGCACGGAAATTCCGTCGAGTTACCTGGCGGAGTTCCGCGGCCAGAGCGAATCCGCGCTCGCGAAACTGCAGCTCACCAGCGGCCAGGGCAGCGTCACCCGGGTCGCAAGCCGCTGAGGAAGTGAGTAGTGAGTAGTGATCAGTGAACGTCTCCGCATCACTATTCACTACTCACTAATCACTTCTTCAGCTGACTTTCAGCCTGAACCCCGCGGCCTCCAGGTATTCCGGCTTCCTGTTCGAGATCGATGGCAGTGAGCGGATGCTCGTCGAGCCATCCGCGCGGAAACACGAGCTCCGCGCTTTTTCCCTTGGCGGCCAGCCGGATGCCGGGCAGCGAACGCGGTCCGCGCCCGCGGTGCAGCAGCACGGCGAGCCGCAACAGCACGATCAGGTAGAGCGCCTTCAGGTGCCACGGCGGCATCAGGTCGTCGAGCGCCGCCAGTTGCAGCTTGCGGCGGTGGCCGCCCACGATGGCCGCCAGCAGTTGCTGCTCGTGGCTCGGAAATCCCGGCAGGTCTGCGTTCTGCAGCAGGTAAGCGCCATGCCGCTGATACTGCGAATGCGCGATGTCGAGCCCGACTTCGTGCAGGCGCGCAGCCCAGCCGAGCACCGGCTCGGCCAGCGGATCGTCAAGGCCCCAGTCGTCACGCACCTGCCGCAGGAAATCGAGCGCGGTCGCCTCGACGCGATCTGCCTGCGCGGTCTCCACGTGAAAACGCCCTTCCATCGCACGCACGCTGCGCACGCGCGCGTCTTCGTCGGTGAGGCGTCCCAGCAGGTCGTACAGCAGGCCTTCACGCAGCGCGCCGTCCGCAATCCGCATCGTCTCGATGCCGAGCCGATCGAACACCTCGAGCAGGATGGCGAGGCCGCCCGGCAGCACCTCCTGCCGTTCGGGCGACAGGCCCGGCAACTTGAGACGCGAGGCCTGGCCGGCGCGCAGCGTCTCCTGCAACAGCCACTCGAGACCCGCGCGATCGACATGCGTTGCGGCCGGCTCGCGTGCCTGCAGCGTGTCGGCGACGGCGCGCAGCGTGCCGGACGCGCCGTACGCGATGTCCCACTCGGATCGCTTGAAGCGGTTGATGACCGGCTCGAGTTCGAGGTGCGCCGCCGTGCGCGCGCGCTTCATGCGCTTCTCGGTGATCTCGCCATCGGCGAAGAAGCGCGCGCTCAGGCTGACGCAACCCATGTACAGGCTTTCGAGCCGCTTGGCCGCGAGCCCCTCGCCGATGATGAGTTCGGTGCTGCCGCCGCCGATGTCGACGACGAGGCGGTGCCCGCCTTCGTTCGGCGTCGTGTGCGCGACGCCGAGGTGGATCAGGCGCGCCTCTTCGACACCCGAGATGATTTCGATGGGATGGCCGAGCGCGTCGCGGGCCCGCTCGAGAAACACCCCGCGGCGCTTGGCCTTGCGCAGCGTATTGGTGCCGACGACACGCACGCTCTCGGCACGCATGTCGCGCAGGCGCTGGCCGAAGCGTTCGAGGCATTGCAGCGCGCGCTGCGTGGATTCACGGCTGAGCCGGCCGTGCTCGTCGAGACCGGCCGCGAGACGAACCATCTCGCGCAGGCGGTCGAGCACGATGAGCTGCCCGTGGTTGTAACGGGCGACGATCATGTGAAAGCTGTTGGAGCCGAGGTCCACCGCCGCGAGGACGTCCGGCACTCGTTGCGGCACGGCGGCGCTTCAACCCATCAGGTGGAGAACGACGAACCGCACCCGCAGGTGGTCTGGGCGTTCGGATTGCGGATCACGAACTGCGCGCCTTCGAGGTCTTCGCGGTAGTCGATTTCGGCGCCCGTCAGGTACTGGAAGCTCATCGGGTCGACGAGCAGGCGCACGCCCTGGTTCTCGACGCAGGTGTCGCCGTCTTCCTCGTTCTCGTCGAACGTGAATCCGTACTGGAAACCGGAGCAGCCGCCGCCGGAGACGAAGACCCGCAGCTTGAGGTTGGGGTTGCCTTCCTCGCGGATCAGCTCGCTCACCTTGGCGGCGGCCGAGTCCGTGAAGACCAGCAGGGCGGCGTCGGCCGTCTCAATCAGCGCAGTGGCTTCTGTCATGGATGCTCCGGGCGTCGTCGCAGGCGGTCGAATCTGGGGGCGGATTTTAGCTTACCAACCCCGCCGCCTCATAGCGCGGCGACCGGCTGGCCTGCGACTTTCCACGCGAATGCCTGCTGCACCGGCGAGCGCAGCTTGCTCGAATGCACCCGGACATCGGTCTCGAAGGGCTCGAAACCCTCCGGCAGGACGACAGTCTGCTCGATCGTCTGGAAATATCGAAACGAGAACGGCAGCTCTGCGCGCGGCTTGCCGAGCAGGTCGCCGACGGAAAAGCGCGCCGGCACATCGTCCTTGATGCCGATCAACGTGATCTGCGCGAGGCCAGCGACGATGCTTTCGTGCCGCATCGCCTGCACCAGCGTCAGTTTGAGCCGCACCTGGCGCGGTTCGTCGCCCGGCAGGACCTCGAAGCGCTGGATGCGCAGGCCCTGGATGCCGTCGACCGGGGAGACGATGCTGCGGTAGAACGCCAGGTCGTCGCTCTGACGCGCGAGCTGCGATTGCAGGTCACCGAGCGTGGCCTCGACCTGCCCGTACGCATCGCGGTCGAGTCGCCGCGCCATTTCGAGCTCGCCCACCTTCGCATTCAGCCGCTTGTTGTCGAATTCGAGCTTTTCGACCTGGTCCTGGACCACGGCGCGCTTTTCGGCCTCTGCCGCCGCATCGTGACCCGCGGAACGCTGGCCGAACCCGTAACCGACCCACCCGGCCAGTACCGCGAGCAACGCGGAGGCGAGTGCGGCGTAAAGCCCAGGAACGCCGAGGGTTGGGTACGCCGGCCCCGGTCACTGGTCGCGAGCCTGCGGGCGCGCCTGCAACGACCGGGGTCTCCGTCACGGTCGTCGTCGCCCGCAGCCGCTTGAATCGACGCCCGTCCGCCGGCGACGACGCGGCGACCGCGGGTGCGGCGCGCGCAGCATTTCGTCAGTCAGCCATTCCGGACGCGGCGGTGGCCCTGCGGTGAAAGCCTGCTCGCCCAGTTCCTGCAGCGCGCGCACGTAAACCGCACGCTTGAAATAGATGACTTCGCGCACGGGCGCCCAGTAATCGACCCAGCGTCCCTGGTCGAATTCGGGTTCGGCCGTTGCCTGGAAGTTGAACCGGGAGTCGTCGCTCAGCATCCGCAGCAGGAACCAGCGTTGCTTCTGGCCAATGCAGACCGGGTTGCCGCGACGGCGCACGTACTGCTGCGGCAGCCGGTAACGGAGCCAGCGGTTGGTGCTGGCGACGAGCTCGACGTCGCTGCGTTCGAGGCCGATTTCCTCGTGCAGCTCGCGAAAAAGCGCCTCTTCCGGCTGCTCGTTGCGCTGCACGCCGCCCTGTGGGAACTGCCAGCCACGGCCGTCCCGTCGCCCACCCAGGAACAGTTCGCCGCCATCCCGCATCAGGACGATGCCGACGTTGGCGCGAAATCCCTGGCTGTCGATGTAGTCGCTCATGGCCTGCGTAAAGTCCGGTTGCGCTTGATTTTTTCACATTGGCGGCGGCCGCACAAAAACATCACTCAGCCACAGCCCGGCTTGTGGCCCCGCCCCCGCTTCCCTAACCTTGCCCCAATTCGCGGGGGCCGCTTGCACAGACTTCCTCTCATTCCGGTGTTCGTCGCGCTCGGCGCCACGACCGCCCTGCTCCTGCTGCTGTCGCTGATGCTCGGCAGCGTGCACATCGAGCCGGCGGCCGTGTGGCATGCCGTCTGGGGCTCGGAGTCCTCCCTGGCGCGGGACGTCGTCATGGACCTGCGCCTGCCGCGCGCCCTCACCGCTTTCGCCGTGGGCGGACTGCTGGGACTCGCGGGCGCCCTCCTGCAGGTGCTGCTGCGCAATCCGCTGGCCGATCCCTACGTGCTCGGCGTTTCTGGCGGCGCATCCGTCACGGCATTGCTGGCCCTGATGGCCGGCATGTCCGCTGTCATGGTCGATGCGGCGGCGGGCGCCGGGGCGCTGGCTGCCTGCGCGCTGGTATTTGCGCTCGCGCAGGGCCGCGGCGGCTGGACACCGACTCGCCTGCTGCTGACGGGCGTGGTCGTCGCCGCCGGTGCGGGCTCCATCGTCAGCCTGCTGCTCGCGATGAGTGACGACACGCGCCTGCGCGGCATGGTGTTCTGGCTGCTCGGCGACCTGACGCGTGGCGACCGCTGGGGCTGGCTGCTGACGTTGCTCGCCATCGCGACTGTTTTCTGCGTCGCGCTCGGCCGCCCGCTGAACGTGCTCGCGCGCGGGGAAACGATCGCCGCGACGGTCGGGCTCGACGTGCGGCGCGTGCGCAGCATCGTGTTCGTGCTGAGTTCGCTGCTCACCGGATGTGCCGTGAGCACGGCGGGCAGCATCGGCTTCGTCGGCCTGGTCACGCCGCACCTCGTGCGTCTCGCACTCGGCAACGACCAGCGCATCGTGCTGGCCGGCTCGGCGCTGCTCGGCGGCCTGGTGCTGATGACCGCCGACCTGGCCTCGCGCCTGCTGCTCGCACCGAGGCAGTTGCCGGTGGGCGCACTCACCGCGCTCGTCGGCGTGCCGATCTTCCTGCTGCTGATGCTGCGCCAGCGCAACTAGCTGGCGGCGTAGCGATCGCCGCCGGCGCGCTTCGCCTGGTGCAACGCCGAATGAGCGCGCGACAACCACTCGTCGGCGGTCGCCTTGCGATCCGTCGCAGCCACGAGCCCCGCCGGATCGAGCCCGGCGATGCCGATCGAGACCGTCATCATTTCCCGCACGCCGGGCGCGGCGGCCATCGGCGCTGTCCGCACGGCGGCCAGGATGCGTTCGGCCAGCCGCGTCGCGGACTGCGGTGACGTCGCAGGCAGCAAGGCGGCGAATTCATCCTCGCCGATGTGCGCGAACGAGTCGCTCGCCCGCACCTGCGCCTCGATGACGCTGCCGACTTCGAACAGCACCGCGTCGCCCGCCGCGACGCCGCGCTTTTCGTTCAGGCTGCCGAGGCCATCGACGTCGATCACCATGCAGGTGGCCGGCTCCGAATGTCGGGCACAGGCCGCGACCTGCTCCCGCACACGCGAGAGGAAGTAATGCCGGCTGTTCCAGCCCGTGAGCGGATCCATGACGCCGGCACGCAGCAACCGTGCGCGCTGCAACTGCCTTTCGGCGCTGGCCAATGCCTGCGCCCCGATGTGAGCAAGCCACGCCGAGTCGAGCGTACCGAGCGCAACCGGGCCGGTCTGGCTGCCGATGTTGTAGACGCCCGTGAGTCCGCCACTGCTGCGCGGCAGCGGCAACAAGACCAGGTGCGTGCAGCCGGCTTCGGCCGCGAGCAGCAGCCCGTGATCGGCCGGATGGTACGGCCCCGACCAGGGCGCGTGCAGCGTGCCGTATCCTGGCGCGACACCCGCCAGGCTGTCGACGAACCTCAGCCCGGGCCAGGTATCGGGCTGCTTGCCTTCACCGGCGGCCAGCCGTCGGAGTTCGTGCCTGGGATCGAGCAGGAGCAGCACGCCGGCAAGCGATTCACCGTCGGCGGCAGGCGGCTGCGCGAGCCCGACCGCGAGCTGGTCGAGCGTGCGCACGGCCATCAGGCCGTTCGACCAGGCCAGCACCTGCTGCTGCAACAGGGTGGCGCGGTCGCTCATCGCTCAGCGACTCGCCTCGTCGCGCGCGGCCTGCCGCACGCGAAGGTATTCGTTGCCCTGCTTCATCATGGCGACGAAGGTTTCCGCATCGCCTTCGTGGACCGCGCGGCACAGGCGATTCACGGCGGCCTGCAAGGCGTTCAGCGACTCGACGCCGTAGTCGTTCAGGCTCTGGATCTCGTAATACAGGTCGGGGTTTTCGGCAGCGACGCGCGTCGCGACGTCGAGCTGCGCGTCGAACGTCGTGCTCGACATGCGCGCCAGCCGCGGCGCGGCTTCACCGCTCTCTGCGAGCGCCGTGAAGAACGCGATGTTGAGCGCGTGCGAGAGGCCGAGCACGAAGGCGATCAGGCGATCGTGTTCGTCGAGCCCCATCACGACGAGATCGGCCATCGTCGAACCGAACAGCGCGCGCGCCTCTGCGAGCGCTGCTGCGTCGCCGAGGTCGATGAAGATCACGTGGCGACCCGACAGCAGCTCGGTGTCCGGGCCGAACATCGGGTGCACCGACGTCACGTGGCAACCGGCGGCGCGGAGCTTCTCGAGGCCCGAGCGCAGCGGCGTCTTGAGCGAACCGATGTCGAACACGATGCCGCGCGGGCGCCGCTCGGCCAGCTCGGCCAGCACGTCGTTCGCGATGCGGATCGGCGTCGCCACGACGATGAGATCGTGATGCAGGTCGGACGACTTCCAGTCGGCGACGTACTCGTACCCGGCCACTTCGCCTGAAGGGTCGGCGACGGTCACGGCAAAGCCCTGTGCCGCCAGGAAATCGGCCACCCAGTGACCCATCTTGCCGCGCCCGCCGATGACCAGCGCGCTGCGCCCGGAGCCCCGGCCCTGTGACGCCACCCGTGCCTGTTCCTGCGTGGTGAGCGACCCGCGGATCAGTGACTGCAGCAGCGATTCCGCCAGCGCTGGCGACACGCCGAGCGCCTCGGCGTCTCGACGCGCCTTCAGCAGCACCTCGCGTTCGCGACGGAAATCGCGGGTCGGCTGGCCGGACGAGCGCTTGACCTCGGCAATCTGCTTGCCGAGCGTCTGCCGCTCGGCGACCAGCTGCAGCAGTTCATGGTCGATGACGTCGAGTCGGGCGCGGAGTTCTGCGAGGGATTTCATGCTTCACGGCGCTGGTGGACGATTCCTTTTACCGGTCCGACGCCTCGCGCCGCAAGAGATCGCACAGGCACTGGGGCATAATCCCGATTCCACGCTCGCTGGACGATGCCGACGATGTCTCATTCCGGAACGCTGCCTTCCACCCTGCCCCAGGATCCGATGCCCATCTTCGAGGGCTGGTATCGCGAGGCCCGCGAAAAGAAGGTGCAACCGAACCCGGACTCGATGGTGCTCGCGTCCGCCACGCCGGACGGCATGCCTTCGGCGCGCGTCGTGCTGTGCAAGAAGGTCGTCGCGGACCCGGGTTATGTCGTCTTTTTCACCAACTACGACAGCCGCAAGGGCCACGAACTCGCGGCGAACCCGCGCGTGGCCGGCGTGCTGCACTGGGACTCGCTGAGCCGGCAGGTCCGGATCGAGGGCCGCGTCGTGTTCTGCCCACCCGCGGAAAGCGACGCGTATTTCTCCTCGCGTGCGATCGACAGCCGCATCGGCGCGTGGGCGAGCCTGCAGAGCCAGCCGCTGGATTCGCGCGCAACGTTGCTGAAGCGCGTCGCGATCGAAGCCGCTCGTCATGGCACGGCGCCGACGCGTCCGCCGCACTGGGGCGGCTATCACTTCTGGCTCGAAGCCGTCGAACTGTGGTGCGAAGGCGCTTTTCGCGTGCATGACCGTGCACGCTGGACTCGCTCGCTGGAGCCCGTCGGCGACCATGCCTTCACGCCTGGGCCGTGGCAGGCCACGCGCCTTTATCCCTGATCCAGGCCACGCCAGGACCCATTCACCTTGGCGGCGCGCACCTTCCTTGGCACGTTGCGGCTCGCGATCCTGGTCGCGATCCTGCTTTTCGTCGCGCTCGGCGCATGGCTCGACCGCTCGCGCAGCCGTGACTGGAACGACACGCTGCGCGTCACGGTGTACCCGATCGACGCATCGGACGGACGCGGGTGTCCGCGCTTACATCGCCGCGTTGCAGGCCGAGGATTTCGCCGACGTGGAATCGTTCTTCGTCGACGAAGCGTCGGGTTACGGCGTCGCGCTCGAGCAGCCCGTCCGGGTCCGCGTCTCGCACGCCGCGAAGGCGCTGCCACCGGCATTGCCGGAGCGGCCCGGGCCGCTCACGATTGCGCTCTGGAGCCTGCGCCTGCGCTATTTCGCTGCCCGGACGGCGTGGAACGATCCCTTGCCCACCCCCGACATCCAGGTCTTCGCGCTGTATTCCCCGCTGGTGCCAGGCTCCACGGCGATGCCGGATTCGGTCGGCCTCAGCAAGGGGCTCATCGCGGTGACGCACCTCTATGGCGACGCCGAAGCCGCCGGCAGCAACCAGGTGGTGCTGGTCCACGAGGTGCTGCATACCCTGGGCGCCACCGACAAGTACGATTTCGCGACCGGACAGCCGCTCGTGCCCGCGGGACTCGGCGAGCCGGATCGTCAGCCGCTGTATCCGCAGCCCTTCGGCGAAATCATGGCCGGCCGCATCGCGACCAGTGCGCGCGACGCCGTCATTGCCGACGGCCTCGAGCAGATGCTGGTCGGCCCGGCGACGGCGCTCGAGATCGGGTGGACGCAGTGACCGCTCAATCCGCCCTGGCTTGCGTCGCAGTCACCGTCGAGGTGCCTGGCCGCACACTCGTGCGCGACCTCACGCTCGACGTGCCGGCCGGCAAGTTGCTGGTCGTGCTGGGACGCAACGGCTCGGGCAAGAGTTCGACACTGCACACGCTCGCGGGACTGCGCCCACCCGCTCGCGGCGAAGTCCTGATCGCCGGACGCCCGATCGACTCGTGGCCGCGTCGCGAACTTGCACGCACGCTGGGATTGTTGCCGCAGCTCGTCGACGACCCGTTTCCGGCAACGGCGCTCGAGGCCGTGCTCGTCGGGCGTCACCCGCACCTCGATTTCTGGGCCTGGGAAAGCACGGACGACCGCGCGGCCGCGCAGCGTGCCCTGGCGGCGGTCGATCTCGCCGGCCTCGAGGATCGCGACATCGCGACACTGTCGGGCGGTGAGCGGCGGCGACTGTCGATTGCGACGATCCTCGCGCAGGACCCGGCCGTCTTCCTGCTCGACGAACCGATTCACCAGCTGGATCCGCAACACCAGCTCGACGTGCTGCGGACCTTCCGCCGGCTCGCGGACGCAGGCCGGACGGTCGTCGTCAGCCTGCACGACATCGGGCTCGCCGCACGCTTTGCCGATTCGGCGCTGCTGTTGTTCGGCGATGGCCGCTGGCACTGCGGCCCTTGCGACGAGGCGCTCAACGAGCACTCGATCGGCGAGCTCTACGGCATCGCCGTGCGCGAATTGCGCTGGGAACACGGCCGGACGTTCGTCGCCGCCTAGCCTCGCGTCGTCAATGCGCGACCGACTTCGAGAAGACGTTGAGCACGGCGACGCCGGCGATGATCAGGCCGAGGCCGAGGATCGCCGCGGCGTCGAGTGCCTGCCCGTACAGCAGCCATGCGACGAGCGTGATGAGCACGATGCCCACGCCGGACCAGATCGCGTAGGTGACGCCGACCGGAATCGACTGCAGCGTGAGCGACAGGAAATAGAACGCGATGCCGTAGCCGATCACGACCACGGCTGACGGACCCGGGCGGGAAAACCCAACCGAGGCTTTCAACGCCGAGGTTGCGATCACCTCGGCGACGATCGCAAGGCCCAGGTAAGTCCACGCCCGCATCAGGAGGCCCGCCTGCGTCTTGAGGTTCGGTCAGGTGAGCGGAATTTCGCGGCCGTGCGCCGCCAGCCAGTCCGCAAAACCCTGCAGCTGCGGGTTGATCGAGCGCGTGAATTCGACGCTGCGCGCGCGGCAGAACTCGGCGCTGAAGTCGTGATTGAACTGGAACATGTTGCCGAGGTCCTCCGCGCCCGGGAAACCCAGGCCGCGATAGACGTCGAACGGCACGTCCTGGTGCAGGACCTCGCGGCCGAGCGCGCGAGTGAGCCCGGCCGCCATCTGTGCGCCGGTGAGGTGTTCACCCGCGATACCCACCGTGCGACCCACGAACTCGCTGCCGCGCTTGAAGATTGCATGCGCACAACGACCGATGTCCTCGGCCGCGATTCCGGGCAACGGCCTGTCGCCCATCGGCAGCGCGAAGTGCAGCTTGCCGTCGGGACCGGTCCTTGGGACCCATGCCGAAGTGGATCAGGTTGTCCCAGTAGAACGAGGTCAGCAGGCAGGTCGTCGGCACGCCTGTCGCACGGAAGTAGTCGTCCGCTTCGCCCTTCACGTCGAAGTGCGGCACCTTGTACTTGCCCATGAGCGTGGGCATGCGCGGGTCATCGAGCTTGACCCAGCGTCGCGTGTCTTCGAGCGTGGACCAGATCACGTGCTGCAGGCCCGCCTGCTTCGCGGCATCGGCCATCGCATGCGCTTCCGCCCGTTCCTGGTCCGGCGAAAAGTGATTCCAGAAGAACGTCACGCAATACGCGCCATGGGCGCCTGCGAACGCCCGCGCCACGGCCGCCTTGTCGGCGATGTCCGCCGCGACGACTTCGGCGCCGGCCGCCGCCAGTGCGCGCGCCTTCGGCGAACCTGGATCGCGCGTGATGGCGCGCACGGCGAATTCGCCGTTCGGATCCGCCAGGATCGACCGCACGAGTCCGCCGCCCTGCGCGCCCGTCGCGCCCGCCACTGCGATGATTTTTTTCGTCATTCTTGAATTCCTCCGTGTGCTGCGTGACCTGGAATGAGCGTCGGCATGGCATCCCGATGCAAGGCGCCATGGTACCGCGCCTTTCTTGACATCACCCCCCGCCTTGCCTACCGTGCGACCTCCGACAGGTGATCCCGCGAGCGCAGGCTCAGGGAGAACGGGAAGCCGGTCAAATTCCGGCACTGCCCCCGCAACGGTAGTCGAGTAAAGCCACATCACCCGGTCCGCAAGGTCCGGCACCCACTGCGCCACAAGCGCGGGAAGGGGATGCAGGCAGGGCCCACAAGCCCGCTCGAGAGTCCGGAGACCGGCCCGTCGATCGAGACCAGCGTCGCGGTGGGCGAGCGGCCGGAACTCGGGCGGCAATCCGTTCAGCGGCGCCCGCCCCCGATCCGCCACACCCCCATTCCGTTGCTGGATTTTTATTTTGCGTCCTGCGAGGACGCATGCACGGGGTGTGGCAAGACAGATGTCCAGTTCGAATTCCGCGTTTTCCACGCGGCAGGAGTCTCCTGCGTATTTCCATCCACGGCCTGCTGAGCGCCGCGGCCCTCGTCACGGCGACGACGTCGCGCTGACGACGCCGTCCAGCCCGAGATGAACGTGATCGTCACGGCGACCCGCGTGCCGACGCCCGCCGACGAGGTGCTGGCGCCGGTCGTCGTGATCGACCGCGCGACGATCGAGCGCAGCAACGCCGGCGATGCCGCCGAGCTGCTGCGATTCCACGCCGGTCTCGACATCGCGCGCAACGGCGGCCCGGGCCAGCCGACGGCGATGTTCATCCGCGGCACCGAAAGCAACCACACGCTGGTGCTGGTCGACGGCATCCGCATCAATCCAGGCACCATCGGCCTGCCCGGGCTGCAGAACATCTCGCCCGACATGATCGAGCGCATCGAAGTCGTGAAGGGCCCGCGTTCCGCGCTCTGGGGCAGCGACGCCATCGGCGGCGTGGTCAACGTCGTGACCCGTCGCGGCTCGGAGGACGGCTGGATCATGGAAGCCGGCTACGGCGACTACGACACGCGGCGCGCAAGCCTCAACGGCGGTGTCGACCTCGGCAAGTCCGCGGCGCTCGACGTCGGCGTTTCGTGGACGGACAGCGACGGCTTCCCGACCCGCACGACCGACGACCTCGATCGCGGCTACGAGAACCTGAGTGCGAACGTCGCGCTGCGCGCCGACGTCGGTGCGGCCGAAGTCACGGTCCGGCACTGGCGCACCGCCGGCACGTCGGAGTATTCCGACTTTTTCCTGACGCCCGTCGACCAGGACTTCGTCACGTCGACGACGGCCGCGGAAGTGCGCCTGCCGGTCGGCGAGGCCGGCGAGGCCCGCATGTCGGTCAACCACCTCGAGGACGAGATCCAGCAGAACCAGTCGCCGGACTTCCTCGAGACGGACCGCGACACGTTCGACGCGCAGTACGACTGGAAGCTGTCGGACGTGCACGGACTCGGTGTCGGCGCGATGTATTCGCGCGAGCGCGCGAGCAGCGAATCGTTCGGCGAGGGCTTCAAGTCCGACACCGACGCGGTCAACGTCTACGTGCAGGACCGCATCACGAGCGGTCCGCACCTGGGCTTGCTCGCGCTCGGGTACACCGATCACGAGACGGCGGGATCCGAATTCACGTGGAACGCCGAGTACGGCTATGCGTTCAACGAACAGCGCACGCGCGTCTACGCGCTGGCAGGCAGCGGCTTCCGTGCCCCCGACGCGACGGACCGCTACGGCTACGGCGGCAATCCCGACCTGCAGCCCGAGCGCTCGCGCAATTACGAAGTCGGCGTGAAGCACGCGCTGTCGCCGCAGCAGTCGCTCACGCTCTCGGCCTTCCACACGGACATCGAGGACCTGATCGACTTCACGGTGCTGTCCTACGATCCGTTCGACGGCATCAACCAGAACGTCGCCGAGGCGCGCATCAAGGGGATCGAGGCGGCGTGGGTCTACACCGGCTCGCTCTGGCAGGCCCGCGTGGAAGCGATCTACCAGGACCCGCGGGACCTGTCCGACGATTCGCGATTGTTGCGCCGCGCGCAGGAGAGCCTTACCGTCGGCCTGACGCGTGCGTTCGGCCCGGTGCTGCTCGGTCTCGACGTGCTGGCGACGGGCGACCGCAAGGACTTCGGCTTCCCGCAGGACACGACGCTCGACGGCTACGTGCTCGCGAACCTGACCGCCGAATGGCGCGCCACGCCGAGCCTGTCGCTGATCGCCCGGGTCGAGAACCTGCTGGACGAGGACTACGAACTCGCCAGCACCTACAACACCCCGGACCGCGGCCTGTACGTGTCGATGCGGTACGCTCCGGGCGCAGGCAACAGAGGCAAGTAGCAGTCATGGGCCACCGACTCAGCAGGATCTACACACGGACCGGCGACGACGGCAGCACGGGCCTCGGCGACGGCATGCGGGTGCCGAAGGAGCACCTGCGGGTCGAGGCCTATGGCACGGTCGACGAAGCGAACAGCGCGGTCGGCGTGGTGCTCGCGGTGCCGGGCCTGCCCGCTGCGGTGCAGGCGACGCTGACCGAAATCCAGCACGACATGTTCGACCTCGGTGGCGAGCTCTGCATCCCGGGTCACCGCGCGATCACGGCGGCCTACGTCGAGCGACTCGAGCAGGCGCTCGATTCCTTCAACGAAGGCCTGCCGCCGCTCAAGGACTTCATCCTGCCGGGCGGTGGCCAGGCGGCCGCGGCATGCCACCTGGCTCGCACGGTCGCTCGTCGCGCCGAGCGGCGCGTGTGGGCGCTGGCTCGCGCGGAGTTCGTCGCGCCCGAGGTGCCGCAGTACCTCAACCGCCTGTCGGACCTGTTGTTCGTGATTGCGCGCGTGCTGGCGCGGCACGAGCATGGGAGCGAAGTGCTCTGGCGGCGGCGGTAGTCGCGCGCCGAATCTGCGGCTGCTGCGCTGACTGATCGCTGCTGGAGTCGTCGATTGCCGAGACGGCCCGCGGCCGCGCTTGCCGGGATGCGAGCGGAAGACACGCCGTAAACCCATCCCTGTAGGCTCGCGCGCGCCGTCCATGGCGCGCGACGGTCTTCCGCTCGCATCCCGGCCAATCGCATCCGCTGGTGCAGTGTCGACTGAACGACCGAATGCGCCGATAGATCGCGGTCAGCAGCGGCCCGATTCGGCGCGATCACGACCTCGTGACACCGCGATTTCCAATTCGCCAACGTCAGCGCTCAATGCTTTTGTCGGCGTCGAGCGGCCGCGCACGCCAACTGCGTCGCGCCAGCGCAATCAGATGCAATCGAGCGCAAACGCGCGAAGCGTCCGCGCTACCGCTTCCGGGTTCCGAGAGAGTTTCTGGGAGACTGTCGCGCGCCATGGACGGCGCGCGCGAGCCTACAGGGACGTATTTACGGCGTGTCTCCCGAAACTCTCTCGGAACCCGGGACGCGCGTAGCGCAAAAACGCTAGCGAGTCGCGTTCTGCGACTGCGATTGCGGCGGCGACAGGCGAGAGCGAGCCCGCTCGAGCGCCGAGCAGGTCACCTCGACGCCCTGCGCCAGCCGCGGCGACGCCCGCGTCACCAGGTCCGACGACAGCTTGAACACGTTGCCCGACCGCACCGCCTTCATGCGTGGCCACTGCTGCCAGAGCTCGAGCGGATTCGCGATCGTGTCGTCCGTGCTCAGGATCACCTGCGGATCGGCAGCCAGCACCGCCTCCGCCGAAATCGGCGGTGCCAGTTGCGGCAAGTCCGGCAAACACGTTGCGGCCGCCGCACAGCACGACGATCTCGCTGATCACGTGCCGGCCATTGACCGTGTAGATCGGCTCGTCGTCGATCTGGATGAACACACTGAGCGGCGGTCGCTGCGCATACTGCGCGCGCTGCTGCGCCACCCTGGTTTCGAAGTCCTTCGCGGTTCGTTCGGCCGCCGGCAGCGTGCCCGCAAGCCGGCCCACCTGGCGCAACGCGCGCGGCACGTCCGCCAGGCTCTGCGTCGGCACTTCGACGATGTTGAGTCCCAGCGAACGCAGTCGCGAGATCGTCGTCTCGGGCGTGCCCGTAGGCCAGACCAGCACGACGTCCGGCCGCAGTTCGAGCACGCGCTCGGGGTCCACGCGCCACGCGTCGCCTACGCGCGGCACCGCCTTCGCAGCCGCGGGATAATCACTGAATTCGACCGTGCCGACGAGCAGCGATCCGGCACCGGCCGCATACGCGATCTCGGTGAGATTCGGCGCGAGGCTGATGATGCGTGGCTTGCGTGGCGCTGCTCGTCGTCGCTGGGTCCGCAGCGAGCAGCGGTCGACACGAAGCCGCCAGGCATGACGGCCGCGACGAGCAACAGCAGCGCGCCGAAGAGAGCAGGCGTCGCGGCGCGCGACCGCAGGATGGCCGCATCGTTCCGGGAGCGTGTCATCCGCGTTCTACCCGTGCGGCTCAGACGGCGCCGCCCGTGATGACGAGCAGCGCGATGACGGCGACCCAGATCCAGAGCGAGTGCTGCACGATCCGCCACGCACCGCGCGCCGTCGCGACATCGAGCGTATCCGGGCTCGCATTGGCCAGGCTGGGTTGCAGCGAGCCCTTGCCCACGCGTGCCAGCAGGTCTTCGGCGCGATCGAGCACGCCCGTCGCCGGACCCACACGGTCGACAGCCGAGCGCCAGTTTCCGACCGCATCCTCGAAGCTCCCCGCGAGCGCATACGCCAGCGCCGTCAGGCGCGCCGGCAACCACGACAGCACGCCGTGGATGACGGCAAGGACGCTGCCGAGGTCACCGCGCATGCGCGGCACGCCCTGGCGTGCCGCTTCGAAAGCCGCGCGCCGACGCAGCATGTCGCTGACGCGGTAGAGCCACGCGCCACCGGCCCCGAGCACCATGAACCAGAAGATCACGCCGAAAATGCGGTTGTTGGCCTGGATGAAGATCGCCTCTTCCACCGCTTCGCGGACACCGAGACCGAGCGGAGTCGGGCTCGATTCGAGCAGTTCCTTGCCCGGCGCAGGGCTTCGTCGCGATCGTGGCGCTCGAGGGCCGACGCGTAGTCGTCGACCTCGTCCTTCAGGTCGCGCGGACCGAAGGCAAACAGCAGCACGAACACGGCGAACGCAAACTGCAGCAGGCCGAGCAGGTGCGGATCGAGCCAGTGCGCGACCAGCAGCACGGGCAACACGGGCAGCGCGATCAGGCCGATGGCCGCGAGCACGACCTGCAAACCGGTCTGTCCGGCCATGGCGCGATCGGCCCAGTCGAAATACGGATCGAGCCAGCGCCATTCGCGCAGGTGCAGCAGGTGCGTGAGCCCCCGCTCGCAGACCAGCGCGAACAGCAGCGCGAGCAGGCTCATGCCGGAGCGACCTCGAGTTCGAACTGCACCAGCGACCGCAGGCGCGGCCAGTCGAACGCCGGCCCCGGATCCGTCTTGCGGCCGGGCGCGACGTCGCTGTGCCCGACGACGCGGTCGGGCGTGAGGCGCGGGTAACTGCGGCAAAGCACGGTGATCACGCGCGCGAGCATCGCATACTGCGTTGATTCGTAGGGCGAATGATCGGCGCCTTCGAGTTCGATTCCGATCGAATAGTCGTTGCAGCGCTCGCGCCCGGCCCACGACGAGACGCCCGCATGCCACGCCCGGCGCTGGAATGGGACGTACTGCACGACCTCGCCGCTGCGCCGGATCAGCAGGTGCGAGGACACGCGCAGGCCGGCCACCTCGGCAAAGTACGGATGGCCGTCGGGCGGCAGGGCATTGGTGAACAGCTGGTCGATCCAGGGCCCGCCGAACTCGCCGGGCGGCAGGCTGATGCCGTGGACGACGATGAGGTCGGGCTCGACGCCGCGCGGCCGTTCGTCGCAATTCGGCGAAGGCTCCTGGCGGGCCAGTTCGAGCAGGCCGCGATCCGTGTCGATCGCGAAGCGTGCGGCCGGCAGATTCGCGGGGCGTTGTCGTCGCATCACCCGCATGATGCCCTAAAATCCCTCCATGACGTCCAGCCCGCCCGCTCTCGCCCTGCATCCGCTCGCCGAACGCGACCTGCGCGTCGTCTGGCACCCCTGCACGCAGATGAAGGACCACGAGTGGCTGCCGCTGACCCCGATCGAGCGGGGCGAAGGGGTCTGGCTGTACGGCTACGACGGCCGGCGCTACCTCGATGCCATCAGCTCCTGGTGGGTCAACCTGTTCGGCCACGCCAACCCGCGCATCAACGCGGCCATCACCGCCCAGCTCGGCAAGCTCGAGCACGTGATCCTGGCCGGCTTCACGCACGAACCCGCGGTGCGGCTGGCCGAGAGGCTCACCCGCCTCGCACCGCCGGGCCTGACGCGCTGCTTCTATGCGGACAATGGCTCGAGCGCGATCGAAGTGGCGCTCAAGATGAGCTTTCACTACTGGCGCAACCAGGGCCGCCCGGGCAAGAAGCGCTTCATCACCCTGGCGAACAGCTATCACGGCGAGACGCTCGGCGCGCTCGCGGTCGGCCACGTCGAGCTGTACCGCGAGATCTACCAGCCGCTGCTGATGGACGTGATGATCGCGCCCTCGCCCGACGCGTACGCGCGCGAAGCGGGCGAAACCGCCGAGGACTGCGCGCGCCGCGCCATCGCGGCGATGGACGAGCTGCTGGCGCGACACGCGGACGAAACGTGCGCGGTGATCGTCGAGCCGCTGGTGCAATGCGCGGCCGGCATGCGGATGCATTCGCCGCTGTACCTGCAACTGCTGCGCGAAGCCTGCGACCGGCACGGCGTGCACCTGATCGCCGACGAGATCGCGGTCGGCTTCGGCCGCACCGGCACGCTGTTCGCGTGCGAGCAGGCCGGCATCACGCCGGATTTCATCTGCCTGTCGAAGGGACTCACCGGCGGCTACCTGCCGCTCTCGGTGGTGCTCACGAACGAAGACGTCTACGGGGCCTTCTACGACGAGTACGCGCAGCAGCGGGCTTTCCTGCATTCGCACAGCTACACCGGCAACGCGCTCGCGTGCACGGCGGCGCTGGCGACGCTCGACATCTTCGCGACCGACGGCGTGATCGAACGCAATCGCGCCCTCGCCGCCCATCTCGGCCGCCGTGCCTGCGAACTCCTGGGCGAACTCGAGCACGTGGCCGAAGTGCGCCAGTGCGGCATGATCGTCGCGGCCGAACTCGCCCGCGGCGCCGACCGCGCGCAGCCGTTCGACTGGCGTGAACGGCGGGGCCTGCGCGTCTACCGGCACGGGCTCGAACACGAGGCGCTGCTGCGCCCGATCGGCAACGTCGTCTACTTCATGCCTCCCTACGTGATCACGCCCGAAGAGATCGACGCGCTCATGATCACGGCACGCGACGGCATCGTGGCGGCCACATGCGACTGACCCGCGTCTTCGTCGATTCACCGCTGGTTCCCGATGCGGACGTGCGCCTGCCGGACGCGGCGGCCTACCACGTTGGCCGCGTGCTGCGACTGCGTGAAGGAGCGATGATCGTCGCGTTCGACGGCAGTGGCAGCGACTACCGCTGCGAAATCCTGTCGGTCAAGGGCGACGACGTGCGCGTGCGGGTCGGGCCGCGATCGTCGGGGCTGCCCGAGTCACCCCTGCGCATCACGCTCGTGCAGGCCGTCTCGCGCGGCGAACGCATGGACTGGACGCTGCAGAAGGCGACCGAACTCGGCGTGCGCACGATCGTGCCGGTGCTCTCCTCCCGCAGCGTCGTGCGCCTCGACGACAAGCAGGCGGAGAAGAAGCTGCGTCACTGGCAGGCCATCGTCGCGGGAGCCTGCGAGCAGTGCGGCCGCAGCGTCGTGCCGGAAATCAGGCCGCCGCAGGAACTGGCACGGTACCTCGCCGCGGCGCCCCGCGAAGGGCAGCGCTTCGTGCTGAGTCCCACCGGTCCCGCCTCGCTGGCGGGCCTGACCAGCGTCGGGTCGCGCGTGGAACTGCTGATCGGGCCCGAAGGCGGGCTCGACGATGCGGAACTCGAACGCGCGACGGCGGCGGGCTTCGCGCCGGTACGGCTCGGTCCGCGCGTGCTGCGCACGGAAACGGCGGGCATCGTCGCGCTGACGGTGCTGCAGGCGATGTGGGGCGACCTGCGTCTAAGCGGCCGCGTCCGTTCCTAGGCGCGGGTTTCCTCGGCGATCATGGTTTCCAGCCGCTCGAAGTCCGGGATCAGCGGCGTCTCGTTGACCATGCTCACCTGCCCGATCACCGGCCTGCTTTCGCCGAAGCTGCGCGAGTCGTCCGCATGCACGACGTCCGGCGTCAGCCGCACGAGTTGCGGGAAACCCTGCGCCAGCACGGCGAAGTTGCCGCCGGTCTGGCCCGTGATGCCCTGCATGACGACGATGCGGGTGCGGCCACTCGTGCGCGGCAATGCCTTGCCGCACGTGGCCTCGAACGAAACCAGCGGGACGCGGCGGCCGCCCCACGCGATCGTGCCGAGGTACCACGGCGGTGCGCCTTCCATCGGCGTCGGCGCCTGGTAGTTGATGACTTCGGTGACGCACGAGCGCGGCAACAGCAGCCGGTCATCCGCCAGCGGCACCAGCAGGCAATAGATTTCGTCGCCCGCGCCGCCCATGCCGGTCATCGTTGCCGTGCCGATTCCGCTGCTCACGATCCTGCCCTCGCCTGCGGCTGCGTCATGACAGTCGCCGCCGCGCGAGCACGAGCGGCTCGATCGCATCCAGCAACTGGCTTTCCTGGTACGGCTTGCCGAGGTAATCGTCCACGCCGAGCTCGATCGCCCGGGCGCGGTGCTTGTCGCCCACTCGCGAGGTGATCATGATGATCGGCACGTCGGCGAGCCGCGCGTCGTTGCGCACGTGCGACGCGACCTCGTAGCCGTCCATGCGTGGCATCTCGATGTCGAGCAGGATCACGTCGGGCACGTACTCCTGCAGCAGGGACATGGCTTCCACGCCGTCCTTCGCCGTGAGCACGCGCATGCCGTTGCGCTCGAGCAGTCGCTGCGTGACGCGCCGCACCGTGATCGAATCGTCGACCACCATCGCGAAGATGCGGTCGTCGCGCACCGAGCGCGCGGATTCGGCCGAGCGGGCCCGCCACTCGGAGCGGACCAGCGTGCCCATGTCGAGAATGACGACGATGCGGCCGTCGCCGAGGATGGTCGCGCCGGAGATGCCGCGGATGCCCGCGATCTGCGGCCCGACGGGCTTGACGACGATCTCGCGGCTGCCGATCAGTTCGTCCGTGACCAGTGCCGTCGAATGTTCGCCTGCGCGCACCAGGATGACCGGCAATGCGACGTCGGTCTCGGGCAGGACGGTGGGCCCGCTGCCGACGAACGTGCCGAGGTGCTGGAACCGGTAGCGGTTGCCGCCGTACTCGAACGAGGCAGGCTCCTCGTCGAGGTGGCGCTGGATCTCGGTGCGCGTCAGGCGCGCGACGCCTTCGACCGTCGCCATCGGCAGCGCGAACAGCTCGTCGTGCACGCGCACGATCAATGCCTGCGTGATCGCGAGCGTGAACGGCAGGCGGATCGTGAAGCGCGCGCCGGCGCCGGGCTTCGACTCGATGAACAGCGCGCCGCCGAGCTTCTTGACCTCGGTTGCGACGACGTCCATGCCGACGCCACGCCCGGCCTGCTGCGTCAGCCGGTCCGCCGTACTGAACCCGGGCTCGAGGATCAGCTGCAGCGACTCCTCGTCGGTCAGCTCCATGCCGGGCTGCAGCAGGCCCATCTGCCGCGCCTTGGCGTGGATGGCCGCGACGTTGAGGCCGGCGCCGTCGTCCTCGACGGTGATCACCACCTCGGCGCCCTCGCGCTGCAGCTTCATCGTGATCTGGCCCGTCTCGGGCTTGCCGGCCGCGATGCGCTCCGCCGGCGTCTCGAGGCCGTGGACGACGGCGTTGCGCAGCATGTGCTCGAACGGCGGCAGCATGCGCTCGAGCACCTGCCGGTCGAGTTCGCCGGACGCGCCTTCGACGATCAGCTCGGCCTTCTTGCCGGCTTCGGTCGCGGCCTGCCGCAGCAGGCGGGTGAGCCGCTGCACGTGCCGCTGGAACGGCACCATGCGCGTGCGCATCAGGCCGTTCTGCACTTCGGTGACGACGCGGCCCTGCTGCTGCAGCAGGTTCTGCGTGTCGCGATTGAGCTGCGCGAGCAGGCCCTCGATGCTGGCCACGTCGCTGACCGACTCGGCGAGCGCGCGCGAGAGCTGCTGGATGTTCGAATACCGGTCGAGTTCGAGCGGGTCGAAGTCCGTGCGGTGCGCCTGGTCGTCGGTCTGGTGCTTGTTGAGGATCTGCGCCTCGGTCTCCATCTCGAGCTTGCGCAGCTGTTCGCGCAGTCGGATGACGGTGCGGTCGAGCTCGGCGAGGTTGAACTCGATCGAGGTCATCTGCTGCTCGATGCGCGCGCGGAAGATGCTGACTTCGCCGGCGTTGTTCAGCAGGTTGTCGAGCAGGTCCGCATCGACACGGGCGAGTTCGCCACGCTCCGTCGGCGCAACGGGTTCGCGCCCCGGCAGGACCGTCGCGTGCGCCGTCGCCGCGATCTCGTAGGTGGCGGGCACCTGCGCAGGGGTCGGCACCACGAATCGTTCGGGTTGCGGAGCGACCACCTCGATCGGGCGCGCGGGTTCCGCGGAGGGACGCTCGAACGGCGGCGACCGCGGCTCGCAGCCTCTGGCTGTCCGCGCTTGCACCGGCTCCGGCAACGACTCCTCGGCGAAGATCGCCGCAAAGTCTTCCTCAGCGGCCGTGGCGGCGACTTCGTCCGCCAGCTCCACCACGGGCTCGGCGGGAGCCTCGACGACGCCCTCGATCGGCGCCTCCTCGACCTGCGGCGTCTCGAGCACGATCTCCTCGACCGGTCGGTCTCGAGCGCCGTGACCGGCTCGACGCGGCGGGTTCGACGGCCTCGGGCGGCACGACTTCGGCCTCGATGACCTCGGCAGGCGGCACGACGGGGGCCGGTGCCACCACCGGCTCGGCGGCGTAACGGTTGCCGGCACGGCGGCAAGCGCCCGGATGCGCAGGATCAGGTCGCGCGCAGACGGCAGGCGCTGGCCCGAGTTGGCCATCTCGCGCATGCGGTGCAGCTCGTCGATCGAGCTCTGCAGCACGTCGAATGCAGCGGCATCGCCGGCCGACGTGCCGGACTCGATCGCGGCGAGGAACGATTCGACTTCGTGGCTCAAGTCGCCCATGGCGCGAATGCCCGCCATGCGGGCGCCGCCCTTGAGCGTGTGCAGCAACCGCTTGAGTTCGGTGACCTGCGCGACGTCGGCGCGATCGGCACGCCAGCGTCCGAATGCGGCCTCCGCCTGCTCGAGCAGTTCGGTCGCCTCCTCGCCGAAGATCGCCGCGATGTCCGCGTCGAAGTCTTCGCCGAACCCCGGCTCGTCTTCGTCCGGCAACGGCAGGCTGAACGGCGGAGCGGCCGGCTCGAGCGGTGCGACATCGAGCCGTTCGGTCAGCGCTTCGTGCGGAGCCGTGTGGTCGATGTCCGGTTCGAACGAACGCAGCGCCTCGTCCGTGAGGTGCGGCAACGACGGCTCGGTGAGCTCCTCGGCCGACAACGCCGCGGCATCGTCGATGACCACCGACAGGTCCGGGGCGCGGGCATGCCCGGCTTCCAGGACTGGGCGAGCGTGCGCTCCGCCGCCTCGGCGAGCTTCGCCAGTTCCGCGTCGAGCTGGTGATCCAGCGCCACCCAGCCCGCCGTCAGGCGCGTCTGCTCGGGGAAAAAGCCGGTGTTCTCGTCGACGTGTTCCGACACCGTCTCGAGCAGGCGCACGGTATCGTGCAGCAACTCGAGCGCCTCGCTGCTCATGCCGTGGCCGTTGTCGAAGAGCTTGCGGACGTAGTGCTCCATCGGCTCGGCGACCTTGATGCCCTGGCGTGCGCCGGCCGTCTTGGCGATGCCGCTCAGCGTGTGGCACGCGCGGTAAAGCGCTTCCGAGACCAGATGCGGCGCGACGCCGCGGGCACAGCGCTCGAGGAACTGGCGCACGACCAGGATGTGGCCCGCGGTTTCCTTGCGGAAGATCTCGCGCAGCACCGGATCCATGGCCGGCTCCTGCAGCGGAGCCGCCGCAGCTTCGGCCGCTCGCAGTTCCGCGGCGGTCGGTGCGGGCGGAGGCGCCGGTACTGGCAGCGGCGGGCAATGCCGGCCCTTCGCGGCCCGACAGCGCGTCGGCACGCGTCATGATCGCGGCGATGTCGATGCCGGTCAGCGCACCGCCGTCGATCTCGTCGATGAGCTGCGGCATGGCCGCCACGGCGTCGCGAACGATCGACACGATGTCCGGCGAGCGCAGCAGCGTCTGGCTGATCACGCGATTCAGCAGCGACTCGACGCTCCAGGAGAACTCGCCGATGCGTTGCGCGCCGACCATGCGGCCGCTGCCCTTGAGCGTGTGGAACGCACGACGCAGGTCGCGCAGCGCCTCGGCGTCCTGCGGGTTCTGCTCCCACTGCGGGAACAGCACCGCGAGGCGCGCCGCGTTCTCGCGTGCTTCCTCCACGAACAACTGCAGGAATTCGGGATCGGCGCTCGTGATCGCAGCCGGCGGCGGCAATGACGGCTTGGCCACCGGGGCGGGCCGGCTCCTCGACCGCCGCGGGAGGCGCAGCAACCTGCTCGTCCGCGGGCTTCGTCTCGCGCAGCGGAATCACGCGCGCAAGCGAGGGCTCCATCTCCGCCAGACGCGCTTCGGCGGCGTCGAGCATCTGCCACTGGTCGGCACGGCCAGCCTGCAGCGTCTCCATGTAGTACTCGACGGCGACCACCGCATCGGCGAGCCGCTCGAGGCGGGGCGGACTCAGCGACTGCTCGTCGGGACGCACGATCGTGCCCAGCGCGCGGCCGACGCCCTCCATCACTTCGACGGCACGCTGCTTGCCGAGCATCAGCAGCCCGGCCGTGATGCCGCGCACGAGCTGCGGCACCTGGTCGAGCCCCTGTGCTTCGGCCGGCGCCGACAGGGAGTGCGTGACCGCTTCCTTGATGCGCGCCATGTTGACGATGCACTCGCGCAGCACGGCTTCCTGCACGAGGCGGAATTCCTCGTCCGTCGGCTCGCCCGGCGCTGCGCCCGGACTCGCTTCGGGCAGGATCAACCGCACGAGCTGCCCGTCGAGACTGTCTTCGACGGCGATCAGGGCGGCCGCAATGCTGAGCAGCGCCGTGTCGTCCGGCGGGATGCGCCGTTCGACGATCGCCTTCAGCGAATCGAGTTCGCCTTCGACGCGAGCGCGCAGCGCCCCCAGCCCGAGCACGCCGAGCGTATCGCTGATCTTGCGCAGCATCTCGAGCTGTGGCTGCAGGTCGTCCACGTGCGTGGCGCCCTTGCGCACGAAGATGTCGAGGACGTCCTTCACGCGAGTCAGGTCCTCGCGGATGGCCGCCGCGACGGTTCGCATCAACCGCACGCTCGGTGCGGACAACGCCTCGGCGGCGTCGGTCGCCGTCGAATCGGCGGTCGCCACCATGTCGTGCAGGCCGAACGACTGCCGCACCGCGGCAACACGCTCGCCGGCCTCCGTGCTCTGCGCGACGTAATACAGCAGGTTGTTGAGCACCTCGGCCGGCGGCGACGCCGCATAGCGCTGCTCGCCTTCCTGCAGACGCTTCAGCTCGCGGTCGACATGGCCGAGCACGCGCTTGACCGACACGTTGGGCTCGATGCCGCCGGACTGCAGTGCCTCGAGCAGCGCACCGACGACCCACCACAGCTGGAACAGCGGCTGCGTCGAAGCCGCCCGTTCGAACTGCACGGCGATCTCGGCGAGGTGGTGGAGGTTTTCCGCGGCCTGTTCGCCGCGGATCCAGCCGAGCAATGCAATCTGGAAGCGCGGACGCAGACGCTTGGCGAGCTCCGCCACTTCGCGGTCGCCGACGAACGGCGACGACGGCTGCGCCTGCTCGTCCGAACGCAGGTTGAGCAGCAACAGCGTGCCTTCCGACAGCAACGCGCCGCCACGGACGGCGCGCAGGTCGTTCAGCAGCGGCAGCAGCACGAGCGGCAGGTCGCGGGCGCCGGTGGCCACGCGTTCGACGTACGACGGCAACTGCTCCATCGCGCGCATGAGCGCATCGAGCCCGTCCGAATCGGCGCGGCCCTCACCGGAATGCGCATCGACGTAGCGTGCGACGAATTCCATTTCCTCGGCCAGCAACGCGCCGCCGTAGACCTCGGCGAGGCGCAGCGCGCCGCGGGCGAGGTGGATGTGCGCGGCGAAGCGATGCAGCGCGCCCCGGTCGTCGGGACGCTCGGAAAAAGCCTCGAGGGCCACGCGCGCTTCATTGAGTTCGGAAGCGATCTCGCGCGAGATCACCTGCAACGAAGCATGGGCCTCGTCGACCGTCGCGAGCGGCATGGGTTCCTGGTTCACGCTGGGCGGTCCGGTTGATCAGCCAGCGAGGCTGCCGATGCGACGGATGCGATCCGTGCCCGGTTCCGCCGCAGCCGGCGGCTCTTCTGGCCTGAGCGCGGGAAACTCGCCCGACAGGCTCGTCATCATCGAGCCGGGTAACCGGAACCCGGTCACCGACTTGCGCAACTGGGCCGCGAGCTCGGCGAGCTTGCCGATCGACGTGGACGTGGCCGTGGTGCTCTCGGCCGTCTGCGAGCTGATTTCGCGCAGCACCTGCATGTTGCGCGAGATGCTCTGCGAGACGCCGGCCTGCTGGCGCGAACTGGCAGAGATGTTCTGCACCAGGCTCGCGATCTGGTTCGACACCTGCTCGATCTCTTCGAGCGCGGCGCCCGCGTTCTCGGCGAGCAGCGCGCCACCGACCACGTCGGTCGTGGTGCGCTCCATCGAAACGACGGCTTCGTTCGTGTCCGCCTGGATCGTGCGCACGAGCACTTCGATCTGCTTGGTCGCGGTGGCTGCGCGCTCGGCGAGCCGCTGGACCTCGTCGGCCACGACCGCAAAGCCACGACCTGCCTCACCGGCCATCGACGCCTGGATCGACGCGTTGAGCGCGAGGATGTTCGTCTGCTCGGCGATGTCGTTGATCAGCTCGACGATGTTGCCGATCTCCTGCGAGCTTTCGCCGAGGCGCTTGATCCGCTTGGACGTCTCCTGGATGTTCTCGCGGATCGCGTTCATGCCGTCGATCGTGCGGCGCACCGCGTCACCGCCCTTGTGCGCGATGTCCACCGAGTGCCGCGCGACATCGGCCGAACGCTCGGCGTTGCCGGACACCTCTTCCGTCGAGGAAGCCATGGCCGCGATCGACTCCGAGGCGGCGCCGATCTGCTTGGACTGCGCTGCCGAGGCCTTGGCGAGATGCGTCGAGAGCGCCTGCGTCTGGCGCGTGGCGCCGTCGAGCTTGACGGCCGAATCGTTGATCGTGACGACGAGTTCGCGCAGCGCTTCGATCGCGTAGTTGATCGAGTCGGCGATCGCGCCGGTGATGTCCTCGGTGACCGTGGCCTGCACCGTGAGGTCGCCGTCGGCAAGGCTCGACAGCTCGTCGAGCAGGCGCAGGATCGCCTGCTGGTTGCGCTCGTTCTGCTTCGCCTGGAAGTCGGCCGCGTGGCGCAGGGCTGCGAGCTCGCGCTGCAGCCAGAAGGCCGCGCCGAGCGCCAGCAGCGTGATCGCGATGAACAGCAACGGCAGCCACGGGCTGGCGAAGAGTCCGCCCCGCCCGATCGCGCCCCCGGCCTCGAGCCTGGCGAGACCCGCGCTCAAACCGGCGCCGGTTTCCGTCAGTGCATTGCGCGCGGCCTGCATCTGTTCGAGCTGGTCGGACAGCTTGATCACCGCACGGACCTGCTCGGCTTCGGTGCCGAAGGCGACCGCAAGCGCCTTGGCAGCGCCGGCCGCATCGCCGACCGCCGGACCGATCCCGAGCGTGTTTGCCTCGCCGTTCACGCCGGCCGTGACCTGCGCCATGAATTCGAGGCTGTCGGTGAGACGGCGTGACGCCGCTTCGACCGAGGCCGTGCCGTCGGCAAGCGCGGTCAGGTCCTGGTCGATCGCCTGCGCGCGCAGTTCGAAGCGCTCGAAGTTGCGATTCACCGCATCGGGACGGCCAGTGCCCATCGCCTTGAGGACGCCGGCCGCCGTGGACAGCAACCGGGGGGTGGATTCGCGCACGCTCGCTGCGGCCTTCTGCGCCTGCAATGCGGCATCGCGTCCATCGAGCACGGCCTGCGACTGTTCGAGCAGCGCCGGCCAGCCGCGCTCGCTGCCGAGCACGCGGGCGCTCGGCGACGACAACAGGCCGACCGCGGACTTGCCGGCGTCGATCTCGTCGATCACGCGCTCGAGCCGGGTGCGCGAAGCCGCCAGCGCATCGAACGCGGGGGCGGAACCCCGCACGGCGGCACCCGCCTGCAACGGAATGTTCTGCGCGAGCGCCGTGAGGGACGACATGTGCTCCTGCAGCTGCGCCTGCTGCTGCATCGCGCGGCCGGAAAGCAGCAGGGCCACCGCAGCCAGCAGCGCCGCGACGAGCGCCACGCCGAGCAGCTTGGGCTGCAGCCGGGCGGCGTCGATTCGATTGGTCATGTCGTCACCATCTCTTGTCGGATCGGGCCAGCGGCTCAGGACGCCGCGGCCTGCATGAACTGTGGGCTCTCGAGCAGCGCCCGCACGCTGAACACGGGCCAGACCTCGGCTCCGCGCCGGAACGCGCCGGCAAGGTAGCGCTCGCAGCGCAGCAGGGTCGGCGGCAGGTCGGCCGAGAATTCGCTTTCGTAGAATCGGCGGAATCCCATCACCTCGTCGACGACGAGGCCGGCGGGAATCTCGCGGTGGTTGGCGAGCAGCACCCGGCTCGAGCGCGTGATCGTCGTGGCTCCCGCGCCGAGGAAGGCGCGCAGGTCGATGACCGGCAGCAATTGCCCGCGCACGTTGGACAGTCCTCGAATCCACGGCTTGGCGCCCGGAACCCGCGTAACCGACGCCGGGTAAGCCAGCACCTCGCGCGTTTCTTCGCGCGCGAGCAGGAACGCTTCGCCACCGAGACGAAACGCGACACCGACCCACTCTGCGCCGGCGGCGGTCGACTCCGGCTGGCCTTGCGCGGCCGCACGGGCGCGGCGGTCGATCTCCCGCAGCAGTTCGAAGGGACGTTCGCGGAGCGAACGCAGGGGCGTGACGCCAGGCTGCATGTCAGGGGGCAAGCGCCGCCTGCGCCTTGCGCACCAGCTGGTCCGTGGCGACGGGCTTCACGAGGTAGTCGACGGCGCCCTGGCGCAGGCCCCAGACGCGGTCGGATTCCTGCGCCTTCGAGGTCACCATGATGACCGGGATCGTGCGCGTGGACGGGTCGTTGGCCAGCTCGCGCGTGGCCTGGAAGCCGTTCACGCCGGGCATGACGATGTCCATCAGGATCAGGTCGGGGTGCAGTTCGCGGGCGAGGCGCAGGCCTTCGCCGCCGTCGGCCGCGGCGGCCGTCGTGAAGCCGTGCTGCTCGAGCGCCTGCTGCATGACGTGAACGTCCGTCGGTGAATCGTCCACGATCAGTACGAGTGCCACAGTCAGTTTCCTCCGCGGGCCGCGCTCAGGCGCGATGGACGTGAGTCTCGATCGCGCTCAACAGTTCTTCGCGCGTGAAGGGCTTGGTCAGGTAATGCTCGGAGCCGACGATGCGGCCGCGGGCCCGGTCGAAGAGTCCGTCCTTGCTCGACAGCATGATCACCGGGATGCTCTTGAAGACCTTGTTGTGCTTGATCAGCGAACAGGTCTGGTAGCCATCGAGGCGCGGCATCATGATGTCCACGAACACGATGTCCGGCTGGTGGTCGGCCACCTTGGACAGGGCGTCGAAGCCGTCCACGGCGGTAAAGACCTCGCAACCCTCGCGGGCCAGCAGCGTTTCGGCCGTGCGCCGGATGGTCTTGCTGTCGTCGATGACCAGCACCTTGAGGCCGGCCAACCTTGGCCGACTGTTGCTGGCAGCCGTGTTTTCCATGCGGTCGAACCCTCGGAGTCGAGTGAGCGTGCGTGCGAGTGCGACGCTATGCGCGAGGCCACCGCTCGCGAGGGCGTTTTAACATATTGGCCACCCCCCTGCCATTGGCGGCTTTCGATACCATGACACCCATCACAGTCGCCTTTTGCGACGGCAGCCGCCCGCGTGGAGTCCGCATGTCCCTGAAGCCCCTGCGCATCGCCGTCGTCATGGATCCGATCGAGGACATCAAGCCCCGCAAGGACACCACGCTGGCGATGCTCCTCGCTGCCCAGCGTCGCGGCTGGGAGCTGCACTACCTCGAGCTGTCCGGCATCTGGTTGCGCGACGGCGTCGCCCTGGGTCGCGCGCACCCGATTGGCGTGCGCGAGCACGACACGGACTGGTTCACGCGCGGCGCGGCGGTGGTGACCCGTCTCGGCGATTTCGACGCGATCCTGATGCGCAAGGATCCGCCGTTCGACACCGAGTACATCTACTCGACGTACATCCTCGAGCGCGCCGAAGTGCAGGGGGCGCTGGTCGTCAACCGGCCGGACGGGCTGCGCGACATGAACGAGAAGGTCTACACGGCCTGGTTCCCGCAGTGCTGCGCCCCCACCCTGATCACGCGCGACATGGCGGACATGCACGCGTTCCTCAAGGAACACGGCCGTGCGGTCTGCAAGCCGCTCTACGGGATGGGCGGCCGGTCGATCTTCGTGGTCGACGCCGGCGACAAGAATGCGAACGTGATCTTCGAAACGCTCACCGAGTACGGCACGCGCTACGCAATCGTGCAACGCTACATCCCCGACATCGTGACGACCGGCGACTCGAGGGTGATCCTGGTGGACGGCGAACCCGTGCCCTACGCGCTTGCACGCATCCCGACCGACGCGGACAACCGCGGCAACCTGGCCGCCGGCGCCAAGGGCGTCGGCCGCCCGCTCAACGACCGCGACCGCTGGCTGGCCGCCGAGATCGGGCCGGCGCTGCGCGACCGCGGCATGCTGTTCGTCGGCCTCGACGTCATCGGCGGCTTCGTCACCGAGATCAACGTGACCAGCCCGACGGGAGTGCGCGAGATCGACCAGCAGTTCGGCACCGACATTGCCGGTTCCCTGCTGGATGCGATCGCGCGCCGGGTCGAGGCGCGCGGAGGGGCGCGTTGACGGCCTCCTCCATCCTCCGCAGGCGCCGTGACCCCACCGGAGATCGCCTGGCGACGGCGATTTTCGTGGCAGCCCTGGTCCATGGGCTGGTGATCCTCGGCGTGCGTTTCAGCGCCCCGCCGATCGCCGACAACGCGCTGCCCACGCTCGAAGTTCTGCTGGTGCCGTCCGGCCCGGACGATCCGCAGGAGAACCGCGACGCCGCCTACATCGCGCAGCGCACGCAGCGGGGCACGGGCACCAGCCTGGAGGCCAGGCGCGCTTCCCTGCCCGAAGCACGCGAGGAACAACTGGCGCCTCCCGATGCTGCGTCGCCCGAGGCCGAAAAGCGCAACCAGCCTCGAGGAGCCCGCAGGGGCCGTGTCGGTACTGGCCCGCCGGGCACTCGAAGCCGAGCGCCTCGCGACGGGTGCCGAACCGCGCGAGGAGGCGCCGGTGTTCTTCGCCGTCCCGACGCCGGCCGTGCCGACGGTGGGCCTCAATGCCGCGGTGGCCGACCGCGACCTGCACCTGCGCGGCCAGCGCTCGGCCGACGGCAAGCTGCTGGCCGACACGCGCGAGTCCGCCATCGCAACGTACCTGGACGGCTGGAAGCGCCGGATCGAGCGCGTCGGCACGATCAATTTTCCGAACGAGGCCCGGCGACGGCAGTTGTCCGGCAACCCGGTCGTCGAAGTCGCGATCCGCGCCAACGGCACGCTCGAAACCGTGATCGTGCGCCGGACCAGCGGGCACCCTGAGCTCGACAACGCGGCGGTCGGCATCGTGCGGCTGGCGGCCCCGTTCGAACCGTTCCCGAGCGCCCTGCGCGAACGTTTCCCGGTGCTCCGTTTTGCCTACGAGTGGCAGTTCATCAACGGCCAGCTCGGGGGCGACGGCGCGGTCTTCTCCTCGGGCCCGTAGCGCGATACTGTCGCGCCGTGGCCTCCTACCTCACCAACCAGTTCCTGATCGCCATGCCCGCCATGGACGATCCGAACTTCGCGCAGACCGTCACGCTGGTGTGCGAACACAGCGAACGCGGTGCGCTGGGCATCGTCATCAATCGCACGTTGCCCATGACGCTGGGGGAAGTGTTCGACCAGCTCGGTCTCGACTCGTCGCGTTCACGCGTGGCCGAGCAGCCCGTGCTGCGGGGCGGCCCGGTCCAGACGGAACGTGGGTTCGTGCTGCACTCGCCAGCCGGCCGCTACGAATCCTCGCTGCCGTTTTCCGAGCGCATGCACCTCACCACGTCCCGCGACATCCTCGACGCCCTCGCGGCGGGTGAGGGACCCGACAGTGCAGTGATCGCGCTGGGTTACGCCGGCTGGGATGCCGGCCAGCTCGAGGACGAGATGGCCCGCAATGCCTGGCTCACCGTGGACGCGGACGCGCGCGTGCTGTTCTCGACGCCGGTCGAGCAACGCTGGAGCGCGGCGGCGCGCCTGCTCGGCGTCGACCTCATTTCCCTCAGCAGCGACGCGGGCCACGCCTGACCTCCCCGGACGACGACGACCCCACCCTTCCGCCAGCCACTGGCGACCGTCCGGCTGCGGGTGAGGTCGTGCTCGCGTTCGATTTCGGCCGCCGCCGGATCGGGGTGGCCGTGGGCCAGACCCTGACCGGGTCCGCGAACGCGGTCGGAGTGCTGCCCGCCCACGATGGAGCGCCTGACTGGGCCGCCGTCGATACGTGCATTGCCCAATGGGGACCGGGCCGACTGCTCGTCGGGCTCCCCTATAATATGGACGGCTCGGACACCACCACGACGGCAGCCTGCCGCGCCTTCGGCGAGAAGCTCGCGCGGCGCTCGGGGCTGCCGGTCGACTACGTGGACGAGCGCCTGACGTCCAATGCCGCTTACGACGAGTTGCGCACCGAGCGCCGCTCGGGTGCGCGCGCACGGCGCATCCGTCCCGAGGACATCGATGCGAACGCTGCGCGGCTGATCCTGCTGACCTGGATGGGCACGCCTTGAAAACTGACACCGGCCGAGACCTGCAGCGCGACCCCGCCGGACGCCTGCGCCACCTGCTCACGCTCGAAGGGCTGTCGCGCGGCGAGATCGTGCACCTGCTCGACCTCGCGCAGTTCTACGTGCGCGAGCCGGGCGACCTGCCCGCACGCGACGGCGCCCTGCTCGGGCGCACCGTGGCCAACCTCTTCTTCGAACCCAGCACGCGCACCCGCGTCTCGTTCGAACTCGCGGCGACAAGGCTCGGCGCGGACGTGGTCAACCTCGACCTGCACTCGTCGTCGCGGGTGAAGGGCGAGACGGTGCTCGACACGATCTACACGCTGCAGGCGATGATGGTCGACGTCTTCGTGATGCGCGATTCGGAGCCCGGCCTGCCGGCCTTCGTCGCCGCCCACGTGCAGCCGCACGTCAGCGTGCTGAATGCCGGCGAGGCGCATGTCTCGCACCCCACGCAGGGCCTGCTCGACGTGCTGACGATCCGGCAGCGCAAGGGCGACGTGAAGAACCTGAGCGTGGCGATCGTCGGCGACATCAGTCATTCGCGCGTCGCCCGCTCAACGGGCACCGCCCTGCAGACGCTCGGCGTCGGCGAACTGCGCTTCGTTTCACCCGCGAGCCTCGCGCCCGACCCCGACGAATTTCCCGGCGCAAAGCGCTTCGATTCGCTCGAAGACGGCATCCGCGGCGCAGACGTCATCATGGCGCTGCGCATCCAGAAGGAGCGCATGGACGCGACACAGATTCCGGACATGGACGCCTTCCTCAAGGAATGGGGCATCACCGAACGCAGCATCCTGCACGCGAACAAGGGGGCCATCGTCCTGCACCCCGGCCCGATGAACCGCGGCGTCGAGATCACCAACGCCATCGCCGACGGCCCGCACTCGGCCGTGCAGCAGCAGGTCCGCAACGGCGTCGCCGTGCGCATGGCCGTGCTCGCGACGATCGTGCGCAACGTGCAGATCCGCAACGTGCAGGCCGGCCGGCGCGAGGTTTGACCCGCATGAGTTCCTGCACCATCGACGCACCGGGCCGCAGCCGCGGCGTGCCGCCGGAACAGCGCGCGCACCGCGACTCGATCTTCGTCGAGGACGGCAAGCTGCTGTCGCAGCAGGAATACCCGGGCAAGCAGTTCGTGATCCGCATCCAGGCGCCGAAGTGCGCGGCGGCCGCGGTGCCCGGCAGCTTCGCGCACCTGACGTGCGACCCGGAGCGCCCGATGCGCCGGCCACTGTCGCTGATGCGCGTCGATGCCAAGGCGGGCTGGATCGAAATCCTCTACAAGATCGTGGGCCCCGGACTCGAGGCGCTCTCGCAGCAGCCCGCTGGGCGCGACGATCAGCGTGCTCGGCCCGATCGGCCACGGTTTCGTCGCGCATCCCGAGCGACCGCGGACGCTGCTCGTGGGCGGCGGCGTCGGCATCCCGCCGATGGTGTTCCTGGCGGAATCGCTGAAGGCCCGCCGTGACGAGGCGTCGCTGGCAGCCGCTCGTGCTGATGGGGTCCGAGATCGAATTTCCGTTCCGCGCACGGCCGTCGCAGATCCTGGTGCCGGGCGTGCCGAACGAGGCGATCGCGTGCATGCCCCTGCTCGACGACTGGGGCATCGCGAGTCGGCTCGCGAGCTTCGGCGACTTCCCGGGCTGCTTCCACGGCTACGTGACCGACCTCGCGGCGCAGTGGTTGTCGTCGCTGGATGCCGCGGCGCTCGGCGAAGTCGAAATGTTCGCGTGCGGCCCGACGCCGATGCTGCAGGCCACGGCGCGCGTGGCGCGCAAGTTCGGCGTGCCGTGCCAGGTCTCGCTCGAAGAATTCATGGCGTGCGCGGTTGGCGGGTGCGCGGGTTGCGCCGTGCCGGTCGTGCAGCCGAATGGCTCGCTCGCGATGAAGCGTGTCTGCGTCGACGGACCTGTGTTCGACGCGAATGCGGTGTTTCCGCCGGTGGCTGCCTAGCGCGTGCTTCCGGAGCTTCCGAGAGACTCGATCGAGGCGGTTGTTGGCGACCGATCCGGCTTGTCCTGCCGGGAGCGGAAAGGCAGACACGCTCCCGGCAGGACACAGCCGGATCGGTCGCTCGACACGCAGCGCCTGAGCGGGTTCTCGGGCTCGCCCGAGAACCTCGCACGGCGCAAGTAACCTGCGTGGAAGCTGACCATCGCGCGTCGGACCATCCCCAGCCAGGGAAGGTGCGCGACCCAAACTCCAACTCGGCCGTCTGGCTTAACACCGCGGTGCCTGAGGAATGCGCATCAACAACCAGGCTGGGATCATCGTCGGGCAGCTCTGCCATGATGTGCCCCTGACGGTGCCTAACGCACGGACTGCCCGGGGTGATAGGTCTCAGTCGCGTGCTTGGCGATGTCGTCCGGGTAGAAGTGGATATCGCGCAAGGTTCCGCGCGCATAGCGCGCCGCCTGGTCGAAGAAATGCGGCGAAGCCGGCGCCCCGCTTTGACCGCCCACCAGGATGGCCTTGGCAGTCACTTTCGGCCCGAATTCGACGGCGGCAACGAAGCTGTTGCCGCTCGTCCCATAGCGGCGAGCGGTACCTGGATACGTAAGCGCTTCAAATGCGGCCAACGAGCCCCAACGACCCGAGGTGAAACCCACCGCGGTCGAGGCGGCCGCATCGTCGAAGCTCTGCACGATGTCGCCGGTCCTGCGCTGGAGGCGGTTGACCTCGCCCCACGGCGTCTGCCAATGGCCGAAGTCCTGCTGCAGCTTCTCGGTCGCTGCCCGCAGCGCCTGCAAGCGCTGCTCCGAGGCACTCGAGGAAGCCACCTGCTCGAACAGCGGCCAGGCGCGGCCCTTCGGATCGGCGCCCATCACCCGCCAGAGTTCCTCGGCCCAGTGGATCGCCACCGTCGTCGCCACCGAATCCGCTGCCCAGCGCCGGTCCCATGCCTGCAGCAGCGCGATGGGTTCGGACAACTGTGCCCGCAACGCACTTGCGTCCGGCAGATTCCGATACGCCTCGAACAGCGGCGGCAACAGGACATCGAACGCCGGGAGATCGGGGTCGTACGCGGCGGCGATGAGGGTGTCGAGCGTGAACTCATCGTGACCGGTCAGCACCCGGACCGCGTGGATACCGCGCGCGTTCTCACCAACCTGGTCCATGTACGCGGGATAGTCCACGGCTTTGGGGCTGCTGGCTCCCGCCGCGGAATACGGCCAGTTGTTGGTGTTCTGGATCCAACCCGTCGCTGGATCGACAACGTTCGGACCCTCGTCGACCCCGTGTACACCGTGCCACTCGGTCGCCGGGTCGGAGCCGTCGACCGGCCGCGACCAGTCAAAGCGCGAATCCCGGCGCGGCACGAAGTTCGCGTGGAAATAGGCAATTCTGCCATCGGCGTCTGCGTAAACGGTGTTGTTCGAGGAGTTGGTGTGCAGGTTGAGCACCGACCTGAAGGCCGCGAGATCGCGGGTCTTGGTCCGCAGGTACGACTGGATCAACGCGTTGACCGGATCCTGCATCAGGCGCACGGCGATCCACTTACCTTGCTCCGCGCGCACGATCGGGCCGTGATGGGTCGCCAGCACCTTGAACTGACGTTCCTGCGCCTCTCCTGTCGCCGTGCGATACCGGAGCGTGACCGTGCGCGAGCGCACGGGCCGCTGTGTCCCCGCGTACAGGTACGTCGCGTCGCCGCTGTCGGTGCGCGCGATGGTCTCGGCGTACTCGTCAATGAAGTCGGCGCCGGTCGAGGTGTGCATCCAACCGAGCCGCTCGTTGAAGCCCTGGTAGATGAAGAACTGTCCCCAGGTTACGGCGCCGTAGGCGTCGAGTCCGGCGTCGCTGCGAACGTGCGCCTCGGCGCGGAAATAGAACGAGGTGTGTGGATTGATCAGCAGCAGCGCGTGCTTCGACCGCGTGACCGCGCCCGACAGCGCCATGCCGTTGGAGCCGCCCTGCCCGTCGCCGGTCGCGGGCGCGCGCGCCGTCACCTCGCCCTTGCCATAGAACTGCTCGAGGTCGCCGAGCGACACGCGCTCGATGTCCCAGCCGATGCTGCCCTCCGAGAAGGCGAGCGTCATCCACGGCTCGAACCGTTGCAGCACTTTCGGGCGTACCTGCGGATGAGTGGCGAGGTAGTAGTTCAATCCATCGGCCCAGGCGTCCATCAGGCGGCGCAGCCAGTCGGGGCTCGCGGCGTAGTGCGAGCGCAGCGTGTCTTCGTCGACCACGAGCCGCATGCGCAAGTCATGGAAAAGCCGTGCTTCACCTTCGGTCTCGGCCGTGCGGCCAAGGGCGCTCAGGTAATTCATCTCGATGCGATTGAAGTCGTCTTCCGCCTGCGCATAGATCAAGCCAAAGATCGCGTCCGCATCGCTCCTGCCATGGATGTGCGGGATGCCCCATTCGTCGCGCGTGATGGTTACGCGCTCGGCCCGCTGCTGCCATGCGGCCAGCTCCGCCGGGCTGGGCGTGGGTGACGCCGAGGCATGGTGCGTGGTCGCCAGGCAGATCAGCAGCGCCGGAAGAATGCTCACGCACGCGCGCCTTCCGCGCGCAAGACGCCGCATCGTGACCCTGCACGTCACGGTGGAGTGGGCGATCCACGCAGCGAGTGCCTGACGGCGTTTACGCACGTTTGTGACGGACAGCGACGGCAATCATCCGCTCCTCTGTTCGGCCAACGGTAGCAAGTTGGTCAGGGAATGACTATCGCACCGCGGGTTTGCGGGGATGGGTTACGAATCAGCAGAGGCCGAACGGCAATACCGTCGTGCAGACTGTTCTGCTGGAAGCGGTCGCTGTACGGTGAAAAACGACGCAAAGCAGAAGCTCGACGGTGACCGACCTTGAGCAAGCGACTACCGCAAATTTGGCGCGAGCTTCTGCCGCCCCATGTCGAGCTCCAGCGGTTCGGGGACGCCGCGAAAGACAAAGAAGCCCTTCATGCTTTCTCGCAGAACGTTGTTCAACGATTCTAACGTCAGGTTGACGTCCAACCAGGCCAGCACTCGTTCGGCAACTGTCTGCTGCAGTCGGGCATATCGCTGATCCCGATCAAGCGGTCGATCGAAATCAAGGCACTCTCGCAGTTCTCCAATTGCCGCTCCGAAGGTCTGTTCCTGGCCGTGCAACGACACACGACTCGATCGTCGCTTGACGTCGCGGTGGCTGCGCACCCGCGAGACGATTCTACGGTCATGCGCTCGCCAGCGTCACACCGGCGCGTCCGG
>CAWHEA010000007.1:0-167964 GCA_963828265.1 uncultured Gammaproteobacteria bacterium | reverse complement strand
CGAACATCCGGGACTGCAGTTTGTTCGTAGGCATGACGTTCTCTCCTGAGTTTGTCGACCGATGTGCTTCCATTCACCGTGCATGAAGTTTGACGCGGCGACCGCGCGTTTTGTCGTCGCTTCGTCGCGCGGTGCAGGCGACTCGTCGCAGTCGTGTCTGCTAAGGTTGCCTGCGCCGCCCCCGCGGCCGGTGCCGCCGCATGCTCACGTTCAAGATCGCGTACACAGCCTTCGTGCTGCTGGTGGCCGTGATCTGGTGGCGCCACTACAGCTGGCGCAACTTCCTGTGGTTCTCGGACATCGCGTTCATCGGCGCGGTGCCGGCGCTGTGGCTGGAAAGCGCGGCGATCGCGAGCGTGCTGGCTGTCGCCGTGCTTTTGCCCGAGATTCTCTGGAACGTCGATTTCATTGCGCGCCTGCTGCTGCGTCGCCGCATCACGGGGCTGACGGATTACATGTTCGAGTCCTCGCGTCCCAGGTTGCTGCGCGGCCTGTCGCTGTTTCACGTGCCGTTGCCGCTGGTGCTGCTGTGGCTGGTGCGCGAGTACGGCTACGACGCGCGGGTGGGTCTGGCCGGTGCGATCGTGCTGGCAGCGGTGGTCCTGCCGTGGAGCCGCGCAGTCAGCACGCCCGAGCGCAACATCAACTGGACCTACGGCCTCGGCTCCCGTCGCTCGACGTGGTCACCCGTGCGTTACGTGCTGGTGCTGTTCGTCGCGTTCGTCGCATTCGTCTTCGTGCCGACGCACGTGCTGCTGCAGGCGCTGTTCGGATCGCAGCACTGAAGCGGGGTTGCGCGCGCCGGTAGCCCGTTGCGGACAATGCCGACCTTGGCAGCAGCGACGGCTCGGGTATACTGCGCGCCAGCATCAAGACAGGGCGTTTACGCGCCCAGGCCAACCTGCCTTCCCGGGCAAGGTGGCTCGCACCGCGAGGTGCGGATGCGGCCGGCAGGCAACGAAGCGGGTGCAAACTCACTGGAACCCTCCGGCGCGTCATGCGGCGGAGGGTTTTTCATTGGTGAACCTCCCCCAGCGCGCCTCGTCGCACCGGCCAGGTGGCAACGCCCTCGGGCCAGGAGGTCTTGAACATGTCGATCCAGTCTTTACACGCCGTCGCCGCACGGCCGGCGCATCCGTTCGAACGCACTGAGCGTCGCGGCGCTGGCAGCGCTGCGACACGCCTTGATCGTCGCCGGCGCGCGCGGCGCGGCGCCCGCGCTGACGACCGCAGCGCTCATGCTTTACTGGCGCGACCTGCAATCGACCGACGCCAGCCAGCGGCGGTGGATCGTCGAGGAACTGCGGGTCGCCGTGCGGCGGGGTGAGACCACGGCGTGTGCCTGGCTGTCCGTCGTGCTCGGGGAAACCGATCCGGCGCTGGTGCGCGAGGCCGTGCTCGGCTACCTCGGCGGCACGCCCGTCAGCGTCGAGCGGCGTGAGCGAGCCGTCGACGACGCGCTCGAATGGATACGCCGCGGGCTGGCATTGAACCGGGTCGCCGTGTTCGTCGCGCTGCTGCGACTCGAGGACAGTGCGCTCAATGAACGGCTGTCCGGTCTGCGCGGACGACTGACAGCGATCGAAACGGCAGCGGTCTGGAACGCAGTTCGACGCAGGCGCCGGAACGCCTGGCGGCGACTTCATCGCCGAGTGGCGGGCCTGCGCCTGACTCGCAGGGTGTCTACTGCGCTGCCGTTGCGGCTGTCGCGGGTGCCGGCTGCATGTCCCGCAGCCAGTACTTGACCTCGCGGGGCTTGCGGTCGACGAGCCACGCGAACACCAGCGCATGCCAGGCCACGCGCTGCACGTAGGCGCGGGTCTCGTTGAACGGGATGTTCTCGACCCAGACGTCGAGATCCATCGGGGCCGCGGGTTGCCAGCGACGCGCGGCATTCGGCCCGGCGTTGTACCCGGCCGCGGCGAGCGCCGTCTCGCCTTCGAAGCGCTGGACCAGGCTGGCCAGGAACTCGGAGCCGAGCGGAATGTTGACGGCGGGCACGGTCAGCTGCGCGCGCGTCGGCACGGGCAGGCCGGCGCGCCGTGCGGTGATCCGGGCCGTCTCGGGCAGCAGCTGCATCAGGCCGATCGCCCCGGCACTGGACGCCGCGTCGGCGCGAAACAGGCTCTCCTGCCGGATGATTGCGTAGATCAGTTCCTCGGGCAGGCCGGTGCGCCGGCTGGCGCTGCGCACGTCGGCGTCGAAGGGTCGCGGATACAGCACGTCGTAGTCGTTGAACAGTTTCAGGCGCGCCGCAGTCGCGATGGCCTGGTCGTGCCAGCCCCAGCGGGACGCCAGGCCCACGGCCTGGACCTGTCGCGGAAGTGGCAGGTTGTCGAAGGCCGCGCGCCATTCAGCAGTCGCGTCAGAGTCCATCCCGCAGAGCAGGAGTTCACGCGTGCGGACGAATGCGGGGTCGGCGGCCAGCGAGTCGATCGCGGCGTCGCTGAGTGCGAGTGGTTCGAGACGCGGCGTGTACTTCCGTTCCAGCCGCGCCGCGGCGTGCGCGGCATACCAGTTGTCGGTCGGCAGCACCAGGGCATACAACTCGCGCGCCTGCGCTGAATCACCGAGTTGCTCGCTGGCACGCGCCGACCAGTAGCGCCAGCGCGCCTGGTCGCGCAGCACGTCCGGCATTGCGGCGATCGCGGCCGCCACTGCGCGCCAGTCACCGGCCCAGAGTGCCGCGCGGGCGTGCCACTCGTGCGCACGTTCGTCGAAGTCGTCCTCGTGCACCAGGCGGAAGAACTCGAGTGCGCGGGGATGCCGGCTCCACGACAGCGCGAGTGCGACGGACAGCGCGAAAGGACTCGCAGCGCGAGCGTCGAGTGCTCGTGCCTGCACCAGTGCCGGATACATGGCGGCGGCGGCCTCGGCGTCCGCGCGCGCGTAGCGCAACCAGCCGTCCTCGAGCGCCGGTGATTCGACGGGTCGCGCGGGCTGCGCGATCAGCGCCGCAATCTCGCGCGCCGGTTGTTCGATCAGGGCGGCCCATTGCAGCAATGGCGCAGCGCGCTCGCTGGACAGCGACTTTGCGAGGTAGCGAGCGAGACTTGCTTCGCCCGCGGTGAGCGCCAGCCGGGCACGCCGCTCGACCAGCACATCGCCGGGGCCACCGCGAGCGCGCCACCATGCGAGTGCAGGATCACACGCATCGGGCAGGCTCTTGGCGGTGAGCCAGGTGTTGGTGAGCTCTTCCGCCAGGCCATCCGTCTGGCCCAGCGCAACGCGCGCGGCAAGCCCGTGGCAGCGCAACGTGGCTTGCGTGTCGCGGTCCGCGCGGTAGTGCTCGAGGTAGCTCGGCCAGGCCTGCCGCGCAGCGAGATGTGAGAGCCAGGCCGATCGCAGTGTCCGCGTCACCGGGCGGTCGCCCTGTTGCGCGATGAACGCGGCGATCTCGTCGTCGAGCGGCAGCTTCGATGCGGTGCCGGCCGGTGCGGCAGCCGGTCGCGCCGTTGCCAGCTGCCGGTTGAGCCGGGCAGCCTGCAGGTAGGGGTATAGCGGATAGCGCTGCAGGGCCTCCGAATCGCCGCCGGCGGGAGCGAAAGGCGTCGCATCGACGGTCGCCATCGCAGCCATGAAGGCTTCGCGCACGTGTTTCAGCGTGGCCTGTTCGTCGTCCGCGCGGGCGCTCGAGCACCAGCGCGAGCAGGGCGAGCGACAGCAGGGTCAAGAGGCGCGGTGCGTTCTGCATGAGGGTCCATCCTGGGCGCGACGGCAACTTACCGCATTGCAACAAGAAATTCGCCGTCATTTTTTGACCGTTCCAGGACGTGAAGGTGCCGGCAATCGACCTGCGCGGCGACTCAGCCATGAGGCTTGCGCTGACTCCGACAAATGCCAGCAGCGCTTCGACGGCGCCGGCTGAAGGAGCGAGCTGCCGCTCGCAAGCTGACGTAAGTCACTGAATTTCTTGCACTCCATGCCGCGCGAGCATGGGATGTGGTGTCGCCCCCATTACAAAATTCTGTTGCGGTGCCGCAAACTTGACCGGTTCGGCCGCGCCAGTCCCTTGCGGCGCGGCCCGCTCCTCGGAACCAGATGTAGGGAGAGACTCATGCTGTACACGGGACCCGCCTTCAGCGCCGCGGCGCTGGGCGATGGCATCGTCGAACTCAAGTTCGACCTCGCCGGCGAATCGGTCAACAAGCTCAATGCCGTCGCGCTGCAGGATTTCGCGGCCGCGACGCAGGCCATCGCGAAGGACGCCAGCGTCAAGGGCGTCGTCGTGACGTCGGGCAAGTCCGTGTTCATCGTCGGCGCCGACATCACCGAGTTCGGCGCGATGTTCGCGGCGGGCGAGGAGGGCATCGCGAAGTCGGTGCTCGAAGTGAACCGCATGCTGAGCGCGTTCGAGGACCTGCCGGTCCCGACCGTCGTCGCGATCAACGGCGTCTGCCTCGGTGGCGGCCTCGAACTCGCGCTGGCCGGTGACTACCGCGTGATGTCCACCGCGGCGTCGGTCGGCTTCCCCGAAGTGAAGCTCGGCATCTTCCCGGGCTTCGGCGGTTCGGTGCGCATGCCGCGCATCATCGGCATCGACAACGCCGTGGAGTGGATCTGCACCGGCGCCGACAAGAAGGCCGATGCGGCACTGAAGGACGGCGCGGTCGATGCCGTCGTCGCACCGGAGCAGCTGCGTGACGCGGCGCTCGCGATGCTGCAAGCAGTGCATCGCCGGCAAGCTCGACTGGCAGAGCCGTCGCGCGGCCAAGCTGTCGCCGCTCAAGCTCAACAAGATGGAACTGACGATGGCGTTCACGTCGTCGATGGGCGTGGTGGGCGCGCAGGCCGGCCCCAACTACCCGGCGCCGATGCTGGCGCTGAAGAACATGCAGGAAGCGGCCACGCTCGGCCGCGATGCCGCGCTCGAAGTCGAGGCGAAGTACTTCGCCAAGGCGGCCGTCACGCCGCAGGCCAACGCGCTGATCGGCGTCTTCCTCGCCGACCAGGGCGTCAAGAAGGCGGCGGGCAGCTGGGAGAAGAAGAGCAAGCGCGAGATCAAGCAGGCGGCCGTGCTCGGCGCCGGCATCATGGGTGGCGGCATCGCGTACCAGGCGGCCTACAAGGGCCTGCCGATCGTGATGAAGGACATCCGCGACGACGCGCTCGCGCTCGGCATGAACGAAGCCGGCAAGCTGCTCTCGAAGCAGGTCGAGCAGGGCCGCATGACGCCGGCGAAGATGAGCGAGACGCTCGGCCGCATCCGTCCGACGCTCAACTACGGCGATTTCGGCGGCGTCGACATCATCATCGAGGCGGTCGTCGAGAACCCGAAGGTCAAGACGGCGGTGCTCGCCGAAGTCGAAGGCCTCGTGCGCGAGGACACGATCATCGCGTCCAACACGTCGACCATCTCGATCAGCCTGCTGGCCGAGGGCCCTCAAGCGGCCGCAGAACTTCGTCGGCATGCACTTCTTCAACCCGGTGAACATGATGCCGCTGGTGGAAGTGATCCGCGGCAAGCAGTCCTCCGAGGACGCGGTGGCCGCGACCGTGAAGCTCGCGAGCCGGATGGGCAAGACGCCGGTGGTCGTGAACGACTGCCCGGGGTTCTTCGTCAACCGCGTGCTGTTCCCGTACTTCGCCGGCTTCCACATGCTGATGCGCGACGGCGCGGACTTCCAGGCCATCGACAAGGCCATGGAGCGGTTCGGCTGGCCGATGGGTCCCGCGTACCTGATGGACGTCGTCGGCATGGACACCGGCGTGCACGCCGCGGAAGTCATGGCCCAGGGGTTCCCGGACCGCATGCGCCACGACTGGAAGAACGCGACCCAGGTGCTGGTCGACAACAAGCGCTACGGCCAGAAGAACGGCAAGGGCTATTACGTCTACGCGCCCGACAAGAAGGGCAAGCCGAAGAAGTCGGTGGACCCGGCGACGTACGAGCTGATCAAGGACGTCGTGGCTCCGCGCAAGGAGTTCACGCCGGACGAGATCGTCGCGCGCTGCATGGTGCCGATGTTCAACGAGGTGGCGCGCTGCCTCGAAGAGAAGATCGTCGCCTCGCCGCACGAGGCCGACATGGCGCTGCTGTACGGCATCGGCTTCCCGCCGTTCCGCGGCGGCGCCTGCCGCTACATCGACCAGACCGGTGTCGCGAACTTCTTCGGCATGGCCGACCAGCTGGCGCCGCTCGGCAAGCTGTACGAAGCGCCGCAGTTGCTGCGCGACATGGCGGCTTCCGGCAAGAAGTTCTTCGGCTGACCGCGGCCCTCACGGAATACACGGAGAGATCAAGATGAGTCTCAATCCCCGCGATGTCGTCATCGTCGATGGCGTCCGCACTGCGATGGGCCGCTCGAAGGGCGGCATGTTCCGCAACGTCCGCGCCGAGGCGCTCTCGGCCGAACTGATCAAGGCGCTGTTCCGCCGCAACCCCGGCCTCGACATGAACGAAGTCGAGGACGTGATCTGGGGCTGCGTGAACCAGACGCTCGAGCAGGGCATGAACATCGCCCGCAACGCGCTGCTGCTCGCCGGCCTGCCGCACACGGTGCCCGGCCAGACGGTCAACCGCCTCTGCGGCTCGTCGATGCAGGCGCTGCACACGGCGGCTGCCCAGATCATGACCGGCCAGGGCGACGTGTTCGTGATCGGCGGCGTCGAGCACATGGGTCACGTCGGCATGATGCACGGCATCGACCTGAACCCGGCCGCCTCGACGCAGTACGCGAAGGCGTCGAACATGATGGGCCTGACCGCCGAGATGCTCGGCCGCATGCACGGCATCACGCGCGAGATGCAGGACAAGTTCGCCGCGCGTTCGCACGCCAAGGCGTGGGAAGCGACGCAGACGGGTCGCTACAAGAATGAAATCGTCGGCATCGAGGGCCACGACGCCGTCGGCGCGCGCGTGCTGTGCGAGATCGACGAAGTCATTCGTCCCGAGACGACGGTCGAGACGCTGGCGGCCCTGCCGCCCGCCTTCGATCCGAAGGGCGGCACGGTGACGGCGGGTTCGTCATCGGCGATCTCGGACGGCGCTTCCGCCATGCTCGTGATGAGCTACGAGCGTGCCAAGGCGCTCGGCCTCAAGCCGCGCGCGAAGATCCGTGCGATGGCCGTGGCGGGCTGCGACCCGGCGATCATGGGTTACGGCCCGGTGCCGGCGACGAAGAAGGCGCTCAAGCGCGCCGGCCTCAAGATGGAAGACATCCAGATCGCCGAGCTCAACGAGGCCTTTGCGGCGCAGTCGTTGCCGGTCATCAAGGACCTCGGCCTGATGGACACCTTCGAAGACAAGGTGAACCTGAATGGCGGCGCGATCGCACTGGGTCACCCGCTGGGCTGCTCCGGCGCCCGCATCACCACGTCGCTCGTCAACGTGATGGAGCAGAAGGGCGCGACGCTCGGAATCTCGACGATGTGCATTGGCCTGGGCCAGGGCATCACGACGGTCCTCGAGCGCACCTGACCTTCGGCTTCCGTCCGATGCTGTAACGTCCGCGGGATGCCCACCACGTCCCGCGGTTTCCCGCCCATCGCTGCGCCCGACGCGCGCGTCCTGATCCTGGGTTCGCTGCCCGGACAGGCGTCGCTGGCGGCGCGCCAGTATTACGCGCAGCCCCACAACGCCTTCTGGCGGATCATGGGTGAGCTGTTCGGTGCCGGGCCCGACGTTCCCTACGAAGAGCGGGCCGCGCGCCTGCGCGCGAGCGGTATCGCGCTGTGGGACGTGTGCAAGGCGGCAGTGCGTCCCGGCAGTCTCGATGCCTCGATCGACCTCGAGACGGTCGTCATCAATGACTTCGAGCGCTTCTTCCGCGAGCATCCCCGCATCGCTCACGTCTGCGTCAACGGCGGTACGGCCCATCGGCTCTACGTGCGGAGGGTGCAGCCCATCCTGCCCGATCCGCTGCCGGCGCTGCCGCTGCACCTGCTGCCGTCGACGAGCCCGGCGCATGCGTCGCTGCGTTTTGCGCAGAAACTCGAACGCTGGCGAGTGCTCGAGAAGCTGCTGGCGCCCTAGGAGTTCGGCGCCTCGCGCGCGATGCGAACGACTTCCTCGGCCGTGTCTGCGAGACGCAGCAGCGCGAGTTCCTCGCGCGTAATGGTTCCTTCGCCGACCAGCGTTTCATCGAGGAACCGCTCCATCTCGCCCCAGAAGTCCCGCCCCACCGCGATCAGCGGGAAGCGCTCGATCTTGCCGTTCTGCACGAGCGTGGCGAGTTCGAACGCTTCGTCGAGCGTGCCGAAGCCGCCCGGCATCACGACGAACGCGCACGAGTACTTCACGAGCATCACCTTGCGCACGAAGAAATGCTCGAAGCCGATGAAGCGGTCGAGGTAGTCGTTGGGTTTCTGCTCGCGCGGCAGCCGGATGTTGCATCCCAGGCTCAGGGCGCCGGCCTCACGCGCGCCGCGATTGGCGGCTTCCATGATTCCCGACCCGCCGCCCGTCATCACCGCGAAGCCGGCCTTGCCGAGCGCGTACCCGACCTCGCGTGCCAGCTTGTAGTAGCGATGGTCTTCGTGAAAGCGTGCGGAACCGAAGACGGTGACGCACGGCTGCTGGAATTCGAAGCTTTCGAAGCCGTGCAGGAACTCCAGGAAAAAGCGCACGGCGCTTTCGAGGTCGGCGGCGCGGTTGCGCCGGCCGGACAGGAAGAGTTTCTCGGCGCCCTCGACCTGCTGCAGCAGCGAAGGTTCGTGCTTTCCTTCGGACCCGTTCGTCACGCACACTCTCCCGGACTGCGGCCGTCCATGCCGGACGCGCCGACACCTGAATGATACCGAAGGGAGCGCCTCACCAATGATCGGATATGTCACGCTGGGCTCGAACGACATCCCGCGCGCGGCCGCGTTTTACGACGAATTGCTCAAGCTGCTCGGCGCCGGCCGGTTCATGGAGTCCGAGACCATGGTGGCGTGGGCCGTGTCGCCGGACAAGCCGGCGCTGGGCGTGATCAAGCCGTTCGACGGCAAGCCGGCCACCGCGGGCAACGGCGTGATGATCTCGCTGGTCGTCGACAGCAATGCGAAAGTGGACGAGATCCACCAGAAGGCCATGGCACTCGGTGCAAAGGATGAAGGCGCCCCGGGCCCGCGCGGAACCGGCGGCTTCTATGCGGGTTACTTCCGGGACCTCGATGGCCACAAGGTCAACTGCTACTGCTGGAAGGCCGGCTGACGCACCGCGTTGGCATCGCGCCGGATGACACCTCGCGTATCCGCCCCCGGCAGGGCCGCTGTTGCGTCCGTCGCAGCGCTGGTTCTCGCCGGCTGCATCGGAACCACCCGGCCACCCGTGTCCGCGGCCGTGCCTGCCGTTCCGTCGGCCGGCCTGCAGGTCTACGCCGCCGGCGACATCGCCGACTGCAATCGTCGTGCGCCCGCGGATTCGATGGCTGCCCGCACTTCACGCCTCGTGCCGGACGGCGCGCTGGTGCTCGGTCTCGGCGACATGGCGTATCCGCTGGCCGATGCACAGACGCTGGCCTCGTGTTACGAGCCGACGTGGGGCCGGCACCGTGCGGCCACGCTGGCCATTCCCGGCAACCACGATTACGTGCGCGGCAGTGCCAGTGGCTTCCTCGAGTACTTCGGTGCCGATGGGCTGCAGGACGGTGGCTTCATCGCGTTCACGCGCGCGTTGACCGCTGACTGGCGACTGATCGCGCTCGACAGCAATGTCGACGGCAGCGTGCTGCAGGCGCAGTACGAGTGGCTGGAACGGCTCCTCGCTGCAGGATGCGAATGCGCCCGCGCGGACGCAGGGCTGCCTGCTCGTGATGTGGCATGCGCCGTTGTATTCGTCGGGAATGCATCGGGGCTCGGGTGACAAGATGCGGCCTTTCTGGCAACTGATCGACCGCCACGGCGCCGACCTGGTGCTGAGCGGGCACGAACACTTCTACGAGCGCTTCGATCCCCTCGATGCCGAAGGGCAGGCGCCGCGCGACGGCCAGGCGCCGCGACAATTCGTCGTCGGCACCGGTGGCGCAAGGCTTTACGGCTTCTGGAAGCCGCCGTACCGGAGCAAGGCGCGCGTGCTCGAACACGGCGTGCTGCAGCTGTCGCTCGAACGCGGGAGTTACGCGTGGCGCTTCATCGACGTCGACGGACGCGTGCAGGACGCGGGCGTGGCGCGCTGTCGCACGACGGTGAACTGAGGTAACGTGCGGCACGCCAGGGCGGCAGCGACCGCCCGCTGAATTTCGCGCACAGGGAAGCTCATGACAACGTTCACCGACTGGATCAACGCCCTCGATTCGTTCGTCTGGGGCCCGGCCATGCTGGTGCTGATCCTCGGCACGGGTTTCTACCTGCAGGTGCGCCTGCGCGGCATGCCGGTGCGGAAGATCGGCGCGGGCCTGCGCCTGGTGTGGCGGGGCCGCGGCGGTGACGAGGCCCACGGCGAGGTCAGCCCCTACTCGGCGCTGATGACGTGCCTGGCCGCGACCATCGGCGTCGGCAACATCGCGGGCGTGGCCACGGCCGTCGCGCTCGGCGGCCCCGGCGCGGTGTTCTGGATGTGGATGACGGCGCTCGTCGGCATGGCCACCAAGTACGCCGAGGTACTGCTCGCCGTGCACTTCCGCGAGCGCGACGCGAAGGGTCGTTACGTCGGCGGCCCGATGTACGCCATTCGCAACGGCCTCGGCCCGCGCTGGGCCTGGCTCGGCACCACGTTTGCGCTGTTCGGCGGCCTCGCGGGCTTCGGCATCGGCAACATGGTGCAATCGAACAGCATCGCGGCCGCCATGCAGGGTTCGTTCGACATCGCCCCGGTCGTCACCGGTATCGTGCTCACGATCGTCACGGGCGCAGTCATCCTGGGCGGCATCAAGCGCATCGCCGCGGTCGCGAACTGGCTCGTCCCGTTCATGGCGATCGGCTACATAGCCGCGGCGCTGGTCGTGCTGGTCTATCACTGGCAGTCGATACCGGCCGCATTCGCGCTGATCTTCGAAACGGCCTTCACGGGCACCGCAGCGATCGGTGGCTTCGCCGGTGCGGCGATGATGGCCGCGATCCGCTACGGCGTGGCGCGCGGCATCTTCTCGAACGAAGCCGGGCTCGGCACGGCCGGCATCGCGCAGGCGGCGGGCATGAGCAACGATCCGGTGCGCAGCGGCCTGATCGGCATGATGGGCACGTTCCTCGACACGATCGTGGTCTGCACGATGACGGGACTCGCGATCGTGGTCTCGGGTGCCTGGCAGTCCGGCAAGACGGGCGCCGAGCTTACGCAGATGGCGTTCCAGTCCGCGATGCCCGGCATCGGCGGCGAGTTCGTAGCGATCGCGCTGGGCATCTTCGCCCTGACGACGATCCTCGGCTGGGCGTACTACGGCGAGCGCTGCTGGCAGTACCTGGTCGGCGACTGGACGATCATGCCGTACCGCATCGTGTGGACGATCATGGTGTTCTTCGGTGCGATCACGCACCTCGACCTCGCCTGGACCATCGCCGACACGCTCAACGCGCTGATGGCGATTCCGAACCTGATCGCGCTGCTGGCGCTGTCACCGGTCGTCGTGCAGCTGACGCGCGCAGGCCTCGCCAGGGCACTGCAGGACTGAGCCGCCAGCGGCGCTATAATTGCAGCGCCAGGTCCTGGAGCCTGGCTGGAGGCCTGCCCGATGACCGTTACGCTGCCGGTGCCGTTCCGCTCTTCACGCCTGGTGCCCAGCAGTGACCCGCTGCTGGGCGGGTTGGGCGTGGCACTGGATATCGCTGGCGTCGAATTCGACGATGCGCTCGGATTCGGCTGGCGCACGCGCGTCGAGCGCGTCGCCGAATGCCTGGGCTGGCCCGCGCCACGGTTTGCCGTTGCCATCGGCCGTGCGGGCCCTACGCTCGCTTTCACCGCACCGCGTGATCAACTGCTGACGGCGCGTGAAGCAAACGAGTGGGCGCTGTGCGCGGCGCTGCTCGAGCGCGATCCCGGTCACTGGGGTGCGCTGCAGGGAGGCGCTGCGTGACGGCGTCGTGGGTGCCGAGCGCTCCGATGCAGCGCCGCCGAACCCCGCCGCCTCGATCGAAGAGCAGGTGGCGCTGGCGCACCTGCAGCACATGGCCGGGCACGAAGCCCGGCGCGATCAAGCGTCGCGCTGAACGCTCACTGCGGCCGCCACACGCCCTCGCGTCGCGGGTCCGCGCCCGTTTCGAACGCAGCCGGATTGCCGCGCACGGCCACGCCGTGCAGGCCGGATTCCTCGCCACGACCCGACTTCAGTGCCATGCCTTTCGCGGCGAGCTGCGCGGCCATTTCCGCGGAGATGCGCGGCATCTCGCCGTAGAAGTCGGCACCGCGTGCAATCACGTTGGGAAGGTTGATCGCATCCTGCAGCGGCAGGTCCCAGGCCAGCAGCCCGATCAGCACCTTGGCGTTGTACGCGAGGATGGCCGAGCCGCCGGGCGAGCCCACGGCAGCGACGAAGGCACCATCCGCTTTGCGCAACACGATGGCCGGCGACATCGAAGAGCGCGGCCGCTTGCCGCCCGCGACGGCATTCGCCACCGGGCGACCGGCTTCGTCGACGGCGGTGAACGAGAAGTCGGTGAGCTGGTTGTTCAGGAAGAATCCGCCGACTGCGCGTCCCGAGCCGAACAGCGACTCGACGGACGTGGTCATCGAGATCACGTCGCCCTGGTCGTCGACGATGACGAAGTGACTCGTGCCCGGAACCTCGTCCGTCGCATCGATTCCGACGCGCGTCATGACGGCACCGGGTGGCGTGCCTGCGGCCGGTGCCGCTGCTGCCGCACGCGCACCGATCAGCTGCGCGCGGTTGTCCAGGTAGCCCTGGTCGAGCAGGCCTTCGACGGGCACCGCGACGAAGCGCGGATCGGCCACGTACCGATCGCGGTCGGCATACATCAGGCGGCTCGCTTCGGCGAAGAGCAGCCAGGCCTGCGGATCGGTGGGCCCGCGTGACGCGATGTCGCTGCGCTCCAGCAGTCCCAGCACTTCGAGCACGCCGACACCGCTCGACGGCGGCGGTGGCACGCAGACCACGTAAACGCGGAACGGCCGGCACAGCGGCTGCACTTCGGCGGGGTGATAGGCCGCCATGTCCTGCAGCGTCAGCGTGCCGGGACGGGGCTCGGCCTTCGTCCGCGCCACGATCTGCTCCGCGAGCGGGCCTTCGAGCAAGGCACGCGGTCCGCGCGCAGCGATCGTGCGCAGCGTCGCCGCATAGGCTGGATTGCGCAGCGTGTCGCCCGCTTGCACGATCGTGCCGTCGGGCTTGCTGAACAGCGCGCGTGCATCGGGCAGCTTCGCCTGCGTGAACGTGCTGTTCGCGAAGCGTCCCAGGCGCTGTGGGACGACGAAACCCTCCTCGGCCGCGCGGATCGGCGCGTCGAACAGCGACTGCCACGGCAGTCGGCCATGCTTCGAGTGCACGAGGCCCAGCATCGCGACGGCGCCGGGCACGCCGGTCGAGCGTCCGCTCGTGACGGCATCCGGGTAGGAAAGCGGCGTGCCCTTTTCGTCCAGGAACATGTCGGGCGTCGCACCCGCCGGGGCGGTCTCGCGTCCATCGAACGCCGAGATCTTGCCGGTCTGCGCGTCGTAATAGAGCAGGAACGCGCCGCCGCCGAGGCCCGAACTCTGCGGCTCGACGAGTCCCAGTGCGGCCTGCACGGCGACCGCGGCATCGGCGGCACCGCCACCGGCGCGCAGAACCTCGAGCCCGGCCTCGACCGCGATCGGATTCGCGGCCGCCACGCCCGGCGTGAGCCTGACGCGCGGTGCGGATACCGCCTGCGCGGCGGTCGGTGCGCCTGCCGTGGTCGTGTCAGACGTGGCCGGCGCATTGCGGCATCCGGCAGCGGCCACCGTGAACCAGGCGAGCAGGGCAACGGGCGCGACTCGGGCGCGGAAGCGGTCGAAATTGGGCATGGTCGGGAGTTGGGCGTGGACGTTGCGAGGGGACCGACAATAGACTGTCCGGCCTCCACCCGTCGAGACTGCCCGTGCGTCACACATCGATCACGCTTCGCGCCCTGTTCGCCACCTTGGTCGCCGCGCGGCGGCGGGCTCTGCCTGGGCGGCCGACCCTCCATCTGCGCCCGCGACCCAGGACACCGCAATCGCGCCGCAGGACATCGTCATCGTGCATGCGGGGCGCTTGCTCGATCGCCCGGGCAAGGCGCCGCGCGGGCCGAGCACGATCGTCATCCGCGACGGGCGCATCAGTGAGGTGCGCGACGGATTCGTCGACGTGCCGGGCAGCCGGCTGGTCGTCGACCAGCGCACTCGATTCGTGCTGCCGGGATTGATCGACAGCCACGTGCACCTGGTCATCGGACACGGGCGGGCAGATGGGTCAGCTCGAGGACGTGCAGTTGGAGGACGCCGAGCTCGCGTACAACGCGCTGGCCAATGCGCACAAGACGCTGCGCGCCGGATTCACCACGGTGCGCAACCTGGGCGACGAACACGGCGTCACGCTCGCGCTGCGGGACGCGATCCGTGCGGGCAAGGTCGTGGGGCCGAACATCGTCGACGCGGGGCGGTCGATCTCGACGACCTCGGGGCACATGGATGCCGCGCTCGGTTACCGCGAAGACTTTCGCGAAGAGCTGCACGCGCACGAAAACCTCTGCGACAGCGTCGAGTCCTGCCGCCGCGCGGTGCGGATCCAGGTGGGTCGCGGCGTGGACGTGATCAAGATCGCCACGACCGGCGGCGTCAACAGCCAGGTCGGCGCGGGGCTCGGCAAGCAGATGTTCGACGACGAAGCGCGCGCGATCGTCGAGGCCGCAAGACTGTATGGCAAGAAGGTCGCCGTGCATGCGCACGGCGCCGACGGCATCAAGGTCGCGCTCATGGCGGGCGTCGATTCGATCGAGCACGGCACGATGCTCGACGACGAGTGCATCGCGCTGATGGTGAAGTCGGGCACCTATTACGTGCCGACGCTGTCCACCGTGAACGGCTACATCTCGCGGCTGGCCACGAACCCCGAGGCCTATTCGCCGGAGGTGCGGGCGAAGGTCGAGTGGCGCATCAGGGTGACCGGCGAATCGCTGCGCAAGTCCGTGCCCAAGGGCGTCAAGATCGCGTTCGGCACCGACGCGGGCGTGAGCAAGCATGGCCGCAACGCCGACGAATTCGAGTTGATGGTCAAGCACGGGATGACGCCGGCTGCGGCACTGCAGGCGGCCACCGTCAATGCGGCGGACCTGCTCGGCCTGCAGGCCGACGTGGGGACGATCGAGCCCGGGAAGCGGGCCGACCTCATCGCCGTCGATGGCGATCCGCTGAGCGACGTCACCGTGCTGAAGCGCGTGCCCTTCGTCATGAAGGACGGCGTCGAGTTCAAGGACGGCGCGGGCTGACACAGGGCCCGATGAACAAGCGCCCACCTTCGTTCGTGCAGTCGCTGCCTTTTTCGGAGGCGTGCGAGCGCAACAAGGGGCCGATCCTCGACGTGCTGCAACGCTGGCTCGGTCGCCAGGCCGGCGTAGTACTCGAGATCGGCGCGGGCACTGGGCAGCACGCGGTTCACTTCGCGCGCCACCTGCCGCGCCTCAGCTGGCAGCCGACCGAGCGGCTCGAGCAGCCTGGCGGCGCTCACGGCGCGCATCGAAGTCGAAGGCTCCTGCAACCTGCTCGCGCCCCTCGAACTCGATGTCGAGCAGGGCGACTGGCCGTGCGGTGCGGACAGCGTCGATGCCGTCTACACCGCCAACACGCTGCACATCGTGTCGTGGCCGCAGGTGCAGGCGCTTTTCCGCGGCGTCGGCCGCGTGCTGCGCGACGAGGGCTTGCTGATCGTCTACGGCCCGTTCCGGTACGGCGGGCAGTTCACCTCGCACAGCAATGCGGTGTTCGACGAGGCGCTGCGGTCGCGCGATCCGCTGAGCGGCATCCGTGATTTCGAGGCGGTCGACGCGCTGGCGGCGGCACAGGGCCTGCGGCTGGTCGAGGACTGCGCCATGCCGGCGAACAACCAGACGCTCGTCTGGCGCCGTTCGGGGGCCTGAGCATCGCCGTGGCCGACGGCGCGGCCTCCTGGGGCACGGACAGCACGCCGGCCGGACGCCGTGAACCCGTGTGTTTAGAATCGCGGGCTTTACGTCGCTCAAAGGAACGAACACATGCGTCGAACGATCACTGCGTTGCTGGCCTTGCTCGGCGTTGCGTCCTTGGGCGAGGCCGGCGCGGCAACGCCGATGGCCCTGCAATGCGGCAACGTGTTCGATGCGAAAGCGGCGCGCCTCGTCGGTGAGCGCACGATCGTCACGGGTACCGACGGCCGCATCCAGGCCGTGTTGCCGGGCAAGGTGACTGCGCCGGGGGCCACCGTGCTCGACCTGTCGGGCCAGACCTGCATGCCGGGCTGGATCGACCTGCACGTGCACCTTGGGCAGGAGTCGAACCCGAAAGCCTACGAAGAGCGCTTCCGTCTCGACGACATCGACTTCGGCTACCGCGCGCTGGCCTACGCCGATCGCACGCTCAAGGCCGGCTTCACGACCGTGCGCGACCTCGGCGGCGACGTGACGCCGCACCTGCGCGATGCCATCAACCAGGGTTACGTGCAGGGCCCGCGCATCTACGCGGCCGGCAAGTCGGTCGCGACCACGGGCGGCCATGGCGATCCGCGCAATGGCCTGAATGCCGAACTCGCGCACCTGCTGGGACCGCCCGGACCGACCGACGGCGTCATCAACAGCGTCGACGACGCGCGGCAGGCCGTGCGCCAGCGTTACAAGGAAGGCTCCGACCTCATCAAGATCACTGCGACGGGCGGCGTGCTGAGCTATGCGAAGAACGGCGACGCGCCGCAGTTCACGGTCGACGAGGTGAAAGCCGTCGTCGATACCGCGAAGGATTACGGGTACAAGGTCGCGGCCCATGCGCACGGCAAGGAAGGGATTCGCCGCGCCGTCGAGGGTGGCGTCACGTCGATCGAGCACGGCACGTACATGGACGACGAGATCTTCGCGTTGATGAAGAAGCACGGCACCTGGTACGTGCCGACGATCTCGGCGGGCAAGTTCGTCGCGGACAAGGCGAAGATCGACGGGTATTACCCGGAGATCATCCGGCCGAAGGCAATCCGCATCGGCGGACAGATCCAGGACACGTTCGCGAAAGCCTACAAGGCCGGCGTGAAGATCGGTTTCGGCACCGACCAGGGCGTCGGTATTCACGGGCAGAACGCGAAGGAGTTCGGCTACATGGTCGAGGCGGGCATGCCGGCCGCCGAGGCCATCCAGGCTGCGACCTACAACGCCGCCGAAGTGCTCGGCGCAACCGACCTGGGGCAGCTTGCGCCAGGGTTCCGTGCCGACGTGGTTGCCGTGCCGGGCAACCCGCTCGACGACATCGCGCTCACCAGCAAGGTGAGTTTCGTGATGAAGGACGGCGCCGTCTACGTGGGCGGCAGCGCGCAGTAACCGCGCGCCGGCGCGGTCACGATGCAGGTGACGGCCCGCGTCAGTAACGCGGGTCGTACATCTCCGCGCGGATCGCCTGCTCGATGTCCTCGGGCCGCTCGATCGATGCGAGCCCGTCGCGCAGGGCGATCTCCGCGACTTCCACGGCGATGCGTGCCGACACGTCGCGCACGGCACTGAGCGGAGGGAACAGGCTGCCCTGGTCCAGGTCGGCCTGCGTCGTGCACCGCGCGAGCGTGCGCGCGGCCGCCAGGAACATCGTGTCGGTGACGCGGGTTGCGCCGACGACGACGAGCGCGAGGCCGAGCCCCGGGAAAATGTACGAATTGTTGCCCTGCCGCGGCACGAAATGCCGTCCGTCCGGCAACGTCACCGCGTCGAACGGGCTGCCCGAGGCGAAGAGCGCGCGGCCGTCGGACCACTCGTAGGCCTGCTGCGCCGTGCATTCGGCCTTCGAGGTCGGGTTCGACAGCGCGAAAATGACCGGGCGCTCGTTGATGCGCGACATCTCGCGCACCACTTCCTCGTTGAACGTGCCAGGCACGGCGCCCACGCCGATGATGGCCGTCGGGCGCAGCGCCTTCACGGCGCCGATGAAGTCGCCCACCGGCGCATGCACGTGCGCATAGGGGCGCTTGTGCTCGGCGAGTTCGCCGCGGTTCGCCACCACCAGTCCTTTCGAATCGACCATCCAGCAGCGCCCGCGTGCGGCGGCTTCGTCGACTCCTTCTTCGACCATCGCGTTCACGAGCAGGTCGGAGATGCCCGTTGCCGCTTCGCCGGCGCCGAGGCACAGGAACGTCTGTTCCGGCATCGTCTTGCCCGTGACGCGCAGCGCCGACAGGATGCCGGCGACGGCCACGGCGGCCGTGCCCTGGATGTCGTCGTTGAAGCAGCTCACCCGGTCGCGGTAACGGCGCAGCAGGCGGAACGCGTTGTGATTCGCGAAGTCCTCGAACTGCACGATCACGCCCGGAAACACCTCCTGCGTGGCGTTGATGAATTCCTCGACCAGTTCGTCGTAGGCGTCGCCGGTGATGCGGCGCTGGCGCAGGCCGAGGTACAGCGGGTCCTCGAGCAGGGATTCGTTGTTGGTGCCGACGTCGAACATGATCGGCAGGCACTTCCACGGGTGCAGGCCCGCGCAGGCCGTGTACAGCGAGAGCTTGCCGATGGGGATGCCCATGCCGTTCGCGCCGAGATCGCCGAGCCCCAGGATGCGCTCGCCGTCGGTGACGACGATCATCGCCGTCTCGCGGTGCGGCCAGTTGCGCATGACCTGCGAGATGCGCCCGCGATCGGCGGCGGTGATGAACAGCCCGCGCGGCCGCCGGTAGATGTGGCCGAACTGCTGGCACGCGAGGCCGACCGTCGGCGTGTAGATGATCGGCATCATCGTGTCGGCGTGGTCCATCACGACGCGGAAGAAGAGCGCTTCGTTGCGGTCGAGCAGGCTCGACAACATGATGTACTTCGACAGCGGCGTCTTGAGCCGGTCGAAGTTCTCGAGCACGCGCGCGAGCTGCTCGTCCTGGGTGGCCACGTGGGGCGGCAACAGGCCGTGCAGGCCGAGGACGTCGCGCTCCTGGTCGCTGAAGGCGGTGCCCTTGTTCAGCGTCGGGTCGCGCAGCAGCGCGGTCCCGCGCGGGTACCATTCGGGCATCGGAGGCAATGAGCGTTTGGGCATCGGCGTGTCCCTGGTTCAGACACGCGCGATGCTAGTGGGCGCGGTGCGCCCGTCAACGCGGAAAAGTCCTTAGACGGCCCGCCTCAGGACGGGGCCTTCATCTGCGACTGGCAGTAATTCGGCAGCCCGACGCGGTCGATCAGCTGCAGCTGCGTCTCGAGGAAGTCGATGTGCTCCTCCTCGGATTCGAGGATGTCCTCGAGCAGCTCACGGCTGACGTAGTCGCCGACCTTCTCGCAATGGACGATCGCGGCCTTGAGGTCGGGGTGGGCGACGTGCTCGAGCTTGAGGTCGCAGTCGAGCACTTCGCGCACGTCCTCGCCGATCATCAGCTTGCCGAGGCTCTGCAGGTTCGGCAGTCCCTCGAGGAACAGGATGCGCTCGATGAGCTTGTCGGCGTGCTTCATCTCGTCGATCGACTCGTGGTGCGTGTGATCGCCGAGCCGGTCGAGGCCCCAGTTCTTCAGCATGCGCGCATGCAGGAAATACTGGTTGATCGCGGTCAGTTCGTTCTTGAGGATCTTGTTCAGGTGAGCAATGACTTCGACGTCGCCCTTCATGGCATCGGCTCCGGCAGCAGGCTTAGGGGTGCCGCGTGTGCGGCGTTCAGGTCAGGAAGCCTGCGGGGCCGGGGCGCGACAATCAAGTGTTCGGCAAGTCCCTTGGCCAGCGTTTCGGTGTCGAGCATCTCGCGCGCGCAGGGCTCGCAGGCGCCGCAGCACGTTGCCACGCCGGTGCACGACTGCAGTTGCTCGAACGAGCGCGCGCCTTCGTGGATGGCCTGTTGCAGGCGGGTTTCCGATATGCCGTGGCAGAGACAGACGTACATGGACCAGCACCTCTCTCGAGGGCTGCATCCTAGGGCACAACGGCCCTAATGCAAATGATTCGCATTTAGGTATATTCCGAAGCGAGCATCGGGCGAACCACGGATGTGCGTCAGGCACGGCAGGTAATTCCGGCGCCAACGTCGGGTCGCCTGCGCTGGAACGAGCTTGGCGCTGTCTGACGGTAAACTGGCCGGATGAACGAGCAGGGTTCCGGCGGGCCGACCGCGTCCAAAGACGGCGATCGCGACGACGAACTGCGCAGCCCGGCGCCGCCGCTGCAGCGTGCCTTCATGGATCGCGCGCGCCGCGCGGTCGAGCGTGAGCAGGAAAAGCAGCCGCGTCGCCTGGGCCAGCATCTCCTGGCGCTGGTGGTGGCGTTCGGCCTGACGTTCGGCATCGTCTACGTCTTCGACGCCTTCCTCACCAGCATGCAGAAAGTGATGCGCATGATGGACGAGCAGGAAGAGCGCCAGAAGCAGGAAGAGGCGGAGCGGAAAAAGAAGGAACCGATCCCTGCTTACGTGGTGCCGCCGTCGGACTGACGCGCGGCGCGCGCTCCGCGCCAGCCGTGGATGAGCAGCGAGAGTGCCCACACTCCTGCGAAGGCGATGACTTCTTTTTGCGTCGCGGTCTGCAGCGCGATCCAGCCGATCAACGCGCACGTGATCACGGGCACGAGCGGTCCGCCCGGCAGGCGAAGCGGCGCGCGCTCCGTGCGCACGTCCTTCCGACGCAGTGCGAGCACCGCCAGCGCGCCCAGCACGTACACACCCAGCACGGACATGCTCGCCAGCACCGCGAGCTGCGCGAACGTCCCGCTGGCCGAGACCAGCAGCACCAGCGTGCCGTACGTCAGGATCGCGGCGTACGGCGTGTGATAGCGCGGATGCACCGCAGACAGCCAGGCGGGCAGTGAACCGTCGCGCGCCATCGCGAACAGCGTGCGCGGTGCCGCGAGAATGGCGCCGGTGGCCCAGCCCAGCATCGAGATCGTCGCGCCCGCGAGCAGCAGCGACGCGCCCGCGTTGCCTGCAAACGTGCGGGCAGCGCTCGCGAGCGGAGCCACGGTGTCCTGCGCCAGCGACGGTCCGAGCAGGCCAGTCGCCACTGCCTGGACGGCGAGGTACAGCAACGTCGCGGCTCCCAGTGCCAGCATGGTCGCGAGCGGCACCGTGCGCGCGGCATCACGCACCTCGCCGGTCGGCATCAACGCGGACTCGACGCCGACGAAGGCGAAGATGAGCATGCCGGTCGACGCCGCGAGCTGCGACGCTGCAGGCATTGCCTCGATGCGCAGGTGCGCCGGCGTGATGAACCAGGCGCCGACGAGCACGAAGAACAGCAGCGGCACGAGCTTGGCGGCGGTCGACCATTCGACGATGCGCGCGCCGAAGCGCAAGCCGCGCACGTTCGCGAACACCAGGACTGCCACCAGCGACGCCGTGAGCGTGAATGGCCAGGCGGCATGCTCGAGACCCAGCAGGCGCGCCGCTGTCTGTCCGAGCAAGGCGACGATGGCGCCACCCGAGGCGATCTGCGCGACGTTGAGCAGGATTCCCGCGACCAGGCCGAAGTAGGGGCCGAGTCCCACTTCGATGTACGCGTACGGACCACCCGTGGCCGTCACGCGGCTGCCGGCCTCCGCGAAGATCATCACCACGAACGCCATGACGGTCGCGCAGGCCAGGTAGGCGATGGGCGCCGCGGTGCCGAGTTGCGCCGCCGCAATCGCCGGCAGCACGAAAATGCCGCTGCCGACGGTGTAGTTGAAGATGTGCGCCGTGAGCTGGCGCAGGCCGAGTTCACGAACCAGCAGACGGTCTGGATCCAAGCGTGCGTCCCCCGTGCTTCAGATTGCGCTTCATGCGTAGCGGCGCGACGGGGGCGGCTATGCTAAAAAGCGGCACTTAGTGTAATTCGACGAGCGGTGATGCAGATCTTGCGCAAGGCCTGCCTGGGCCTGCTCCGGCTCTGTGGCTGGCGCACCTCGCTGACGTGGCCCCCGGAACCCCGGGGCATGATCATGGTTTATCCGCACACCTCCAACTGGGATTTCCCGATCGGGGTGCTGTTCAAGCTGGGGCACGACCTTCCAGCCCACTGGATGGGCAAGGACCAGATGTTCCGCTGGCCATTCCGGCGCCTGCTGCTCGCAATCGGCGGCTTGCCCATCAATCGTCGCGAACGCACGGGTTTCGTGGCGTCGATGGTCGAGGAAATGCGCCGGCGCGACTGGCTGTGGATCGCGGTCGCCCCCGAAGGCACGCGCTCGCACGGCGAATACCTGAAGTCCGGCTTCTATCAGCTGGCCCTCGCGGCGGACGTGCCGATCGGGTTGGGCTACATCGATTACGGGCGCAAGCAGGTCGGCATCGACCGCTACGTGCGCATGACGGGCAACCAGGAGCAGGACCTGCAGGTGCTGCGCGATTTCTACGCCACGATCAAGCCCAGGAAGCCCGGGAACGCGGGCGACCTCAGGTTTCGTGAGCGGGATTCCTAAGGGGCATTACGAATGGGCGGCGTCACGCGACGGCCCAACAATGCACTCCCAAGGGTCAGGGATCCGCGGCGTGACCGCGACTAGGGAAAAACCGGCGACGGCAACCGTTGGCGTGCAAGGCGTCAACCGGTTCGCGTTCGTCCTGCATCCGCTGACCGTCGACTTCCTGGCCAATCACCCGCGCTATCGCTGGACTCGCCACCTGCCACGCGCGCTGGTCGAAGCGAGCTGCCGCGCACATGCCGGCCTCGCGTGTCGGTCGCGTCGAAGGCGGCGTCTCGCCGGCCACGGGCCAGCGCGGTGGCGGGATTCATCTATGCGCTCGGCGCGACGCCGCGCCAGATGCTGAGCCGCCCGCCCGAATTCACCTATCGCCGGCTCGACCAGGCCGTGCGCGATGCGGCCGGGCAGGGCGCGCAGATCGTCGGCCTCGGCGCGTTCACGAAAGTGGTCGGGGATGCGGGCGTCACGGTGGCGCGGCGTGCGTCGATCCCGGTCACGACGGGCAACAGTCTCACGATCGCGGCCACGCTCGAGACGGCCAAGCTCACGGCGCGACGGATGGGGTGGGCCGACCTGTCGCATGCCAAGGCCATGATCGTCGGCGCGACGGGTTCGATCGGCTCGGTCTGCTCACGCCTGCTGGCGGCCGCCGTGCACGACGTGGTGCTCGTGTCGATCGAGCCGGACCGGCTCACTGCGCTCAAGCAGAAAATCCTGGCGGAGACGCCCGGCACTCACGTCGAACTCGATACCACGACGCAGCGCTGGGTGGGTGATTGCGACCTGATCGTGACGGCGACGTCGGCGTTCGGCCAGCGCGTGCTCGACGTCAGCCAGTGCAAGCCCGGCGCGGTCATCCTCGACGTGGCGCTGCCACCGGACATCTCGGCCGAGGAAGCAGCAACGCGGCCGGACGTGCTGGTCGTCGAGAGCGGCGAGGTGCTGATTCCCGGTCCCGTGGATTTCAGTTTCGACATCGGACTGCCGCCGGGAGTCGCCTACGCGTGCCTGGCTGAAGCCGCGTTGCTGGCGATGGAGGGGCGCTTCGAATCCTTCACGCTGGGGCGTGACGTGCAGCCGGAGAAGGTCAAGGAAATCTATCGGCTGTTCCGCAAGCACGGCTTCCAGATCGCACCGCTGCGCACGTTCGGTGCGCCGCTGACCGAGGCCCTCGTGGCGGAAAAGAATGCACGCGCCGAGGAGCTGCGGCGCGATCACGCCCTGTTGCAGCGGGTCAAGGCCGAGGCCGCTGCCCGCATCGCGAAAATTCCGCCGCGCGCGAAAGGCGTGACCGCGCGGACGACTCCGTAGACTTGAGTCGCGCGAAGTGATGACATGCCGGGCCCGGCATGTGTATACGAAGCCATTGACAGACAGGAAGCGAGTTTCATGCGCGCACTTTTTCATGCCCGGATCCTCGTGCTGGTCGCAATCGCGTTCAGCGCGGGTTGCGTCGGCGTCCCGGAGGGCATCGAGCCCGTGACGGGCTTCCAGGTCGAGCGGTACATGGGCCGCTGGTACGAGGTGGCCCGGCTCGATCACCGTTTCGAGCGCGGCATGGAGCAGGTCACCGCGACGTACGAACTGCGGCCGGACGGCACGGTGGGCGTCCTGAACCGCGGTTACCGCGCGGACAAGGGTGAGTGGGGCGAGGTCAGCGGCAAGGCAAAGTTCCTCGGCGAGCCGGACGTGGCCGCGCTCAAGGTTTCGTTCTTCGGTCCGTTCTACGGCGGCTACAACGTCGTCGACCTCGATCCTGGCTACCAGCACGCCCTGATCGCCGGCCCGAACCGTTCCTACCTGTGGATCCTTTCGCGCACGCCGACACCGCCCAGTGCGGAAGTCGAGCGGCTCGTGGCCAAGGCGAAGGCGCTCGGCTACGACACCTCGCAGCTGATCTACGTGAAGCACTGACGCCGTGGCCACCATTCACCTGCGCGAGGGGTCGTCCTGCCCGTGAGCATCGCACTGCTGATCTTCATCGCGACGATCGTCGTGAGCCTCGTCGCGCTCTATGCCGCGCCGAAACTGACGGGACGACTCATGTTCCGGCCGTACGACACGCAGCGCCGGGGCGTCTATTACACGGTCATCACGCACGGCTTCGTGCATGGCGACCTGATGCACCTCATCTTCAACATGATGACGTTCTGGTTCTTCGCCTTCCTGCTCGAGCGCCGGATCGGCGGCGCCGCGTTCGGCGTGCTGTATTTCGGCAGCCTGGTGCTCGCGGTGAGCACGACGTACTTCAAGCACCGCAACGATCCCCAGTACGCCACGCTCGGCGCGTCGGGTGCGATCGCGGCCGTGCTGTTTGCGGCGATCGTTTACTTCCCGTCGATGAAGCTGTTCATCCTGCCGATACCGGTGCCGATTCCCGCGCCGTTGTTTGCCGTCGCGTACGTCGCCTATTCCTGGTACGCAAAGGAAGGCGGCCGCTTTTCCAGCGGCATGGCGGGACAGAAGATCAATCACGACGCGCACCTCATCGGTGCCCTGGTCGGCCTGCTGTTCGTCCTGGTGACGGATCCGGGCGCCTATACTCAATTGCTGCGCACTGTCTTCGGCTGAACGCCGAATCGAGAACTGCGTCCCCGTGTGTAGGAGAACGCCGCACTTAGTATGCGGTCGTGGTTCGCTACGCTATATTTTGCTCGATCGGCCGGCTTCTGGAGGATGACATGCGGAACAGAGTCTTTCGTTTACGCGCTTTGCCTGGCCCTGCTGAACCTTGCGTCGCCGCAGGTTGCGCAGGCTGCGCTCGTCGGCACGCTGCAGGCCGTCGAGGCTTCGGGCACGCGCGCGCAGGACCTCGCGATCGTGAACTCGACGCTTGCGCGCGAGCAGGTGCGCAGCCAGATGCAGGCCATGGGCGTGGACCCGTCGGCGGTCGATGCGCGCGTCGCGCGTCTCACGGACTCCGAACTGCGCTCGCTGGCCGATCGCATGGAGCAGATGCCGGCAGGCGGCGATGCCCTTGCGGTCATCGGCATCGTTTTCGTGATCCTGATCATCCTCGAACTCGTCGGCGTGATCGACATCTTCAAGAAGACCTGACGCACCGGCACGGCTGCAGTGCCCGTCTCGACCGTGAGTCGCGGCACGTGCGTGGGCCGCGCTCGCGCTGCTGCCGGCGTCGCTGCTGCTCGCCGGTTGCGCGGGTCCGTCGCGACTGGCGCAGCTGCCGGCCGAGTTGCCAGCGCGGGTTGAGCTCACGGCGACGCCCTTCCATCCGCAGACCGAGCACCAGTGCGGTCCCGCGGCGCTGGCCACGGTGCTCGGTGCGGCGGGGCGCGACGTCGATCCATCGGCAGTTGGCGGCTGAGGTCTACCTGCCCGGCCGCGAAGGTTCGCTGCAGCCCGAGCTTGTCGGCTGCGGCGCGTGCGCGTGGCTTGCTTGCCTACGAGATCGGCCCGTCACTGTCCGACCTGCTGGCGGAGGTCGCGTCGGGACGCCCGGTGCTCGTGCTGCAGCAGCTTGGCGCGGGTCCGTGGCCCTACTGGCACTATGCCGTCGTCATCGGTTACGACAAGGCGCGGGGGCAGGTGCTGCTGCGTTCCGGCACCGACGCGCGCTTGAGCCTGCGTGCGTCGTTGTTCGAATCGACGTGGGATCGGGGCGGTCGCTGGGGACTCGTGCTGCTCGAACCCGGCACGCTGCCGGCGCGTCCGGATCCGGTGCGCTACATGCGTGCGGCGGCAGCACTCGAGACGGCACGGAATCCCGCAGCTGCCAAGGCAGCGTATGCGGCCGCCGTGAAGCTCTGGCCCAAAGAGCCGCTGCCTCGTGTCGGTCTTGGCAACCTGGCCGCCGCTGCCGGCGACTGGGTCGGCGCGGAGCGCTGGTACCGTGCCGTGCTCGCCGACGATCCCTCGCAGGCGGCTGCGCTCAACAATCGTGCCGAGGCCCTGGTGCGCCTGGGTTGTCCCGACGCGGCTCGCCTCGCGTTACAGCAGGGCCTGGTCCACGTGGCGGCCGACGATCCGCTGCAACCCGTGCTGCAGCAGACCGTGCGTGACCTGTCGGTGCAGGGTGGCGCCGCAGCCGGCCCGCGCAGCCGCCGAGTGCACGCAGTTCACGGTCCGCTGAACTCGATTGCGGAATTCGCCGGCGGGCCGGTTTAGACTTCGGCCCATGACGCTGCGTGAGCGAGTCGAGGAACTCTTTCCGGACTGGGCCCATTGGTACCCGAGCCTGTTCGATGCGGCCGTGGACCTGGGCGTCATCCGCGCGCGCGTCTGCGATCCCTCGTCGTTGCTGCTGTCGAATCGTCACGCGGGCGTCCGCGCCGCCGCTGAACACGAGCACCGCAAGCGCTGGAGCGCCGAAGAAAACGAACCGGAAGAGTGAACCCGCCGCGGTTGCGCTTACTCGGCCGCGGCGGCGATGCCGCTGGCCACGCTGCGGCCGGCGCGTGAGCCAGACGAGCGGCACGAGCGCGAGCGCCAGCCACGTCGACGCCCAGAACACGTCCAGCGACGACAGCATGTACGACTGCTCGACCATGCCGCGGGTGAGCACGCCCACCGCCTGGTCGCTGCTGAGGCCCGCGCCCTGCAGCGTGCCGAGGAAATGCTGCAGCGTCGGGTCGTACAGATCCGGACGATTCCGCCAGCCGGCTCTGGTGCAGCGCCGCGCGGTTGTCCCAGGTCGTGGTCGCGATCGACGTGGCGAACGCCGCCGCCGTGATGCGCAGGAAATTCGAGATGCTGGTCGCCGCGGGGATGCGCTGCGGCGGGATGCCGTCGAGCTGCAGCGTGATCACCGCGACGAAGAAGAACGCCATCGCGACGCCCTGCACGATCATCGGGATCATGAAGTCGACGAACGCTGCCTGCGAGTTGAGCTGCGCGCGCAGGTAGACGCCGAGCCCGATCGCGATGAACGCGATGGACGCGAACCAGCGTGCGTCGTAGCGATTGACCAGGCGGCCGACGAACGGCGACAGCAGCAGCGCCATCACGCCGGCCGGGGCCTGCACCAGTCCGGCCCAGGTCGCCGTGTAGCCGAGCTGCGTCTGCAGCCACAGCGGCAGGATCACCACGTTGGCGAAGAAGACCGCGTAGCCGACGCAGGTCAGGAACACGCCGACGGTGAAGTTGCGGTTGCGGAAGAAGCTCAGGTCGACGATCGGATGCTCTTCGTAGTACTGCCAGATCATGAAGGCGATGAAGCCGACCAGCGAGACGAGCGACAGCACGATGATCTGCGTCGAGTCGAACCAGCCGTCGTCCTTGCCCGTGTCGAGCATGATCTGCAGCGCGCCGACCCACACGACCAGCATGGCGAGGCCGATGCCGTCGACCGGCATCGCCCGGGTCGGCGTCTCCTGCCGGTGCAGCGCCCGCCAGCAGACGAAGGCGCGTGAGCAGGCCGAACGGCACGTTGATCAGGAAGATCCAGGGCCAGGAGTACTCGTCGGAGATGTAGCCGCCCAGCAGCGGCCCCATGATCGGCGCGACCAGCGTCGTCATCGACCAGATCGCGAGCGCCATGCCGCGCCGCGACGCCGGGAAGATCGACATCAGCAGCGTCTGCGAGCCCGGGATCATCGGGCCGGACACGGCGCCCTGCATCACGCGGAAGGCGATCAGGGACTCGAAGCTCCACGCCATGCCGCACAGGAACGAGGCGATGCGTGAACAGCGCGACGCTCACCACGAACGTGCGCACCACGCCGTAGCGCTGCATCAGCCAGCCCGTGAGCGGCACCGAGATGCCGTTGGCCACGGCGAACGAGGTGATGACCCACGTGCCCTGGTTCGGGCTGACGCCGAGCGAGCCGGCGATCGTCGGCAGCGACACGTTGGCGATCGTCGTGTCGAGCACCTGCATGAACGTGCCGAGCGCCAGCGCGAACGCCGTCAGCCCGCGCGTGCCGGCCGGCAGCGCGATCAGCGCTCGATTGGCGGCTCCGCTCGGCATGCCGGTCCCGCGCTCAGCGGCCGGAGTTCTCGGCGATCACGCGCGCGATCATCGCCTCGACCTGCTCGTCGCGCTCGGGCGCGGTCGGCCATCGTCGCCGCGACGGCGCTGGTCGGCTCGGCCAGCACCGGGCCGCCCTGGTCGTGCAGGTCGACCTGCGCGTGCATCGACAGCCCGACCCGCAGCGGGTGCTCGGCGAGTTCCTGTCGGGTCGAGCACGATCCGGACGGGCACGCGCTGCACGATCTTGATCCAGTTGCCCGACGCGTTCTGCGCCGGCAGCAACGCGAACGCGGCGCCCGTGCCCGGCGAGAAGCCCTTGATGCGGCCGTGATAGACGACGTCGTCGCCGTAGAGGTCGGACTTCAGCTCGACCGGCTGGCCGATGCGCATGCGCTGCAGCTGCACTTCCTTGAAGTTCGCGTCGACCCACGCGTCGTCGAGCTCGCACGATGCGCCAGCAGCGGCGTGCCGGCGTTCACGCGCTGCCCGAGCTGCACGCCCTTGCGGGCGACGACGCCGTTCACCGGCGCGGTGATCTGCGTGCGCTCGAGCGCGAGCGCCGCCTCGCGCACCCGCGCGATCAGCCCGCAGCACCTGCGGGTGGCGCGCTGCCTCGATGCCGCCGGTCTGCGCCAGCGCGACGTTCAGTTCCTCGCGCGCTGAGCGCAGGGACGCTTCGGCGCCGGCGACGACTTCGCGTGCGTGCGCCAGTTCTTCGGTCGAGACCGCGCCGCCCGCGGCGATCGATTGCCGCCGGCGCAGGTCGTCGCGCGCGCGGGCCAGATCGGTCTCGCGCGCCGAAATCTGCGCCTGCAACCGGCCCGTCTGCGGGTAGGAGCCGCGCACCTGCCGCACGGTCGCGCCGAGGTCGGCGACGGCAGCTTCCATTGCGATGCCGCGCATCGGCCGGATCGAACTCGATCAGCGGTTGCCCGGCAGTCACCGATTCCGTCTCGCGCGGGTGCACCGTGCGCACCGTTCCGGCGATCTCGGACGTCACCTGCACGATCGTCGCGCCGGCGTACGCGTCCTCCGTCGACACGTACCAGCGCGCATGGACGTACCACCAGGCGAACCACGCGGCGCCGCGAGCAGCACGACGCGGCGAGCAGCAGCAGCCCGCGCTTGCGCTTGCCGTTGGGAGTGTCGGCCGCGACGACCGCGGCATCGGGCGAATTCATCGAGCAGGCTCCTGCGAAAAGTGGCCGCCGAGCGCGACCAGCAGCGCGATGCGCGCGGCTGTGCGATCGGCCAGCATCTGGGTGCGTTGCCGGCGCGCGGCAAGCACCTGGGTCTCGGCGTTGAGGACGGCGACCTGGCTGGTGAGGCCCGCGGAATACCGCTGCGCAGCCAGGTCGTACGATTGCTCGGCGGCGTCCAGCGCGCGCTGCTGCGCGTCGAGCTGCAGTTCGAGCGAACGCAGCCGCGCGGACTGGTCGGCGGCTTCGCGCACCGCGCGCAGCGACCGTTCGTTGTAGCTCGCGATGGCGCGCGGTCGAACCGGCAGTGTCAGCCGGCGCGCGGAGTCCGTTCTTCGCGGTACAGGCGCAGGATGAACTGGCCGGACGGCCGCGCCCGGAGCTCTTCGACCTCGGCGCGCCAGGCCGGGTCGCGGATGTCCGCCAGTGCCATGCGGCGGCCACCGAGGCGATTGCCCGGGTATTCGGGCGGCAGTACCGCCAGCGCCCCGAGACTCGCAAACGTGATGTCGGCGAACGTCAGCGTTTCGCCGGTCAGGTAACGCCGGCCGTCTGCGAGCAGCTGGTCCATGTCGTCGAAAGTCTCGCGCGTCCGTTCCCAGGCCCGGGCTGCGCGTGCCGGCGTTACGCCCAGCATCCGGCGTACGGCGAAGGCCAGCACCGGCCTGCAACGCCAGCAGCAGGGCGCGTTGCCAGCGTGGAATCGCGGGCTCTTCGATGCCCCACGAACGAAAGCTCAGGCCGGTGTCGCGCAGCAAGTGGTGGTAGAGCCAGACACGCACGTCGTTGCCGAGGCGCCGGTCGAGCTTTGCCTCGAGTTCGAGTGCAGCCGGTGTCGGTTCGAGAAACCAGGTGCGATCGCCGGGCAGGCGTCCCGCGTATTCACCCCACAGGTAACGCAGGATGCGCGGTGAATCGCTGATGCGTGTCAGGCCGGGCGGAACCTCGAGCCACGGCACGGTGCGGCCCGTCAGCAGGACGCCGAGCACGCCGACGTTCGGCACTTCTTCATAGGGCACGCCCAGCCGATCGAGGCACCAGCGGGCTTTCTCGGCGTAGTGCGAAAACGTGATCGTGTGCAGGCGCAGCGGCCGCTCCGGTTGGCGCAGCGCGCGCAACGAGACGAACAACCGCGCCGCCACGCCGAGCAGAAAGGCGGCCACGGCGGTACCGATGGCCGCCGGCACGCCCCAGCCGGCTGCAGCCACGGCAACGGGCAGCGCGTAGAGGGCGAGCAGGTGAATGACGCGGGGATCACGGAGGCGCATGCCAGCAGTCTACGGGTGCGCGGACTCGTCTGCGACGCGACAGTTGTCCGCCACGTGTGCGTGGATGATTTCGACCAGTCGTCGCGTGCCGGGACCGGCGGCGACGCGGTCCGCGTACACGAGATACAGCGTGGCAAAACGCTCGGCACCTTCGGTCAGCGGCAAGCGCTTGAGCGAGCCGGTCTCCAGTTCTTCGCGGATGTTCTCCTCGGCGTACCAGGCGAAGCCCAGTCCCATGCACGCCGCACGGATCGACGTCGCCTTGTTCGAGACGGTCCAGCGCCGTTCGTTCAGCCAGCCGCCAGAGCGAGCTGCGACGCACGCCCGAATCGCGCACGACGAGGTGACGGTGGGCGCGCAGGTCTTCCAGTTCGACGGGCCGGCCCAACTGGTGCAGTGGGTGCGACGGTGCGGCCGCGCAAACGAAGCGCACCTGCATCAGGGCGTCGCCGAGGAAGCCGCCCGGCACGAGCGTGCCGATGACGAAATCGACCCGGCCTTCGGTGATCGCTTCTTCGACGCCGCCGAGCACGGCCTCGATCAGTTCGATGCGGATGTCGGGGTGCTCGCGCCCGAAGTCGGCGAGTGCGCGGAGCAGCAGCCAGGTCGGGAAGATGGCGTCGACCGCGAGCCGCACTTCCGCCTCCCAGCCTTGCGCGAGCCCCGCGGCCGAGCGTTCGATGCGGGCCGCGTCGTCGAGCAACGACTTGCCGCGGCGATACAGCACCTGGCCGGCCGGCGTCAGCGCGGCGCGCCTGCCCTGCCGCTCGAACACCTTCAGTCCGAGCTGATCCTCCAGCTTCTTGATCGTGTAGGTGACGGTCGACTGCGTGCGGTGCAGGTGCTCGGACGCCTGCCCATACCCCCCTTGTTCCACGACCGCGACGAGGGCGGCCCATTGGTCCAGCGTGATCCGGGGTGTCGTCATAGATCGATTCCATCGATAAATTTAATCGAAATTACCGTCTTTTTAATTCAATTCATAGATGCAAACTGACGTCCATCGACTTCACCACCGAACACGGCCTGAACGAACATGAAAACCTACCTGCAGTTGAACTCCAGCCTCCACGGCGCCGATTCGCTGTCCTCGCGACTGGCCAGCCAGTTCATCGAGACCCTGGCGCTGGCCGATCGCAGTGGGGATGCGGCCGACGCATCGCCGAGCGTCGTCGTGCGCGACCTCGCCAGCCAGCCCCTGCCGCACCTGACGGCCGAGCGCTTTACCGCGTTCGTCACGGCTCCGGAGCAGCGCACGCACGATCAGGCGAGCATCGCCGCCGAGTCGGATGCGCTCGTGGCCGAACTGGCCGCGGCGGACGTGCATCGTCATCGGACTGCCCATGTACAACTTCGGCGTCCCGTCGACGCTCAAGGCGTACTTCGATCACGTGGCGCGCGCGGGCGTGACGTTCCGCTACACGGCCAACGGGCCGGAAGGCCTGCTGCGCGGCAAGCGTGCCTACGTCATCGCGACGCGGGGCGGCCGCTACGCCGGGACGCCCAGCGACCTGCAGAGCGCATACGTCCGGCAGTTCCTCGGCTTCATCGGCATCACGGACGTCGAGTTCGTTTACGCCGAGGGCCTGGCGATGGGTGAGGAAAGCCGCACTGCGGCGCTGGTCGAGGCCGGCAAGCGCATCGAACAGCTCGCCGCCTGACTCACCGGACGATCCGGAACGCTGTTCAGTGCCGGATCAAGCAAGCACTTTCAATTTCACCAGAGAGGAACGAACGATGAAGACCTGGGAAAATACGACGGACCTCGTGGGCCGTGTCCTGATCGCAGCCATGTTCCTGATTGCCGGCATCGGCAAGATTTCGGGGTACGCCGGCACGCAGGGCTACATGCAGTCGATGGGTGTGCCTGGGGCGCTGCTGCCGCTGGTCATCGCACTGGAGATTCTCGGTGCGATCGCCATCATCGTGGGCTACCGCACGCGGCTCGTTGCCGCCGCACTCGCGGGCTTCACGCTCGCCGCCGCCTTCATCTTCCACGGCGGCGCCGACCAGATGCAGCAGATCATGCTGCTCAAGAACGTGGCGGTCGCGGGCGGGTTCCTGTTCCTCGTTGCGCGCGGCGCGGGCGACTGGTCGCTCGACGCGAAGCGCGAGCGTTTGTCCGCACCCAACTCCTCCGGCGCGCGCACCTGAGCGCCAGGTTCTGCACTGATAAAATTCCGCTACACGACAGGAGCAACCATGACTACCTCGCGCAAGCTGCAGGCCGTGATCGAGTCCGTGGCCGCCTCCGATGGCGCCGGCGTCAAGCTGCGCCGCAGCCTCGGCAGCCGCCAGAACCTGCGGTTCGATCCGTTCCTGATGCTCGACGAGTTCTTCTCGGACGACCCGGACGACTACCTCGCCGGTTTTCCCTCGCATCCGCACCGCGGGTTCGAGACGGTCACCTACATGCTCGACGGCCACATGCGGCACGAGGACAGCTTCGGTAATCGCGGCGACCTCGGTCCCGGCGACGTGCAGTGGATGACGGCGGCGCGCGGCATCATTCATTCCGAGATGCCGCAGCAGACCGCAGGCCGCATGCGCGGGTTCCAGCTGTGGATCAACCTGCCTGCGCGCGAGAAAATGAAGCCGGCGGCCTACCGTGACATTCCCTCGCGCGAAATTCCGACGGTCGCGCTTGCGGCTGGCGGCGAACTGCGCGTCATCGCGGGTGAGTTCGAGCAGGGCGGCACGAAGACGGCGGGGCCGATCGGCGGACTGAGCACCGCGCCGCTGTACTACGACGTGCGCCTGCCGTCTGGCATCGAAGCCACGATCCCGACGCCGATTTCGCACAACACGTTCCTGTACGTGTACGAAGGCGATGCCGTGGTCGGCGACGACGCCAGGCCGCTGCCGTTCCGTTCGGCGGGACTGCTGACGCCGGGCGGATCGCGTGCGGATCCGTGCGGGCGAGCAGGGCGTGCGACTGCTGCTGCTCGCAGGCAAGCCGATCGGCGAGCCGGTGGTCCAGTACGGTCCGTTCGTGATGAACACGCCGGAGGAAATCCAGCAGGCCGTGATCGATTACCAGCGCGGCCAGTTGGCCGTGGCTGGCTGAACGAGCGCATGGCGCGGGGCGAAACTGCCCTGCGGCGAACCGCAACCGTGGCGCGGGGCGATTGGACTATGCTCGCGTTACGGTCGTGGTCTCGCCGCGCGGAGGCGCCTATGAGCCACAAGCACGAAAGCCTGCTGCGGACCATCTTTCACGATCCGATCAGCGCCAACATCCACTGGCGTGAGATCGAGTCGCTGCTGCATCACCTCGCTGCCGAAATCGAGCCGCTCTCAGGCGCGCGCCTGCGCGTGAAGCTGAACGGCGTCGAGGGCATCCTGCACCGGCCGCACCATGGCAACACGCTCGACAAGAGCGCGATGCGCCACCTGCGCGAATACCTGGCGCACGCCCGCTGCACGCCATCGCAGTACGAGCAGAGTCACACCTGAGTCGCGTCCTGCCGGCGGCGAACGCGCGCGCAGCGCATGCTCGACGATGAATGGCGGCACTCGTGCGCCGGGTTCCCGCATCCGGGATGCGTCCCAAGCAACGCCGTGAACCCGTCCATGGGGGCTCCGGGCGCGGCGTCCATGCCGCGCACGGTTCTTGGAACGCGTCCCGGACGCGGATCCCACGGCGCACATGGCGTGCAGTGACAGTGTCGAGCATGCGCTGCGCGCGCGTTTTGCCGGCGCCCGCGCGTGTCGAATCAACGCGTCAGCCGATGCATCAGGAGCGCGGCGCGCTTCACCTGCAGCGGCAGTGAGTCGAGCAGCACGTACTCACCCGGCGCGTGATCGTTATCGCCGTCCGTGCCGAGACCATCGAGGCAGGCGAGGCGTCCGTCGCCGCACACGAAGGCGATGTCACCCGCGCCGCGCTCGATCGGCGGCTGCGCGACGATGGGGCCCGCGCCGAGATCGCGGCTCACGGCATCGAGGACACCGAGGATGCGTTCGCTGCCGGGGTTCGGCGCCATCGAGGGATACTCGTTCTCGACGACGATTTCCGCCGACGTCTTCGGCAGGTTCGCCGCGACGATCGCGCGCATCTTCTCGCGTGCCGATTCGAACTGGGCGGCGCCGAGGTAGCGGATGTCGCCTTCGACGCGCACTTCGCGCGGGATCACGTTGGTCTTGCCAAGCGCGGTGCCGCTCTTGGTCGCGGTCTCGTAGCTCACGTTCGTGCCGCCCACGATCACCGCCGGGTTGTACGTCAGGTTGGGCTCGCGCAATTCGGTCCGGAACTGATCGAGGATGCGTGCGGCCTCGAAGATTGCACCGTAGCCGCGTGCATCGCCGAACACCCCGGACGAGTGACCCTGCACGCCGGTCACGTGCAGCCGCCACGAGCCGATGCCGCGGCGGCCGATGACGGCCTTGCCGGGCGCCGAGCCCTCGAAGGCCAGGGCGATGTCGGAATCCGCGGCCGCAGCCAGCAGCGATTCACGCGTCACGAGCTGCGGCGAGCCCGGGTCTTCTTCGTCACCCGTGAAGACGACCGTGACGTTCATGTTGCGGAGTTCGCCCGTGGCCTGCAGCGCGCGCAAGGCTTCGAGCGCGACGAGGTTGCCGCCCTTCATGTCGGACGATCCCGTGCCGTAGGCCCGGTTGCCGTCGCGCCGGAACGGCTCACCCTGCAGGACCGTGTCGAGGTGACCGATCAGCAGCAGGCGTGGGCCGCCGCGCTTGCCCCGGTGGGTTGCAACGAAGTGCCCGGCACGCTTCATCTCCGCCGGCACGTCGACCCAGCGCGTCTCGAAGCCGAGTGCGCGAAATTCGCGCGCGTAGATGTCACCCACCGCGCGCACCCCGGCGAGATTCTCGGTGGCGCTCGGCACGTTCACGGTTTCGGCCAGCAGTTCGAGTGCCGCGTCGGCGCGTCGATCGACGGCGGCGACGATCTGCTTTTCCCTGGCGGACGGCGCCGCATGGGCCGTGCCGGCCGTGAGCAGCGCCAGCACGCACAGTGAGACGGACGGGAGTCGCGCGGCAGTGATCAAGAGAGGGCCCCTGCAGTCGACAGCATCGGCGGCACGCCGATGAAGCGCTGGTGCGCCCAGGCGATCACCACGACATACAGGACGAGGCCGCCGACGATCGCGAGCACGTCGTTCATTCGCGACGGTGCTCCCGTGACCATGGGCTTGCGCTGCACGGCGCGCTTGCCGACCGCGATGCGGTCCGCCACGGCCCAGGCGAGGAAGCCGCCGAACAGCAGCACGTCCGCGAGGTTGCCGTTGACGAGCAGGTGCGCCAGCGCCCAGGCCTTGGTTGCCGTCAGCATCGGATGCTTCACGGCGGCCTTGATGCGGCCGGGCAGGTACGTCGCAAGCAGCAGTGGAAACACCGGCAGCATCAGCAGGGAGGCCACGTGACGCATCCACGTCGGCGGCGTGTAGAGCACCGTCGGCTCCGCGCGCGCGAGGCCGTAGCCGTGCACGAGCATCACGAAGCCGATGACCGAGACAAACGCGTAGAGCGCTTTCCACGGCGCATCGCCGAGCTTCGCGGCCATGCCGTCGCGCCATGCCGGCGCAACGATGGCGATCGAGTGCACGCCGAGAAACAGCAGCAGGCCGGCAACGAGGTAGGTCATGTGGGTTCCCTTGGGTTTTGCGCGAGTCTAGCGAACAAGCGGGGCGGACGAGGGGGCGGAGACGGGGTTCGGCAGGCGGGACGGTTGCTTGATCCAGCGGCGGACTACCTCGTTCCAGCGCAGCAGCAGGTCCGCGGCGAAATCGGAAAACACGCGCACCTTGGCCAACTGGTGCCCCGCAGACGGGTAGACGAGCGAGATCGGCGGGCCGGGCACCACGTAGTCCTCGAGGATCAGCTGCAGTTCACCGCGTGCGACGTACTCGGCCACCAGGAGATCGGCCGTGTGCGTGATGCCGAGGCCCGCGGCGGCCGCGATGATCGGCGCTTCGGCCGCGTTGAACAGCATCGAGAACTTCAGCCCGAGCCGCTTCGGCGTGTACGGCGGGGGAAAGGTCCACTCCGGCGGCGCGCCCGAAGGCGACGTCAGTCCGACGAGCTTGTGCTGGCGCAAGTCGTCCGGCGTCTTCGGTTCGCCGTGGTCCTGCAGGTACGCGGGAGCGGCGCACGTGACGATGTTGACCTGCGTCACGCGCCGCGCCACCAGTCCGGCCTGCCGGATGGGCCCGACGCGCAGCGCCACGTCGACGCGTTCGGCAACGAGATCGACGACGCGATCGTTGAGGCGCAGGTCGAGTTCGATCAGCGGGTAGCGTCGCGTGAACTCGGGCAGGGCAGGGAGCAGCAGGTAGCGCCCGAACGCGACGGGCACGTCCACCCGCAACTTGCCCTGCGGTTTGGAGCGCGTGTCGCGCAGCGTCTCCTCCGCGTCGCGCAGTTCCTCGAGGATGCGGCGCGTGCGGCGCAGGAACTCGGTGCCTTCGGCGGTGAGCGAGACCCGGCGCGTCGTCCGGTTCAGCAGGCGTGCGCCGAGGTGCTTTTCGAGCGCGGCGATGTGCGAGCTGGCCGCGGGCCGCGAAATTTCGAGCTCGTCGGCGGCCTGGCCGAACGAGCCGCGTTCGGCGACCCGGGCGAAGACCTTCATCGCGAGCAACTGGTCCATGTCGCGATTGTTCTGAAATACAGAATAGAGTGCAACGGTTATTCGGATTTATCGCCACAAAGTCCAGGCGTACCTTGTGCCTCACAACAGCAGGAGGCTCGTCATGTTCAACCGCAAGCAGTCCCAGGTTTCGTTCTTCCAGATCGCCATCGGTTCCGGCCTGGTCGTGTCCGTCGCCTTCGTCGTGACCATCCTGGTCGAGGCGGTGGCGGGCATGCAAAGTTTTGCCTGATGCATGCCCGGGTCCGGCCGGAATCGTCCATCCAGGGCGATTCCGGTCGGCTTTTTGAACAAAAAACATCAATAAATACAAGATGGTATATTCTTGCTGCGACGCAGCAAGAATTGCGCTAACCTGTGCCTCGATCGCCCGGTCGTGAGTCGGCCCACCGCCTCGTTCGACCCCTCCCCCCTCCAACGGGGCGGCACCGACTCCGACCTCGCGATCTTTCTGGAGGTCGTATGGAAAGACCTGACTGTTACGTATCCCTGGGCTGCTGGCGATCTGGCTGGCTGCCGCCGCCGCCACGGCCTTCCTGATCCTCGCCCACGCCCTGCACGCATGGCGGCATCACGCTGACCTGAGCCCGGCCCCCGCCGGCTGGCGTCGGCGACCGCCCGTAGTAGGCTGCGCCCGGGCGGACCCTCCGCACCGCCATGAAGAGCCCAGCCGATGAGCAATCCCCCCGTCGATGAATCGCTGGACCCCGCCGACTGGGAGGCCCTGCGGCGCCTGGCGCACCAGGCGATCGACGATGGCTTCGACTACCTGCAGGGTGCCCGGGACCGCCCCGTGTGGCAGCCGGTGCCCGAAGCGGTCGTGGCGCGATTGCGCCAGCCCGCACCGCGGCTGCCGCAGGGCGCCGAATCCGCCTACGGCGAGTTCAAGGAACTCGTGATGCCCTACGCGATGGGCAACACGCACCCGCGTTTCTGGTCCTGGTTCATGGGCAACGGCACGCCCTTCGCGGCCGTCGGCGATTTCCTGGCCGCCGTGCTCAACCCCAACATGGGCGGCGGCAACCACGTGCCGAACCACGTCGAGGCGCAGGTGGTCGACTGGTGCAAGGAGATCGCGGGCTTTCCCGTGGAGTCGAGCGGCTTGCTGGTGAGCGGCGGTTCGATGGCGAACTTCGTCGGCCTCGCCGTCGCGCGCAATTCCCGCGCCGGCGTCGACGTCCGGGCCGAGGGTGTCGCAGCCATTCCGCGCACGCTCATTACCTATGCGTCGGTCGAGGTGCACAGCTGCGTGCAGAAGGCGATCGAGTCGCTCGGCCTCGGTGCGCGTTCGCTGCGCAAGGTGCCGGTCAATGCCGAGTTCGAAATCGACGTCGGCGCGCTCGAACGCATGATCGCGGAGGACCGCGCCGCGGGCCGGCAGCCGTTCTGCGTCATCGGCAACGCGGCGACCATCAACACCGGCGCGACGGACGACCTCGAGGCGCTCGCCACGCTCTGCGAACGGGAGCACCTCTGGTTCCATGTCGACGGCGCGATCGGCGCGCTGCTCGCGCTGGCGCCCGGGCACCGTCACCTGGTGCGTGGCATGGAACGCGCGGACTCCGTCACGCTCGACCTGCACAAGTGGCTGCACGTGCCGTTCGAGGCGGCGTGCGTGCTGGTGCGCGATCGCAAGGCGCATCGCGAGGCGTTCGCCCTGACACCCGAATACCTCGAGCGCACCGAGCGCGGACTCGCGAGCGGCGCGCTCTGGTTCAGCGAGTACGGGCTGCAGCTGTCGCGTGGTTTTCGCGCGCTGAAGGTGTGGCTGTCGATCAAGGAGCACGGGCTCGATCGCTTCGGCCGCCTGATCGACCGCAACATCGCGCAGGCGCACGAACTCGCCGCACTGGTCGCAGGCGGAGCCCGATCTCGAGCTGCTGGCGCCCGTGGCGACCAACATCGTCTGCTTTCGCTACAACCCGGGCGGGCTCGACGACGAGCAGCTGAACGCGCTGAACGAGGAGTTGCTGATCCGCCTGCACGAAAGCGGAATCGCGGCGCCTTCCTACACGACGCTGCACGGCCGTTACTGCCTGCGCGCCGCGATCGTCAATTACCGGACGACGAGCGCCGACCTGCCCGTGCTCGTCAGCGCCGTCAGGGAGATCGGGGCGTCACTCCCACGTCCTTGAGCGGCAGGACGCCGAAGGCGTCGGCATGCAGGCTCTGCACGTAAAGCACGCCGTCGTGTTCGGTCGCGCCGCTCGTTTCGGGTAGTCTCCCCGACGGATCCTGCAGGTCGAGCAGGACGTGACCCTGGTCGTCGAAAGCGATGACGTGGCCGTACGCGGCTGGCACGGGCCACAGCACCTTCGGCAGGCGCAGCGTGAGGGAGCGCAGCCACGGTTTGCCCGACATGCCGTCGATCGCATCGCTGCGCGGCTTGGTGAAACCCGTCCAGAAGCGCCCGTCCGCGCCGCGCGTGACGTTGTCCGGGAAGCCGGGAAGGTTGTCGAGCAGGACGGTGACGCCCGCGGAACGATCGCGCACGGCCTTGCCGGCATCGATCGCATTCGAGCTGCGATCGATTTTCAGCACGCGGTACGTGCCGGTCTCCGCGACGAGCAGTGATTGCTCGTCGGCGGTCAGTGCGACGCCGTTCGGAAAGCACAGGCCGGTCGCGACGATGCGGGTCGAGCCGGCCGCCGGATCGAACTCGAGCACGCGGCCGGTGCACGATTGCTCGATGATGTCGAACAGCGCCGCGTCGAACGTGCCGTATTGCTGCGGCGACATGCGCTGCGAGGCGTCGGTGAACACCATGCTTGCCGTCCGCGGCGACCTTGACCGCGTCGGCATAACGAATCGGATCGCCGCCCACGCTGTCGGTCAGCACGCGAATGCGCCCATCGGATTCGAGCGCCAGCAGGCCGCGCAATGCGTCCGCGATGACCAGCCGTCCGTTCGCGTCGAAGTCGAGGCCGAGCGGCCGGCCGCCGGTGTTGGCCACCGTCTCGATCGCGCTGCCGTCGGCGATTCATGCTCAGCACGGCGCCCGACAGCATTCCCGTGTAGAGCTTGCCGTCCGGGCCGAAAGCGATGTGTTCGGGCCCGACCTTCGGGCGTCACCTACACGAGCTGCGCACGCGCCAGGCGCTCGTTGCGCGCATGAGCCCCGGCATAGCCGGCCGACGTCGGTGCCTTCCAGGCCACGGGTTCGACCGGAACGGGCCACGCGAGCAGGTAGACCAGCGCAGCCGCAATGACGGCGCCAGCGATCAACAGGCCTTTGCGCATCGATCCTCCCCTCGGTCGACGACCTCGCGATCAGGCGGCGAGGTGCAGCATCTTGCGCGCTTCGGCGGGCGTCGCGCACTCGCGTCCCGCTGCGCGCGCCAGGCCGACGATCGCGTCGATCAGTTCGCCATTGCTGCGCGCCTTGCGTCCATCCGGCAGGTAGAACGTGTCCTCGAGACCGGTGCGCAGGTTGCCGCCGAGTTCCGCCGTGCGTCGATGCAGCGGCCAGACGTTCTCGCGGCCGATCGCGGTCACCTGCCAGGTCGCGCCGTGCGGGCAGCAGTCCGATCAGGATCGGCAGCAGCGCCGGATCGGCGGGCATGCCCGATTCGACGCCCATGACGAAATTGACGTCGGGGTGGCCGCGATACAGTCCGGAGCGCACGAACATGTCGACGCTGCGCACGATGCCGACGTCGAAGCACTCGAATTCGGGCAACGCATCGATCTGCTGCATCACCTGCAGGAAGGCCGCGACTTTCTCCACCGGGTTGTCGAACAGCATCGGCGGCCAGGCCCAGCGGCCGTCGCTGCGCACCTTCAGGTAGTTCAGCGAACCCGCATTGGCCGCGGCGATTTCCGGCTTCACGGCACGGATGCAGGCGACCGGGCCCGAGATGTCCGGACCCACGACGCCGGTGGACTGGTTGAAGATGATGCCCGGACAGGCCGTCGCGGATCGCCTGCGCGATCTCGACGGCGACGGCCGGATCCCAGCAGGGCAGGTGGCCCTTGCCCGGCGCCCTGCTGCCGGAAGTGAACGTGCACGACGCTGGCGCCGGCGTCGTATGCCGCCCGTGCCTCGCGCGCCATTTCTTCCGGCGTCACCGGCACGTTGTGCTGCGCGGGATCCGTGAGCACGCCCGTCAGGGCGCAGGTCACGACGACCTTTGCCGATCATGCAGTTTCTCCTTCGTAACGGACGAGCACCTGGCCGGGGACGACCTGGTCGCCCGGCTTGACGCCGACGTCCGCAATTCGGCCCGCGCGTGCAGCGCGGATCTCGTGTTCCATCTTCATCGCCTCGAGCACGACGAGTCGATCGCCTTTCGCGACGGTGGCACCGACCGCTGCGGCCACGTCGACCACCCGGCCATTGATGGCGGCGCGCACTTCCATCGCGGCTGCGCCGTCCGACTCGCTCGAGCGCGCGGACTCGCGCCGCCGGCAATCGAAGGCGTAATCGCCCTGCGACGTGTGCAGCCACAGCGTCGTGCCCGACCAGGCGTAACGATAGTCGACGTGCTCGCCGTCGATGATGGCCTTCGCGTGCACTCCGGCCGTGACCGGCACGGCCTGCAGCTGGACCTGGCCCGCGGCGTGTTCGACCTGCGCGCTGCAAGGCGTCAGGTAGAGTCGTCCACGCAGCTCCGTGGTTGCGCCCGCCAATGCCGCCGGCGCGTGCCAGCGCAGTCGCCACGGCTGCGGCAGCGGTCGGCTGGTGCTCCAGTTGCGCCACGCCGACGGCGTGCATTCGGCTTCCGGCGCGCCGGCAACCGAAATCCAGGCAGCCAGTGCCCACAGCTTCGCGTCGGGTTGCGGCTGACGCGTCTCGGCGGCGCCGAACTGCCGTTCGATGAAGGCCGTCGACACGTCGAGCCCTGCGCGAAAGCTCTCATGCCGGAGCAGGCGGCCGAGGAACGCGCGATTGCTCTGCACGCCGAGCAGCACGGTGCGATCGACTGCCGCCGCCAGCTGGTCGATGCACTGCTCGCGCGTCGGCGCATGCGCGATCAGCTTGGCGACCATCGAGTCGTACCAGGCCGGGATCTCGGCGCCCGCGCGCAAGCGCGTGATCGCAGCGGACGCCCGCGGGGGGCGACCAGTCCACGATCGTGCCGCTGCCGGGCAGGAAGTCATCCGTCGGGGACTCGGCACACAGCCGGACTTCGATGGCGTGGCCGCGCAACTGCACTTCGTCCTGCCGCAAGGGCAGCGGCTCGCCGCGCGCCACGCGCAGTTGCCATTCGACGAGGTCGAGGCCCGTGACGCATTCGGTCACCGGATGCTCGACCTGCAGTCGCGTGTTCATCTCCATGAAGTAGAAGTGACCCGCGCGGTCGAGCAGGAATTCGACGGTGCCGGCGCCGACGTAGCCGATCTCGCGCGCGACGGCCACGGCAGCGGCTCCCATGCGCACGCGCAGTTCGGCGTTCACGGCCGGCGAGGGCGATTCTTCGATGACCTTCTGGTGCCGGCGCTGCACCGAGCAGTCGCGTTCGCCGAGGTGCAGGACGTTGCCGTGCGCATCCGCGAACACCTGGATCTCGACGTGACGCGGTTCGACCACGGCGCGTTCGAGGATCAGGCGACCGTCGCCGAAGGACTTGGCCGCTTCCGCAGCTGCCGAGCGGAGGGCGTCCGGCAGGTCCGGCGCGCTCTGCACCAGGCGCATGCCGCGACCGCCGCCGCCAGCGGCGGCTTTCACCATCACCGGGTAGCCGATGCGGTCCGCTTCGTGCTGGAGGATGGCGGGATCCTGGTCGTCGCCGTCGTATCCGGGCACGACCGCGATTCCAGCGGCGGCCATGCGCTGCCGCGCACGCGCCTTGTCGCCCATCGCATCGATCGCCGCGGCCGGCGGACCGACGAACACGAGACCGGCGGCAGTGACTGCGGCGGCGAACTCGGCGTTCTCGGACAGAAAGCCGTAACCCGGATGAATCGCGTCCGCGCCCGACGAGCGTGCCGCCGCGAGCAGCTTGTCGATGCGCAGGTAGCTGTCGGCGGCGGCGAGGCCACCGAGCGCCACGGCATCGTCGCAGGCGGCAACGTGCACGCTGGCCCGGTCGGCGTCGGAATGCACGGCGACAGTCGCAATCCCCATCCGCCGTGCGGTGCGGGCGATGCGCGTGACGATCTCGCCGCGGTTGGCGATGAGCAGGCGATGCACGGGCATCAGTCGAACTCCGGCAGGGCAGGCACTTCGGTATGCCACGCGGGTCGGCGGCGCTCGCGACTGGCGGCGATGCCTTCGCGCGCCGAACCCGAGCGCAGCAGCACGGCGAAATCCCGGGCGGCCGCATCGAGCGCCGCCGTCAGCGGCGCTTCGAGGTTGCGCAGGGCGAGCCGCTTCGTCGCGCGCAGCGCGGCGGGTTCGGTCAGCGCCAGCAAGCCGAGTTCGGCCGCGACAGTGCTCTGCAGGTCAGCCAGGGGCACCACGACGTCGACGAATCCGTCGGCGTGCGCTGCGTTCGCATCGAGCCGTGCGGCCGTCAGCATGCGCCAGCGGGCTCGCGTCGCACCGATGCGCCGCGCGACGAAGGGCGCGATCTGCGCGGGTGCGACTCCGAGCGTGACCTCGGGCATGGCGAACACCGCGTCGTCCGTCGCGATGACGCGATCGAGCACGGACGCGAGACCGACGCCGCCTCCCATCGCCGCGCCACGAATGACTCCGAGCGTGGGGACCGGCAGCGCCGCCAGGCGTTCGAGCATCGTGCCGAACGTGCGGTTGTGCGCGATGATCGGGTCCGGGCCAGCGGGCGCCGGCGCGGCCATCAGTTCCAGGAAGCCGCCGAAGTCCGCGCCCGCGCAGAAGCTCCCGCCGGCGCCCCAGAGCACCAGTGCGCGTGCGTCGGCATCCGCCTCGACGCGATCGCACAGCGCCAGCAATTCACCCATCAACGGTTCGGAGAGGGCGTTGCGCTTGTCGGGCCGGTTGAGTCGCGCGAACCAGAACGCGCCGCGACGCTCGACCTGCACCAGTGCGTCAGCTGCCGGGCTCATGCGCCCGGCCTCGACAGCGTGCCGTTGAGCTTGCAGATGATCGAGAGCATCACCTCGTCGGCGCCGCCGCCGATCGATCCCAGTCGCCCGTCGCGCAGCAGGCGCGACACGCGGTTCTCCCACGTGTACCCCATGCCGCCCCAGAACTGCAGGCACTTGTCCGCGACCTCGCGCGACAGCCGGCCGGCCTTGAGCTTGGCCATCGACGCGAGCTGCGTGACGTCCTGCCCGGCGACGAAGAGTTCCGTCGCGCGGTACACCAGCGCGCGCAACGCCTCGACCTCGGTCTGCAGCTCGGCGAGCGTGTAGTGCACGACCTGGTTGTCGAGCACGCTGCGGCCGAAGATCTGGCGGCTGCGCGTGTACTCGATGGTGTCTGCGATCGCGTGATCGAGCCCGCCCAGTGCATTGGCGGCACCCCACAGCCGTTCTTCCTGGAACTGCTGCATCTGGTAGGTGAAACCCATGCCCTCGTCGCCGATGCGGTAGCGCTGCGGCACGCGCACGTCGTCGAAGTGAATCTGCGCGGTGTCGGAGGAGTGCATGCCGAGCTTGCGGATCTTGCGTGCCACCGTGACGCCGGGGGTCTTCATCGGCACGACGATCAGCGACTTGTTGCGGTGCGGGCTGCCTTCCGAGGTATTGGCGAGGCAGCACATCCAGTCGGCCTGCGCGCCGTTGGTGATCCAGAGCTTGCCGCCGTTGATGACGTAGTCGCCGCCGTCCTTGCGGGCCGTCGTGCGGATCGCGGCGACGTCGGAGCCGGCGCCGGGCTCGGAGACGCCGATGCACGCCACCATCTCGCCCGCGACCGCGGGCACCAGGAACTCGCGCTGCAGTTCGGGGCTGCCGATCCGCGCGAGCGCGGGCGTCGCCATGTCCGTCTGCACGCCGATCGCGAGCGGCACGCCACCGCACGTGCAGGCGCCCAGCGCCTCGGCCAGCACGACGGCGTAGCTGTAATCGAGCGCGGCGCCACCGGCAGCCTCGGGCTTGGTGAGCCCCAGCAGGCCGAGCTGCCCGAGCTTGCGAAAGACCTCGTGCGCGGGGAACGCGCCGGCATCCTCCCAGGCATCGACGTGCGGATTGAGTTCTTCGCGGCAGAACCGCTCGACGGTGCGGCGCAGCTCTGCGTGTTCGTGGGTAAATAGCATGAGGACCTCGGAATCAGGGTCGGGCGACGCCGAAGGTGAGCGGGCGCAGCTTGCAGGCCGTCCGCGCGCCGGAAGAGCTGCAGCACCTGCGTCAGCACGCCGCGGGTGTCGCGCGGGTCGATGATGCCGTCATCGAGCAGCCGGCCGGAGGTATAGAACGACGATGTCTGCCGGTCGAACGTCTCGACGATCTTGGCGCGCATGCCGTCGATCTGTGCGCGGTCCGGCTCCAGTCCGCGGTCGCGGGCCGAGGCTTCCATCACGATCGCCATCGTTCCGGCCGCCTGCTCGGCGCCCATGACGGCGGTGCGCGCGTTCGGCCACGAGAACAGGAAGCGCGGCGCGAAGCCGCGGCCGCACATGCCGTAGTTGCCGGCGCCGTAGGAGGCCCCGCACTGGATCGTCACCTGCGGCACGGTCGCGTTCGCGACGGCCTGGATCATCTTCGAGCCGTGCTTGATCATCCCCGCGCGCTCGGACTCCTTGCCGACGATGTAACCGGTCGTGTTCTGCAGGTAGATGAGCGGCAGCCCGGACTGGCAGCACTGCTGGATGAAATGCGTCGCCTTGCTCGAGCCCGCCGGATCGAGCGGGCCGTTGTTGCTGAGGATGCCCACCGGGAACCCGCCGATCGACGCGTGCACGCAGACGGTGGCGGGGCCGTAGGTGGGCTGGAACTCCATGAAGTCCGAGTCGTCGCAGAGCCGGGCAATGATCTCGCGCATGTCGACGGGCTTGCGGCCGTCGACGGGCATGATGCCCAGCAGTTCGTCGGCTGCAAAGCGCGGCTCGGCCGCTGCCGGCAGGCTCGATTCATGGCGATGCCAGGCGAGGCGTCGCAGGTGTTCACGCAGCGCGCGGATCGCGTCGGCGTCGTCCTCGGCGAGGTATTCGGCCAGCCCCGAGACGGACGCATGCATCAGCGCGCCGCCGAGTTCTTCTTCCGTTGCGATCTCGCCGGTCGCTGCCTTGAGCAGCGGCGGACCGGCGAGGAAGGCGCGCGCGCGGTCGCGCACCATCACGACGAAGTCCGACATGCCGGGCATGTAGGCGCCGCCGGCGGTGGCGCTGCCATGCACGATCGTCAGCACGGGAATGCCCGCGGCCGACATGCGCGCGAGACGCGCGTAGTGCGAGCCGCCGAAGATGAAATCCTCGACGCGGTAGCGCAGCAGGTTGGCGCCCGCCGACTCGACCAGGTGCACGAACGGCAGGCCGTTCTCGAGCGAGAGTTGCTGGGCGCGCTGGAATTTCTCGAGTCCCATGGGCTGCAATGCGCCGGCTTCGATGCCGGAATCGTCGACGACGATCACGCAGCGCGCGCCGCTGACCTGGCCGATGCCCGCGAGCAATCCGCCGCCCGGTGTCGATTTCCCGGGATCCGGGTTGTCCAGCAGGTAACCCGCGCAGGCCGAGAGTTCGAGGTAGGGCGCGCCCGCATCCAGCAGCAGCCCCAGCCGCTCGCGCGGCAGCAGCTGGCCGCGCTTGGCGAACCGGGGTCCTGCGCGACCCGACGCTGCCGCCGTGCGGTCACGCAGTTCGTCGTGACGCGCGATCAGCGCCAGCATGTGCGCGCGGTTCTCCGCGCAGGCGGTGCCCGTGATGTCCAGGGACGAATTGAAGACCGGCATGCCTCACACCTTGGCGACTCGACCCGCCGATCGTAGAGCAAGCGCTTGCTTGAATAAAGAGGCGGCCCTAAGATCGTCGCGTGGAACCCCTCCGCCTCAATCCCGTCCGCCTGACGCCGGAACACGTCGCGTTCCGCGATTCGGTCCGTCGCTTCGTGGTCCGCGAGCTCGAGCCGCACGTGGCGGGCTGGGACGAGGCGGGTGGATTTCCGCGCGACCTGTACCTCCGCGCCGCGGAGGCCGGCCTGTTCGGGTTGCGGCTGCCGGAAGAATTCGGCGGCGTGCCCGACGCCGACTTCGTGCACACGCTGGTCTCCTGCGTCGAACTGGCCCAGTGCGGCTCCGGTGGGGTGCTCGCCTCGCTGATGTCGCATTCGATCGCGGCGCCGCCGATCGCTGCGCTCGGTTCGCCGGACCTGCAGCGCCGCACGCTGCCGCGCATCCTGTCCGGCGAATGGATCGCGGCCCTGGCGATCACCGAGCCGTCCGGCGGCTCGGACGTGGCTGCGCTGCAGACGACAGCACGTCGTGATGGCGACTGCTACGTCGTGAACGGCGAGAAGACGTTCATCACCTCCGGCATGCGTGCCGACGTCTACACGGTCGCGGTGCGCACCGACCCGGAGGCGAAGGGCGCGCGTGGCATCTCGCTGCTGGTGATCGAGCGCGATGCTCCCGGCTTCACGCGGACTCCGCTCGCAGAAGATGGGGTGGTGGGCGTCCGATACGGCGCACCTGCGGTTCGACGACGTGCGCGTGCCGGCAGCGCAACCTGCTCGGCGCCGAGGGCGAGGGCTTTCGCGCGATCACGCACAATTTCACGGCCGAGCGCTTCTCGATGGCCGCCATGGCGCTGGGATTCGCGTGGGCGTGCTACGGCGAGGCGCTCGAGTGGGCGCGGCAGCGGCGCACGTTCGGACAGCGTCTGGTCGATCACCAGGTCGTCCGGCACCGCTTCGTCGACATGTTCGCGCAGATCGAATCGACGCGGGCGCTGCTCGAGGACGTGGCCTGGCGGCTCGACCACGAAGGCAGTGCGGATCCGGGGGTCGTCGCGTCCGTCTGCATGGCGAAGAACACGGCGACGCGCACGATGCAGTTCTGCGCGGACGCGGCGGTGCAGACGCTCGGCGGCATGGGCTACATGCGCGGCACCAAGTCCGAGCGCATCTATCGCGAAGTGAAGGTCAACATGATCGGCGGTGGCGCGGAAGAAATCATGAAGGACCTGGCCGCGCGCCAGCTGGGCCTGTGAGCGCGGCAGCGAAGCCCAGGGCTGTGCGCAAACGCAAGGCGACCGACGTCGACTCCAGTCGTCGCCAGCAGTTGTTGCGCGCTTCCGCGCGCCTGTTCCGCGAGAAGGGATATGACGGCACGTCGGTGCGCGACATCGCGCAGGCGACGGGCATGCAGTCGGGAAGCTGGGTGTACCACTTCGCCACCAAGCACGACATTCTCGAAGCGGTGATGAAGGAGGGCCTGGTCGACGCGCTGGCGCGCATCGAAGCGATTGCCGCGCTGGGCCTGCCGCCACGCCAGCAGTTCGACCAGCTCGTGCGCACGCACCTCGATACGCTGCTCGGCGCGGGCCAGGATTTCATTCCCGTCGTGCTGTACGAGTGGCGCTCGCTCGAGCCCGCGGCCCGGCGCCGGGTGTCCGTGCTGCTGAAGCGCTACGAAGCGGTCTGGGAAGAAGCGCTGGCGCAGCTGCGGCTGGCCGGCGACTGGTCCGGAACGACACGCATCGACGCGCTGCTGCTGTTCGGGGCGCTGAACTGGATCGCGCGCTGGTACGACCCGCGCGGGGCGCTCGACGTACAGGCGCTGGCCGACGAGTGCATTCGATTCTTTCTGCGCACTCCGGCCGTGCCTGTACGCAGGTCGCAGGCCGGCGGGTCGATCGAAACGCGCATCGAGTTGACGCAATCGACGTGGACGGCACGTCGGGCGCGCAGTATCTTGCAGACGGGGGCGGGGGAGACATCGAATGCGGCAATTGTCCGGAACGGACAGCCTTTTCCTGCGCCTCGAGCGTGGCAACCAGTACATGCACGTGGCCGGGCTGGGCATCTATGACCCATCCACGGCGCCCGACGGCAAGGTTCGCTTCAAGGACGTGCTGCGCTTTTTCGAGGCGCGGCTCGACTCCCTGCCGCTCTTTCGTCGCCGGCTCGTCACGGTGCCCCTCGGGCTCGACCGTCCCTACTGGATCGAAGATCCGGACATCGACATCGAATTCCACGTGCGGCACATCGCGCTGCCGCATCCCGGCGACTGGCGCCAGCTCTGCATCCAGGTCGCGCGCATCCATTCGCGCCCGCTCGATCGCAGCAAGCCGCTGTGGGAGGCCTACGTCATCGAGGGCCTCGACAACATTCCCGGACTGCCGTCGGGCAGCTTCGCGCTGTACCTGAAGATTCACCATTGCGCCGTCGACGGCGAGGCCGGCACGGAGCTGATCCGCGCCATCCATTCGACGCTGGCGGACGATTTCAGCGAGCCGGTCGCCAGGGCCCGTCGTTACAAGGACCGGCTGCCGACGGTGCCTGAGTTGTACCTGCGCGCGGCGGCCCGCGGGGTCAGTCGCGTGCCCAGCTTCGCGCGGCTATCGGCCGAGACAGCCGCGCGCGTGGCGAGCGCGGGTGCGGCGGTGCCTGGCGGGCTGGCCTCGCTGCTCAGCAACCAGGAGACATCTGCGGTGACCCGGCTCGCGGACGCGCTGCGCAAACCGCCCGCGACGCGCTTCGCGAACAAGGTCTCGGCGCATCGGGTCGTCGAGGTCGTGGGTCTGCCGCTCACCAGCTTCAAGGCGATTCGAGCCTCGATTCCCGAGGCGACGATCAACGACCTGTTCATGACTACCGTCGGCGGCGCGCTGCGACGCTACCTCGAGTCCAAGGGTGAACTGCCGGACGCCACCCTGACCTGCATGGTGCCGATGTCGTTCCGCGGGCCCGACAAGTCCGCCGATCTCGGTAACCAGATCGGCATGGCCGTGATGCCGTTGCACACCGAGCTGCACGACCCGATCGACCGCCTGCAGGAAATTCGCCGCGGTGCAGCAAAAGCGAAGACGTTCAGTGGCGTCGTCGGTCGCGACCTGGCCGCTCGCCTGTTCGAGGTGCTGCCCGATGCCGCCAACGAACTCGCCACGCGACGCCTGGTGCTGCCCCAGATGAGCATCGTGGTCTCGAACGTGCGCGGGCCCGACGTCCCCCTGTTCATGGCCGGTGCCCGGCTCGTCAGCTTCGCGCCGGTCAGCATCGCTTTCGACGGCCTGGGCCTCAATGTGACGGGATTCAGCTACTACGGCACGCTCTGGATCTGCGCAGTCGCCTGTCGCGACATGCTGCCCGACCCGGCGTTTTTCGCCGAATGCCTGCGTGAAAGCTTCGCCGACCTGGAGCGCGCCGCCGCCGCCGCATCGACGGCACGTGCGGTCGCGGCCATCGATTCGACACGGCCGCAAGCGGTCCGCAAGCGAGCGGGCGGTGCTCGAAAGACGCCTGCAAAACGTCGCCGGCAGGGCCGGTGATTTTTGCATGGCAAAAACGCAACGATTACTCGGGTTGTCATGCGGCTGAGCCACTGGCAACCTTGCCCAACGGGGATTTCAGTTAGTGGTATTTCGGATACTCACGACTGTGATCGTGGAAGGTCAGGACTAGCCTTAGCCAGATGTGCGGGACCGGACAGGGGCTCCCGAGAGAATATGCAACTGAGTGGACTCACAGGTAACTGGGGGATTTCTAATGACGAGTGAAACGATGAATCGGGATCGCCGCAGCGCGAAGCTGGCCGCAGTGATCGGCACGGTGCTGGCGACGCTACGCGGGCAGCGCGGCCGCAATCGAATTCGAGTTCGAGAACGGCGGCAAGCTGAACTGGAACACCACGGTATCGGTGGGGTCGAGCTGGCGCGCCGAGGACCCGAGCGAGCAGCTCTTTACGCGAGCGGACGGTTCACTCATCGGCCTTTACTCGAGTCCGCTGATCCCGGGCACGCCCGTGGGTCCCAAGGACGGCCTCGCGGGCAATCACGCCGCAGGCGACGGCAACCTGAACTATGCCAAGAACGACCGGTTCTCGACGCCGTTCAAGGTCATCACCGATCTCGAATACAAGAAGGGCCGCTTCGGCGCCTTGCTGCGGGCCAAGTACTGGTACGACCAGGCCTTGAACCAGGAAAACGTGCTCGTCGGCAGCCAGGCCAACAACTACAACGGCGTTCGCCCGAGGCTCGGTCCGATTCCCGGTTACACGATCTGCACGGCAGCGACGCCGCCCGGCGCGGCTTGCCTGCCGGTGTCCCCGCCCGGACAGAACCTGTGGCCCAAGGGCAAGTTGAGCGATCGCGGCTTCGAGGCCGAGCAGCAGTTCGAAAACGTCCTGCTGCTGGACGCCTACGTCTATGGTTCGTTCGCCGTCGGCAACTCCGACCTGCAGCTGCGCCTGGGCAACCAGGTGATCAACTGGGGCGAAAGCATCTTCATCCAGGGCGTCAACCAGATCAATCCGATCGACGTCCCGGCCGCCCGCCGCGCGGGCGCAGAGCTCAAGGAAATCCTGCTGCCGGTCTGGGCCGTCTATGCGAACTGGGGTTTCGACTTCGGCTCCATCGAGGCGTTCTACCAGCTGCAGTGGAACAACACGTCGGTGGACGGTTGCGGCACGTACTTCACCGCGACCAGCACGCTGATCGGAGCCGACCCGGGCTCGTGCAACAGCATCACCGTCGTCGGCGGCCAGCTGGGCAACCCAGCGCCGGGCACGGTGTCACCGATCGTCCCGCAGCTGGGTTCGCAACCCTTCCAGCAGGGAGCCGCCGGCACCTACGTCCCGGCCATCGAGGGCCGTGAGCCGAGCGACTGCGGTCAGTTCGGCCTCGCCTTCCGTTTCCCGGTCGAGAAGATCGACACGGAAATCGGCCTGTACGCGATGAACATCCACAGCCGCCTGCCGGTGGCCGCGAGCATCACGGGCACCAACTGGAAAGACCTGCCGGCCGCGCAGCAGGCTGCGTTGCGGGCCGCGGGCCTGATCGGCACCGACGCTTACGGCAACTACTGGACGTCGAGCCGGCTGCGCAGCCTGATGCCGGGCGCCGAGGCCGCGATCGAAGGCTTCCTGGCCTCCGTCGGTCTCCCGACCAACCTGGAGTCCGGCAAGGGCTTCTGGGAATACCCCGAGGACATCCAGATCTACGGCATCAGCGCCGCGACCAACCTGCTGAGCTGGTCCACGTCCGCCGAACTGAGCTACCAGGTCGACGTCCCGGTCATGGTCAACGGCAACGACCTGATCGGCGCCGGCGTGCTCGGCATCGGGCCGTACCGGGAAATCGCGCGCGAGGTCCAGGCCCAGAGCGAGGGCACCTACCTGATGGGCCACGACCGGTTCAACAAGACCCAGTTCCAGGTCAACGCGGTCAAGACCTTCAGCAACGTCCTCGGCGCCGAGAGCCTGCTCGTCGTCGGCGAGATCGGCTCGCAGTGGAACGACGTGCCCGACTACACCAAGGGCGGCATCCGCTACGGGCGCGGTTTCATGTACGGCACGGGTTCGGGCCCGGGCTATGCCGTCGATCCGGCCTCGCCCGGAAGGCCAGCCTGGGCTCGGTGCCGGCGAGTCCAGGGCGACTTGTGTTCCCCGACGCTCGTCGGGCGCGCCAGTGCCGGTAGCCAATCCGCTCTACAACCCGCAGCCGAACGGCTGCCGCAACGACGGCTACGTGACGGACGTGGCCTGGGGCTACCGCCTGCGCGTCTCGATGGACTACAACAACGTCATGGACACCGGCGTGACCGTCACCCCGAGCGTGTTCTGGGCGCACGACGTGGAAGGCGTCTCGATGGACCCGACCTTCATCGAGGACCGCATGACGCTGGGCCTCGGGCGTGAAGTTCAACTACAACAAGAAGTACGTGCTCGACGTCAACTACGTGAGTTACGAAAACGACAACTTCGATCCGCTGTTCGATCGCGACTACTACTCGGCCGCCGTCAGCGTGACCTTCTAACCGGATCCAGGAGACGAACCAGATGAAGAACTATGAACAGGATCCTCGCCACCGCGATCGCGGCGGCAGGTCTGCTGGGCACGGCGCTGCCGGCGTACGCGAAGCTCACGGCCGCCGAAGCCGCGCGCCTCGGCGCGGACCTCACGCCGATGGGCGCCGAGAAGGCGGGCAACAAGGACGGGACCATTCCGGCCTGGACCGGTGGCCTGTGTGCGCCGCCCGCGGGCTGGACGCCGGCCAAGGGTTACGTGGACCCGTTCCCGGGCGACAAGCCGAAGTTCACGATCACCAAGGCCAACGCCGCGCAGTACAAGGACAAGCTGACGCCCGGCACGCTCGCGCTGCTCGCGAAGTACGACAACTTCAAGATGCCGGTCTACGAGACGCGCCGGACGGCCTGCTATCCGGACTCGGTGTATGCCAACGTCAAGGCGAACGCGCCGAAGCTCGACCTCGTCGGCTTTGGCATCACCGGCGGCCGCGCGGACGTGCCGTTCCCGATCCCGAAGAGCGGCATCGAGGCCATTTACAATCACCAGCAGCGTTACCTCGGCACCGGAGTCGTCTCGCGACTACAACAGCTTCCCGGTGCGGGCCAATGGTGACTTCTACAAGATCGGCTCCCACGAGTACCGCATCTTCAACACCAGCCTGGACCAGCCGCAGGACAACCTGCTGCTGGCATTCCAGTCGGCCTTCACTACGCCCGCGACGCTCGAGGGCACGGTGTTCCTGGTGCACGAACCGATCGACCAGGTAAAGCAGACGCGCTCGGCCTGGATCTACAACGCCGGCCAGCGCCGCGTGCGCCGTGCACCGGACCTGGCGTACGACAATTTCACGGACGGCACGGAGGGCATGCGCACGTCCGACCAGTTCGATGCCTGGAACGGCGCGCCGGACCGCTACGACTGGAAGCTGATCGGCAAGAAGGAGATCTACATCCCCTACAACGCCTACAAGCTGGCCGACAAGAAGCTCAAGTACAAGGAAGACATCATCCGCAAGGGCACGATCAACTCCGACCTCATGCGCTACGAACTGCATCGCGTGTGGGAGGTGGAGGCCACCCTCAAGCCGGGCAGCAAGCACATCTACGGCAAGCGGGTGTTCTACCTCGACGAGGATTCGTGGACGGTGGTGTACGAGGACGCCTTCGACACGCGCAAGCAGCTCTGGCGCATCGGCGTCCATCCGATGATCCAGTTCTACGACGCGAAGCTTCCCTACTTCCGCGCCAACCTCTGGCACGACTTGAACAGCGGCGCCTACTATGCGGCGGGCCTGGACAACGAGATCAAGACGCCGTGGGACTGGAACCAGAAGGGCAAGTGGGCCGATTTCCAGCCCGACGCGCTGCGGCGCCTGGGCACGAAATAGACACGGAATACATGGGGCGACGATGCCTCGTTTGAGCTGACGATGGCCGGCCTCCGGTGCTGCCGGGGCCGGCCGTTTTGCGGCAGGGGGGAGTCCCGCCGCGGGGGAATGTTGCATGAAACACCGGGCGGGAATTGCTTGCGCCATGCTGGGCGCGAGCCTGTGCCTTACGTCGCCGGTTCGCGGCGAGGAGCAGGCCGACGGCGCCAAGCCAGCGCCGCAACCACGCGTCGTCGTAGACGTGCGCAGCGACCGGATCCTGCTGCTCGACATCGCGCAGGTCGACAAGCGCCTCATCGCCGTCGGCGAGCGCGGCTTCACGCTCGTCTCCGACGATGGCGGCCAGACGTGGAAGGGAGTTTCGACCCCGGTCACCCGCACCCTGACGGGAGTCGCGTTCAAGGACGCCAAAGTGGGCGTTGCCGTCGGTCACGGCGGCTCGTTCGTGCGTACCGAGGACGGCGGCGCCACCTGGTCGCTGGTCACGGTGGATGAAGCCGGACCCGATTCGATTCTCGGCGTCACGCACCTCGACGGCGATCACTTCGTCGCCTACGGCGCCTTCGGCCTCTACTTCGATTCGCAGGATGCCGGCAAGACGTGGCAGCGCACGACCGTGCTGTCCGAAGACTTCGACCGGCACATTTCGCAGATCATCGTCGTCGGCACCTCGCTGCTGCTGGTGGCGGAGTCCGGCACGCTCGCCCGTTCCGACGACGGCGGCGCCACCTGGACGGCGCTGACCTCGCCCTACGAGGGTTCGTACTTCGGCGCGCTCGCGATGAAAGACGGCGGCGTCCTCGCGTTCGGCATGCGCGGCAACGTCTTTCGCTCGCTCGACCTCGGCGCGACCTGGCAGAAGGTCGAAACCGGCACGACCACGTCCTTCATGTCGGGCCGGCAACTCGCCGACGGCCGCGTGATGCTCGTCGGCAACTCCGGCCTGATTGCCGAGAGCGCCGACGGCGGACAGAGTTTCGTGTTGCACACGGCCAAGCCCGGCAAGGGCTTCGCCGCGCTCCTGGAAAAGCAGGGCGGCGGCATCCTCTTCGCGGGCGAAAGCGGCATCACGCCGCTCGACCCGGCCTGGCTCAAGGGCCGGTAACGGCACCGCCCAAGGACAATGAACATGGCGAATGACGTGAAGCCCGGCATGAATGCCGACGACGCTGCGATCGAAAAGATCCAGTTCACACCGGACTGGGTCGGCAAGATCTCCTACTGGATCTTCCACTACCGCAAGCCGCTGCTGATCCTGTTCATCCTGATCACCATCCTGCTGGGTGCGATGGCGAGCCAGCTGCGCGTGCAGGCGGCGTTCACCAAGATGATCCCGCTGAAGCACCCGTACATGGCGACCTTCCTGGAGTACCAGTCGGACTTCGGCGGCGCCAACAAGGTGCTGGTCGCGCTGCAGAACAAGAAGGGGACCATCTACGACAAGCAGTTCATGGACTCGCTGCGCAAGGTGACCGAGGAGGTCTTCTACATCCCAGGCATCGAGCGCAGCTCCGTTGCGTCGCTCTTCACCTCGAACGTGCGCTTCACCGAGGTCGTCGAGGACGGCTTCCGCGGCGGCAACGTGATATCCGCCGATTTCGCGGGCACCCCGGAACAGATGGCGAAGGTGCAGGAGAACCTGCTCAAGTCCGACTGGGTCGGGCGCCTGGTCTCGAACGACCAGACCGCGGCGATGGTCGTGGCGACGCTGATGGAGAACGACCCGGAAACGGGCGAACGTCTCGACCTGCAGGAGGTGGCGGGCCAGCTCGAGGGGATCCGCGCCAAGTACGAGAACGAGAACACCGGCGTCCACATCATCGGCTTCGCCAAGGCCGTCGGCGACATCGCCAAGGGTGCGGCCGGCGTGCTCGTCTTCTTCGGCATCGCGTTCGTGATCACCGCGCTGCTGCTGTACTGGTATTCCGGCTCGCTGATGATCACGGCACTCGCGCTCATCTGCGCGATCGTGCCCGTCATCTGGCTGCTCGGCCTGCTGCCGGTCTTCGGCTTAGGGCTCGACCCGATGTCGATCCTGGTGCCGTTCCTGATCTTCTCGATCGCCGTCTCGCACGCGGTGCAGATGACGAACGCCTGGCGGCTCGAGACGCTGCATGGCGCAGACGGCATCACCGCATCGACGCATTCGTTCCAGAAGCTGTTCATCCCGGGAGCGATGGCGCTGCTCGCAAACGCGCTCGGCTTCATGGTCATCGCGTTCGTCGAGATCGAGATCGTGCGCGAACTCGCCTTCACGGCGACGATCGGCGTCACGGTGATGATCATCACCAACAAGATGCTGCTGCCGATCCTGCTCTCGTACTACAAGTTCACGCCCGAACAGGCCTCGAAGCTGGCCGGCAAGGAAACGGCGGGCGACTGGTTCTGGGAGCGCATCGGTCCGCTCGCGACGAAGAAGGTCGCCTGGGTGCCGATCCTCATGGGCCTCGGCCTGCTGGCCTTTGGCCTGTCGCAGGCCCGGCACCTGCACATCGGCGACCTCGGCAAGGGCGTGCCCGAACTGCGGCCCGACTCGCGCTACAACCAGGACGTCGGGATGATCACCAGCCACTTCGCGATCGGCGTGGACCTGCTGCAGGTCATCGCCGAGGCGAAGCCGGAGAACGACGACGACTCGCCCTGCGTCGATCGCGACGTCATGGAAAAGATCGAGGACTTCGAATTCCAGATGCGGCAGGTCGAAGGCGTGGCGACCGTGCGCAGCCTCGCGGGCTTCGTCAAGTCGATGACGCAGTCGTTCGCGGAGACTTTCGCCAAGTGGCGCATGCTGCCCGAGAGCCGCGCGCAGATCGCGCAGGGCGTGGGGTATGCCACGCGCCTGGGCAACGAGTTCATGAACTCGCGTTGCACGGCGATGCCGATCAGCATCTACACCACCGACCACCAGGCGCAGACGATCGAACACATCGTAAAGGTCGTTAAGGACTTCAAGGCGGCCGGTGGCGACACCGAGCGCGTCACCTTCCGCCTCGCCAGCGGCAACGTCGGCGTGATGGCGGCCACCAACGAGGCCGTCGAGGCCGCGGACAAGTGGGTCAACCTCGCGCTGTTCGCGTCGGTGATGGTGCTCTGCCTGATCACGTTCCGTTCGTTCCCGATCACGCTCTGCATCATCCTGCCGCTCGCGCTGGTGACGATCCTGTGCAACGGCTTGATGGCGATGCTCGGGATCGGCGTGAAGGTGAACACGCTGCCCGTGGTCGCGCTCGGCGTCGGCGTCGGCGTCGACTACGGCATCTATCTCTTCGAGCGCATGAAGCACGAGATGGAAGAGGGCGGCCTCAAGCTCAAGGACGCGTTCGTCGAGGCGCTCAAGCAGCGCGGCACGGCGTCGGTGTTCACCGCCGTGACCATGACGATATCGGTGGCAACGTGGACGTTCTCGGCCCTGAAGTTCCAGGCCGACATGGGCATCCTGCTCTGCTTCATGTTCCTGGTGAACATGTTCGGCGCGATCCTGCTGCTGCCGGCGCTCGCGGCGTACCTGGTGGGCGATCGCAAGACGCCCGCCAAGGCGAAGGCTGCGTAAACGAAGACCGGGCCTCGACGGCCCGGTCGGTCGTCTGGTCGGTGGGTACTGGACCCGGCGGGTGCCGGGTCCGGACGGCTCAGCGGGTACGGCGTTCCTGGATGAGCTGGTCGAGACGCTCGATGAACTTGCGTTCCTTCTCGCTCACGAGTTCGCCGCCGATGCCCATCAGGTCGCCTTCGCGCGCCGCGCGCGCGACGCGCGTGGCCAGCGACAGCACGAATTCGCCGTAATGCATCAGGTCGTCCGCGCTGCCGTGCGTGCCGAGCGCTTCGAGCGCATGGCGCGCCGTTTCCAGCGCCTTTTCCTGCAGCCTGTCCGGCGTGCGGTGGCCTTCGTCCAGCGTGTAGAACCACTTACGCACGTCGTCCTGCGCATGCATGATGTGCGTGCTGCCGCCGATCTCGCTCACCAGCGGGTGCGTGCTGTTGATGGCGTCGACGATGGCCTGCAGGCCTGCCGAACGCTCGAGCATCTCGTCGAAGGCGCTGCCGCCGGAGGACGACACCGCGATGATCACGTGATGCGGCGTGTTGCGCACGGCCTGCCACTGCACGATCGTCAGCTTGTCCCTGGTCAGCATCGGCGAAACCTCCAGCCCTGTTCTCGTTGGTGTCGCGCGGCACGCCACGGCGCCTGCGCATTCGATCGAACGATCATACCCCGCAATCGGGAGAGGTTAAACGATGGACGTCCTGACACAGCCCCTGATCGCTGCCCTGTGGCGCCGTGCTGCCGAACCGGCTCGCCAAGGCTGCGATGACCGAAGGGCTGGCCGACGCCTGTCTGCGCGCAACGCCTGCGCTCGAGCGCCTGTACCGGACCTGGAGCGAAGGCGGCAGTGGGTTGCTGATCACCGGCAACGTGCAGGTGGACCGGTTCGACCTCGAGCGGCCGGGCAACGTCGCCATCGACCAGTCGGAACCGCGCACGTTCGACGCCGAGGCCCGCGCGCGGCTTGCGGCGTGGGCCAGGGCCGGGACGGTCGGCGGCAACCAGCTCTGGGTGCAGATTTCGCACGCGGGCCGGCAGTCGCCGCGTTATGTCACGGGACGCCCACTCGCGCCGTCGGCCGTGCAACTCGACCTGCTCGGCAATTACGCCCGGCCGCGTGCCCTGACCGAGGGCGAGATCGTCGGTCTGATCGGCAGGTTCGCGCACGCGGCGCAGGTCGTGCGCGAGTGCGGCTTCACCGGCGTCCAGGTCCATGGGGCCCACGGGTACCTGATCAGTTCGTTCCTGTCGCCGGTCACGAACCAGCGCACGGACGACTGGGGCGGGACGCTCGCGAACCGCGCGCGCTTCCTGCTCGAGACGCTGCGTGCCGTGCGCAAGGCCGTGGGCCGGGATTTTCCCGTGGCGCTGAAGCTGAATTCGGACGACTTCCGCAAGGGCGGCTTCTCGCACGAGGAGTGCCTGCAGGTCGTCGCGTGGCTGAACGACGAAGGCGTGGACCTGCTCGAGGTTTCGGGCGGCACGTACGAGCAGCCGCGACTGATCGGCTTCGAAGGCCGCGTCCGAAGACGCGATGCCGGTCCGTCGCAGCACGCGGGCGCGCGAAGCCTATTTCCTCGAGTACGCGACGGCGATCCGCCGCGTGGCCCGCATGCCGTTGATGGTCACCGGCGGCTTCCGCACGCGCGCGGGCATGGCAGCCGCGCTCGGCGATGCGCCGGGCGAGGGGGACTGCGACGTGATCGGACTCGGGCGGCCGCTCTGCTGGATGCCCGATTTCCCGCGCCAGCTGCTGTCCGGTGCAATGGATGGCATCGAAGACCTCGACGATCGCCTGCGGTTGCGGGATCGCGGGTGGCTGTCACCGCAGGGTACGAGCGTCGCGGCCAAGGCGCTGAACGCGTTCGCCGCGCAGTCCTGGTACTACTGCCAGCTCTTCGCGCTGGCGAAGGGCGAGCCCGCCGACGTTTCACGCGGCGTGTTCTCGACGTTGCGCGAATACCTGGGTGCGGAGCTGAAGGCGGCGTATGCGACGCGACGCGTCTATCCGAGGAGGGGATAGGGGTTAGGGGTTGGTCGGAGGTGCCATCACCAACCCTTAGTGGGACGCGACCGGGCGGACGGTCGGTGAGGGCGTTCGTTCCGGGTCTTGTCCGGGCGAGCGGAAAGGCAGACACGCTCGCCCGGACAAGACCCGGAACGAACGCCTGATCGACCGCGCCTGAGTGAATTCTCGTCAAAGCCCGAGAATTCACACGGCGCATGAATCGTCGTCGAGGTCACACCGCATGACCCGCTGCAGATGGCGTCGCGGCCGGCAACTTCCACGGCTCCCCGTCACCATGTCGTGCTGTGGTGAAGCTCGCTCCGGATGCGTGCCGTAGCGCCGAAAGCAGACGGTGTACGGTGAAAAACGACCCGTGTCGTGTGCCACCTGCGCACGCAACCAGTAACCGCTGGACAGACTTCATAAGCACCGACACAGCGTCGCAACGCTCGGTGTCGGTCGGTGATGGCGCGCCGTCCAGCGATCGATCTCGCTGATGCGCTGCGCCGGTACGTCAATCTCCTTGGCCAGTCGGTACTGAGTGATGCGCCAGCTCGGGGTAAGGAACTCCTCCAGCAGAAGCTCCTCGGGTGTGATTGTGCTCGAGCCTGTTCATCGTGCTTGCCGACCTAGTGATAGTCGACAATCTCGACGTCGTGCTGCACCTGCATCAGCGGCCGGCGGAAGCACACGCGCCATTGATCATTGATGCGGATGCTGTACTGACGCGCGATCGCCGTCCTATTCAGCGCCGTCAAGGCCGATTTGCAAGAGCGGCAGCCGCGCCAGCGTCCTCCAGACGGGACGTGCCGATCTCCAGCCTGACGCAGCTTGCGTCTCGCAACAGCCTCGATGTTCACGAAGCGCCTGATCGCCGAATGCCGTTTCGAGCAACGATTCAGTCTCGAGCGCACCGGAACCGACCGTGATCATGCTGCATCCGGTGAACGCGGCGCGTGCATTGCACGTCAAGCGTGACTATGCGTCGGCAATTCGGTGACAACTCCAGTTCTGCAGTGCATCCGATTGACGTTATACGCGATGCATAGCAGGTACGCAACGCGGTCAGGCTAGCGCAGAACCTCCGACTAACCCCTATCCCCTAACCCCTTCCGTCTAGTGCTGCGAGAACCACTCCAGCGCGAGCTCCGCCACGCGCTCCGGCTGCTCGAGCGGCAGCCAGTGTCCGGCGCCTTCGATGCGCTCGTAGCGCCACGGCGCCTGCATGCGCCGCTGCGAATCGCGCATCTGGTCTTCGGCGAGGAAGTGATCGCCGCTGCTCCAGACGCCGAGCGTCGGCACGGTGCAGCTCTCCCAGGAGCTGAACAGCACGCGGCGCAGGTTGGCCCGATACCAGTTGAGACCGGCCGTGAGGCGGCCCGGCCGCGACATGTCCCGCACGCAATCCTCGATCCGCGGATGCTGCCGTCCCCAGCCGCGCAGGCCCGCGTAGCCGCGCTGCGCGAGCCAGCGCTCCGCCGACTCCCGGCACCTGCCACAAGAGCGTGTAGAGGCCCTTGAGCTTCTGCTCGAGCCCCGCCACGGCGTACTGGCGTGGATGCCCGACCGACAGCGCAACCTGCGACCGAACGAGCTGTGGATGTTCCAGCGCGAGGCACCAGCCCGCGACGGCGCCCCAGTCATGGCCGATCACGCGCACGGGCTCATCGGCTGCCAACCGGCTGATCAGCGTGCGGAGATCGGCGACGATGTGTCCCAGCGCATAGTCGCCAACGGACGCCGGCGCGTCCGATTGACCGAAACCACGCAGGTCCGGCGCGATGACGCGATAGCCCGCCGCAACGAGCAGTGGCGTCACGTCGTGCCAGAGTGCGGAGGAATCCGGGAAGCCGTGCAGCAGCAGGACGACGGGCCGTTTCCTGCCTGTCTTACATGGAGGACTACACCGCTGGCGGACACTCGGGCATGGGACGGCCGCGACATCACTGCCTCCGGGCGCGCAACGGGCAGCGCCATCGGGCCGAGCTTACCTCACCTGAACCGGGTTGTGCCCGCGCGGCCTTTCTACCGGCGGCGCGGCGAGGCATGATCACTTCCATTCCGACGTCGTTCGGCAGGACAAAGGGTTTCAGGATGAACTTTCGCAAGCCATTGCTAGCCACGGCGCTCGCGCTGCTCGTCGCTGCCTGCGCGACCAGCCCGACGGGGCGCAAGCAATTCATGATCATCTCCGAAGACCAGGCGATCAGCTCGTCGCGCCAGGCCTATGCCCAGGAGATGGGCAAGTACCAGAAGGAGGGCAAGCTCGTCACCGACCCGCGCGTGCTGGAGCGGGTGCGCGTGATCACCGAGCGCCTGGTGGCGCAGGCCGTGAAGATGCGGCCCGACAGCTCGAAGTGGCAGTGGAGCGTGCAGGTCATCGACGATCCGAAGGCCGTCAACGCCTGGTGCATGGCGGGCGGGCGCATGGCGATCTACACGGGCCTGATCACGAAGGTCGATCCGACCGACGACGAGCTCGCACAGGTCATGGGCCACGAGATCGCGCACGCGCTTGCAAACCACACGGCGGAGCGCATGTCGACCGCGATGGCCGCCAATGCCGGCATCCTTGCGGCGGGCATCATGTCGGACAATCCGGGGCAGGCGATGGCGATCGCGGCAGCGGCTGCGACCGTTGCGATCAAGCTCCCGAACAGCCGCACGTCGGAGAATGAGGCCGACCAGATCGGCATCGAGCTCGCCGCCCGTGCGGGCTACGACCCGCGCTCCGCCGTCACGCTGTGGCAGAAGATGGCGAAGGTCGGCGGCAGTTCGCCGCCCGAGTTCCTGAGCACGCATCCGAGCGATGCCACGCGACAGGATCGCCTCGGTGCGCTCGCGCCGAAGATGATGCCGTACTACCAGGCCGGGTGGCGCGCACCCGCGGTATCCGGTGCGCATGGGACCGGCGGGCATTTGACCCGCCTGCCATGAGCCAGGGACCGCTCTCGCCGCCGATCGCCGCGGTCCGGCCACACGACGTCCCGTCGCCGCACGGCGTCCGGGTGGACGACTATTACTGGCTGCGCGACGACACGCGCACGTCGCCCGACGTGCTCGAGCACCTGCGCGCCGAGAACGCGTATCGCGAGGCGATGACGGCGTCGCTGCGGCCGCTCGAAGCCGAGTTGTACGCGGAAATCGTCGGGCGCATCCGCCAGGACGATTCGAGCGTGCCGTACCGCGACAACGGCTACTGGTACCTGCATCGCTACGACACCGGCGACGAATATCCCGTGTACGCGCGCCGTGCCGGCAGCGCCGAGGGCCACGAACAGATACTGCTGGACCTGCGCGAGAACGCGCGCGGTCTCGATTACTACGACGTCGGCTCGATCGAGGTCAGCCACGACAACCACCTGCTCGCATACACCGAAGACGCCGTCGGTCGGCGCCAGTACACGCTGCGCTTCAAGTCGATGGTGACGGGCGAGCTGCTGCCGGACGTGGTCCCGAACGTCGAGGAAGGCATCGTCTGGGCGGCGGACAACCGCCGCGTGCTGTACGTCGAGAAAGATCCGGTCACGCTGCTGGGACTGCGCGTGCGTGTGCACGAGCTCGGCACCGATCCCGCGCACGACCCGGTCGTGCACGAGGAGGCGGACGAGTCGTTCTACACGTCCGTCGGTCTCACCAAGGACCGGCGCTTCCTCCTGATCGACTCGAGCAGCACGGTCACCACGGAAGTCCGCTATGCGCCGCTCGACGATCCCGCGCTGGCCTTCAAGGTGTTCCTGCCGCGCATGCGCGGGCACGAATATTCGGTCGACCACGTCGGTGAGCGCTGGGTGATCCGCAGCAACTGGCAGGCGGTGAATTTCCGGCTGTTCGAGGCATCGGCGAGGATGCGGGGCAACGCGCGCGCTGGCGCGAGCTCGTCGCGCACCGGGACGACGTGCTGGTGGCGGGATTCGACGTGTTCGACAAGTTCCTCGCGATCGAGGAGCGCGTCGAGGGCCTGCGCAAGATCCGCATCCGGCCGTGGCACGGCGGGCGCGAATTCCACCTCGATTCGGACGAGCCCGCCTACCGCATGGCGCTGGATGCGAACGAGGAGGTGGACAGCGAGGTCGTGCGCTACACCTACACGTCGCTCACCACGCCGCGCACCACCTACGACTACGACACGCGGACGGGCGAGCGGCTGCTGCTGAAGCGCGAGCCCGTGCTCGGCGATTTCGATTCATCGCGCTACGCGACCGAATACCTGTGGGTGCCGGCGCGGGACGGTGAGCGCGTGCCCGTCGCGATCGTCTATCGCCGCAGCCTGTTCCGTCGCGACGGCAGTGCGCCGCTCCTGCAGTACGGCTACGGGGCCTACGGCATTTCGTCCGACCCGCTGTTCTCGTCGAGCGTGCTGTCGCTGCTCGATCGCGGCTTCGTCTATGCGATCGCGCAGGTGCGGGGCGGCCAGGAGCGCGGCCGCCGCTGGTACGACGCGGGCCGGCTGCTCGAGAAGCAGCATTCGTTCGAGGATTTCATCGACGTGACGCGGTACCTCGTCGCTGCGGGGTACGCGGACGCGCAACGGGTTTTCGCGCGCGGCGGCAGCGCCGGCGGCCTGCTCGTCGCTGCGGCTGCGAACATGGCGCCCGAGCTGTACCGTGGCATCGTCGCGCACGTGCCGTTCGTCGACATCGTGACCACCATGCTCGACGAGAGCATCCCGCTCACGACGAACGAATACGACGAGTGGGGCGACCCGAACGAGCGCGCGTTCTACGACTACATGCTGAGTTATTCGCCGTACGACAACGTGACTGCGCAGGCGTACCCGGCGCTTTACGTCACGACGGGCCTCTGGGACAGCCAGGTGCAGTACTACGAGCCCGCGAAATGGGTCGCCAAGCTGCGGCGTCTCAAGACCGATGACCGGCTGCTGGTGATGCGCGTCAACATGGAGGCCGGCCACGGCGGCAAGTCGGGCCGGTTCGAGCACCTGCACGAGGTGGCCGAGGAGTACGCGTTCCTGCTCGACCAGGCGGAGCTTGGTCGCAGCACGAACGCTGCAGGGGCTAGGGGATAGGGGTTAGGGGTTAGTCGGACCGGCGCTGCAAGCGCGGCTCGACTATCCCCAATCCCTAACCCCTATCCCCTCGCGCGGGCGCCTACTTGGCGCCCGCGGCCGGCGCGGCGGCCGGCGGCACCGGGAAACCGCGCTTGCGCATCAGCGCCGCGATGCCCGCGTCACGCCCGCGGAACTGGCGGTAACCATCCGCCGGGTCGATCGTGTTGCCGACCGAGAACACGTTGTCGCGCAAGCGCTTCGCGACGGCCTTGTCCCACGGGCCGCCCGCCTCGGTGAACGCTTCCCACGCATCGGCGGTCAGCGTGTCCGACCACAGGTAGCTGTAGTACCCGGCCGAGTAGCCGTCGCCGGAGAACACGTGGTTGAACTGCGGCGTGCGGTGCCGCATCACGATCTCGGACGGCATGCCCATGCTCGTGAGCGTTTCGCGCTCGAACTTGTCGGCGTCGATCTTCGTGCTGCCTGCGAGATGCAGCTTCATGTCGATCAGCGCGCTCGAGAGGTACTCGACCGTCTTGAAGCCCTGGTTGAACTTGTCGGCCGCTTCGATCTTGGCGACCAGCTCGCGCCGGGATCGGCTTGCCGGTCTGGTAGTGCAGCGCGTAGCGGTTGAGGATCTCGGGCGTCGACAGCCAGTGCTCGAGCACCTGCGAGGGGAACTCGACGTAGTCGCGCGCCACGGCCGTGCCCGACACCGACGGGTAGTTCACGTTCGAGCTCAGGCCGTGCAGCGCGTGGCCGAATTCGTGGAACAGCGTGCGTGGCGTCCTCCCAGCTGATCAGCACCGGCTCGCCGGGCTTGCCCTTCACGAAGTTCGAGTTGTTCGAAACGATCGTCTTGACGTCGCCGTCGAAGCGCTCCTGGTTGCGGTAGGCGTTCATCCACGCGCCCGAACGCTTGCCCTTGCGTGCGTACGGGTCGAAGTACCAGAGGCCGACGAGCTTCGCCCTGCGGGTCGGTGACTTCCCAGACGCGCACGTCGGGGTGGTAGACCGGCACCTTCGCCGCGTCGACCGGCTTGAAGCTGAAGCCGAACAGCTCCCTCGCCATGTAGAACATGCCTTCGCGCAGGTTCTCGAGCTGCATGTACGGCGTGATCTGCGTCTCGTCGAGGTCGTACTTCGCCTTGCGCACCTTTTCGGCGTAGTAGCGGTAGTCCCACGGCTCGATCTTGATGCCGGCCTTCTCGTCGTCGGCGATCTTCTGCATGTCCGCGACTTCCTCGTGCACCCGCGCGACGGCCGGCGTCCAGACCGCTTCCATCAGTTCCATGGCGCGCTCGGGCGTCTTCGCCATCGTGTTCTCGAGGCGCCAGTGCGCGTGCGTCGGGAAGCCGAGCAGCTTCGCGCGCTCGGCGCGCAGCTGCAGGATCTGCGTGATGATGGCGTTGTTGTCGGTCGCGCCGCCGTTGTCGCCGCGGTTCACGAACATGCGCCACACCTGCTCGCGCAGCGCGCGGTTGTCGGAGTACGTCAGGAACGGCTCGACGCTCGAGCGCGTGTTGGCGATCGCCCACTTGCCCTTCTGGCCGCGGCCCTCGGCGCCCTGCGCCATGCCGTCGCGCACGCCCTGCGGCAGGCCCGCGAGGTCGGCTTCCTTGTCGATGTAGATCACGCCGTCGTTCTCGTCCTTCAGCACGTTCTGGCCGAAGGTCGTGAACAGCTTGGCGAGTTCCTGGTTGATCTCCGCCGTGCGCTTCTTGGCCGCCGCGTCCAGCTTGGCGCCCGCGCGCACGAAGTTGGTGTAATACACCCAGGTCAGGCGCTGCTGCTCGGGCGTGAGGCCGGCGGTCTCACGCGTGTCGTAGACCTTCGCGATGCGCTCGAACAGCGGCTGGTTCTGCGTGATCTGGTCGCTGAATGCGGCCAGCTTCGGCGCCATTTCACGCTCGACGGCCTGCACGGCATCGTCGTTGAGCGTCGAACTGTAGATCCCGTACACCGTGGCGACGCGATCGAGCGTGCGGCCGGTGCGTTCCATCGCCGCGATCGTGTTCTCGAACGTCGGTGCCGCCGGATCGTTCGCGATGCGATCGATCTCGGCCAGCTGCTGCGTCATGGCCGCCTCGAGCGCAGGCTGCAGGTCGGCGACCTTGACCTTGTCGAAAGGCGGAATGCCGCCGTACGGTCCCTTCCACGGGGCGAGCAGCACGTTGGCAGGGGCGGCGGACGTGTCGGTGGACTTCATATCGGCAGCGTCGACGGTGGCGAGGGTGAGCAGCGCGCAGGCGCCAGCAGTGGCCAGCAGGGTCTTCATGGACTGAGTCTGTCCTTCGGTGGGAGCGTGCTTCGGGCACGGAGGCGCCAAGATTACCTCACCGGACTGGCGGCCCCAACCCGTGTCGGCCACGCCTCGGCGCGGCCAGCCGCCGTTCAGCGCGTCGCGGACTCGGTCGCTGGCTTCGAGGCCAGCCCGAAGTACGCCCGCAGCAACGGGTGCTGGAACGCCGACGGCCGCGAGAGCCGTGAACAGCGTGACGGACCCCAGGATCACGGCCAGCCTGACATAGGGCTCGTCGTGACGCAGGCGCAGCTGCGCGAGACCCACGGTGGTCAGGATCCACTCGATCACCGCGACCGCCAGGACGACCTGCAGCGTCCGTGCGGCCCAGGGCCGCGGCACGGCCAGCAGTCCGACCAGCAGGATCGCGAGCGCCGCCAGCGGCATCACGCCCGCATGGAGCAGGTGCGCTGCGAGCAGGAGGAGCGCGAGCGTCGGCAGGGCGAGCAGGGCAGCAAGCGCATGCTGCGAACCTCAGGCCTGTTCCCAGAGCAGGTCGGCCTGCTGCCGGATCGCCGTGTCGACCATGTCGAGCAGTGGCACGGCGCGCAGGCGGAGCTTGATGGGCCGCTCGCGCGGCTCGTCGTCGTCATCCTCGGCGCGATCGGCTTCGGCGGCAGGGCGGAGCCGGCGACAGTTCATCGCCGTGCTGTTCGAGCCCGGCCCGCAGCCTTGCTGCGAAGGCGGGAAGGTCGGCTTCGAGGACGGCGCTCGGCACCGTGCCGGAATGTCCGCCGAGCTTCACCAGCGTGACGGCGGGTTCACCCTGCATCAGCAGTTGCCCATAGCGGGTCGAGAACTTGACGATCATTTTCTGCAGCAGCCTCTCGATGGAAGGGGTGCGGCGGCTGTCTCCAGCGTCGCCCCATTCTACTGGTACGCCTGGCGCTGAGTCCTTGCGCAATCACGAAACCCGGGCAGTCGCGGGATGAAGGTAAACTTCGAGCAGGATGGGCGAAACCGCCGCATCTTTGTTGCTGGTCGTCGACGATGACCCGCGTTCCTGCTGCTTGAACTCTTTGCTTGATCTGCCCACCGCAAGGTAGATTTTCGGCCATGGAACCGTCGCGTACCTGCAAGAGTCCTCGTTGCGATGGCCCTGGCGCTCGTGCTGGCTGCTGTGCCGGCACTGGCGGCCGATCCGGTGCCTGCCGGCACCTGTCACGCCGCCGCGCACGATGAGCGAAGTCCTGGCGGCCACCACGCCGGCCGATTGGCGTCCCCTCGACCCCGAGAACACGCTTTACCTGCAGCTGCCGCAGGGCCGGGTGGTCATCGAACTGGCGCCGGCGTTCGCACCGCAACATGCGGACAATCTGCGCCGGCTGGCGCGCGGGAAATACTTCGACGGCCTGGCAATCGTCCGCTCGCAGGACAACTTCGTCGTGCAGTGGGGCGACCCGGACGGCAAGCGCAGCCTGGGTACGGCCCGCGACAAACTGCCGCCGGAGTTCACGGTCAAGGTGACGCCTGCGCTGCCCTTCGAGCCTCTGCCGGACCGCGACGGTTACGCGCCCGAGGTCGGGTTCAGCCAGGGCTTCCCGGCCGGTCGCGATCCGGCCAGGGGCGAAGCGTGGCTCGCCCACTGCTACGCGATGGTGGGTGCCGGCCGCGGCAACGAGGCCGACAGCGGCAACGGCGCGGAACTGTACGTGGTCACGGGCCACGCCCCGCGCCAGCTCGACCGCAACATTGCACTGGTGGGGCGCGTGGTGAAGGGCATGGAACTGCTCGCGACGCAGCCGCGTGGATCCGGTCCGATGGGTTTCTACGAAAAGGCCGAACAGTACGTGCCGATCACGAGTGTCCGTGTCGCGGCGGACGTGCCGGTGGCCGAGCGCGAGAACCTCGAAATCCTGCGCACCGACACCGAACGTTTTCGCCAGCTGGTCGAGGCGCGGCGCAACCGTCGCGACGACTGGTATCTTGTGCCGGCCGGCTACATCGATCTCTGCAACGTACCGATCGTCGCGCGGCCCAGACCTTAACCGCCGCGTCGATTGTTGGCTTCGGGGGAAGCAATCATGGAAAGAATCTGGCTCAAGCACTATCCGGCCGGCGTCCCGCACGACGTCGACCTCTCGCAGTACTCCTCGCTGGTCGACCTGATCGAGCACGGTTTCCGCCAGCACGCGTCGCGCAACGCGTACGCGTACATGGACAGGTTCTTCACCTTCGGTGAAATCGACCGTTACTCGGCGGCCTTCGGCGTCGTGGCTGCAGTCGCAGGGCCTGGCCCAGGGCGCGCGCGTCGCGATCATGATGCCGAACGTCGTGCAGTACCCGATCGCGCTGGCGGGCGTGCTGCGTGCCGGCTACGTCGTCGTGAACGTCAATCCGCTGTACACGCCGCGCGAGCTCGAGCACCAGCTCAAGGACTCCGGCGCCGAAGCGATCGTGATCCTCGAGAACTTCGCCGCGACGCTGCAGCAGGTGATCGCGCGCACGGCGATCAAGAAAGTCGTCGTGGCGTCGCTCGGCGAAATGCTCGGCTTCCCGAAGGGCGCGATCGTCAATTTCGCGGTGCGCCGGTTGAAGAAGATGGTGCCCGAGTATTCGCTGCCGGGTCACGTCAGGTTCACCGAGACGCTCGATGCCGGCGCGCGCCGGCAAGCTCGAGCCCGTCGCCGTCACGCAGCAGGACACCGCATTCCTGCAGTACACGGGCGGGACCACCGGCGTCTCGAAGGGCGCGACCCTCACGCACGGCAACCTCGTCGCCAACGTGCTGCAGATGGAGGCGTGGATCATCCCGGCGCTGCAGGACACCTCGCGCGGCCCGGTGCCCGACCAGTTCGTCTACATCTGCGCGCTGCCGCTGTACCACGTGTTCGCGCTGGTGGTGAACTGCCTCTTCGGCATGCGCATCGGCACGCTCAACGTGCTGATCACGAATCCGCGCGACATCGGCGGCTTCGTCAAGGAGCTGGCCAAGTACAAGTTCAACGTGCTGCCGGGCGTCAACACGCTCTACAACGCGCTGCTCGAGAACGAGGACTTCCGCAAGCTCGATTTCTCGAGCCTGCGCGTCGCGAACGGCGGCGGCATGGCCGTGCAGAAGGCGACGAGCGAGAAGTGGCTGGCGCTGACCGGCGTGCCGATCATCGAAGGCTACGGTCTGTCGGAGACCTCGCCGGTCGCGACCTGCAACCCGATCCTGAACCGCGAATACAACGGCACGATCGGCCTGCCGTTCCCGAACACCGAAATCCAGATCCTCGACGACGCGGGACAGCCCGTGCCGCTCGGCCAGCCGGGCGAGATTGCGATCCGCGGCCCGCAGGTGATGGCGGGTTACTGGAACCGTCCGGACGAGACCGCGAAGGTCATGACGCCCGACGGGTTCTTCAAGTCGGGCGACGTCGGCATCATGGACGAGCGCGGCTACATCCGGATCGTCGACCGCAAGAAGGACATGATCCTGGTCTCGGGCTTCAACGTGTACCCGAACGAGATCGAGCAGGTCATCACGACGCATCCCGGTGTCGTCGAGTGCGCAGCGGTCGGCGTGCCGGACGAGCGGTCCGGCGAGGCCGTCAAGGTGTTCGTCGTGCGCAAGGATCCTGCGCTCACCGTGGAGCAGCTCATGGAGTTCTGCAAGGAGAACTTCACCGGCTACAAGAAGCCGAAGTACATCGAGTTCCGCGACGAACTGCCGAAGAGCAACGTCGGCAAGATCCTGCGGCGCGAGCTGCGCGACGCCGCGGTGGCGGCTGCGCAGGCGCGCAGCGCCTGAGCGAGGGGTTAGGGGATGGGAAGGTCGGAGGATAGGGCTCCTGAACGGTCGGACGCCGCAGCGCCGTAGCGAATTCGGGCTGGACGGGAATCCGTTCCGAGCGGTCGATCGGCGTTCGCTTCCGAGCCTTCCTCCGCCGAGCCTGCCTAGCCATCCGCTCGCCCGGGGAAGATCCCGGACCGACCTTCCTCACCGATCGTCCTCTCCGCGCGGACTACTGCCCGCGGAACTCCGGCGGGCGCCGCTGCATGAACGCCTGCATCGCCTCGCCGAGGTCCTCGGAGTGCAGGAACGCTGCATTCCACACGGCGACGTAGTCGAGGTTGGCGTCCACCTCGCGTCGCGAGGCGAATCCCAGCACGTGCTTCGAGCCCTGCACGGCGAGCGGTGAGTTCGCAGCGATGGCCGTCGCCAGTTCCTGCGCACGCGCCATCAGCGCCGCCGGATCCGGCAGCACGTCGTTGAGCAACTGGACCTCGCGCGCCCGCTGCGCGCTGTAATCGCCGCCGGTGAAGATCCACTCGCGCGCGGCGCCGTCGCCGATCACGCGCGGCAATCGCTGCAGCGAGCCGACGTCGGCCACCATCGCGATGCGCGTCTCGCGCACCGAGAACGTCGCTTCCGCCGACGCGAGCCGGATGTCGCACGCCGTGATCAGGTCCATGCCCGCGCCGATGCAGGCGCCGTGCACGGCTGCGATGACGGGCTTGTTGGTGTTGGCGAAGCTCGAGCACGTGTCCTGGTAGGCGCGGATGTCGTCGTACAACTGCCGACGCTTCGCGACCGCCGAGCCTTCGCCGCCCGTCAGCGAACCGCCGCTGCCGAGACCCGGCGCGTGGTCCATCAGGTCGATGCCGGCGCAGAAGGCCTTGCCCTTGCCCGCGAGCACGATCACGCGCACGTCCGGATCGGCGTCGAGCGCCGCCACGGCCGCGGGAATGCTGTGCCACAGCGCGCGGTGCAGCGCGTTCAGCTTGTCCGGGCGGTCGAGGAACAGCGTGGCGACGCCGCCATCGCGCTCGATGGCGAGGTTGGCAAAGGTCTCAGGCATGGGCGGTCTACTCAGGGTGTCGGAAGGTCAGGAAGGTCAGGAAGGTGAGCGCGGATCAGTTCGTGCGTCGGCGCGTCGAGCGGCGCGCGAGGTTCATCGCGCCGCGCACCAGGACGTCGGTGGCGCCGGGTGCCAGCGCGCCGAGTTTCTCGAGCAGCGCGCCGCCCGGGGGCACGGCGACTTCGGCCAGCTTGAGGCGGACGGCCGCGAAGACGGCCCAGACGACCCAGGCGGTCGGCATGTTGAGCGCCTTCGGCCAGAACCCTTCGGTGGTCGGGTCCAGCGCCGGCCGCTTCGGCCATCGGCGTATCGATGACGCCCGGCAGCACGAGCGACACGCCGACGTTGCTGCCCATCAGTTCGGTGCGCAGCGCCTCGGTCAGGCCGACGAGCGCGAACTTGCTCGCGCAGTAGCCGCCGAGCGGCGAGAAGCCGCGACGGCCCGCGAGCGAAGCCACGTTGACGATGTGGCCGCCGGTCCTGCTGCTGCATCTGCTTCACCGCGGCCTGCATGACGTGCAGCGCGCCGAAGAGGTTCACGTCGAGCATGCGCTGCAGGTCGGCCGGGTCGAGGTCGGCGACTGGCGCGGGCATCAGGATGCCCGCGTTGTTGACGACGATGTCGACGCTGCCGAAGCGCTGCACGGCCTTGCGGAAGCAGGCGCGACGGCCGTGGGGTTGGTGACGTCGGTGGCGACCGCGAGTGCGTCGGCCCCGGACGCACGTGCCTGGCTCGCGACCTTGGCGAGTGCCGCGGCACGGCGCGCGACGAGCACGACGTTGGCGCCGGCCGCGGCGAACGCGAGCGCGGTCTCGCGGCCGATGCCGCTCGACGCGCCGGTGACGAGGACGGTCTTGCCGTCGAAGCGCAGGGCTGGGAGTTGCATGCGCCAAGCCTAGCGCGTTCGTGCGCCGCTCAGAAACAGGGGCTCACCTATTTCTGCCGGAAATCGGTGCGTCCCCTATTCGCGGTTACTGCAGGACTGCGGCGACCGGGACGTGCTTGTAGCCCAGTTCCTTCGCGACGGCGGCATTCGTGACCTGGCCCTCGTGCACGTTCAGGCCGTTGGCGAGGTGCGGGTCGGCGCGCAGCGCCTTCTGCCAGCCCAGGTCCGCCAGCTTGCGGGCGAACGGCAGCGTCGCGTTGTTGAGCGCGAACGTCGACGTGCGCGGCACGGCGCCCGGCATGTTGGCGACGCAGTAGTGGATCACGTCGTCGACGACGTAGGTCGGATCGGCGTGCGTCGTCGCCTTGCTGGTCTCGAAGCAGCCGCCCTGGTCGATCGAGATGTCGACGAGCACCGAGCCCGGCTTCATGCGGCGGACCATGTCGCGCGTGACGAGCTTGGGCGCCGCGGCGCCGGCGATCAGCACCGCGCCGATCACGAGGTCGGCTTCCATCACCAGCGTGTCGATGTGTTCCTGCGTCGAATACTCCGTGCGCAGCGTCGCGCCGAAGATCGACGAGAGTTCGCGCAGCCGCTTCACCGAGCGATCGACCACCGTGACGTCGGCGCGCAGGCCCACGGCCATCTCGGCCGCATGCGTGCCCGACACGCCGCCGCCGAGGATCACGACCTTGGCGGGCGCCACGCCCGGCACGCCGCCGAGCAGGATGCCGCGGCCGCCGTTCGCCTTCTGCAGGCAATACGCGCCGACCTGGATCGACATGCGGCCCGCGACTTCGCTCATCGGCGTCAGCAGCGGCAGCGAGCCGTCCGGCGCCGTGACCGTCTCGTACGCGATGCACGTCGCGCCCGATTTCACCAGCGCCTCGGTCTGCTGCGGATCCGGCGCGAGGTGCAGGTAGGTGTACAGGATCTGGCCCTTGCGCAGCATCGCGCATTCCTGCGGCTGCGGTTCCTTGACCTTCACGATCATGTCGCTGGCCGCGAAGATCTCGGCGGCGGTGGCGGCGATCTTCGCGCCGACGCGCTGGTAGTCCGCATCGGCGAAGCCGATGCCCGCCGCCGCGCCGGTCTGCACCAGCACTTCGTGGCCCGCCTCGACCAGCTCGCGCACCGCTGCCGGCACCAGGCCGACCCGGTATTCGTGGACCTTGATTTCCTTCGGCACGCCGATGCGCATGGCTGTCTCCCCGCCTTGATCTGTGTGGTGCGCCATGGAGCGGCGCATCGAGCAAGAATAGTGGTCAGGGATGCGTGGAATCGTGCAAAGTCGGGCTCGAAATCTGCGCTGTGAAGCAAGTTACTGCTGTCAAAGCCCATAAATAACAGCAGAGACTGCGGAAATGAAGCTCGACCGGGTCGACAACCAGATCCTGGCCGCCCTGCAGCGGGACGGCCGCCTCAGCAACCGCGAACTGGCCGAGCAGGTGCACCTGAGCGAGTCCGCCTGCCTGCGCCGCATGCGTGCGCTGGAGGAGGCGGGGGTCATCGACCGCTACGCCGCGCTGGTGAACCAGGCCAAGGTCGGCCTGCCGGGCAACGTCTTCGTCAGCATCACGCTCAATCGCCAGGAGCAGGCCGACCTCGCGGCGTTCGAGGAGGCCGTCAAGCGCGTGCCCGAAGTCATGGAGTGCTACCTGATGACGGGCCAGCAGGATTACCTGCTGCGCGTCGTCGTCTCGGACCCCGCCGACTTCGAGCGCCTGCACAGCCAGCACCTGACGCGCCTGCCGGGCGTGGCGCGCGTGCAATCGAGCTTCGCCCTGCGTACGGTGCGCAAGGGCAACGAACTGCCGTTGCGGCACGAACCCTGAACCCGCCGCTCGCGGAGTAACCGACGCATGAGCCTCGTTGCACAACTGGTCCTGGTGGCCGGACTGATGCTGGCGGCCCTCTTCATCTGCGCGTGGCGGCGAATCGAGCGCGCCAGCGTTGCCATGGGCCTGTCGCCGGCCACACAGCCGCCGACCGGTGACGGCCTTGGCATCGGCTTCGTCGCCAACTTCTTCGACACGCTCGGGATCGGCTCATTTGCCTCGACCACGGCGTACGTCAAGTTCCGCAACCTCATGCACGACGAATTGATGCCCGGCACGCTGAACGTCGGTCATGCGCTGCCGACCATCACGCAGGCCATCATCTTCACGACCGCCATTGCGGTCGCGCCGCTGACGCTGGTCTCGATGGTGGCCGCGGCCGTCGCCGGCGGCTATCTCGGCGCAGGCGTCGTCTCGAAGCTGCCGCGTCGCTCGATCCAGCTCGGAATGGGCATCGCGCTGCTCATCGCGGCGGCGATGTTCGTCATGAAGATCGACGGGCGTGCTGCCGCCCGGCGGCAATGCGCTCGGGCTCACCGGCGGCGTGCTGGTCTTCGCGATCGTCGTGAACTTCCTGCTCGGTGCGCTGATGCAGCTGGGCATCGGCCTGTACGCGCCGTGCCTGATGCTCGTGAGCCTGCTCGGCATGAACCCGATCGCGGCGTTCCCGATCATGATGGCGTCGTGCGCGTGCCTGATGCCCGTCGGCAGCCTCAAGTTCATCCGTGAGCGCAAGTACGACAAGCGCCTGGCCATCGGTCTCGCGATCGGCGGCATTCCCGGCGTGTTGCTGGCGGCGTTCGTCGTGAAGTCGCTGCCGATGCAGTGGCTGTACTGGCTGGTCGTGATCGTCGTGCTGTATGCCGCGATCCTGATGCTGCGCTCGGCCCTGCAACCCCAACCGAAGCTTGCCGGAGAGAACGCATGACTCGACCCGCCAAACTCGATGCTTCGTCTGCGCAGGCACTCGTCGCTTCCGTGCCCGGGTGGGCGCTCGCTGCGACGGAAAGTCGATCTCACGGCGCTTCAAGTTCCCGGACTTCGAGGCCACGATGTCGTACGTGAACCGCCTCGCGGCGGTGGCCAACCGGCACGATCATCACCCGGACCTCAAGGTCGGCTACAACTATTGCGAAGTGTTGTTCACGACGCACGACGCCGACGGCCTGACGGAACTCGATGCGTGCGTGCCGCGCAGCAGCTGGCCGACGAGCGGTGCGCCGCGGCAGGCCGCAAGTACGCGTGGAGCGACGTGCCCGCCGAGCAGCTGAATCCATCGATGCTGCGCCGGATGGTGCACGGCGACCGCATCCTCGTCGCCGACATGCAGTTCAAGAGCGGCTTCGTCGTGCCGCTGCACCAGCACGTCAACGAACAGGTCACGCTCGTCAAATCCGGCGTCATCCGGTTCCGCCTCGGCGCCGACCGCAGCCAGGTCATCGACGTGCATCCGGGCGAGGTGCTGGTCATTCCTCGAACGTGCCGCACGACGCCGAGATGATCGGTGACGTCGAGGAGATGGACGTCTTCACGCCGCTGCGCGAGGACTGGCTGGGCGGCACGGACGCTTACCTGCGCGGCTGACGCAACCAGCGGCCGATGCACCAGGGCGCAACGACGAAGCGGCAGGTTTCCGCGACGAGCGGTTGAACCTCCGCTCGTCGCCAGGTGTCCTACAGGCAATGAGCGCGCTCCGCATCGCTCCCGTGCTGATGTTGCTGTGTTGCACGACCGGTGCCGCGGCAGGAGCGGACACTGCTGCGCCGAATGCGGTGGATGTCGCAGTCCCGCCGCCAGAGCCGCTCTATGCCGCCCCCACGGCAGCAGATCGCAGCGGTCGCATTCTCGCGGCGGTGCACGTGAACGGCCGCGGGCCGTACCGTTTCATCATCGACACCGGCGCGAATCGATCGGCAGTCTCGCCGCGGCTGGTGACCGACCTTGGACTCCTGCCTTCAGCCTCCGGCGTGCTGCAGACGCACGGCGTCACCGGTTCGGCGTCGCTGCCCGCGGTCGACGTCGCCGAGCTTCGTGCGGGTGACTTTGCCTACGATCCGGGTCCGTTGCCGGTGCTCGCCGGCCTGGTGCTCGGCGACAGCGATGGCATCCTCGGCACCGAAGGACTGTCCGGCGCGCGGGTCGAGGTCGATTTTACGAGCGACCGGGTCAGCATCACGCTGTCCGACGGCAAGCGCGCGGCCAACGGCTTTTTCGTCGTGCCCGTCCAGAGTTACCGCGGCCTGCTGCTGGTGAAGGGCAAAGCGGGGCGGATACCCGTGCGGGCCATCATCGATACCGGAGCGGAGCGCACGCTGGGCAATGCGCTGCTGCGCGATGCGCTGGCCGGCAAAGTGGGTCGTGACGGGCAATCCCGGTCGCGCGTGATCGGCGCGACCGACGCCAGCTACGACGGCACGTCGTTCAAGGTGCCCGCGCTGCACATCGGTTCGGCGAGCCTGTACAACATGCCGGTCACGTTCGGGGACATGCACGTGTTCGACGTGTGGGGACTCACGAGCGAGCCCGCGGTGCTGATCGGCATGGACGTCATCGGCAAGCTGCGCCGGTTCGCCGTCGACTATCGGCGCTCGGAAATCCAGTTGATGCCGACCGGGCCGGTGCGCTCGACCGTCCGCAAATGCGGTCCGATGGAATGCCAGTCACGCATTCCGGAGCCCGACAGCACCTGAGCGAGCGCCCGCTCAGGCGGTGGGCACGTCACGCACGCCGTGGCGCACCAGCGACGCACGCAGCGGTCTCGAGATCTTTTCGTACCGACGCCACGCGCCGACACCGTCGCTGTTCAACGGCCGCCGTACCTGCAGCTGGCTCGAGGTGATGACCGTGCCTTTCTTCTCGTGGAACGAGCGCCAGTCCGCGGGACGCTGCAGCCCGGCGAACTCGAAGATGCGCGCGGTCTCGCTCTCGGCGTCGCCGACGAGCTTCTCGAACTCGACCGTCAGGATGCGGCCGGGCAGCACGGCGTTCCAGTGATCCATCGTGTCCTGGTACACGCGCATGAATGCGGCGATCGACTCGAAGTGGTAACTCCACGCCAGGCCCTGGTGGAAGCGGCGGCGGAAGCACGACCATGCCACGTCCATCGGGTCGCGCCGCACGTGGATGAAGCGAGCCTGCGGCAGCCCCATGGCGGCTGCGCCGACGTAAAGGTAGTTGATCAGACCCTTGTCGACGACGCCATCGGCCTGGCCGAAGCGTGCGTTGAGCTTGCGCACGTACGTTTCGGCGACGCGGCTCCAGGCCTGCGTCTCACCGCCGCAGACCTGCACGAACGCATCGACGCGAGCGGGTGAGGGTGGCGTGAACCCAAGGCACGAGAGTCGCAGCAGCTTGAGTTCCCCGCCCGAAACCGCCGTCGGATCCGTCACCAGTATCCGCTCGAGCAGCGTGGTGCCGGAGCGCGGACAGCCGAGGACGAACACCGGGCGCTCGGTGCGCTCGTGCGTCTGGCCCGCGGCAATCCGTTCCGCGGGAAAGGCGGCACGCACGTCCAGCGCCTCCTGGAAGAACGAATCCATCCGCGGCAGGCGATTGCCGAGTACGCGCGCGCTGCCGCGGGCGAACCAGGGCAGCGCCTGTTCATAGTTCCCGACGTCCTCGTAAGCCTTGCCGAGCGCATAGGCCAGCGGCGCAGTCTCCGGGCGGTCGGGCGAGCTGCGCGCAATGCGCTCGAGCTCCTGGAATTCCGGGTCGTCTGCGCGGAATGTCTTGAGGCCCGCCATGATTTCCCAGGCCAGCGCGAGATTGGGCGCACGGCGCAACACGGCGCGCAATTCCCGCACGGCTTCGTCCTCGCGACCGAGGCGGCCGAGCAGCACCGCCGTCGCGATCGTCAGCATGGGGTCCGCTCGGGTTCTCCTCTTCGAGCTTGCGCGCGAGCGTCAGCGCTTCCCGCGCCTGGAAAGTCTCTCCCAGCAGTTCGCGCAGGACGAGCCGTCGCCGGATGTCCTTGGGCGTGAGCTGCACCAGTTGCCGGGCCGCCTTGAGCGCGATGTCGTCGTCGCCGATGCGACCTGCGATGTCCAGGATGCGTTGCCAGTGCATCGAATCGCGGGTATCGATCGAGGCAGCCTGTTCGAGGCTCGAGACGATGTCGCCGAATCGCCCTTGCTCGAGAGCCAGCGTGGCGTCGGTCAGTGCGGTGCTCAAGGGAGTACTCCATGCGTGGCCGGGCTCGTGCGGGTGCCGGGGGAGCGCTGGGCCCCTCGGAGCATCCGCGGCCGGACTGATATATTCGGTCCCGAACCGGCCCGGTGCGGGCCACAGTCCAGGAAACAAGATGTCCCGTCATTTTACAGTCGGCACGATCGTCGGTCTGCAATTGCTCGCCGCGGCCTCCATCGCCGCTGCGGCGTCACCGGGAGCTGCGTGCACAGGGATCGCGAGCGATGCCGAGCGCCTCGCTTGTTACGACAAGGCATTCGGCCGCGGTGCTGCGGCTGCCAGCACTAGCGCGGGGGCACCGGGCGCAGCGGTCGCTGGGGCAACGGCAACCGCGGCTGCGGTCGTCGCAGTGGATCCGGCGGAGAAAGCCAGGCGCGAGTTCGGCCTGAGCGAGGAGGGCAAGCGCGCTCTGGACGAGAACAAGTCAACTCCGGCCGAACCGGAGAGCTTGACTGCCAAAGTGAAGGGCGTTTCGCGCCGCCCGACCGGCGAGCAGGTCTTCGTGCTCGAAAACGGGCAGGTCTGGGTGGAAACCTCGAGTTATACCGCTGCCAGGGCGCAGCCCGGCGATGAAGTCACCGTGCGCAAGGGCTCGCTCGGTTCGTACCTGCTCGTGACGCCCAAGCGGATCGCCACCCACGTTCGCCGCGTGAAATAAGCCCCAAAAAAAAGACGGCGGGCCGAAGCCCGCCGTCCAGTTCCGGAACTCGTCGTTCCGAAGGTTCTGCTAGATCAGAACTTGGCCGTCAGGCCCATGAACATGTAGCGGCCGAGGGCGTCGTACACCTGCGGATAGGTGTTGCCGTTGCCCGCGCCCGCACCGACCTGGCGAGCTGACGGGAGGATCGTCGTCCATCACGTTGTTGATGCCGAAGCGGACTTCATAGTTCTCCAGGAAGTTCCACGTCGCCGCAACGTCGATGTAGTTCTGGGCGTCCAGTTCCTTGTCGACATCGTTGTACGGACCGGTGATCAACGGCTGGCTGTCAGCATTGTCGATCGTGACGGAGTCGAAGTAACGCCAGCCGAGCGACAGGCCGACGTTCCACGGCGTGTTCCAGGTCACGCGCGCGGTGTGACGCCATTCCGGGTTCGGCGTACCGCAATCCGAGCCGTAGAGGCCGGCGCAGTCGTAATCGCCGATCGAAGCCGGTCCCGAGATGGGTTCCGTCGTCAGTTCCATCAGGTACGTGCCGACGAGGCTGAAGCTCAGGGAGCCGTAGCTGCCGATGTCGGTACCGTAACGGACGTCGAGGTCAACGCCGTTGGTCGTGAGACCGCCGATGTTGATGTTCTGCGCCGAGATGTACGCGTCGCTCGACGGCAGCCAGAGGGTGCCCGCGAGTCGCGCTTAATCAGGCTGCAGAACTCCGGATTCGCCGTTCGCGATGCACTCGTTCAACGAGATCGTCGGGGGCACCGTGCCGATGACGTCTTCGACCTGAATGTCGAAGTAGTCGACCGTCAGGCTGAACCCGTCGAGGAACGACGGCGTGAGCACGAAGCCGACCGTGTACGAGTCTGCCGTTTCCGGCACGAGATCGGTGCTGCCGCCGAACAGGCCGTTGTACTGGCCCGCCGAGTTGTCGAGGATGTTGCCGTACTGAGCCAGCGGTCACGCCGGTGTTGGCGCACTGGGCCAGCGTGGCAACCGGCATTGCGCCTGCGCACGGATCGAAGTCGTTGTCGTACAGGCCCAGCGACGTGGCTGAGTACAGTTCGATGATGCTCGGGGCGCGCACGGAGTGCTGGTAGCTGCCGCGGAACTTCAGCGAATCGATCGGCGCCCACTCGAGGCCGACACCGTAGGTGTTGGTCGATTCGTCGATCGGGTTGCTGTAGTCCGAGCAGCGGTAGCTGCGCGTTCAACGAGCAGGCTCTCCGCCATGAACATGTCCTGCAGCAGCGGCATACGCACTTCGGCGAAGAACTCCGTCACGTTGTAGCCGCCGGACTGTGCCGATCGTCGGGCCACCCTGGCCAGCGCCGTCGCCCGACTCGAAGTTCGGGTCGGTCTCGAAGTCCAGCGACTGCTCGAGGTAATCGACGCCGAACGCGACGCCGATGCCGTCCGTTGCGCCCGGGCTCTTGATGCCGTACTCGCCGAGGTCCGAAGACATCGAGGCCGTGACCGTGCGCAGCTCGGTGTTGCCGCTGCTGAACAGCGGGATCTGCAGGTAGTCGAGGGCTTCCGGCGTCACCCGGCCGACGCGCCCAGATGTTGTACGGAACGCAGTTCGGGTCCGTGCCGTCGAGGACCGAGCGGCAGACCGTGCTGCCGTCGTCGGGTCGCGCACGACGTCCATCGCGCGCTGCGCTGCGCGTGACGGAGAAGTCGTTGTGGTACGTCTCCGACATGATCACGGTGGTGTACGTCGCGTTGACGTCGTAGTTCCAGTTGCTCGCGACGACGTCGCCCTTGACGCCGACGACGCCGCGGTACGAGGTGTGGCGCAGGTCGTCCTGGCGACCGCCGCCTTCCACGTTGCGGCGCGAGACGTCGACGTCGGTCGGATGCCGGTCGTGGCCGTGCCGCAAATTGAGGCTCTGCCACTGTGCGGTGACGAGCGGGTTGCTGCCGTCGCAGGGACAGTGATCGTCTGGAACGCGAAGATGCCCGACGGGGCGATCTGCGACTTCGTGCGGTCGTCGTGGAACATGAATTCCGTGTAGACCGTGGCGCTGTCGGTCACGTCGTAGTTCATGAACGCCGACGCGCTCCAGCGCTCGTGCCGGACGCTGCCAGTAGTTCAGCGGACCGAAGTTGTAGGCGTCCGCGCCGTGACGAACGGAGTTGACCGGGTCGTTGGTCGGGTCGAGCGTAGCTGCCGGCGCGTGAGGTCGGCGTTGTAGAAGCGGCCCGGGGCGGTGCCGGAACCGCCGCAGTTGAAGCCGGCAGCACTCGAACCGAGCGTGCAGGCGCTGTAGTCGCGCTCGGACTGCAGCAGGGCTTCGGTCTCGCGGTAGCCGACGAACAGGGTCGCGTTGCCGCGGCCGTCGGCGAAGTTCGAGCCCATCAGCATGCTGAGTTCGTACGAGCCGCCGTCGTTGTACCTGTCGCCCGGCACCGGGAAGCCGCGGGCCTGACGATGTCGGCGACGTCGCTGCCCTGGTTGTGGAAGTAGGACGCGTAGTTGGCGTCGAGCTGCACGCCTTCGAAGTCGTCCTTCATGATGAAGTTGACGACGCCCGCGACCGCGTCCGAACCGTAAACGGCCGACGCGCCGCCGGTGAGCACTTCGACGCGCTCGATCAGCGGGGCAGGAATCTGGTTCAAGTCAGGGGCTTCAGGACCGCGCGGGCTGCCCGCCACCATGCGGCGGCCGTTCACCAGCACGAGGGTGCGTGAGCTGCCGAGGCCGCGCAGGTTGACCGTGGCCGTGCCCGACGCGCCGTTCGAGTAGTTGCCGCCCTGGCCGGCAAACACCTGAGGCATGTTGTTGATCAGGTCTTCGACCTGCTGCGTGCCCTGCACCCTGATATCCGCACTGGAGATCAACGAGACCGGGCTGGTGCCTTCGATATTCGGCTGCGGAATGCGCGAACCGGTGACGATCACCTGCTCGAGTTCTTCCTGTGCAACGGAAGCAGAGCCGTACATCACGGCACTGCTGGCGCTCGCCGCGATCAACGCGACGCGCACCGCGCGCTTCAGATTGGGATTGGCCATCAGTTGACTCCTGAGAGTTCTTGGACTCGTGAACAAAAAATTGCAGCGCTCGACCCCTGCAACCCGATGGTTGCTCGACCGCCACACGAACTATCGGATCGTTTCCATGCTCTTGCAGGCCATGGCTGAGATCGCGAGTGCGCGGATCATACCAATGCTTCAAGCCATTCGGAAAGACCGTTGTGCGATTCGGGCAACGCAGCCTGCGCGGGGTTTTTGCGGGTGAGGTGGCAGTCTGGCGGGAATCCGGCGCGGTTGTGGTGGCCCAGCAACGAGCCACCGTCGCCGGGTGTTGCTAAAGCCGCAACGACAGGTGTCAGCGCTCGGCCCGGTAGTAGTCGCGGACGCCGTTCGTCAATCCCGCCACAAGTTCGCGTTCGGCGGTGGACAGGGCCGGGTTCCAGACGTCGAAAATCAGCACGGCGCGCAGTTCTTCGCTGTCGTTGCGGGCCTCGTGCTCGATCGAATCGTCGAAAACGAAGGCCTCGCCGTACTTCCATTCGCGGGTCTGGTGGCCGACGCGGAACGAGCAGGCCGGCGGAATTATCAAGGGCAGATGCACAATGAGGCGGGTGTTGGTCTCGCCGGTGTGCGGCGGGATCACCGTCCGGGGTTCGAGGCAGGAAAACATCGCCGTCGGTGAAAAGTTCGGCAGGCGTGCCATGGGCACGATGGATTCGAGGGCGGCCGCGGTCTGCGGACAGCGCTCGCAATGGGCGTCGTTGCGCTGGCCGTTCTCCCACAGGAAGTACGTGCTCCAGCGCGGCGAGTAGTTGAGTTCGGCCCACTGGTTGACCGGCGCCCCCGCCGGGTACTGGATGTACGGCCGGAAATCGGGCCGGCTCTCGGCCAGCACCTGGATGAGTTCGTCGCGGATGGCATCCGACCGCGCTTCGAGTTCGGGCAGCCACGGGAACAGCTCGCGGTCGTAGAACTGGATCGGCGCCAGGTCGGCGTAATGCAGCGCGATCGGTTCCGGGTGGTACATCTTCTTCTTGCCGAGCAGCACGTCCACGGACCGCTCGAAGCGGTCGACGCGGCTCCCATGTTGCTGCCGCAGGTCTGCGAGCACGCCGTTGAGATGTTGCTCGAGCGACTGCCGGTTCTGCGCGACGCTGGCTTCCGCGTGACTGACGGCAGTCTTGAATGCCTCGTTGAGGCGGTCGCGCGGCGGCATGATCTTGAGCACGTCGCGGAAGACCTGGGCCGCGCTCCGGTGCTTGCCGAGCCGCTCGAGCAACATGCCCTTGTGCAGCAGCGCCGGGAAGAAATACGGATCGAGATCGAGCGCGCGGGTGACGGCCAGCATTTCCTCGTCGCTGTTGCCGAGCTGCTTGTGCGCGAGCGCGAGGTACAGCTCGAGCATCGGGTTGCGCCCGACGGATGTCTGCAGCACTTCCACTGCGCGCGCGGGTTCGCCGCGGGAGATGGCTGCCATGCCGAGCACCAGCACGGCTTCAGGATAGCCGGGCGACTGTTCCAGCACTTTGCGCCAGAGCGCCTCGGCGTCGGCAGGGCGGCCCGCCTTGGCCATATCACGCGCGTTTTGAATCAGGGCCTCGAGGGCCGGAGTGCCTGGGGTGCTCATCGCCGCGATCTCCCGATCTTCTTGCAGGCGCGGCCGTCCGGCGCCATCGATCGCGCATCGTAGCTAAATCAGCGTGGCGCGGTACAGGCGACCTCGTCTGCCGGCCAGCCCGCATCGAGGCGGAGCACGCGGTCGCCGACGGCCATGCCCTGCGCGGCGACCGTCCCGGCCTTGAGTTCCACGACGAGCTCCACGGGCACGCGCGAATTGATCTGCGCGAGCGAACCGGGCCTGGCGTTCTGCTTGATCGTGACGATGCAGCCGTGCTGCGTCGACGAACAGCATGTCGAGCGGCAGCAGCGTGTTCTTCATCCACATCGCGACGTGTTGGGGCGGGTCGTAAATGAAGATCATCGCCTGGTCGGGCCGCACCTCGCGGTCCTCGACGAACATGAAGCCCTGCTCGCGCGTCTGCGGCGAATCGGCGCGCCAGGCCTCGAACAGGTGACGGCGGATGCTGGCGCGGGTTTCGACGGCGATGCGTTCGCGCGGGAACGCGCTGAGCGGCAGCGTGCCTGCGGGCGCGGCGCCCAGCGTAAGCGGCAGCAGTGCGCAAAGTGCGAACAGCAGGCGGGCGGCCAGTGCGGCCGCGGACGAGTCGGGCGGGTCATGGGCGTCTCAGTCCTGCGGGTAATCGACGAGCGCGGACACGTCGAAACGCGTGACCAGCACCGAGCCCGCGTCGCTCGCGCCGAGTGCGCGAGCCGGTTGCGTGCAGTAGCCGCGGGCCGACAGCCGGTATCGACCGTCGTGACCCGCGATAGGTTCCTGCCGCACCTCGTCGAGCGCGCACTTGTCGTCGCCCTGCGTCGAGTAGAACGAGCCTGCGCCCTCGCGCACGAGCGTCACGTTGGCCGCGACGTTGCGCGCCGATGCGCCTGGCAGAGGTTGGCGACGCCGATCACGATCAGCAGGGGGGCGGAGTCGACGGTCGCCCTTGTAGACCAGGCGCACGCCATCGCCGCCCGGTCGCGGGCCACCGAGGCACTGCGCAACGGCGGGTGCCGACCAGTCGATCTCGGCATCGATCGCGCCCTGCAGGCGCGCGCGCAGGAACCCTTCCGGCGCGGGTGCGCAGAAGAGCTCGGCCCGTGATCCGGGAGCGGGGGTGCCGCTGGTTGGTGTCGGCGTGGCCGCACCCTGCGGCGAGCAGGGCGCAGCACGCCGCCGCCGTCGCGAGCGCGCGGCGAAGGTTCAGGCGACGGCGGGCTCGTCCGCCGTGCGTGGCGCGCGGACGAGCAGCGACTTAGCCAACTGGCCATGGAGATAACCGATGCCCCGTGAGAGATGCAGCGTGACGGTGAGCAGCACTATCCCCAAGATCGAAATCAGAGGCAACAACGCCGGATGCGGTGACTCGACGGTGCCGTCGATCGTGATCGAGGCCGGCGTGATACAGCAGCACGACGATCGGGGCGAGCGTGAGCGCCAGCGAGCACACGATGCCGACGATGACGAACGTGAAGTAAAACACGCCGAGCGGCAGCATCAGCAGCAGGTACAGCAGCGTGCCCCAGGTGCGCGGATCCTTCAGCATCTCGAGCACGCGCTGCATCCAGCCCATGGGCGGGCCGGGATGCACGGGCCTGCGCGGCATGCGCGTGCCGAGCAGTGTCTCCACGATGCGGCCCTCCGCCAGCGCGAGCACGCGCGTCGTGCCGATGAACAGCAGGAAGAACGGGATGCCGATGATCAGGATCGCGAGGCCGGCCGACAGCGACAGGCCCGTCACCGCGAACGTGAAGTAGAAGATGCCGGTCGCGAGCGCGAGCAGCATGTACGCCATGCTCAGGTAGGCGCGCGGATCGGAATACACGCCGAAGAAGCGGCCGAGCGTCGTGTGCTTCGGCTTCGGCGGCGGCGTGCGCAGCGCGGCCTGCACGCGGGTTTCGTTCGAACGATACGCATCGGCGACTTCGCCGGGCGCGCCGTAACTCGCCACGATCCGGTCGAGCATGGTCTCCTCCGTTTCCTCCGGGTGCTGCGCGAGCTCCGCGCGCAGGTGTTCCTCCGCGTCGTAGAGCGCGTCCTGCACCAGTGCGCGGTCGGCACCCTGCAGTTCGGCTCGAAGCAGGTCGAGGTATTCCTCGACGGTGCGGGGTATCGCGGCCGTCATGACGGCATCTCCTGTGCAGCGGAAGTGGCGGGTGGAACGATGGTGTCGACGAAGGCGCGGGTGCCGAGCCAGGTCTCGCGCCAGGCGGCGAGCACCTCGCGCCCGAGCGGAGTGATGCGGTAATAGCGGCGCGGTGGCCCGGAGTAGGAGGGCACGACGCGGCTCGACAGCAGGCCGGCGCCGCTCATGTTGCGCAGCACCGGATACAGCGCGCCCTGCTTGAAAGGAGCGACCGGCATTGCGTCGCTGCTGAGGCGGCGCGCGATCTCGTAGCCGTACAGGTCCGTGTCCGCATCGGCGAGCACGGACAGCAGCACCAGCGAGGTCAGGCCGGCGCTCAGTTCGCGCTGGAACTTGCGGGCCTGCGCTTCGGCCGGCGTCTCGTCCCCGGCGGTGGGCGGCGGTGGTTTCGTCGTCGTCCCGCGACATGGCGGTCCGTCTCCTTGGTAAGTGAATCATAGTAGGCATCAAGCACTAGTATGAAGTCAATACTATAGCTCGATGACTTATACTGATGCACCGCAGCAACGATCCAATCGCGCTTCGACTCTGTAACATCCTCAGAGGCCGTACATCGCCGGAGAGCCGTCGGATGTCGACCGAACAACAACGCATTGGTGCTCCACGTCGATACCTGAGCCGCCTCACCCGCGGCACGCTCGCCGTGATCATGGCCGGCGGACGCGGGGAGCGGCTCAAGCAACTCACCGAGGACCGCTGCAAGCCTGCCGCGCCGTTCGGCGGCAAGTTCCGCATCATCGATTTCGTGCTGTCGAACTGCCTCAATTCAGGGATCCGGCAGATCTCGGTGCTGACGCAGTACAAGGCGCACTCGCTGATCCAGCACATCGGCAAGGGCTGGGGATTCCTGCGCGGCGAGTTCGGCGAGTTCATCGAGACCATTCCGGCGCAGCAGCGCCGCGGCCCCGAGTGGTACCAGGGCACCGCGGACGCGCTGTGGCAGAACATGGACCTGATCCGCGCGCACCGGCCGCTGCACGTGCTGGTGCTCGCGGGCGACCACATCTACAAGATGGACTACGGCCCGATGATCGGCTTCCACGTCGAGAAGGAAGCCGACATCACCGTCGGCGTGGTCGAAGTGCCGATCGACCGCGCGCGCGAATTCGGCGTGCTCGGCGATCGACGAAACGCAATCGCGTGCTCGGCTTCCAGGAAAAGCCGAACGAACCGCCGCCGATGCCGGGACGTCCCGACGTCGCGCTCGCGTCGATGGGCATCTACGTGTTCAACCCGCGGCTGCTCGAGCGCCTGCTGCGCGCCGACGCGGAGGACCCGCGATTCGGCGCACGACTTCGGCAAGAACATCATTCCCGCAGGCGATCGAGAACCTGCGCGTGTTCGCGTATCCGTTCGAGGACGTGCGCAGCAAGGCGCAGCACTACTGGCGCGACGTCGGCACGATCGACGCGTACTACGAAGCGAACATGGAACTCGTGCGCGTCTCGCCCGAACTCAACATCTACGACGAGCAGTGGCCGATCTGGACCTACCAGGAGCAGCTGCCGCCCGCCAAGTTCGTGTTCGACGACGAGGACCGCCGCGGTTGCGCGATCGACTCGATGGTGTCGGGCGGCTGCATCATCTCGGGTTCGCGCGTGTCGAACTCGCTGCTGTTCTCGCAGGTGCGCGTGCACGACTATTCGACGGTGGATCGCTCGGTGATCCTGCCGCGCGTGCGCATCGGCGAGCACTGCGTGATCCGCAACGCGATCATCGACGAAGGCGCGGTGGTGCCCGACGGCACGACGATCGGCGTCGATCCCGCGCAGGACCGCGAGCGCTTCTACGTCAGCGAGAACGGCGTTACGCTCGTCACCGCGTCGATGCTGCGCGGCCCGGCGCGCGCCGGCGGCGGCTGACGGCCACCCGTACTACACGCTACATTCGAGAGGGATGTCGATGATGCTGCTGCGAAACGCACTGTTGCGGATGGCGGGGGTGCTGGCCGTGCTGGCCAGCGCTGGCAGGCTGCTCGACCTTCAACCAGAAACTCGTGTCGCCGGAACTGAGCCTCCTCGGCATCCAGATGATGTCCACCGACATGTTCGCGCAGAAGTTCAAGGTGCGCGTGCTGGTCAAGAATCCCAACGATCTGGAGATTCCGGTCCGCGGCATCGATTACACGATCATCCTGATGGGCGACAGCTTTGCCGAAGGCGTCAGCAGCGACCAGTTCCTGCTGCCGGCGAAAGGCGAGGCCGAATTCGACATGGTCGTGACGACCAATTTCGTGAGCAGCTTCGGCCGGCTGCTGAGCCGCGTGGGCGGCGGCAAGCTGCAGAACCTGCACTACGAAATCGCGGGCGAAGTGCTCGTCGACAAGGGCATGATCCGCAAGATCCCGTTCAGCCACCAGGGCACGGTCGACATCTCGCGGGCGCTGGGGCAGCAGGGCGGGCGAAACCTGAAGGAAGGGGTTATGGGGGTTGGGGGTTAGTCGGAAATGCGCAGCTCCGCGCCTGAACCTGCGATAGCCTTCATCGGTATTCCGCCAATTCGCTGTACCTGCGACTAATCCCTGATTCCTGGGCCTTGACACCCGCTCGGGTGGCCCATGCTGGACGTTCTGGAAAAAACGACACTCGCGACAGGCGAAAGTCGGCCACTTTCAGGCGATCGCCAAGCATCACTCCCGTTTCGCTTGACGGCGTAACCTGTAACGTTACAATACTCGCGTGATTGTAAGCTTCCGGCACCGCGGGCTCGAGCGCTTCTTTCTTACGGGGGATCGGGCTGGGATTAGCCCGGGACACGCCGCGAGATTGCGATTGGTGCTGGGCCGACTCGCCGCCTCGACATCGTCGAAAGATATGGATCTGCCTGGCCTGCGGTTGCATCAACTCAAGGGCAGGCTGAAGGGCCGTTGGTCGGTGACAATCAGCGGCAATTGGCGAGTTACGTTCGCCTTCGATGGCAAAGATGCCGTCCAGGTCGATTACGAGGACTACCACTGACATGAGTTCTCAAATGTACAATCCTCCGCACCCCGGCGAGGTCTTGCGCGAGCTTTGTCTCGAACCGCTGGGCGTGTCCGTCACGCATGCGGCCAAGGCGCTTGGCGTCAGCAGGAAGACTCTTTCGTCGGTACTGAACGGCCGTGCACGGCCATCAGTCCTGAGATGGCCGTACGGCTCTCGATCGCATTCGAGACGTCTGCGGAGAGTTGGTTGAACCAGCAGATTCAGTACGATCTTTGGCTGGCCGAGAAGCGCAGGAAGTCCCTGCGTGTCACTCGGATTGCCGCCTGATCGCAAGGGCCGCCCAGGGTCGTTTTTCACCGTACACCGGCTGCTTTGGGCGCACGACACGGATCAGAACGATGCCCCATCAACACACTGTGGTGGCTGAGTCAGGGAAATTGTCCGTCACGAACCAGCCGTAGCGGGTGATGCGGTGTGACGGCGTCGACGTTGCAAGCGCCGTGTGAATTCTCGGGCTCTGACGAGAATTCACTCAGGCGCGGTCGATCAGGCGTTCGTTCCGGGTGATCCCCGGGCGAGCGTGTCTGCCTTTCCGCTCGCCCGGGGATCACCCGGAACGAACGCCCTCACCATCCCGAATTGATGGCCAGGCCAGCCCCTAACCCCGGACGCCCAGCCCCTCGTACAGCGCCTCGTACTCGCCGACGCGGGCATCCCAGGAAAAATCCTGCTGCATGCCGTTCTGCACCAGCCGGCGCCAGACGCTCGGCCAGCCATACCATTCGAGCGCCGTCTGCAGCGCCCAGCGCAGGCCGCCCGCGTCGAAATCGTTGAACACGATGCCGGTGCCCTGGCCGGTCGCGGGATCGAAATGCTGCACGCTGTCGGCGAGGCCGCCCGTGCGGCGCACGACCGGCACGGTGCCGTACTTGAGGCTGTACATCTGGTTGAGCCCGCACGGCTCGTACAGCGACGGCATCAGGAAGATGTCCGCGGCGGCCTCGATGAAATGCGCGAGTTCCTCGCTGTAGCCGCTGTAGAACACGACGCGGCCCGGGAAGCGTTCCTGCAGTTCGTGCATGAAGCGCTCGTACTGCGCTTCGCCGCTGCCGAGCGCGACGAAGCGGCAGTCATGCTCCTGCAGCAGTCGCGGCAGCACCTCGGGCAGCAGGTCGATGCCTTTCTGGCGCGTGAGTCGCGTCACCATGCCGATCAGCGGCACCGACGCCGCGGCGGGCATGCGCAGCAGGTCGAGCAGCGCTTCCTTGTTGCGCGCCTTGCCGGTGAGATCGCTCGCGTCGTAGCGGAAGGGCAGGTAACGGTCGGTCGCCGGATTCCACTCGTCGTAATCGACGCCGTTCAGGATGCCGCTCACCGAGTCGCGGCGCGCGCGCAGGTCGGCGTCGAGTCCGTAGCCGCCCTCGGGCGTGCGGATTTCCTGCGCATACGTCGGGCTGACCGTCGTCACGGCGTCCGCGTAGAGAATGCCGTGACGCATCGGGTTGATGCGGCCGAGACCGAGGTCGGCCTGGTGCAGGGCCTCGATGCTCACGCCCGGCCCGACGTCGGCGGCGGCACTGGCCGAGAACACGCCCTGGTAACCGATGTTGTGGATCGTGAAGACGCTGCGGGTCGCGCCGAAGATCTGCGTGTCCCACGCATAGGCCGTGCGCAGCAGCAGCGGCGCGAACGCGGTGTGCCAGTCGTTGCAATGCACGATGTCCGGCGCGAAGCCGAGCCGCTGGCAGCATTCGAGCGCGGCGCGCGTCAGCATCAGGTAGCGCACGTGCTCGTCGTGCGCGTCCGAATAGATGAACGGACGGTCGAACACGGCGGGGCAGTCGACGAGGTGCACCCAGAGGTCCGAACCCGGCAGGCGCGCTTCGAGCACGTCGTAACGGTATTCGTTGGTGCCGACCCTGACGGAAAGGCCCTGCAGCGCCGCGACCGGGCGCTGCTCGCAGCCCTGCAGGTCCGAGAGCGCGTGCAGCGGCACGAAGACGCGCACGTCGTGTCCGCGCCTGCTGCAGGTGGCGCGACAAGCGCGGCCGCGACGTCGCCGAGCCCGCCGGTCTTGGCGAACGGCGAGATCTCCGCGGTCAGGAAACAGATGCGTTGGCGCTGCATGGGGCCGCTAGTTTGCCACAGCGCTCCGTCGCCTCAGCACGATCCGGGTGGCTGGCCGGCGCGGCGTCGGTATCCTTTACGCCATGAAAGCAATCACTCGACGACGGCCCGGCGCGCGAGCCCCCCCGAGTTCCGCCGCATCGCGCGCGCCATCGAGTTCGTCGCGGCGAACGTCCGGCAGCAGCCGTCGCTGGCCGACATCGCCGCGGCCGCGAACTGGAGTGAGTATCACTTCGCGCGCGAGTTCCGCCGCTGGACCGGGCATCTCGCCCAAGCAGTGGCTGCAGGACCTGTCGCTCGACGGCCGCGAAGCAGGCGCTCGACGACGAGCGGTCCGTGCTGCAGGCGGCGATCGACGCCGGGTTGTCGGGACCCGGCCGGCTGCACGACCTGTTCGTGACGCTCGAAGCGGTGACGCCCGGCGAATACAAGTCGCGCGGGCACGGGCATGACGATGCGGTTCGGCACGGCGCAATCGCCGTTCGGTGCCGCGCTGATCGTGCGCTCGGGCCGCGGGCATCGCGTTCCTCGCGTTTGCCGACGAGGACGGCGCGCTTCGATGGCTTCGATGATTTCCGCGCGACCTGGCGCGATGCGGACTGGGAACGGGACGACGCCGGGGCGCAGCAGATCGCGGACACGATCTGGCGCGCGGCCCCGCGCGCCGACCGCAAGCTCACGCTCTGGGTGCACGGCAGCAATTTCCAGTTGCAGGTGTGGCGCGCGCTGCTCGCCACGGGCCAGAACCGTACGCTGAGTTATGCGGCGCTCGCGGAATCGATCGGTCGCGGATCCGCGTGCCGCGCGGTGGGTTCAGCGCGTCGGTGCGAACCCGGTGGCCTGGCTCATTCCGTGCCATCACGTGCTGCGCGCCAATGGCGCGCTGGGGGGTTATCGCTGGGGACTCGAGCGCAAGCGGGCGATGCTCGCGTGGGAACTGGCCCGTTCGGTCAGGAACGCTTCTCGTCGTCGTCCTTCGGCTTCTCGCGCTTCGGCAGGATCGCGCTGAGCATCGATTCCTGCATCTTGGCGAGCGCCTCGATGTTCTGGCGCGTCAGGTCGGCCACGGTCGCGAGCGGCGTGTGCGCGACGATCTTGGAGATCTGCGCCTGCAGTGATTCCTGCTGGTGCAGGAACGTCTCGACGCTCTTTTCGAGGAAGCCCGCCAGGAAGCCCTGCATCGGGTTGCCGTAGAAGCGGATGATCGACTCGAGCACCGTCGTGCTCAGGATCGGCCGGCCGAACTGTTCCTGCTCGGCGATGACCTGCAGCAGGATGTGGCGGGTGATGTCGTGTCCCGTCTTGTCTTCGACGACACGGATCTTCTCGCCCTTGACGATCAGCCCGCGGATGTCGTCGAGCGTGATGTGGCGGCTCTGCGAAGCGTCGTAAAGACGACGGTTCGCATACTTCTTGATCAGGCGTTCCTGGCTCATGGCGCGGAAGTGTACCTGAGCCGTTGTGCGGTGCACGAAATGCGATGCAAAAACGACAACAGGCGGTGATCCCGGGTCGGGAACCACCGCTCGTGCAGGGACGCGGCGATCAGGCGGCCTTGCCGCTCGCCAGGGACGTCGCGTCCTCGATCCACTTGGCGAAGCCGGCCTGCGATTCGGTCGCCATTTCGGCCAGCGCCTGCTGCCGGGTCGTCGCCTTTTCGGCGAACTTCGTCGCGATTTCGCGCTGCTTCGACAGCAGCGTCGGCAGGTCCTTGGCCTTGACCGTGGCATTCAGCTGGTCGAGCGAGAACTGCATCAGGTCGCCGGCCAGTTCGTACTGGAAGCGGGCGACGCGCTCGATGTTGCCGACCAGGACCTCGTTGAAGCGGGTCGCGGGGGCGAAAGCGCGCTTGGCAAAATCGGTGTAGTCCGTCGTCGTCTTGGTCGTGGCCATGGTGCGTCCTCGTTGGCGGGTGGGTCGGCTCATGGGCTGCATCGTAACAGCCGATTATTTTGCAGTGCAACATAGCAGATAGATCTGGTTTTCACAGAGGATTCGGCCAGACTTTTTGCGGTGCACGTAAGAATGATGCGAGGTCTGGTGCCGGACGCGGCTGCCTGCGCGATACTCTCGTCCGCGATCAGCACACCGCCAATCGATCACAGGGCAGCACCATGAGCGAACAGTCGGCGGCGCAGCGGGTCCTCGCAGCACTGCAGCCAGAATCGGCCAGGAAATTCACTGCAGCGACTGGCTGCACGTCACCCAGCAACGGATCGACGAGTTCGCGGAGGCGACCGGCGACCACCAGTGGATCCACACGGATCCCGCCGGGCCGCGCGTGAATCGCCGTGGCAAGACGACGATCGCCCACGGCTACCTGACGCTTGTCGCTGTACCCGCTGCTGCGCGGCCTGGTCGATGCCGACAAGCCGCTGTTTCCGGGCGTCACGCGCGTCATCAACTACGGCCTCGACAAACTGCGGTTCCCCAATGCGGTGAAGTCGGGCAGCCGGGTGCGGGCCCGCTGCGTGCTGCTCAAGGTCGAGGACGTGACGGGCGGCCTGCAGTTGACGGAGCAGTACACGGTCGAGATCGAAGGCGAGGCGAAGCCTGCCTGCGTCGCCGAAGCGATCATGCGGGCGTATTTCTGACGGATAGAGGGGACGTTCACCTATTCCCACGTTTCCGGGATATTTAAATAGGTGAGCGTCCCCTCTTTCCGCTTCTGCCGAGATTCCTGCGCGGCATGACGCTTTGCCGCCGGCGTTGGCTATAGTCGCGACCAATGCCCGCGGGGCGAAGGATCCAGCCATGATTTACGACAGCATCCTGCACACCATCGGCCGCACGCCCATCGTGCGCGTCAACCACATCGCGCCGCAGCACGTGGAGCATCTACGTGAAGTGCGAGTTCTTCAATCCGGTGAGTTCGGTGAAGGACCGCCTCGCGATCGCGATCATCGAGGACGCGGAACGCAGCGGCGCGCTCAAGCCGGGCCAGACCGTCGTCGAGGCGACGTCCGGCAACACCGGCATTGCGCTCGCCATGGTGTGCGCCGCGAAGGGCTATCCGTTCGTCGCGGTGATGGTCGAGACCTTCTCGGTCGAGCGCCGCAAGATCATGCGCATGCTCGGCGCCAAGGTGATCCTGACGCCGGCGGCCGAGCGCGGCAGCGGCATGGTGCGCAAGGCCGAGGAACTCGCGCAGGAAGCACGGCTGGTTCCTCGCGCGCCAGTTCGAGAATCCCGCGAACCCGGCGTATCACCGCCAGACGACCGGTCCGGAAATCCTGAGCGACTTCGCCGGCCGGCGGCTCGACTTCTTCGTGTCGGGCTGGGGCACGGGCGGCACGCTCACCGGCGCGGGCGAGATGATCCGGCTCGCGCGTCCCGAAGTGCGCATCGTCGCGACCGAGCCCGCGGGGGCCGCGCTGCTGTCCGGGGCGCGAGTTCAAGCCGCACAAGATCCAGGGCTGGACGCCCGACTTCGTGCCGAAGGTGCTGAACCGCTCGGTGCCGCACGAGATCGTCCCGGTCACCGACGACGAAGCCGATCGCTGCGTCGCGCGCGCTCGCCAGCAAGGAAGGCATCTTCTGCGGCATCTCGTCGGGCGGAAATTTCGCGGCGGCGCTGAAGGTGGCGGAGAAGGCGCCCGCGGGTTCCGTCATCCTGACCGTGCTGGCCGACACCGCGCGAGCGGTACCTGTCGACGGCGCTGTTCGAAGGCATCGCCGAGGGCTCCGACCCGGAGCCCTGAGCGAAGCGCGCGGACGGGCGACATTGCGCCTGCATCCGCGAGCGGCTGCGTGCGAATCAGGGATAATCGTGGGCTTCCCCTGATTCGCGCTGTCGCGCCCACAAAACCTGATGCCTGATTCCCTGCGAAAGGTGCTGCTCGGCACCCTGATTGGCGCCTTCGTCGTCGGCTTTGCCTGGCACATCGCCGGCGAGCGCGCCAAGCGCGCGCCGGCCGCGATGGGTGGCGCCGCCCGGCGCGTCGGGTGGCGCGGGCAAGCCCGGAGCCGCTGCGGGCCAGCCGGGTGGCGGCGCAGGCGGCGGCCCCGTCATCCCCGTCGTGGCGACGCCCGCGCGCATCGAGCACCTCTCGCTCGAAGTCGAGGCCCTCGGCACCGCACGCGCCAGCGAATCCATCGACGTCACGGCCAAGGTGTCCAACCTCGTCACCGCGATCCGGTTCACGGAAGGCCAGCAGGTCCGCAAGGGCGACGTCCTCGTCGAACTCGACGGCGCGCAGGCGCGTGCCGACCTGGCGGTGGCCGATGCCGCGCTCAAGGAAAGCGCGAGCCAGCTGAAGCGCAGCCGCGAGCTGTATGAGACGAAGGTGCTCTCCGACCAGCAGATCGAGCAGATCGAGTCGACGTACGCGGCGAACCTGGCGCGCGTCGCCGCCGCGCGCTCGCGCCTGAGCGACACGGTCATCCGCGCGCCGTTCAACGGCCGGGTCGGCCTGCGCCGCGTCAGCGTCGGCGGCCTCGTCGCGCCGGGCACCGTGATCACCACGCTCGACGACACCAGCACGATCAAGCTCGATTTCACCGTGCCCGAGACGGTCGTGGCGGCGATGAAGCCCGGCCTCGACGCTCGAAGCGAAGAGCGTCGCGTACCCGGGCCAGATGTTCGAGGGCAAGGTCGCGAGCGTCGACTCGCGCGTCGATCCCAACACGCGTTCGGTCATCGTCCGCGCGCTGGTGCCGAACGGCGACGGCCTGCTGAAGCCCGGCATGTTCCTCAACGTGCACCTCTCGCGCGGCGCGGCCGACGTGCTGGTGGTGCCGGAAGAATCGCTGGTGCCGGAGCAGGGCGACGTGTTCGTCTACGTGGTGCAGGACGGCAAGGCGACGAAGCGCAAGATCCAGACGGGCCAGCGCGCCGTCGGCACCGTGCAGGTCACGGACGGCCTGCAGGCTGGGCGAAATGGTCGTCACCGAAGGCACGCAGAAGCTGCGTGAAGGCGCCAGCGTCAGCGTGAGCCGAACCCGCCGCGCGCCGCAGCGTGCCGCCGCGGCCGGCGCAGGCGCGCGGCACCGCGCAATGAAGATCTCGGAAGTCTCGGTCAAGCGCCCGGTCTTCGCCGCGGTCATCAGCCTGATGCTGGTGATCCTCGGCCTGCTGGCGGCCTCGCGGCTGCCGGTGCGCGAGCTTGCCCGACGTCGAGGCGCCGATCGTCTCGATCGACACGAACTACCTCGGTGCGTCGGCCGACGTCGTCGAGACCAAGATCACGCAGGTGATCGAAGAGCGCGTCGCCGGTCTCGAGGGCATCACCAAGATCACCTCGCAGAGCACCGACGGCCGCTCGAGCATCAACATCGAGTTCGATCCGGGCCGCTCGGTCGACGAAGCCGCCAACGACGTGCGCGATCGCGTGGCGCGCGTCGTCGACAACCTGCCGCCCGAGGCCGATCCGCCCGAGGTCGGCAAGGTCGATTTCGGTGCCGACCCGATCATCTGGCTGTCGCTGTCGAGCGACACGATGAACGTGCTCGAGCTCACCGACTTCGCCGAGCGCGAACTCGTCGACCGCTTCAGCGTGCTGCCGGGCGTCGCGCGCGTGCGCATGAGCGGCGCGCGTCGCTACGCGATGCGCGTCTGGATCGACCGCGAGGCGCTCGCGGCGCGCCAGCTCACCGTCGCCGACGTCGAAGCCTCGCTGCGCCGCGAAAACGTGCAGCTGCCCGCGGGTCGCCTCGAATCCGTCGCAGCGCGAACTCACGCTGCGCACCGAGACCGGCCTCAACACCGAGCAGGAATTCCGCGAGCTCGTGATCGGGCGCGGCGCCGGTGGTTACCTGGTGCGTCTCGGCGAAGTGGCCGACGTGCGCCTGGCGGCCGAGAACGAACGCACGATCTCGCGCACCAACGGCGTGCCGGGCATCAGCATCGGCATCGAGCAGATCTCCAAGGCCAACACGCTCGAAGTCGCCCAGGCCGTCCGTGCCGAGCGCGAGCGCATCCTGCCCGACCTGCCGGAGGGCACGCGGCTCGAGGTCAACCTCGACCGCTCCATCTACATCGAATGCGTCGATGATGGAGGTCGTCGAGGCGCTGCGTGATCGCGATGGTCCTCGTCATCGCGGTCATCTACCTGTTCCTCGGCAACCTGCGCGCCACGCTGGTGCCGGCCGTGACGATCCCGGTGTCGATCATCGCCGCGTTCATCGTCATGGCGCGCGCTCGGCTTCTCGATCAACACGCTGACGCTGCTCGGCCTCGTGCTCGCCATCGGCCTCGTCGTCGACGACGCGATCGTCGTGCTCGAGAACATCTACCGGCGCATGGAAAACGGCGAGCCCGCGCTGATCGCCTCGGTCGACGGCTCGCGCGAGATCGGCTTCGCCGTCGTCGCGACGACGATGGTGCTGGTCGCCGTGTTCCTGCCGATGTCGTTCCTGCAGGGCAACGTCGGCAAGCTGTTCCGCGAGTTCGGCTTCACCATCGCGGCGGCGGTCGCGTTCTCGTCGCTGATCGCGCTGACGCTGACGCCGATGATGACGTCGAAGCTGTTCGCCGGCGGCGCGCATCGCTCGCGCATGGCCGTCGCCGTCGACGATTTCTTCCAGCGGCTGTCGGCGCTGGTACGACCGCAGCCTGCGGCGCGCGATGCGCCGGCCGTGGCTCGTCATCGGCGGCACGATCGCGGCGACGGCGCTGGCCGCGCGTGCTGCTCAAGGTGCTGCCGAGCGAGCTGGCCCCGGTCGAGGACCGCGGCTTCGTCTTCATCGGCCTGAACGGGCCCGAAGGCGCCTCGCTCGAGTACATGGACCGCCACCTGCGCATCGCTCGAAGGCATGGCGGCGAAGCAGATCGAGACGGGCGACGTCGTGCGCGTCAGCGCGCGCGTGCCGGGCGGCTTCGGCGGCGCCGGCAGCCAGGTGAACGAGGCGCGTGGCTTCCTGCTGCTCGCGCCCTGGGGCGAGCGCGAGCGCACCGCCGACCAGATCGCGCAGTCGCTGCGCGGGCCGCTCAACGCAGATGCCGGGCGTGCGCGGCTTCGTGACGGTGCCGGGCGGGTTCGGCGGCGGCGGCGCGCCGGTGCAGGTCGTGCTGCAGGGCACGGAGTACGCCGACCTCGTGCAGTGGCGCGACCTGCTGATGCAGCGCATGGGCGAGAACCCGGGCCTGACCAACATCCAGTCGAACTACGAAGAGCGCAAGCCGCAGCTGCAGCGTCGCGGTCGACCGCAATCGCGCGGCCGACCTCGGCGTCTCGCTGCAGACGGTGTCGCGCACGCTCGAAACCGTGCTCGGCTCGCGCATCGTCACGACGTTCATCGACCGTGACCGCGAATACAACGTGATCCTGCAGGGCCGCGCCGAAGACCGTGCGACGCCCACCGACCTCGACAACCTCTACGTGCGCTCCGACCGCACGGGCGAGCTGGTCCCGCTCTCGAACCTCGTCAAGCTGACCGAGCTGGCGGGGCCGACGCGTCTCAACCGGTTCGACCGGCTGCGCTCGATCACCGTCAGCGCCGCGCTCACGCCGGGCTACCCGCTCGGCGACGGCCTGCGGTACGTCGAGAACGTCATCGAGAAGGAAATGCCGCCCTCGGTGAAGCTCGCCTACGACGGCCAGTCGCGCGAGTTCAAGCAGTCGGGCTCGCAGCTGTACTGGATGTTCCTGCTGACGCTGCTCGTCGTGTTCCTGGTGCTGGCCGCGCTGTTCGAGAGCTTCCTGCATCCGTTCATCATCATCACCACGGTGCCGCTCGCGGTCATCGGCGCGCTCGTGGGTCTCTGGATGTACGGCATGTCGATCAACGTCTACAGCCAGATCGCGGCGATCATGCTGGTGGGACTCGCCGCCAAGAACGGCATCCTGATCGTCGAGTTCGCCAACCAGTTGCGCGACCGCGGCGTCGAGTACACCGAGGCCGTGATCGAGGCCGCGGCGATCCGCCTGCGTCCGGTGCTGATGACCAGCTTCTGCACGGCGTTCGGCGCCTTGCCGCTGATGCTGGCAGCCGGCGCGGGCGCCGGCTCGCTGCAGTCGATCGGCGTGGTCGTCTTCTACGGCGTCGTGATCTCGGTGCTGATGACGCTGGTCGTCGTGCCGGCCGTCTATGCGCTGGTTGCCCGCAACACCGGTTCGCCGGAAGAAGTGGCGCACCGGCTCGAGCAGCTGCGCCGGAAATTCGCTGCCAGGCCATCCGGCAGATGCGTCGCAACCCGCTGAATAATAAGTAAAAAATGACCGATCAGCTTGTCCGGCTGACGGGCGACCGCCCGCGCGCCGGCGGCCTTGCTACAATCCGGGTCGTCCGCAACCGGCCATGGCACAGAGTCCTTACCAGCAACTCGAGCAGGAATTCCGCCGCCTCCACGCCTTCCAGGGCGCGGCGAGCCTGCTGCGCTGGGACTCGGCCGTGATGATGCCGCGGGGCAGCGCCGACGTGCGTGGCGAACAGCTCGCCGCCCTCGATTCCGAATGCCACGCGTTGCTCACCTCGCCGAAGGTGTCGCGCCTGATCGAGCGCGCGCAGGCCAACCAGTCGCAGCTCGAGGACTGGCAACTCGCCAACCTGCGCGAGATGCGCCGCGAACGCGACCACGCGATCGCCACGCCGCTCACCCTGATCACCCGCCTGGCGCGCGCCACGTCGCTGGCCGAAGTGCGCTGGCTCGAGGCGCGCCAGGAGAACAACTTCGCGCTGTTCGCGCCGCACCTCGAGGAAGTGGTCGCGCTGACCCGCGACAAGGCGCAGGTGCTGTCGCAGGCGCTCGGGCTGGCGCCGTACGACGCGCTGATCGACGGCTTCAGCCCGGGCTTCCTGAGCGCCGACATCGACCAGCTGTTCAAGGTCGTGATCCGCCGCCTGCCGAACCTGATCCGCGAGGCGATCGAACTGCAGGCGGAGCGGCCGCCGCTGCCGATCGTCGGCAAGGTGAGCGTGTCGAAGCAGCGCACGCTCGCGCACGAAGTGATGCGCGTCATCGGCTTCCCGTTCGATCGCGGCCGCCTCGACGAGAGCAGCCGCGCGTTCACGGAAGGCGTGTGGGGCGACGTGCGCATCGCCACCCGCTACGACGTCAACGAACCGTTCACCGGCCTGATGGGCGTGCTGCACGAAGTCGGGCAGGCGATGTACGACCTTGGCCTGCCCGCCGAATGGCGCGACCAGCCGGTCGGCCGCGACCGTGGCATGGCGCTGGAGGAAAGCCAGTCGCTGCTGCTCGAGATGATCATCGGCCGCAGCCGGCCGTTCCTGACGTGGTTGCGGCCGTTGCTCGAGAAGCATTTCGGCTGCACCGGCCCCGAGTGGGAAGTCGAGAATCTCTACCGCACGCTCACCCGCGTGCGGCGCAGCGCGATCCGCGCCGAAGCGGACGAACTCACGTATCCCGTCCACATCATGCTGCGCTACGACCTGGAAAAGCAGATCTTCGAAGGCACCATGCCGGTGAAGGACCTGCCGGAGGCGTGGCGCACCGGTTTCGACCGCCGCCTCGGGCTGCGCCCGGCCACCGACGCCGAAGGCTGCCTGCAGGATCCGCACTGGGCGCTCGGGCAGTTCGGGTACTTCCCGTCCTATGCGCTCGGCTCGTTCATTGCCGCGCAGCTGCACGAAACCCTGCGCACGCAGAGCGAGCACTTCGACGCCGAGATCGCGAGCGGCCGCTTCGGCGGGCTGTTCGAGTGGCTGCGGCAGAACGTGCACGGACGCGGCGCGAGCGTCGGCGCGCAGGAACTGATCAAGGACGCGACCGGCAAGACGCTCACGGCGGCGCCGTGGTTGCGTTACGCCGAGTCGAAGTACCTCGAGACCGAAGCGGAAGCGACCAGGAAAGTCGCCGCGGCGACCGCCGTGGAACCGGCTGCCGCCGCGCCGCTGCACCTGTCGGCTGACGCCAGGTTTTCACGGCAGCTCAACGGTCCCTGGCGTGGGGCCGACGTCGATCTTCGAGGCTTCCAGCTCGATCGCAATCGCGGCCGCCCTGCGCCGCGCGAGCACGACCGCGCCGCCACCATCCAGCCAGTCGGCGAAGTCGCGGGCCTTGAGTGGCGGCGAGATGTAATACCCCTGGACTTCGTCGCAGCCCAGGCAGCACACCATCTCGAGCGACTCCGGGTCCTCGATGCCCTCGGCGACCGAACGGATTCGCAGGGTCCTCGTCATCGCCAGGATCGCCGCCGTGACACCCTGGGCGCCGACGTCGGTGTACAGGTCGGCCATCAGCGACCGGTCCAGCTTCACGCAGTCCAACGGCAAACGGCGTATCTGGCCCAGCGACGAGTAGCCCTTGCCGAAATCGTCCATGGAGACCCGGACACCCTCGCGCCGGAGTGCCTCGAGCATGCGGCGGGCTTCCTGTGGGGCGTGCACGATGCTCGTCTCGGTGATCTCGATCTCGAGTGCATTTGCCGGCAGCCGGTGCTTGTCGAGCGCCGCCTTGATGCGGGTGGCGAAATTCGACTGGCGCAGCTGGCGCGCGGCGATGTTGACCGACACGAAGAAGTCGTCCTCGAAGCGGGCGCGCCACGAGGCGAGCTGCCGGCAAGCCTCATCGAGGACCCAGTCGCCGATCTGGTCGATGAGGCCCGTTTCTTCGGCGATCGGCACGAATTCCTCGGGTCCGACGGATCCGAGTTGCGGATGCTCCCAGCGCAGCAGGCATTCGACGCCCGTGATGTCGAGCGTGTCGCTCGCTACGCGGGGCTGGTACACGAGGTGCAGTTCGCCAGCCTCGACCGCCCGCCGCAGCGCCGACTCGATCGCCAGTCGCCTGCGCGAGCGGGCCAATGGCACCGGCGTGAACAGTTCGCAGGACCGCGGTTCACGCGCCTGTTCGGACGCCGCCTGCGCGTTGGTCAACAACTGCTCGGCGCCCGTCGTGTCGCCATCGACCAGCGCCAGGCCGGCGCTGACGGCCGGCAGGTACTCGGTCCCGAGGTTCGTCGGTTGGCCGCTGACGCGCGCGAGCGCCGCGCAAATCAGCTCCGACAGGTTCTCGACCGGCTCGCGACTGTGGACCAGCATCGCGAGACCAGCCTCGGAAGTGCGACACACCGTAGCGGCGTCGGCATGCCTGAGCAGGATGCCGCCGGCTGCTGGCCTCGGCCAGGTTCTGGCCGATTTGCCGGGCCGCCTCGGACAGGAGCTTTTCCGCGACGTCAGCGCCGTGCGCCTGCACGATGCGGTCGAGTCCGTGCACGCGGAAGGCCGCCACGCACATGGCAATCCCGGGCTTGCGATCCTTGAGTGCGATCGACAGTTGCTCGAGGAGGTAGCGGCGGTTCGGCAGGCCCGTGGCACTGTCGAAATAGGACAGGGTGCGCACGGCGTCTTCAGCCCGGCGCAGGCGGGTGAGGTCCTGCAGCGTGACGAGGACCGTGCGTGCGTGAGCCGAGCCGGCGGCCTGCACGAGTTCCGCTTCCTGGTGGATGTAGATTTCCTTGCCCGTGGCGGTTCGCACGCGGTGTTCAAAGCTGAACCGGGTGTTTTCGGTGGCGCAGGCGATGAACGCCTGTCGTGCCTGCACCTGCTCGGCGGGGTCGAGCATCCTGACGAACGACTCGTACCGTTCCAGGGGCTCGGCATCGCGCTCGAGGATCTCGCCCACCATGGGCGACATGTCCAGGGTCTTGCCGTCGAGCGTCAGTTCCCAGTGGCCGACCCGCGCGATGCGCTGGGCCAGCAGCAGCTTGGAGCGACTCGACCAGAGATCGTCCTGCATGGCGCGGTCGCGCAGCAGGAATCGCACGCGCTCGACCAGCAGGCGCGGGTTCATGCCCTTCTGGGCGAAGTCGCTCGCTCCTGCGGCAAAGGCGTCGCTGATCGACACGATGTCATTGCGTCCGGTCAGCATCAGGATCGGCAGCAGCCGGCCGTCGGCGCGCTCGCGGATTTTGCGGCAGACCTCGATACCGGTCATCTTCGGCATGTTGACGTCGAGGATGACGCAGTCGGGCTGCGTGGGCTCGAACTGCCGCACCGCCTCTTCGCCGTCGTTGGCGGTATGCACGACGAACCCCGCCCCGCCGAGGGCGGCCTCGGCGAGCAACAGGTGTGCGGGATCGTCGTCCGCGATCAGGATCGTGGTGATTCGGGTCGGATCCATGCGTGCGAAATCCTCCATGCGGAGGAAGCGATCAGTCTGGTCCATCCCGGTCAGGTCCCGGTGCGGCGCTCGGCCTGGGCCCGCAGCGCCGTCTCGAGTTGCGCGTACGCCTGTTCGAGGCCGGAGGCCGCACGACGCGCGACCTGCAGGTCCGCCTGCTCGAGGACCGCGTTCTCGAACACGTCGAGCTGCTCGGCGAGCCGGCGTCCGCCGAGGTTATTGACGGCAGACTTGAGCGAATGTGCCGCGGCCCCGGCCGCTTCGAGCTCGCCGGCCTCGAGTGCCGAGCCGATCCGGCGCAGCGCCTCCGGCGCGGATGCGTACAACATGTCGCACAGTCGCTCGAAGATCTGCGGCCGACCCAGTCCCCGGATCGCGAGCACCTGCTCCTCGTCGAGGACCGGAACGCCGGGCGCGATGTCTTCTTCGAACAAGGCCGTGTCGAGCAGCGTGAGAGTCGCCGTCGCCGTCAGGTCGGACGAGTCGTCCGTGGATGCCGGATCGCTGGATGTGGCCGCGCTGGTTGCCGGCGCGAGGGCCGGTTCGACCTGTTCGGCGGGCCTCGGCCGGCAGCAGGGTGCCGCGCGCTTCGGCGTAGTGGCCGGAGAATCTGCGCGAGCTGGTCCTGCGTGAACGGCTTGGCCAGGAACGCATCCATGCCCGCCGCCAGGCAACGCTCCCGATCCCGCGTCAGCGCGTTGGCGGTCAGCGCGACGATCGTCGTCGGTGACGTGCCGCGCGCGCTTTCCTCGCTGCGGATCGCGGCGGTGGCCGCGTAGCCGTCCATGACCGGCATCTGGCAGTCCATGAGGATGACGTCGACAGGGCTCGTACGCCAGTGTTCGACGGCCGCGCGCCCGTCCTCGGCGATGACGACACGACAGCAGAGCTGCTCGAGCATGGCGCTCGCCACTTCGCGATTGATCATGTTGTCGTCGGCGACGAGCACGTTGAGTCCGAGGCCCGACAGGCGCTGGCCGGCCAGCGTGGCGGGCGCCTCGGACGCGTCCGGGTTCGCGTCGGTCCCGTCGCGTGCCGCGCGCACCGTCCGCAGCAGGTTTCGCAGCTGCTGCTGCCGTACGGGCTTCGCGATGCAGACGTCCGGCCGCACCGCCCGGTCGCCGACCTGGCGGGGCTCGAAGTCGAATGCGCTGAGCAGCGCGACATAGGTGTCAGGCGCGGTGGAATCCAGCCGGATCGCCCGCAGCAGGTCTTCGGCCGTGGCGTCGGGCAGGGCATGATCGAGCAGCACCACGTCGAAGGGAGCCCCGAGCCGCGCCGCGCTGCTGACCTGGTTGTCGATCGCGCGTCCGCTCGTGGCCACGGTGACCTCGACGCCCCAGCTGGCGAGCACCTCCTGCAGCGACATGTAGCTCGTCGCCATGTCGTCGACGATGAGCGCGCGCAGTCCCCTGAATTCGGTGCTGTCCTCCACGGGAGCCGGACTCCGCGATCTCGAACGGCAGCGCGAACGAAAAAACGCTGCCATGTCCGACCTGGCTGTGCAGGTCGATGCGCTCGCCGCCCAGCAGGCGCACCAGGCCGGTCGCGATCGACAGCCCCAGGCCCGTGCCGCCGACCCGGTTCGCGTTTTCGAGCTGGGTGAAGGCCTCGAAGACTGCCGCGTGATGGCTCGGCTGCGATGCCGGGACCCGTGTCGGAGACGCGGAAGTGGAGGCGGCATTGGCTGCCGTGCGCAAGGTCGTCGACCCCGACGCGGACCTGGATCTCGCCGTGCTCGGTGTACTTGACCGCGTTGGAAAGCAGGTTGCCAAGCACTTGCCGCAGGCGCAGCGCGTCGCCGATCACGACCGCCGGCACGCCTGGTTCGACCTGGCAGCTCAGCTCGATCTTCTTGGTCTCGGCGCGCCCGGCGAAAAGTTGCGCGGCCTGCTCGACGAGGTCGCGGACCTCGAACGGCTCGCACACGAGGTCCATCTTGCCCGCTTCGATCTTCGAGTCGTCGAGGATGTCGTTGATGATCTGCATCATCGTGCCGGCTGCTTCGCGCATCGAGTCGACGAAGCGTCGCTGGCGCTTGTCGAGCGTCGTGCCTGCGAGCAGCTCGGCCATGCCGAGCACGCCATTCATCGGCGTGCGTATCTCGTGGCTCATGTTGGCCAGGAACTGGTCCTTCGCCCGCATCATGGATTCCGCCTTGAGCAGGCGCAGTCTCGATGTCGCGGGTGCGCTCCAGGATCTGCTGGCGCGCCGCGAGGCGAACGTTGCGCATGTCGCGCTCGTTGGCGGTGAGCCGGTCGGCAAGCGCGTGGAAATTGTCCGCGAGTCGGGTCAGCTCGTTACCGCGCCGCCCGGCCTGCGTCGGAACCTGTTCGCTGCTGGCCCTCGGCGTCGCGTGGCCTGCGCGAGCTGCGCGAGCGGCTCGACCACCTGGCGGTTGAGACGGCGGGCCGCGAGCAGCGCCAGCACCCAGCCGAAGGCGAGAATGAACGGCGCCTGCAGGAGATGGCGCTGGGCCACGCGCCACGCGGACGGTGTGGCGATCAGCAGGCCGAGCTGGGCCGGGAGGCTGGCGGTCGAGCGGAACGGGCTGGGCCACGAACGTCAATTTCTGGCGCAGGTCTGCGTCGAGCCGATTGCGCTCGTACCATGCCACCCGGTTCCCGGTCAGGGGAGGAGCGGCGGTCGAAGGAGACGACGTCGTTCGGGTCGGGCGCGTTCCGATCGAAGGTCCAGAGCACCTCGCCCGTTGGCAACTGCAACGTGGCCGCAATCACACTCGGAGTGCGCCTGCACGGCCGGCGAGAATGTCGCTGCTGCCGGGCTCTTCGTCGTGCTGAAAAATCGCGGTCGAGACCCGGGTCACGTCGGTCTCGCGACTGGACGTAACTCGCCACGATCTCGTAAGACGCAACGGCGAGCTGGGCGAGCAGGATCGTCAGCGTGACCGCCGCAATGACAGTGATCTTGAGCTGGCCCGACAGCGACATGGAATCCCAGGCCTCGCGCCATCTCTGGCGCAGCTGCCGCCTGGTCGCGGGTGGGGACGGCGTGTGCCGTGGCACCGCAGCGGGCTTCGCCCTGGGTTTCATGCGGGTGCAGTCCCGTCGCGCAGCACGGCGGTGGCGTGCGATACCATGACGGGCTGGGCCGGAGGAGTGATGAGTGATTTGCATCGTGGTAGCGCTTGCGCGAATACTTCCCGTCGGCGATCCGCGCGGGCAGTTGACAGAATATGGACCCGCCGAACGGTGAAACCGTGAACCGGCACAAGCATTTGAGGCTCGACCCGGTCTTTGCCCCGGCCGAGACGGACCCGGCGACAGCGTGCGTGCCCAGGAACATCGCCGCGTCCCAGCCCCACACGTCGAAGACCTTCAAGCGCCTGCAGGCCCGCCTGCGCGGGCTCGTCGGCAAGGCCATCGAAGACTTCCGCATGATCGAGGACGGCGACCGCGTCATGGTCTGCCTCTCGGGCGGCAAGGATTCGTACACGCTGCTCGACGTGCTGCTGTCGCTGCAGCGGAGCGCGCCGATCCGCTTCGACCTCGTCGCGGTGAACCTCGACCAGAAGCAGCCCGGCTTTCCCGCAGCACGTGCTGCCCGACTACCTGACGGCGCTCGGCGTGCCGTTCCACGTCATCGAGCAGGACACGTACCGCGTCGTGAAGCGCGTGATTCCCGAGGGCCGCACGATGTGCGGGCTGTGCTCGCGGCTGCGGCGCGGCGCGCTGTATCGCTATGCGGCGGAGAACGGCATCACCAAGGTGGCGCTCGGACACCATCGCGACGACATCGTCGAGACGCTGTTCCTGAACATGTTCTTCGGCGGTCGCATGAAGACGATGCCGCCGAAGCTGCTCTCGGAGGACGGCCGGCACATCGTGATCCGGCCGCATGGCCTACGTGCCGGAGCGCGAGATCGAGCGCTATGCGCGCGCGCGGCAGTTTCCGCATCATTCCGTGCACGCTCTGCGGCTCGCAGCAGCACCTGCAGCGGGTCATCGTGAAGAAGATGCTGACGGACTGGGAGCGCGAGTTCCCCGGGCGCACCGAGGCGATCTTCTCGTCGCTGAGCAACGTCACGACGTCGCACCTGGCGGATCCGAAGGCGTTCGACTTCGCCGGCCTCGAGGCTCGCCGCGCCGCGGCGGTCGCCGCCCTGCAGCAGGCGTCACTCGCCGGCGTCGACGCGACAGTGACGCCGATTTCGTCGGGGCGTGAACCCTGGGAAGAGCTGTAGCGCTGCGGCTTTCGCAGCCGTCGGTCCGGCGATCGGATCGAGCCAGGAGAGCGGCCCTGGCGGTCGATCCGTCGTTCTTCCCGAGCGCGGAAAGGCAGACACGCGCTCGGGAAGAACGACTGGATCGACCGCCTGAGACGCGGCGCCTGAGCTCGTTTTCGGCGCGCCGAAAACATCGCACGGCGCAGGTGAAGTCGAGGTGCGGAAACCGCAGCGTCAGATGAAATCTGCTGGAACTGCCAAACGGAAGTAACCTCGCTCCATAGGCGCTTCGTCGACGCTACTTGCGCCGTGCAATTTTCCGGCGTGCCGGGAAATTGCTCAGGCGCGTGATATCGCGAGCGGTCGGTCCGGCGCCTTTCCCGCGAGCGCGTGTCTGCCTTTCCAAGCTCGCGGGAAAGGCAGCCGGATCGAACGCCCGCCATCACTCCTCACGCACACTGTCCTGCACGCCCGAATAAGCAAGCGCCCAGCAGCGACGAACAGCCGCCACTGGACGTCTCAAGCGCGCAGGTCAGACCTGCTGCCGGATCCGCGAATGCTTGTAGCCGTACAGGAAGTAGATGAGGAACCCGATCCCCGTCCACACCGCCAGCCGGATCCAGGTGTCGTGCGGCAGGTAGGCCGTCATGGCGAGGCAGATGAGCACGCCGGCCACGCCGGTGAACGTGGCGAACGGCACGCGGAACGGGCGCGCCATGTCGGGCTGCGTGTGGCGCAGCACGACGACGCCGGCGCACACCGCGGTGAACGCGAGCAGGATGCCGATCGAGATCAGTTCGCCGAGCACGTCGAGCGGAAAGACGCCGGCGAAGAACGCGGCCACCACGCCCGTGACGATCGTCGCCACGTGCGGCGTGCGGTACTTCGGGTGCACCTTCTGCATCGCCGGCGGCAGCAGGCCGTCGCGCGACATCGCCATGAAGATGCGCGGCTGGCCGAGCAGCGACATCAGGATCACCGACGTGAGGCCGACGATCGCGCCGATCTTGACGGGCAGCCCGAGCCACTTCAGTTCCGGATGCGCGTCGAGCGCGACGGCGACCGGCGCCGCGACGTTCAGTTCCGTGTACGACACCATGCCGGTCATCACGGCAGACATCAGGACGTACAGCGTCGTCGAGATGAGCAGCGCGGCGATGATGCCCCACGGCACGTCGCGCTGCGGATTGCGGGCTTCCTGCGCCGTCGTCGCGGCCTGGTCGAAGCCGATGTAGGCGAAGAAGATGATCGCGGCGCCCTGCATGACGCCGCTGAAGCCGAACTCGCCCGAGTTGCCGGTATTCGCGGGAAGGTAGGGTTGCCAGAGGTCGGGTGAGACGAACTTGATGCCGACCGCGATGAACAGGATGATGATCAGGATCTTGATGACCACCATCACGTTGTTGACGCGCGTCGACTGCTTCACGCCGACGTAGCAGACCCACGTCAGCAGCGCGACGATGAGCACGGCCGGCACGTTGACCAATGCGCCCGTCGCGACCAGGTGATTGTCTGCGCCCTTGCCGAGCGGCGCGTTGGTGAGCGCGTCGGGCAGGTGGAGGCCGAACTCGGCGAGCAGGTTGACGACGTAGCCGGACCATCCGACCGCGACGGCCGCGCCCGACATCACGTATTCGAGCGCGAGGTTCCAGCCGACGAACCAGGCGACGCCTTCGCCGAGCGTCGCGTACGTGTAGCTGTAGGCGCTGCCCGAGATCGGGATCATCGAGGCCAGTTCGGCGTAGCAGAGGGCCGCCAGGCCGCAGCCGATCGCGGCCACCAGGAAGGCGAGCGTGACGGCCGGGCCGGTGTGTTGGGCGGCCACGGTGCCGGTGAGCACGAAGATGCCGCTGCCGATCATCGACCCCAGGCCGACGGAGGTCAGCGCTCGGCGGTCCAGTACGCGGTTCAGCTTGGGCCCGGATTCGATCTCGCGAGTGATCGCAGCCACCGATTTGCGGGCTGCCAGCTGTTTCAGCACGGAATGCTCCCCCTGAGAATTTCGGCCCAAGTCTCTCACAGCCGCACGGGCAGCCGCATCCCGTTGCCTTATCATGGAGACAATGACGCCGCAGACGCCAGAACCCAGCGCCGGACCCGACTGGACCACGCCCCGTCCCATCGACGCGACGTACTGGGTCGTGCCGGGCCGCCTGCTGGTGGGCGAGCACCCGGGCTCGCGCTCGCGCGCCCAGTCGATGGAGCGCCTGCGCCGCTTTCTCGAGGCCGGCATCACCTGCTTCATCGACCTGACCGAGCCGGACGAGTTGCCGGCCTACGAGATGCTGCTGCCGTTCGAAACGCCGTCGGGACGGCGCGTCGAGTACCTGCGCGAGCCGATCCCCGACCACGGCGTGCCGGCCGACCGCGAGACCATGGACCGCATCCTCGCGATGCTCGACGGCGCGCTCGAGACCGGGCACTGCGTCTACCTGCACTGCCGGGCCGGCATCGGTCGCAGTGCGATGGCCGCCGGCTGCTGGCTCGCCGAGCGCAATCCGGGCGGCGGCGAGGCCGCGCTCGACGGAACTCGCCGACTACTGGCAGCAGTGCCGTGCAATCGCGGTTGTGGCAGCAGCGTGCCGGAAACGAGCGAGCAGGCGCGAGTACGTGCGCTCCTGGCAGCCGCTGCGGTCGGGAGCGAAGGGCCCGTCGCGCGGCATGCAGCCAAGGGTCCGTGCAGCACGCTGCGGCAACGACGCCGTCAGCGGCTGTCGCTCGAGCAACGCGTGCGCGGCGGCTGGTTCGGCCTCGCGCTGGGCGACGCGATCGGCGCCACGCACGCAGCCGCTGCAGCGCAACGCCTCGCCGCTGGCCTGGACGCAGCACACGGCGCTCACGCTCTGTCTTGCCGAGAGCCTGGACGCGTCTTGGCCGCTGCGATGCGCGCGACCAGATCGAGCGTTACTGGCGCTGGTTCAAGGACGGACACCGGTCGGCCACGGGCGAACCCGGCGAAGCACACGCGTCGCCCGACGTCGCGAAGGCGCTCGCCACCTTCCGCTGGCGCGGCTTGCCGATGGCCGGTTCGCACGATCCGAAGGACGCCGCCGCGACGAGCCTGCCGCGCGTGCTCGCCGCCGCGCTGTTTGCAGGCAACGATCCCGTCGCGGCCATCGCACTCGCCGCCGAGTGTTCGCGCACCACGCACCAGTCGCCGCTGATCCTCGATGCCTGCCGCGTCTACTCGGCGATGCTGGTCAGCGCACTGCACGGCCAGCCGTCGCAGGAGTGGCTGCAAGCCATCCCCGAACCCGCTGGCACGCTGCTGGTCAGCCAAGCCACTGCGCAAAGACGTGCAGGCCGCGGTGACCACCGCGCCGGCTGCCGTTGGCGCCAAGGCGATCGGCGGCGCCATCGACGTGCTGCAGGCTCTCGCAATCGCACGTCGCATCGTCAGCGACGCCCGGGATTTCGATGCGGCCATTGCAGAAGCAAGGCGCAGCGTCCGCGACGACGCGGCCCTGGTCGCCGGACTCGTCGGCACGCTGTTCGGCCTGCAACACGGTGTCGATGCGCTACCCGCGGCCGCGCTCGGCCGGCTCGCGGGCCGCGACCAGCTCGACGTTGCGGCCGAGCGATGCATTGCGCGCCTGGCGACGGGCGGAGTGACGGCGTGAAGCCCCGTCGGCGCCGGCTGCGCGAGCCGGCGTGGACGCGGCTCGACGACGAAGCGCTGCTCGACATGCGCTTCTGCGACCTGCGCCTGTCCCTGGCGCGTTCGGGCCTCGACGACGCCGTGCAGCGGCTCTACGAGGAACTGCGGCTCAAGGGCATCATCTTCCGTCCGCACCTCTGGCTGTCCGAGGAATGGTTCTCGCCGGACGGCATTCCCGGCATCGCCATTCCTTTCTACCTGGCGCACCCGCGGCTGCAGCGCCTCGAGCGACGCTTCATGCACGAGGTGGAGGGCGGCAACGACAAGTGGCTGATGCGCATCCTGCGCCACGAGACCGGGCACGCGATCGACACCGCGTTCGGCCTGCGCCGGCGCAAGACGTGGCGCGATACGTTCGGCAAGGCGTCGCGTCGCTATCCGTCGCGGTATTTTCCGCGGCCGACCAGCCGCCGGTTCGTGCTGCACCTCGGCCACTGGTACGCGCAGAGCCATCCCACCGAGGACTTCGCCGAGACGTTCGCCGTCTGGCTGCCGCGCTACTCGCGCTGGCGCAGCCAGTACGCCGGCTGGCCCGCGCTGCGCAAGCTCGACTACGTCGACGCGACGATGCGCAACCTGCAGGGCAAGCGTGCGCTGCGCCTGAACCGCGAAGTCATCGAGCCGCTGTCCGAGAACACCCGCACGCTGCGCGAGCACTACCGGCGCAAGCAGCGCCGCTACGAGCTCGAACACGGCGCGCACGTACGACCGCCGCCTGCTGCGCGTTTTCGGCACGGTCGAGGACCATCCGCACGGCCTGCACGCGGGCCGGTTCCTGCGCAAGGTGCAGCCGCAGGTCGAGCGCCTGATGATCCGGCGTGCGAGAATGCACCCGTACCTGGTCCAGCACGTCCTGAAAATAGCGACACAGCGCGCACGTCTGCATGAACCTGCGGCTCAGGCACAGCCAGCGCGACACCAAGCGGGAAGTGCTCGTGATGCTCGAGCGCATCATGCTCGAGACGCTGCTGCGCGACCGCGAGAACTACGCCCTATGACCAAGAAACCCCTGCGCGTGCTCGTGCTCGTGCACGAAACGCTGGTGCCCCCCGAATCCACCGACGGCTACTCCATCCAGGAGATCGACGAGTGGCGCACCGAATACGACGTGACCTCGTCGCTGAAGGCGATGGGGCACGAAGTGAAGGTGCTCGGCATGGGCGACAACCTGGCCGAACTGCGCTCCACGATCATGGAGTGGAAGCCGGACATCGCCTTCAACCTGCTCGAGGAGTTCCAGGGCATCGTCACCTACGACCAGTACGTGGTGGCCTTCCTCGAGCTCATGCGCCTGCCGTACACCGGCTGCAACCCGCGCGGCATGATGATCTCGCGCGACAAGGTGCTGTCGAAGCAGATCCTGGCCTACCACCGCATTCCCACGGCACGGCTACGCGCTGCTGCCGCGCAAGCGCCGCTACGTCGAGCCGCGCAAGCTCAAGTTTCCGCTGTTCGTGAAGTCGGCCACCGAGGACGCCTCGCTCGGCATCTCGCAGGCTTCGATCGTCTACGACAGCCAGAAGCTGCGCGAGCGCGTCGAGTTCATCCACGAGCAGACGAATTCGGACGCGCTGGTCGAGGAATACATCGAGGGGCGCGAACTCTACATCGGCGTCATGGGCAACGAGCGGCTGACGACCTTCCCGGTGTGGGAACTCAATTTCGGCACGCTGCCGGACGTGATGTCGATCGCGACGCGCAAGGTGAAGTGGGACCGCAAGTACCAGCAGCGGCACGGCATCGGCACGGGTCCCGCGCGCGACCTGCCGCCGGGCCTGCCGCTGCGGCTGGCGACGCTGGTGCGACGCATCTACCGCGCGCTGTCGCTCAGCGGCTACGCGCGCATCGACCTGCGCCTGCGGCCGGACGGCAGCGTGTACGTGCTCGAGGCGAATGCGAATCCCAACCTGGCGCAGATCGAGGACTTCGCCACCTCGGCGCTTGCTGCCGGCATGGGCTACGACGCCGTGCTGGAGCGGATCATGCAGTACGGGCAGAACTACGACGCGGCGTGGCGCGAGAGCGTTGAGCGGCCACTGTCACTATCACTAATCACTTCCTAAAGCGTGTGCCCCGTCTTCTGGAAGTGCGTGCGCTCGAACAGCGTCTGGCAATCGATGCAGCGCAGCGCGTGCGGCGTGATCTCGAGCCGCTTCGGATCGATCGGCTTGTCGCAGACCTCGCAGACGCCGTAACTGCCGTCGGCCACGCGCAGCAGCGCTGCGTCGATCGCGCGCAGTTCCTCGAGGTCGCGGTCGATCTCGGCGAGGCCGACGTCGACGATCAGGTCGGCGAAGGATTCGTCCTCGAGGTCCCGCACCGAGTCGGCGATCTGCAGGTAGTGCTCCGAATCGGCCTTGATCAGCGTCTGGCGGATCTCTTCGCGCAGCTGGGCCTGCCGCGCGCGCATCGCCGCTCGCAGCGATTCGACCTGTTTGTTCTCGAGGGTGCGGGTCATCGCCATCTTCCGTTGGAGACGGCCCAAGCATCGACCGCGATCCGCGCCACATAAATACGGAAGATGCGAAATTCGTTGCGCCTAATGCAGCCGGTCCTGCGGGTGGCCCGGGTCAGTCCGGCGGCAGGGCGCTCCGGTCCGGGAAGAGCTCGTCCTCGAAGCCGAACGAGCGCATGTCCGCGACGCGCATCGGATAAAGGATGCCGTCGAGGTGATCCACCTCGTGCTGCACGACGCGCGCGTGGAAGCCGGTCACGGTGCGGTCGATCGGCCGGCCTTCCAGGTCGAAGCCGCGGTAGCGCAGGTTGGTGTGGCGCGCGACCACGCCCCGCAGGCCCGGCACCGACAGGCACCCTTCCCAGGCCTCGTCCTGCTCGTCGCCGATCGGATCCAGCGCCGGGTTGACCAGGACGGTGTACGGCACCGGCTCGGCCTGTGGATAGCGCGGGTTGTGCGTGACCTCGAAGATCACGACCCGCAACGACACCCCGATCTGCGGTGCAGCGATGCCGGCTCCGTTCAGCGCCCGCATGGTCTCGTCCATGTCGGCCACGAGCTCGCGCAGTTCGGCGGTGCCGAAGCGCTCGACGGGGGCGGCGACCTGCTGCAGCAGCGGGTGACCCATGCGGAGAACGGTGCGGATGGCCATGCGGGATTCCACGGAGCGGGGGTGCAAGCGTAATCGACTGCGGCCGATTGACAAGGCCGGGAGGGGAGCGTAGCTAAGGCGCGATTCGAAGAGGAATGCGCATGACTGGCTTGCAGATTCCGCGTGCCTGGCTGGCCTTCGCCGTTGCCGCCCTGATGGCCCCGGTCGCCCAGGGCGATCCCGCCGCGCAGACGCTCGACATCGCCGCGTTCGAGCAGCTCAAGGCGCTCGCCGGTCGCTGGGAAGGCACGATGGAGGCGCCGGCCACCGGACCCGCCATCGATCGAGTTCGAGGTCACGTCCAACGGGCGCGCGGTGCTCGAGCGCCAGTTCGGCGGCACCTCCCACGAAATGATCACGGTGTATTCGCTCGCCTACGATCGCCTGCAGGCGAACCACTTCTGCGCGATGGGCAACCAGCCTGCGTACAAGCTCGCGGACGGCTCGTCGCCGCGCGACATCCGCATGGAATTCGTCGGCGGCACCGGGCCTCGATCCGGCGACCGATCACCACGCGAACGGCGAGCGCATCGAAGTGGTCGGCCCGGACGAGTTGCGCGTCGAGTTCCAGTTCCGCACCGGCCACGAGGCGCCCACCAGTGCGGGCATGCGGCTGCAACGCGTCAAGTCGCCCGCGCCGGCGCAACCCTGAGATCGAGCGATGGACAATGGATTGCGCTGCTGGAAATGCGGGGCATCGCTGGCGGACTATTCGCTGCCGCTGCGGCGACTGGAGGAATGCCGGGCGTGCCGCGCCGAACTGCACGTCTGCCGCATGTGCGAGTTCTACGACACCGGCAAGGCCAAGCACTGCCGCGAGACCATCGCTGAAGAAGTGAAGGACAAGCAGGCAGCGAATTTCTGCGATTACTTCCGGCCGACACCCTCGGCCTACCGACCCGAGGCCGTGAGCGCGGCCGACAAGGCCAAGGCCGAACTCGAAGCGCTGTTCGGCCGCAAATAACGACCAGGAGACGACCGTGACGATGATTCGACAGGCGGTGCTGACAGGCATCGCGGCAATGACGTTGCTGGCAGGCGTGGCAGGTGCGGGAGACGCGGCCACTGCAAAGGGAGCCGAGGCTGCGCCCGCGCTGACGGCCGTGCGACCCGAGATCTATGCGCCGGTGACGCTGAGCGCGGACCTGTCGTCGCTGACCGCCAGCGAGCGGCAGATGCTCGGCCTGTTCATCGAGGCCGGCGCGATCATGGACGACCTGTACTGGCGGCAGACGTACGGCGATCGTGACGCGTTGCTGAAGGGCATCACCGACCCGCGGACCCGTGACTTCGTGTTGCTGAATTACGGGCCGTGGGACCGGCTGGCCGACAATGCGCCGTTCGTGCCTGGCGTCGGGCGCGAAGCCGGAAGGCGCGCAGTTCTACCCGCACGACATGACGCGCGAGGAGTTCGAAAAGGCGAACCTGCCGCAGTCGCGCAGCGAATACACGCTGCTGCGGCGCGACGCCAAGGGCGCGCTGAAAGTCGTGCCGTACCACGTCGAATACCGCGAAACCCTGGAGAAGGCCGCGGCCAAGCTCGAGCAGGCGGCTGCGCTGGCCGAGGACCCGGCCCTGAAGAAGTACCTGGACGCTGCGTGCCAAGGCGCTGCTCACCGACGATTACCGCGCCAGCGAACGCGCCTGGCTCGACATGAAGTCGAACCGCATCGACGTCGTCATCGGCCCGATCGAGACCTACGAGGACGCGCTCTTCGGCTACAAGGCGGCGTACGAGTCGTACGCGCTGATCAAGGACATGGAGTGGAGCAAGCGCCTCGAACGCTATGCCGCCATGCTGCCGGAACTGCAGCGCGGCCTCCCGGTCGCGGACGCGTACAAGGCGGAGCAGCCCGGCACCGATTCCGACCTCAACGCGTACGACGCCGTGTACTACGCCGGCCACTGCAACGTGGCCTCGAAGACCATCGCGATCAACCTGCCGAACGACGAGCAGGTGCAGCTCGAGAAGGGCACGCGCCGGCTGCAGCTGAAGAACGCGATGCGCGCCAAGTTCGACAAGATCATGCTGCCGATCGCCGACGAACTGATCGTGCCGGAGCAGCGCAAGCACGTGACGTTCGACGCGTTCTTCGCCGACACCATGTTCCACGAAGTCGCGCACGGCCTCGGCATCAAGAACACGCTCGACGGCAAGGGCACGGTTCGCGACGCGCTCAAGGAGCAGGCGAGCTGGCTGGAGGAAGGCAAGGCCGACATCCTCGGGCTGTACATGATCACGAAGCTGCACGAGAAGGGCGAGCTCGGCGGTTCGCTCGAGGATTACTACGTGACGTTCCTCACCGGCATCTTCCGCTCGGTGCGGTGGGGCGCCGCCGAGGCCCACGGCCAGGCCAACATGGTGCGCTTCAACTACTTCGCCGATCGCGGCGCGTTCAGCCGCGACGCCAACGGCCACTACCGCGTCGACATGGCGAAGATGCGCAAGGCGATGGACGAGCTGTCGGCCGACATCCTCAAGCTGCAGGGCGACGGCAACTACGCGGGCGTCAAGGAGCTGCTCGCCGCAGCTCGGCGTGCTCAAGCCCCAGTTGTCCGCCGACCTCGCGCGCCTGGGCGCCCGCAACATCCCGGTCGACGTGCGCTTCGAGCAGGGCAAGGCCGTGCTGGGCCTGAAGTAGGCGCCACGGTGTCGAACCTGGTCGAGCGCGTCATCGAACCGCGGCCGCGCGACCTCGGCGATTTCGCCGTGCGTCGCGTGCTGCCCGCGGTGGGGCTGCAGACCGTCGGTCCGTTCATCTTCTTCGATCACATGGGACCGGCGGACTTCGGGCCGGGGCAGGGCGTCAACGTGCGGCCGCACCCGCACATCGGGCTCGCGACCGTGACGTACCTGTTCGAAGGCGCGTTCATGCATCGCGACAGCCTGGGCACGGCGCAGCTGATCCGCCCGGGCGACGTCAACTGGATGGTGGCCGGTCGCGGCATCGTGCATTCGGAGCGCACGCCGCCGGAGGTGCGCGACGCCAACGGCTGCACGCGTGCCCACGGCATCCAGACGTGGGTCGCGCTGCCGCGTGCAGAGGAAGAGCGGGAGCCGTCGTTCGCGCATCACGGTGCGGCCAGCCTGCCGCGCATCGAGCGCCCAGGCGTGATCCTCACGGTGATCGCGGGCACGGCGTACGGCGAGCGTTCACCGGTCGACGTGTTCTCGCCGACGCTGTACGTGGACGTGCAGCTGGCCGCCGGGGCTGCGGTCGAGGTGCCGGACGAGCACGAGCAACGCGCCTGCTACGTCGCGCAGGGTCGGATCGAAATCGACGGCAAGGCCTATGACGAAGGCCAGTTCATGGTGCTCGGCGTCCGCCGCCGGTCCGGTGTCGATCCGTGCGCTCGAGAATTCGCGCGTCATGCTGGCTGGCGGCGCTCCGCTCGACGGACCGCGGCACATCTACTGGAACTTCGTCTCCAGCTCGCGCGAGCGCATCGAAGCGGCCAGGCGCGACTGGCGCGAGCAGCGATTTGCGCCGGTGCCGGGTGACGCGGAACGGATTCCACTGCCCGACGAGTGAGTGAAGCCGCCCACCGTCCGCACGGCGCGGCGTCAGGTCACTTTGCGTTCAGGCGCGTGCCGCAGCCGTGGTACGTCTGCCCGCCGGACTCCACCGTCACGACGTGGTCGTATTCCACGTCGCCATCGTCGACGCAGCGTTCGGCCTTGATCGTGGCCTTGAGCGAGACCGCGTCATTCTGCGCCGTGTAGACGCTGGCGCCGTCAGTCGTTGCCGTTGCCTGGGCCTGCTCGAAGTCGTAGCGGTCCTGGCCGAAGTTCGTCGTCCAGCTCAGCTTGTCCGCGGGGCCGATTTCGAGGACCCAGCCCGGTTCATTGCCGAGCGCGCGGTACACGACACCGCGTGCACGTGCGTCCTCGCGCAGGGAGTCGGCGCGCCGTTCTTCGCACTGCACGGCCGGTGCGCCCTGTCGCTCGAGCGTCGCGGTGCTGCCCTTGGTCCAGAACGCCATCACGCCGTCGGCGTAACGGGCGCCCGAGGCGCTGACCGTCTGGTCGAGCCGCCGCGTGCCGTCGTGGAAATCGATGGCAATCGCCTTTTCGCGCAACAGGTTGCGCATGACGAGCGTCTGGCCGTCCGCGCACTGCCACACGTAGGCGCGCAGCACGCCTGCGGGAAATTCGTCCGCCGCAGGGGTGGGCGCCGGTGCGGCCGCAGGGGCGGGTGCCGCCGGCTTCGCCTCCGCCGCGGGTTCATCCGCGGGCGCTTCCTTGCGTTGACAGCCCGCGACCGCGATCAGCGCGATGCCCGCGAGAGAGACGAGCAACAAGCGGGAGGACAGCGCGGGCGAGGTCGTCATGCGGGTCACCTGGCAGGCGGAACGTGCCGGATTTTACACGGGACGTCTCAACAGTTCGCTGCGTGCAGGCGCGCCTTCGCTTCGCGCCAGCGTTCCCATAGCCGGCCGGCCTCGCGTGCCGAGTAACCGGTCCGCATGCGCGAGTCGAGGGTGTCGAGCGTTGCCTGCAGTTTCTGGCAGGTCGCCTTGTCTCCGTCTTCGCCATCGCCGGGGTCCGCTTTGTCACCCCCAGCCGTCTTGCTGCCGCTCGTCGCCGCGACCTTGCCGGCGTCGCCCGGTTCCGGCGCCGCTCCGGCTGCTGACGATGGCGGTTCCTGCACCTGCAGTTCGCGCACTTCCGGCAGGGGGCCGCAGGGTCGATCGGAATACGTGACGAGGCCGGGCGCAACGCAGCTGTAGACCAGCCGGCGTGTCGGCTGCGCGCGCTGCTTGACCGGCTCCAGCACGACCGAGCCGCCGCCGCCCGCCGGCGAGTCGACAGTCGGCAGCAGCAGCACGCTTGCAGCGTGCGGGGACGTGTGCAGGAGAAGCACCGCTTGCGCGGCGACGAACAGGCGGACGGCAGGACGTGGCACGGCGAACCCTCCATGGAACGGAAGGCCATGCTCGCGTCAGGGCTCGGGGAGGTCGTGCGCGATTAATCGCGCGTGCGCGCAGTTAGACGCGCGGCCGGCTGCCTCAGGCACGGCCGACGTTCGAGTCCGTCGGTGCGTGAAAGTACTGGCTCTCTTCCGAGAACTGTTCGACCAGCCGGCGCAGTTCGGCCATGCGGGCTTCGGCCGTGCCGATCGCCAGGCAGTCCTCGCAGCGGGGGTCGCCGCAGGGCTGGCGCGTGTAGAGCCAGTACTGCACGGCACCCGCGAGCAGGCCGTCCGCGATGTCCCACAGGTCGGCCTTGTCGTCGCCGTCCGCGATCTGGTTGCCGAGGTCGACGGCGCGACTGAAGGCTTCGTCGAACGGCTGGGAGTCGTCAGTTTGCGTATTGGCAGTCACGTTGGGAGAGGCAGTCAGGGGACGAACGGCAATGATACCAGACACGCCCGCCGGCACGCCGCCGGAATGTGGGAAAACTGCTTATAAATCAGTTGATTCGGGCGCTTCAGATGCCGGCCTTGGCGAGCGCGTCGACGAATGCGCGGACGGCGCCGGCGAGGCCGGGGTGATTCGTTTCGAGGCGCACGGCGGCACCCTCCAGCGCGTCGGCAGGGGCGATGTCCTGGGTAACGTCCGGGGCGACGCCCGGGAGGTTGCCGGCTTCGCTCGCTTGCGCCAGCGCCTGCTGGATGTCCGCGAGGGCCGCCTCGAGCATCGCACGCTGCTCCGGGTCGAGCTGGGGAACGTCCGCCAGCTCGCGGTGCAGGTCGCGCAGCGTCTGTTGCAGGTCGCTCATCGCATTCCTCCGCCGAAGCTCGTTGGCACGAGTGTAGCAGCGGTCGGCGTCGTGTCGGCTGCGGAAAGACCGGACGCCGCTACGCCGCGCCCCACTAGAATAGCGGTCTCGCAGACAGGGAGCGCCGCATGAATTCGACCGCCCGATTTATCTGTATTCCGCTGCTCGCGACGGCCGCGCTGTTCGCCACGCCGCTGGTGGCGCAGGCCGACTCGCCACGCTTCGAGTTCACGCCGTTCGTCGGCGGCCGAGTGGGCGGCGGCTTCGACGTCGCGGTCGCGGACGGCACCGAAAGCTCGGTCGATCTCGACGCCGGCATGAGCTACGGCCTCGACCTCGGGTTGTACCGTGATGGCCAGTCCTTCTACGAACTGCTCTATTCGACCCAGTCGACGAGTCTCGACTCGAAGGATCCGCTGCTCGATGGCGTGGACCTGCGCATCGATTACCTGCAGTTCGGCGGCACCGCGTTCTTTCCGATCGACAGCGACCTCTACGTGCCGTACCTGTCGCTCACGATCGGCGCGACGTTCATGGAGCCGGACTACCGGTGGCTATGACTCCGAGACCATGTTCTCGGGCAGCCTCGGCGGCGGCTTTCGCATTCCGTTCAACGACAACGTCGCGCTCAACCTCGGCGTGCGTGGCTACCTGACGTTAGTCGATTCCGACACGGACCTGTTCTGTGTCAGCAATTCGCAGGAGGCCGGCTGCCTCGTCCGGTCGTCGGGCAGCACGTTCTTCCAGGCCGAAGGGCAGTTGGGGCTCAGCGTCCGGTTCTAGGCGCTGGGTCCGGCCGCCGGCCCCAGGCTCACAGCATGGGGACCGAGCTCGCATCCTCCAGCTCGGGCGGCGATTCCGTGAACAGCACGCGCAGTCGCACGCCCACCTGTTCCTGCGGCGTCAGGCCGTTGCGGTCGCGCATGACGCGCACCAGCCTGGCCGGATCGTCGGTGATGATGTTGTCCACGTCGCGCTCGATCATGCGCAGCATCACTTCGGGCTTGTTCACGGTCCAGACGTGGACCTTCTTGCCCGCGGCCCTGGCCTGGTCCACGAGGCTTGCAGTGGCCCGCGCGGAATTGAGGCTGACGAAATCGGTGTCGGTCTTGATGACGTTGCCGACGGCGGCCGTGACGATCAGGCCGGTCTCGAGGCTCGGCTGCAGCTGCTCGACCTGTCGCAGCGATGCGTGGTCGAGCGAGGTGATCACGACCTGGTCGAGGAACTGCTTCTCGCGCAGCAACGCGACGACCGCTGCGGCCAGTTGCGGGTCCGGCACGTTGTACTTGAGCTCGATGTTGATGCGGAACTTGCCGCGCGCGTAGTCGATCACCTCGGCGAGCGTCGGCACGTGCTCGCCAGCGTACTGCGGCCCGCGCTTGCTGCCGATGTCGATGGCCTCGATCTCGGCGAGCGTCAGGTCCTTGACCTTGCGCGGGTCGCCGCCCATGCGCATCAGGTCACCGTCGTGGAACACGACGATCGCGCCGTCGCGTGTGCGCTGCACGTCGAGCTCGACGTAGTGGGTCCCGGCCTCATGGGCTTCGCGGAACGCGGCCATCGAATTCTCGGGCGCGCGCAGCGAGGCGCCGCGATGGGCCGTCACGGCGACGTCCTCGCGCACGTCCAGGCGCTGCAGCAGGTAAGACCGCGGCGAGTAGCGGCCAGCGCAGCGAGGCCGAGCACGGCGAGCAGCAGCGGTCGACCCACGCGCGCACCCTTCGCATCGGCGACGGAGTCGTCCGGTGCGTCGAGCAGGAGCGGTGCTTCACGCCGTTCGGCGTACATGCGGGTCGCCAGGAACTGGTGGCCTGCGAACTGCAGCATCGCGTAGACGAAGCTGAAGGCGATGGTCACGGCCATGAACAGCGCGACCAGCGGCAGGACGCGCTGCGGATCGACGCCGGCCCAGTTCATCGCCAGATCGGTGAAGTGACGGCCGACGCGCAAGCAGAGGGCGGCCATCGCCGTCAGGCCCAGCCACCACAGCAGCAGCGGCGCAATCGACTGCAGCAGCCGTCCCTCGAGCATGCGCTCGCTCGCGAGCAGCACGTCGGCAGGCCGCAGCCGGTGGAACATCGCGATGGGCATCGCGAAGATCCAGCGCGCGAACTGCGCCAGCAGCACGAACACGAATCCCGCGCCGGCAATGCCCGCTGCCAGCAGTGCGCGGCGCCATTCCGGCGGTTGCTCGGACAGGTAGTAGTTGACGTCCCGCCCGGCGAGCGTCGTGAACCACACGAGCGCCAGGATCGCCACGAACGGCAGTGCCAGCAGCAGCACGCGCACGAACATGCGGCCGCCGAGCCGCACGAGCAGGCGCAGCTTGTTCGTGACGGCGCCGATCGTCCCCCACAGCGTGACCGGGCGCTGTCCGATCGCATGCCCTGAGATCCATGCATAACCGGCAAGCTGGGAGAGCTGGAAGCTGATCGCGGCGACCACCGCGAGCAGCACGAACACGATGCCGGGCGGTGACAGCACGAAACGGGCGATGTCGAAATTGCTGATCACGTCGGACCCGGAGCGGGCGACGATGCGGTCGGTGAGCCAGCCCGCGAGCGGTGCCAGGGCGATGAATCCGAGCAGCTGCACGAGCAGCTGCCAGGCGATCACGACACCCCAGCGCCGCCTGAAGTCACCGCGGGTGCGGTCGAAGAGTCCAGTCCAGTTCATGCGCGGCGCCCATTGTCGTTGTCGTTCGGCGCAGCGCCCGGGCTGCGTCCTGTCAGACGAGGACCCGTTCGATGCCGCCCGCGTTGGCCCGTTGCACGTAGGATTCGAGCCAGGAGGGACCCAGCAGGTGCCGCGCCATCTCGACCACGATGTAGTCGGCGCCGGTCCCCGCGTCGTCATCGTACCGCGACAGGCCCTGCAGGCACGACGGGCAGGAGGTCAGCACCTTGACCTCGCCGTCGAACCCGTCGCTGCGGAGCTTGCCGGCGCCCTGCTCCATCTCGCGCTGCTTGCGGAACCGCACCTGCGTGGCGATGTCCGGCCGCGCCACCGCGAACGTGCCGGATTCGCCGCAGCAGCGGTCGTTCTTCTCGATCCTGCCGTTCGTCGCCGGCGGCCATCAGCGTGTTGACGACCTTGAGCGAGTCGTGCGTCTTCATCGGCGAGTGGCAGGGGTCGTGATACATGTAGCGCACGCCGGTCGCATGCTCGAGCCGGATGCCCTTCTCGAGCAGGAACTCGTGGATGTCGAGGATGCGCGAGCCGGGGAAGATCTGGTCGAACTCGTAGCCCTGCAACTGGTCGTGGCAGGTGCCGCAGCTCACCACGACGGTCTTGATGTCGAGGTAGTTCAGCGTGTTCGCCACGCGATGGAAGAGCACGCGGTTGTCCGTGATGATCTTGTCGGCCTGGTCGAACTGCCCGGCGCCGCGCTGCGGATAGCCACAGCAGAGGTAGCCCGGCGGCAGCACGGTCTGCACGCCGGCGTGCCAGAGCATGGCCTGCGTCGCGAGTCCCACCTGCGAGAAGAGGCGCTCCGAGCCGCAGCCCGGGAAGTAGAACACCGCCTCCGAATCGCTGGTCGTGCCCACCGGATCGCGGATGATCGGCACGTAGTTGCGATCCTCGACGTCGAGCAGCGCGCGCGCCGTCTTCTTCGGCAGCCCGCCCGGCATCTTCTTGTTGATGAAGTGGATGACCTGCTCGCGCACGGGCGGCCGTCCGCCCGTCGTGGCCGGCGGGCGTTTCGTCTGTGCGGCGCCGAGCTTGCCGAGCGTCTGGTGGCCGAGGCGCTGCGCCTTGTAGCCCCAGTCGATCATGAGCTTGCGCGTGAGCTTGATCGTGCCCGGGTCGTTCGTGTTCAGGAAGAACATCGCGGCCGACTTCGCCGGATTGGCGGGCTGGTTGCCCAGGCGTCGCAGCACGTCGCGCATGGCCATCGAGACGTCGCCGAAGTCGATGTCGACGGGGCAGGGCGTCTCGCACTTGTGGCAGACCGTGCAGTGATCCGCGACGTCGCCGAACGCGTCCCAGTGCTGGATCGAGATGCCGCGGCGTGTCTGCTCCTCGTACAGGAACGCCTCGATCAGCATCGAGGTCGCCAGGATCTTGTTGCGCGGCGAATAGAGCAGGTTCGCGCCCGGCACGTGCGTGCTGCAGACCGGCTTGCACTTGCCGCAGCGCAGGCAGTCCTTGATCGCGTCGCTGATCCCCGCGATGTCCGACTGCTGCATGATCAGCGATTCGTGGCCGAGCAGGTTGAAGCTCGGCGTGTACGCGTTGCGCAGGTCCGCGCCGGGCAGCAGCTTGCCGGCGTTGAAATGGCCCTCCGGATCGACGCGCCGCTTGTAATCCCGGAAGCCGAGCGTCTCGTCGTCCGTCAGGTACTCGAGCTTGGTGATGCCGATGCCGTGCTCGCCTGAGATCACGCCACCGAGTTCACGGGCCACCCGCATGATGCGGCCGACGGCGCGGTTGGCCGCCTGCAGCATCTCGTAGTCGTCGGAGTTGACCGGGATGTTGGTGTGGACGTTGCCGTCGCCCGCGTGCATGTGCAGCGCGACGAACACGCGCCCGTGCAGCACGCGCTGGTGAATTTCCCCGAGTTCGGCCAGCAGCGGCACGAACGGGCCGCCGGCGAAAATGCGCGTGAACTGGCCCCGCAACTCGTGCTTCCAGGAAACGCGGATCGTCCTGTCCTGCAGCAGGTCGAACACCGTCAGGCCGGGTTCGCCGGCGAGGCGGCGGGTGGCCGCAGTCGCGATCTCCTCGAGGCCGAGACGCGCGCAAATCATCGAGCGCGCCTGCGAGCGGGCTGTCCATCCGGGTGGCGTACCACGACCAGCGCGCGCGAACCTGTGCGATGGCGTCGAGGGCCTGCTCGAGCCGGGTGCCCAGCACTTCGTCGCGCGGCATGCGGTCGATGTCGGCGTCGCCGGTCTTGCCGAGCTTCGGTTCGCCGAGCAGGTACGCCTCGAGCGCGTCGAGCAGCTGCAGCTTGTTGGCGAGCGAGTACTCGATGTTGATGCGTTCGATCGCGTCCGTGTATTCGCCGAGGCGCTCGAGCGGAATGACCACGTCCTCATTGATCTTGAAGGCGTTGGTGTGACGGGCGATCGCGGCGGTCTTCGCACGGTCGCGCCAGAAGGCCTTGCGGGCCTCCGCGCCGGCGGCAATGAAGCCTTCGCCGTGGCGCACATTGGCGAGGCGGACCACGTCGGACGCGCAGCGCGACGACCGCGGCTTCGTCGTCGCCGACGATGTCGCCGAGCAGCACCATCTTGGGCAGCGCGCCGCGCTTCGACTTCGTCGTGTAGCCGACGGCCTTGAGGTAACGCTCGTCGAGGTGCTCGAGGCCCGCCAGCTGCACGCCGCCTGCGCGGCCCTGCCGCGCGAGTTCGTCGCGAATCTCGACGATCGCGGGAATCGCGTCGCGTGCCTGGCCGAAGAATTCGAGGCACACCGTGCGGATGTGCGCGGGCATGCGGTGCACCACCCAGCGCGCGGACGTGATGATGCCGTCGCACCCTTCCTTCTGGATGCCGGGCAGGCCGCCGAGGAACTTGTCGGTGACGTCCTTGCCGAGGCCGGCCTTGCGGAACGTCGCTCCCGGAATCTCCAGCCGTTCGGTGCGCAGCACCCTGGCGGTGTCGGGCGGGTGACGGCCGTCCTTCCAGGTCAGCTCGAACGTGGCGACCGGCACGTCGTGGATCTTGCCGCGGTTGTGACCGATCCGGGTCACCTCGAGCCAGTTGCCCTCGGGGTCGACCATGCGCCACCACGCGAGGTTGTCGAGCGCAGTGCCCCACAGCACGGCCTTCTTGCCGCCGGCGTTCATCGCGATGTTGCCGCCGACGACGGAGGCATCGGCCGACGTCGGGTCGACCGCGAACACGAAGCCCGCCTGGTGCGCGGCCTCCTCGACGCGACGCGTCACCACGCCTGCTTCGGTGAAGAGCGTGGGCACCTGGCCTGCGACGCCCGGCAGCGACTGCGGCTCGACCTTGTCGATGCGCTCGAGCTTTTCGGTGTTGATGACGGCCGCGAACGGCGTGAGCGGAACGGCGCTGCCGGTGTAGCCGGTGCCGCCGCCGCGTGGAATGACGGTGAGCCCGGATTCGATGCAGGCGCGCACGAGACCGGGAATCTCGTCCTCGGTGTCGGGTGCCAGCACGACGAACGGAGTCTCGACACGCCAGTCGGTCGCGTCGGTGGCATGCGAGACGCGGGCAAACGCGTCGAAGCAGACATTGTCGTCACGCGTGTGCGCGGCGAACGCCTTGCGCGCCCGGCGGCGCAGGGTCTCGACCTTCGCGAACGAACTGGCGAAGTCCAGCACGGCGGCTCGCGCGAATTCGAGCAGCTTGCCGACCTTGACGTCGCGCACGGCGTCGCTGGTATCGCGCCGCTTTTCGATATCGGCGAGCCGGTGATGCAGCGCCTCGACCAGCAGGTCACGCCGCTGCGGGTTGTCGAGCAGGTCCTGCTCGAGGTACGGGTTGCGCCGGACGACCCAGATGTCGCCGAGCACTTCGTACAGCATGCGCGCCGAGCGGCCGGTGCGGCGCTCCGCGCGGAGATCGTCGAGCAGGGCCCAGCCTTCGGCGCCGAGCAGGCGGATCACGATCTCGCGGTCCGAGAAGGACGTGTAGTTGTACGGAATCTCGCGCAGCCGCGGTGGCGGATCGAGCAGGTGTTCAGACCCGGCGGGGCAGCAGGGGAGTGCGGAACGGCGTTCACGGCGCGGCGGACATCCAGCGTGGGGGAGGCGGCCATTGTCGCCCGAGCTGGCGGCCTTGGGTACTGTGGAGACTGCGCGGTCAGGTTCCCAGCAGCGCGCTCTGGGGGATATCGAGCGAAATCTGCCTTATCTCGCCGCTGCGCCGGAAAATCTCCGCGCTCAGCTCCGCCGGCAGCGACAACTGCGCCAGGTCCTCAGTGCGGCCGTCCGGCCTCGTAATTACCAGCGCCGGGCGACCTTCTGCGCGCAAGCGATAAACGATCGGGACCTGGCACCAGGTGAATGCCAGGCCCGACGCGGGTACCGTCAGTTCCTGCCATTGGCCGTCGACATCGAGGAAGCGGAAACGGCGAGCCACGGACGAGAATTCGCGTGCGCGGAGCAGCCTGGGATCGAAGCGGACTGCGCCATCGGCGACCCGCAGACCCAGTTCGCCAAAGCGGGACAACACCTCTTCCTTGACCTGGCCGGTCATCCCGGGCTGTTGGGCGCCGCCATGCCCGGGCGTATGCGAATAGGGGTCCGTCGGGAACGCTCCATACTCGATTGGCGTCTTGTTGAAGCCGATGCCTTCGCGTACCCGGTAGTACAAGCCGCCGAGTCTCTGGCAAACATCAGTCGTCGCATTCCCGTCGAGCGCGGCGAAGAAATTCTCCTGCAGCGCGAGGAGCAGCTTCGACACCATGTGCCAGTAGATGCAACCGAGGCCCTCGAAGCCGAACATGCTGCCGGATCGACCGGTGAACTCGCGGTGCCTGAACACACCTTCATACAGGGCGCGCAGCTGCTCGCGTGAGGCATCGATGTCGTCGCCGTAGTGTCTGGACAGGTCATCGAGCCTTGCATCCAGGTCGCCGACGTTGGTGAAATCGGCACTGAAGCGGTAGCAGCCGTCGGCGTCGCGCGCGACGATGCGGTCATCGTTCCCGGCGATCATGCGCCGCAGCAGGGCAAGTGCCTCGACACCGTCGGCAGGGATGCGGTTCTTCTCGAGAAAGCCTGGCAGCGGCCGGTCGGGATACAGCATGAAGGATCGTTGATCCGCCCGGTAAATGTCGCTGCCGAACAGGGATTCAACCAACGCTGCGGCTGCGGCCGGAGCGATCGCGCCGGAGCTGAGGGCGGCGACCTGCCCCTCGAGCATGAGATACAGCGAGTCGACGCCGACGGCGTCCGCCTTGACGTCCAGCAGGTTGTACGCGTTGTAGGCGCCATCCCCGCGGCGATTGCTGCCGATGCTGTGGTCGATCGCCGCGAGCGTGTCGGCCAGCAGGTCCATGACCTGCCCGAGCGGTCGTTCCACCCGGCCGGAAAAGGGATGGTCGCTGTACACCGACAGCCGGTAGCGGCTCGCCGCCCGGCCCAGCTCCTGCATCGAGTGCCAGCGCAGGCCAGGGTCGATCGGGCCGTTGCCCAGGAGCGGGCGGATGCTGGCGAGCGCAGCGGACGTGTCGGCCAGCCACTCGCCGACTTCCGCCGACAATTCCACAGGCCCCGGTTCCCCCGCCAGCAGCTGCTGCAGGAAGCGCACGTATCGGCGCATGTAGTACAGCGTGACCATCGAGACGCCATGGCCGACCAGGGCGTTGTTCGCGTCGTTCCACTCCGGTCGCTGCGTGTTGAGCCAGATTCCGCCATCGACGACGAGATTGCCAAGCTTGGCCAGCAACGGCACCAGCAGCTTCTCCAGCAGGTTGACCTGGTAGACGCTTCCGCCGCGTTCGAGCACCAGCTTGCCGTCTGCGCCGATCGCTGCGACCCGGTCTGCTATGCGAGCCGCGAGTGCGTGGTCATAGTCCACGGTGCTCTTCGGGTCCGCGACGAGCTCAGCGAAGCTCTTGATCCGATAAGGCACGTTGGCATAACTGAAGATGGGCCGGTGCAGCAGCGCGCTGAGGCGCGCAGGATGAAACTGCCTGGATTGTTCCAGGAATTTCAGCAGGTAGATGATCTGGTGATCGCCCCAGTAACCGATGTGACTCCATGGATTGCCCGGCTCCTCGACCTCCCAGTCGATTCCTTCACGGGTGATGCGATATGGGTTGTAGCCATCCACGGTCGAAGCGTTGACGAACTTCGCGACGACGTGCTCGATGAACTCCGGGAAGCTGAAAGTCAGCGCCTCCCAGTTCTGGAAGATGTCCCGCCAGTTACCCTCATAGGACAACAATGGCTCACCGCGAGCGTCCTTCAGCTTGATCGCGAACTTGTTCCAGGGGCGACTCGGATCGCCATGACGGCGACCGAACGTGATCGGCAGGTATTCGTAGCAGAGCCTTTCCAGCTGCGGGTCGCCGGTCCGTTGCACGGCTGACAGCAGGTCCTGCATGCGCGAGCGTCTCGTGGAGGCCATCCAGCAGTCCGCGGTGAAGTTCATAAACGCGCGCACTGGACTGGCGGACGCTCTTCGCGAAGTCGGCGGCCGACACCCTGTACTGGTCGTGGAAGATTCCGCCGCGCAGGACATTGAACAATACATTGGCGTAGTGATGCGCTGTCCCGGGCTCCTCAGCCGTGGACTGGAACCCGTCTGCGGCGGCCACGATGCGCGCCAGTTTGTCGCAGCCCGCTGCGACGGCTTGCGCCACGGCCCGTGCGGCATCGGCCGGAGCCGCAAGGCGCCGGATGATTTCAGTGACTTGCACCTGGGTTTGCCCGATATCGGCCACGATCTGCCACCGCTGCGATTCGCGGGACGGCAGCACGAGGCTGGCCACCAGGAAATAGGCGCCGCGGATGCCACGCTTGCGGTCCTCCTGCACCACGGGCTTGCCCTGGCGAAAATCGTCGAGTTGCAGCGACGAAAGCAGCACCGTGGGCGCGTCCAGGCCAAGCCCGTAGACGACATTGGCCCGCAGGGATTCCGACGGTTCGGCGCGATCCGATATCCCGGAGTAAAGCGCGTACACGCCCAACCCGGTACCCGCGTCGAGTTCGGTCCATTTGTACGCGTCCACGAGGTTGCTCGAATTCGTCTGCACGAGCGACGGCGTGCCCGCGGGCAGGATGTTCTGCAGGCCATCGACGAACTCGACCGGCAACGGCTCGTCCCCGAGGTTCTGCAGCTCGCACCGGCGCACGAGGCCATGCGGTTCGCTCGTGGCCCAGGTGTAGCGAAAGGCGAGGGCCAGGTCGTGATTGACCTCCTCGAAGCAGAGCATGTTGCCGAGGACGTTCTTGTAAAGGTTGCGGCTGGTCGCGAAACGACCCTCGTGTTCCCGGTTGAAAGGCTCCCAGGTCACCTGCCGGTCCTGCAGGCGCACCCGCACGATCGTCTTGCAGCCGGTGTGCGGATTGCTCTCGTGAATCCTGTCGACGGGAAGGTAAGGAAACAGCGCCGTTTCCGGCGAGACCCTGCCGGCCGTGAGGCCTCCGGACGATGAAACGAAGAGCCAGTGGTCCGCGCTGGAGATGACGCTGACAAAGAACGGCGGCATCCTGTCGACATTGCGAATGACGTAGTACCGCTCGCCGTCGACGTCGACGAATCCTCCGGCGACCCCATTCGGGCTTGCCATGCCCGCCGCATCTTCCGGGACGTTCGGCTTCATGGCGGCGCCGTTGTGTTCAGGCATGGGTGGAGCCGTGTCCGACAATTACAGCGTCGCCGCATCGTGTCCTCGTACTGCATGGCGCCCTCTGCAAGGAGGATTCATGCGCAGCTTTGCGAAAGCGCTTTCAGTATCAAATCTAGCATGACCGTTCCTGGTCATGTGCGCCGAAGGGGGCTAGTTGCGCAAGGGACGGGTCGACTCGCGGATCGCGAGCGTCGGTGCAGGAACCATGGCGCGTGGCGTGCGTCCCTCCACGAGATCGATCATCGCCTCGGCAGCGCCCTCGCCGATCTCATCGATGGACCTGTGCACCGTGGTGAGCGGCGGGATCATGAAGGCCGAGGCTGGCAGGTCATCGAAACCCACCAGGGACACGTCCTGCGGCACCTTCAGGCCGCGGCGGTGCAACGCGAGCATCGCGCCATGCGCCGTCTGGTCGTTCGCAGCGAAAACGGCAGTGAACTCCACCCGCGAGTCGAGCAGCGCATTGATCGCGGCGTGTCCGCCCATCTCCGAGTAATCACCGGGAGCCACCAGCTTCGTGGAGAACGGGATCTTGCTGGCAACCAGGGCGGCCTTGTAGCCACTGAGCCGCTGCAGCGCATCCGGATGATTCGGCGGGCCGGAGATAAACGCGATCCGGCGGTGCCCCTGCCCGATCAGGTAGTCGGTCGCGAGGCGCGCGCCCATCGTGCTGTCCTCGTCGAGGCAGTAGACCCGCTCCCCGTCGACACGCCGGCCGGTCAAGATCAGCGGCACGCTGCGCGACAGGTTGGCGAGTTCCTGGTCCGGCAGGCAACTCGTCAGCAGGATGATGCCTTCCACGCGCCTGCTCAACAGGTGATCGACGCAACGCCGCTCGTCGCCCTCGCGCCAGTGACCGCTGACGAAGAGCGGGGAATAGTTGCCGCGCAACAGGCCTTTCTCGATCGAGGCCAGGGCCTCGCCATAGAAGGGGCTGTCGATGGACTGCGTCACGACGCCGATGCTCATCGACTTGCCGCCGGCAAGCGAGCGAGCCACCGGGTTCGGCATGAACTGCAGCTTGGCGATGGCGGCTTCGACGGCCCGCACCTTCGAATCGCGGACGCGCGCGGTCCCGTTGAGGATGCGCGAAACCGTGCTCGGCGACACGCCGGCCTCCTTCGCGACCATCTCGAGAGTCACGGCCGAGCCATTCGCGGCCGCGATCGCGCGACGTTCCAGTTCCGATCGACGCATTTTTCGATTCCTTCCTTGCTCGCAGCGCTTGTCCTGCCGTCTTCTTCGCGGGAGAAGTTTGCCGCGCCGCAACACAATACGCACGCAAATGAGTACTGGATGGACCGGCGATTGACAAGAGTGCCGACGGTCCGCTAGTTTCTGCAAGCGCTTTCAAAGCGTTCACGGTCGCCAGCGAGTGCGCCACTCGGCGTCTCGACTCGCAACAGGCCGGGGCCGCGCGGCAACGTCGGGGGACGCAGATGAGCCGGACAGAACTACCAGCTGCACGACTCCTCGTCGGGCTGTGCGGGCGGCACGCGCGATCAGAATCATTTATCCACGGCAAGCAAGCGGTGAACATCATGCGGAGCGTCGCGTCGACACTGTGTTCGTTACGGCGCATCGCCGTGCTCGGCGTGTCTCTCACGCTCGCAGCGTGCGGTTCGAGCCAGAACTGGAAGGACGACAGCCCGTACGTGACGATCGGCGGCACCGTCTCGGGCTTCACCGGAGGCACCCTGGCCCTGTGGAACAACGGCGGCGACAAGCTCGCCATTGCCGCCAACGGCCCGTTCACCTTCCCGTTGTCGATTGCCAATGGCAGCGAATACGCGGTGGTCGTCGCGTCGCAGCCCGCGGGCCTGACCTGCACGGTCACGAACGGTTCCGGCACGGCCGACGGCAACGTCAAGGGCGTTACCGTGACGTGCACGCCCTACACGTTCACGCGGCGGCCGCTGCCTGCGATCTACAGCACGGGCAAGGCCGTCAACTACAGCCCGTATCGGACCGCCGGTGGACCCATCACATCAGAGGTGCCCAGCGACGCCGAGATCCTGCAGGACCTCACGCTGCTGGACCTGGCCGGCTTCGACCTGCTGCGGCTATTCGGCGCCAGGGCCCCAGCGACCGACGTGGTGGCCGAGAAGATCCTGCGCATCGCGGCCCAGAACTTCCCGGACATGAAGTTTCAGCTCGGGGTCGAACTCAAGGGCCTCACGTCGTGCAGCGATCCGGCCAACGACTTCAACATCAGCTACCTGATCAGCAATCTGTCCAAGTACCCGAACGTCGTCACGATCAGCGTCGGCAACGAGACGTCGTTCTTCTCGAAGTACATGCCGCTGCCCTGCCTCGAAGGCTACATCCGCACGATCCGCAGCCAGGTGACGCAGCCGGTCACGGCCGACGACGACTGCACTTTCTACTCCGGCAAGTCGGGCGGCGGCGGCGACCGGGTTCCGGTCAAGCCGGACACGATCCTGCCGCTGATCGACTTCGCTGCGATCCACATGTATCCGTTCAGCTACACGGTCTGGGACTGGCAGCAGACCGGTGTCGCGGCAGGGCCGGATCGGGCGAAGGCCATGATGGAGACAGTCGCTGGTCGCGGCCAAGGAATGGTTCAACGAGGTCGTGAAGTACAAGTACGTCGGCGCCGGCGGCGTGACGGTGAGCGTCGGCGACTCGATGCCGATCGTGGTCAGCGAGACCGGCTGGAAGGCCCGCCAGACCAACCCTGCGGCGGAGATCGAGCAGTACGCAGCGAAGCCCGAGAACGCCAAGTGGTATTTCGACTTGCTGTACGGCAGCCCAGGCAAGTATCCGTCCTGGCAGGGATCGGCGGGCGGCCCGCCCATGATTTTCTACTTCGAGGCCTTCGACGAGACCTGGAAGGGTATCGACGACGGCTGGGGCCTGTGGGATATCTCGCGCCAGGCGCGTTACGCGCTGTGCGGCCTGCCGGCCGGCTCCGCCTGCAAGGCCGATGTGTACGCGGGTGCGGGCTATTTCAACCCGCCGCCGTTCTCGACGGTGACCTTCGACTCGCCCTCCATCAACTACGCGCTGGTGGCTTTCGGCGGTGCCGAGGATTCCCAGGTCGTGGCGGACCCGGCCGGCGGCGCCAACAAGGTGGCGCGGGTCAACCGCGCGGCGACGGCGGAGACCTTTGCCGGAACCGTCGTCGGCACCGCCGGCCTGTCGGTCGGGACCATACCGTTCGACGCCGCCAACACGCGCATGACGGTACGCGTGTACTCGCCCGCCGCGGGCATCCGCGTACGGCTCAAGGTCGAGGACTCGGCGAACGCGGCGCGCTCCGTGGAGACGGAGGCGGTCACCACGAGTGCCAACGCGTGGGAGACGCTGACTTTCGATTTCGCCGTCCAAGTTGCCGGCACGCCCGCCCTGAACCCGGCCTTCGACTACAACCGGCTGATCATCTTCTTCAACTTCGGCGTGACCGGCGCGGCGGCCGGCGCCCAGACATACTACTTCGACGACATCACGTTCATCGGCGGTGGCGGCCTGCCCATCGGCCCGTTCAGCGACCTCAGCTTCGACTCCGCCGGCATCGTCTACACGTTCACCGGCTTCGGTGGCGCCGAGGACACCTCGCTGCAGCCCGATCCGACCAACGCCACCAACACGGTGGCCAGGGTCAACCGTTCATCCAGCGCCGAGACGTTCGCCGGGACCGTCGTGTCCACGGGACCCAGCCTGACGGTCGGCACGGTGCCGTTCAGCGCGACGAACACACGGATGTCGGTGCGCGTCTACTCGCCGGCGGCCGGCATCCCGTCCGCCTCAAGCTGGAGGACGCGGCGGTACCGACGCACTCCGTGGAGACCGACGCCGTCACCACCAAGGCGAATCCCTGGGAAACGCTGACTTTCGATTTCGCCAACGAGGCAACCGGCACCGCCGAACTGAACCTGACCTACAACTACAACCGGCTGATCATCTTCTTCAACTTCGGCGTGACCGGCGCGGCGGCCGGCGCCCAGACGTTCTACTTTGATGACGTGCTGTTCGTCACCGGCAGCAGTGGACCGTCGGGCAACACCGGGACCTGCAGCGCGCCGTGCATTGACTTCGCGAGCGCCAGCGTCAAGTACGAGCCGTTCGAGCCTGGTGTCTGCACGCCAGCGGTCTCGACGACCCGGCCGATGCGGCCAACAAGGTGGCGAAGTTCGTGAAGGGCCCGGCGGGCCAGCCGTGGGCCGGTGCCACGATCTACACCGTCGATGCGGACAATTCGTGCCGAAATTCGACCTCTCGACGAGCAAGGTGGTGACCTTGCGCGTCTACGCGCCGGCGGCCGGCCTGACGGTGCGCCTGAAGCTGGAGGACGCCGCGAACAACGCCGTTTACCTGGAGAAGGACGCGCCTCACCACCAAGGCGAACGAGTGGGAGACGCTGTCGTTCGACTTCGCGACGCCGGTCAACGGGGTCTACAACGCGGCCAACACCTACAACAAGGTGAGCTTGTTCCCGGTGTTCGACCACCGCGCCGCCGGCGAGCGACCTCACCTTCTACTTCGACGAGTTGCAGTACACGAACGACCGGCGTCAGTGCGTCGCCGATCGTCTTCGCGTCCGGCTACGCCTCCAACAGCCGCACGGTCGAAGGCGGTGAGTGGGGTTTCTACAGCGGGAACTTCACCGATTACTCCAACACGTATGCGGGTGGCGGGTACGTCGACGGCGCCGGGGCTGTCCCCGCCGCAATTCCTACGTCTACCTCGTCGTCGCCACCGCCGCTCCCACGACCGGTGGCTACATGGGTATCTTCACGGCGGCGCCGGGATACACCATCGCGGCACCGAACGCAGGGGTAACGCTCAGCGGCCAGACCAACCTCAAGATCGAACTTGGAATCGCCGCGAGTGGTTCCAGCAGGCGAACAACAAGCAGTTGACCGTGACGCTCTCATCGGCAGCCAGGTGCTACTCGAACGGGTCCGGCGGGTTTTGCCAGATCCTGGTGGAAAAGCCGTTGACGCCGACCACGGCCGATTTGACGCAGTACACGGTCGCCCTGAACACGATGACTCGCTCGCCCAGGCCTGCAATGACGGCGGCTTCAGCTCCGGGGTCACTACCCTGGCGGCAGCGCTGGCCAAGCCGATCGGGGAAGTCCACGTGCAGGCGATCTTCCCGCAGGTCAACACCACGGTGAAGTCGGCACCGAGTACGCGACCGGTTTCACTCGCGGCTCGATCAAGTTCGAATGAGCCGGCCCATGCTGCACACAATGACGGCTTCAAACAGTTTGCATCGGGAGACCGCAGTGAATACCTACGCTCTCAGTCGATCCCTTGCGGTCGCCACGGTGCTGCTCGCGGCTCCTGCGCTGGCGGCCCAGTACGGCCCGCTCGAGATCGTCGGCTTCGCCAAGGACGAATACTCCCTTTGCGACAACTGCTCCGAAGGACTGGTGAACAAGTCCCCCTACGATCCGCGCGGCGTGCTGTCGCCGCCGGTCCCGATGCTGAACCAGGGCGGCGACTCGGAGGATACGGGACGCAACCTGTTCCTGGCCCAGCTGACGCTGGGCCTGTCGCATGAATTCGACAACGCCATCAAGATCGAAGCGAAGACGAGCGCCCGGGTGCGCAACAGCGACGCTGACATCTTCGACAACTGGTTCACCGACGCCTACGTCGGCGCGTCGCACCCGCAGTACGGCACGCTGCAGGTCGGCAAGTTCTCCTCGCGCTCATGGACGCGCTCCGACTCGTTCGCTTACCCGCTGGGCCTTTCGAGTCCGTGGGCAGAGTCGGGTGCCGGGTATGGCGTCTATCCGGAGGCAATTCGCTACGGCACCAAGGAGTTCGAAATCCCGGTCGGCAAGATCCGGTTCGAGGCAAGTTACGCGCAGGCCGACGCACGCAAGCCGTTGAACCCCAGTTCGCTGCTGGAAGGCCCTCCCGACCCCAAGCTGTACGAAGTGTTCATCCAGTATTCGAACGAGAAGAACCTGGTCGAGTTGATCTACCAGGACAGCACGGGCGGCCGCCAGAGTTCGTTTTCGAAAGGCGCGTTCTACGGGGCGCAGGGCAACACCAACGGCCCGGTTTCCTCGCCCGAATACGACGATCCGTCCGAGAACGTGCTGATCCTGCAGGGCAACTACTGGATGAACGAGAAGTGGAAGTTCACCTATGGCCTGAAGCGCAGCGAGTGGTCGGGCCAGGCGCAGCAGTGCGACTACGGCCCGGTATCGACAGTGGAAAGCCAGTGCTTCTGGGACCAGCCCGGTTTCAACTATTCGGACGACCTGGACAAGATGTACAGCGCCGTCGAGTACGACGTGATGCTCGGCGCCGCTTACACGCGCGGCAAGTGGATCTACACGGCCGGCGGCGTGTTCATGAACAAGGCCAGCACAGACAACCCGATCGAGTGGGGCCAGGACAACACGGCGCTGTTCATGAACCTCGGGGTCTATCGCAACCTGCCCGAACTCTCATTCTCCAAGTACTTCACGATGCAGGCCTATGCCGGGCTCGGCCGGGTGATGTACGGGCGCCAGGGTCCGGCGCCGTTGAGCATGCCAAGTAACATCGCCTTCGGCGGCGTCGATCCGCGTACCAGCGAGTCGGGCAATTTCCTCACGATCGGCGTGAATCTCAACTTCTGAGGATGGACGGCATGCGCACCAGCGACGCGATACCTCGGGGCCGGCCGGTCATGATGCGCGCGAGGGCCGCGGCGCTCGTCGCCGGCTGCGTCGTCTTACTCGGCAACGCGGGCACCGCGCTGGCCGCGACCCCGGACGCCACCGTTCGGCCTGGGCGGCTACTACACCAAGTTGAAGGGCGGCGATCCGGCGCTGCCGGTGGCCGAATTCGTCAGCGGCGAGGCCGCCGGCAAGGCCGCGCCCACCAACCAGTGGTACTCGTCCGTGATGTTCCAGCGCTGGTCGCAGGTCATCCACGCGCACCCGATGACCTACCTCGCGACCGAGGAAGGATTCGAACTGGGCTTGCCGACCAAGCGTTTTGCCAACGTGGGCGGCAGCCTCGAGGTCAGCTACGCGCACGTACCTGCCATCGTGGTCGCGCCGCTCGGCTTCAAGCCCAACGACGCCAGGCTGTCGAAATTCTCCGACTGGCTCGCGCAGGTCAGCATGGCGGCGGGCGCAGGCGAGTCGCTCACCGCCACGGTGCTGCACGGCAGTCCCTTCAGCTACTACGAGTCCAGCACCGGCGACGTCCGCTTCCGTTTCGCGGCCAAGCCCGACATCTTCTCGGACCCGACCGATCCGGCACACGACAAGCGAGTTGTCGCGGTCACGATCGCCGGCCAGTCCTACGCGATATTCGCGCCCACCGGCGCGACCTGGCAGTGGACGCAGCCGACCGAACTCGTGCTGCAACTGCCGGCCGACGCCCGCTACTTCTCGGTCGCCGGACTGCCGGATGCTCGCGATGCCACGCTGGGCGATTTCCTCGCGGTGGCCTACGCCTTTCCGACGGACACGCGCGTCGAATGGTCCTATGACGAGGCCGCCAGCAAGGTTCGCTCGGTTTTCCGTGTGCAGACGGTGGCCAAGGAAGGGCAGAACCTGACGACGTTCATGGGCCTCTACCCCCATCACTGGTCGAGCGTCGTGTCCGACCATCCTTCGCAATACGGGTACGACTCCGTGCGCGGCCGCATTCGCCTGGTGCCGGGCAACAGCTTCACGCTCGAGCGCCTCTATCACGGCTTCGTCCCCATGTGGCCCGGGCCTCGAAGATGCGGCCAGCAAGGAGAGTGTCGGCAGCCTGCTGGTCGGCGATCTTGCGAAGTCGTCGCAACTTTTCGGCAAGATGGGGCGTGGCACCTACTGGATCGGCAAGGGCCTCGGCGCGACTGCCCAGCTGATGAGCGTGGCCGAGGCCGAGGGCAAGACCAAGATGCGCGACGAACTCCTCGCGCAACTCAAGAACCGCCTGGAATCATGGTTCGACGGGCGGCATTCCACGTACTTCGCCCAGGACTCCCGGCTCGGAACCTTCGTTGGCGTTCCCGCAGGAGTACGACAGCATCAAGGCCATGAACGACCATCACTTCCACTACGGTTACTGGGTGATGGGCGCGGCGCACGTCGCACTCAGGGACCCCGACTGGGCGTCCCAGCAGAAATGGGGCGGCATGGTCGGCAAGATCATCGCGGACATCGCGACCGACGAACGCGGCCGCACGGATTTCCCGTTCCTGCGTAACTTCGATGTCTACGAGGGCCATTCGTGGGCTTCGGGCGACGCGAACTTCGACGCCGGCAACAACCAGGAATCGTCGTCCGAGGCAGTGAACGCGTGGGCGGGCCTGATGCTCTGGGGCGAGGCGACCGGCGACCGCAAGCTGCGCGACCTCGGTGCATTCCTCTACTCGAGCGAGGTCGCATCCGTACAGCAGTACTGGTTCGACCTCGACCGCCAGGTGCTCGCGCCGGAGTACGGCAAGCCGTTCGCCAGCATGGTGTTCGGCGGCAAGTACGCCTACAACACCTGGTGGACCCAGGAGCCGCGGCAGATCTTCGGTATCAACCTGCTGCCGATCACGACGGCCTCGACGTACCTCGGCGCAGACCCGCAGTACATCCGCACTCTCGTCGCCGCACTGCCGGCTGACGTCAAGGCCTACCAGGCGCGCGGCATGAGCGATGGCACGCCCGCGGACATCTGGCAGGACGTCGTCGCCTCGTACGCTGCGCTCGGCGATCCCGAGGCCGGCTTCGCACTCTGGAACCGCAAAGGCAGCGTCGAAGCGGGTGAGACCCGCTCACACACGCTCTTCTGGCTCTCGAGCCTGAAGGAAATGGGCACTCCTGACTTCTCGGTCACGGCCGACACGCCGTTGTACTCGGTGTTCAAGGACAAGAGTGGCGCGCGGACGTACCTCGCCTACAACGCGCGCAGCTCGCCCATTAACGTGACTTTCAGCACCGGCAAGTCCGTCGACGTCCCGCCGCGGTCGCTGGTGCGAACCCGCTGAGGTAGCGGCGGCCGAGCCAGAAGAGCAGCGCCATCGCGAGCGGCATTGCAGCGCTCTCGGTCCGCTGAAAGCCGCGGCTCCTGGCCCGCACTCGACCGCCCCGACGAATGCCGTGAATGACACCATGCTGATGAAATCTGACGAGCACCCGACCAACGCGGTCTTCAGCCCTGAAGTCGACGCCACTCGCGGAGTGTTTTCCCCGGGACTTCGTCTGGGGCGTGGCGACGAGCGCTTACCAGGTCGAGGGCGCCGCACACGAGGACGGACGCGGGGACTCGATCTGGGATGAGTTCTGCCGCCGGCCCGGCGCGATCAAGGACGGCAGCAGCGGCGAGCGCGCATGCGATCACTACCACCGCGTCGACGAGGACATCGGCCTGATCGCGAGCCTCGGCGTGAATGCCTACCGGTTCTCGCTCGCGTGGCCACGGGTACAGCCGCTCGGCGCGGGCGAGTGGAACGAAAAGGGCTTCGACTTCTACGACCGGCTCATCGACGGGCTGCTCGAGCGGGGCATTGCGCCCTACCTCACGCTCTACCACTGGGACCTGCCCCAGGCACTGCAGGAAAGCGGCGGCTGGATGAATCGCGATACCGTCGGCCGGTTCGCAGACTATGCCGCCGAGGTCGCGCGCCGCTTTGGCGGCCGCGCCGCGTCGATCGCCACGCACAACGAACCCTGGGTCGTCGCCGATCCTCGGCCACGAGGCCGGGATCTTCGCGCCCGGCCTGAAAAGCCAGAAGACCGCGATGCAGGTTGCGCATCACCTGCTGTTGAGTCACGGCGTCGCGTTGCAGGCACTGCGCGCGCAGCACTGCACCGCACCGCTTGGCATCGTGCTGAATCAGGCGCCCATTCATGCCGCCACGGATTCGCCGGAGGATCTCGCCAAGGCGCGCCTCGATGACGGGCTGACGATCCGCTGGTACATGGACGCGCTGTTGCGCGGAAGCTATCCGCAGGACGTGCTGGCATTCCTCGGCGAGGACGCGCCGCAGGTCGCGCCCGGGGACATGGCGACCATCCGCCAGCCGCTGGATTGGCTCGGCATCAACTACTACACGCGCAATCTCTCCGGCACCGGAGCACCGCTTGGCCCCGTCGAGTCCGGCAAGGAAGTCACGGACATGGGTTGGGAGGTGTTCCCGGGCGGACTGACCGAGTTGCTCCTGCGGTTGCAGGCCGACTACCGCCTGCCGCCGCTCTACATCACGGAGAACGGCGCGGCCTACCGGGATCGCCTCCTGGACGGGCGCGTCGCCGACGCCGATCGGATTCGCTACCTGCATCGGCACATTGCCGCGATGGCGGATGCGCTCGAGAGCGGAGTCGACGTGCGCGGCTACTTCGTCTGGAGCCTGCTCGATAACTTCGAGTGGGCCGACGGCTACACCAAGCGCTTCGGGCTCGTCTTCGTCGACTACGCCACGCAGCGCAGGACACCGAAAGACAGTGCGCTCTGGTACCGGGCGTTCTGTTCGCGGGCCAGGGCCGCCAGGGGCGGCGCATCGTCGGCGACGGCGGGGCAGGACCGATGACTGGCAAGAGCAGGCGCTGGAAGCTCGTCTGGAGCGACGAGTTCGACGGCGGCGCGATCGACGCGACGAAGTGGGACTTCGAACTCGGCAACGGGTTCTTCGACTACAAGAACCACCAGTGGGTGCCGCGGCTGGGGTAACGAGGAACTGCAGTACTACACGCGTGAGCCGGACAACGTCTCCGTGCAGTGACGGCCTGCTGTACATCCGCGCGTTGAAGGAGTCGCTGCACGGTTGCGGCTACACCTCGGCGCGGATCAGGACGCGCAAGACGCGACGGCACGCCGCTGTTCAGCCAGCGCTACGGCAAGTTCGAGTTCCGCGCCAAGGTGCCGACACGGCAAGGGCGTGTGGCCCGCGATCTGGCTGCTGCCCCAGGACGACAAGTACGGCGGATGGGCGGCCTCCGGCGAGATCGACGTGATGGAGATCGTCGGCGAGAAGCCGCACCAAGGTACCTCGGCACGGTCCACTTCGGGTCGACCTTCCCGAAGCGCGAACTCGTCACGCACGTGCACGAGTTCCCGCCCGGGCAGTCGGTGGCGGACTTCCACGTCTATGCGCGTCGAGTGGGAGCCGGGCGAGATTCGCTGGTCGGTGGACGGCGAGGTCTGGGCGACGCAGTCGTTCTGGTGGAGCTGCAGCAAGCTGCGCGGCGGCAAGGGGATCGTCGCGCGGAGCAGTGCGGACTTGAATCCGTGGCCTGCGCCGTTCGACCAGCCGTTCTACATCGTGATGAACGTCGCCGTCGGCGGCAATTTTCCGGGCGTGCCGAATCCAGCGACGCAGTTCCCCGCCGAACTGGTCGTCGACTACGTGCGCGTCTACGAACGTGTGGGTGGTTACGGCGAGCCCGCGCCGCGCGGCAAGGGCCGGCTGCCGTATCAGAAGAAGCGCTGAATACGACGCGTCGCGCAAGGCGACTCGGGGGGACCATGACGACTGAAAACCACAAGCTTTCCGTGTCCGAGAAATTCGGCTACGGGCTCGGCGACCTCGCGTCGAACATGTTCTGGCAGATGTTCGCGATCTTCATGGCGAAGTTCTACACGGACGTGTTCCTGCTCGGCGCCGCCACGATGGGCACGATGATGCTGGTGACCCGCGTCGCCGACGCGTTCTTCGACCCGATGATCGGCACCATCGCCGACCGCACCGAGACGCGCTGGGGGCACTTCCGGCCGTACCTGATCTGGATGGCGATCCCGATGGCGGCGACCGCGGTCCTCGCGTTCACGGTGCCGGACCTCGACGGTACCGCCCGCACGGTCTACGCCTACGTCACGCTGATGCTGATGATGTTCGCGTACTCGGCCATCAACATCCCGTACTCGGCGCTGCTCGGCGTGCTGACTCCGGACTCCAAGGAGCGCACCAGCGTCACGTCCTACCGCTTCGTGATGGCGCTGATTCCCGTGTTCATCATCGTCAACACGGCCCTGCCGCTGGTCAGGTACTTCGGCGGCAGCGACACGTCGCCGTACGGCTGGCAGATGACGATGCTCATCTATTCGGTCATCGCCGTGCTGCTCTACTTCGCGACGTTCGCCATGACGCGCGAGCGGGTGCAGCCGCCGCCGAAGCAGGAGACGTCGCTCAAGACCGACCTCAAGGACCTGGTCCGCAACCGGCCGTGGGTCGTGCTCTGCGGCGTCGGCATCGCGGCGCTGACCTTCGGCAACATCCGCAACACCGTCACCATCTATTACTTCGAGAACGTCGTGCCGAACGGCGGCGGGTACTTCGGCCCGGTGATGACCACCGGTGCGATCGCCTTCATCCTCGGCGTGATGGCGACGTCGCCGCTGGCCAAGCGCTTCGGCAAGCGCAATTTCTACCTCGTCTCGATGTCGGTCACCGCGCTGCTGACCTTCGGCTTCTACTTCGTCCCGCCGGAGAACATCAAGCTGGTCTGGGCGGCCAACACGCTCATCAATTTCTGCGCCGCGCCGACCGCGCCGCTGGTCTGGGCGATGTACGCCGACACCGCCGACTACTCGGAGTGGAAGTGGGGCCGCCGCGCCACCGGGCTGGTCTTCTCGGCGGCCTCGTTCGCGCAGAAGTTCGGCTGGGCCATCGGCGGGGCGGGGGCCGGCTGGCTGCTGGCCTACTTCGGCTACCTGCCGAACGTCGCGCAGAGCCCCCGCACCATCCACGGCATCGTGCTGATGATGAGCATGATCCCGGCCATCGCCGCGATCGCCGCCGTCGCGGCGCTGTGGTTCTACGAGATCGACGAGGAGACCGTGAAGCAGCATGTCGGTCGATCTCGAGGCGCGGCGCGAATCCGGGCCGGTCGGGGATGTCGTGCGCGGCGGCGCCGGTGCTGCCACCGGTCATCCCGGCATTCGCGCTCGCCGAGCACCCGGAGGTGGCGGTCGGCCGTTCCGCGTCGGACCCGACGGAGGCCGAACCGCCAGCGCCTGCCCGCAGGGCTGCGCCTTCCGCGCCGCGGATTCCGGCGCTGGCGGCGGCCTATGCGAGTGGTGCCCCGCAGGTGCCGCCGGCGCTCTCATCCCAGGAACTCGCCGACCTGGCCGGCGAGTTCGCGGAGACGCTGCACGCAGGCGTGCACGGATTGTGTTTCAGCCCGTACCTCGAGGGCCAGTCGCCCGGTTCGCTGGTGGACGAGGCCCAGATACGCGCGCGCCTTGGCATCATCCGGCCGTACACGCGCTGGGTGCGCAGCTTCTCCTGCACGGACGGGCACGAACGGACGCCGCGCATCGCGCACGAGCTCGGCATGAAGACCCTGGTGGGCGCCTGGCTCGGCACGGACCGTGAGATCAACGAGCGCGAGATCGCGGGCGCGATCGAGCTCGCGAGGGCAGGGCACGCGGACATCCTTGCCGTGGGCAACGAGGTCCTGCTGCGCGAGGACATGACCGGAGGACGAACTCCTCGGCTACATCGAGCGCGTCAAGGAGGCGGTGCCGCCGGCGTGCCGGTGGGCTACGTCGACGCGTACTACCTGTTCGAGCGCCATCCGCGGATCACGGCGGCCTGCGACGTCGTGCTCACCAACTGCTACCCGTTCTGGGAAGGCTGTCCGCGCGATCAGGCAATTGCCTACATGCAGAGCATGTACCAGCGCACCGTCGCGGTCGCCGCCGGCAAGAAGGTGATCATCAGCGAGACCGGCTGGCCGCATACCGGCACGGCATTCCACGGCGCGGTGCCGTCGGTGGAGGGCGCCATGCGCTACTTCATCGACACGTGCCGCTGGGCGCGCCAGGACGGAGTCGAAGTCTTCTACTTCGCGGCGTTCGACGAAGCGTGGAAGGTCGGCGCCGAAGGCGACGTCGGAGCGTACTGGGGCCTGTGGGACAAGAACGGCCTGCCCAAGTACGTCTGACACCGGGAACGCATCAGTCATGCTCAAACTGCCAGGCGGCAACGCCATCTGTTACTCCGGTTACCGGCGCGGCCAGAGCCCGGCCGAGAAGATCTATCCGTCCGTTGCCGAGATTCGCGAGGATCTCCATATCCTGCAGAAGAACTGGCGGCTGCTGCGCCTGTACGACTGCAGCCTGCACGCCGAGCGCGTGCTCGAGGTCATCCGGCGCGACCGGCTCGACTTCAAGGTCATGCTGGGCGCTCATCTCGCGGCCGAGATGAACAACTTCGGCTGCCCCTGGGGCGCCACCTGCAGCGAAGCGCAGCTGGAAGCCAACGTCGCCGAGAACGATGCCGAGGTGGAGCGGCTCATCGACCTCGCGCGGCTCCACGACGACATCGTGTTCTCGGTGGCCGTGGGCAACGAGGCCACGGTCGACTGGACCGACCATTTCGTGCCGGTCGAGCGGATGATCGAGCTCGTGCGCCGCGTGAAGCACGGGGTTCCGCAACCCGTGACGTTCTGCGAAAACTACGTGCCGTGGCAGGACAAGCTGCGCCCGCTGGTGCGCGAGCTGGATTTCATCTCGCTGCACACCTACCCGGTGTGGGAGTACAAGCACGTGCACGACGCGCTCCATTACTCCAAGGACAACTATCACAGCGTCGCCAGCCTGTACCCGGACAAGCCGGTGGTCATCTCCGAGGCGGGCTGGGCCACGAACTCCAACGGCCGCGGCATCTGCCCGCAGAACACGTCCGAGGACCTGCAGGCGATCTATTACGCGGACCTGATGGACTGGACGGGCCGCGAGGGCATCCTGACTTTCGTCTTCGAGGCGTTCGATGAGCCCTGGAAGGGCTCGCCGGACCCGCTGGAGCCCGAAAAGCACTGGGGACTGTTCACGGTGGACCGGGAACCCAAGCAGGTCATGCAGTCGCGCTATCCGGAACTGCTGCGACAGCGGCGGACCGCGTAGCGCGGTTGTCGCTTTGCAGCAAATCTTGCCGACGCCCGCTCGATTGACATGGGCGACGCGAGCTGTGTAGATTCGGCCTTGAAAGCGCTTTCGGAAAGGGGGCTTTACCGCGCCAGTCGCATCGGAGGCGCCTCCCTCACGTTCGCATCGGATACCGTAGCGGGAGACATCACGATGACATTCCTCAAGCAGATTTCTCTGCTCGCCCTTGCGGCCTGCCTGGGCCTCGTCCTCGCGGGGTGTCAGCCTTCCGATCCGGACTCGCCCAAGGTCGAGGACCTCGACTTCCATCGCAGTCACGCCCAACCCGTGAGCATGGAGATTGGCGGCGTGCAGGCGCTGACGGTCACCGGGACCTACAGCGATGACTCGACCTACGTCGTCAACTTCGGGACGACCTTTGTGTTCATCCGCACCGGCCGTCGCGACAGTCGATGCCGATACCGGGTACGTGACTGCACGTCGCCGCCGGGAGCGCGACGATCACGGCCACGCACACTGCATCCGGCAAGACCGCCACGACGGCGGTCACGGTCTCCCCATTGCGCACGCTCTCGATCGCCGTGACGCCTGCAACGATGACCCTCGCCGTGGTGCCTCCCAGGCGCTGACCGTCACCGCGACTTACAACAACTTGACGACCGGCCCGGTCACCAGCGGTTCCACTTTTGTCTCTTCAGACCCGGCCGTCGCGACCGTCGGCGCCACGGGCGTCGTGACCGCGGTCGCCGTAGGAACTGCGACGATCACCGCCACCCACACCGCGTCAGGCAAGACCGGCACGGCTGCCGTTACCGTCAGCATGGCGGTGGCGGTGGTGGCTTCACGCACATCACCTTCGATTCGGCCGCCGTCACCTACACGCTGACCGGCTTCGGCGGTGCCGAGGACTCCACGCTGGTGCCCGACCCGACGGACGGCAGCAACATCGTGGCGAAGGTCGTGAAGTCGGCGACGGCCGAGTTGTGGGCCGGCACGACGGTGTCGACGGGCGCCAACAACTCCGTCGGCAAGATCCCGTTCACGTCGACCAGCACGAAAATGACGGTGCGCGTGTACTCGCCGCGGGCCGGCATCCCGGTGCGACTCAAGGTCGAGGACGCCAGCGGACGACACCCGTTCGGTCGAGACCGAGGCGCTCACCACGAAGGTCAACACCTGGGAGACGCTGACGTTCGACTTCGCCAATCAGGTCTCCGGCACTGCGGCGCTGAACCTGGCCTACACCTACAACAAGGTGTCGATCTTCTTCGACTTCGGCAAGACCGGAGCCGCGGGCGGCGCCGGCACCTTCTACTTCGATGACGTGGCCTTCGTCCACGGGTGGTGCAGCTCCGGCAGCACGGGGACGTGCAGCGGCGCCGTGCATCGACTTCGCGAGCGCCAGCGTCAAGTACGAGCCGTTCGAGGGCCTGGTGTCGGCCGCGCAGGCCGACGATCCGGCCGATGCGACCAACAAGGTGGCGAAGTTCGTGAAGGGCCCGGCGGGTCAGCCGTGGGCCGGCGCAACGATCTACACCGTCGACGCGAACAAGTCGGTGCCGAAATTCGACCTCTCGACGAGCAAGATCGTGACCTTGCGCGTCTACGCGCCGGCGGCCGGCCTGACGGTGCGCCTGAAGCTGGAAGACGCCGCGAACAACGCGGTTTACCTGGAGAAGGACGCCCTCACCACCAAGGCGAACGAGTGGGAGACGCTGTCGTTCGACTTCGCGACGCCGGTCAACGGGGTCTACAACGCGGCCAACACGTACAACAGGGTGAGCCTGTTCCCGGTGTTCTCGACCACCGCGCCGCCGGCCAGCAACGTCACCTTCTACTTCGACGAGCTGCAGTACACGACGACCAGCGTGGGCGTGGAATCCGGCAACACCGGGACCTGCAGCGCGCCGTGCATCGACTTCGCGAGCGCCGACGTCAAGTACGAGCCGTTCGAGGGCCTGGTGTCGGCGGCGCAGTCCGACGACCCGGTCGATGCGGGCAACAAGGTGGCGAAGTTCGTGAAGGGCCCGGCGGGGCAGCCGTGGGCCGGTGCCACGATCTACACCGTCGATGCGGACAAGTCGGTGCCGAGGTTCGACCTCTCGACGAACAAGGTGGTGACCCTGCGCGTCTACGCGCCGGCGGCCGGCCTGACGGTGCGCCTGAAGCTGGAGGACGCCGCGAACAACGCCGTTTACCTGGAGAAGGACGCCCTCACCACCAAGGCGAACGCGTGGGAAACGCTGTCGTTCGACTTCGCGACGCCGGTCAACGGGGTCTACAACGCGGCCAACACCTATAACAAGGTGAGCTTGTTCCCGGTGTTCTCGACCACCGCGCCGCCGGCCAGCAACCTCACCTTCTACTTCGACGAACTGAAGTACTCGACGACCGGCGCCGGCCCGGGCTCCGGCAGTACCGGGACCTGTACCGGCACCGCTTGCGTCGATTTCTCCGAGCCGGGCATCGGCTTCGAGCCATTCCAGAACCAGGGCGGCGGCACGGTGGCGATCGTGGACGATCCGAACGATGCGGCCAACAAGGTGGTGAAGTTCGTCAAGAAGACAGGCGACGGCGACTATTTCGGCACGACCATCACCGGTCTCGGTGGTTCCGTGGTGCTCACCGCGAGCGAAAAGACCGTCACTCTGCGTGTGTTCTCGCCGGCCGTGGGCACGAACTTCCTGCTCAAGTTCGAGGGCGGCACCGGTGGGCCCGCCACAACCGAGAAGGATGCGGCGACGACCACGGCGGGGGCCTGGGAGACCCTGAGCTTCGTCATGCCCGATGCCGGCACCTACACGACGGTCGTGCTGTTTCCGAACGGCCGCAGCTCCGTCACTGCCGATACGACCATGTATGTCGATGAGCTGCGGTTCCCCGCGTTCAGCACCGTTAGTGCATCGCTGGCTTTCGCCAGCAATTACTCGCAGGTGGATCCCGTCAACTGGAAATCCACCGAAGGGGGCGATGCCGGCACCTACATCGACACCAGCGTGGCGACCAAGTACTGGTGGAACGGCTTTGCCGCGGCCGACGCGACGCCTAGTTTCTATTTTGGCTACGGCATCAACATCAACGCCAAGCCCTGGGGCTTTGGCGCATTCGTCAAGGCGCCTGGCAATGGCACGGCGGACGTCACCGGCAAGGCAAACCTGAAGATCGCGGTCTGGGGCAACGACCAGTTGATGAACACGCGCCCCACGCTGACGTTGATCCTGAAGGGGCCGACGGTCGCTGGATGCACATCGGAGCTGAAAGGCAGCGTTGCAGTCGCTGCGCCCGGCGTGCAGAACTACACGGTGGCGCTCGGCTCGTTCACGCTGCAGACAGCTTGCGCCTACGCATCGGCCGCCGCGGCCCTGGCCGCTGGAGTCAATGAGGTGCACGTCCAGGTGCTTGGCGCCAATGTGCAGTACGTCACGGACGGCGATGTGGACGGCAACTATCCAAACGGGTTGAATGTCGGCCCGATCTCGTTCAACTGAGTCGGCTTTCGTACGCAGGGCGGCCCGCCCTGGTGCCTTCGAGGCATCAGGGCAGGGCGGTTCCGGATCCGTCCTGTACGAGGTAAGTGGCGATCGACCTCGGCGGCAGCTCCGCCACGCTCCTGCTGTCGTCGACGCGTAGCTGCGAAGCGTTGCGACTGCTCGGTACGGTTCATCACCACGACGGCCGACCGAGCCGTCGACGTTGCGGAACGCAGTCGCTTCGATGTCCTGCCGGGATGCGGCGCAGAGCACGCGGCGCGCGCCGGGCCGCACGAACCGCGCAAAGTGCCCGATGTAGTAGTACGAGCTCTGCAGCGAGAATCGCGTCGGACGCAGGCGTTCGATGTGGATGGGTGCGCTGCAGAAATTGCCGACGTGGTTCGGGCCGCCCTGGTGGTCCAGGAGCAGGTTCCAGTCGATCCAGCCGACCGTCCAGCGGTTCAGGTCGTTGATCATCGAGCGCGCGTAGCGCTCGCCCAGTTCCCACGAGCCGTGATGCGGACCGCCTTCCTGGCAGCCTTCCGTAAACAGCAGTTGCTTGTCGGGCCAGGCATCGTGGACCTGCTGCACGTGATCGAAGTGATCCTCGCCGTACCAGTGGAACCCGGTGCCCCACACGTAGCGCGCGGCGGCGGGATCCGAGTACACCGTATTCGCTCGTTCGACCATCAGGTCGCGGTTGTGGTCCCAGATCACGATCTTCACCTGCCCCAGGCCGGCGGCCTCGAGTTCCGGGCCGAGGAAGTCGCGCACGAAATCACGTTCTTCCTCGGCGGTGTACAGGCACGAGTCCCAGCGCTGCGTGGCCATGGGCTCGTTCTGCACGGACACGCCCCAGATCGGCACGCCTTCGGCCGCGTAGGCTTCGATGAAGCGGACGTAGCAGCGCGCCCACGCGCGCCGGCACTCCGGGCGCAGCTTGCCGCCGTCGTTCATCCGGCCCGAGGTCTTCATCCACGCCGGCGGACTCCACGGCGAGGCGAGCAGCTTGATCGGTGCACCCGCCACTCGCTGCGCTGCGCGGATGAAGGGCAGCAGCGCCTGCCGGTCGCGATCGATGCTGAAACTCGCGAGTTCCATGTCGTCGGGGATCTCGACGTGGGCGTAGTTGCCGAGCGCGAAATCACAGCTGCCCATGTGCACCCGGCACAAGCGAATACCCGTGCCCGCGCGCTGGGATCGAAATAGGCCTCGAGCACCTGCTGGCGGTGCGCGGCGCCCAGCGCGAGCCAGTTGACCGCCGAGGACTTCGGTGAACGCACCGCCGAAGCCCTCGATCTGCTGGAATGCGCGGTCCGTGTTCACGGTGACCGTCGGCAGGCCGGGTTCGCCGGCGGCCGGCGCAAGCGCCGGCTGCTCCGTCAGGCGGGCGCCCGTGTCGCGTGCGGTGAGAAAGCAGCGGATTGGGTTTTCGCGGTCATGTCCTGCTGCCCGTCGACCGACCGGATCCGGTCAGAACTTCCAGACCAGGTTCAGCTGCAGTGTGTCGAACGAAGGCGTGCTGGTCGCATTCTCGAAATCCATCCAGCGCATCCGGTAGGCGCCATCGCCGCGAGCGAATTGCTGAAGTTGTAGCGCATGCCGATGCCCACTTCGTAGGCCAGGCCGTCCACCGTGCGCGTGTCCTGCCAGGACGTGCAGATGTAGCCCCACCACGGGTGCCACCAGCAGCCGACTTCCGGCGGCGCGGACGCGATGTTGGTGTCGACCCAGGCCCAGCCCACGCCGCCCACGACGTAGGGAGTCAACGGGCCGGTGAGGAACGTATAGGCGGCATCGAACATCACCGACATCGTGTCGAGGCTGCCCTCGATCGCGAAGGACTCGCCCGGCGTGTCGCCCGCGACGTCGGCGCTGTAGTCCTTCTGGTCGTACGTGAAGGTCGACCCGAACCGCAGGCGATCCGTGAAGTGATAGCCGGCACCGGCCATGAAACCGAAGCCGCTGTCGATCGTCGGCTGTCGTGCCGCCCTCGAAGTCGATGTCGGTCGAGTTGGACGCGATCACGCCCACGGTGGCTTCCCATTGCCCGGCCTGCTGCGGCGCACCGCCGAACTGCCAGCCGCCGCCACCGCCGTCGCCCGCTGGAGCTGGCGGTGCCCGCTGCGGCGGTCCCGGCGGCTGCGGCACCCGGGCCATTGATCAGGACGCGGTGTAAGCGTTGGCGGCACGGACGTTGTCTGCGCGGTCTTGGCCAGGTCGTCGACCCCGAGCTTGCGGTACGACGCCGCCAGGATCTTGAGCGCATCGTCCACGGCCGGCGCGCCGTCGTAGCCTTCGATCGACGCCCTTGGCGCGATTGGCCGCGCCCACGTAGGCGCCGCGCTTCAGGTAATAACGCGCCACCGCGATCTCGTAATCGGCCAGCCGGTTGCGCAGGAAGATCATGCGCTGGCGGGCATCGGCGGCGTACGGGCTCTTCGGGTACTGCTGCACGAGCATCTGGAAGGCCTGGAACGACTTGCGTGCTTCGTGCGGCGGACGCTTGGCGATGTCCGCCTTGAACTTGCGCTCGAGCCAGTTGGCGCCCGACTCGAAATACACCAGGCCGCGGACGTAATAGGCGTAGTCGACGCGCGGATGCGTCGGGTTTTCGCGGATGAACTGGTCCGCCTGGTCGATCGCCGACTCGGCCGACGCGGTTCTTGTAGTAGGCGTAGATCAGGTCCAGCTGGCCCTGCTTGGCCTGTTCGCTGAACGGGTAGCGGGCCTCGAGCATCTCGTAGCGCTGGATGGCGCCCGGGTAGTTGTTGGACTTGATGTCGCGGATCGCGTCCCGGTAGAGCTGCTCCGGCGAACCCTCGATGACCTGGTCGCCCTTGTCCTTGTCCCAGAACTTGAGGCTGCTGCAGCCGCCGGTGCCCAGCAGGGCCAACGCCAGCAGGGCCGAAGCGAGTAATCGTCGGGAAAAGGCAGCAGCCATGCGGGGATCCTGGGTCGAAGCCCTGCGGAAGGGCGTGAAGTATATAGAATTCGACCCCATGACGACCTCAACCGTTCAACTCAGCCTGCAGATTCCCGACACCGAAGCGGGCCAACGGCTCGACCAGGCGCTCGCCCGCCTGCTGCCCGACTACTCCCGCAGTCGCCTCAAGACGTGGATCGACGCCGGCGAAGTGCTGGTCGACGGGGAGGTCGCGCCGACCCCGGGACAAGGTCAACGGCGGTGAAACCATCGCCATCGCCGGCACGCTGACCGAGGAATCGACCGCGGAGGCCCAGGCGATCCCGCTGCTGATGGCGTACGAGGACAAGCACGTCTTCATCGTCAACAAGCCCGCCGGGCTGGTCGTGCACCCGGGCGCCGGCAATCCCGACCAGACGCTGCAGAACGCGCTGCTGGCGCGCGATCCCGAACTCGGCAAGCTGCCGCGCGCCGGCATCGTGCACCGGCTCGACAAGGACACGAGCGGATTGCTGATCGTGGCCCGCACGCTCAAGGCGCACACCGCGCTGGTGCGGATGCTCGAGGCACGCGAGATCCATCGCGAATACGAAACCATCTGCCGCGGCGTGATGACGGCGGGCGGCACGATCGACGCGCCGATCGACCGGCATCCGACCGATCGCGTGCGCATGGCGATCCGCGACGGTGGGCGCGATGCGGTCACGCACTACCGCGTGATCCGCCGCTTCCGCGCGCACACGCACGTGCGCGTGCAGCTCGAGACCGGGCGCACGCACCAGATCCGCGTGCACCTCGCGCACATCAATTACCCGATCGTCGGTGACCGCGTGTACGGCGGCCGGCTCGCGTTGCCGAAAGGCGCGACCGAGGAGTTGCGCGTCGCGTTGCGTGAATTCCCGCGACAGGCGCTGCACGCGGCGAAGCTGCAGCTCGAGCATCCCGTGACGGGCAAGCCGCTCGAAGCCCAGGCGCCGTTGCCCGACGACATGCTGGGCCTGCTTGCGGTGCTCGCCGCGGACCTCGCCACCGTCAAGGCATGACGCAGGGCGTGTCTTCGCCGCAGGGTTCGTGGCTGACGCCCGATTGGGACGTCGCGCCCAACGTGCATGCGCTGTCGACGCTGCGCGGCGGCGGCCTGAGCGTGAAGCCTTACGCGAGCTTCAACCTCGCGCAGCACGTCGGCGACGATCCGGAACACGTCCGTGCGAATCGCGCGTTGCTGCGAGCCGCGGCGAAACTGCCGGCGGAACCGCTGTGGCTCGAGCAGGTGCACGGCAGCCACGTCGTCGAACATTCCGGGCCGGCTGCGACCGCTGGCTGCCGCCGCGTGCGGATGCTGCCGTCGCTTTCGAGCCGGGCCGCGTCTGCGTGGTCATGACGGCCGATTGCCTGCCGGTCGTGTTCGCGGACCGCGCGGGCACGCGCATCGGCGTGGCTCACGCGGGCTGGCGTGGACTCGTCGGCGGCGTGCTCGAAGCCACGGTGGCTGCGCTGCAGGCGGAGCCCGATCAGCTCGTGGCGTGGCTCGGTCCGGCGATCGGACCGGATGCGTTCGAAGTCGGGCCCGAAGTGCGTGCAGGCATTCATCGCGCGCGATGGAGCGAACGAAGACGCGTTCGTGCGCAATGCGACCGGCCGCTTCCAGGCCGACCTGTACCGGCTGGCGCGCCATGCGCTGGCCCGTGTCGGCGTGCACCGGGTCAGTGGCGGCGGACGCTGCACGCAGCGCGAGGCCGCGCGAATTCTTTTCCTTCCGTCGCGACGGCGGCCGGACCGGTCGCATGGCGACGCTGGCGTGGCTCGCACCCCGCACCACCACCGGTTCGCACGCGGACCGCGTGCTAACCTGACCGGCATTCCCAGCCCCGCACGCAGAAGTACGACCCTTGAGTAGCCTGACCCTGATCGTCGTGTTCACGGCGCTGAGCGGCGTGTTGAGCGCCCTCGCGGCCGGCGTGTTCCTGGCGCTCGATGCGCGCTGGCGCACGGCCATGCTGCCGCACCTCGTCAGCTTCGCGACCGGCACGCTGCTCGGCGCGGCGTTCCTCGGATTGATTCCACACGCGCTCGACGGCGGCCGGCCCCGGGTCGGCCCATCGGATCGGCCTCGCGCTGCTGGTCGGCATCCTGCTGTTTTTCCTGCTCGAGAAGTTCGTGCTCTGGCGTCACTGCCACGACGATCCCTGCGAGATGCACTCGCCGGGCCACGACGCGCGCGACCGGGCCTCGGCCAACCTGATCCTCGCCGGCGACACGTTCCACAACCTGCTCGACGGCGTGCTGGTGGCGGCCGCGTTCATGACCAACCCGCAGCTCGGCATCGTCACGGCGCTCGCCGTGTTCGCCCACGAAATCCCGCAGGAAGTCGGCGACCTCGCGATCCTGCTGCACGGCGGCTTCAGCCGCGCCCGCGCGATGACCCTGAACCTGGTCTCGAGCCTGACCTCGGTGGTGGGTGGCGTGATCGCGTATTACGCCCTCAACACGGCGCTGGACTTCCTGCCCTATGCGCTGGCCCTCGCCGCCGCCAGCTTCATCTACGTGGCCGTGGCCGACCTGATCCCCGGACTGCACCGTCGGGTGGATTTCCGCGCGAGCCTCGGGCCAGATCGCTGTTCATCGCCCTGGGGGTGGGGCTGGTGTACGTGACGCACCAGGGCATGCACTAGGAAGGGGATAGGGGATAGGGGTCAGGGTAGGTCAGGAAGGTCAGGACGGCGAGGGATGAGGCGGAAGTGCTGAGCAGCGAGTTAGCCGTCTCTGCCGTTCCTGGCCTTCCGACTTCCTAACCTTCCTGGCCTTCCTGACCTTCCTCCCCTATCCCCTAACCCCTTTTATATCGCGGGTCCGGCCCCACTTCTGGGCGCATACCGTCCCACGGACAGAGCCCCCATGCGCCAAGACAAATTCACGACCAAGCTCCAGGCCGCGCTGCAGGAATCGCAGTCGCTCGCCCTCGGCCGCGACCACCAGATCATCGAGCCCGTGCACCTGATGCAGGCCCTGCTGGACCAGCAGGGCGGCACCGTGCGGCCGTTGCTCGACAAGTGCGGCGCCAACATCAACACGCTGCGCTCGCAGTTGCGTGAAGCGCTCGACCGCCTGCCCAAGGTCGAAGGCACCGGCGGCGAGGTGCACCTCTCGAACGACCTCGCGCGGCTGCTCAACCTCACCGACAAGATCGCGCAGAAGCGCGGTGACCAGTACATCACCAGCGAGCTGTTCATCCTGGCCGCCCTCGAGGACAAGGGCCCGCTCGCCAAGATCCTCAAGGACGCGGGCGTGCAGAAGGGCGGCGTCGAGCGTGCCATCGACGAGATCCGCGGCGGCAACCGGTCGACGACCCGAACGTCGAGGAGCAGCGGGGCGCGCTCGAGAAATACACCATCGACCTCACCGAGCGCGCGGAGCAGGGCAAGCTCGATCCGGTCATCGGCCGCGACGACGAGATCCGCCGCACGATCCAGGTGCTGCAGCGTCGCACCAAGAACAACCCCGTGCTGATCGGCGAGCCGGGCGTCGGCAAGACGGCGATCGTCGAGGGCCTGGCGCTGCGCATCGTCAACAAGGAAGTGCCCGAGAGCCTGCGCGACAAGCGCATCCTCGCGCTCGACATGGGCGCGCTGATCGCGGGCTCGAAGTTCCGCGGCGAATTCGAAGAGCGCCTCAAGGGCGTGCTGAACGACCTCGCCAAGCAGGAAGGCCGCGTCATCCTGTTCATCGACGAGCTGCACACGATGGTCGGCGCCGGCAAGGCCGAAGGCTCGATGGACGCCGGCAACATGCTGAAGCCCGCGCTCGCGCGCGGCGAGCTGCATTGCGTCGGCGCCACCACGCTCGACGAATACCGCAAGTACGTCGAGAAGGACGAGGCGCTCGAGCGCCGCTTCCAGAAGGTGCTGGTCGACGAGCCGTCGGTCGAAGACACGATCGCGATCCTGCGCGGCCTGAAGGAGCGCTATGCGGTCCACCACAAGGTCGAGATCACGGACCCGGCGATCGTCGCCGCGGCCACGCTCTCGCACCGCTACATCACGGACCGGCAGTTGCCCGACAAGGCGATCGACCTGATCGACGAGGCCGCGTCGCGCATCCGCATGGAGATGGACTCCAAGCCGGAAGAAATGGACCGGCTCGACCGCCGCATCATCCAGCTCAAGATGGAGCGCGAGGCGCTCAAGAAAGAGAAGGACGAGGCGTCGAAGAAGCGTCTCGAGGCGCTCGACGAGCAGTTGGGCGAACTCGGCAAGGAGTACGCCGACCTCGAGGAAATCTGGAAGGCGGAAAAGGCGTCGGCGCAGGGCGCCGCGCAGATCACGCAGGAACTCGAGGATGCGCGACAGGCGTTCGAGACCGCGCGTCGCGCCGGTGACCTCGCCCGCATGTCCGAACTGCAGTACGGCAAGATTCCGGAACTCGAGAAGCGCCTGAAGTCGGCGCAGGAAAGCGAGACGAAGGCGCCGACGCTGGTCCGCAACAAGGTGACCGAAGAGGAGATCGCCGAAGTCGTCTCGAAGTGGACCGGCATTCCGGTCTCGAAGATGCTCGAAGGCGAGCGCGAAAAGCTGCTGCGCATGGAAGAGGCGCTCGCGAAGCGCGTCGTCGGCCAGGACGAGGCGGTCAAGGCCGTCTCCGACGCGATCCGCCGTTCGCGCGCCGGCCTCTCGGATCCGAACCGACCGAACGGTTCGTTCCTGTTCCTCGGGCCCACGGGTGTCGGCAAGACCGAGCTCTGCAAGGCGCTCGCCGAATTCCTCTTCGACACCGAAGAGGCGATGGTGCGCATCGACATGTCGGAGTTCATGGAGAAGCACTCCGTCGCGCGGCTCATCGGCGCGCCGCCGGGATACGTGGGTTACGAGGAAGGCGGTTACCTGACGGAGGCCGTGCGCCGCCGTCCGTACGCGGTGATCCTGCTCGACGAAGTCGAGAAGGCGCACCCGGACGTGTTCAACGTGCTGCTGCAGGTGCTCGACGACGGCCGTCTCACGGACGGCCAGGGCCGCACCGTCGACTTCCGCAACTCCGTCGTGATCATGACGTCGAACCTCGGTTCGAACGTGATCCAGGAGCTCGCGGGCGAGACGAACTACGCGCGCATGAAGTCGGCCGTGATGGAAATCGTCGGCCAGCACTTCCGCCCCGAGTTCATCAACCGTGTCGACGAAGTGGTCGTGTTCCATCCGCTCGGCAGGGACCACATCCGCGAGATCGTCGACATCCAGCTCGGCAACCTGCGCCGGCGCCTGGCCGACCGCGACATGGGCCTGGAGCTGGACGATGCCGCCCGCGACCTGCTCGGCGAGGCGGGGTTCGACCCGGTGTACGGCGCGCGGCCGCTCAAGCGCGCGATCCAGCACCAGCTCGAGAACCCGCTGGCGCAGCGCATCCTGCGCGGCGACTTCGAGCCGGGCGACACGATCCGGGTGACGGTCAAGGACGGCGAGCTCGCGTTCGAGCGGATCGCCGTCCCGGTATAATCCGCGGCCGTTTCGACTACCCTAGGCCACGTTTCACCGCGCCGGACCGACCATGCCGATCTACGAATACCAGTGCCAGAAGTGCCACCACCACCTGGAGGCATTGCAGAAGTTCTCCGACAAGCCGCTGCGCGAGTGCCCCGAATGCGGCAAGCACACGCTGCTGCGCCTCATCTCGGCGCCGATGTTCCGCCTCGCAGGCAGCGGCTGGTACGAGACGGATTTCAAGTCGGACAACGAGCGCAAGCGCAACCTGGCCGGCAAGGACGACGGTCCGCCTGCCGAGAGTCCGGCGACGCCGGCGAAGAGCGACAAGGCTGACAAGAAAGCCGAGTCGAAAGCCGAGCCGAAGCCCGAGCCAAGGAGCGAGCCAGGATCGACCAGGAAGAGCGCCGGGACGAAGAAGCCCGCCGCGAAGCCCGTCGCCCGACCCAAGCCGGCCGCGAAGAAAGCCGCGCCGAAAAAGACCGTCCGCAAACGCTGAGTCGAGTCGGGCGTAAAGCCCGCGCTGGAGAGAGACGAGTGGCTGATCCGATACCGACCGACGACGGCGACGGCGAAGACGCGGGCAACGGCAAGGGCGGCAGCCGCAGCTTCGCGCGCCGGTTGCGCAATTACCTGATCGCCGGGCTCCTGATCTGGATCCCCGTCATGGTGACCGTCTGGGTCATCCGCTTCCTGTCGGGCATCCTCGACCAGTCGCTGGTGCTGTTGCCGCCGCCCTGGCGTCCCGAGGCACTCGTCGGCCAGTACGTGCCCGGCGTCGGCATCATCCTGTCGTTCATCTTGCTGCTCGTCACCGGGGTCGTGGTCCGCAACCTCTTCGGCGGGCAGATCGTCGAGGGCTTCGAGAACCTGGTGCGCCGCATTCCGGTGATCGGCGCCGTCTACGGCGGCGCCAAGACGTTCAGCGAGACGGTGCTGACCGACAAGGGCAAGTCGTTCAAGCAGGTCGTCATGGTCGAGTTCCCGCGCAAGGGCATCTTCAGCGTGGGGTTCATCACGTCCGAGGAACTGGAAGAAGTCCAGGCCAAGACCGAGCAGAACGTCGTCTGCGTTTTCGTGCCGACGACGCCGAATCCCACGACGGGATTCATCGTCCTCGTGCCCCGGGACGAGGTGGTTCGCCTCGACATGACGGTGGACGACGCATTCAAGATGCTGCTGACGCTGGGCGTCGTCGTGCCCAAGTGGAAAAACAAGCCCGTCGCGGCCGATCTTGCGCCGCAACAACCCTCTCCGTAACATCCTCCGGTTCAGCGTTGTGGTCCGGTCCCGGCCGGTCCCCGCACCCCTTTTGACGGGATTTTCCCCATGCCCATGCGCACTCATTACTGCGGCGACGTCAACGAGCGCCTCGTCGGATCCACGGTCGAAGTAGCCGGCTGGGTTCACCGTCGTCGCGACCACGGCGGCGTCATCTTCGTCGACCTGCGCGACCGCGACGGCCTGCTGCAGGTCGTCTTCGATCCGGACGCCGCCGACGTCTTCGCCGAGGCCGAGCGCCTGCGCGGCGAATGGGTCATCAAGGTCACCGGCACGGTGCGTCCGCGTCCCGGCCGGCACGGCCAACGCGAACCTCGCCTCGGGCCAGGTCGAACTGCTCGCGCGCGGCATCGAAGTGCTGAACCGCTCCGAGCCGATCCCGTTCCAGCTCGACGAGGAAGTGAAGGAAGAGACGCGGCTCAAGTACCGCTACATCGACCTGCGCCGCGACGTGATGCAGAAGCGCCTGCGCCAGCGTCACGCGATCACGCGCTCGATGCGCGAGTACCTCGACGGCAACGGCTTCATCGACGTCGAGACGCCGATGCTGACCAAGGCGACGCCGGAAGGCGCGCGCGACTACCTGGTGCCGAGCCGCACCCAGCCGGGCAAGTTCTTCGCGCTGCCGCAGTCGCCGCAGATCTTCAAGCAGCTGCTGATGATGTCGGGCTTCGACCGCTACTACCAGATCGTGCGCTGCTTCCGCGACGAGGACCTGCGCGCCGATCGCCAGCCCGAGTTCACCCAGCTCGACGTCGAGACGTCGTTCCTCACGCGCGACGAGATCATGGGACTCATGGAGAGCCTGGTCCGCAAGCTCTTCAAGGACGTGCTCGGCCAGTCGCTGCCCGAGCCGTTCCCGCGCATGACGTACGCCGAGGCGATGCGCCGTTACGCGTCCGACAAGCCCGACCTGCGCATCCCGCTCGAGCTCGTCGACGTCGCCGATCTGGTCAAGGACTGCGAGTTCAAGGTGTTCTCCGGCCCGGCCGCGGATCGCGGAAGGCCGCGTCGCCGCGCTGCGCGTGCCGCAGGGCGGCGAGAAGCTCTCGCGCAAGCAGATCGACGACTACACCGCGTTCGTCGCGCGCTACGGCGCGAAGGGCCTGGCGTACGTCAAGGTCAACGACGCGGCCAAGGGCCGCGAAGGCCTGCAGTCGCCGATCCTCAAGTTCCTGTCGGACGCCGCGGTGGCCGGCCTCATGCAGCGCACGGGCGCGCAGACGGGCGACCTGATCTTCTTCGGCGCGGACAAGGCCAAGGTCGTCAACGACGCGATCGGCGCGCTGCGCATCAAGGTCGGCCAGGATCTCGGCCTGGTGGCCGCAGGGCTGGGCGCCGCTCTGGGTCGTCGACTTCCCGATGTTCGAGTGGGATCCCGACTCGAAGCGCTGGGCCGCGATGCACCATCCGTTCACGTCGCCGGTCAACGACGACCCGGTGGCGCTCAAGGCCAGCCCGGGCCAGGCGCTGGCCCGCGCGTACGACATGGTGCTGAACGGTTCCGAAATCGGCGGCGGCTCGGTGCGTATCCATCGCAACGAGATGCAGTCGACCGTGTTCGAGATGCTCGGCATCGGCGCCGAGGAGGCCGAGAAGAAATTCGGCTTCCTGCTCGACGCGCTCAAGTTCGGCGCGCCGCCGCACGGTGGCATCGCGTTCGGCCTCGATCGCCTCGCGATGCTGATGGCCGGCGCCGACTCGATCCGTGACGTCATCGCGTTCCCGAAGACGCAGACAGCGACCTGCCCGTTGACCGACGCACCGACCGAGGTCTCGGAGCAGCAGCTGCGCGACCTGCACATTCGCGTCAAGCTGCCCATCAAGGAGTGATGGCGGACGCACGCGAGCCGGTCATCCTCGTTCACGGCCTGTGGATGAACGGGCTGGAATTCGGGGTGCTGCGCCAGCGCCTGCAGACGCGGCACGGCTTCGACGTGCACGTGTTCTCGTACCCGTCGATGCACGGCAACGTCGACGAAATCGTCGGCGGAACTCGCCGAGTTCGCCCATCAGCTCGCGGCGGGCACGGGTCGTGTCCACCTCGTAGGGCACAGCCTCGGCGGCGCGATCGTTTTTCGCGCGCTGGAGCAGGGCATGCGTGACCTGCCCGGCAATGCGGTGCTCCTCGGCTCGCCCCTGAACGGCAGTCGCGCTGCGAGCGGAGTGGGGCGGTTATCCATGCTGCGTCCGCTGATCGGGCCGCATGCACTGAGCGAACTGGCGGAACCCTGCGGCCGTTGCTGGCATGGCGACTGCGGGCGCGCGCTCGGCGCGATCGCCGGCACGCGGCGCCTCGGCACCGGCCAGTTCTTCGCGCACTTCGACGAAGAAAACGACGGCACCGTCGCGGTGAGCGAAACCGTGATCCCCGGCCTCAACGACCACGTCGTGGTGCCGCACAGTCACGTCGGCATGCTGTTCGCGCAACGACGTCGCCGCGCAGGTGGGGCATTTCCTGCGGCATGCGCGCTTCGCGCAGGAGGCGGGAAAGCGAACCAGGGCGGACGGTCAGGTGAGGGCGTTCGTCTGCGGGTCTTTTCCGGGCGAGCGGAAAGGCAGTCACGCGATCAGGTTGCAGGCGGCCGATCCGGGGCCTTGCCCAGAGCTTGGAAAGGCAGACACGCGCTCTGGGCAAGGCCCCGGATCAACCGCTTGCCTCACGCTGCGGCTGAGCGACTTCTCGCCAAAGCCCGAGAATTCGCACGACGCAAGCAACGTCGACGCGCCTTCCTGAATCACGTTCTGGATCGTTTCAAATGGCGGCAAGTCGCCTTAAGGGAAATTGAGCCGGTGCGCGTCGCCCTGGAGGATGTTCTTCGACTGCTGGAAATCGAGCTGGAAAGTCAGACTGGCACTTTTCAGTTCGCGCCTTCTCTGCAGCGATCTGCTCTCGCTCTAGAGGCCGCTTCCGACTATCCCCCAACCCCCAACCCCCATCCCCTAACCCCTAACCCCTAACCCCGATCTGGCGTCCAGCCGCCGCCCAGTGCGCGGTAGAGATCGACGTAGCCGACCACGCGCGAGAGCTGCGACTGCGCCAGTTCGATCTCCGACGCGAACAGCTGGCGCTCGGCGTCGAGCACCTCGAGATAACTCACCACGCCGGCCTTGTAGCGCTTCTTCTGCAGCTCGAGCAGGCGATGCGCCGCATCGCGGCGGATGATCGTCTCGGAAATGATCCCACGGGTCTTGTCGGTGACGACGAGTGCGTCGGCCGTCTCGCGATACGCCTGCAGCACGCCACGGCGATACGCCAGCTCCGACTGCTTCAGCTGCGCCTTCGACACTTCGACGGTGCCGGTGCCGTAACCGGACTGGTAGATCGGCATGCTGACGAAGGGTCCAATCGAGAACAGGTCCTGCGCCGGGTCCTTGCCGTTGAGCAGGTTTCCAAGCTCCGGGCTGATGACGCCGAAAAACGAGGTCAGGCCGATCGACAGGTACGGGAACCGGTTGGCCTCGGCGACGCCGACGTTTGCCGTCGCTGCGTGCAGCTCGTTCTCGAGCTGCCGCAGGTCGGGCCGGCGGGCGAGCAACTGCGCAGGCAAGCCGACCGGGATGTCGTCCGGTATGGCGAACGCGAACGGCTGGCTCGTGCGCGCGACCGGGCCCGGCTCGCCGCCGACCAGCAAGCGCAGCAGGTTCTCGGTCTGCACGCGCGTGAGTTCCGCCTGGGGCAATTGCGCGCGCGTGGCGGCCAACTGCGACAACGCCTGCATTTCTTCCGTGGCAGAAGCGACGCCGTTGCGCTTCAGCGAGCGCACCAGGTCCAGCGACGCCGCCTGGCTCTCGATGGTTCGCTGGATGATCGCGACTTCTTCGTCGATCTCGCGCAGCCGGAACCACGTCGTCGCGACGTCCGCGACGAGCGCGTTGACGACGCCGCGCTGGAAGTCTTCCGTCGCGAGCAACTGGGCCCGCGCAGCTTCGTTGGCGCGACGCAGGCGGCCGAACAGGTCGATTTCCCAGTTGAGCGTGAGGCCGAGCGAGTAGCTGCTGTCGTCCGGCGTGCCGGGCGAGGGCGACGTGCTGCCGCCGAGACTCACGTTCGGACCGAGGTAACTGCGGGCCACGCGTGCGCGACCCCGGAATTCCTCGACGCGCGCTGCCGCGATCTTCAGGTCGAGATTGTTCGCGAGCGCGGTCTCGATCACCTGCTGCAGTTCGGGATCGTTGAACACCTCGGCCCAGTGCTCGTCGGCGAACGAGGTCGCCTCCTGGGGCGTGAGCACGCCGCGGTATTCGACCGGCGCCGGCAGCTCGCGGCCGCTCGTAGTCCGGGCCGATCGCGCATCCGCCCAGGGCGAGCGCCACCGCCACGGCGAGCGACGCGGGTTGGGCGCTTCATGCGGAAGCCGCTCCGGTCTCGGTCGTGACGGGCGGGCGCTGCGGGCGGCGTGTCGCCGCCGAACCGCTCCGACAGTCCCTGGATCAGCACGTAGAACGCAGGCACGGCGAGCGTCGTGAGGATCGTCGCGAAGATCATGCCGCCGAACACCGTGATACCCGACGGAGACTTTCGACGCCGCACCCGCGCCGCTGGCGAGGACCAGCGGCACCACGCCGAGGATGAACGCGAACGACGTCATCAGGATCGGCCGCAGGCGCAGCCGCGCCGCATCGAGCGCCGCTTCGAAGATCGGCATGCCCTGCTCGCGGTTCATCTTGGCGAACTCGACGATGAGGATCGCGTTCTTCGCCGACAGGCCCACCAGCGTGACCAGCCCGATCTGGCCGTACACGTTGAACGGAATGCCGATCAGCTTCAGCGCGAACAGCGCACCCATCAGGCCGAAGGGTGTCGCGAGCAGCACGGCGAACGGCACGGCCCAGCTTTCGTACAGCGCCGCGAGGAACAGGAAGACGACGACGATCGACAGCCCGAGCACGATCGTCGAGGCGTTGCCCGCCTCGATCTCCTGCTTGCTCTGTCCCGACCATTCGATGCCGTAGCCGTCCGGCAGGGTCTCCGCCGCGACTTCCTCCAGCGCGCGGATGGCGTCGCCGGAACTCGCGCCCGGTGCCGGCGTGCCGCTGAACGCGGCCGTGCGATACAGGTTGTAGCGCTGCATGAAGCGCGCGCCCGAACTCGCGCTGCCAGCTCGTCAGCGTGTCGAGTGGCACCATGCCGCCGTCGCGATTGCGCACGAACAGCCGCGCGATGTCGGTGACCTCCTGGCGGAAGTCCGGCTCGGCCTGCAGCGTCACCTTGTAATTGCGGCCGAAGCGGCTGAAGTCGTTCACCTGGTAGCCGCCGAGGAACGTCTGCAGCGTGGTGAAGACGTCGCTCACCGGCACGCCGAGCTTCTTGGCCTTCTCGCGGTCGACGTACAGCTGGTAGTTCGGCGTGCTGGCGCTGAACGTCGTGCTGATGCGGCCGATCTCGGGACGCTTCTGCGCCGCGGCGATGAAGTCCTGCGCCACCTGCGCCAGTTCCTGCGGCGGCTGGTTCGACTTCGCCTGCAGCATCAGCGAGAAGCCCGACACCGAGCCGAAGCCGGGCAGGGCAGGCGGATTGAACGGCATGAGCACCGCTTCGGGGATGCCCTGGCCGAGTCCGTACAGCTGCATCAGGATCGACCGCACGCCCGGTCTCGGCCGTGGTGCGCTCGCCCCAGGGCTTGAGCTTCACGATGACCAGCGCGCCGTTCGATGCCGCCGTGCCGGAGAGCAGGTCGATAGCCGGACACGCCGACCACCGAGTCGACGCCCGGGATCGCGCGTGCCAGCGGTTCCACCTGCGCGAGGATGGCGTCCGTGCGCTCCTGCGAAGCGGCGTCGGGCAGCAGCACCTGCATGAAGACGGCGCCCTTGTCCTCGTCCGGCACGAAGCCGGTCGGCACAGCCCGGAACAGTCCGACGGTCACGAAGATCACGATGCCGAGCGTGAGCATGACCAGCAGCGTGCGCCGGGCGAGCACCGCCGCGGCCGCGCCATAGCGCGCGTTGACGCGGTCGAACCCGGAGTTGAAGGCCCTGAAGAACCGGGCGACGAGGCCGTTGCTCTCCTCGTGCGGCTTCATCAGCAGGATGCAGAGCGTCGGCGTCAGCGTGATCGCGACGACGGCCGAGAACATCGTCGACACGGCGACCGTCACCGCGAATTGCTTGTAGAGCTGCCCGGTCACGCCCGGGATGAATCCCATCGGCACGAACACGGCCGCGAGGATCAGCGCGATGGCGATCACCGGCCCCTGCACTTCCTCCATGGCCTCGATCGTCGCCTCGCGCACGGCGAGGCCGGTGCGCATCTTGTGCTCGACGGCCTCGACCACGACGATGGCGTCGTCCACGACGATGCCGATCGCGAGCACCATGCCGAACAGCGACAGCGTGTTGATCGTGAACCCGAGCACCTGGAAGGCCGCGAACGTCGCGACGAGCGACACGGGCACGGCGAGCATCGGGATCACCGTGGTGCGCCAGTTCTGCAGGAACAGGAACACGACGATCAGCACGAGGATCAGCGCCTCGACGAAGGTGTGGATCACTTCCTCGACCGACGCTTCGACGAACTCGGAGGTGTCGTAGACGATCTTGTAGTCGAGGCCCTTCGGGAACTCGCCGCCAGGCGCGTGATCTGCGCCTTCAGCAGCCCGGCCGTCTCGAGGGCGTTCGCGCCGGGCACCAGCGACACGGACACGAGCGCCGCCGGCTTGCCGTCGAGCGTCGAGACGTTGCTGTAGCTGCGCGCGCCGAGTTCGACCCGCCCGATGTCCTTGATGCGGATGAACGACCCGTCCGGCTTCGAGCCGACGATGATGTTCGCGAATTCCTCGGCCTTGACCAGCCGGCCCTTCACGCGCAGCGAGTACTGGAAGCTCTGGCCCCGCGTCGCGGGCGGCTGGCCGACCTGTCCCGCCGGCACCTGGACGTTCTGCTCGCGAATCGCCGCTGCCACGTCGCTCGCCGTGATGCCGAGCGAGGCCATGCGGTCGGGCCGCAAGCCAGATGCGCATGCCGAAGTCCGAGCCGAAGACCTTGACGTCGCCCACGCCCTTGACGCGCTTCAGTTCGTCGACGACGTAGACGTAGCCGTAGTTGCTGATGAACAGCGGGTCGTACGTGCCGTCCGGCGAGAAGATCGCGAAGTACAGCAGGGTGTCGGGCGACTGCTTGCGCACGGTGACGCCGGCGTTGATCACCTCCGACGGCAGTTGCGAGTTGGCCTGCGCCACCCGGTTCTGCACTTCGACGGCGGCGAGGTCGGGATCACGCTCGAGCTCGAACGTCACCGAAATCGACGCGCTGCCGTCGTCGCCGCTCACCGAGCTGATGTACAGCATGTCGGTGGCGCCGTTGATCTGCTGGTCCATCGGCGCGCTGACCGACTCCTCGACGACGTCCGAGCTGGCGCCGAGGTAGAAGCCGTTCACCTGCACGGTGGGCAGCGCGATGTTGGGGAACTCGCCGATCGGCAGGCCGATCAGCGACAGCGTGCCGACCAGCAGCAGGAACAGCGAAATGACGATCGCGAAGACCGGGCGATCGATGAAGAAACGTGACATGCGGCGACTGCTCAGTGCGTCGCGGCGGCCGGGGCGGCGGATTCCGCGTTCGGCGCCGCAGGACGGTCGAAATCCTCGAGCGTCACCGCGACGACTTTCAGCGGCGAGCCTGGCCGCGCCTTCTGCAGGCCTTCCACCACGACGCGGTCGCCCGGACTCGAGCCCGGCTGGCGATCACCTGGCGGTTGCCGAAGCGCGGGCCGAGCGTGACGGGGCGCAGCTCCGCCTTGTCCTCGGCCCCGACCACGGTGAGGAAGTACTTGCCGAGCTGCTCCTGCACGGCGCGATCCGGCACGACCATCGCATTGACCGGCTGGCCGGTCGTAGCGCGAACGCGGGCGAACATGCCCGGAATCAGCGTGTGCTGCTGGATTCGGGAACTCGGCGCGAATCTTCAGCGTGCCGGTCGTCGGGTCGACGTGCCCGGTCGCCGAAGTTGATGAGGCCCGTCAGCGGATAGTCGGAACCGTCGCTCAGGATCAGCTTCACGATCCGCGCCGGGTCGTCGGCCGCGGGTCGGTCGAGCCGTGACGCTTGGTGAACTCGAGCAATTCCGTCTCGCTGATCTGGAAATAGACCCAGGCCGGGTCGTCGCTCGAGATGGTGCCGAGCTGCGTCTGGCCGGCCGTCACGAGATCGCCGGGAAAGACCTGGACCGCGCCGATGCGGCCGCTGCAGGGGCGCGCGAATCTGCGCGTACTCGATGCCGAGCCGCGTCTGGTCGAGCGCGGCGCGGCTCGCCGTGCACCTGTGCTTCGGCCTGGCGGGCCGCAGCCACGGCGTTGTCGTAGACCTGCCGGGCGATCGCTTCATCGGCCAGCAGTGGCCGATACCGCTCGACGTCCTGGCGGGAACGCGAGAGGTTCGCCTCGGCCGATGCCACCTGCGCCTCGGCATTGGCCACCTGCGCGCGGAACTCGCGCGGATCGATGGAGTACAGCAACTGGCCTTTCTCGACCATCGAGCCATCGTCGAAGTGCTTCTTGCAGCAGGATGCCGGAGACCATCGAACGGATGTCGACTTCCTGCGAGCCCTTCACCTCGCCGACCTTGTCGGCATACATCACCGTCGGGCTCGCCTCGGCCGTGATCGCCTTCACTTCGACCGGTGCCTGCGGCGGGCGCCGCCGGCGCCTTGTTGCCGCACCCGACGAGACTGGGACCGGCCGCCAGGGCCAGGCATGCCGCGAGGATGAGTCGCAGCTGTAAACGCGTATGTCCTGAACTCACCTGGGGGCCTCTGCGGGTCGCTTCTTTTCCTGCCTGGATTTCGGCGTCCGCAGTCTAACTGGCTGCTGCGCCTGGCGTTAGTCGCCGCCGCGGAATTCGTCCAGGTGGAACTGCCCAAATTGGGCACTCGGGACGGTCCGCGGCCCTGTGGCGGCCGCGCGGGGCGCCTTGCGCCATGCTTGACCTGCGGCGTAGCGAATGCCTTATATGTGACCGGCACTCCCGCGGGGAACCCAGCACTCATGATCGATCGCAGCCGCATCCGCGAGCGTCATCGCGAACTTTCTTACGTCACCGGCCGGTTCATGACCGAGCACCTGATCCGTGTCCACAAGTTGTTCGAGGGCGACCTGACCGCCGCGATCGTGCTGGCCACGGTCGCCCAGCACAACGTGCAACGGTACTACGACGAGGTCGGGCGGGATGCGCCCGAGGGGTTCGATCCGCTGGTCGCCGCCGACGAGCACCTGCCGCACCTGCGGCCGTGCAATGCGCTGTCCGTAAGCGCGGCGACCGGTGTCCCGCGCGAGACGGTGCGCCGCAAGGTCCGGTGGCTCGCGGAGAAGGGGTGGCTCAGCATCGGCGAGCGTGGCCAGCTGTGTGTCGTCAACGGGATGTCCAGGGATTTCCAGGACTTCGACATCGAGACAACCGAGCGGTTGCTCGAGTGCATGCAGGCCATGACGCGGGTGCTCGAGGCGACGCCAGCCGAGAAGTGACGCGACGATCAATGTCGCGACGTCACGCATTCAGGCCGG
>CAWHEA010000006.1:0-133529 GCA_963828265.1 uncultured Gammaproteobacteria bacterium | reverse complement strand
GTCTTGAACGGCAATCTAATCGTACCTGACGCCAGGGCCGCGAGGGTCACATGAAAGCCAATGCCGATCGCGCACGGAACATCGAACTGTCCTACCTGATAGGCCAGTTCGTGACTGACCACCTCATTCGACTGCACAAACTATTCGAGGGTGATGTGCCGGCCGCGATCGTTCTCGCCACGATTGCCCAGCGCAACGTGCAGCGATACTACGAAGAGATCGCCAGGCCCTCGGCGGACGGACTGGATAAGCTGGTCGAAGCGGGCGACCACGTTCCGCACATGCGCCACTGCAACGCCCTCTCCGTGAGCAGCGCGACGGGAATTCCGCGTGAGACGGTCCGTCGCAAAGTGAAATGGCTCGAGCGAAAAGGCTGGATCACCGTGGGCGATCGCGGCCAACTCGACGTTTCACGCGGCGTCTCAAGGCAGTTCAGCGAGTTCGACCGTGTTACCGCTGACCGGTTCGAGCAGAGCGCCCGGCAGGTGCTGCGCGTCATGGACGGTTCGCCGTAGCTGGCCTGGACAGGCCATTAATGGTCACGTCCAGGCTGGAGGTGCCCTGAAAGCGAGGCCCCCATCGGGGGCCTCGCCAGGGCATTGCTCTCCGCGCGCCGTGGCGACGCGCAGACTGCTGCCATTACGGCTCGAGCACGCCGTCGATGACGTGAATCACGCCGTTGCTGGCATTGATGTTCACCAGCGGCAGCACCGGACTGATCGTCTTGCCCGCATTGTCGTTGATCGTCAGGTCGGGGTTCGTGACGATGTACTGGCCGTTCAGCATTTCGATCATCTTGGTCGAGCGCTTGTTGAAGACGCTGTTCGAGAAGCGACGCCCGTCGGTCACGTGGTAGGCAAGGATGTTGAACACCGTCGCCTGCGGCAGCGTGCAGGTAACGGCCGGAGCCGGCGTCGTCACGCCGAGCTTGCGCTGCAGCGCCTCGAAGGCCGCGTCCGTGGGCGCGAAGAGCGTGAGCTTGTCGCTGCCGGTCAGCAGTTCGACGATTGCGCCGTCGAAGTAGTCGCAGGTCGCGGCAGCCAGAAGGTAGTCGAACTCACCGGTCTGCTCGTTCACCGAGGCGGCGATCTCGACGATGTTCTGCGTGCCCGGCTTGCCCGGAACCGGGCTCTTCGCGTGCACGGCCTGTGCGAAACCGAACGCCATCGCAGCGGTCGCCACCATGGCGGGGATCATCTTGGTGTTTGACATAACGTAAATCCTCCTTGGGAAACGGCTTTTTGAGGTTTCGTGGAGGCGCCGGACAGGCCCGATTCCCCGGACCTAAGCGCCACGGAGAGAAGTTTCGGCCGCAAAATGTGCGCGGTTTCGGGTTTTGTAAAAGATTTGGCTGTACAAAAAATGTACGGTGCCCCGGCGAAAGGGCGCGGTGCTGGAAAGATCGGGGGCGGGAAGGTTTACTTCACGAAGCGGTGGCGCTGAATTCCAGGGAGCGAGCAATGACGAGTCTGCAAGCAAGAACGATGACCGCGCTGGCCTGTGCCGCGTTGATCGTCGCCACCACCGGCTGTAGTCGCAAGACGGAGTCTCCCAGCTCCGCCGCGTCGGCCGGCACGTCGGTCGCGGCGGAGCAGGTCGCTGACGCGATCTACGTCGGCGGCGACATCGTCACCATCAACGACGCCCAGCCAACCGCCGAGGCGCTGGCCGTGAAAGGCGGCAAGATCCTGGCCGTGGGCGCGCGTGCCGAAGTCGAGTCGGCCCACAAGGGCGACACCACGAAAGTCGTGGACCTCGCCGGCAAGACCTTGCTGCCGAGCTTTCTCGACACGCACAGCCACTACGTCAGCGCCCTGTCGGTAGCCAACCAGGTCAAGGTGTACGCACCGCCCGCGGGGCCCGGCAAGGACGTGCCCGGCATCGTCGCGGCGATCGACAAGTTCCGGACCGAGCGCGCGATACCGAAGGGCCAGCTGATCCAGGCCTACGGCTATGACGACACTGTCATGCCGGACGGCCGCCTGCTCAACCGCGACGACCTCGACCAGGCCTTCCCGGACAACCCGGTGCTGGTCGGCCACGTCTCGATGCACGGCGCGGTGATGAACTCGGCCGCGCTGAAGCACTTTGGTATTTCGGCCGACACCAGGACTCCGCCGGGTGGCGTCATCGTGCGCAAGCCCGGCAGCAACGAGCCCTATGGCCTGATCATGGAGACGGCCTATCTCCCCGTGTTCTCGAACCTGCCCCAGCCCACGCGGGAGCAGGAAATCGAGTTCAGCCGGGCGGCCCAGATGTTGTACGCCGAGGCAGGAGTGACCACCGCGCACGAAGGTGCGACCCACGCGACGGATCTCGAGGTGCTGAAACGCGCAACCGCGGCGGGTGCCAACATCATCGACGTCATCGCCTACCCGTTCATCACCGATCTCGACAAGATCCTCGAGGCGGCGCCGCTCGCGAGCTGGGGACAGTACGACAATCACCTCAAGATCGGTGGCGTGAAGATCACGATCGACGGCTCGCCGCAGGGCAAGACGGCTTTCTTCACCGCCCCCTACCTCACGGGCGGCCCCGGCGGCGAGAAAAACTGGCGCGGCGAGCTGACCTTTCCGCAGGACACCGTCAACCAGATGGTGAAGCGCGTGTACGAGATGGGCGTGCCGCTCAACCTGCACGCCAACGGCGACGGCGCCATCGACGCGTTCTTCAAGGCTCACGAGTTCGCGGCGGCCGGCGACCTGTCGAAGGATCGTCGCGTCACGATGATCCACGCGCAGTTCACCCGCAAGGATCAGCTCGACAAGTACGTGCAGTACAAGATCCGGCCTTCGTTCTACACGCTGCACACCTACTACTTCTACGAGGCGCACCTGCAGAACCGGGGCCGGGACCAGGCCCAGTACATCAGTCCGATGCGCGCAGCGATCGACAAGGGCCTGCACCCGACCAATCACACCGACTTCTACGTGGCGCCGCTCGACCAGATGTTCATGCTGTGGTCGGCGGTCAATCGCATTTCGCGCGCCGGCGCGGAGGTCGGACCCGATCAGCGGGTGACGCCGCTGGAGGGCCTCAAGGCGATGACGATCTGGGGTGCCGAACAGTACGGCGAGCAGGACTCGAAGGGTTCGCTCGAGCCGGGCAAGCTGGCCGACCTCGTGATCCTCGACAGGAATCCGCTCAAGGTCGAGCCGATGGCCATCAAGGACATCAAGGTGGTCGAGACGATCAAGGAAGGGAAGACGATCTACGCCCGGCCCTGACCTTCACGACTGGCGCCGTCGGTCAGAACTCGAGGATCTTGTCGAGCTTCAGGATCCAGCCCGCCTCTCCGGCGTTGTTGTCGCTGACGCAGAGGCGAGTCGACAGGCTGGCCCGGATCAGCGACTAGTTCGCCACCGCCTCGGGCGGTGCGCCGTCGCTCAGCACCGTGATGTCCGCGTGCATGTTTTCGGCGAGGATCGGTGCATCCGTCACGAAGAGCGTCGCGCCGGGTGCGAGCAGCAGGCTCACCGCCTGCGCAAACCCGGGCGGCATCGATACGCGCGCGGCCGCGTCGTGAGAAAGGGCGCGTCCGTCCTCGTCGTAGTGACCCGGCATCGCCACGGCAACCCAGGTCGGCGCAGAGGTGCCCGACTGCTCGCGCATGACGAAGGTATGCGTCCCGAGCGGCTCGGAGGGATCTGCACGGCGATCCGCGCGCGACCGATCTCGACGCCGTTGCGCAGCACCAGCACGCGCTGGTCAGCGGAACTCATCAAAATCGACACCGGTCCGTGCGGCGCCTTCTCCGGCTCGATGCGGAACTCCTGGTCCGCCACCAGCCGCTCCGTGCTCACCGGAGCGCCGGTCGTCGCATCCACAGGCGAGAAGGCCGGCGGGTGGGCGACCTCCCCGGGGGCGCTGTGTTCGTCGACCACGACAACCGTCATGCCCATCGGCGAGGCGGCGAACAGTTCCTCGGCGAACTTCGAGGGCAGGTGCACGCAGCCGTGCGACGACGGGTAGCCCGGCAGGCCGCCGGCATGCAGCGCCACGCCGTCCCAGGTCAGGCGCTGCGTGTACGGCATCGCTGCGTTGTTGTACTTGGACGAGTGGTGGTCCTTGTCCTTCTGCAGGATCACGAACACGCCCGTCGGCGTGCCGTAACCCGACTTGCCGCTGCTGATGGTAGTGACGCCGATCTCGACACCGTTGCGGTAGACGTAGGCACGCTGCTCACCAAGGCTCACCAGCACCACGATCGGCCCGATAGGCGCCGCGACGGGGTTCCATACGAACTCGCCCTGCCCGAGCGCGATGGGCGCCGTTTCGGGCGGTAGCGACTCCTTGGCGCCCCAGAAGGGGACGGCCTGGGACACCAGCGGCAACATCACCGCGAAAACGATCAGCAGGTTCCGTCTGAACATCTTTCCAAGTCTCCGCTCGGCACCAGACCCGCCTTGATACCGATTAAAGGGACTGGCGGCTATCCGAAAAGCGCATGTGTGATGGAGCAGGGTACGGACACCGCCGTCTTCGAGCCGGCAAATTGCCGGGTGCGTCCATCCGTCACCAGATCGACACGTCGAAGCTGAGCGGGAAGCCGAAGTTGTTCGAAAAGTCCGGCTTGGCGGCCTTGGGCGGTTCCGCCCGCGTTGCCGCGGGTTGCAACGCCATGGCGGCCAGCACCGTTGCGACACTCGATGCGATGATTCGCTTCATTGTTCCGGGTTCCCGCCGCAGGAATCAGCCGCCCACCACGAATGCATCGGGGATTTCGTAGACCTCCACCGTGCCGATGCGGATGATGTTGATGTCGCCTTGCCGCGTCGCTCGCATGGGCGCGTTGGCGTCGCTGCTGTCGGGCCGGCCATTCTTGAAATAGATGTGGCGCTGGCCACCATCGGGAGTCTGGAGCTCAACGGTCGCTTCGCCACCCGCCATGCGCATCACGCCAGCCTTGCAGCGCCCCTTCGGCGCGTCCGCTGCCGTGATGCAGGGCACCTCCGCAGTCGCGTTGTAATGGGTCCCCGCCACCAGCGCGTCATGGCTGGGCCGGGGTGCCGCCGCTGCCGCACCCGTCACCCCGATGGTGAGGGTGTAGTTCGCGACTTCGTTACGGCGCGCCGCGTTCCGCATCAGGTAGACCTGCACGGTGTGGCGACCGCTGGTCGTGAGCGGGCCGGAAAAGCGGTTGCCCTCGCTTGAACCGATGAACATCGCCGAATCGGCGCCGGGCGCGATGACGTTGAAGTAGGCGGATGCATTGCTCGGCTTGAAATCGACCGTCAGCGTCTGTCCGGCGCGGGCGTCGACAATGTAGTCGCGGTCCTGGTCGCCCTTGATGCTGCCCTTCAGGGTCTGTGAACTGGTGCCCTTGGCAAAGCTGACGACAACCTGCTGCTGGGCCATGACGGGCTGCGCCAGTGCGAGGCCCGCGGTAGTGAGGGCGACGAGGAAGAACTTGCTCATGCTGTGATCCTTGGGGTGCGTAGATTTCAGTTCATGCCCTGTTCGCGACGGTATGAAGCCATCGCATCCGCGGCACGGTCGACTTGCTTGGAGCTGCAGGCGGGCAGGCTGCTGGTGCGGCGACCATGCTTGTCGTAGTAGACGACGCAATTGTTGTTGAAGATCACCTCGCCCTCGCCGTTGCCTCCCACCATGATTTGCGGGGGTGCGTGGTCGTTCGAGCCACCGCCACCGGCCGCCCAGGGATGCTCCGAGCCCACGCCATCCTGGCTGTAACTGCCCGGCTGGTTGTAGCCCGACTGATTGTGCTTGTTGTGGTTGTACGTCGGCGCGTTGAGCGTCACGCTGATGTGCTTGCCGTTCTCCCACTTGAACGTCTGGGAGTTGCCGCCGGACTGCGTGCGCACGACCTTGTTGCCGTGCTGGTCCTTGAAATGGTTCGGATTGTTGGCCGGGCGCAGCGCCACCGTGTCGCCGTTCTTCAGGTCGATGTCGATGTAGCCCTGCCGCTGCCCGAAAGTGCAGTGACCGGACTTGCCCTGTTGCTTGTCGCCGTCCTTGCGGACCTCGCACGTGGCGTCCTGGGTGTCGGCCCGGGCCGTCTGGGTGCACACGGTAATAGAGAGCGCGAGCGCGACGACCGACAGGACAGTTGACGTCTTCATAGGAACTCCATCGTCTGGGACCACGCGTTGATAGCAGCGGCGCGGGGCGATGGCTATCCGGATTGCGCTACCGCCGACCGGCGATGGCAGGAACTACAACCACCCGACCATCAGGAATCCGGCATACGTGCCGATCGCATTGCCGAGGCTGCCGACGAGAATGCCGGGCAGCAGGAGGTCCATGCGCCTGAGCCCGGTGGCAATCGGCATGATCGTCAGCGTGCCGCCGATGTTCGCCGAGGAGGCGATGGCCAGAGTCTCCGGGCTCAGGCGCAGCAGGCGGCCCACGCCGAACTGGATGAGGCCGTGGATCAGCAGGACGAGCACGACAAACAACACCAGCAGCCCGCCGACGCGCCCGAGCCCAACCAGTGCTGCCAGGTCGCAGCTGGCGCCGATGACTGCAAGGAAGAGGTACGAGCCGAACACCCCGAGCATGCGGGCACCACCGAGGCGATGCACGGCTGGAATCTGCGCGACCAGCAGCGCAGCGGTGGTGAGGATCAGGATGACCGGGACCTGGGCGCCCGATTCTGCGGCCCATGCCGACAATCGTTGCGACATCGACAAGCTTCCGAACGCCAGCGCCAGCAGCATGCCGAGACCGACCAGGCTGATCGGGCGCGCGTCCTCGATCAGACTCGCGTCCGTTACGGTCGGCTCCGGGTGGGTGCGCAGCAGCCGGTGCAGCAGTTGCACCAGCAAGACCAGCGCCGCGAGCCAGAGCGTGCCGATGACACCGTCGGCGACGTTCACGGCAGCGAACAGCGTCGGCTCGTCCGTTACCCCGTAATGCAGCGCCACTGCAGTCAGGTTGGCTGAGCCGCCGATGTACGTCGCCGCGTACATCCCGCCGACGGGCGCGGCGAAGCGGCCCAGCCATTGGTCCGCGTTCGTCAACCAGAAGGCCGTCGCAACCCCGACGAGCGTGCCGACGGAACCGATGCCGAAGGCGACCAGCATCGGCAGGCCGGCGCGCTTGAGCGCTTGCAGTCGGACGTCCAGCAACAGCAGGAATATCGCGACCGGGGCACCGACAGCGATCAGGTGTTTATAGAGCGGGGGCGCGTTCGAGACCGTCGGGATGACACCGACATTCGCCAGCAGGATTCCGAGGAGCAGCGAGAGGATCGCGCCACCGAGCCAGCGGCCTGCTGGGAGCCTGCCCAGCCACTCGGCGACCGCCGCCACGGCGCAGAGGACGGCCAGCAGGTAGATCGTGTCAGTCATTAGTCCACTTTAGCCGGAGTTGCTCGAGTGGATGTCAAAGACCGCGCGATCCCTCCACCCGGCTATGCCAGGTCGAATCGATCCAGGTTCATTACCTTGTCCCAGACCGCCACGAAGTCCTGCACGAACTTCTGCTTGTTGTCGTCACAGGCATAGACCTCGGCCAGCGCCCGGAGCTCAGAGTTCGAGCCAAACACCAGGTCGACGCGGGTACCGGTCCATTTGACCTGACCCGAGGCGCGCTCACGTCCTTCATAGACTCCTTCGGTCGAAGAGGGCCGCCACTCGACATTCATGTCGAGCAGGTTGACGAAGAAATCGTTCGTCAGTGTCCCGGGCGTACTCGTGAGCACGCCGTGCCTGGACTGCCCGACGTTGGCATTCAAGGCGCGCATGCCGCCGACCAGCACTGTCATTTCTGGCGCAGTAAGCGTCAGCAACTGCGCGCGATCCAGCAGGAACTCCTCGGCAGGCGTCTGCAGGCCCGCGCGGAGGTAATTGCGGAAACCGTCAGCCATGGGTTCCAGTGCGGCGAACGACTCCACATCCGTCTGCTCTTGCGAGGCGTCCGTGCGTCCTGGCGCGAACGGCACCTTGACGTCGTGGCCGGCCTTCTTCGCGGATGCTTCGATCGCCGCGCAGCCTGCCAGCACGATCAGGTCCGCCAGCGAGATCTTCTTATTGCCGGACTGGGCGACGTTGAACGCCTTCTGGATGGCTTCGAGCTTCTGCAGCACGGTGGCCAGTTCAGCCGGCTGGTTCGCTTCCCAGTCCTTCTGCGGCGCAAGGCGAATCCGCCCCCCGTTGGCACCGCCGCGCATGTCAGATCCACGGAACGTCGCTGCCGACGCCCAGGCCGTGGTCACCAGTTGGGAAATGGATAAGCCCGAACCGAGGACTGTGGCTTTCAGGGCTGCGATGTCCTGCTCGTCAACCAGCACGTGGCCGACTGCGGGAACCGGGTCCTGCCAGATCAGTTCTTCGGCCGGCACTTCCGGGCCGAGGTAGCGGGCGCGCGGACCCATGTCGCGGTGGGTCAGCTTGAACCAGGCACGCGCGAACGCGTCTGCAAATTGCTGCGGATTCTGGTGGAACCGTCGCGAGATCTTCTCGTAGATCGGGTCGAAGCGCAGTGACAGGTCCGCCGTCGTCATCATCGGCGGGTGCTTCTTCGCTGCGTCGTGCGCGTCCGGAATCATGTGCTCCGGCCTGACGTTCTTCCCCACCCACTGATGGGCTCCCGCGGGGCTCTTCGTCAGCTCCCACTCGTAGCCGAACAGCATGTCGAAGTAACCCATGTCCCATTTCGTGGGGTTCGGCTTCCAGGCCCCTTCGATGCCGCTCGTTGTGGTGTGCACGCCCTTGCCGGTGCCCAAGGCGTTCTTCCAGCCGAGGCCCATCTCTTCGAGGGCGGAGCCTTCCGGTTCGCGGCCCACCAGCGCCGGATCGCCGGCGCCGTGCGCCTTGCCGAAGGTGTGGCCGCCGGCCACCAGCGCGACGGTCTCCTCGTCGTTCATCGCCATGCGGGCAAAGGTCTCGCGCACGTCGCGGCCCGAGGCGACCGGGTCCGGATTGCCGTTCGGACCCTCGGGGTTCACGTAGATCAGGCCCATCTGCACGGCGCCGAGCGGGTTCTCCAGTTCGCGGTCGCCGGTGTAGCGCTCATCGCCGAGCCAGGTGGTCTCCTTGCCCCAGTAGATGTCCTCTTCCGGCTCCCAGATGTCCGCGCGACCGCCGCCGAAACCGAAGGTCTTGAAGCCCATGGATTCGAGCGCGCAATTGCCGGCCAGGATCATCAGGTCGGCCCAGGAGATCTTGTTGCCGTACTTCTTCTTGATGGGCCACAGCAGCCGGCGAGCCTTGTCGAGGTTGCCGTTGTCGGGCCAGCTGTTGATCGGCGCGAAGCGCTGATTCCCGGTGCCGCCGCCGCCGCGCCCATCCGAGATCCGGTACGTGCCCGCACTGTGCCAAGCGAGGCGGATGAACAAGCCACCGTAGTGGCCCCAGTCGGCCGGCCACCAGTCCTGCGAATCGGTCATCAGCGCGTAGAGGTCTTTCTTCAACGCGGCCAGGTCGAGCTTCTCGAATTCCGCGGCATAGTCGAACTGCCCGCCCATGGGGTTGGACTTCGCCGAGTGCTGGTGCAGGATCTGGAGGTTCAGACGGTTGGGCCACCAGTCGCTGTTCGACTGGGCGCCTGCATGAGTGCGGGCACCCTGCATTGCGGCGAACGGGCACTTCGCTTCACTCGACATGGCTTGCTCCTTCCGTGTTCGGTTGTGGCATTGATCGACTGTAGTCCCCGGGACGACTGCCAATCCAATTCATTCCATTGATCGCGGCCATAGACCAACTCGCTGCCAGTCACCCGCTTCAACCACCGCGGTAAATGAGTCGCTGTGGCTGCGGCTTGCGGGTGAGGGCCCGGCTATGAGCGTGACTCAGCGGGGCCGGCGTGGCTTCGCGCCGGTCCTGGCCCGCGACGCCGGCGGCCGCTTGCCGGGCGACGCCTTGCGAGCACTGCGAGCCTTGCCTCCGGCTCGCGGCGGCACGCCCGCGACGAATACCGTCTCGAGTTCGTCCAGCGCTGCGTCCATGTGGGCGGACAGGCGCTGAACACTCGGCACGCTGTCGGCACAGGCCACGAACCCGAAATACAGTCCACCGGCATAACTCAGCACGGTGATGTTGAGTGCCATGCCGTGGCTGACCTGCGAGACCGGGTAGTGCGCCACCATCTCGGCGCCGTGGAAATACAGCCGCTCGCGCGAACCGGGAACGTTCGAGACGAACAGGTTCGACTGCGGTCCCATCAGCTTGTCGCCCCCCGGCAGCCAGTTCAGCATCATCGGCAAGCTGAGCAGCGAGACGAAGTGCATTGCCGCCGTCTGCGTCATGCCCTTGAGTTGCGCCTTGCCCGCCGCAGTCGAGCGACATGATCACGCCGAAGCGTTGCCGCACGTCGTCGACGTCGGTGCCGAGGCGCGCGTTCAGGCACGTCACTGCGTTGCCGGCCGCGGCGCCGGCGTCGTGGTGCAGGGCAACCGGCACAGCCGCGACGAGCGATTGCTGCGGCAGCGCGTCGCGTTCGGCGAGGTATCGACGCAGCGCGCCGCTGCACGCGGCCAGCACCACGTCGTTGATGGTTCCGCCGGCCGCCTCGCCGATCGCCTTGACGCGCTGCAGGCTCGCCGAATACGTCGCGACGCGTCGTTGCCCGTCGATGCGAACATTCAGCATCGTGCGGGGTGCTTCGATAATTGACGTGAGATCGGCCTCGGCGGCAACGCCAAGGGCCGTTTGCGCCGTGGTCGCCAGCCCGCGCACCAGGCTCGGCAGTGACATGACCTCGTCCTGGATCGTCGCCGGCAGCCATCCAAGCAAGCCGTTCGACCGCGAGGACGACTCCTGCGGTTGCTTGGACACGTCGGCCCAGAACGGCGGTGCGAAGCTGGCAATCGGGTCGGTCGCCAGGTTCACGAGACGCATGGCACCTGCGCCGTCCACCATTGCATGGTGCAGCTTGGTGTAGACCGCGAAGCGATGGTCCGCGAGACCTTCGATCAGGTGGTATTCCCAGAGCGGGCGCGACAGGTCCATCGGGTTCGAGTGGAGGCGCGACACGAGCATGCCCAGTTCGCGTTCCCCGCCCGGATGAGGCAGCGCGGAGTGGCGAAAGTGATAGTCGAGGTCGACATCGTCGACGACCTCCCAGCTCGGCATCACCGTGCCCGCGAAGCCGCCCGTCAGCCGGTAGTTGAGCGGCGACACCGACACCGGATAGGTCCGCAACTTGGCGGCCAGGGTCGAAACGAAGCGGGGCGATGCCCCGGGCGGAACCTTGAAGATCTGCAGCCCGCCGACGTGCATCGGCGTTTCGCGCGTCTCCGCGAGCAGGAACGCCCTGTCGATGACGCTCAACCGAATCCGCGCTGTCATCTTCGTGACCCCCTGGCGCAACAGGCCGGACTGTCCGGGTTTCGGCCTGATGCTACCGCAGGCCTCACCCCTGGCAGTACGCATTTGGCAAGCCAACCGGTTTCTGACAGATTGCAGCCATGGAGCTGCGCGACCTTGGTCTTGACCGCTGGCTCGCCGACCAGGCTCGTGAGCAATGCGGCGCTGACCTGTCCACGGCGCGTGTAACCGCTGTCGACAAGGCCCGATACCTCATCCGCGACCAGCATGGCGAACTGCCCGCCGAGTTGACGGGCCGACTTCAGTTCGTCGCCGAGTCGTCAACCGACCTGCCGTGTGTGGGAGATTGGGTTTGCGCGCGCTACCGGGACGCAAGGTCTCACGCGAGCATCCATGGTGTGCTGCCGAGAAAGTCATTCCTGCGACGGAAGGCTCCCGGCAGGGACATCGATTTCCAGATGATCGCGGCGAACATCGACGTGGCGTTCGTCATCCAGGCCTGCCACTTCGATTTCAACGTACGCAGGCTCGAGCGATACCTGGTGATGGTGAGGGAAGGGCACATCGAGCCCGTGCTGCTGCTGACGAAGATTGACCTGGTCAGCGCAGATCAGCTGGAATCGTTGATCGGCAAGGTCAGGCACGCTGGAATCGACGCGACAATCGTCCCCCTCAGCAATGTGACGGGCGCCGGTCTGGATCGAGTTCGAGAGCTGCTGATTCCCGGCAAGACGTATTGTCTTCTGGGTTCGTCAGGAGTTGGCAAGACGTCGCTCCTCAACCGCCTCGTCGGCGACGGTGGACTCGAGACGCGAGACGTCAGCCATACGGGCGAGGGACGTCACACGACCACGCGTCGCCAACTGATCGTGCTCGAGGGCGGGGCCCTGCTGATCGACATGCCAGGCATGCGCGAGCTGGGCATGCTGGGCGTAAGCGAAGGCCTCGACGACGCTTTCGCCGACATCGGGGCGCTTGCGAAGAACTGTCGGTTCACGGACTGTGGTCACACGAGCGAACCGGGCTGCGCCGTGCGGGCGGCCATCGAGCGATCCGACCTGAGCGAAGAACGCCTGCAGGATTACCTCAAGCTCAAGAAGGAGTCCGCGTTCCACGACCTGTCGTACGTCGAGAAGCGCAAGAAGGACCGGGAGTTCGGCCGGTTCGTGCATTCCGCCATCACGTCGAAGCGCAGGCTGGACGATGCTGAACGCTGAATCCTTCATGTCGTCCCGCTGTCGATGGCTGCATCTCGCGCTCGCCATCGCCTGTGCAGTGACGATGACCGTCATCGCGCCCGCGGCCCTCGCGGAAGGCGACACCGGTCGACCCGGGCAGTCTGATCCGCACGTTGCGCTCGACCGCACGCTCACGCGGATCGGGTTCGGCTCGTGTGCCGAAGGCGGCAAGGAGCAGACGATCTGGGAGGCGGTGCTCGCGGCAAAGCCCGAGCTGTTCCTGTTCCTGGGCGACAACGTCTATGGCGACACCCGCGACATGGCCGACCTTCGCGCCAGGTATGCGCAGCTGGCACGGCAGCCCGGCTTCATCAAGCTGCGCGAGACCACGCCCATCGCCGTGACCTGGGACGACCATGATTTTGGCGAGGACGACGCGGGTGGCGACTATCCGCAGAAGGAAGCATCGCGGCAGATCTTCCTCGACTTCTGGGGCGAGCCTGCCGACTCACCGCGCCGGGCGCGCGATGGCGTGTACGCATCCTACGTGTTCGGTCCACCGGGCAAGCGCGTGCAGGTGATTTTGCTCGACCTGCGCTACAACAGGACGCCGTTGGTGCGCCAGGAGCCTGGCGCGCGCAACTACCGCACCTGGGCCTTGGCCCGATACAAGAAGGGTCTCGAGGTGCCGGGTCCGTACGCGCGCAATCCCGATCCCAGGGCGACGATGCTCGGCGAGCCTCAGTGGCAGTGGCTCGAGCGGCAGCTCGAAACGCCGGCCGACGTGCGCTTGATCGGGTCGAGCCTGCAGGTGCTGGCCGACTTTCCGGGTTGGGAAGGATGGTCGCTGTTCGCACGGGACCAGCAGCGATTGATCGAGCTGATCCGGCGCAAGCGCGCCAGCGGCGTGGTATTCCTGAGCGGCGACATGCACTACGCCGAACTGTCGAAGCTCGACGTCAACGTGCCCTACACCCTCTGGGACCTCACCTCGAGCGGGCTCACCGAAGTCTGGCCCGCCGCCACGCCGAACGCCAACCGGGTGAGCGACGTGATTCGTGAGCCGAACTTCGGCCTCATCGAAATCGACTGGCAGGGCGCGCAGACCACGGTGACGTTGTCCGTCATCGACCAGCGCGGGACGCCGCGCATCGAGAAGCGCCTGCCCTTGGCGGACCTGGGCGCGCAGCCCTGAGCGCATGGCGAGTTTGAGGCAGGCTCGTCAAGAGTCGAGGAGCAGGAACGTGACCAGGCTGACCCTACTATTGGAGCGCCGCATTTCCGCGGTCGCTGGAGTGCTGATTGCCCTGGGGGGCCTGCTGGCTGGAGCCGCGCATGCGGACCCGATCGACGACTACATCGCGTTGCAGATGCGGCGACAGCAGGTACCAGGCCTGTCGCTTGCCGTCGTGCAGGACGGACGCGTGGTGAAACTGCAGGGTTACGGTTTCGCCGACCTGGAACTCCAGGTGCCCGTCACGCCCGATACGGTCTTCGAAATCGGCTCCATCACCAAGCAGTTTGTCGCGGCCGCGATCATGACGCTGGTCGAGCAGGGCAAGATCAACCTGGACGAGCCCGCGTCCAGGTATCTGTCCGATCTGCCGCCCGCCTGGCACGAGGTGACGGTCCTGCAATTGCTCACCCATACCTCGGGGATTCCTGATTTCGAGGAAATCCTGGGCTACGGCGCATACCGAACTCCTACCACCGCACCGCAGCTGATTGCCGTGGCAGCCGCGAAAGCCGATGGACTTCGCGCCCGGTGCCCAGTGGCACTACAGCAACACGGGCTACTACTTGCTGGGCCTGATCATCGAGCAAGTCAGCGGGGCGCCCTACGCGACCTTGATCGAGAAGCGTATTCTCGAACCGGCTGGCATGACGCGAACACGCAGCAGCGTTCCGACGGAAATCATTGCCGGCCGCGCGTCCGGATACGCGCTTGAAGAGCGTCGAATCGTCAACCGTGATGCGATCCAGCCAACGGCCGTCGGCGGCGCGGGCGATCTCGTGTCGACGACGGGCGACCTGGTCAAGTGGAATGCGATGCTCGATGCGCAGTCGGTCCTGGCGACAGAGAGCTACGCCCGGCTGTGGGCGAACCAGGCGCTCGCGGATGGCTCGCCCAGCGGCTACGGCTTCGGATGGTTCGTGTCGCCGGTCCGTGGACACCGGGCACAAGAACATTCCGGCGGAACGGCCGGGTTCAGCGCAGACATCCTGCGATTGCCCGACGACCGGGTGACGGTCATCGTGTTGACGAATAGTTACGACGCGAACCCCGCCGCGATGGCCAGGCACATTGCGGCCCAGTTCGTGCCGAGTCTCGTCTACGCGAAGATTCCAGACACGAAACCGCTGCTCACCCGCAAGGTATTCGATTACTACTCGCACCGCCGCCTCGACCCTGAGGTCTACGCCAAGGATCTGAGCCCGGAGTTTCTCGAAAAGGTTCGGCCTCGGTGGTCTAAGGGCCACGATTTCTATCGCTCGCTCGGCCCACCTCTCGGCATAGAGCGCGTGCAGCGGGACTCCGGCGACGCGACGGGTTCCTACAGGTACCGAGTCCGGTACGCGGAGACCGCCCTGATCGTCGTCGCCACGATCGACGGTAAAGGCCGAATTACGAACCTTGCCGCGTCAGAGGAGTAGGGCGCGCGCGGTCAGGCGCGGTGCAGGCTGACCGGCAGGCGCCTGGATCCCCAGGTGCCCGGCTTGGACGCGAACACGCCAGGCAGTTTCTCACCGCACGTCGCGCAACAGCCGTCCGCCGTGAGGCCCCAGTGACCGAGTTCGTACCAGTCGCGCTCGATCAGCAAGGCGTGGCAGCGATGGCACCAGGTGCTGCCGCCGGCACGGTCGTGAACGTTGCCCGTGTAGACGTACCGTAATCCGTTTCGCATCGCGATCGCGCGCGCACGCGTGAGCGTGGCGGGAGGCGTCGGCGCGTGGTCGCTCATCTTCCAGTCGGGGTGGAACGCCGAGAAGTGCAGCGGCACGTCAGGGCCGAGCTTGTCGGCAATCCACTGCGTCATCTCTTCCAGTTCCGCGTCCGAGTCGTTCTCGCCCGGGATCAGCAGCGTGGTGATTTCGAACCAGACGCGGGTCTCCTGCTTCAGGTACACGAGCGTCTCGAGCACTGGAGCCAGCTCGGCTCCGCAGATCTTGCGGTAGAAGCGTTCGGTGAATGCCTTCAGGTCCACGTTGGCGGCGTCGATCGACGCGAAGAACTCGGCCCGCGGCTCCGGACAGATGTAACCCGCCGTCACCGCCACGGTGCGCACGCCGGCGTCATGGCAGGCTGCCGCGACATCGACTGCGTACTCCAGGAAAACAGTCGGGTCGTTGTAGGTGAACGCCACGCTGGCGCAGCCGAGCCGTTGCGCCGTTGCCGCCAGTTCCACCGGCGACGCCGAATCCGCGAGCGTGTCCATCTCGCGTGATTTGCTCATGTCCCAGTTCTGGCAGAACTTGCAGGCCAGGTTGCAGCCCGCCGTGCCGAACGAAAGAACGGACGAGCCGGGCAGGAAGTGGTTGAGCGGCTTCTTCTCGATCGGGTCGACGCAGAAGCCGCTGGACCGTCCATAGGTGTACAGCTCGATGCCATCGCGCTCACGACCGCGCACGAAGCACAGCCCGCGCTGGCCCTCGTGCAACCGGCAACGGCGTGGGCAGACGTCGCATTGCACGCGCCCGTCGTCGAGGCGAGTCCAGTAGCGTGTGGGGACGGACGAAAGGTCGGTATTCATACGATTGGCGCCCATCATTTTCGGGCGGGATATTGGCTTCGCGTCAGTGCGTCACCAGATACGGAAGTATTCGAACTTCCACGGAACTACGATGTTGAGACTGGACAAGGATAAGTCAAGGATGCGGCCGCCAGCGGTGGCCGGGCTGTTCTATCCTGAGAATGCGAACGAGTTGCGACACGTTGTGAACGGCTACATTGCCGAGTGTTCACAGCCCGCTGCGGTGGCGGGTCGCCCGAAGGCGCTGATCGTGCCGCATGCCGGATACCAGTATTCCGGACCTGTTGCCGGCTTCGCTTATCGGCGGCTGCGCGACTGGTCGGCGGACATCCGTCACGTGGTGATGATCGGTCCGAGCCATCGTGTGGCGATACGCGGTCTCGCCGTGCCGTCCGTCGACACGTTCGCGACGCCGCTGGGTAGCGTGCCGATCGACGCGGCAGGGCGCGCGCGCCTGCTGGAACTCGGGCTGGTCGGTATCTCCGATGCAGCGCACGCCGCAGAGCATTCGCTGGAGGTGCAGCTGCCGTTCCTGCAAGTCGTGCTCGAGGATTTCGACATCCTGCCGATCACCGTCGGATTCACTCCCAGCGAGCAGGTGGCGCGAGCGATCGACGCGGTGTGGGGCGGGTCCGACACGCTGGTGCTGGTCAGCTCCGATCTCAGTCACTACCACACCTGGAGTGAAGCGCGGCAGCTCGACGATGCAACCACGCGCGCGATCGTCGAGCTACGCAGCGACCTGCCCGATGAACAGGCCTGCGGTGCGTGCGCCATCAACGGGCTCATGCAGGTCGCGCGCCGGCGCGGCCTGACCGTCGAAGTGCTCGACCAGCGCAACTCGGGAGACACGGCCGGTGATCGATCACGGGTCGTCGGCTATGGCAGCTATGCGCTCCATGAAACTTGAACCGGCAGCGCAGCAAGCGGTGCTGCGAACTGCCGCGACTTCCATCGAGGCGAAGCTGGGGCTGGTCGCGGCTACGCCACCGGAGTCGGCCGATACGGGCGGGGCGCTTGGTGAACCGCGCGCGAGCTTCGTCACGCTGACGATCGAAGGTGAACTGCGCGGTTGTTGCGGCACGCTCGAGCCGGTACGACCGCTGTTGCTCGACGTCTGGATCAATGCCCAGGCCAGTGCGTTCCGCGACCCCCGCTTCCCACCGCTGACGGCGCGCGAGTGGGGTTGGTCGAGCCTGGAGGTGTCGCTGCTGACGCCGTGCGAGCCAATGGCGGTCAGCACCGAGCAGCAGTTGCTGCTCGAGCTGGTCCCCGGGCGCGATGGCCTGGTGCTCGAGTGGCGTGGCATGAGAGCGACCTTCCTGCCGAAGGTCTGGGAGCACGTCACCGGGCCGCACGACTTTCTGCGCCGGCTCAAGGAGAAGGCGGGGCTCAGTGCGGACTTCTGGGCGGAAGACGTCCGCGTGTGGCGCTACGAGACGGAGATCATGGCCGTGGAGCGCCCGGCAACGCGCGAGACTAGCCCGACGATCTGATTGCCTGCGCGCACATCCCAGTGCGAAGAATGCATACTGGCCTGACGTCGATGCCGGGGCGCAACCTTGGCGGTCGCTGCAATTGTCATCACCTGCCAAAGGATGCCCAGATGAATTCAAAGCTCGTAACTCGAAGAAGCATGACCGGAATCGTCGGCCTGACGTCAGTCTGCATGCTCGCGGCGATGGCGCCTTGGTCCGCGCATGCCGCGACTGACGCAGACGACTGGAAGTGGGGTGCAACTATCTACTTGTGGCTGCCGAGTTTTGGCGGCGAGACGTCGTTTCCGCCGAACGGCGGCGGCCCGCCAATCGACGTCAGCGGCGAGCAGATTCTCGATAGCCTGAATTTTGCCTTCATGGGTGCGTTCGAGGGTCGCAAGGGTCCGCTGGGGTCTCGCAACAGACCTCATCTACCTCGATCTCGGCGCGTCCAAAAAGGGGACCCGCGATTTCGGCCTTGGGCAGGTCGAGATTCCAGCCACCGTGGATGCCGACCTCGAGCTCGACATCACGGGTTGGCTGTGGACGCTGGCAGGCAGCTACGAGGTCATTCAGCAGGAGAATTTCGCCATGAACGTGCTGGGTGGCATGAGAATGCTGGATCTCGAGCAGACGCTGCAGTATCAATTCAATGGCGAAATCGAGTCCTTGCCGATCGAGGGCCGCGCCGGCTCCTCCAGTGCAGAGCAGACGCAGTGGGATGCGATCGTCGGCGTGAAAGGGCGATGGACTTTCGGTGCCGATCGACAGTGGTACGTTCCCTACTATCTCGACGTGGGCACGGGCGACTCCGACTTGACGTGGCAGGGAATGGCCGGACTGGGTTACAGCTTCGATTCGATCGACGTGACCGGCGTCTGGCGATACCTCGACTACGATCTCGGCGAAAGCACCCCGATCAAGTCGATCGACTTCAACGGTCCTGCCCTGGGCGTCACCTTCCGGTTCTAGTCCTGGGGCACTCCTTGGCGCGCCTTCTCGTCTGGCTCGGCGTCGCCCTGCTGGCTGCCGCTGTGCCACGGGCGACCGTTGCCAAGGAGCGACCCTCGCTCTACGACGCACAGGACGGTTGGCTCGACCTGAGCGGGTTCCTCGATACCGCTTACGGGTTCGTTCCGCTGGTCATGCCGATCACTGAGCCGGCGGTCGGCTATGGCGCGCTGGGTGCGCTCGTCTTCATCGACCGCCATGCGCCTGTCGACGGGCACTTTGTGCGTCCGAACATCGCCGCGGTCGGCGGCCTTGCAACGCAGAACGGGACTGACGGCGTGTTCGCGGCGCACCTGGGCACGTGGCAGGACGGTCGCATGCACACCCTTGTCGGCCTGGCCGACGCCGACATCAACCTGGAGTTCTTCGGGTTCGGCGATCTTCCCGACCGTACGGCGCCGGGTGTGGAGTACACCATTGCGGCGCGCGGCGGTGTGGCGGGCGCGAGCTATCAGGTCGCCAGGCAGTCGGTGTGGGCTGGGCTGCGGTATGCGCAGGTGACCACGCATGTCACATTGAATGACGGGAATTTCGAGCCAGGGCAGATTCCCGCGCGGGACCAGGACCTCCGTCTGGCCGCCTTGACGCCGTCACTGACGCTCGACACTCGCGACAATTTCTTCACGCCGACTCGAGGCTGGTACGTCGATCTTTCCGCGCCCCTGTTTCGTGAAGCGCTCGGGGGCGATCGTGACTTCGAGTTGCTGAATTTATCAGCGCAGTACTTTCACCCGCTCAACTCCTCGCTGTATCTCGGCGCGCGAGGCGGTGCCAAGGACAGTTCATCCGGGACGCCGTTCTATCTGCGCCCGTTCGTGATGCTGCGCGGCGTGCAAGCGCTGAAGTATCAAGGTCAGCAGGCGGCGGAGGCCGAGGCCGAGTTGCGCTGGCAGTTTCATCCAAGGCTGAGCCTGGTCGCCTTTGGTGGAGCCGGCATCGCGCGCAGTGAACGAGGCTGGGAAGACCCGTGAAAGTACCGTCACCGCTGGTGGCGCCGGATTCCGCTACCTCGTTGCGCGCACTTACGGCCTGCACATGGGGCTCGACGTCGCTTGGGGCCCGGACGAGCCGGTGCTGTACGTCGTGTTCGGCTCACCCTGGTTGCGGCCGTAAATTCTCCCCTCGGCAACCGGCAGACCGCATAGCGATGGTTCCCAATGGCGCGCGGGCGCCGGTCGTGACAACCTGAAAGCAGGATCTGGTCAGGGCGGTGGTGGCGATGTTCAGAATGAACACAGCCTCGTTGCGGGCCACCCTGCAGCAGTTGCAGCAGGCGACGCACGACCATCTCGAATGGTACGAGAATCTCATTCGCACCATCGTCTGCCGGCTGCCGTGCGATCCACGCGAGCTTGCCGACAACGCGCACCACAACTGTCGCTTCGGCCAGTGGTACTACGCCGAAGCCTCCGCTGCCTTGCGGCAACAGGCGATGTTCGGGGCGATGGAGGCGGAGCACCAGCGCGTGCATGTCATTGCGGGTCGTCTGCTGCGCGAGACAATGGACGGCGTGCCGCTCGTGCAGGCGGACTTCGACGAGCTGGTTGCCGTCAGTTCGCGCCTGAGACTCGAACTGGACTCACTCCGGCACGAGGTGCAGGACATCCTGCGCAGCAGCGACGCACTGACGGGGGCGTACGGCCGGGCGCGGCTGCTGCCCGAATTGCGTGAGTGGCGCGAGCTGGCGAAACGGAACGTGCAGCAGTGCTGCATCGTCTTCATGGACCTGGATCACCTCAAGGAAATCAACGACACGCACGGGCACACCGTCGGCGACAAGATTCTTGCGGGCGCCGTCGAATATGTCACCGGTCACCTGCGACCCTACGACAAGGTGTTCCGCTACGGTGGTGACGAGTTCCTGATCTCCCTTCCCGGGATTGACCTGATAAACGCACAGCACCTGATCGAGCGTGTGCGCGAGGGGTTTGGGCACGTGCCTTTCGTCGTCAGCGAGGAAGGCCGCCCGATCCATGCCACCGCTTCGTTCGGGGTGGCGTTGCTCGAGCCGGATATCAGCGTCGAGGAATCAATCGACCGGGCTGACAAGGCGCTGCTGATGGCCAAGGCAGCTGGGCGCGATCGCGTCGTCGGCTGGAATCCCTCAATCGTGACAGGCACGATGTTGAAGTGGTCGCCAGACGACGACGCTCACGGATGAGCCGGCTTCAGTCGATGAGATCGCCCGGCGTCGGTGGCAGTCGCGGCATCTGCTGAACCGGGAAGGGCCCGCTCAACGTTTCCAGGAACGACACGATGTCGGCGACCTGTGCATCGCTGAGCGATTGGTTCAGCTGCGTGCTCGCCATGATGCGCACGGCCTCGCCGATCGTATGCACCTGGCCATTGTGGAAATACGGGGCCGTGTACACCAGGTTGCGAAGGCCGGGGACGCGCCAGATATTCTTGTCCGCGTCGTTCTTGGTCACGGTCGCGCGCCCGGTGTCGCTCAGGAAATCGTACTTCGCGACGTACGGGCTGTCCGGGAAAGTCGGGAACTTCATGAAAAAGCCCGTGCCGACCGGCAGCGGCGGGCCGCTGAACGTCGGGCCCTGGTGGCAGCTCGTGCAGCCGACGTCGGCGAAGGTCTTGAGACCGCGGGCCTGCTGCTCCGTCAGCGCCTTCGCGTCGCCCTTCGCGTACTTGTCGTACGCGCTGTTCGGCGTGATCAGTGTGCGCTCGTAGGCAGCGATGGCCTTGGCCGCGTTGTCCATGGTGACCACGTCACCCGCGCCAAACGCCTTTTCGAAGTAGGGCTTGTATCCGGGGATGTTGCGCACGCGGCCGATGACCGCATCGAGGTTGGGCATCCCCATCTCGATCGGGTTCGCTGGCGGGCCTTTCGCCTGGTCCTCCAGCGTCGCCGCGCGGCCGTCCCAGAACTGGCTCGACAGGAATGCGGCGTTCCACACCGTGGGCGCATTGCGACCGCCGACGTGGCCGTGCACCCCGATCGACGTCGGTCGGTGGTCGTCACCACCCTCCATGACGTTGTGGCAGGAGAAGCACGACACGTTGCCGCTCGATGACAGGCGCGGATCGAAGTAGAGCATCTTGCCGAGTTCGACCTTGTCAGCGGTCGTCGGGATTGTCCGTTGGCGCCGGGGCGACTTCAGGCAACGCCTGCCATGGCCCCTCGGCTGCGGCGGCACCCGTCGCGGCCAACAGTGTCGATGTCAGGAAAATAGCGGTGATCGCGACGGAACGCATGGCAAGGCTCCCAGCAATTGAACGGGATGCCGGCAGCGCTAGTCCGATGCGGCCGTTCGCATCTAAGTCGGAAAAATACCGAAATCACAGGCGCTGCGTTCCGGAGCCCATGCCGGCCCGCTGACCCGCACCGCGGCCACAGCCTCGCCAGGGGCGGCATCAGCGGAGCGTCTGTTCGCTGCGCTCGGATACGCCGGACAGGCTCGGACGAACCCTACTTCGGCGTTGTCCGCTATCGCACATACAACGCCATCCAGATGCGTCACGCTGCTCCCTGCAGTGACGCTCACTGGAGAGAACATGGCTCGCAGCAGACCACTTGTCCTGGCAAGCCCCGGTCACTCAAGCACCGACGAGGTCCTGCCCCACGACCCGCAAGTCACGCTCGACTCGATCGGAGATGCCGTGCTCAGCACGGATCTCGCAGGCAACATCACCTATCTCAATCCGGTCGCCGAGCGCATGACCGGCTGGTCCGAGTCGGAGGCGGTTGGCAGGCCACTGCAGGAAGTGATGCGGATCATCGACGCGGACAGCCGCAAACCCGTTCCGAATCCGTTGGGCGTGGCGATGCGGTGCGACACGAACGCCAGCGTAAGCGAAAACGCACTGCTGATCGGGCGCGACGGGCGTGAATCGGCAATCGAAGATACGGCCGCTCCGATTCATGACCGTAACGGGAAGGTGACTGGCGCGGTGATCGTGTTCCACGACGTGGGCGCGGCGCGTGCGCTGTCGCTGCGGATGTCCCACCTGGCGCAGCACGACGTCCTCACTGGCCTGCCCAATCGGATGCTGTTGGCTGACCGTCTTGACCGGGCCATCGCAGCGGCGCGTCGCCGCGGCAGTTCGCTGGCGGTGCTGTTCCTGGACCTCGACCACTTCAAGCGCATCAACGATCGCCTGGGCCATGCGGCCGGCGACCAGGTGCTGCAGTCAGTCGCGCGCCGACTGGTGGCGTCCGTGCGCAGATCGGACACCGTGAGCCGTCACGGCGGCGATGAATTCGTGGTTCTGCTTTCAGAATTGGCCTGTGCCGAGGATGCAGCACTCAGTGCAGACAATCTGCTCGCTGCGATTGCCGCGCCGCAAGGCATCGACGGTCGGAACCTGCGCGTGACGGCGAGCGTGGGTATCAGCGTCTACCCTTGCCGACGGATTGGATGCCGCCACGCTCCTGAAGAAGGCGGACTTTGCCCTGTTGCACGCCAAGGCTCAGCGCCTGGCGTGGCCGCCCTTGGCGATGATCGCGGCGACCGTCTCTCGCGCGGCGACGAACGCGTCGCGCATCAAGCAAACACCGGACGACAATCAGTCGCCGGAGACCCCGCCCGATAACGTAAGGAGAACCCCATGAACTGGGATCGTATTGAAGGCAATTGGAAGCAAGTGACCGGCAAGGCCAAAGTGCAGTGGGGCAAGCTGACTGACGATGACCTCGACGTCATCGCCGGTCGCCGCGACCAGCTGGCCGGCAAGATTCAGGAGCGATACGGCGTCGCCAAGGACGAGGCCGAGAAGCAGCTCTCCGACTGGCAAAGGAAAGCCGACGATTCGTGGTTCTCATGAAACGAGAACCGAACTGATTCGCGTCTGAGCGAAGCTCCCATGTTCAGCGCCCCGGGTTCGTCGGCGGACCGCGGGGCGCTATCATTGCGGATGCCTGTCCGATCTTTCGCTCCCGACCAGGAGAGGCCGATGATCGACCGCGCGGCGATGTGTGCGGCAGCGCGAATCATGCTCGCGCTGTCCTGCGTCCTTGCGGCAGGTTGTGCCGGGGTAAATCGCGCGCAGAAGACGGAGTCTTTTCCGGTCGCCCCGCCTGCCGCGCCGATTGCAGCGGCCGAGGCTCCTGCGGAGATTGTGCGGGAGGCAGTTGCCGCGCCTGCAGTTGCGGAAGCGCCCGACGCGCAACCCACGCAAGCCCCGTCACCTAAGGCCATCGAGCCCGCGCGTCCAGTGCAGCCCGCGCCGGCCCCGCGCGCTGCGGCACCGAAGGTCGCTGCACCTGCCGCGCCTGCCGCACCGGCCACTCCGGTCGTTGCACCCAAGCAGCAACCCAAGCCGGCAGTCGTTGTTCCGGCGAAGCCCGCGCCGGCCCCGCAGGTGGCGCCGAAGGTGGCGACAGCACCCGCGGCGCCGCTCGATCTCAACTTGCTCGAAGCACGGCTGCGGGAGACCAAGGCCATCGGTGTCTTCACCAAGCTTTCGCTGAAGAACCAGGTCGACGACCTGCTCGCCAGGTTTCGTGCGTATCACAAGCGGCAGGGCACGGTGACGCTCGTGGAGCTGCGCCGCAACTACGACATGCTGATGCTCAAGGTGCTTGCCCTGCTCCAGGACGGCGATCCGTCGCTGGCCCGCGACGTCGTCAGGTCGCGTGCGGCGATCTGGGGCATCCTGGCTGATCCGAGGAAATTCACCGAGTCAAAATTGATGGCAGGAGCAACGCCGTGAGTAAACGTGGACTGGCGACGGCCCTGGTTGCCGTCATGACGGCAGCGTCAGCGGGGGCTGCGCTCGCCGTGGAGGAGACACCCGGTGAGGTCCCGATCACCAAAGACCTGACGGCCGTGATTGCGCTGCAGGGACTGCCGTGCGGGAAGGTCGTCAGCGCCACCCGACAGGGAGAGGACGACTATGTCGCCTCGTGTGAGGACGGCAATCGCTACCGGATATCGGTGAACCCGGACGGCCGCGTCATCGTCGAGAAACTCGACTAGGGCTTGCGGCCGCCGAGCAGCAGGAGCGCGGCGCCGATCGCGATCGCGCCTATGCCGGCCCAGACCGGAACGTTGACCGTCTGCTTCTCTTTCACTGACATCTCGATGGGTCCCATCTTGATGTCGTGCGTCTGCTTCGTGTAACTGAAGCTTCCGTAGGCGAGTCCGAGGACGCCGGCGAAGATCAGCACGATGGCGGCAATTTTTCCTGCGTTCATGTTCGCTCCTGTTGCACCGCATCTTCGGTTACCCGGCAGTGCGACAAAGTCGTAGCCGGGCCAAAAAAGGGGCCCGGGGACGGGGAGCGTCACCGGGCCACTTTGCGAGCACCCAACAGGGGGTGGGCTATCGAGTACTCGCGGGCAGGATGGTCAGTATCGCCGATGCGGTCTGTGCGGTATCGAACAATGGTCGAATCCGCTGCTCAAGTCACCTGCCGAGTGCCTGACCCAACCTGGCTCGCGCGGCGTACTCTAGGCTTGGACCACGAACTCATGAGTGCACGATGATCGAACAAGCCTGCGAATCATCGACGGGACCACTCGCGGCGAGACTGAACGAAGCGTGCCAGTGCATCTGGGTCGATCGCACGAAATTGCGCGACCAGCTCCAGGCCAATCTCGGTGACGCGGGCAGACTGCTCGAATCGCAGGCCGGACTGGTGTCGGGCAGCGTCGTGTTTCTTGCCCCGGGTGACGCCTCGGCCATGGACCGGACCGTCCGGCTCATCACGCGTGCACTCAACTCGGTGCCTTACCAGCAGAAGATCGAGCGGTTCGCGCCCGAACTGGCTCGTCGCCCCCAGCCAACCGCCGGCGGTGTACTGGGTTTCGACTTCCATCTCGGCAGTCCTTCGCCGCAGCTCATCGAGATCAACACCAACCCTGGTGGCCTGCTCGTCAGCCTTGAACTGGCGCGTGCGGCCACGGCCAGTTGCGACTGTCTTACGGCGCCGTTGTCCGTGATGACTGCGGCCGGCGTGGAGATCGATCAGGTCGGGCAGCGCATTGCAGACAGCTTCCTGGCGGAGTGGACGAGTGCGCGCGGCTCGTTGCCGCTGCGGTCCATTGCCATCGTCGATGACGAGCCGCAGGGCCAGTACCTGTATCCGGAGTTCCTGCTGTATCAACGGTTGCTCGAGCGCGCCGGATGGCGCGTCATGATTGCCGACGCAGCGAGCCTCGTCTTGCAGGACGGCGCGATATTTGCTGCCGGCGAGCGCGTCGACCTGATCTACAACCGCGTGACCGACTTCTATCTGGCCGACGAGCGGCACGCCATCCTGCGACGCGCGTACGAGCTGGATCTGGCGGTGATCACGCCGCACCCGGCGGCGCACGCGCGATGGGCGGACAAGCGACTCCTCGCGTGGCTGAACGACGAGGAGTTGCTGATGGAGGCGGGTCTGGACGCCGATGATCGCGCGCACCTGCGGCAGACCATTCCGGCGACGGAGGTGGTCGAGCCCGCCGCTGCCGACGATCTCTGGAAGCGGCGCAAGGGGCTGTTTTTCAAGCCTGTCGCTGGCTTTGGCAGCAAGGCCGCCTACCGGGGCGACAAGCTCACGCGTGCCACGTTCGACCACATACTTGCGCATCGCTACGTTGCGCAGGCGATCGCCCCCACGTCGTTTCGGCGAGTCTCATCTGCAGATGGCGTTGAAGCCGATCTCCGCGTCGATGTCCGCAGCTACGTCATGCACGGCGAAACCTGGTTGCGATCAGCGCGCCTGTATCGCGGGCAGACCACGAACTTCCGGACCGCCGGTGGCGGCTTCGCGCCGGTGCTGACCCTGCCGATCTGATCTGCGCTGTGCGAGACAGTTCGGCGCTCAGTCACCAAGCAGTGCGAAATCAGATTTCGGCGTCCCGCACAGTCTCGTGACTCAAAGCTCTGCGCGCAGACGCCACGCTTCGTTGATCGAGTGCTCGGCGCCGGCGGCGATCTGTCCATTGCTCGGCCACCGGAAAGTACGCGGCCGTGCCGCCAGCCGTTGCTGGACTGCTGTCGTAGCTGACGCCGGTCGACGCGGCCCAGTCGTTGCCGAACGCGCGCCGCACGCCGATGGAAGCACCCCACGTGTCCTGCAGGCCGCTCGCGAATCATCGGCGCCGAGTAACCCGGCAGCTTGAGCTTCGACTCGCCGAATTCGGACCAGTCCTGCCACGACAAGCCAAGTGCCAGCGTCGTCTCGTTCGTTTGCCTGGTGCGCAAGTCCCAGCAGGAGCTGCTGCGGCAACGTGACGTCGAGCTTTGCCGGCTCCGTCGGGTGGCAGCAGCGTGGCCAGCACCGGATGCAGGTCCTTCGCAGAGATGTCGAACGCGACGGCGTGATCGACCGGCGCCGTCCAGGCGAGCCCGATCGTCGATCGTCTCCGTCGGCGCGTACGTCAGGCCGAGTTGTCCGCCCGCAGCCCACGACTGGCCGTTCAGTTCCAGCTGACCGTCGGGCAGTCCGACGGGCGGTCCATAAAAGGTTGCGTCGTTGGCCACGGCCATGCGCGCCGTCGGCTCCACGCAGCTGCGCAGCGACGGAGACGCCGAGCGTCAGTCGGTCCGTCGCCTCCCACGCGACGCTTGGGGCAATGTTGAGCGTGGCGATCCCGGCCTTCTCGATGACCCGCCGACCTTCCCACTGGTTGCCGGAATCGAACGCGAGCCCAAAGTAGCTGTAGACGCCGATGCCGTACGTCAGTCGATCCGCTCGGTGAACCGCGAACAGCGCCGGGACGACGTTCACGCCGTCCTCGGTTGGTGGCCCGCGCCGGCGTCTCGCTCGGATCCCCGGAATTCATAGTCCAGTTCGAGCGGCATGACCGCCGCGGTGATCGTGGTGCCGGACAATCCAGCCATCGCTGCGGGATTCGGCGGCCAGCGACGTCGCATCCAGCGACAGCGCGGCGCGACCGGCGCCTGCCATGCCCATGTCTGCGCCACCCGTCTCCGCGAGCCACGGCCCGGCTCCCCAGCAAGGATGAGGCGATAGCAATCGAAACGAGCCCGATCGATGCCGTCAGTAGCTGAGCGCGTGCCTTTCAGGCGCATGACTTTGATCTGCCTGATGGAAACTGGCGGGGACTGACAGTAGTCCCGCGTGGACGCCGGGCGTTGTCGGTTTTCACCAGCAGCGTTTGTCGATTTCTTTCGCTACACTCGGCCGCCGATATGCCCGGCTCCACTCCACGCGTTCGCAAGCTGCATCAGGCGCATCGTCGGCAGCCCGGTCGGCAGCGGCCGGGTCCAGGGCCGGTGGCCCGTCGTGCTCGATCGACACCAGGCCCTGTTCGAGTCGATCACGGTGCCGCCGCTGCCCGTTCCACTGATGCTGGTGCACACGGGCGGCAAGCCGATGGACTACCTCTCGAAAGATCGACGGCGCCTGAAGCAGTCGCTTCCCGGGCTCGTGACGTTCGTGCCGCGCAACGTGCGCGCCGAGGTGGCGCTGCGCGGGGTCGGCGAGGGCACGGTCGTCTACTTCGACGACGAGCGGAGCTCTCCCGGCATGGCTGCTGCGGAGTGGGGCGGGCGAACCCGTGACCTTCACCAACGACGTGATCGTCTCTGATCACGCGCCGGCTGATGAGCGAACTCGAGGCGCGCTCGCAGGCAGAGTCGTACCTGAGGTCGCTCGGTCAACGCGCTGTTCGCCGAATTGCAGCGCGAACTCGAATTGCCGCGCGATGCGATCGAGTCTGCCTGTATCGCGTGGCCGGCTCCGGGTCGCGCACACGGCCATGCGGCACATGCTCGCCCATCTCGGCGAGCCGCTGTCGGTGCGTGACCTGGCGCAGGTGTGCGGAGTCGGCGTCACCAGCTTCACGAGCAGCTTTCGTGAGGCGACGGGCGTCGACGCCTCACCGGTACCTGCGCAAGGCGAGGATCGAACGGTCGTGCGAGTTGCTGCGGACGACCGGGCTGCAGCGTCCGTGAGGTCGCCGATGTCGTGGGCTTCCGGGGACAGAGCCACTTCTGCAGCGCCTTCGTCGCCGAACGGGGACTCACGCCGTCCGCGTACCGTCGCGAATCTCACGTTCGCATCCAGCGCGCTGCTCAATAACGCGCGCGCGAACGATCGCTGCCAGACAGTCGATTGACAGGCAGCCAGAACGCAAAACGGGCCGGAGCCTTGCGGCCCCGGCCCGGCTCGCGTCACGGCGACACGGGGTGGGGTGCGCGCCGTTACACTCGTACCGTCAGTGACGGAACGTCACCGCTCGCAGCGCGCCTTGATACCGGAGGACACGGCGTTGCGCTAGCCGAATTGCGTCGTCCTCCGCTGCGGGCGCCTGCGGTTGGGTCGTCAGTCAGATCCAGAGTGACTTCAATGATCCAGACATGGGTGATAGCTTGTGCGCGCTGCCGCCGGCAGGGACAGGAGACAGGCAGCTTCGTGGGTGGGGTGTAGGCATGCACAGCGCTGGCGCAAGATCGACGCGCTCGATCCAGGAGTCACTTGCACCCGATCCGGTCGGGCGCGGGGACAGCCCCGACGTGGCCGCAATCCAGTTCCGGTCACGGGATCTCGACGAGACGCGCGCGTTTCTCAAACCCAGGTACGGCGATCACTCCCGCATCCATCACGGCAGGGATCAGTTCAGCTTCGCATTTCGGGCAATGGCCTCGTCCCGTGTCGTGGTGGGGGTTACTCAACTGAGTTCCCGCCAGACCATTCGAGCGGCGGTGCAGGCCCCGACGTTGTTCCTGTCCAGGACGTCGGGCACAACATACAACGTCGGCCGCAAGGTCTTCGCAAGCGAACCGCGCAAAGCGATGTTGCTGGCTCCAGGCCACGAATACTCTCTCCTGCACGCAAATCGCTCGGACAGTCTCGGACTGCGCGTCGACGGCGACCTGCTGCACGAGCAAATCGCTGCGCGCCTGACGGGACGCAGTCGGCATTGGCTGCTGCAATCCATTGAGATTCCGATGGACGAACGGCGGCAGGCCGGACTGCGCGACATTCACGCGCGGATGACTGCGGCATCGATGCACGGTGATGCATGGGGCGCCTACGGTGACGTCGCCGCCTTCGAGCGTGAGGTCGCGTCCTTGATAGCCGGTTTCGTCATCGAGCAGTCGGGCGCCAAGCCTGCGGTGGCTGGAACCCTTGGGCGAGTCGATCGGGTTGAGCGATGGGTGGACGCACACATCAGCGAGGAAATCTCACTCGACCAGTTGTGCAAAGTGGCGGGAGTCGGCTGGCGCCCGCTGCAGAAAGCGTTCCTCGCGGTGAAGGGCCAGTCGCCACTCGAGTTCGTGGCGTCGCGCCGCCTTGCGGCGGTTCATGCCAGGCTCATGCAAGCCGCGGACGACGTCATGGTTTCCCGCGTCGCCATGGACCTTGGGTTCTCGCATCTGGCCGGTTTGCAGCGAATTACCGCCGCATCTATGGCGAGTCGCCTTCCGACACCGTTCGGGCCGCAAAGCGGAAATAGCCGCGTCGGATCTGCCAGCCGCCCTGGCCAGGTTACTGCTTCAGGGCGTATTCCGGTTCCGGGCGAAGTCGCGCGCAATGCGGTGCCAGCTGGTGTTCGACACCGCGAGCGAGCGCACCTGGGCGCGGCTTGCCGTTCCATCCTCCAGGCCACTGGCCCGGACCTGGCCCGCGCCCGGCGTCGCGGTCCAGTCCCCGTTTGCGGCAGAGCACGAACGATCCTGGACCGTGCGTTCAAGACCCACGCGACGACGCGTGTTCAGCATCCAGCTAAGCATTGCGGAAGTCCTCGAACATCTGCAGGACGAAGAGCAGGCCCGTGGCCAGCAGGGCAGTGGCACTGAACAAAGCGATGAACGAGGACAAGACATTCTCCAGAAAGCTGAGTGACGCCGGCTGCCCGCGAGCGGGACGATCGGACGGCGACGCGCGCCTGCAGGCGCGCAACGACAAATTAAAAAAGTAATGCCCGTGCTTCGCAGCCGACGATGCGTTGCGTGCACGACGAGATTCAGGCGACAGGCGCGGAGGCCCGATACGAGACGGCGCGGTGAAACCGGCTGACCGTCAATGCTGAACAGCGGCGCGAAGTATACCCGATCTAAATCGATAATGCTGCTTCGCAGCATTCCAGCGGTCTTGTCGATATCCGCTAGACTTCTGGCAATGCCGGTGCGTTCCTCGCAGCGCATAGAACACGATGCACCGACTCAAGAACTGGCAGCTGTTTGCGATTTGCGTGCTCACGTGGGGCACGACCTGGTTTGCGATCACGTTCCAGATCGGGCACATCGCGCCCGAGGTCGGCGTGGCCATGCGCTTTGCGCTGGCCGGAGCCGTGATCCTCGGCCTGTGCGTGTTGCGACAGCAGAGCCTGCGCTTCACGCCGGCCCAGCACGCGATATTCGCGTTGCAGGGCGGCTTCATGTACGGCGTGTCGTACGTCTGCGTCTATCACGCGGAGCTGCACCTGGTATCGGGGCTGGTGGCGGTGGGGTATTCCGCTTCGCCGCTGGTGGCGGGCCTCGGCGCGCGCGCGCTGTTCGGCGTCAGCCTGAGGCCGCGCTTCATCCTCGGCGGCCTGCTCGGTATCGCCGGCGTCGCGCTGATCTTCTGGCCTGAGTTCGCAAGAACCACCGGCGACCGCAACACGCTGCTCGGAGCATTGTTCACCGTGGGTTCCGTCTTGTTGTCCACGGTCGGCAGCCTGACGGCCAGCCGTAACCGATCTCGCGGCCTGCCGTTCTGGCCGGCGCTCGGGTTCGGCATGCTGTACGGGGCGGCCGCGTCTGCGTTACTCGCATTGATGCAGGGCCAGAGCTTTGCTCCCCCAGCGATCGCGTCGTGGTGGCTATCCCTGTTCTACCTTGCGCTGGCCGGCTCCGTGCTGACGTTCGCCTGCTTCCTCACGTTGCAGGAGCGCATCGGACCGGGTCCCACCGGCACCATCGGCGTCATGACGCCGCTCCTGGCGCTGGTGGTGTCGATGGCCTTCGAAGGCTTCCACCCGGACGTCCTGACATTCGCGGGCGCAGCGCTCGCCGTGGGCGGCAACGTGCTGATGTTGCGGCGGTCCTGACCCGCGTTCGAATCAGATCATCGCTTCGATCAGGCGCGGTCCACGGTGCTTCAGCGCCGAAGAGTACTGCGCCGCGAATTCCTCGCACGTCGTCGCACGGCTGGCCTCGACGCCGAGGCCTTCCGCGATCTTCGTCCAGTTCATTTCCGGGTTGTGCAGGTCGAGCATCGACATCGCGACCGGACCGCTGCCGGTCGCGCCGACGCGCCCGAGCTCGATGTTGAGAATCGCGTACGAGCGGTTGGCGTAGATCACGACCACGACGTCGAGCTTTTCGCGCGCCATCGTCCACAGCGCCTGCATCGTGTACGCCGCGCCGCCGTCGCCATGCGGACAGATCACCTTCCTGTCCGGTGCAGCGATAGCCGCGCCGACAGCCAGTGGCAGGCCCTGTCCGATCGAACCGCCGGTCAACGGCAGGTGCGTGTGCGGCCGGGCCCGCGCCATCGTGGACAGCAGCGGGAACGATGCGGTCGCGGACTCGTCGGCAAAGATGGCGTTGTCGGGCGTCATCGCCGCAATCACCTGCGCAACCCCGAGTGCGGTCAGCGCGCCGCTCGGCAGTTCCGGCAGTTGCAGCGGAATCCGCACGGGTGAGCGTGCGGGCGCGCCCAGCGCATCTGCCAGGGCCGCGAGAGCCTGCGCGCCATCCTGGTGCGCATGCGCGAGGTAGCTGAGGTGCGAACCCTCGGGTGCGCACCAGCTGGGCTTGCCGGGATACGCGAAGAACGACACTGGCGGCTTGGCGCCGACGAAGATGATCTGCTCGAAGTCCTTCAGGAAATCGACGATCTGTTCGGCGAAGTAGGGAATGCGTTCCACTGGCACGCGACCTGCACCAAGTTCGGCATGCGGCGCGAACGTGTCGCAAAGCAGTCGCGCCCCCGTCTTTGCCTGCACGCGGCCGGCAGACTCGAGGCCCGCGCCGTGGAGCGCCGTGCCGCGCAACAGCAGCGCGGTCTTCTTGCCGTTCGACAGCAGTCTGGCCGCCGCATCGATGGCATCCGGGCTCACGGGCGCCGGCAGCAGGTCCGGCAGCTTCTGCTCGGCGCGCTGGGCTTCGTTCCAGGCGGTGTCGGCCGGGAGGATCAGCGTCGACACGCAACCGGGCGCCGCGCGTGCGGCCTGGACGGCCCGTGCAGCATCCGACGCCACTGCGTCGGCACTTTTCGATTCGTGAATCCACGCCGAGACGGGCCGCGCAAAGCCGACGATGTCGGAGGTCAGCGGCGCGTCGTACTGCAGGTGGTAGGTGGCGTGGTCGCCGACGATGTTCACCAGCGGCGTGCTGGCGCGTCGCGCGTTGTGCAGGTTCGCGAGACCGTTGGCCAGGCCGGGTCCCAGGTGCAGCAGCGTGGCGGCCGGCTTGCCGGCGACGCGTCCGTACCCATCGGCGGCACCCGTCACTACGCCTTCGAACAGGCACAGCACCGACCGCATCTGCGGCACCGAGTCGAGCGCGGCGACGAAATGCATCTCGGACGTGCCGGGGTTGCCGAAGCAGACTTCGACGTCGCAATTGACCAGGGTCTGCAGCAGGGACTGTGCGCCGTTCATCGTCGTTCTCCGTGTCAGGCCGCTATTTTAGACCCAGCGCGAACCGGATCGCCCACGCGACGACGCCGAGTGCCGCGACGCTGCCGGCCCAGAGCACGACGAACCAGAGCAGGCGCTGCCAGCCTTTGGGCGCCATCGTCAGTGGTAACCGCCGCCGCCCTGTTCGATCTTGCCGCGGAACACCCAGTACGAGTACCCGGTGTACACGAGGATGATCGGGATCAGGAAGGCGGCGCCCGCGAGCAGGAACCCGAGGCTCGACGGCGGCGCAGCCGCTTCCCACAGCGTGACCGACGTCGGCACCAGGTAGGGGAAGAAGCTGATCAGCAGTCCGACGAAGCACAGGACGAACAGCGCCAGCGACGCGAGGAAGGGACTCAGCTCCTGCCGCTGTCGCAGGCCGTTGAAAAGGACGTACGCGGCAAGGGCGACCAGAGCCGGAACCGGCGCCACGAACAGGATCCGCGGCCACGAGAACCAGCGCTGCATGAACACGTCGCTCAGGAAGGGCGTCCACAGGCTGACGATCCCGATGGCTGCCAGCGTCGCGCCGGCTGCAATGGTGGCGAATCGATACGCGCGCTGCTGCGTGTGTCCCTGCGTCTTGTAGATGAGCCAGGTGGCACCGAGCAGCGCATAGCCGAACACGAGCGCGACACCGGTGAGGACGCTGAATGGCGTGAGCCAATCCCACCAGCCGCCGGCATAGGCGCGGCCCGCCACCGGAATTCCCTGCACCAGCGCGCCGAGCGCGATTCCCTGGGCAAACGCGGCCATCGTGGATCCGGCGGCGAATGCGCCATCCCACAGGAACTTGCCGCGCTTCGTCTTCCAGCGGAACTCGAAAGCCACTCCGCGGAAGACGAGGCTGAGCAGCAGCACGATCACCGGCGCATACAGCGCGGGCATGATGATCGCGTAGGCCAGCGGAAAGACAGCGAACAGGCCGCCGCCTCCGAGCACGAGCCACGTCTCGTTGCCGTCCCACACCGGCGCGACCGAGTTCATCATCTCGTCGCGCTGCTTCTCCTCCGGCATGAAGGGAAACAGGATGCCGACGCCGAGGTCGAAGCCGTCGAGCACGACGTAAGCGAGCACCGCGAACGCGAGGAGCCCTGCCCAGATCAGCGCGAGATCGAGGTGCATCATGCGTGCGGCTCCTTGCTCATCAGGCGCAGCATGTAGAACGCACCGGCACCGAAGACTGCAAAGTACACGACTGCAAATGCGGCGAGCGAAGCGCCCACCGCCGCGGCATCGATCGACGATGCGCTGTCCGCGGTTCGCAGCAATCCGTACACGGTGTAAGGCTGCCGGCCGACCTCGGTGGTGATCCAGCCTGCGATCACGGCGACGATGCCGATGGGGCTCAAGGCGACGGACGTACGCAGCAGCCACGGCTGGTCGTACAGGCGTCGTCGCGCCCGCAGCGCCAGGCTCCATGCTCCGACCGCGACCATCGCGAGCCCGGCCCCGACCATCACGCGGAAGCTCCAGAAGACGATGGCCGCGTTCGGGCGATCCTCGCGCGGCCATTCCTTGAGTCCGCGCACGGTGCCATTCCAGTCGTGGGTGAGGATCAGGCTGCCAAGCTTCGGCACCTCGATTGCGTACCGTGTCCGCTCCTGCTCCATGTCCGGCCAGCCGAACAGGATCAGCGGCGCGCCCGCGCGCGTCTCGAAGTGACCTTCCATCGCCGCGACCTTGGCGGGCTGGTGTTCCAGCGTGTTGAGCCCATGGAGGTCACCGGCGACGATCTGCAACGGCGCGACGATCGCGGCCATCCACATCGCCATCGAGAACATGATGCGCGAGGCCGGCAGCGTCGAATCACGCAGCAGGTGAAAGGCGCCCGTGCCACCGACGATGAACGCCGTGCTGAGGTACGCGGCCAGCAGCATGTGCACGAGCCGGTAGGGGAACGACGGGTTGAAGATGATCGCGACCCAGTCCGCCGGAACGAACTGGCCGACGTCGTTGATCGCGTAGCCGGCCGGCGTCTGCATCCAGCTGTTGACCGAGAGAATCCAGAACGCGGATATGAACGTGCCGAGCGCGACCATCAGCGTCGCCAGGAAGTGCAGTCGCGGCCCCACGCGCGACAGGCCGAACAGCATGACGCCGAGGAATCCCGCTTCCAGGAAGAAGGCGGTCAGCACCTCGTAACCCATCAACGGGCCCGATGACCGGACCGGCCTTGTCGGAGAACACGCTCCAGTTGGTGCCGAACTGGTAGCTCATGACGATGCCGGAGACGACGCCCATGCCGAACGCCACTGCGAAGATCTTCTTCCAGTAATTGAAGAGGTCGAGGAAGACGACGCGGCCGGTGAAGAGCCAGAGGCCTTCGAGCACGGCGAGGTAACTGGCCAGCCCGATCGAGATCGCCGGGAAGATGATGTGGAAGCTGACCGTGAAGGCGAACTGCAGCCGCGCAAGTGTCAGTGCATCGATGTCCATTGTTCGTCCACGGTCCTGCCTGCGTGGGGCAAGACTAGCCCCTTGGCCGCCGGCTGTCCCGGGCTTTCCGCCGAACGTATAGATTCATCAGCGGCGTGACGGAAATGCCGTGCACGACGATCGACGTAGCGACCAGCGCCAGCGTGAGTCCGACGAGCTGATGGGCGATTGCATCCGGCACGCCCCGGTTGACGGCGAACATCAGGTAGTAGATCGAGCCGATCCCGCGGATGCCGAACCAGGAGATGAGGAGGCGCTGATCCCGCGATACGGATGCGCCCAGCAATCCCAGCCAGACGGAGACGGGACGCACGACCAGCAGCATCAGCGCCACGAACACGACGGTGGTGAGGTCGATGTCGATGTAGTAGAGCATCGCGCCGACGATCAGCACCACGGCGACCTCTGCAATTCTCTCCAGCTGGTCGTTGAAGTCGCGGACTTCCTGCATCATGTAAGCCGTCGCATACCTTGCGTCGGTCGCCATCTTTTCACTGGTTCCCTGGCTGTCCAGTGTGATTTTCGGCGGCGCCTCCGAGCCCGCGACGTCGATGTGTTGATTGGCTCGCTGGAGCGCGATGCCAGCCGCCAGCACGGCCAGGAAGCCGTACGCGTTGCAGAGCAGGGCCGTCCCGTAGGCGAGCGCGATGAGGCCCAGGGCCAGGAATTCATCGAGGCCGACCGAGAGCTTATGGATCGTTCGCAGGTGGATGACCAGCCTGCCAACGAGCGCGCCCAGCGCTGCACCGATGACGAGACCGCCGGCAATGGCCCAGACGACGTCGAGAGCGAGCCAGCGCCACCCGCCCACGCCGAGATCGTGCAGTCCCAGCAGTCCCAGCCCCAGCATCACGAACGGAAAAGCGGCTCCGTCGTTGAGGCCGCCCTCGGCCGAAAGACTGAAGCGCAGGCGGTCCCGGTCATTCGCTTCCAGGACCTGGACGTCCGACGCGAGTACCGGGTCTGTCGGAGCCACGATCGCTGCAAGCAGGATTGCCGCTCCCCACGAAAGGTCCAGGCCGACCACCCCGATGGCGGTGACGAGCGCGATGGTGACCAGCATCGACAGCGACGCCAGCCGCAGCGGCAGTCGCCACCGCTTGTCGGACAGCGGCAGGCCGAGCTTGAGTCCGACCGCGAACAGCGAGATCAGCACCGCCACTTCCGCCGCTCGCTCGAGCACTTCCGCATGCAGCAGCGGGTCCGGTGACAATAGTGCCCATCCCGCGGGGCCGAGCCCGACACCGACTGCGAGGTAAAGCATGCCGGTGCTGAGTGGCAGGCGCCGCAGCAGGCTGCCAGCCAGTGCCATCGTAGTGAGCAGTACGCCGACGATGAGCGCCCAGAGGCCGAAGGTCATGCGCCGGCCCTTGAATGCGGGCAACGCAGGCTGTCGAGTTCGTCATGCATGCTGCGCTTGTTATAGCAGCTGTCAGCGAGGCAATGCGGATAGCGCCTGCAGCAGGGCGGGCCCGCTCGCGGGCTTGAACAGGACTGACATTCCCGACTCGTGCACGCGCTGCAGGCGCTCCGGCGACGTTTCTCCCGTCACCAGCAGTACCGGCAGCGGAACCGGTCCGCGCGATCGCAGGCGCAGTGCAGCGTCGAGACCGTCGACGCCATCGGCCAGGCGGAAATCACACATCAGCGCGTCGAACGGACGTCCCGACTGATGCGCAAGGTCGAGCGCGATCCTGGCGTCGTGCTCGGTTCGGACGGCCTGTGTTTCGACACCATGCGCCTGCAGCAGCGCAACCACGGCATCGCCGACAGCGGCCTCGTCGTCGAGCACGATGACGCGGCGCGGCAGATTCACGGGGCCCTTCTCCGGCTGCTCGACGGTCCGCATCGGCGCAGGCCGAACGCCCGGTTCACTCTCCGGGACGATGACCCGAAAGCGGGTCCCGCGCCCCGGTTCCGTCGTCACTTCGATGCAATGGCCGAGCAGGTCCGCGAGACGTCGGACGATCGCAAGGCCGATGCCCAGTCCGCGCGTGCGATCGCGAGCCGGGTTACCGACCTGGTAGAACTCATCGAAAATTCGCGGCAGGTGCTCGGACGGAATGCCGATGCCGCTGTCGTAGCATTCGATCCAGACCGACGGGCCGCGCGATCGCGCGACGACGAAGATGCCGCCCGTGTTCGTGTACTTGATCGCGTTCTCGATGATGTTGCCGAGCAGTCGCTGCAGCAGGTCCGGGTCGGAACGGATCGACAACGGGCTTGCGCGCAGGCGCAGGTGCAGTCCCTTTTCTTCGGCCCGCTTCGAGAACACGACATAGAGCGACTGGAACAGCGAGTTGACCGGGAACGCCTGGGGCTCCGAGGCAATGACGCCGGCGTCGAGACGGGATACGTCGAGCATCGTGTCGAGCGACATGCCGAGGGCCTCGACCGCGCGCATCAGCCTTCCTGCATTCGTGTGATGTGGCGTGCCTTTAAGGTCCTTGTCGAGGACGGCACCGAAGAGGGCGATCGCATGCAGTGGCTGCCGCAGATCGTGGCTGGCCGACGCGAAGAACCGCGACTTCTCTTCGCTGGCACGCCGTGCAATGGCGACTTGCTCTGCGAGTTGTCCCGCCAGGTCCTCCTTGGCGTAGCGTTCTTCCAGCGCGCGAGTGATGAGGTCGTGCTGCCGGAGCGCAAAGTACAGCGTGATCCCGAGGTAGAGCACGCAGCAGCCGGCCAGCACGATTTCGAGGCCGCTGCCGTGCCACGCCAGCGCGGCGGCCAGCCCGTGACCATCGGTATTGCGTGGGCAAAAATCACGCTGCGAACCGATGCCACGGACAGCATCCCGGCGCTTGCCAGTGACAGCAGCACCAGCATCAGCAGGGCTGCGAGGGGTTCATTCGACTCGGGCAGCAGCAGCCAGGGCGCGAGCCCCCAGATCGAACTCGTCAGCAGCAGCTCGCGCGTGGCAACCCGCGCCCAGTGACCGCTGCGTTCGGACGCGCGTGGATCCTTGAAGTAGGCTGCGATGACGGGGTAGCGAAGCTTTCCGGCAAGGTGCAGTGCCAGCCACAGCAGGATCGCGTGGCTGCCGAGGTAGAAGTAATAGCAGCCCGCCACGACCACTGCGAGCAGCGTTCCTGTCAGGGTTGCGCCGGGCAGTGTGCGATAGAGGGTCGCGACCTGTGCGGCTTCGACGCGCGCATCCTGGCCGGCCGCCTTGACGTCCGAGCCAGGTTCATCAATGCGTCAAGCGGGGCGCTCTTCGTCACGTTCAGCGCACTTCGCGGCTGGCCGGTTGATTCCGGCGTGACCCATCTTACCGGTATGACTGTCCGGCGCGCCCTTGTGCGCGTCCCGGCATCGCGCGACCATCGATCGCCCCCGCCGGGCTGCAGTGGATCGGAACGCATGAACCTCACGCTGGGAATGATTGGACTGGGTCGGATGGGCGGCAACATGAGCCGTCGCATCGCGCGTGCAGGCCACGTGGTGATTGCCTGGGACCGCGCGGCCGAGGCTCGGGCGGCATTGGCCGGCGAGCCGCGCCTGGTTGCGGTCGTCACGCTGGAAGAACTCGTGGCGAACCTGCCATCGCCGAAGATCGTCTGGCTGATGTTGCCCGCCGGAGCGCCCACGGACGAGACCCTGCAACGGCTCGTGCCGCTGTTGTCGCCGGGCGATGTCGTCGTCGACGGTGCCAACGCGATGTACAAGGACAGCCAGCGTCATGCGGCGGCGCTGGCTGAGCACGGACTGTTGTTCGTGGATGCCGGCGTGTCGGGAGGTGTGTGGGGCCTGGAGAACGGGTACGGCCTGATGGTGGGCGGCGACGTTGCGGCCGTGCGCGCGATCGAACCCGTGCTGCGCGCACTGGCCCCGGCAGAAGACCGCGGCTGGGTACATTGCGGGCCGGCCGGCGCCGGGCACTTCACCAAGATGGTCCACAACGGCATCGAGTACGGAATGATGCAGGCCTACGCCGAAGGGCTGGCGTTGATGCGCGCCAAGAGCGAGTTTGCGCTCGACCTGCCACAGATCACGGAAGCCTGGCGGCATGGCACGGTGATCCGGTCGTGGCTGCTGGACCTGACTGCCGAGTTCCTGGCGCACGATGCGACACTCGAGTCGACGGAACCGTTCGTCGCGGATTCGGGGGAAGGTCGCTGGACGGCCATCGAGTCCATCGAACTCGGCGTGCCGACGCCCGTGATGACGCTCTCGTTGATGGAGCGCTTCGCGAGCCAGGGCAAGGGCGATTTCACCGACCGATTGCTGGCGCGGATGCGCCAGGCTTTCGGTGGGCACGCGGTGAAGACGAAGTAACGGGCGACTTCGCCGGGACGCCCGGCGCCGAGGGTTCGGCTGGTCAGCCGCAGGGTGCCGTAATTGAAACCGACGGTGGGTCGTACCAGCCGCCGAAGCGTTCGACCATGCGTGCAGCGGCGTCCGGTCCCCAGCTGCCCGACGCATACGGTTCTGCCTGGGGACCGCTGGCCAGCAGTCGATCCACGATGTCCCAGGCCACCTCGACGGAATCCTGGCGCGCGAACAACGTCGCGTCGCCCCGCATTGCGTCGCCCAGCAGCCGCTCGTACGGCGTCATCTCGTCGGTCCGCGAATTGCAGGCAAAGAGTTCGGTCTCAACGCCCACCATCGCTTCGCCGGCATCCTTGGTGCGGACGCCGAGCGCGATCGCGATGCGGTCCGGTCCGAGCCTGAACCGCAGGTAATTCGCGCGCGGCGGCAGGGTTTCGTCGAACAGTCGCTGCGGCGGACGGCGGAACGTCGCCATCACCTCGGTCGCTGTCACCGGCATCCGCTTCCCGGTCCGGATGAAGAACGGCACGTCGGCCCAGCGCCACGAGTCGATCTCGAAGCGCAGCGCCGCGTACGTTTCGGCATCCGAGCTGGGGCTGACCCCTTCCTCGCTGCGGTAGCCCTCGTACTGGCCCCGCACGATGTCGCGACGATCCGGGTGCCGGATCGCGCGCAGCACCTTCATCTTCTCGTCACGCATCGCTTCGGGGCTGGTGCCGACCGGCGGCTCCATCGCCAGGATCGCGAGCACCTGCAGCAGGTGGTTCTGCACGACGTCCCGCACCGCGCCGAGTTCCTCGTACAGCCGGCCACGGCCCTCGACGCCGAATTTCTCGGCCATCGTGATCTGCACGTGCTCGATGTGCGTGCGGTTCCAGAGCGGCTCGATGATGGAATTGGCGAACCGGAAGTACAGCAGGTTCTGCACGGCTTCCTTGCCGAGAAAGTGATCGATGCGATAAATCGACTTCTCGTCGACGACCTGCTGCAGCGCGCGGTTGATCGTCTGCGCGCTCGAGAGATCGCGCCCGAGGGGCTTCTCGACGACGACCCGGGCGTTCGCCGCGCAACCCGAGCTGCCGAGCTTCGCTGCGACCGTCGCGAACAGACTCGGCGGAATGGCCAGGTAGTGGCAGGGACGCCGGGCGCCGTCCAGTGCCTTGCGCAACGCGACGAAGGTGGCGTCGTCGCGGTAGTCGCCGTCGATGAGCTGCAGCCTGGCTTCAAGGCGTCGCAACGCTTCCGGATCGGTAGCGTCGTCGTGCTGCGCCAGGCTTTCCCGCAACCGGGCGATCAGTGCCTCCCGCGTTACTCCCCCGCGTGCGACGCCAACGACGATCTCCGGCAATCGACCGCGTCGCTCGAGATTCTCGAGCGCGGGAAGGATCTTCTTGAAAGCGAGGTCGCCCGTGATGCCGAACACGACCAATGCATCGGAGTGCTCGCCGTTCATGTCGTCAGTCACCCGGGTGTCGACGCCATGGCCACGTTACGGCCGTTCAGGCAACTGCAGGTGCTTCAGCACCCGGTTGAGGTTCTTGCGGATTTCGGTGAGCTGGCCCAGCGCGGCGAGCGTCCGCATGAAGTCCTTCAGCGGCTGCAGCGGGTAACCGCCGTAGTGTCCGGGAACGGGCACGTCGCTGGTCACCGTCGAGCGCCCTGCCAGCACGACGTCGTCGGCCAGCTTGAGGTGCGCCGAGACCACGCTGTTGCCGCCGGTCATGAAGCGGCGTCCGATCGTCGTCGACCCCGCCATCATGAAACCGGCGGTGTAGAACCCGTCCTCGCCCAGGTCGCAGTTGTGCGCGATGTGGCAGATGTTGTCGAGCTTGGTGCCGGAGCGGATATAGGTCGACGACAGGGTCGCGCGATCGATTGCGCAATTGCTGCCGATCTCGACCTCGTCACCGATGCACACGTTACCCAGGTGCGAAAGCTTCTGCGGGCGCCGGCTCGCGCCAACGGCATAGCCGAAGCCGTCGCTGCCGATGCTGGTGTGCGGATGCACCTCGCAGTCCCGCCCGAGCTCGCAGCCGGCGCCCACGAAAACGTGTGGGTGCAGCAAGGTGTTGGCGCCGAGGCGCACGTCGTTCTCGACGACGGCGTGCGACCCGATGCAGCAGCCGTCACCGATGATGGCATTGGCGCCGATCACGCAGTACGGTCCAAGGAGCACATTCGCGCCGATCGAGGCTGTCGCGTGGACGACGGCCGTGGGATGACGCTCGCCCCATTGGGAGAAGCGCTCCCGCTTGCGGTCGAAGTACTTGAGCAGCACCGCCATTCCCATCGATACGCTCTTGACCGAGAAGCAGCAGCCGAAGGCGGCTTCCGTTGCCGCGAGCTGATCGACGATGTCGCGCTGCACGACGAGGATGGCGGCGCCGTGTTCGCGCGCGGTTGCGAGCTGCGCCTGGTCGCTGACGAAGACGAGGCTGCCAGGACTCGCGTCGCGCGGCATGTGGCAATCAGTGGCCGCTGCGTCGAGATTGCCGTGCAGGTACGTGAAGACGTCCCCATGCCTGCCCTGGACCGTTTGTGCATTGAGCATGGGGATCCCTTCTTGTAACAGCGGCCGGTGCTCTTTGGCCCGGCCGGCGGCGGCCTCAGGCGGCGGCGTTCGCCAGTGCGACGCGCGCGGTGACCTTGCCGTCGAAGTCCAGCCACTGGTGATTGGCGAAATCGTACAACTTGCAGCGCCGCACGACGTCCATGTACGTGCGTCGGTCGAGGCTGTAATCGCAGAGTTCCGGGAACTTTTCGCGCAGCACCTGCTGCGCTTTGCGCAGCGTGAACATCGGGATCCCCGGGTTCAGGTGATGCGCGTTGTGTTCCATGATGTTGTGCATGAGGCGGTCCATGCCCAACGGAAAACGCACGCAGGCAGTGGACGTGAGGTAAGCACGGTTGCGCTGCCATTCCTGGCGGTTCTGGAACCAGGCGATGCCCGGGTTGGTGTGGTGCAGGTACACCACGAAGCCGATCACGCCGTTCCACAGCAGGAACGGGACGATGACGGCGAGCGTGACGAGCAGCGCGACCGACTGCTCCGTTGCGGCTGCGGCGTACACGACGACGCTGACCCAGGCGGCGGCGAACGCCGTCACGAGCAGGCTGTCGAGCTTGTACTTGCGGCGGCTCGAGCCGACTTCCTTCTTGCTGGCGAAGAACAGCTTCTTCCACCACATTTCATACAGGTAATACGCGCCCCAGCCGAGGCCTGACCGATACAGCCGCTCGAGGGCCCGGCGGTAACCTGGCAGCGCATCGAATTCGGCCTTGGAGTAGGGCGCCCAGACCTGGTCGCGGCCCTTGAGGTTATTGAAGCCGTGGTGAGCGGTGTTGTGTCCCATCTCCCACAGGCTGAACGCGGTCATCGACGGCAGGAACGCGATTCGCCCGCAGATGGCATTGAGCCGCGCGCTCGAGAAGAAGCTGCCATGGCAGGCATCGTGGCCGACGAGAAAGAGCCGGACGATCGCGAACGTCACGACCAGCATGCCGAGCAGTTTCAGCAGCAGGCTGTCGGCCAGCAGGACGATCGCGGTCCCCGCGCTGAAGAATGCGATGTCGAGCAGCAGCACCAGGGCAGGCAGCAGGATCTGGGTCTTGGAGGTCTCGAAGGAACACAGCAGGGCTTTGCGGTTCCAGGTGCTGGCTTGAGTGCTTGCTTGCATGTCGTAGGGCGCCTCATCGGTCCGTAGGGAGACAGTGCGGACGCGACAGCGAAGGGCACCGCGCGGTCGACCATCATACCCCAGGCGGATCGGCATGGCTTGATGCGGTGCAATGCGCAGTCGGAATGGTTCACGCGGACGTAACGAACAGGTCGTCGCATTCCGCGGCCGTCACCTGGATGCCGAACTCCTCGTCGAGCAGCTTGCGCAGGTGCGCCGGGTCGCGGACGTCCTGCTTGTGATCGCCGGCACCCGTCATGATCCAGTACTCGCGGTTCCTGAGCGATCTCACTTCAGCGGGCAGGATTCGCGACGCGACCAGATTTCGCACGAAAGCCGCGTCTGGATGCCGATGTGAAAAGAAATGCCCGAGCTCGCAGTCCGCCTGGCCGTAACGCGCCAGTTCGAATCGGTACAGCGAAAACCACTCGCCGCCCTTCAGTGTCTGCACGTGCAGTTCGCCCGCGCGACGCGGGAACACCCGGAACGCGCGCTGCTCTTCCAGTGAAACCTCGCCCGAGAGCCTGATCGGGACACGCGGGCCGAGCGGACCGAACCCGACGTCGACCAGGTAGCGTTCACCCGCGAGGTCGACGACCGTGATCCGGTGCGTGAGTCCGGGGTGAGTGTCCTGGTCGTAGATGACGCGCGCCAGGTAGAGCGTCACGTCGAAGCCGAGCTCGGCGAGCACCTCGAAGATCAGTCCGTTCTGCTCGAAGCAATAGCCGCCGCGACCCCGCAGCACGATGCGCGAATACAGTGACGCGGGATCGAGCGGCAACGCGTCACCGAGCCGTGGACCGACACTGCAAAACGCGAATTGCGCGACGTGACGCGCGGTCATCTGCGACAGGAATCCGAGAGTCGGAGCCTGTCGCTGCAGGCCCAGGGCGTCGAGGTATCCCGCCGCAATCTCGGAACGATTCATGGGCCGCGCGGCGGCTTCGTGTCCGTGACGAGACGGTTGTGGCGACGCAGCATGTCCTGCAGTCGCGCGTGATCGATCGCCACGAGGCGATTGCCGTCGATCCCCGTCATCGTGCGCGCCGCTACCAGGGCGTTGACGATGGCTTCTTCCGTTGCGAGCACGGTGGCTTCGAAAAGGCCGTCGAGCCGGTCGTTCGGAACGAAGGCCGCCTGCTGCAGTCCTTCCGTCGCGGTGGCCGCGGCCGCGTTCGCCGTGGAGAACGCGAGAAAGATGTCACCCGAGCCGTTGCCCGCCGTGCCACCGGTGCGCGCGATTCCCATCGCGGCGCGCCGTGCGATGCGCTTGAGTTGCGTCGGCAGCAGCGGTGCGTCGGTCGCGACGACGACGATGATCGAACCGAGTTCGTTCACCGGGCCGCTTTCCTTGGTGAATGGCGCATCCTCGGGCCAATCGCGTCCGATCGGGATCCCGGCCACCTGCAATTGCGAACGCCGGCCGAAGTTCGACTGCACCAATACCCCGACGGTGTAGTCCGCCACTCCGTGAACCCGCACGCGGCGCGACGAGGTGCCCGTGCCGCCCTTGAACTCGAACGTGTGCATGCCCGTGCCGCCGCCGACATTGCCTTCCGCGATCGGACCGCCATGCGCGCCGTCGAGTGCGGCAAAGACGTGCTCTCGCTTCACGTGGAAGCCGTTCAGGTCGTTGAGGTAGCCGTCCCAGGTCTCGGCCACCACGGGCAGGCCCCACAGCTGCTCCGTGCCGCCGTTCTGCAGCATCCATCCGATCACCGAATCGCGCACGACGCCCACGCTGTGCGTGTTCGTGATCAGGATCGGGGTGCCGACGATGCCGGACTCCTCGACCCAGATCGTGCCCGTCATCTCGCCGTTGCCGTTGCCGACAGCGTAGGCCCCGAAGACTCCGCTCAGGTCCTTGCGACCGCGTGGCAGCACGGCGGTAACCCCGGTGCGCACTGGTCCTTTGCCGACCTCGAGCTTGCCTTCACCCTGGATCAGCGTCGTGTACCCGACTTCGACGCCCGCGACGTCGGTGATCGCATTGAGTGGCCCGGGCGCGCCCGGAAACGGAATGCCGAGGTCGCGGGCTCGCGGTTCGGCGGCAGAGGCTGTGCCCATGCTGAGGAGAACTCCGAGGTAGGCGACGCGAACGAGGGCGCGCGTGAAGAATCGAGTTTCGTGCGTAGCCATGTGCGTCACCGTTGGCAGTTGCGCCGGGAAACGTCCGTGCGCCAGTTGGGGTGCCCGCTGTTGCCGTGCAGCGAGCGAGGCTGGTCGAAAATACGGCTTTGGCCTGTTTAGTCAAGTCGCGTCGAGCGTGACGCTTCCTCGGTATAGTGGCGCTCCATCAACCAGATTCAGGGGAGAGCGCCGGATGACGATGCGGAAAGTCGGGAAAGTGTTTGCATGGGTCGGCGGCCTCCTGGTTGCCGGCCTGGCCGTGGCATCGATGTGGTTCTGGTTCACGCCCGTCGGCCTGAACAACTACGTCAACAAGATCACGCTGCAGCTCACGTTCGACTCCCCGCAGATCCTCACCCAGCTCGGTTTCATCGACAACACGCCGTTCGACTTCCACAGCGGCAAGCTCGACGACCAGACCAAGGCGCACGAGGATGAAGTCCTGGCCAGGCTGCGGCAGGCGCGCGCCGGTCTCGACAAGTACGGTCCCGACGGCCTCTCAGGCCAGGAACTCATCACCTGGAAGACCACGGCGTGGTTCCTCGACGACCTGATCCGCGAGGGCGAGTTCGAGCACGACGGCTACCGGGTCAACCAGATTTCCGGCGTCACGGTCGAACACCCCGCAATTCCTGACCGACGCCCACGTCATCAAGAACGAGCGCAGCGTCGAACGGTACCTGTCGCGCCTCGCCGAGTTCGGACGCGTGCTGCGCGAGACGAAAGTGCGCGTCGAGGACGACCGTGCGGCCGGCGTGATCCCGCCGGATTTCGTGATCGACCAGTCCCTGGTCGGCATGCGCGCGTTCATCGCCGACGGCGCCGCGAAGAACCCGCTGGTCACGACGCTGCCCGCGAAGCTCGAGAAGATCGAATCGCTCACGGCGGCGGAGCGCCAGGCTTACGTCAAGCGTGCCGAGGAACTCGTCGCCAGCGAAGTGATCCCGGGCTACCAGGCGATGATCACGCTGTTCGACTCGATGCGCCCGCAGTCGAGCCACGATGCCGGCATCTGGCGCATCCCCGACGGCGACCGCATCTACGCGGCCGCGCTCCAGTCGAGCACGACCACCAACCTGTCTGCGGACGAGATCCATGCGCTCGGTGTGTCCGAGGTCGAGCGGATCGAGCAGGAAATGCTGATGATCCTCGATGCCCAGGGCATCCAGGGCGCGACGCTCGCCGAGCGCATCGAGAAGCTCAACATCGATCCGGCGCAGAATTTCCCGAACACCGACGCGGGCCGCACGGAGATGATCGCGTACCTGCACCAGATCAACGACCGGGTCATGGCGGCTGCGCCGAAGTTCTTCGTGACCATCCCGCCGCAGCCGCTCGAGATCGTGCGCGTGCCGGAGTATTCGCAGGACTCGTCGCCGGGCGGCTATTACAACCCGCCCGCGCTCGACGGTTCGCGTCCGGGCCGTTTCTACATCAACCAGAAGAGCACGGCCGACAACCCGAAGTGGACGCTGCCCACGCTGATGATCCACGAAGGTGCGCCGGGTCATCACTTCCAGCTTTCTGCGCAGCAGTTGATCAAGGGCGTGCCGATGCTGCGCAAGGTGCTGCCGTTCAGCGCCTATGCCGAAGGCTGGGCGCTCTATGCCGAGCGCGTCGCCAAGATCGACATGGGTTTCTACGAGCAGGACCCGCTCGGCGACCTCGGCCGGCTGCAGGCTGAGATGTTCCGTGCGGTGCGTCTCGTCGTCGATACCGGCATGCACGCCAAGCACTGGTCGCGCGAACAGTCGATCGAATACATGGTTGCGAAGACGGGCATGACCGAAGCCGAGGTCACGCGCGAAATCGAGCGCTACGTCGTCTGGCCGGGCCAGGCCACCTCGTACAAGGTCGGCCAGCTGGCGATGCTCCGCATGCGTGACGAGGCCCAGAAGGCCCTGGGGCCCCGCTTCGACCTGCGCGGCTTCCACGAAGTGATCCTGATGAACGGCTCGATGCCGCTGGCTGTCCTCGAGGACGTCGTGCGGGAGTGGATCAAGACGCAGCAGGCCGGGCCGGCCGCCTGACATTCGCATTTCCAGGCTCTCCGCGACGCTGTCCGTTCGTCCGGCCATGCTTCGCCTCGCTTGCCGGAATTCCTTATGCGTCCGTGAGTTGCGACGAACGCGCCCGCGTTGCGACGACCTGTCGCGGGCTGTGAACGCGTATTTCACCGATTACCCTGGGGCGCCGTGAAGTGCTAGCTTTTCTGCCATGAGCACCATCGAATCCGTCGTATCCACCGGCGCCAAGGCGTCCGGCCTGCTGACCGACCAGAGCGTCGCCAAACAGTTGCTGTTCGGCAACGTCCTGGAAGAAAACCTGTTCCCGTACCCCGCGATCAACGAGCGCGATCGCGAGGTGCTCGGCATGATCGTCGAGTCCATCGACCGGTTCCTCGAAGGGAAGGAAGCCGATTTCGCGCGCTGGGATCGCGAAGCCCGCCAGCCCGACGAGTTCGTCCAGTCGCTGCGCGAGCTGGGGCTGTTCGGCTTGATCATTCCCGAGGAATTCGGCGGCCTCGGCCTGTCGAATGCGGCCTATGCGCGCGTGCTGGCCCAGACCAGCAGCTACGACAGTTCGGTGTCGCTCACGATCGGCGCGCACAGCTCCATCGGCATGAAAGGCCTGCTGCTGTTCGGCACGGCCGAGCAGAAGGCGCGCTACCTGCCGAAGCTCGCCACGGGCGAAATGATCGCCGCCTTCTGCCTGACCGAATCCGGCGCCGGCTCCGACGCTGCCGCCATTCGCACGGCGGCGAAGCGCAATGCCGACGGCAGCTTCACGCTGAACGGCGAGAAGCTCTGGATCACCAATGGCGGGATCGCCGACTTCTACACGGTGTTCGCCCGCACCGACGGGCCCGAAGGCAAGGTCACGGCCTTCATCGTCGAAGCGGCCTGGCCGGGCGTCAGCCACGGCGCGCACGAAGACAAGATGGGAATTCGCGCCTCGTGCACGACCACCGTCGCCTTCAACGACGTCCGCGTGCCGGCAGAGAACGTGCTCGGCGACGTCGGCAAGGGCTTCAAGGTCGCGATGGGCATCCTGAACAACGGCCGCACCGGCCTGGGCGGCGGCGCCGTCGGCGGCATGAAGGCGCTCATCCGCCGGTCCGTGGCGCAGGCGCAGGAGCGCAAGCAGTTCGACAAGCCCATCGCGGAATACGGGCTCGTGCGCGAGAAGATCGCGCAGATGACGGTCGAGTGCTTCGCCGCGGAGAGCGCGGTCTGGATGGTGGCGCACTACATCGACAGCGGCTGCGAGGACTACTCCGTCGAGGCGGCGATCACCAAGGTGTTCGCCAGCGAGGCGATGCAGCGCACCGCCTACGAGAGCCTGCAGATCGCGGGCGGCAACGGCTACATGCGTGAGCTGCCGTACGAGCAGTACGCGCGCGATGCCCGCATCCTGCCGATCTTCGAGGGCACCAACGAGATCCTGCGGCTCTACATCGCGCTGTCGTCGCTGAAGGACGTGGGTGCTTCGCTGAAGGAACTGCAGTCCGCGGTCAGCTCGATCTTCAACGATCCGATCAAGGGCTTCGGCGTGCTCTCGGGGTATGCCGAGCGTCGCTTCGCACGCGCCACGGGCCTCGGTGCAGCGGTCAAGGTCAGCACGCCGGTCGCGCCGGCATTGCGGCCGCTGGTGAAGATCTACGAGAACTATGCCCGGGCGACGGCGCGCGTGGCCGAGGCCGTGCTGCGGAAATACGGCAGGCGCATTTCCGACCAGCAGCACTCGCAGCGGCGGATCGCGGACCTCATGATCGACCTGTTCGTCGGGCTGTGCGTGATTTCACGCGCGGACTCGATCATCAAGAGCGACCCCGCTTCGGCGGCCCAGGTGACCGACATCGCCAAGGTCTTCACCCACCAGGCGCGTCGTCGCATGGTCCGCAACGTGCGTGGCCTGAGCCACAACGAGGACCAGTCGATCGAGGCGCTGGCGGGTGCGATCCTGGAAAAGGGTCGTTATCCGTGGGACGTGCTCTAGGCGGCCAGGTCTTCGACCTGCGTGAGCAGGTAGAGGACGATTGCGGCGAGCATCACTGTGGCTGCGAATTCCATGGCGGGTCTCCTCGGCGCGCCGACGTGGCGCTGTGTGACTGATGACCATGAGATGCCGCAGCCGCGCGCAGGGTTGCACGCGGGCGATCGATCGCGACGAAGCGTGCGCCTCGTACGATGAACCGAACGAAGGCGGGCAGGGCGCGCCGTGCTAGCGCGCGACGTCGAGCATCAGCTTGCCGATGTGGACGCTCGATTCCATGACGCGATGGGCTTCCGCAGCCTGCTCGAGCGGAAAGACCTGGTGAATGACGGGGCCGGCGCGGCCGGCGTCCAGCGCGGGCCAGACGCGCTCGCGCAGATCCCTGGCAATCGCGCCTTTTTGCGCCGTGGTCCGTGGGCGCATCGTCGACCCGGTGATGGTCAGGCGACGCCGCATGATGTCGAACAGGTCGAGGCCTTCGACACGCGTGCCCGCCTGCGTGGCCACTTCCACCAGCCGGCCATCCATCGCCAGGCACCTGAGGTTGCGCTCGAAATAGGGCGCCCCGACGATGTCGATGACGACGTCGACACCGCGACCACCGGTCAGTTCGGCAATGCGCTCGGCGAAGTCTGCCGTCCGGTAATTGATTGCAGCGTCGGCGCCGAGGCGCACGCACGCGGCGCACTTCTCGTCGCTGCCGGCGGTGGCGTAGGCGCGTGCCCCGAACTCGCGCGCGAGTTGAATGGCCGTGACGCCGATGCCGCTGCTGCCGCCGTGGACCAGCACCGTCTCGCCGCGTGCGAGTCGCCCGTGGATGAACAGGTTGGCCCAGACGGTGAAGTACGTTTCGGGCAGCGCGGCGGCGCGAATGGCGTCGTAGTCCCTGGGCCAGGGCAGGCACTGCGTGACGGGCGCGGCGCAGTACTCGGCGTAACCGCCGCCATTCGCAAGTGCGCAGACGCGTTCACCGAGCGCAAAGCCATGCGCTTCGCTGCCAAGCGCAACGACTTCGCCGGCCACCTCGAGACCGATGATGGGGCTCGCCCCGGGAGGTGCCGGATACAGCCCCTTGCGTTGCGCAACGTCGGGACGGTTCACTCCCGCGGCCTGCACCCGGATCAGCACTTCGTCGGGCTTGGGTTGCGGTACGGTCGTCGTGCTGATCGTCAGGACTTCGGGTCCGCCGGCGGCAGTCGCGGCAACGTAGCGCATGGTCTCGGGAATCATCGGCCGATCCTACCGCAGAACACGCGGCCATCGATGGCCCGTCGCCGGTTGCGCCTGCGGCGCGCCCGACGCGACCAGGGCTCGAGGCCGCTGCCCTGACCCGAAACTGTCATCCGCTCGTCATCGGTGGTTCACGCAAGGACCGAAGACTCGCGTCTCCCGAAGCGCCGCGCCGCGCGTATCGCGCCGGAGTTCGGTCGATCACCAAATCAGGCTTTTCAGGAGCAACGCAGCATGAAGGGTGCATCCCATCCGACGAACGACGTGTCCCTCAACCCGTCGTCCAACGAATCGATCCAGGACGTCATCCACCGCGTGGCCATGGGCCGCCGGCAGTTTCTCAAGGGCGGCGCCAGCGCTGCCGTCCTCGCCACCGCCGGCGGTCTGACGCTGGGCGGTCTCGTGCGCGCGGTTGAAGCCGCGCCGGTCGCTCCGGGCCTCGGCTTCCCAGGCATCGGTTTCGACAGCGTGCCGGCCAGCATCGCACCGGTGGCGGACGCCGTCACCGTGCCGGCCGGTTACACCGCGCAGGTCTTCGTCGCCTGGGGCGACCCGATCATGCCGGGCGGCGCGCCGTTCGTCGGCGATGCCAGCGAGTCCGCGCTCGAGCAGGCCCGTCAGTTCGGCGAGCACAACGATGGCATGCACTTCTTTCCGTTCACTGGCGCCGACGGCAACCTGACCAGCGACGCTGGCATCCTCTGCGTGAACAACGAGTACACGCACGAGGAAATCCTGTACACGGACGGCCAGGTCGGGTCCGGATACACGATCGCGAAGACGCGCAAGTCGCAGACCGCGCACGGAGTCTCGATCGTCGAGGCGCGTCGCAGCGCAGGCAAGTGGCGCGTCAACCGGAGCTCGAAGTACGGGCGCCGGATCACGGCGAATACGCCGGTCGTCATCGCGGGCCCTGCTGCCGGCCACGCGTTGATGCGGACGAACGAGTACATCATCACGGACACCGGCTCGATTCCGACGGGCAACGTCACGGACGGCCACAGCGGCTACGGCACGGTGAACAACTGCGCGCACGGCATCACGCCGTGGGGCACGTTCCTCACCTGCGAGGAGAACTTCAACGGCAATTTCGGCGCCACTGCCGCGCTGCCAGGCGCGACGGCCAGCGAGACCGGCAAGCTGTTCAACCGCTACGGCCTCACGGCCGACGGCTTCGGCTATCGCTGGCACACGACGGATCCGCGCTGGGACCTCGCCGTCAACCCGAACGAGGCGAACCACTTCGGCTGGATCGTCGAGATCGACCCCTACGACCCGCAAGCCAAGCCGGTGAAGCGCACGACGATGGGCCGCTTCAAGCACGAGAGCGCCCAGTACGTGGTGGACAGGGACAACCGCGTCGCGTTCTACATGGGCGATGACGAGCGCAACGAGTACGTCTACAAGTTCGTCTGCAAGCGACCGCTGAACACCAAGAACAACAACGCCAACAAGAACCTGCTCAACGCCGGCACGCTCTACGTGGCGAAGTTCAATGCCAACCTGAGCGGCCAGTGGATCGCGCTGGTGCCGGACACGATCGGCGTGGACGGCGTCGCGTTGCGAGACAACCCGAACTTCGCCGGTGGCGACGACGAAGAGGTGCTGGCCAAGATCCTGATCAAGGCCCGCATGGCGGCGGACGCGGTCGGTGCGACGATGATGGATCGGCCCGAGTGGACCGGGGCCCGGCCGCGCATGGGCGGCTTCGACGAGGTCGAGATCTACTGCACGCTCACCAACAACAATCGTCGCGGCAGTGCGGCCACGCCGACCAGCAACAAGGCTGACGGGTCCACCACGGCGGGCTCGGCCCGGCCTGCCGTGGACGCCGCGAACCCGCGCCAGGACAACGTCTACGGTCACATCATCCGCTGGCGTGAGGCTGGCAAGTCGGTGACGGCGACGACGTTCTCGTGGGACCTGTTCGTGCAGTGCGGCGACGCGAAGACGACCAAGGCGCCCAAGCCGACCAACGACTACAAGGGCAACATCGTCGACACGCCGGACGGCAGCGCGGATTTCGGCGCCCCGGACGGCCTGTGGTTCGACTACTTCGGTCGTCTCTGGGTACAGACCGACCAGGCCGGCAACGCCGCGGGCGACTGGGTCAACATCGGTGCCAACTGCATGGCCTGCGCCGATCCGAACACCGGCGAGATGCGACGCTTCCTCACCGCTCCGCCGAACGCGGAAGTCACCGGCGTCACCATGACGCCGGACGGCAAGACGATGTTCGTAGGGTTCCAGCATCCGGGCGAGGACTCCACCGCGGCGAATCCGACCCAGTACTCGAACTGGCCGCAGGCGCAGTTTGCGGTGGAATCGGACGGGGTCACGACGTTGCCGCCCGGACGACCCCGTTCGTCGGTGGTCGTCATCACGAAGAACGACGGCGGCATCATCGGCAGTTGAGCGGGCGCCACGCACGCGCCTGCGTGGCCTGATGTGCGAGGGAGGGGCTGCGCTGCGGTGCAGCCCCTTCTACTCGAAGGGCACGCCGGACGTCACTGCAGCCATTTCTCCAGCTGCGAATACACTTCGGGGCGGCCGAGCAGTTCGAGGTGCCCCATCTCGTAGCCGATCCACTGCCGCTCCTTCGGCAGCGCCAGTGTCCGCGAGCGGTCGGTGTGCTTGCCGAGCGCGCTGTCGAGCGGAACGAGACCGTCGCCGACCAGTCTTTCGGCGAGCAGGCCGCGGCGCTTGCCGAGCGTTGCGGCCAGCGCATAGCACTCCACGTCGTCCGGCAACGGGACGAACTCCTGCTTGCGACACCGGTGATGCTGCCGTAGCGCAGGTCCGTGATCCCTGCGCTGCGGGCCTTGCCCAGGCTCGTGAACGGAGCGACGTACGGGCTCAGTTCCATGACGTAGTCGAGACGGTTGCCGCCGCGTTCGAGCGGTGCGCCGTGGTGAGGCGTGCCGAGCGAGAACAGCTTGCGCAGCCGTCCCCGCCACGAATGACCGGCGGCGGTACCGTGATGCATGGCGCTCCTGGCCACGAGGCCGCCCATGCTGTGGCCGACGATCACAAGGTGCGACACAGGGACTGGCCAGTGCGCCAGCAGCGCTTCCAGCGACTCGGCGAGGTTGCGTCCGTTGGCGTCGATCGAGCGGCCGCTGTTGTAACGCAGGTGGACGATCGTGTGGTCCGTTGCCGTCGCCACGTTCGCGATCCGGTGGTGACCGTCGCGGATCCAGTGCTGTTCGTTCAGGCACAGGCCGTGAATTGCGAGCAGTACCTTGCCGGATGCGTCCTGCACGACGTCGCCGGGTCGCTCGGGATCCACGAAGTCGCCTTCGTGCAGGAAGCTCATCTCGATTGCGAGCGGATTTGCCGTGCGCTCGAGGTGATCGCCGTAGACGCCATTGATGGCCGACACCCATGCGTTTCTGCTCGTCGAGGACTCGCCTTCAGGCAGCAGGGCCGCCACGGGAGCGAGGCCTGCGTCGAGTCCCTTGCCGATGACGCGCGTCGTGCCGCGGATGCTGCGGTAAATGAGGCCGGTCAGTCCGCGCGTCGATTCCGCCCGCGACGCGCCGAGCGGCGGATGCACGAGCTGGATGGTGTGGTGCATCTTCTCCACCAGCGTGGTGATGCCGAGCGTGGCGTCGAAAGCCAGCCGCGCGGCCCCCCGCAGGTCGGAGACGTTCGTGCGCGTGATCGTGCTCATGGGTGCGTCCTGGTTCAGTCGGTGAGTGCGCGGATGACCGCCACGGGATCGTTGCGAATGGCGCGCAGCAAGGCGCGGGCCGGGCCGGTGGGGTCGCGTCGTCCCTGTTCCCAGTTCCGCAGCGTCGACACTTCAATCGACAGGAGTTCCGCGAACTTCGACTGGCTCAGGCCCGTCGTCGCCCGGATGGCGCGCACGTCGATCGCGGTTTCGCCGCGGGGCCGCGCAACCCCGCCGACAGCGCGCGCCAGGCGTGTCAGCCGGCGAACGCGCTCCTGGCGCAACTCGCGCGCGGACTCCAGCATCTTGATGAAAACGTCGTGGCTCATCGCCGCGGCAAGCTACGCCAGCTGACGTAGGTACGTCAATGACGTACTGTGCGTAAGTCGTCCCGCCGGCGCTCGCACGGACGGTCGACGCTCAGCCTGCCGCGCTGCCCCGCTCGTACCAGCCCTTGCTGGAATTCACGATCTTCACGACCAGCAGCATCACCGGAACCTCGATCAGCACGCCGACGACGGTGGCCAGCGCGGCACCCGACTCGAAGCCGAACAGGCTGATGGCGGCCGCGACGGCGAGCTCGAAAAAGTTCGATGCGCCGATCAGCGCCGAAGGGCAGGCGATGGAGTGCTTCTCGCCGAGCGCCCGGTTCAGCACGTAGGCGAGCGACGAGTTGAAGAACACCTGGATCAGGATCGGCACCGCGAGCAGGGCGATCACCAGGGGCTGTTGCAGGATCGCCTTGCCCTGGAAGGCAAACAGCAGCACCAGCGTCACCAGCAGCGCCATCACGGACCACGGGCCGATCCTTGCCATGGCCGCGTCGAATGTCGCCTGGCCCCGGCGCAGCAGCGAGCGTCGCCAGAGCTGGGCCAGGATCACGGGGATGACGATGTAGAGGACCACGGAGGTGATCAGCGTGTCCCACGGCACCGTGATGGCCGCGATGCCGAGCAGCAAACCGACGATCGGGGCGAAGGCGACGACCATGATCGAATCGTTGAGCGCGACCTGCGTCAGCGTGAACATGGGATCGCCGTTCGAGAGCCGGCTCCACACGAACACCATCGCGGTGCAGGGGGCGGCGGCCAGCAGGATGAGCCCGGCGATGTAGCTGTCGATCTGGTCTGCCGGCAACCAGGGTGCAAACAGGTGGCGGACGAAGATCCACGCCAGCAACGCCATGGAGAAGGGCTTGACGAGCCAGTTGACGAACAGCGTCACGCCAATGCCGCGAACATGCTCGCGCACTTCGCTGAGCGCGCCGAAGTCCACCTTCACCAGCATCGGGATGATCATCACCCAGATCAGCACGCCGACGGGCAAGTTGACCCTGGCCACCTCCATGCGCCCGATGGCCTGGAAGAGGTCGGGGAAGTAGTGACCCGCGGCCGTGCCGACGACGATGCAGGCGAAGACCCAGACCGTCAGGTACCGCTCGAAGGCGTTCATCGGCGCGTTCGCCTCGTGCCGTGCCGGTGACTGGACGCCGCTTTCCGCAGACATGTTCAATACCTCAGTGGACCCGCTCGCCGATCCGATCCATTTCCTGCTTCAGGCGCGCACGATCCTGCTGCAGGTCGTGCAACGGCAGCGCGAGGAAAGCCTCGATGCGCCGGCGCAGCGTCCGGTAGGCCGCCATGAACGCTGTCGTCGATTTCCGCGTCGGTGCCCGTCGCATGAGCCGGGTCTTCGACACCCCAGTGCGTGCGCAGCACCGGGCCCAGGTACGCCGGGCAGGTCTCGCCAGCTGCGCTCGAGCACACGGTGATGACGATGTCGGGAGTCACGGGCAGGTCGTCCCACGACTTGCTGTGGTAGCCGTCGGCAGCAATGCCTTCGCGTTCGAGCAAGGCGAGCGAGCGTGGGTGCACCTTGCCCGTGGGCTGGCTGCCGGCACTCATCGCGTGCCACCCCGCCGGGGCGAGGTGGTTGAAGGTCGCTTCGCCCAGGATCGACCGGCAGGAGTTGCCGGTGCACAGGAAGAGTACGTTCATGCGGATTTCCTTTTGCGGCGGCTGGCGACCGGTGTCGCGCACTCCGGCGCGCACGCGACCGCGAGGCTGCAGCAGTTGTCAGTCAGGTAGCCCACGAGCGCGCGCATGCGCTCGAAGTTGGGACTGTAGTAGATGAACCGGCCGTCCTTGCGCGCTGCCACGAGGCCCGCCACGGCCAGTTCCTTGAGATGGAAGGACAGCGTGGGTCCGGGGATCGCGAGCTGCTCGCTGATCTCGCCGGCCGAGTAGCCGTCCGGCCCCCGCTGCACCAGCAGGCGGTAGACCGCGAGCCTGGATTCCTGGGCGAGGGCCGCGAGCGCGGTGACGGTGTCTCGTTCGTTCATGTTTCCAAATATATCGAAATAATGTCTATCCGATCAAGTCGTGTGCATCCGCCGTTGCATGGGCACGATCACGACCCGGTTCACCGTGGTTGGCTCGCCGGGCCTTGCCCGCGCGTCATGCATGCGCAAGTGACGACGTTTGCTGCCCGCGTGGCGATGTATGACACTACGCCGCGATTGCAGGAGTACTGATGTCCCGGTTGGCGCGCATTGCCGTGGCAATGCTGTGTTTGTTTCCATGCGCCGCCTCCTTCGCCGAGGAACCGGTTCGCGTGTTTGCGGCTGCCAGCCTCACCAACGTGCTGACCGAGATCGCGTCGCAATGGCAGTCGCGTGGCCACCGTGCGCCACGGCTGGCCTTCGGCGGCACGGCGACGATGGCGCGACAGCTCGCGGCCGGAGCGCCGGCCGATATTTTTGCCGCGGCCGATGGTCGCTGGATGGACGTGCTCGAACAGCAAGGGAAGCTCGAAACGGGAACGCGCATCGACTTGCTCGGTAATGAACTCGTCCTGATCGCGCCCAGGGGTCGTACGTTCCAGGTCGAACTGCGGCCCGGCTTTCCTTTCGCTCGCGCATTCGTGGGCAAGCTGTGCATCGGTGAGCCGGACGTCGTGCCGGCGGGAACCTATGCGAAGCAGGCGCTGGAATCGCTCAAATGGTGGGACTCGCTGCAGGGCCGGATCGTCGGTACGGACGATGTCCGCGCAGCCCTGACGTTCGTCGAGCGCGGCGAATGTGCCGCGGGCATCGTTTACGCGACGGATGCCGCCGTCAGCGACAAGGTCGTGGTGATCGCACGCTTCCCTCCGCGAAGCCATGCCCCCATCGTCTACCCGGTCGCGTTGCTCAGGAATGCAGCACCACAGGCGCAGGACTTTCTTGAGTACCTCGGCAGCAAGGCCGCCGCCGCAACTTTTCGCCGCCATGGTTTCGTGCCGTTGAGCGCGAGTCACTGACCGCCATGTTGTCGCCCGCCGAATTGGAAGCGCTCAGCCTGTCGGCTCGCGTGGCGCTGTGGGCCACGCTGCTGTGCCTGCCTTTCGGCATCCTGGTCGGCTGGCTGCTCGCCCGCCGCGAGTTCCGCGGCAAGTTCCTGGTCGAAGCGCTGGTGCAGTTGCCGATGGTGCTGCCGCCCGTCGTGCCGGGCTTCGCGCTGCTCCTGCTGCTCGGTACGCAGGGGCCGATCGGCCGCTGGTTGTACGAGTCGTTCGGCATCACGCTGGCTTTCACCTGGAAAGGGGCGGTCATCGCGTCGGCGGTCATGGCGTTCCCGTTGCTGGTGCAGCCTGTCCGCGTTGCATTCCGGCTGATCGACTCGCGGCTCGAACAGGCGGCGACGACACTCGGTGCGACGCCGTGGAATGCCTTTCTCACGGTCGCGTTGCCCCTCGCCCTGCCGGGCGTGCTCGCGGGTTCCGTGCTGTGTTTCTCGCGCAGTCTCGGTGAATTCGGCGCGACCATGGCTTTCGTCGGCAACATCCCGGGCGAGACACGGACGCTGCCACTCGCCATCTACAGTTTCATGAACGTTCCGGACGGCGAGGGTGCCGCCCTGCGGCTGGCAGGACTCTCCATCGCGCTCGCCCTGTTCGCGCTGGCCGCAAGCCACTGGCTGACGCGCCGTGCCGAACGGCAACTCGGTTACCTCGACCACCGCGTGCCGCGTGCTTGAGTTCGACCTCGAGTTCGAGCGCGGCGGCTTCCTGCTGCAGGCGGCTGCCCGCATCGAAGCGGGCGCGACTGGAATCTGCGGACCGTCGGGCTGCGGCAAGAGCACGTTGCTGGCGCTGCTCGCCGGCCTGCTGCCGCCGCGCTCTGGAACGCTGTCGTTTCATGGCCAGACGCTCGTCGACGTTGCCGCGAAAAGATACGTGCCGGCCTGGCAGCGGCATTTCGCGCTCGTGTTCCAGGATGGGCAACTGTTTCCTCACCTCACGGTGGAGGACAACCTGTTGTACGGGTACCGTCGTCGCGCGGCGGGTGAGCGGCGCTTCGAACTGCAGCAGGTGCTCGACCTGCTCGAGATCGGTCCGCTGGTGGCGCGACGACCTGCGCAGCTCTCAGGTGGCGAGCGACAACGCGTCGCACTTGGGCGCGCATTGCTCTATTCGCCGCGATTGTTGCTGCTGGACGAGCCGTTGGCCTCGCTCGACGAGCGGCTGAAGCAGCAGATCCTGCCGTTCCTGCGGCGCGTCAAGGAAGAGACGCACCTGCCGATGCTCTACGTGTCGCACGCGCGCGCCGAGGTCGAATACCTCGCCGATCGCACGCTGTGGATGGAGGCTGGGCGCTTGCTGGCGTGAGCGCACCCGGGTTCCGCAGGATGGATGCCTGCGGAACCGTTGCCGTCGGGGTTACTCGGCGAGCATGTCGCCCGAGCCGCCGAACTCCTTCGGAAAGTCCTTGAACTTCGGCAGGCCGTCTTTCACGGCCATGACTTTCTCGCCGTAGTGCACGTGCAGCGTGGGCTTGTAGCTGAGACCGACCACCGAACCGGCGGGAATGTCGATCATGCCCATGCCCGGGTGATCGACGAGGACCGCGGCGCCGCAGCTCTTGCAGAACTGGCGGTGGCTGTTCTCCGTCTTCTTGTACAGGCCGAGGTTGTCGGCGCCCTTCGTGATCTTCACGCTCGTCGCAGGCCAGAGCGCAGCCGCGTGGAGCGGCGCGCTCAACCAGCCGCGGCACGAGCTGCAGTGACAGATGGCCTGCACGGCCGGATCGCCCGTGACTTCGAGCTGGACCGCGCCACACATGCAACCGGCTTTGTAAGTCGTCATTCGGTATTCCCTGCCCAGTGATATGCGACCGGGGTCGCGACCGCGGAAGAATAGTCCGTCTTGAAGGCTCAGGGAATCTCGACCAGCAGGCTGCAGCAGGTCACGCCGGCTTCGGCCTTGGCCAGCTCCACCTGCGGCACGGTCACGACCGTCAGTCCCGCGGACTCGAGCCTCGCGCGGGTACGGTCATGCTGCAGCGGATGGATCACGGCACCGCCCAGCGCCAGGGCGTTCGCAGCGTGCGGTTCCGCAGGATCGACGGCGAGCGCCCGATAACCGGTGAATGCGTCTGCATCGACCCAGGCCGGATTCAGCAGCATCAGGTCGTCGGCGATGCGTGTCACCGCCGACTTCAGGTGCAGGCAGCCGGCGAAGGGCACCGCAATCACCGCATAGCCGTAAGGCGCGAGCTGATCGGCCAGCTGCTGGATCGCGTCGCGCGACGTGCGCGTCGAGAGCCCGATGTAAATCCTGCGGCCGGCGACCAGCACGTCCCCGCCATCGAGGGTTGCGGGCGCGCGAACGTGCACCAGGGGTCGATGTGCCGCGAGCGCGGCTTCGACTGAGGAAGTTTCGGGCTGCCGCGAAGGCGCGCCCGGCCGGGTGATGACCGCCACTTCATCCAGCACGACGGCCGCATCTTCGACGAAAACACCATCGGGCAGGTGCGGTGCCGGCGGCAACCGCCGCACGCTGGCACCGAGGCGTTCGAGAATGCTTTCGTACACTTCGTGTTCGGCCTGGGCAACTGCAGCGTCGAGGGGCTCGCGCTCGAGGTGCGTCAGCTCGCAATCGGCAAGTGCGGGACTCACTTGGCGTGTGTAGGCAATCAACGTCGTCATGCGTGGACCTTTCCGGCCATTTGCCGTCGTCGCCCACAGTATCAAGAAATGGGAAGCCGCAGGCCGGTCGGCGCGCGGGCAGGCCCTCAACGGCCGGGGTCGCGCCAGAGCTCGAACCGCTCCATGACGCCCGAGCGGGTTCGCAGCACGCGAACGTCCGTGGTGTCCTGCAGGAACTGCAACTGGTCGCGGGTCACCGGCGCCGTGAGCGGTACTGCCGCGCGCGATGGCACGGGGATCGGCGGCTCGTTCAAGCCGATCGATCGGAACCCTTCCGGCATCGCCTGCAGTGGCAGGGTACGGTCGTCGGCCACGATTTCGTAGCGACTGTCGCCTTCCGCCACGCCACGTTTGTCCAGCGTCGACCACGCGTAGCCAACGAGGTGCAGCGCATGCCGTCCAGACGTGTTGACGTCGACCGCCGTCAGCGTGACGTAGTCGCGCGCGTTGACACCCAGTTCGGGACGGTCATACGCAAAGACCATGGCCTCGCCCGCGACGGTGATCGTTGCGGCCGTGCGTTCGTCGAGATACTCGCGCGGACCCGTGGCTTGCCTGCTCGCGCAACCTGTCGTGACGATTACAGCGAGGATCGCTGCGGCCGTCAGTGTCTTGCGGACGATCGGGCGATGCCCTGTGCCGTCCTCACGTGCGGGGCTGCTAGAAGTCATACCGGTAGCCAAGGCTGAAATAGTACCGGGACGCGTCTTCCGAGCTCGTGCCCACGTCGCGCGAGCCGATTTCAGCCCCGCCTTCCACTTCGAACGTGAGGTGCTTGCCACGCATTTCGGCCCGCAGGGCCGGCGAATACACGAACGACGTCGAGCGATCGCTCTCGAGCTTGCGTTGATCCAGTCGCAGCCGGGGCCCGACGCGCCAGCGCTGGCCGATCGGCAACTGGGTGCCGACGCCGAGCGAGAGCATCTGGGCGCTGTCGCCCGTCTGGTACTGCAAGCCCAGTGACGTGACGTCGCCGCGGCCGAACAGGCCGTAGCCCAGGGCCTGCGTCGAGACCGCAGTGTTCGTGCCCGACGACGGTGTCGCGGCTACTCCACCCGATTCGCGCGTCGAGCCGAGCGTCATGGACGACGCATCGAGCGACCACTGCCAGCGCTCGCCCAGGGGCCGCGAGACGCCCATCGAATACGTTCTCGATTCGGACGTGCGGTCGAGCGCGAGTTGCTCGACCTGCTGCGGTGTGTACATGCCGAACAGCTCGTCGAAGCGGCGCACCGGCTGGCCGATCATGGCGTTGCGGGTCGACAGTCCCGGGCTCTTGCGGTGATCGACGTTGAAGTTCAGCGTCCAGCGCGCGGGCAGGGCGAACGTGCCGAGCAGCAGCGCGGTATTCAACGTGCTGTAGTGAATGTCGAAATCCGCGAGCCCGACCAGCGTGACGCCGGGACGGAAGTACCGCACCTCGGTGCCCACGGCCTGCCGGTCCGTCACGCCGGAGTACTGCTGATCGACGGCGTAGAACGACATGTCCCAGGCGTTCGCGAGCGTGCCGACGTCGGCCGAGACCCCGACGAACTTGCGGCTGCTGTCGGGTCCTGCGCGAGTCGAATCCACCGGGAAGCCGAAGAAGCCATTGACGCGCAGTCGCGGCCACAGCTGGTAGCCGGCCTGCATCCCGTCGAACGTCCCCATCAGGCCGGCGGTGCCACCGGCCTGGCGGCCGAGGCGTGCATACCACCCCGCGATGCGGTCGGCGAACTCGGCGAAAAGCATCGTCACGCGCGACTGGCTTCCCGGTCCGTCCGCGAGCATGTCGTAGGAGTAGCCCGCACTGGCGCGAGTCGTGAGATCGAAGCGTTCGCCGTGGCGACGCGCCACGAGACTCACGTCGCTGAGCAGGGCGTCCTGCGTCGTCAGGTCGCTGACGGCGAGGCCGCTCTCGATGTGGCTCTGGTCCTGGCGATAGATCTGCGAAAAGCCGCCGTAGATCCGCCAGGGCGATTCGTCCGCGTCGCTTCCTGTCGTGCCGCTGCGGCCTGGACGAGTCGCCCAGGCGAGCGCCTGCAGCCGTTTGCGTACGCGCGTGGAACCGTCACCCGTCGGATAGCGCTGCAGGTAGTCTTCGTACTCGGCCTTCGCGTGGGCGACCTGGCCGCTGCGCTCACGCGCGAGCGCCAGCATCTCCTGCGCGTCTGCCCGCTGCGGAAACTCGGGCTGTTGCGTGAGCTGGGTGAGCAGCGGAATCGCCCTGGCGTAGTCCTTGTGGCGGAAAGCATCCCTGGCCTGTGCGAATGCTTTCTTGATCTCGTCCGGCGTCATCGAAGCATTGAGTTGCGGCGCAGTCGACGTCACCGTGGCCACGCCTCCCGGAATACCGGTCGCGTTCAGCGTGTCGTCGTCCGAGATCGCCAACCAGGCCTTCGGGAATTCGCCGCGCGCATTGGCGAGCGCTTTCTTGGCGGCCGCTTCGTTGACGAAAGGTCCAGCCCGCAGGCGATACCAGCGCTGCTCGTCGACGACCGTCTCGGAAACGTAGGTTCGCGCGCCCACCGTCTTCGAGGCAGCCGCGAGCGCCTCCGGGGTGAAAGGCGTAGTCGACGAGACCAGGTTCACGGCATACGTGGAGACGCCCTGGGGCATCTCCTTCACCGTCACCTGCGGCGCCTCCGTGCGCAACAACCTGATTCGCAGCAGGCGCCCGTCCATCGAGGGCGTCAGGACGAACGTCTCCGACCTCAACCAGCCGATCCGGACCTGGACCTCGGAGCCGAACGGCCGCACGACGTCGACCGAGCGCACGTGCCCGGCCGCGCCGGCCAGCAACGGTGGCGGTTCCGACGCGGTCGTCCGGCCGCAATCCGGGCCTGCCGAGAAGCGGACCTGCACGGCTTCGCCGTCGGTGGCTGGCGTATGCGACATGTACCGCATCGAGCAACTGAAGAGCAGCGTCACGGACACGTAGCCGCGCTGTTCGCTCGCGACGATGTCCTCGACGATGCGGCCCTGGGCATGCAGCGGGCCAGCCGCGAGGCTGCCCGCGAGCAGTGCGCCGGCTGCGAACGCATGCAGGTATCGCCCGGGCTTCAGTTCCATGTCGTGTCGGTCACGCGGTGCTGTGGGCCCGACTTGCGGGTCGAGATCGTCGTCATCGCCGAGCTCGTATAGATGTGGCAGGCGCCCGAGCAATTGCGCAGTTCGCTGACGGTGTACTTCGTGGAGCCGTACTTGGTGTGCGGATCGGACTTGAACTTCGCGGCGTGGCAGCCCGCGCAGTCGGGCTTGTAGGACGGCGTGCGCCACGTGGCCGCGTCCGTATTGGTCGTGTGGCAGCTGCGGCACGTGAGGGCCACCCGATGATCGCCCGGGTAACCGCCACCCACGCGGTGCTTGAACGTGTTCGGCGTCCACGCCGACGTCGTGTGGCACTGGCTGCAGTCGAAGTTGTTGACGGGGAACGTCATGTGCGTCGTCGACGGGCCCGTGGCATTGGTGCCGTTGTGGCAACTCTTGCAGTTCGTGATGTTGGTGTGGTCCACCTTCGCCGGCGTCCACGCCAGCGTCGAGTGACACAGGCCGCATTCAGACTGGGTGGGCACATGATTCGTCGGTTTGCCTGCGGCTGCCACGCCGTTGTGGCAGCTCGAGCACGTGCCGGTGACGTGCGCGTGATCGACGCGGTTGGTCGGCTTCCACGCCGCCGACGTGTGGCAACTGTCGCACGCGTTGTCGCTCGCGATGTGGCCTGCATTCTTGCCCGTGGCCAGCGTTCCGTTGTGGCAGGAGAAGCACGTGCCGATCACCTGCGTGTGGTCGACCTTGGCCGCCGGCTTCCAGCCGGCCGTGGTGTGGCACGCTGCACACGACCCACTCGTCGACAGGTGCGTGGCGTTCTTGCCCGTCGCATTCACGCCGTTGTGGCAGGTTGAGCAGGCAGCCGTGATGCCGTCGTGGGTAAAGCCCGTGGCCGGCTTCCAGGCCAGCGTGCTGTGGCACATGCCGCACTCGGACGTCGTCGCAATGTGCGTAGCGGGCTTGCCCGTGGCAATCGTCGTGTTGTGGCAGCTCGAGCACGAGCCCTGTACCTGCGCATGATCGACGCGCGTCGCCGGCTTCCAGGCCGTTACGGCATGGCAGGCCTCGCAGGTCGACGAGGTGAACAAGTGCGTGGCGTTCTTGCCCGGCGCCTTGACGCCGTCGTGGCAGCTCGCGCATCCGTTCGTGATGCCGGCGTGCGAGAACGTCGCCGGTGTCCACGCCAGCGTGGCGTGGCACGCACCGCATTCGCCCGCCGTCGGGATATGGTTGATGCCCTTGCCTGTCGCGTGGGTACCGTCATGGCAGGAGGAGCACGTGCCTGCAACCTGCGCATGATCCACCTTCGATGCGGGCTTCCAGGCGCTGGTCACGTGGCAGGCGTCGCAGCTGTTGCTCGTCGAAAGGTGCGATGCGCTCTTGCCGGCGGCCCGAGTGCCGTCGTGGCAGGAGAAGCAGCTGCCCGTCACTTGCGCGTGGTCGACGCGGGTCGCGGGCCGCCAGCCTGCGGGCGTATGGCACGATTCACAGGAATTGCTGGTCGTCAGGTGACTCAGCGACTTCCCGGTCGCCTTCACGCCGTCGTGGCAGCTCACGCAGTTGCCAGTGACTCCGTCATGCGTGAAACCCGTGGCGGGTGTCCACGCGGTCGTCGCATGGCAACGGCTGCACTCCGCGGTCGTCGCAATGTGTGTCGCGCCCTTGCCCGTCGCGGTGGAGCCGTTGTGGCAGGTGGAGCAGGAGCCGATCACCTGGCCATGATCGACCCGCGTCGCGGGTTTCCATGCCGCGGTCGCATGGCAGGACTCGCAACTCGTCGTCGTGAAGATATGCGTCGCATTGCGTCCGGTGGCTCGAATGCCATCGTGGCAGGACGCGCAGCCAGCGACGATGCCGGCGTGGGTGAACGTGGCCGGCAACCAGGCCAGCGTCGAATGGCAGGTACTGCATGCCTCGCCGGTCGGGACGTGGTTCGTGCCCTTGCCGGTTGCGATGGCACCGTCGTGGCAGCCCGCGCAGGCGCCGGTCACCTGGGTGTGATCGACGCGGGTTGCGGGCTTCCACAGTGCCACGGCGTGACAGGACTCGCACGTGTTGCTGCTGGTGATGTGCGTCGCCGGCTTGCCCTGCGCGTTGATGCCGTTGTGGCAACTCGAGCAATTGTTCGCTATGCCAGTGTGATCGAAGCGCGCCGGCTTCCAGGCAAGTGGCGAATGGCAGTTGTCGCAGGAGTTGTCACTCGGGATGTGACCGGGCGGCTTGCCGGTCGCCTGCGAACCGTCATGACAGGAGAAGCACGCCCCGCTGACCTGGGTGTGGTCCACGCGTGTGATCGGCTTCCACGCCAGCGTGGCGTGACAGGCGGCGCAGGCCGTGCTCGAGGCGATGTGCCCCGGCGGCTTGCCGGTCGCGGTCGTGCCGTTGTGGCACGAGGAGCAGCTGCCGCTGACCTGCGTGTGGTCGACTCGCGTCACCGGACGCCAGTTGGACGTGGAGTGACACGCCTCGCACGTCGTGGTCGACTGAATGTGCGTGGCGCTCTTGCCGGTCGCCTTGGCGCCGTCGTGACAACTGGCGCAGCCCGACGTCACGCCGGCATGCGAAAAGTTGGCGGGCTTCCACGCCGCGGACACATGACAGGATTCGCACGCATCGCTCGCGGCAATGTGCCCGGGGCTCTTGCCGGTTGCCGTCGTGCCGTTGTGGCAGGAAAAGCAGGCGCCCTGGACCTGGGTGTGGTCGACTCGGGTGGCAGGCTTCCAAGCCGTCGTCGCATGGCACGATTCGCAGCTTGGAGTCGTCGAAATGTGAGCCGGCGTCTTGCCCGTCGCGCTGGTGCCGTTGTGGCAGCTCGCGCAGCCGTTGACGATGCCGCCGTGCGTAAACGACGCAGGCTTCCATGCGGTCGTCGCGTGGCAACTGCCGCACTCGGCCGTGGTCGTGATGTGCGTGGCGTGCTTGCCGGTCGTGGTCGTGCCGTTGTGGCAGGACGAGCACGTGCCGATCACCTGCAGGTGGTCGACCCTGATGGCCGGCTTCCAGGCAGTCGTCGCGTGGCAGGCATCGCACGTGCCGCTCGAGCCGATGTGGGCGACGTTCTTGCCCGTCGCCGTCACCCCGTTGTGGCACGACGCGCAGTTGCCGCTGACCTGGGTGTGGTCGACGTGCGTGACCGGCCGCCACGAGAAGGTTGCGTGGCAGGTCCCGCAGGACGCACTCGAAAGAATGTGGGTGGCGCTTTTCCCGGTAGCCCGTGTTCCGTCATGACAGGCCGAGCACGCTTCGGTCAGGCCTGTGTGCGAAAAATTGGCCGGCCGCCACTGGACCGTGGTGTGGCACTGGTCGCACGCCGTAGCGGACGGGATATGCGTCGCGCTCTTGCCGGTGGCAGTGGTGCCGTCATGGCACGAAAAGCACGTGCCTAGCACCTGCGCGTGGTCGATCCGCGACGCGGGCTTCCAGGCCGCAACGACGTGGCACGACTCGCAGGTCGTAGACGAATTGATGTGCGTTGCCGACTTGCCGCCCGTGCGGATGCCGTCGTGACACGAGACGCAGTTGTTGGCGATCCCGGTGTGATCGAACTTGGCGGGCACCCAGGCGCTCGTCGCGTGGCAGTTGTCGCACTCCGCGGTGGTCGGGATGTGGTTGGCGGGTTGGCCTTTCGCCGCGAGCCCGTTGTGGCAGGTCGAGCAGCTGCCGAGCACGTTGGCATGGTCGACTGTCGTGGTGGGCTTCCACGCCGCGGTCGAGTGGCAGGCCGCGCAGGTAGTCGTGGCCTTGATGTGCCGCGGGCCGGTCCCGGTCGCGCGCGCCCCGTCATGACAACTGAAGCAGCCGTCGACGATGCCGTCGTGGGTGAAGTTCGCCGGCTTCCACGCCACGGTCACGTGGCAGGTGTCGCACGCGGCCGTGGTCGGGACATGCGCGGGATGCTTGCCTGTTGCGGACTTGCCGTCATGGCATGCTGCGCACGTGCCGCTGACCTGCGCGTGATCCATGCGAGTGACCGGAGCCCATCCGGCGACTGTGTGGCAAGACTCGCAGCTGCTCGTCGTCTGGAAGTGCGTGGCCTTCTTGCCGGTTGCCTTGACGCCGTCGTGGCAGGCGGCGCAATTCCCGGTGATGCCGGCGTGGTCGTATCTCGCGGGATTCCACGCCGTCCTGCCGTGGCAGGCGCCGCAGTCCTGGTTCGTCGCTACGTGCGAGGCGGGTTTCCCTTGTGCCTGCAGCCCGTTGTGGCAGGTGGCGCAATCGCCGCGCGCTTCCTCGTGATCGAATCGACCCGCGGGAACCCAGCCCGACGTGGTGTGGCACGCGCCGCACACGTCCGTCGAGGCGACGTGGGTCGACGACTTGGGAGTCGCCCCGATGCGTGATCCCTGGGCATGGCAGGCGGCGCACACTCTCGGCGTACCCGCGAACACGGCGTCCACGTGGCAGCTTTCGCAGGCCTGCAGCCGGTGCGCGCCGGTCAGTTCGAAGCCGGTGGTCAGGTGATCGAAGTTGCGTCCAGTCACCTGGGCCGACGCCACGCCGCTGGCCAGCAGCAGCAACGGCAACAGTGCGCGGCGGATCCATTGCAGGTTCATGGTTGTCTCCCGCTCACTGCAGCCGCGCGGCTTTGAAGGTCGTCGTGACGTGGCAGCGCTGGCACTGCCGGCCGTACTGGCCGAGGTGCACGTCGTCGTCGGCGTGGCATGCAGCGCAGTCCTGCGACGGCTTTGCGACGTGCGGAGGCTGCTTGTGACAACCCTCGCAGGCCACCTTGGAGTGCGCGCCCGTCAGCGCGAACTTCGTCGACTTGCCGTGATCGAATTCCCACAGGTTCCAGCCGTTCGCGGAATGGCACGCCTCGCAGTCACGACCGAGCGATCCCTTGTGACGATCGTCCGTCGCATGGCAATCGACGCACGCCTGCGGCGCGTCCTTGTATGAAGGGGAACGGTGGCATGCAAAGCACGGCACCGCGACGTGCAGGCCCACGAGTGGGAACTGCGAGAAGTCGTGATCGAACTGGAGGTGGCCGCGCCACGTCTCGACGCCATGGCATTGCGCGCAGTCCGTGCCCAGCCTGCCGCCATGCACGTCATCGGCCCGATGGCACCCGGCGCATTCGCTGCCGAGCCGCTGGCTGGCGACGACTGCCGAGTGGCAGGCATGGCAATCCAGCTTCTGGTGTGCCCCGCGCAACTCGAATTTCCCGTCACGGGTGTGATCGAAGCTCGCTGGCTTCCATGCGCTTGCGGCGTGGCACGACTCGCACGCCGCGCCGAAGCGCGTCGCGTGGGGATCGTCGCTGCGATGACAGCCCGCGCACTCCCGCGGCAGCGGATCCTTGAGGTTGGCGGTCTTGTGGCACGATTTGCAGTCGAGCGCGGCGTGCGCGCCGGCAAGTGCGAACCCCGTGGCCCGCAGGTGATCGTACTTCGTGCCGGTCCAGCCGGTCGTCTGGTGGCAGTCGGCGCATGCCGCACCTCGCGCGCCGGCGTGGACGTCGTCGGGTGCGTGGCAGGCGGCGCACTGGGTTGGGGTGCCGGTGTAGCGGTTGCCCGCATGGCAGGCGGCACACGTCGCCTGTACGTGCCTTCCGGTCAATGCGAACTTCGTCTTCGCGTGATCGAAACGCACGCGTGCCCAGCCGGCGACTTCGTGGCAATCGGCGCACTTGCGGCCGAGCTTGCCGGCATGAGGATCTTCCTTGCCATGGCAATCGACGCATGCCGACGGCGTCTCACGCTGCTTGCGACCCGGCGCATGGCATTCTGCGCAGGCCACCGAGGCGTGCACTCCCAGCAGCGGAAAGTCGGTTCGAGCGTGCGGGAACGACGCGCTCTCGAGCTTCACGATGTCGGCATTGCGGCCTTTGTGCTCGCTGTGGCACGCGCCGCACTGGGCGGTCTCCGCTCCGGCCAGCCGGCCGTGGAATCCCCTGTGCTGCGCGATGTCCGCGGCGATCGGCTCATGGCAGGCGCGGCAGAGCGCTGCCTGGCGTGAACGATCGGCGCGATCGTGGCAGCGCGTGCATTCCTGCTCGTACTTCGCGTGACCGGCGATGACCGGGCCGGGCATCAGCAACGTCTCGAGGCTTGCGGCGCGAGCGAGCGGGGCCGACATCGAGAGTGACAGGAGTGCGAGCAGGAGTCGCCAGCGGGACATGCGGGCGACTCCGTCCGGTCAGTAGAGGTGAACCGCGACCACATGCACGGTCCCGGCGATGATGAGCATGATGAAAAGCGGCATGTGCAGCGCGTGCCACAGCGAGAAGAACTTCTGGAATGCCCTGAATTCGAGTACGCGCCGCGTTGCGCTGATTCGATCGTCGATGTAGCGATTCGCCGTCAGTCGCAGCGGTTCGCGTTTCGGGTCGTGGCGGCGATCGGCGCCTGCGTCGATGGCGTCACGGACCGCGCGTCGCAGCCGGCGTCGAGCCCCGATCGCCCATGACGCGCCGACGATCGGGCGCAGCAGCAACGGGGTCGCGGCGCAGCGTCGCTCGACGACCGCCTGTTCTGCGTCGATGCGTCGCGCCAGCGCCGGCAGGAACGAGACGGCCGACGTGAGTTGCATGCGACTGGAGAATTCCATCAGGTCATCGAGGGTTGCTTCGCGGCCGTTCAGTTCGTGGTGGATGCGGCCATAGAAATAGCGGCCGAAGAGTCCGCTGCCTGAAACGACGAGCATGCAGACGAGCGCAACGTTGCTGTTGGTCGCGCCGAGGCTGAAGTTGGAATGGAGCAGGATGAGCGCGGGCCCGAGGATGCCCAGCGTCATGTGCAGCTTGAACCATGCGCGGGTGGATCCCATGTAGCGGGCGTTTGGCATCCGCTTGCGGACCGGGTACAGCAGGAGCAGCAGCATCAGGCTGCCGCCAGTGATCCCCAGTGCGTAGCCGAGCCCGGACTGGGGCGTCAGGTAGTCGGACGTCGGCAGGTTGAGGCCGAAAGCGAGCAGGGCGAGCACGGCCATGAAGTAGAGGCTGGCTGGATTGACCAGGCCGGCGCGGCCCGTCGCAGTCACTGCAGTTTTCGCAGCAGGTGCGGCAAGGTGCGGACGAGGGGGGCTGATGGCGGCGGGTGCAGTAACGCGCGGCACGTCGTCGGTGGCGGCGCTTGCATGCGGCTCGCGCAGAAGTCGCTGTGCGGCCATCGTCAGCCCTGGCTGGCGGCAAGCCGCGTCGCTTCGGCGATGTTCGCTTCGATGATGCGGGCATCGGACGAATTGACCGGCACCACGGCCAGCAGGTTGCGCCACGTGGTTACGGCGTCCTGGTAGCGATGTTCTTCGTGCTCGAGGCTGGCCTTGAGCCACAACGCCTTGGGATGCCGCGGATCGAGCGCAAGCGCCTTCGCAAGGGCGTCGGCGGGCGCGCCCTGCAGGCTCGATCCGGCGGACGCCAGCGCGTCGGCGTAGTCGGCCCAGGCGTCGGCGTTCATGCGGCCCGCGGCCGCAGCAAGGCGGTAGGCCTCGGTGGCTTCCTTGAATTTCCGCTGGCGCCGCAGGTCATCGGCTCGTGCAAGCAGGTCCGGCGAGCCCGCGCGTGACGAGGCGCCGGGCATGGCCGCGCTGCCATTGGAGGTGCTGCTCATCTGCAGCGTCGTCGTCACCACGTCTGCGAGGTTGCGTTCTCCCATGCGCGGGTGACCGGCCGGCAACATAGCCGTCGCCGAGGCGGGCGCAATTGCGTCCCCCGTGGGTTTGCTGTCGAATGCGGCGATTCCCTCGCCGACGAACACTCCCAGCGCAAAACCTCCCAGCGCGATCAGCACGGCACCTTTCTTGTTCATCGTCGTCTCCCCCGGTCAAAGTCGGCCGGTAACGAGACCTTAGCTAGGCACGGGCGCAACCGACACTCATACACGCGACCCATTGGCAGATTCGTGACGCACTCCACACCGCACGGGTAAGCGTGATGCGAGTCTCGCTCGAGACGCTATCGTCACTGCGCGCGCCGACTGTAATTCACCGTAGCGACCACCAGATTCATCGTCGATGTCACTGCTAGTTGTCTATCTGCTGCCTCTCCTGTTGATCTGGGCCTGGTACCTCGTCCGGCGCAAACGGCATGAAGATGCGAGCCGTGCCGCGCAGGAGCAGGCGCAGGCGGCTGGCCTGATCGATCCGTCGTCCCTGCATCCGGTCATTGATCCCGTCCGCTGCATCGGCTGCGGCTCCTGCGTAAAGGCCTGTCCCGAACAGCCGGAGCACCGCGTGCTCGGCCTGATCGGCGGCAAGGCGCATCTCGTGAGTCCGACCGACTGCATCGGCCACGGTGCCTGTCGTGCCGCCTGTCCAGCGGACGCAATCACGCTCGTGTTCGGCACCGAACGTCGTGGTGTCGAGATCCCATTGCTCACTGCGGAGTTCGAGTCGACCGTCCCGGGACTGTTCGTTGCGGGCGAGCTCGGGGGCATGGGGCTCATTCGCAACGCACTGGCGCAGGGCAGGCAAGCAGTCGATGCAATTCACCGCAAGCGACTGACCGCCATCCCCGGGCAGCTCGATCTCCTGATCGTGGGTGCGGGCCCAGCCGGGTTCGCCGCCAGCCTTGCGGCCAAGTCGCACGACATGCGGTTCGTGACGATCGAGCAGGAGAGCCTGGGCGGCTGCGTCTTCCAGTACCCGCGGGCAAAGCTCGTGATGACGCAACCGGCCGAGATTCCGCTCGTGGGCAAGGTCCGCTTCCGCCAGACCTCGAAGGAAGAGTTGCTGGCCTTCTGGCAGGACATCGAGCGCAAGACTGGCGTGGCGGGCAACATGCGTTACCGGGAGCGAGTCGAGAGCGTCGACCGCGACGGTGCGCAAGGCTTCATCGTACGTACTTCACGGTCGGAGTATCGAGCAGCGAACGTGCTGCTCGCGATTGGCCGTCGCGGAACGCCGCGCAAGCTGGACGTGCCGGGCGAAGACCTTTCCAAGGTGGTGTATCGACTGCTCGACCCAGAGCAGTACCGCGGCCAGCGAGTACTGGTCGTGGGTGGCGGTGACAGTGCGCTGGAGGCGGCCGCCAGCATCTCCGAGGCTGGGGGGCAGGTCACGCTCTCGTATCGGGGCGACGCTTTCACCCGCGCCAAACCCCGCAACCGCGATCGAGTCGTCGCTGCCGAACGCGCCGGGCAGTTGCAGGTGTTGCTCAATTCGCAGGTCGAGCGCATCGAGAAGGAGCGCGTCCTGCTGCGCAAGCAGGACGGTCACCTGATTCTGCCGAACGATGCAGTGATCGTCAGCGCGGGCGGCATCCTGCCCTCCGAGTTCCTGCGACGGGTCGGTATTCACGTGGAGACGAAATATGGGACGGCGTGAATCCGTCGCGGCAGCCGGTGCCGCAGTGGTCACGCTGTTGCTTGGCGTAATCGGCGTCGAGCCCGTCGCCATCGCCGCGTCAGCCACGTTTACCGCACCGGACGTGCTCGAACCCGCCAAAGGTGCGCTTCGTCTGAAGCAGTTCGAGGACGCCGCCGGGCGGTTGGCCAGGGAGCCACTGGCCAGTGATCCGCGCGCGCAGTACCTGCTGGGCACCCTGTATCTGGCGGGACTCGGTGTTGGTGAGGATGCGAGCCGGGCACGGACACTGTTCACGGGCGCGGCGGCAAAAGGTGAGCCACGTGCAGCCTTCGCGCTGGCCGCGCTCGCCGCGCACGATTCGCCCGTCGATGAAATCGCGGCCAGGTCCTGGCTTGCCAAGGCAGCCGCTGCGGGTCATGCCGATGCAATTCGCTTGCTGCAGGCCGGTCGGTTGCCACTGCAAGTCGACTCGGGCGCGCTCGCAACGGACCCCACCGTCACCCTGGCGATGACCATTGCGGTCGCACGCCGCAACGACGCCGCGGCCCTGGCCTCGCTGTGGCCGCTCCTTGCCGGGGACGCGAGTGACGAATTCCGGCGGTCGGTGCTGCATCACGCGGCCGAATCGGGCGCCACTGACTCGGTGCGTTGGCTGGTCGAGCACGGCGCCCGGGTCGATGCGATCGACGCGCAGGGCATCACGCCCCTGATGCTGTCTGCGACAGCTGAACGCGCGGACGCGCTGGACGTTCTGTTGCGCGCCAGAGCCCGCGTTGCCGTCGTAGATTCATTCGGCAACTCGGCGCTGTTTTATGCAGCGCGTCGCGGGCGGCTCATGCAAGCCGAGCGACTGGTGAATGCGGGCCTCGATCCGAAGCTGCGCAACGCTGGCGGCTGGAGCGCCGTCGATTACTCGGTGCAGTCAGGGCACGATGGGGTCACTGGCTACCTGGTGCAACAAGGCGCGCAGCCAACTCGCCGTCACACTGCAGTCGCCAGTACAGGCGCACGGCCTGCTGGCCCGATCCTTCGCTCACCGGCAGGCGATGCCTACGCCGGATGGCCGGACGTCGCACTCGCAGCGAGTCGCAGCGACTCGGCCCTGTTGAAGTCAGCACTGGCGCGAGGTGGTGATCCGGAGGCGAGCACTCCAGCCGGCCAGCCAGCCCTGCACGTCGCTATCGCCGCGTCGTCGCCCGCGGCCGTCGAGGTGTTGCTGGCTGCGGGCGCGTCGCCGACGCGTGAGGATCGTGCGGGCCATTCACCGCTCGGTGAGGCTGTCAGGCAGGGCCACAAGGAAATCGTGCGAATCCTGCTCGAACATGGCGTCAATCCCAATGAACATGGGAGTCAGCAGGTCGCGCCGCTGATCCTTGCCGTGCGACGCGGCGACGCGGATATCGCGCAGCTACTGCTGGCCAAAGGGGCGCAGGTCGACGCCGGCAAGGGGGGTGAAGCCCCGCTGCTGGTCGCGGCGCTGCGTGGTGATGCGCCTGTCGTCGGCCTGTTGCTGCGGTCCGGCGCGAATCCCGACGTGATCGACGTCACCGGCCACACTGCGTTGTGGCACGCTGCGTGCCGGGACGATTCCGCTGTCCTTTCACTGCTGCTGAATTCCCGGGCCAGCGTGAACGCGGCGGCCGCGGACGGAATGACGGCCGTCGCCTGCGCTGCAGCACGCGGCAACGATGCGGCCTTCGAAAAGCTGCTGCGTGCCGACGCCGACGTCCGTTCGCGCAATCGCTCGGGCGACACGACCCTGATGCTCGCCGCCCGCGGCGACCACGCCGTGATCGTGCGCAGGCTCATCGCGCTGCGGGTCGGGCTGGATACGCAGAACGTGTTCGGCGATACCGCGCTGATCCTGGCGAGCCAGGCGGGCGCAGGCGACGTGGTCGACCTGTTGCTGCAGGCGGGTGCGAAAAAGACATTGCGCAACCGTGATGGGATTGCCGCAGCCGACGCGGCAGCCGCGCGCGGCTTCGACGCCGTCGCGGCACGCATTCGTTCGAGCTAGCCAGAACGCTCGCAGCCCGGGATCGGGATCGTGACCTCGACCCGCAGCCCACCGTCTGCGTCGCCATTGCGGAAGCTCACGGAGCCGCCGTGCAACTCCGCGATCCGCTTGACGATCGACAGCCCCAGCCCGCTGCCCGTGGCTGTCGCTTCGGCCGCGCGGTAAAAGCGTCGGCCAAGTCGTTCGAGCGTTGCCGGCGTCACACCTGGTCCCGTGTCCTGGACGGTGAGCCGGATCGCGCGGTCCTGCTGCACCAGCCCGACCCGTACCTCGCCGTGAGGTCCGCCGTGTCGAAGTGCGTTGTCGACCAGGTTGCGCACCAGTGCCTCGAGCAATGCGGCGTCGCCAGGAACGAGCCCGGGATCCGGTGCCTCCAGCGCTATCGACGTTCCATCCTGCATCGCTGCCGGCGCGCTGTCCGCCAGCACGCGTTCTGCAATCGTACGCAGGTCGCACGATGTCGCACTTGCAAGGTGACCGGCTTCGTCCGCACGGGCAAGTTGCATCAGCTGCGTCACGAGGCGCGTCATCCGGTCGCAGGCCTCGATGCAGTGGCGCAGTGCCGCGTCCCGAACGTCAGGGTCCCTGGTTGCCAACGCCACTTCCGCCTGCGCGCGCAATGCAGCGACAGGCGTGCGCAATTCATGGGCCGCGTGCGAGGTGAACCGTCGTTCCGAATCGAGCGAATCACGAACACGCAACAGGAGTTCCTCGAGTCGTTCGGCGAGACTTGCCAGCTCGACGGGCATCGGTCCCGCGGCCAGCGGCCGAACATCGTCGGGGCTGCGCTGTGCCAGTTCATCTGCGAGACGCCGTAACGGCCGCAGCGAACGACCGACGACCCACCAGATCGCGAGCCCGAGCACGGGCAGCGCGATGAGCTGCGGGAGGAGCGCGCCCAGGGCGACGCGACGCGCGATCCGTTCGCGTGTTGCGTGGTCTTCGGCCACGTGCACGACCACGCCCTGCTCCGCATCGGCTGCCGAGTACACGCGCCAGCGAATATCACCGAGCGCCGCTTCGCTGAAACCGCTGGAAGGACCGGCAAACGGTGTCGTCGGGGCGTTCGCTGAGCGCAGGATCAGCGTCCCATCCGCCCCGCGCACCTGGAAGGCAACCTTGGTGCGGAAATCCGGCGGGGTGTCCGAATCTTCATCGAAATCGAGTTCCTCGAGTTCATGCCCCGCCTGTGCCACCAGCAGCCGCGCGGCCTGGGCCAGGTGCGCATCGAGCAAAGCGTCGATGCCCCGATGCGCGTCACGGTAGGTCAGTGCCGCGGACGCCAGCCACGTGCCGGTGAGCGTGAGCAGCAGCAGCGTGAGCAGGTGCCGGCGGATCGAGGGAGTTCGCACGTTTCAGTCTTCGCGCGGGATCATGTAGCCAACGCCACGTACTGTCCGGATGAGCGTGGGTGCGAGCTTGCGGCGCAGATGATGGACGTGAACCTCGATTGCGTTGCTGTCGAGGCTGCGGTCCCATTCGTACAGCTGGGTCTCCAGCTGCGTGCGGGTCACGACGCGGCCCGCGCGCAGCACGAGTTCCTGCAGCAGCGCGAACTCGCGCGGCTGCAGATCGACGGGATTGCCGTCGAACGTCACGGCACGCGAGGCGAGGTCCAGCGAGAGGCTGCCCACGACGATCGAGCCGGTCCCAGTGCCCTGCGCGCGACGGGCAACCGCTCGCAAGCGGGCGGCGAGTTCAGTGAGTGCGACGGGTTTCACGACGTAGTCGTCGGCGCCGAGATCGAGGCCGCGCACGCGATCATCGACGGCTTCGCGCGCAGTGAGGACGATCACGGGCGTGTGATCGCCACGATTGCGGACACGCTGCAGCAATTCGAGTCCGGACATGCGCGGCAACCCCAGGTCGAGCACGACCGCCGTGAATTCGTCAGAGGCCAGCGCGGCTTCTCCGGCCGCGCCGTCCCTGATCCACTCGACCGCGAAGCCTTGCTCGCGCAGGCCGACCTGCAGCGCGTCGCCGAGCAACGCATCGTCCTCGACCAGCAGGATTCGCATGCCTCAATCGTCGTCGGTTTCGCTTTCTGCCGCCAGTTCGGATTGTTCGCCCTGTCCCGGACCAGCGCCCGGCGCCACGCCTCCCGAGGTCGCGGTCCAGCCCCAGAAGCCGAGAATCGCTGCTGCCATGGTCAGCCCGAGGCCACGGGCATTGCGTGGCTCAGCGCCTTCGGCAGTCCCACGCTTGAAGCCGGTGATCATCGAGCGTGCGAGGTTTTCGCGCTGCATGACGCTGCTGAACACGACGCCGAGAATGTGCAGGCCGACAAGCACGAGCCAGGCGTTGGCGAAGGCCTCGTGCAGGTCTTCCATCGACTCGCCACCCAGCTCGTTGAAGTTGAGGTAGCCGGTCGCGCCGGTGGCTGCCCCGAGAATGAGCAGCCCGAAGACGGCCCAGCTGCCCGCAGGGTTGTGGCCGAGGTAGCGTGGCGCACGACCGCGCAGTTCATCGCGCACGTAGCGGAACGCCGCGACCGGGCTGTGGACGAAGGAGCTGAATCGCGCGTACCGCGGGCCGATGAAGCCCCAGACGATACGGAAGGCGAGCAGTCCGAGCACGGTGTACCCGAGCGCAACGTGGACATTGCGCAGTCGTTCCGATTCGGAGAGGACGTAGGCGCCGGCAAACGAGGCGGCCAGCGCCCAATGAAAGATGCGGGTCGGCAGGTCCCAGACCTTGGTGTGGCTGGTCATCGGTGTTACCTCGGAATGCGGACAGAATGTTCGTCGAACTGGCCACGGTCGGCATCGGCATGGCACGCACTGCAGTTGGCAGCGCTGCGCACGGCCGGAGAACGAAACAGTTGCGCTGATATTTCATCGTGCTCCTCACGGAACCAGCCTTGCTGCGTGATCCGTGGCGCTGCCTTCGTGGTGGCCGCGCTGGCGACTGCGGCATCCACACCGAGCTGCCTCGCCATGGCTGCATGTGTCGTGGCATCGAGCGATGCATCGACACCGAAGTGACGATCGAGCGTTGCAAGCACGACGGCCCAGTCCGCTGGCCGCAGCAGCCGTGCTGGATAGGCCGTGTGGCATGCGCCGCACTCCTCGGCGTAGGCAGTGGTCTTGACGGCTTGGGTGGGTGGAACTGCCGCCGCGGCGGCATGGGCGAGAAACACGACCGCGAGTGACCAGACGATCCAGTCGATGCGACGAATCCCCGAGCGTGTGCGCATGGTCAGGCTCCTTCCTTCGCGGCCAGGAGAAACGCGATCAAGTCGGCCTTTTCCGCGGGCGTACAAGGGCGATCGAGCGTGTCGCTGCAATTGCGCTTGAACCACTTCTCGACCTTGGCGGCGTCGCGAAACCGCTCGGGGTTCGCGACGGGTGAGAGCGGGGCGATCGCCTTGCCGGTGATGGCGTGTCGCCCAGTAGCGGCGGGCTTATCCGTGTGGCAGGTTGCGCAACTCCAGTCGCGCGGCTGTTGGTGAAACAGTCGACGGCCCGCCGCGGGGGACGGTCCGGCATAGGACGCCGACGTGGTGCGTGCCTGCTCGGCATAACCCCGCATCAGCGACTCCGGGGTGTCGGCGAGGGCGGGGGCTGCGACCAGCACCGTGGCTGCAATGAGCGCCTTTCTGATCATCGATCCATCTCCTGAATGGGGATCGATGAGAAGGCTAGGCGGCGAAGCTTATCGGCACCTTAAGGCCCGGGAAGCCTGGAGCGGTCGCTCCGGGTGGCGAGGAGACGCGCCGGTAAGTGCGCGTCTCCTGGTTCGAAATCGACTACGCCTGCACCTGGATCATCCGCGTGAGGTTCGCGGGCGTCGGCGCGGGCCAGCCTGCTTCTTTAGCGACGCGCATCATCGCCTGGTTGGTGTCGAAGTAGACCTGCCAGTAATGATCGGTGTGGCAGTACGGGCGCACCGCGATCACCGTGCCGAGCAGGTTGATGTCGAGCAGGCTCACTTCGGGCGCGGGCTGCGCGAGGACGTTCGGGATCTGCGCGACGGCCGCCTGGAAGCGCGCGATCGCGTCGTTGTGGTCCACGCCACCGGCCAGCTGTGCCGTGCGCTCGACGCGACGATGCGGCAGCGACGAGAAATTCTGGATCGTGTCGCTGAAGATCTTGCCGTTGCCGATCAGCGTGAGGACGTTGTCGGGCGTCACGATCGTGGTGCCGAACAGGCCGAGCTCGTGCACGGTGCCCGTGACGCCGGCGATGCTGACGAAGTCGCCGACCTTGAACGGCCGCAGCACCAGCATGAACGCGCCAGCGGCGAAGTTGCCGAGCATGCCGCTCCAGGCCGCGCCGATCGCCACGCCCGCGCCGGCCAGCATCGCAGCGATGGAGGTCGTCTGGATGCCGAAGTACCCGAGGATCCCGAGGACCAGGGCGATGTTCAGCGCGACGGTGATGATCGAGCCGAGGTAACGCGTGAGCGTCGGGTCGATCTCGTTGCGGTGCATCGTGGCCTGGATCAGGTGGATGACCCGGCCGATCAGCCAGCGGCCGACGAACCAGAATACGATGGCCGCCGCCACTTTGACGGCCAGTGCGGCGACCGTAGTGCGGAGGAAGGTTTCGACTGCTGCCATGTCCATTGAAGGCTCCCGAAAGATTAGTCTTGATCGTCCCGCCCCAGCGGCGCAGTTTCGGGACAAGGCAGCCGTCCGTCAATCGTCGCGCGACTGAGCTAAGCTCCTGCGTGGTCGGCCTCAATGCCGGCGCAGGAGGCTCGGTTGGCCACGGAATCTGCAGGCATCGGTCTCGGTCATGCGGTCGTCCTGCTGGCGGCGGCCGTCATCGCGGTCCCGCTGTTTCGCAAGCTCGGCCTCGGCGCGGTCCTGGGCTACCTCTGCGCCGGCCTGCTCATCGGCCCCTTCGGGCTCGCGTTCTTCCACGACCCCCAGGCCATCCTGCACGTCGCCGAACTCGGCGTCGTGCTGTTCCTGTTCCTGATCGGGCTCGAGATGCGGCCCACCAAGCTGTGGGCGCTGCGCAAGGAAATCTTCGGGCTCGGGCTGACGCAGGTGCTCGTCTGCGGCACGCTGCTGTCCGGCGTCGGTCTCGCTTTCGGCTGGCCGCCCGCAGTGGCCGTGATCGGTGCGATGGGGTTCGTGTTGTCGTCGACCGCCGTGATCATGAAGATGCTCGACGAACGCGGACAGACGGCTTCGCCTGCGGGCCAGCGCGCCGTGTCCATCCTGTTGCTCGAAGATCTCTCGATCATCCCATTGCTGGCGCTGGTCGCGTTCCTCGCCCTGGCGAATGGAACCGACGTGGAGTCATCGCGACCCGCCTGGATGTCGGTGCTGATTGCGCTCGGTGCGTTCGGCGGTCTGCTGGCGGCGGGGCGCTGGGCGATCAATCCATTGTTCAGGATCGTCGCGGCGCTCGGCGGCCGGGACGTGATGACCGCTGCGGCGTTGCTGGTCGTGCTCGGCGCCGCGCTGTTCATGCAGTGGGGCGGCCTGTCGATGGCGATGGGCGCATTCATCGCCGGCGTGCTGCTGTCCGAATCGACTTTCCGGCACCAGCTCGAGGCCGACATCGAGCCGTTCCGCGGCATCCTGCTCGGCTTGTTCTTCCTCTCGGTGGGCATGTCGCTCGACCTCGGCGTGGTCGCGTCCGACTGGCAGGTCGTTGCAGCCGGCGTCGCCGCATTCATGGTCGTGAAGGCGCTGGGAATCTATGGTGTCGCGCGGGCCTTCGGTGCGGATCACCGCGAGGCCCTGCAGCGCTCGGCCTTGTTCGCGCAAGGCGGCGAATTCGCCTTCGTGCTGTATGCCGCTGCGCTGGCGGCAGGTGTCTTCGACTCGCGTGCCGGTGCCGTGATGTCGGCCATCGTGATCCTGTCGATGGCGTTCACGCCGATCGTGGTGCTGTTGCTCGACCGCTTCCTGCCGCCGCCTGCCGTCTCGATGCAGGGCATCGAGGAGCCGCCGTGCCTGACCGGTCGCGTGCTGATCATCGGCTTCGGCCGGTTCGGCCAGGTGGTGAGCCAGCCGCTGCTGGCGCGCGACGTGGACATCTCGATCATCGATGCCGACGTCGACATGATCCGCGCAGCCGGCAACTTCGGCTTCAAGGTCTACTACGGGGACGGCACCCGGCTCGACGTCCTGCGCACGTCGGGCGCGGGCAAGGCCGACGCGATCCTGGTCTGCATCGACAAGCCGGAGCTCGCCGATCGCATCGTCGAGCTGGCGAAACACGAGTTTCCGCAGGCGCGGCTGTACGTGCGCTCGTTCGACCGCGGCCACACGCTGCGGCTCATCCAGGCCGGCGTCGAGTACCAGGTGCGCGAGACGTTCGAGTCCGCAATGGCGTTCGGCGAGAACGTGCTCGAGGGACTCGGTTACGAGCCCGGGGAGATCGCGGAAACGCTTGCGGACGTGCGCCAGCGTGACGAGGACCGACTGGGACTGCAGTTGATCGGCGGCATCACCGCGGGTCGGTCGCTCATGCGCAACAACCAGACGACACCGGAACCGGCGCCGCTGACGCGACCGAAGCACGAAGCACGAGCGCTGAATCCGGAGGCAACCGAGGTGGTGGAGCAGGGCGGCGATCCCCGGCGCCCCGTGCGCGGCGACTAGGCGCGCGGCTCCTGCTCCTCGTCCTTCTTCGCTGCGAAGGGGTAGGCGCTTTGCGTCGCGTCCTTTCTTCGGTGGAATCTTGAGCGACAGGAACATCGTGAGGGCCAGCACGACGACGGTGAACCCCAGCGACCACGACACCGGGATCTTGTAGACGTCCATCAGCAGCATCTTCGTGCCGATGAACACGAGCACGATCGCGAGGCCGTAGGAGAGCAGGTGGAAGCGCTCATGCATGCCGGCGAGCAGGAAGTACATCGCGCGCAGGCCGAGAATCGCGAAGACGTTCGACGTCAGCACGATGAACGGGTCCATCGTGATCGCGAAGATGGCCGGGATCGAGTCGACGGCAAAGACGATGTCGACGATGCCGATCAGCAGGATCACCACGAACAGCGGCGTGGCCAGCTTCACGCCGTTGTGCACCGTGAAGAATTTTTCGCCGTCGTACGTCGGCGAGATCTTCATGTGCCGCCGGATCCACTTGAGCGCCGGGTTGGCTTCGAGGTCGGGTTCCTGGCCGGTGGCCAGCCACATCTTCACGCCGGTGAAGACGAGGAACGCGCCGAAGAAATAGAGGATCCAGTGGAACTGCGCGATGAGCCACGCGCCGACGAGGATCATGATGGCCCGCAGGACGAGCGCGCCCAGGATGCCGAACATCAGCACGCGCTTCTGGTATTCCGTCGGCACCGCGAAATACGTGAACACGAGCAGGAACACGAAGATGTTGTCGACCGCCAGGGCCTTTTCGACCAGGTAGCCCGTCACGAACTCGAGCGCCTTGGCGTCCGCGACCGGATTGCCGTCGAGTCCGCCGAGGTACCACCAGAGCCAGCCGACGAAGACGAACGAGACCGCGACCCAGATCAGCGACCAGACCGTCGCTTCCTTCATCGTGACCTTGTGGGCTCCCTGCTTCTCCATCGCGAAGAAGTCGACCGCCAGCGCGACCAGCACGAAGCCAACGAACAGGGCCCACATCAACGGCGTGCCAGTACTCATCATCGCGATGGGTTCCTTCGGGTCCTGATTCTTGCGGGGGAGGCAGCGTACACGCTGCAAGTCCGGGTCGAACAATACCATTCGCAACCCGCTGGCCTGCGGATCCATGCGCGGGGTGCATGGCGTTCATGCCGACGATTGATTTGTGTCGCCAGCGAGCCTGTGGCTAGCTGCGGCCCGTCGGTGCCCTCGGCGCCGCAGGAAACAAGCAGGAATCCAAAGTGCCGAAGTCGCTCCGTCCCGCGCGCCCGTTCGTGCCGGCTTTCGCCGCCTGCCTGCTTGCGATGGCAGCCACCTGCGTCCAGGCAGCGACCGATCCGCTGCCGTCGTGGAACGAAGGCGCGGTCAAGGCGCGCATTGTCTCATTCGTGCAGGCCGTGACCGATCCCACGGGCAGGGACTACGTCGCGCCCGCGGCCCGCGTCGCCGTGTTCGACAACGACGGCACGCTCTGGACCGAGCAGCCGGTCTACTTCCAGGCGATATTCGCCATGGACACGGTGAAGGCCATGGCGGCGAAGGATCCGGCCCTCGCGTCGAACCCGGCGATCGCTGCGGCGGCCAAGGGCGACCTGAAGGCGCTCGGCGAGGTGATCGCGATTACGCATGCGAACACGACCAGCGACGAATTCGCCGAACGGGTTCGCCAGTGGACGAAGACCGCGCAGCATCCGACGCTGCATCGGCGCTACACCGAACTCACGTACCAGCCGATGCGCGAGCTGCTGGACTACCTCGAAGCCAACGGCTTCGCGACCTGGATCGTGTCGGGTGGTGGCATCGAGTTCATGCGCGCGTTCTCGCAGGAGGTCTACGGCATCCCGCCCGAGCGCGTCATCGGGTCCAGCATCAAGACCAGGTACGAGGTGCGCGACGGCGTGCCCGTCATCGTCCGCCTGCCGGAACTCGACTTTGTCGACGACAAGGACGGCAAGCCCGTCGGCATCCACAAGGCCATCGGCAAGCGGCCGATCGCCGCCTTCGGCAATTCCGACGGTGACTTCCAGATGCTCGAGTGGACGACCTCCGGGCCGGGTCCCCGCCTGGGCATGATCGTCCATCACGACGACGCGGCTCGCGAGTTTGCGTACGACCGCGGCAGTCACATCGGCAAGCTCGAGCGCGGCCTCGACGAGGCAGGCGCCCGAGGGTGGTCGCTGATCAGCGTCAAGAACGACTGGAAGGCCGTGTACACGCCGGAGAAGTAGCGTTTGCCCGGGGGCGCGAGTCTCGGGTGATAATGCCGCGGACGACAGTTCACCGGGGATCGCGAATACATGGCAGTCACTGGAGCCACCAGGCTTACCGTTCGCGTGACTGCAATTGTTGCGGCTTCACTGCTGGCGGCGGCCGAAGCCATCCATTTCCATTGACAGCGAACCGCCGCTCGAGAACGCATCGAATGAATACGCGCACGACCCTTCGTCCCGTCGCCGTCCTGCTCGCCGTGCTGGTTGCGGGGTGCTCGTCACTCGCGCCCCGGCCTGAGCTGCCGGCGCAGCAGGCCGTGCCAGTCGCGCAGGGCACCGCGCTCGACGAGCTCCTGGCCAGCGTCGAGGCGGCGCATCCCGGCCAGTCCGGTTTTCGCCTCGTGCGCGAAGGACCCGAAGCGTTCGCCATTCGCGCGCGCACGGCGAAAGTCGCTGGCCGCAGTCTCGACGTGCAGACCTACATCTGGCACGACGATGCAACGGGTTCCTACCTCGCTTATCAGCGCGCTCGAAGCTGCCGACCGTGGCGTGAAGGTGCGGCTGCTCGTCGACGACATGGATGCCCGCAGCAAGAACTACCAGTTCGCGGCGCTCGACGCGCACCCGAACATCGAAGTCCGCATGTTCAACCCGTTCGGTTCGCGCACCGGCGCCCTGCGGTTCGCGTTCGAGGCCATGGGCAGCTTCAGCCGCATCAACCGGCGCATGCACAACAAGACCTGGATCGCCGACAACCGCATCGCAATCGTCGGTGGCCGCAACCTGGGCAACGAGTACTTCGGCGCGAGCAAGGAGGTCAACTTCGTCGACCTCGACTTCGCCATGGTGGGCCCGATCGTGCGCGATGCGTCCGCGTCGTTCGATCGCTACTGGAACTCTCCGGCGGCGTATCCCATGGCGCTGCTGGCACCCGATGACGTCACGACCGCAGCGCTCGATGCGTTGCGCAAGTCGGCTGCGTCACGCGTCGCCGAGGCGCAGGAACCATCCCTTTGCGGTCGGAACTGCGCAACAACGATGCGATCCAGCGCCTGGTGGCCGGCGACTGGCCCATGCACTGGACCACGCAATACCGCTTCGTCGCTGACGATCCGGCCAAGGCGATGGGCAAGGCCGGTGGTCTCGGCGGATCGGACGTGCTGGCAGTGCTGGCGCCGGGCCTGAAGAAGCGCGACGAAGCAGATCACCGTGATTTCCCCGTACTTCGTTCCCGGCAAGGAAGGCACCGAGTACCTCGTCGACCGGGTCGAGCAGTGGCGTGGGTGTGCGTGTGCTCACCAATTCGCTTGCCGCCAACGACGTTGCGATGGTGTACGGCGGTTACTCGAAAGCGCGGCCCGACCTGCTCGCCGGCGGCGTGAAGACTCTGGGAACTGAAGCCCCTGTCCGGCAGCGGCCCGAAGCAGAGCATGTTCGGTTCGTCGGGCGCGAGCCTGCACACCAAGGCGCTCGCCGCCGACTCCACGCGTGTGTTCGTCGGCAGTTACAACCTGGACCCGCGTTCGACCTCGCTCAATTGCGAGCAGGGCGTGTTCGTCGACGAGCCGGTCATCGCCGCGCAACTCGAGACGTTGTTCGACCAGGAATCGACCGGTGAACGGGCATGGTCGGTCACGCTCGAAAACGGCAAGCTGCGCTGGACGGACGGCACGCGCACGTACGACTCGTCGCCCGCAAGCCTCGGCCGGCCAGAAATTCCAGGCCTGGCTCGCCAAGGTGCTGCCGCTGGACTCGCAGCTCTAGAACGGCGCCGTCCGATGGAAAAATCGCATCTCCTGCGCGACCATGTGGCCATGCACAAGCCCGACCCGTCCGCGTCGTTCGACTACTCGCGCATTCCCGACGATGCCGGCGTCCGTCTTCGTCGCGCCGCTCAAGAAGCCGGCGGGACTGGGCGACGACTGGCTCGAGCCGGCACAGCGCAAATACGGCGTCGACGAGCACCGCATCTGGGACGAGCTGTACCAGCGCCAGATCGAGCTGATGCCCGGGCATGCCTGCCGCGAGTTCATGCTCGGCCTCGAGCGTCTCGACCTCGGCCGCGGTGGCGTGCCGGACTTCAACGAGATGAGCGAGGAACTGCGCAGCCTCACCGGCTGGAGCGTCGTGCCGGTGCCGATGCTGATCCCCGACCACGTGTTCTATTACCACCTGGCCAATCGGCGCTTCCCCGCCGGCAACTTCATCCGCTCGCGCGAGCAGTTCGACTACATCCAGGAGCCCGACGTCTTCCACGACGTGTTCGGGCACGTGCCGCTGCTGACCGATCCGATCTTCGCGAGCTACATGGAGGCGTACGGACGCGCGGGCTGGAAGGCGCTCAAGTACAACCGGCTCAAGGCGCTGAGCGCGCTCTACTGGTACACGGTGGAGTTCGGCCTGATCCTCGAGGACGACCAGCTGCGCATCTACGGCGCCGGCATTCTCTCGGGCCCGACCGAGACGGTGTTCGCGATCGAGGGGCAGTCGCCGAATCGCATCCACCTCAACGTCGATCGCGTGATGCGCACCGACTACACGATCTCCGACCTGCAGGCGACGTACTTCGTGATCGAGTCGTTCCGCGAGCTGTTCCACCTGACGGAGCAGCGCGGGTTCGAGCCGATCTATGAATCACTCGCGCCGGCGTTCCAGTACGCGAAGACGGCCGCGCTCGACACGGACCACATCTATCACCGCGGCACGCAGGAATACGAGCTGCGGGGCGGGCGAGGTTCGGGCGCGAAGCCCGCCTGAGCAGCGGTCGGCTCAGCCGATCGGCTGCGACAGGTACGAAGCGGCGATTGCGATCGCGACGAACAGCAGCACGGCCTGTGCTGCGTGCAGGCGTGGATTGAGGCTGATGATTCCTGGCAGCAGGATCAGGATGAGCGACGCTCGCACGCCGCGCGCCGCCGGACAGGTCGAACCGGTTTTCGATCACGAAGTGCGACAGCGCACCTGCAACGACGACACCGACCAACAAGCCCTGCGTCCAGCGTGCATGGCGGAAGTAATAGTCGCGCATGTCGTGGACGCGGTCGTCTTCGAGGTCCGGCACGATCAGGTGACTGATCAGGTAAAGCAGGATGGGCGGGGCGAGCAGCAGCAGGGCGTCAAGCACGGTCCATGGAGCATGGTCAACGAAGCGCCAGATCGTGAACCAGCTGACGACGTGGCCGACGAAGGTCAGCGCGATCCAGCAGAAGTGCACCCAGTAGAAGCGCACGCGGTCGCGCGCCTCGATCATCTGCCCCACGCTGCTCACCAGCAGCGACATGCCGAGGCCGGCGACGATCGCGTACAGGGCGAGCAGGAATTCGAAGACGGTCACGGGTTGACCTGCCTGCAAGCCCTGGCCGATCGCACGTTCACTGGAGCTTCTGGCCGGGGGTCAGCGTTTCCGGCACCGGCGAATGCGCCTTCAGTTCTTCGAGGCCCTTGCCGGCGATCGAGGCCCACTGCGAGAACAGCGAGCGGAAATCGGCCTGGTTCGTGACCCTTGATGCCGACTGCATGGCGACCGACGAACGCGTCTCACGGCGATCGACGACGCGGCCGAGCAGGGCATTTGTCCGCGAGTCCCTGACCTCCAGGATCAGCGTCGCTTCGCCGGCTTCGGCCGTGTACGTTTTAACCCGGCCCGCGTCCATCGTGTCCGGCGCGTTGATGTAGAGGTTGGCGATGGCGGTCGACAGGCGCAGCACGTCGGGACCGGGCGCAGTGACGACCGGGTAGCCGGATTTTTCCAGTGCCTTGGTCCAGACGTCGCTGAAGTTGGACGAGGCGGCCGCCATGATCTTCGCCGCTTGCTCGTCGTCGATCTTGCGCGACACCGAGCGGGTGTCGTTCATGTTCTTCTGCCAGTCCTTGCGGAACGCGACTTCGGTCTTGTCCAGCATCACCTTGGTGTACGGGCGGAAGTCGGCGCCCGGCAGGACATAGACCATGTCCATTCGCTTCGGCTTGATCTGGACCAGGCCGTCCCAGTTGTCGGGTGCATCGGCAGCGCCTGCGACGGCGCCGAATCGCCACGAGGCAGGCCGTCAGTGCAGCGGTGAGCCAACGGGTTCCGGTCATGGGCATCTCCTTGTTGTTCGAGGCAGGAAACAATCTTACCGCCTGAGCAACCGCAATGAGGCCCCCTGAATCCAGCGGCGTTGGTCGTGCGATTCAAATAAGGGAAGACGGCGCAACGCCGGTCCTGATAGACCGATCCAGAAAGACATAGATAATGAGACCGGGACTCCCGGGGAGTTGAACCGATGCAAGCCTTCGCACTCTCTGTCCTGCCGGGTCTGGCCGCCGTCGTCCTGCTGGCAGGGTGCGGTTACGGCGACCGAGTCGTAGTCGTGCGTGATGCGGCGACCACTGCGGCACCCATGTTCGTCGATCAGTCTCTGCCTGCCTGGCACCCGGCGCTGCCGGAAGGTCACCCTCCGGTGCCCGGAATGGGGCTCGCCCTGCCGGAAGGCCACCCCCCCGTGTTGCCCGAAGGTCACCCGCCGATTTCCGGCGAGGAATGCCCGGCAGGCGGCATGAGCGGCTTCAGCGGGACACCCGCCTCGGAGCCGTCCGCGCCGGAAACCATCAGCACCTAGCGGTCTCGCGATCAGCGTCCTTCGGTAGACCTTAATGGGGGAACGCGCGTCGCCGGGTTTTAGCGCGCCTGACGCGGCATCTAGTCAGCTCACGAACTGACGCGGCGTCTTGCCCGTCCAACGCCGGAACGCGCGAGTGAAATTGCTCTGGTCGGCAAAGCCGAGCAGGAAGGTGATGTCGGCGAGCGTGTGCTCGCCTTGCTTCAGGTATTCGAGGGCCAGTTCGCGGCGGGTCGTGTCGAGCAGGCGCTGGTAGGTCGTGCCTTCGCGGCGCAGGCGACGCTGCAACGTGCTGGCGCTCTGGTTCAGTGCCCGCGCGATTCCATCCTGGTCGAGATCGCCTGACGGCATCGCCTTGAGCAGCAGCGAGCGAACCCGCGTTGCTGCCGAGTCGGGCTCCAGTCCCTCGAGGTAGCGCGCCGCCATGCGGTCGGCTTCCGCCGCCAGTTCAGTATTGCCGGTGAGCACCCGCCGCGCGGCGAGCTGAGCGTCGAACTTGATCGCGAAATTCTCTGCGCCGAACTCCGCTGGACAGCCGATTTCCTCCTGATAAGCCGCGGCCGGCACGTCGCTCTGGTAAGGCAGGGTGACGAGCGTGGGAATGGCGGACGGCCCGGCACACAGTCGAAGGATCCGGCAGAGCGTGACAACCAGCGCGTCGAAGTATTGCGTGCACGGCAGGATCGTCAGTTCGGTCCGACGGGTTTCAAGGCTGGCGACCGGTCCATCGACGATCAACACGAAGCGACCGTTGGTGCTCACCACGCTGCTGTAGCGTTCGATGCGTTGCAGGGCGGCAAGCACGCTCGTGCTGCTGACGATGCCAAGGCCCAGCGCATGGAATATGCCCGGCCGTGCGAGCTGGCCGGCGCGCAGGCCGAACAGTGGATCCCTGGATTCCTGTGCCGCGAGCGCCCACATCTTCTGTATGCGCGCCGAAGGCAACCGTTGCCCGGGACGGGCCAGCAGCTCTGGGTCGATTTCGGCACGCCGCGCCAGCGCGGCGAAGTCGATACCGTACCGTGGAAGGGTGTCCTTCAGCGGAGCCAGCGTCATCGCAAGTGCGGTAGGTGTATTCCACATCGGGGTGCCTTGCGCCCTTTTTATTTTCCATAAATGTAAAAGGTCGAATTGCAGGGTACGCAAAAATCACATATCTGCAGTCCCTGGACCAGACATTGCCGCCCGGTGACCAGAGCCGTTGTCCCAACGCGCCTACACTGCCTGCCCATGGACGACACGACAATACCAGTGCGAAAGCGATCTGAATCGCGGTCGCCCGAGCACGCTGCAGACGATCCAGCCATGCTCGCGCTCGCGGAACTGCTCGATGCCGAGCGTACGCTCGCGACCATCGAGGAACCGCTGCTCGTGGAGCGCGCCGACGCAGGCCGGATGTGGCTCCTATGGTTCGCCATCGGCGCAACCGACGAGGTCTGCCGGCTTACTTCGCGCCGCACCGAACGCGAACGCAACGCGGTGTTTCGACGAGTGGTGGCCCTGATCTTCAGCGACGGCGTGCGTTCTGACGTGAATCCAGTGCTGGCGGACCGGCGGCTCATCGAACTGTTCGAGTCGGCGGGCTCCCGCGCGGTGCGGGCCTGCCTCAGCGGTGAAACGCGCCTCGGGTACTATCTTGACTCACTGCGCACGGCGGCCGGTCAACACAACTGAGGCGAGGTCGCTGCAGTGCGGGGAGCGCTGGGCGAATCAATGCATATCCTGCTTGGGCGGACTTTGCTGGGGCTGACACTGCCTGGGTTGGCCCTGTCTGGGCTGGCGCTGTCTGGGCTGATTACAGCTCCTGCCGCGGCCGAAATACCCGCGTCGCTGCAGGTCGTGGCGGTCGCGCCGCAATACCCCGGCAGGTCGGCGGGCGACCACCGCTGGTGGATCTACCTCGATGGGCCGATCGATCCCGGCGCGACGGCGCGCGTCGTGAGCCTGATTCTCGCTGAGCGCATCTCCAGTGCGATCGTCTTTCTCAATTCGCCCGGCGGCAGTCTCGTGACCGCGATGCAGCTCGGCCGCGTGCTGCGCGAGCACGCATTCGACACGCGCGTTGGAACGCGCACCACCAACGTGGCGCGGGCAACGGCAGGCACCTGCCACAGCGCGTGTCCTTTCGTCCTCGCCGGCGGGATCGAGCGCTCGCTCGAGACGGGGTCCGCGATCGGATTGCACCGAGCCGAAAATCGCGTGCCTGTCAGTGACGAAGGCGCTTTTCAGCATGTCGTCGAGACGCAGGTGCTCGAGTACCTGGCCGAAATGGGTGTGAACGCAGAAGTCGCCCACATCATGGGCGCGATCCCGCACGACCAGATTCGCGACCTCACCGTCGACGAGGCCTTGCAGCTGAATTTGTTGAATCACTGAGCACCGGCGAGTGGCCACAACGCCGGTTGGCGGGCAGGCGACGACCCAAGTATCGTTGTCGCCAGTTGCCGCTGATCTCACCCACCGTACTTCCTTGAATAACGCAGACGTCATCGTGTTGGGTGCGGGCATGGCAGGCGCTTCCGTCGCCGCTGAACTGGCGCCGGGTCGTCGCGTGATCCTGCTCGAAACGGAAGACCAGCCGGGACTGCATGCCACCGGGCGGTCGGCGGCAATGTTTTTCGAAAGCTACGGCAATGCGACGGTGCGCGCGCTGACGCGAGCCAGTCGACAGTTTCTCGAGCATCCACCGGCTGGATTTGCCGATGCGCCGTTGCTCAGTCCGCGCGGCGCCATGTTCGTCGCGGACGCACCCCGGCTTTTTCTGCTCGAGGCGATGCTCGAGGCGAGTCCAGTCACGTGCGACTACCGTCCACTCGATATGGCTGAAGTGCGCGTCCATTGTCCGCTGCTCAGTGATGACTGGGTCGCGGGTGGCCTGCTCGACGACTCCGGTCACGACATGGACGTCGCAGCGATCCACCTCGGTTACCTGAAGCGGGGGCGGCATGCAGGCATGCGGCTCGTTACGGGTGCCGGCGATACACGGATCGAGCGCGTCGGCGACGCATGGCAGGTTCACACGCGTGTCGGAATATTTGCGGCTCCCGTGCTCGTGAACGCCACGGGTGCCTGGGCTGACCTGGTCGCGAAGCAGGCCGGTGTGCAGCCGATCGGATTGCAGCCGCTGCGCAGGACGGCCGTGCTAATTCCGGCACCGGCTGGGTACGACATCTCTCGCTGGCCGATGGTCATCGACGTCGAGGAAGAGTTCTACTTCAAGCCGGACGCGGGCAAGCTCCTGTTGTCGCCAGCCAACGAAGACCCGATGGCTCCGTGCGACGCATTTCCGGACGACATCGACGTCGCCATCGCGGTCGATCGATTTGAGCACGCAACCTGCATGCGGGTCGACCGGGTGGGCCACAGCTGGGCCGGCTTGCGCAGCTTCGTCGCCGATCGGTCTCCCGTCGCCGGTTACGACACGGAAGCGCCGGGATTCTTCTGGCTTGCAGGGCAGGGCGGATACGGCATCCAGATGGCTCCTGCGCTGGCCCGCGCCGCCGCCGCACTGGTGACCGGCGGGCCGCTGCCTGCTGACATCACGGACCAGGGCGTCAGCGCGCAGGACTTGTCGCCCGCGCGACTCGACACCCGCTGAATCGAGAGGGCACGACGATGACATTTTCGACACCGGAATTCCTGCGCACGCCGGACGATCGTTTCGACGGATTGCCGGGCTACCCCTTCACTCCGCACTACGCCGCGAACCTGCCGGGCTTCGAAGGTCTGCGCATGCATTACCTCGACGAAGGTCCGCGTGATGCAAGTCAGGTGTTCCTGTGCCTGCACGGTCAGCCCACCTGGAGCTACCTCTATCGACGCATGCTGCCCGTATTCGTCGAGTCGGGCGCACGCGTAGTCGCGCCAGACCTGTTCGGCTTCGGGCGCTCGGACAAACCCGTCGACGATGCCTGGTACACGTTCACGCGGCATCGCGATTCGCTGCAGGCGTTCGTGCGCGCGCTCGATTTGCGCAACGTCACGCTCGTCTGCCAGGACTGGGGTGGAATCCTCGGCCTGACGCTGCCGCCGGACGACCCGCAGCGCTTCGCGCGGTTGCTCGTCATGAACACCGTGCTGGCGACTGGCGGGCAATCACTTGGCGAGGGCTTCCTCGCCTGGCGCACGTGGGTCAATGCGAACCCGGACCTGCGCATAGGCGCGTTGATGCAGCGCAGTTGCCGGCACCTGACGGAAAAAGAGGCGGCAGCGTATGACGCACCGTTCCCGGACCAGCGGTTCAAGGCCGGCGCCCGCCGTTTCCCCAATCTCGTGTGCGATCACCCGGAGGCCGACGGCGCCGAGGTGTCGCGTGCTGCGGCGCGCTGGTGGCGCGACGAGTGGCGGGGCCAGGCGTTCATGGCCATCGGCATGCAGGACACCGTGATTCCACCGCCCGCCATGCACGCGCTGCAACGGCTGATCCGGAATTGCCCGCCACCCTTCGAAGTCGCCGAGGCCGGGCACTTCGTGCAGGAATGGGGCGAGGGCATCGCGCGGGCGGCGCTCGCCAGCTTCGGCTGAGCGTCGCCTAACTCGACAGGTGCAGCACCACCTGACGGGCGTGGGTTCGGTGCCGATGTTCGAACAGGTAAATTCCCTGCCACTGCCCGAGCGCCAGCCGGCCATTCATCACCGGAATCGAAAGCGAGGTCGCGGTCAGCGCGGCCTTGATGTGACCGGGCATGTCATCGGTGCCTTCGGCGCCGTGCCGGACCCAATGCATCGACGGATCGTCCGCGGGTGGCACGAGTCGTCCGAAGAATTCGTCGAGATCGCGACGAACGTCGGGATCCGCGTTCTCCTGGATCAGCAGCGAGCACGACGTGTGCTGCACGAACAGGGTCAACAGGCCCTGCACGACGCCGCTTTTCTGTACGAAGTTCGCAACTTCGGCGGTGAACTCGTGGAGTCCGGCGCCCGGTGTCCGGACCGTGAGAACCGTCTGCATGGGTTTTATCAGGTCCGTCGCAGCACGATGTCCACACGGCGGGGCGCATCGCGCGTGATGACGGGGTTCATGGTGTCGCTGATGAATAGCAGTCTGCCTCCATCCTCGATCCGCGCCTGCACCGCGTAGGTGTGGGACGACAGGATGCGCGACGCGTCGTACGCGAGCGCGAATTCGAAGGGAACCTGTCGCCCTTCCGTGCGGATGACCTGCTCGCTGATCAGCACCGAGGGCGCGTCGGCCCGCGAAACATCCACCAGCCTGACGGTGATCACCGCCGTCGGCGGCAACGCGATGCGCTCACGGTATGTCACCGAACCCGTGACCTGGCTCGTGGCTGGGTTGATGGTTGGGCTGGTGGTTGCGCCCCCGCCGGACCCAGGTACGACCTGCGCGTGGGAGCAGCCGGCAAGCAGCATTACGAGGCTCAACAGGCCACGCGACAGGGATTCTGAGTCGGTCATGAATGCTCCAGGCTTCGCTCCAGTTCAGGCGCCCGACTGCCCGGGCGCATCTCAGCGCAGTTGCGAAATCAGTTCGGCGCGCACCCGAACCTGAACCGCCGCTGCGGCGGAATCCGTCAGCCTTTTCGAATCCGGCCCGCGACCGTCCGCTTCTTGCGCGGCGCGGCGCCTGTCCTGCGCGTTTGCCGGCGACCGCTTTCCGGGCCATACGCTTCGCGCAATCTCTGCTCGAGCCGGGTCGCTTCGTCTTCGGCTTCGAGCACGAAGTGGCGCAGCGTTTCCGAGGTTTGCGTCCACGGGCGGCCCCGCAGGCTGACGACGCCGTATTGCAGGTGCATCCACGGCTCCGTGGCCAGCAACCTGAAGCGCCCGCTGTCGAGGTCCTCCGCGATGCAGGGGAGGATCGAAGCCGACACGACATCCGAAGCCGCGACGATGCGCTTCACCGGTGCAAGACCATTGCAGACGATCGCGGGAAAGGGCCGCGCGGATGGCAGTCGCGACGAACCTTCGCGGTGCGCCGCCAGCATGGGATCGAGCACTCGGGGCGGGATTCGCGAAGGAGTGGCGAAGGGCCAGCTCATCACGTCGGCCGCCCGAATCGTCGCGCTGCTTGCCGTCAGGGGATGGCCGGCGCGTGCAAAGAAGTACACGGGGTGCCGCACGGGCATCGGCACCACGTCGAGGTCCGGCTCGCGCGCGAGCAGGCTGGTTTCCGCCACGAAAAAATCCAGTGTCCGGCCGCGCAACTGGTGGACGAGGTCGTCCCAGTCGCCTGAGTGCAGTTGGACGCTGACTTGCGGAAACTGCTCGACGAAGCGCGCCACCGCCGGACCCAGGAACGAGTCCGTCGGGTACGGGCCGCCGCCGACGTCCACCCGCCCCGTGCGCATGGCCGCATGACCGATCGCCTCGCCCTCGAGTTCGTCCGCCATGCGCAGCAGGTCGCGCGCGCGCTCGATGTACAGCCGGCCGAGATCGGTGGGCACGACGCCGGCGGCGGAGCGCAGGAACAGGCTGCTGCCGAACCGGCGCTCGAGGTTCTGGATGCTGCGAGAGAGCGCGGGCTGGCTGATATGCAGCGCGGCCGACGCCCGCACGAAACTGCGGTGTTCGGCCAGCGCGACGACCTGGCGCAATTGCTGGAGCTCGAGGGCCATGCGTGAAGGATATACCTTCGATATCAAACATGCATTGGACACATGGCTCGGACTGGGCCACTTTACGCGCCGGACTCGCCAGCGAGTCCTCGGGACACTGTACCCGGCTAAAACAGAAGTCACTTTCAGGACGGGTGGGGACCCAAACGACATGCAAAAGAAATTCGCAGGAGTTTTCGGCGCCGCGCTGGTCGCGGTGCTGGGCGTGCTGGGCGGACCCGCCCAGGCGCAGACACAGAAGCCCAACATCCTCGTCATCTGGGGTGACGACATCGGCGGCTTCAACATCAGCGCGTACAACCGCGGCATGATGGGTTACAAGACGCCCAACATCGACAGCATCGCCGCCGAAGGCGCGCTGTTCACCGACTGGTACGGCCAGCAGAGCTGCACCGCCGGCCGCGCCGCGTTCATCACCGGCCAGTCGCCGATCCGCACGGGCCTGACCAAGGTCGGCCTGCCGGGCGCGCCGGAAGGCATGACCGCCGCGGACCCGACCATCGCCACGCTGCTCAGGGCGCAGGGCTACGCGACGGGCCAGTTCGGCAAGAACCACCTCGGCGACCGCGACGAGATGCTGCCGACGGCACACGGCTTCGACGAGTTCTTCGGCAACCTCTATCACCTCAACGCCGAGGAAGAGCCCGAGAACGTCGATTACCCGAAGAACCCGGAGTTCAAGAAGAAGTTCGGTCCGCGCGGCGTGATCCACAGCTTCGCCGATGGCGCGCATCACCGACACCGGGCCGTTGACCAAGAAGCGCATGGAGACGATCGACCGCGAAGTGACGGAGAAGGCGCTCGACTTCATGGAGCGCGCGGTCAAGGCCAACAAGCCGTTCTTCCTGTGGTGGAACTCCACCCGCATGCACATCTTCACCCACCTGCACGCGGACGCGGACGGCAAGACCGGCCTCGGCATCTACGCCGACGGCATGGTCGAGCACGACGGTCACGTCGGCCAGGTGCTGGCGAAGCTGAAGGAACTCGGCGTCGACCAGAACACGATCGTCATGTACTCGACCGACAACGGCGCCGAGACGTTCACGTGGCCGGACGGCGGCACGACGATGTTCCGCGGCGAGAAGAACACGCAGTGGGAAGGCGGCTATCGCGTCCCGACGATGATCAGGTGGCCGGGCGTGATCAAGCCGGGCACGGTCATCAACGACATCGGCGCGCACGAAGACATGCTGACGACGTTCGCTGGCGGCCGCCGGCGACAAGAACGTGACGGCCGACCTGCTGCAGGGCCGCAAGATCGGCAAGACCACGTACAAGGTGCACCTCGACGGCTACGACCTCGGCCCGGCGCTGCGCGGCGAAGCCGCGTGGCCGCGCAAGGAGTTCATCTACTGGACCGACGACGGCAGCGTCGCGGCGCTGCGCTACGAGAACCTGAAGATCACCTTCCTCGAACAGCAGGCCGAGGGCCTGAAGGTGTGGCAGGAGCCGTTCACCGTGCTGCGCGCGCCGAAGCTGACCAACCTGCGCATGGATCCGTTCGAGCGCGCCGAGGAAGAGAACGCCATGGGGTACCAGCGCTGGTACATGGAGCGCATGTTCGCCATCGCGCCCGGCCGGCGCGTACGTCGGCCAGTGGCTGCAGAGCTTCAAGGAGTTCCCGCCGCGCCAGAAGCCGGGCAGCTTCAACCTCGACCGAGTCATGGAAGCGGTGACGCAGGGCTCCAAGCAGTAGCCCGCACGCCGCGCAAGCAAACTCCACGGCGCCCGTGAGGGGAGCCGCCTGCATTCCCACCCCCCGCAGGCGGTTTCCCGAGCGGAGCGCCGTGGTTTCGTTTTGACCTGGAGTACTTGAGATGAAGCGTGAACTGGTGGCGGCCGCGATCTTTCTTTGCGGGGCAGGCGTTGCGCTGGCGCAGTCCGTCGAATCCGACGTCACGCCGGAGTCCGAGCACCTCGTCAAGGACGATCGCGACTTCGCGATGTCGAGCATCGTTCCGGACAAGACGCTCGAGGCGGCAAAGTTCGAAGACGAGCACGATCGATTCTCGGTGAAGTTCGGCTTCGTCGTGATGCCGATGGACTACACGAGCTTCGAGCAGGACGCTCGCAGCAAAGCAGCAGGTCGGCAACCAGCAGGACGAACTCGAGGCGCGGTCGCTGCGACTGTCCGCCCGCGGCCATTTCGAGATGTTCCGCACGTGGAACTACATGGTCAGCTACGAGTACAAGGGCTTCGACCAGACTTCGATCGACGACTGGAACACGACGGACGTGCGCATCTCGACGGTGCTCGGGCCAAAGCTCGGCACGCTCACGCTCGGCAAGATCAAGGAGCCGTTCGCGTACGAAATGGTCGGCGATGCCGCCAACCTGCCGCACCACGAACGTCTGCTGACTCCTTTCTTCCGGTCGCGTAACGACGGCGCGACGCTGGGCAACGCCGTGTTCGACCAGCGCGCGACCTGGGCCGTCGGCTGGTACAACGACTGGTGGACGCAGGGAACCTCCTGGTCCGAGTCAGGCAACGACTTCGCGGGCCGCGTCACTGCCTTGCCGATCTGGTCGGAGGATGGCGCCAACTACCTGCACGTCGCCGCCAGTACCCGTTACTACGGCGCGGTGGACGACCAACTGCGGTACCGGGGCAAGCCGGCTTCCAACGTGGCGGCCGACTACGTCGACTCCGGGAAAGTGCCCGGCGATCACGCCTGGCACACCGGCATCGAGGCGCTCTGGAACCACGGTGGCTACTCGGTGCTGGCCGAATACGTCCGCGCCGACCTCAGTACCCGCGACGGCAGCGATCCCACGCTCGACGGCTGGTACGTCACCGGCAGTTGGGTGGTCACGGGCGAGCATCGGCCGTACGACCGCAAGGCCGGCTATGCGCGGCGCGTACTGCCGCAGGGACGCTGGGGCGCCGTCGAACTCATCGGGCGCTACGGCCACGTCGACCTGGACGACAAGACGGTGAGTGGCGGCACGATGGACGGCTGGTGGGCAGGCGTGAACTGGTGGGCCAACAACCGTTGGAAGGCGAGTGTCGGCTACGGCAACATCGATCTCGATCGATTCGGTGTCACGGGCAATACGAAAACCTTGCTGACGCGCCTGCAGTGGATCTATTGACGCGTTGAACAATGTGCGCGCGGCGAATCGCGTGCAGAAAATGATGTGTTGGAGACTGGCATGACTCGACCCGATTTCCTGCAGGCCTTGCTGGTGCTGACGGTATTTGGCGCGTGTTCGCCGCTGAATGCCGGGGAGCGTGAGGCCACGTCGGTGGGCAGCCCGGCACCGGTCGCTCACTCCCATCCGCAGGCACAACCGCCGTCGCAGGCGACGGTGGCGTTGCAGCGCAGCGCGCGGTCCGCGCTGCCGTTCGAGGACAAGCGGGACTTCGAAGAGTCGAAGCGTGGATTCGTCGCGGCGCCCACGTACACCGAGATCAAGACGGCGGAAGGCGGGTCCGCCTGGCGGTTCGACAGCTACAAATTCCTCGACACGAAGCAGGATTTCGACAGCATCCACCCGTCGCTGCAGCGACAGGCCGTGCTCAATGCGCAGTACGGACTCTACGAAGTCGTGCCGGGCAAGATCTGGCAGGTCCGCGGCTTCGATCTTTCGAACATCACCTTCGTGCGCGGCGACACCGGCTGGATCATCTTCGACCCGCTCGTCTCGCAGGAAACCGCCGCCGCGGCACTCGCGTTTGCCAATGAGAAGCTCGGCGCCCGTCCCGTCGTGGCGGTCGTCTACTCGCACTCGCACATCGATCATTTCGGCGGCGTGCGCGGCGTCATCGACGATGCCGACGTGAAATCGGGCAAGGTGCAGGTCATCGCACCCGCCGGGTTCATGGAAGCGGCCGTAGCGGAGAACGTCTACGCCGGCAACGCGATGATCCGGCGCGCGATGTACCAGTACGGCATGCTGCTGCCGCAGAGCCCGTTCGGCCACGTCGACCAGGCCATCGGCAAGCGGGCCTCCACGGGCACCACGGGCTTGATCGAACCGACGCGGCTCGTAGCCAAGGACATCGAGGAAATCGTCGTCGACGGCGTGACGATGGTGTTCCAGAACACGCCGGGCACCGAAGCGCCGGCCGAAATGAACACCTGGTTTCCGCAGTACAAGGCGTTCTGGGCGGCCGAGAACATCACGGCCACGATCCACAACATCTACACGCTGCGGGGCGCGCTCGTCCGCGATGCGCTGCAATGGTCGAAGTACATCAACGAGGCGCTCTACCGCTACGGCCCGCAGGCCGACGTGATGTTCGCGGCTCACACCTGGCCCCGCTGGGGCAACGCGCGCATCCAGGAAGTCATGCGCACGCAGCGCGACGTGTACGCGAACCTGAACAACGACGTGCTGCACCGGCGAACCAGGGCGTGACGATCAACGAGATCCAGAACGTCTACCGCCTGCCGCAGAGCCTGCAGCAGGACTGGGCGGCGCGCAGCTATCACGGCTCGGAAGAGCACAACAGCCGCGCGGTCATCAATCGCTACCTTGGCTACTGGGACGGCAACCCGGCCACGCTGGTGCCGGCCTCGCCGCGCGATTCCGCCCCGCTCTACGTCGAGATGATGGGCGGCTCGGACAAGATTCTCGCGAGATCACGCGAACTCCATGACGCGGGTGATTACCGCCTCGCCATCGAGCTGCTGAACAAGCTGGTGTACGCGGAGCCGTCGAACCAGGCGGCCAAGAACCTGCTGGCCGACGCCTTCGAGCAGATGGGCTACCAGAAGGAGAGCTCCAGCCTGCGCAACAGTTTCCTGGCCGCTGCGCTGGAACTGCGTTCGGGCATCCCGACCGGCCTGATGCCGCGGTCGGCGTCGCCCGACACCGTGCGTGCCATGTCGACGGAACTATGGCTCGACTATCTCGGCATCCTGCTCGACAGCCGCAAGGCCGAAGGGCTCGCATTCACGATCAACCTGGTGACGCCCGACAACGGCGAACAGCACGTGCTCGAACTCAGCCATTCGACGCTGACCAACATCCAGGGGTACCAGGCGAAGAACGCGGACCTCACCATCACGATCAACCGGGCCGACCTGGTGCCGATCATGATGCGCAAGGCGACGTTCGCCTCGCAGGTCGCGGCAGGACGGGCAAGCCTGCAGGGAAATCCGCAGGTGCTGCAGCAACTGATGGCGTGCCTGGCGGATTTCGATCAGTATTTCGAAATCATGCCGGGGACCAAGGCAGTCGTCGCGGCCCCGTCATCACCCTGAGCCGCGTCGCGGCTCGTCCGCAGAGAGTCGTGATCCGTGTCCCGCAAGCAAGCCCGCGCGCCGCAGCAGTCCGCGAAGATCACTCCTGCTTCCGGGCCTGACGTGCCCGCAGACGCATCGAATCGCTCGACGGCGTTGCGGGTCGGCGCGCTCGCCGGCATTGCGCTGCTGGCGCTGGCTGCCTGGTATTTCTTCTCAGCGCGGCAGCCGGGCGAGCCGGCGCTGAAGTCGGTAAGCGGGGCGGTCGCCGTCGCAGCGACCTACGCTGGCTCGCAGTCCTGCGCGCAATGTCACGCGGCCGAATCGAAAGCCTGGCAGGCCTCGCAGCATGCCGTCGCCATGCAGCACGCCACCGAACGTACCGTGCTGGGCGACTTCAACGACGCGACTTACAGCCTTCCAGGGCGTGAATTCCCAGTTCTTCCGCCGTGACGGCAAGTTCTTCATCCGGACCGACGGGCCCGATGGCCAGCTCGCGGACTTCGAGGTCAAGTACACGTTCGGCATCGCGCCGCTGCAGCAATACCTCGTCGAGCTACCCGGCGGTCGGCTGCAGGCCGCCTCCGTGACCTGGGATGCGCGGCCGCGCGAACAGGGTGGCCAGCGATGGTTCCGCCAGTACCCGGACGAGAAGGTCGACCACACGGACGAACTCCACTGGACGCGTCGGGCGCAGAACTGGAACTTCATGTGCGCCGACTGCCACTCGACCCAGGTGAGCAAGGGCTACGACGCGGCGGACGATTCGTTCAAGACGACCTACGCCGAAATCTCGGTGGGTTGCGAGGCATGTCACGGGCCCGGCTCGGCGCACGTGCAGTGGGCCGAGCGCAAAGGCAACGAGCCGGACAAGGGACTCACCGTGCAGTTCGACGAGCGGCGCGGCGTGGCGTGGACTCGCAACGAGGCCGGCAAGCCCGTGCGCAGCGATCCGCGCCAGACCGAGCGCGAAATCGAGGTCTGCGCCCAATGCCATGCGCGTCGCGCACAGATCGCGGAGGGCTATCAGCCCGGGTCGCCCGTTCCTCGATCACTACCTGCCTTCATTGCTGACACCCACGCTGTATCACGTCGATGGGCAGCAGCAGGACGAGGTGTTCATCTGGGGCTCGTGGCTGCAGAGTCGCATGCACGCCGCCGGCGTCACGTGCAGCGACTGTCACGATCCGCACACGCAGAAAATGCGCGCTCCGGGCAACGCGGTCTGCGCGCAGTGCCACGAACCGTCGAAATACGACGTGGCCACGCACCACCGTCACGAGCAGGGCACCGCCGGCGCGCAGTGCGCCAACTGCCACATGCCGCAGAACACGTACATGGTCGTGGATCCGCGGCGCGATCACAGCATGCGTGTGCCGCGGCCCGATGAAAGCGTGGCGTTCGGCGTGCCGAACGCATGCAACTCGTGCCACACCGACCGCGATGCGAAGTGGGCGGCCAGGGCGGTGCGCGACTGGCTCGGTCGCGACGCCGCGGGCTACCAGACCTTCGCTGCCGTCTTTCGATGCCGCCGAAGGTGGCGAACCGTCTGCGCTGGATCGGCTCGCCGGTGTCGCCGGCGACACGGCGCAACCCGCCATCGTGCGTGCCTCGGCGCTCGCGCGGCTTGGCTGGCAGCGGCCAGTTCACGCGCGACTTCGCGCAGCGCATGTCCCGGGACGCAAGTCCGCTGGTGCGGCTGGCGACGGTGCAACTGGCTGACGTGATGCCCGCCGAAACGCGCGCCGAGGTCCTCGGGCCGCTGCTCGGTGACGCCACGCGTGCCGTTCGCATCGAGGCGGCGCGGTCGCTCGCGGGCGGCCAGGCGCGCCTGCCGCAGGAACTGTTGCCGCGCTGGGAGGCCGCCTCGCAGGAATACGTTGCCACCCTGCAGTACAACGCGGATCGGCCCGAGTCACGCGTCGCGCTGGGTGGCTTCCAGGCGGCATTGGGGCAGACGGACGATGCCCGGGCCCAATTCAGCGCGGCAATCCAGCTCGATCCGGAATTCGTGCCAGCCTACGTCAATGCAGCGGACGTGCTGCGCGCACAAGGCCGCGACCAGGAATCGGCTGACATGCTGCAGCAGGGACTGCAGCGTGTGCCGACGAGCGCCACGCTGCATCACGCCCTGGGCCTGGCCCTCATCCGGCTGCGACAGCCGGAACAGGCGCTGGCGTCACTCAAACGCGCCGTGGAGCTTGATCCCGCGACTGCCCGTTACAGCTACGTCTTCGCAGTCGCGCTGCATTCGACGGGGCAGGCGGACGAATCGATCCGTCGGTTGCAGGACGCTGTCCGGCGTTGGCCCTATGACCGCGACATGCTCATGGCGCTGACGTCGTTCCAGCTCGAGTCGGGCAAGCGCCAGGATGCGCAGGTGACGGCGCGCAGACTGGTCGCCGCCTATCCGGCAGACCCGCAGGTGCGCGTATTGGCGGCGCAGGCGCTCGGCGAGCAGTCGCCCTGATCAACCCGGGACGCTGGCGGCGAGGTTCGTGCCGCGCAGCTTCTCTGCCGACCCGATGCCGAGTCGCTTGACGAGCTGCATCGCTTCGCGCATCGAGAGATCGAGCGGCTGCACGCGCGATGCCTCGACGTACATGACATTGCCCGACATCGGCGTCGGCGACGCCGGCAGGAAGATCACGCGCCAGCCATTCGGCAGTTCTTCCATCTGGTAGCCGAGCATCCAGCCGTCGTCGCCGTGCATCAGCACCGGTTGCATGCCTGCGCCGCCCTCGATCTGCGTGAAGCCCTCGGCCAGCGACTTCACCATGCGGTATTGCGGCATGCCGCCGAGGATCGACTCTTCGAACCAGTGCGTGACGCGCCGCCCCGACGCCCGTGCGGGACAACAGACCCGCCAGGAACGCGATGAAGAGCAGGATCGCGACCGCGATGATCGTGGCTACGGCAACGCCACCCACGTGGCTGACGGGCAGCACGGCAGCGAGCGGCTTGGCAATTTTCCCGGCGAACTGCAGTGCGTGGCGCAGCACGACCGCGATCAGCACGACGGGCACCAGGAACATCAGGCCGCCCACGAGGGTCGACTTCAGGAATGATTTGATCGGGTTCACGGGAGCTCCGCTGGCAGTGAAATTCCAGTCTACACTGCGCCTCCCCACCGTTCCCCGCGAAGCCCGTCCATGAACGCACGCCGCCGTAACCCTCTCCCGACGCGGCCGCGCGTCGCCATCGTCGGCGCAAATTTCGCGGGCTTGCGGGCAGCACAGGGTCTCGGTTCCGGGTTCGACGTGACCGTGTTCGATCCGTCGCCGTGGTTCGAATGGCTCCCCAACATTCACGAACTCGTGTCGGGGGCCAAGCGGCCGGGCGATCTGCAGGCTGCCGCGGAAGCGGCTGGTGGCCGCGGCAGGCCATCGTTTCGTGCGGGACGCCGTCACTGCCATCGATGCGAAGCGCGGAACCCTGGCAACGGCAGCGGGCACGGCCCACGAGTTCGACTATTGCATCGTCGCCGTGGGGGGTATCGAGGAGACGTACGGAGTGCGCGGCGTCGAGCGCCACGCGCTGCCTTTCAAGACCGTCGAGCAATGCGCTGCGATCGGCCGCCGTCTGGCGGTCCTGATGAAGGGGCGCGCGCCGCGATCGATCGTCATCGTGGGCGGAGGCTTCGCGGGCGTCGAGGCGCTCGGTGAAATCCTGCGCCGTTACAGGTCACGTGCGAGCCTGACGCTGCACGTCGTCGAGGCGGGACCGCGTCTGATGCCGGGGGTATCGCCGAAGATCGACGCGGCCGTGCGCAAGCATGTCCGGGCCTGCGACGTGCGAATCCACACGGGCGTGCCGGTCGCGGCAATCACGGCGACCGGAGTGCGCCTGCAAAGCGGCGAGCGGATACGTTCCGATCTCACGATCTGGACGGGCGGTGGCGTTGCGCCTCCGCTGCTGCATGCCGCGAAGCTCGCGCCGAAGCCACGGCAATGGGCACCTGTCGATGCGACGCTGCGCAGCCGCCGCCACCACAACGTATTCGTCATTGGTGACGCGGCAGCCTTGCCGAAGCCGGTGCCAAAGCAGGCATTCCATGCACTCGAGATGGGCGAGTGCGCGGCCGCAAACGTCCGACGTGCCGCTGCAGGTCGTGCCTTGCGCCCGTTTCGACCCTCGCGCACGCCGATGCTGGTGGCGTTCGGTGATATCGACACGTTCCTCGTCGCAGGACGCTCGGTCGTCGCGAATCCCGCGCTCGCCGCGGGCAAGGAAGCCGTATTCCAGGTCACGATGGCGCAGATCGACCCGCCGTCCAGCGTGCAGGCGCTCGGCGGACTGGCATCCCGCGTCATTGGCGTGACGCGCCGGCTGGCGCTACGCCGGGTCGGGTGACGCATCGGCATGCCGTCCCATGCCGAATCCGAGGTCTTGCGGGGTCCGCTGCTCACCGCCCGCGTGCACGACCGCATGCTCGTCGCGCGTCGTCGCGGCGAAAGCGTGCTGGCGTGTTCGCTCGATCTCGATCGCTCGGCGACGCAGGTCGAACTCGGAGCGGACGCATGGCACTGGCGCGGGCGTGGGTACCCGTACCTCGAGCGCTGCAAGGAGCGGACCATCTATCACTGGACCGGCGCAGGATTCGAGCCCGTCGCGCGCTTCGGCGCCTCGCTGCTGAAGCTCGTGCCGACCGACTGGGGCCCGCCGACGTTCGAGATCGACGGCGTGAAAATGCTGCCGACCAAGCTGGTCTCACCCTACGAAGATGCGCGCCGCAAGGTCGCCCTGATCGAGCCCGGCGGCAAGCGAGTCCTCGATACCTGCGCGGGTCTCGGCTACTTCGCGGCCTGGTGCCTGGAGGGCGGTGCGAGCGAAGTCACGTCGTACGAAATCAATCCGGACGTCCTCTGGCTGCGCACCCTCAACCCGTGGTCACCGCAAGATGATCCCCGCCTGACCCTGGTCGCAGGTGACATAGGCCAGAGGATAGGCGGACTTGCGGATGCTTCGTTCGGTGCCATCCTGCACGATCCGCCGCGCTTCGGCCTCGCCGGCGAGCTGTATTCACAGGCGTTTTACGACGAGCTTATCCGCGTGTTGAAGCCGGGTGGCCGCCTGTTCCATTACACCGGAACGCCCAATCGCCTCACGACCGGCCGCGACGTGCCGCAGGAAGTCGAGCGGCGCTTGCGCCTCGCCGGTTTCACGACACGGATCGAAGGCGATGGTGTGCTGGCCGCGCGCGGGTCGCGACGTCGCGGCTGACCCGCAGCGACGAGTCGCGGGTGTTGGCGCATCTCGACTCTGCACGACGGCGCTCCCGAGCCGGGGCCTCCCGGCAGGCCCCGTGCACTAGACTGTGCAGCAGGGGGCGACCAACGTGTGCCACCGGGAGTGCATGCATGAAGAGCTTTGTGGTCCGCGCGGCTGGCGCGGTGTTGGCTGCGTTGATCGCGGCAGGCTGTAGCACCGTGTTCGCGGGATCCGATGCGAATCCGGGCCTCGACGACAGCGCGTGGGTGCTGAGCGACCTTCCCGGCAAGGCGCTCGTTCCCCAGTCATCGTCCACGCTGCAGTTCGCCGCGGGTCGCGCCAGCGGATCTGACAGTTGCAACCGCTTCGCCGGCGCCTACACGCAGGACAAGTCGGCCCTGTCGTTCGGGCAGCTCGTCTCCACGCAAATGGCCTGTGCGGCCGAAGTCATGGAGCAGGCGAGGGCGGTCACCGCCGCGCTGTCCACCACTCGTTCCCACCGGATCAGCGCCGACACGCTCGAGCTGCTCGGGGCAGACGGCAGGATCCTGGCGGTCTACAAGGCCCAGTCCATGCAGTTGGCCGGTACGGAGTGGACCGCGAGTGGGATCAACAATGGCAAGGGCGGCGTCGCCAGCCTCGTCGCGGGCAGCTCGGTCACCCTGGCGTTTGGTACCGACGGACGTGCCAGTGGCTCCGCGGGCTGCAATCGCTACACGGCGAGTTACGAATCCGCGCGCGACACGGTCAGCTTCGGCACCGCCGCCGCAACGCGCATGATGTGCGCGACGGCAGGCGTGATGGAACAGGAACAGGCATTCCTCAGCGCACTGGGCAAGGTCACGACCTTCCGCAGGGAGGGCGATCGCCTCGAGCTGCGCGGCGCGGATGGCGCCCTCGCGGCGAGTTTCCGTCGCGTGACAGGCGGCAAATGAGAATGCCCCGGCGGCAGTGCGGCGTGCGCGGCGATTCATGCGGCTGATTGCGACCTGTCCCGAGGAGGCCAAGCCGGCTCTCGTCGCGGAACTGGAAGCGCTGGGCGCCACCGAACTGGCGCCGACGTTTCGTGCCGTGCTGTTCACCGCGACGCCACGCCAGTTCTACGAACTGCACCTGCGCGTGCGCACGGCCAGCCGCATCCTGCGCGTCCTGCGCGAGGTGCCGGCGCACACGCCGGCGATGCTGCATTCGCAGGTGCGTCGCCTGCACTGGCCCGAATGGTTCGACGCCCGTCACGGCTTCATGGTCGAGAGCACGGGTGACGAGGGCGGCGGGCTGACGCCGAAGCAGGTCATCACCCAGGTGCGCGAGGGCGTGCGGGAATCCTTCGCGCGGCTGGGTGGGCAGGTTCCCCCGGTCGACACGGAGGAGCCGAAGGTGGTGATCGTGGCGCACGTCGCGCGCGGCCGCTGCATGCTGAGCTTCGACACGTCGGGCAAGTCGCTGCACAAGCGGGGTTACCGCGAGCAGGGGCATCCCGCGCCGCTGAAGGAAACGCTGGCGGCCGCGATCCTGCAGTTTGCGGGTTACGACGGCAGCGTCGCGTTCCTCGATCCGATGTGCGGCAGCGGCACGCTGGCCATCGAGGCGGCGATGATCGCCGTGCGCAAGGCGCCGCAGATCCATCGCAAGAAAGGCGAGTTCCACTTCGAATGGCTCGCGGACTTCGACCGCGCGCTCTGGCGCGAAACCCAGGAAAGCATCCGTGCCGAAAAGCTGGAAGCACCGCCGTGCATCGTGGCGGCGTCCGACATCCGGGCCGACTACATCGACATGGCGCGCAAGAGCGCGCTCAAGGCGCGTGTCGAGAAGTACATCCAGTTCGACGTGGTGCGCGTGCAGGACGTCATGCCGCCGGCGCCGACCGGCCTGCTGGCGACGAACCTGCCCTACGGTGATCGCATCGGCGGGGGCGAAGCCGAGGTGCGGCAGTTGTACGAAGAGTTTGGCGACACGCTGAAGCAGCGATTCGCGGGCTGGCGCGCCGCGGTGCTCGCGGCCGATGCTTCGCCGTACAAGGCAATCGGGCTCAAGCCGTCGCGGACGATCAACCTGATGAACGGCAGCATTCCGTGCCGGCTGCTGCTGTTCGACCTCTATGCCGGCAGCCGGCGGGCTGCACCGCAAACGATGGAGCCGGCGCTGCCCGCGTCCTGACGCGCGCAGCGGTCATGCTAGGCTGCGCCTTCCTGCATCCGGGGGGGTGACGACGCATGGAAAACACTGCTGCCATCGGCACGCGCTCGCGCTGGACCGCCGAGCGACGCTTCTACACGGGCATGGCGATCGCGATGCTGCTCGCTGCCTACGTCGGCTTCGCGCGCTCCTTCTTCCTGCGGCCGTTGTTTCCCGAGTGGCCGTCTCCGTCCGAGCCGATCTTCTACGTGCACGGCGCGTTCTTCTCGGCGTGGTGCGTGCTGCTCGTGACGCAGGCCATGCTGGTCGGCGTCGGCCGCACGGACGTGCATCGCAAGCTTGGCGTTACTCGGCGTGATCGTCGCGGTGGGGATGGTGATCCTCGGCGTCGTCGGTGCGCTGGTCGCCGCCAACCGGCCGACCGGCTTCATCGGCGTGCCCGTGCCGCCGCTGCAGTTCCTGGTCGTGCCGCTGTTCGACATCGCGTTCTTCGTCGCGTTCTTCGGGTTGGCAATCGCCAACCGCGCGAATCCGCAGAGCCACAAGCGCTGGATGGTGCTCGCGACGGTCACGCTGCTCGGCGCTGCGTTCGCGCGCTGGCCGTACGTGTGGAAGATCGGCAACCCGTTCGTGTACTTCGGCCTGGCCTACCTGTTCATCGTCGCGCTCGCGCTCTGGGATTTCCGTACGCGCGGCAACCTGCACCCGGTGACGCGCTGGGGCGGACTGGCGCTGATCGTGTCGCTGCCCGCGCGGCTCGCGCTTTCGGGCACGGCGGCATGGCTCGCATTCGCCGGCTGGCTGACGGGACTCGTGCGCTGACCCGAAGCGTCCGGTCGCCGAGGCGGCTGGTGCAGCGGCACAGGTGCCGACGATGGAAAGTGTGGTGAAGTCGCCCCGCCGCGCTGGTGGACTGAACCCGCAAGATGTGACTTGGTGGTAACAGCGCGGCGGAGCTAACGCGCAGAGTGAAACCCACGCGCGCGGCGCGCATTCTGCGTGCTGCAGCGTCGCGAGTCCAGTGGTGCGTTCGATATGAACGCGAACGCTGCGTCAGGCGAGCACGAGTTTCTCGATGTGCGCCGCCGCGCTCGCCGCGAGCGAGCGCAGGTCGTAACCGCCTTCGAGCGTCGAGACGATGCGTCCCTGCGCGTGACGATCGGCGATGCCGCAGGCAGACTTCGGTCACCCATGCGTAGTCGGCCGTCGTGAACCGCAGGTGCGACATGTCGTCGGCGCCGTGCGCATCGAAGCCCGCGGAAATCAGCAGCAATTGCGGCGCGAAGGCTTCGAGCGCAGGCAGCCACTGCTGCTGCACGGCCGCGCGGAACGCATCGCTGCCGCTGCCCGGGGGCAACGGACAATTGACGATGCGACCGGGTCGCGTGGGCGGATTCAGGTCGGGCCACAGCGGGAACTGGTACGACGAGCAGAGCAGCACCCGCGCGTCGTCCTTGAAGATATCCTCGGTGCCGTTGCCGAGGTGCACGTCGAAATCGAGGATCGCGACGCGCTCGAGGCCGTGGTGGTCGAGCGCGTGGCGCGCCGCAACGGCGACGTTGTTGAAGAAGCAGAAGCCCATCGCCGTCGCCCGTTCGGCGTGGTGACCCGGCGGGCGCACGTTGCAGAAGGCGCGCGACGCCTCGCCCGTCAGCACCAGGTCCGTCGCCAGCACGTTGGCGCCGGCGGCGCGCAACGCCGCCTCGAACGTGTCCGGGCACATCCAGGTGTCGGGATCGATGTGCGCGAGACCCTCGGCGGGCGAGCGGTTCGAGAGGTCCTCGACGTAGGCCAGCGGATGCACGCGAACCAGCTGCTCGACGCTGGCGCGCGGCGCCTCGCGGTGCAGCAGCACGTCGTACAGGCCGCGCGTGTGCAGTTCGTCTTCGATCGCGTCGAGTCGTGCCGGTTGCTCCGGATGGTAGTCGCCCATGCGATGCAGGCGGCAATGGGGATGAGTCACGAAAGCGACGGCCATGGGCGACTCCGGTTGCGGTGACCCACAATGATCCCGCAAACGCCTGAGGCTAGCATTTGCGAGTTCTCCCTACGCCCGAGAGTACACTGGAACCATGACTGCGAAACGCATCGAGGCCGTGCTGCGCCCCGCATCCGTGGCCGTGGTCGGCGCAAGCGACAAGCCGGGTTCGATCGGCGAAATCCTGTGCCGGAACCTGCGCGAAGGCGGATTTCGCGGTCCCGTGTTCTACGTCAACCCGCGGCACGCGACGATCGGCGGCGCGCCGGCCTTCCCTGACGTGCGTTCACTGCCGCAGGCCGTCGACCTCGTGGTCATCGCCACCCCTCCACGCACCTTGCCAACCGTGCTCGAGCATTGCGGCGAGCGCGGGGTGCGCGGGGCGGTCATCGTATCCGCCGGATTCCGCGAGGGCGGCGATGAGGGTGCAGCCTTCGAACGGTCGATGCTGCAGGTCGCGCGCCGATACGGGCTGCGCCTGCTCGGACCGAACAGTTTCGGTCTGATCCGGACCGACAGCGGACTCAACGCAGCCTGTGGCGGGGCGCTCCCCAATCCAGGCCGTCTCGCGCTCGTGTCGCAGTCGAGCGCGCTGTGTGCGGCGACCCTCGACTGGGCGCGCTCCCGGCACGTGGGATTCTCGACGGTGATCTCCACCGGCGTCGGCGATGACATCGGCTTCGGGGACGTGCTCGATTTCCTCGCGCGCGATACGGCGACCGACGGAATCATGCTCTACCTCGAAGGCGTGGGTGACGCGCGCCGCTTCATGAGTGCGCTGCGGGCCGCGGCGCGCGTAAAGCCCGTCGTCGTCATGAAAGCCGGGCATTCGCTCGAAGGGCGCGGCAGCCTCGCCTTCCACACGGGTTCGCTGGTGGGTGGCGACGACGTATTCGACGCGGCGATGCGTCGCGCCGGCGTGCTGCGCATCCGCGATTTCAGCCAGCTGTTCAGTGCAGCGAGCACGCTCGGTGCCGGCGTGCGGATACGCGGGCGCAGGTTGGGCATCGTGACGAACGCGGGCGGGCCCGGGCAGCTCGCCGCCGACCGCGCCGTCGATCGGTGGCTGGCGGTGGCCCGGCTGGAGGACGCAACGCTCGAGAAGCTGCATGCGCTGCTGCCGCCCAGTACCTCGGACGGCAATCCCGTCTACGTTCGCGGCGACGCGTCCGCGCAGGTCTACGCACAGGCGGCGCAGACGTGCCTGCAGGACGCCGAAGTCGATGCACTGCTTGCCATCTTGACGCCGTTCGCGCTCACCGACGCGGACCAGTTCGCGACCGAACTGATCACGGTGGCCAAAGCCCAGCGCAAGCCCGTCTTCACGTGCTGGATGGGGGGCGACGCGGTGACGGCTGCGCGCCAGCGCTTCGCCGAGAACCGGATACCGACGTTCCCCACGCCCGAAGCCGCGGTCGACGCCATCGCTGCGCTCGCGCTCTTCACCGCCAACCAGGAGCAGTTGCTGCAGGTCCCTGCGCCGCTCGGGCCGACATCGACACCCGACCTCGCCACGGCGCAGCGCCTGCTCGACGCGGCGCGCGCGGCGGGCAACGAGTGGCTCAATCCGGCGGATTCCAAGGAGTTGCTGGCCGCCTTCGGCATCCCGATCGTCCGCAGTTACCCGGCGTACTCGGCAGCCGAGGCGGTGCAGGTCGCCGAGACGGTCGGCTTCCCGGTCGCAATGAAAATCCTGTCGCCCGACATCTCCCACAAGACCGACGTCGGCGGCGTGCGGCTCGGCCGCACCGACGCCCGCAGCGTCCGCGACGGCTACGCCAACATGCTGCGCGATGTCGCCATCGCCCGGCCGGACGCGCGCCTCGAAGGCGTGCTGATCGAGCCGATGTACGTCGAGCGGCACGGTCGCGAACTGATGATCGGTGCAGTGCGCGATCCGGTGTTCGGCCCCGCGATCAGCTTCGGGCTCGGCGGCACGATGGTCGAAGTCATCCGGGACCGTGCGGTGGCACTGCCGCCGCTCAACCCCTACCTGGCACGGGACCTGATTCGCCGCACCCGCGCGAGCCTGGCATTGCAGCCGTTGCGCGGGGCGCCGGCTGCCGCGCAGGACGCCATCGAGGACATGCTGCTGCGCGTGTCCGAGATCGTGTGCGAGCTGCCCGACGTCGGCGCGATCGACATCAACCCGGTGATCGTGACTGCCAAGGGCGCCGTTGCCGTCGATGCGCGCATTGGCGTGATGCCCCTGCCGCAGCCGCAACGGCTCTATCGCCACATGGCGATCCACCCGTATCCGAGCGCGCTGGAGTTCCCGCTCGAATTGCCGGACGGGCAACAGGCGACGATCCGCGCAATCCGTCCCGAGGACGCCGAGCTCGAACGGGACTTCGTCCACCGGCTGTCGGAACAGTCGCGGTTCCTGCGCTTCATGTTCGGACTGCAGGACCTCTCGCCGGCGATGCTGTCCAAATTCACGCAGATCGACTACGACCGCGAGCTGGCCCTGATCGTGGTCTTGCCGCTGCCGGACGGCACCGAACAGCAGATCGGCGTGGCCCGGTACATCGCCCTGCAGGATGAAGAGACGTGCGAGTTTGCGATCGTCGTCAGCGACGAATGGCAGGGCAAGGGCGTGGCGCGGCACCTGTTCCAGCGCCTGATCGACATCGCGCGCGACCGGCAGATGAAGGTGATGACCGGCATCACGCTGCGTGAGAACACGCGCATGATCGACCTCTCGCGGTCGCTCGGCTTCGCGACTCGCTCCGACACCGACGAGCCCGAACTCGTGCGGATGACACTTACCCTCTAGAAAGCCCCTGGCATCGCTGCTGCGGAAATTGCCAGGGCAGCGGCTGCGGGGTCCTTTCCCGAGCTTGGAAAGGCAGACACGCGCTCGGGAAAGGACCCCGCAGCCGCTGCCCTCTCACCTGCGTCCGTAGCCGGGCAGCTCGCCCGAGACACGCAATTCACCGTTGTCAGCCAATGATGGCTACATCTCGGTCTCCGGGTCGGCAGCATTGAGTCAGTGCGTGCGTCAGTGTGTGAGGCGGTGCCCACGGCGGGTGCCTGGCCGGACCCTTCTCCGAGCGCGTGTCTGCCTTTCCAAGCTCGGCGAAGGGTCCGGCCAGGCACCCGCCTGTGCGCTTGAGCTGTCAGCGACGACTGCGCAATGCGGTGCGGACCTGGTCGCGCAGCCAGCGATTGGCGGCATCCCGTTCCGCATTTGCCGGCCAGTACATGTACGTCTCGAGGTTGATGCCCTCGAGCGGCAGTCCCACGACCTGGTTCGTGTCGCGTTCGACGACGTGGCGTGCATACGTTTCGGGCAAAGTCGCGACCAGGTCGGTATTGGCGGCGGCACGACACGCGGCTGCGTGACTCTGGCAGCGCAACCGGATGCGACGAGTCTTGCCGAGCGACTGCAGGGCAACGTCCTCCAGCGAGGGACCGCGCCGGCGCGATGACACCTGCACGTGGTCGAGTTCCAGGTACGCGTCCAGGTTCCAGCCGCTGCGCTTCATGCGTCGCAACCGTGGATGGTCCTTTCGTGCGATCACGACCAGGCGATCGGTGAGCACGCGCTCGTGCGGCACGCGGTCGGCCACCGGCAGCAGCACGTCGAGTGCCACGTCGAATTCACCCGCGGCGAGGTCCGTTTCGAGACGAGGGCGGTCATGCCTGGCCGAAGCGAGGCTGAGCCGGGGGCCCGCGGCGCAGATGGCCTGGCTCAGTTCGGGCAGCACGCTCGGTTCCAGCGCCTCGCGCAGGCCGATCCGGAAGTGCCGCTCGGCTGTCAGCGGCTCGAACCCCGCGGCCTGGCCGAAGGTGCGCTCCATCGCGCCGAGTGCCTCCCTGACCGGTCCGGCGATCGAGCGGGCGAGCGGTGTCGGGGCGATGCCCCGTCCCTGCCGCTCGAACAGCGGTTCGCCGAAGACGTCGCGCAGGCGCGCGAGCGCGTGACTCACGGCCGGCTGCGACAGGTTCAGTTTGCGGCCTGCCGCCGTGATGCTGCCTTCGGTGAAGACGGTGTCGAACACCACGAGCAGGTTCAGGTCGATCCGCGATAGATGCATGGCGTGAATGATTATTCATTAAAACATTGCAGTAGGGAAATGCCATGGCGGGCCTACACTGACGCCAGACCCACTCCGGAGCGCCCGTCATGGATTTCGAATACAGCCCCCGCACGCGCGAACTGATGCGCCGCGTCGACGACTTCATGCAGGCGCACATCTTTCCGGCCGAGGCCGAATACGAGGAGTTCGTGCAGGATCCGGCGAAGCGCTGGATCGTCCCGCCCATGGTCGAAGGACTCAAGGCCAGGGCGCGCGAAGCCGGCCTCTGGAACCTGTTCCTGCCCCACGAATACGAGCCCTGGAGCCCGGGCCTGACCAACCTCGAATACGCACCGCTTGCGGAACTCATGGGGCGTGTCGACTGGGCCTCGACCATCTTCAATTGCGGTGCCCCCGACACCGGCAACATGGAAGTGCTTGCGCGCTACGGCAACGCGGAGCAGCAGGCGCAGTGGCTCACGCCGTTGCTGGAAGGCCGCATCCGCTCCGCGTTCCTGATGACCGAGCCTGCGGTGGCGTCCTCCGATGCGACCAATATCGAATGCTCGATCGTCCGCGACGGCGACGATTACGTCGTCACGGGCCGCAAATGGTGGTCGAGCAACATCTACCACCCCGAGTGCGAAATCCTGATCGTCATGGGCAAGACCCGCTTCGATGGCCCGAAGCACTCGCAGCAGTCCATGATCCTGGTGCCCCGGAGCACGCCGGGCGTGCGCCTCGTCCGTCCGCTCAAGGTGTTCGGAGAAGTGCACTCGCCGAGCGGTCACGGCGAGGTCGTGCTCGAGGGGGTGCGCGTGCCGGCCTCGAACCTGCTGGTGGGCGAAGGGCGCGGCTTCGAAATCGCGCAGGGCCGGCTCGGCCCCGGCCGCATTCACCACTGCATGCGCCTCATCGGCGCGGCGCAGCGGGCGCTCGAGCTGATGTGCCGGCGAGCGGACTCACGCGTGGCGTTCGGGCGCAAGCTGAGCGAACAGGGCAGCCTGCGCGAAGCGATCGCGCGCTCGCGCTGCGAGATCGAGCAGGCCCGCCTGCTCACGCTGGCCGCGGCGGACAAGATGGATCGCGAGGGCAACCGCGGTGCGGCCGACCTCATTTCGATGATCAAGATCGTCGCGCCGCAGATGTGCCAGAACGTCTGTGACCGCGCGATGCAGGCGCACGGCGGCATGGGGCTGTGCCAGGACACCCCGATCCCCGCGGCGTTCGGCTACGGCCGCTACGTGCGGCTTGCCGACGGCCCCGACGAGGTGCACATGGCCCAGCTCGCCAAATGGACCATCGCCAAGGCGCTGAAAGGCAGCATCTCAGGCTGAGGCCGGCTGGCGGAAAGACGGCATAATGCGGCGCTTCGCAGCGCCGCCGTGGGCGACGCGCGACCACACGGGTTCCAGCATGTCACCGACCGGCCGCCACGACGCCCACGTCCACGTTTTCGACACCAGCAATCCCGTCGCCGAGCGCCGCACGCGCCAGGTGATGTGGCTCACGCTCGTGATGATGGTCGTCGAGATCGCCGCGGGCACGGTGCTCGGTTCGATGGCGTTGCTGGCCGATGGCTGGCACATGAGTTCGCACGCACTGGCGCTCGGCGTCTCGGCGGGCGCGTACTACCTGGCGCGTCGCCACGCCCACGATCCGCGCTTTTCGTTCGGGACGTGGAAGATCGAGGTGCTCGGCGGGTACACCAGTGCCGTGTTCCTGGTCGGCGTGGCGGCGTACATGGGGATCGAGTCGGTGACGCGACTCTTCAACCCGGCGCCGATCCGTTTCGACGAGGCCATCCCGGTCGCCATCCTCGGGCTCGTGGTCAACGTGCTGTCAGCCTGGCTGCTGTCGACCGGGCACGATTCCGGTCATCAGCACCAGGGGCACGATCATCACGCGCACGACCACGCCCATCATGGCCATGCGCATCATCACGACCTGAACCTGCGCTCGGCGTATCTCCACGTCGTGGCGGATGCAGCCACGTCCGTGCTTGCGATCGTCGCCCTGGCGGGCGGCAAGTATTTCGGCGCGACGTGGCTCGATCCGGTGATGGGGATCGTCGGCACGGTGCTGGTCGGGCGCTGGGCGGTCGGACTGCTGCGCGACACGGGTCGCGTGTTGCTCGATGCCGAAATGGACTCGCCGGTCGTGCAGGAAGTGCGCGAGGTCATCGCTTCGCTGCCCGGCGCGCCGCAACTGCGCGACCTGCACGTGTGGCGGGTGGGGCGGGGGAAATACGCCTGCATCGTCCACCTGGCCGGTGCGCAGGAGATGCACGCTGCCGAAGTGCGCGCGGCACTCGCAGTGCACGACGAACTCGTGCACGTCACGGTCGAATTCGAACGCTGACGCGGCCCTCAGTGGGCCGCTGCTGCCTCGATCCAGCGGTCGACGCGGGCCTCGAGCAGGTCGAGCGGCATCGGCCCGGCGCCCAGGACCAGGTCGTGGAATGCGCGCAGGTCGAACTTCGGCCCGAGCTTCGCCGCCGCCCGCTGGCGCAGTTCGATGATCTTGAGTTCGCCGATCTTGTACGCGAGTGCCTGGCCGGGCCAGGCGATGTAGCGGTCCACTTCGAACTCGATTTCCGTCGGCGCGAGCGCGCTGTTCTCCTGCAGGCAGGCCATTGCGCGGTCGCGCGACCAGCCCATCACGTGCATGCCGGTGTCGACCACCAGGCGGCATGCGCGCCAGATCTCGAGCGAGAGCCGGCCGAACTGTTCGTACGGATCGCGGTAGATCCCCATCTCTTCGCCCAGGTACTCCGAATAGAGGCCCCAGCCTTCGACGTAGGCGGTCACGTCGTCGGCGCGCCGGAACTCGGGCAGGTCCGTGAGTTCCTGGCTCAGCGAAATCTGGTGGTGGTGGCCCGGCACGCCCTCGTGCAGCACCCAGGCCGGTATGCCGAACGTCGGCATCTTCTCTGCCATCCAGGGCTTGTAGACCACCATGCCCGCGACACCCTGCTCGGGCGAGCCGGGCAAGTAGCCGTTCGCGCTGCTCTCGAGTCCGGCGGGTATCGGCAGCACACCGTAGGGAAGTCGCGGCAGCTTGCCGAAGTACTTCGGCATGGCGAAATCCGCACGCTTCGCGACTTCACTGCACTTCTCGCCGTACTCGGCTGCGCCGACATAGAACCGGGCATCCTTGCGCACGGACGCGAGGAACTCCTGGAACGTACCCTTGAATCCCGTCTGTGCGATGGCCTGGTCCATTCGCGCCCGGATGCGCCTGACCTCGCGCTCACCGAGCGCATGAATCTCGGCGGGCGTCATCGACGTCGAGGTGTGCCGACGTGCGAGGTACGCGTAGTACGCCTTGCCCTGCGGCACGCTGCCGATGCCGATGTCCGGTCGCGCAGCCGGCAGGTAGTCCTGTTCGAGGAATTGCAGCAGCGACTGCTGGGCGGGCCGCACCTGCGTCTGCAGGACGCTGCGGGCATGCGCTTCGAGCGCGGCGCGGCGCTCGGCCGGGAACGACTGTGGCATGTTGCGGAAGGGCGCGAGCAGGGGCGTCTTGTCATCCGCCTGCGCGATCTGGCCGCGCACGTCCGCGATGGCCCGCTCGACCGTCCGCTGCGGTTGCGTCATGCCCGTACGGATGCCGCGGCGCATATTCTCCGTCTCGCGTTCGTAGTACGCCGGAAGTGCCTCGAGACGCGCGATCCAGGCAGCCGCCGCCGCTTCGTCGTCGAGCGGCGTGTTCAGCGCGGCGTAGTCCGCCGTCGTGTAGAAGCCGTCGCCGCTGATGAAGGGCATGCGCTCTTCGTCGAACGCAAAGCCGTCGAGCGCGAGGTTCACGCGGTCGACCAGCAGCTCGCGGTTCAGTTCGTCTTCGCCGGCCAGGCCGGTGGCAGGCAGCGCTTGCAGTCGGCGCCGAAAATCCTCGTAAGCAGCTTTGCGCGCAGCCATGGCCTGCGGCGAATTGTCGGGCCAGATGCGTGCGGCCGCCTTGTCGCCGCGCTGGGCCGCGCGAACCGGATCCTGCGCGCGGTTGAACGCGTCGAAGTCCTTGACGATGGCGCCGATGCTGTCGGCCCCGGTCGCGGGATTGGCCGCCTGGCTGGGCTGATACGTCACGAGTAACCCCGCGATGAGAGCGAACAGGATCTTGTGCATGCGTCCTCCGGAGACCAGGCGAGCGTCAGCCCGTCGCTGCAGCGCGCGGCTTGGCAATGGATTCGTCATCGTCGGCGTCGTCGCCCAGGAAGCCGCCGCTCTGGTGCGCCCACAGGCGCGCATACAGCCCGCCGTGCTCGAGCAGCGTGCGGTGATCGCCTTCCTCGACGATGTGGCCCCGGTCCATGACGACGAGACGGTCCATGGCCGCGATCGTGGAGAGGCGATGAGCGATGGCCACGACGGTCTTGCCTTCCATCAGCCGGTAGAGGCTCTGCTGGATCGCATTCTCGACTTCGCTGTCGAGCGCGCTCGTCGCCTCGTCGAGCAGCAGGATCGGCGCATCCTTGAGCATGACGCGTGCGATCGCGATGCGCTGGCGCTGGCCGCCGCTCAGCTTCACGCCGCGCTCGCCGACGTGCGCGTCGTAACCGCGCCGGCCCTTGACGTCCGACAGGCCCTCGATGAACTCGTGCGCCTCGGCGCGCCTGGCTGCCGCGATCATGGTGTCGTCACCGGCGTCGGGGCGTCCATAGACGATGTTGTCCCGCACCGAGCGATGCAGCAGCGAGGTGTCCTGGGTGACCATCCCGATCTGCGCGCGCAGGCTGTCCTGCGTCACGTGCGAAATGTCCTGGCCGTCGATCAGGATCGCGCCCTGCTCGACGTCGTAGAAGCGCAGCAGCAGGTTGACGATGGTGCTCTTGCCGGCCCCGGAACGCCCGACCAGGCCGATCTTCTCGCCCGGCCGGATGTGCAGGCACAGGTCGTCCACGACGGCGCGCTTGCCGCCGTAGGCGAACGTGACGTGATCGAAGCGGATCTCGCCCCGGGTGACCTGGAGCGGCTTCGCGTCTGGTGCGTCGACCACCGTGTGCGCGCGAGACAAGGTGCGCATGCCGTCCTCGACGGTGCCGACGTGCTCGAACAGCGAGGCGACTTCCCACATGATCCAGTGCGCGATGCCGTTCAGGCGCAGTGCCATCGCGCTCGCCGCGGCGACCGCGCCCACGCCCACTTCACCTTGCACCCACAGCCACAGCGCCACGCCGGCCGTGGAGGCGATCAGCACCATGCTGAGCGCGTGGTTGGTGATCTCGAACCCGCTCACCAGGCGGCCCTGCGCGTAGGCCGTCTTCATGAATTCCTGCATCGAAGCGCGCGCAAATCCGGCCTCGCGGCTGGCGTGCGAGAACAGCTTCACCGTCGCGATGTTGGTGTACGCGTCGGTCACGCGCCCGGTCATCAGTGAGCGCGCGTCAGCCTGTTCCGCCGCAACCTTCCCCAGGCGCGGCACGAAGTAGACGAGGCTCAGGGAGTAGAGGGTGAGCCAGCCGATGAACGGCGCGAGCATGCGCAGGTCGAACGTGCCCACGATCGCGAGCATGGTCACGAAGTAGATGACGATGAACGCAAGGATGTCGGTGGCGGTCAGCCAGGCGTCGCGCACCGCGAGCGCCGTCTGCATCACCTTGGTCGCGACGCGGCCCGCGAACTCGTCCTGGTAGAAACTCATGCTCTGGCCGAGCATCAGCCGGTGGAAGTTCCAGCGCAGTCGCATCGGGAAGTTCGCGAACAGCACCTGGTACTTGAGCAGTGCGAACAGTCCGACGACCAGCGGGCTGACGGCCAGCACCCCGAGCAGCAGCAGGAAATTCTGCCGCTCCGTGGCCCAGAGCTGGGCAGGTTCGACCTTCGCCAGCCAGTCGACGAGCTGCCCGAGCATCGCGAACAGCAGCGCCTCGAACGCGCCGATCACGGCGGTGCAGAGCGTCATCAGCAGGATGTACGGCCGCAGGCCCTCGGTGGATTGCCACAGGAAGGCGAAAAACGCGCGCGGCGGGGTGGCCGGCGGCGTGTCGGGATAGGTTTCGACCAGGCGCTCGAATCGGCGGAACACGGCGGGACTCCTCGGCCGCGCAAAATACCATGGGCCAAGCGGCCGCGAGGTCTTGCTAGACTGGCCACCGGGTAAAAAGTCCGAAGAAAGCCGTGGTTTGGGCCGAATGAACGCGAATGCCCTGCGAGCGATCCTGCTGGTCAAGAACGTCGAAGAGCAGGATCCGGACGGGTCGGTCCTGCCGCTCGCCGAGCGCGACGCCGCAACGCGTGACGCATTGCGACGGCATCCCGCCGGCAGCGGCGATCGTGAGGGCCACGCCTGGCAGGTGCTGGCGACGAGAGCCGATTCGCTGCGGGCGAAACTGGCGGAGCGTCACCCCGTCGTCACCCGGGCAGTCAGTCTCGAATCGCAGATTGCGGGCGTGGGCGGACTCGTGCTGCTCGCCGCGTTCGTGCTCGGCCTGGCGCTGTCGCTCTTCGACAGTCGCGTGCGCATCGAAATCCTGGCGTTCCCCCTGCTTGGCGTCGTGCTGTGGAACCTGGTCGTCTACGCGGTGCTGGCCGTTTCGTCGCTGCGCCGCGAACCTGCCGCTGCCACCTCGCTGCTGCCCGGCTGGACCCTCTGGCCCGCGCGTTGGACCTGGCAGCGCGCGGCCAGGCTGATCAAGCAGGCGTCGTTCTATCACCGGCCGCTGTCGGCGGCGTTGCGTCGATTCTCCGAGGAATGGTGGCCCATCGCCCAGCCGCTGCTGGTCTGGCAGGGCAAGCGACTGTTCCATTTCGGCTCGGCAGCCGTCGCGCTCGGACTGATCGCGGGCTTCTACCTGCGCGGCATTGCGCTCGAGTACCGCGCCGGCTGGGAGAGCACGTTCCTCGGGCCGCTACAGGTTCGCTCCCTGCTCGGGCTGGTCTATGGTCCGGCTTCGGTGCTCACCGGCATCGAGCTGCCCGCGGATGACGCCGCCGTGGCTTCCCTGCACTGGCGCAACGGCCAGGGCGGCGGACCTGCGGCGCCGTGGATTCACCTGATGGCAGCCACGGCCATCCTCTACGTCGTCGTGCCGCGCCTGTTGCTGGCGCTCGTGGCCACGTTGCGCCTCGGGCGTGCAAGCGAGGAACTGGCGACCCCGGAATCCCTGCTGGCTTATGCGCGTCGTACCCTGGGCGCCAGCGATGCGGCGTTGCCCGCACTGACGGCGCGACTCACGTGCTTTGCCTACCAGCCCGCCGCCGCATCGGAACAAGGCGTGCAACGAGTCCTGCGCGCAGCATTCGGGCCGGATACCCGCATCGAATTCGCGCCTTCGATTGCGTACGGTGACGAAGAACGGTTCGGCACGCCGGCAAGCGCAGCAGCAAGTGACCTCGAAATCCTGCTCTTCAGCCTCGCGGCCACTCCCGAGGTCGAGAACCACGGCGCAATCCTGCAACAGGCGCGCGACCGCTGGGCACGCTCCAGGGCCGGCTCGCGATTGCTCGTCCTGGTCGACGAGGCTCCGTACCTCGCGCGACTGGGCGGCGATGCATCGCTGGCGGCCCGAATCGAGCAGCGTCGCGTGGCCTGGCGCGACTTCGCGCGCACGCACGGGCTCGAGGCGTGCACGCTCGATCTCGGCTCGATCCCGGCCGAGGGCGAGGTGCCCCAGGCGATCGTCGATCAGGTGCATCGCAGTTGCCGGAGCGCAGCTCGCATGAGCGATTCAGCGACGACCGTCAGTCTCGCGTTGCTGTCGCACACGAACGTCGGCAAGACGACGCTGGCACGGACGCTGCTGCGGCGTGACATCGGCGCCGTCATGGACCGCGCCCACGTCACCGAAGTCGCTGAATCGCACGTGCTGATGCGGAGTCTCGCGGCCGACGAACTCGTGCTCTGGGACACGCCCGGATTTGGCGACAGCGTGCGCCTGCAGCGGCGCCTGGCAGCGAGCGGCCAGCCGGTCGGCTGGTTTCTCTCGCAGGTGTGGGATCGCTTCGCGGACCGTGCGTTCTGGTGCAGCCAGCAGGCCATGCGTGCGGCGCGCGAGTCGGCGGACGTCGTGCTGTACGTCGTCAACGCGACGGAAGAACCGACCGCCGCCGGCTACGTCGAGCCGGAACTGCAAATCCTCGACTGGCTCGGCAAGCCGACGCTCGTGCTGTTGAACCAGGTTGGAACCCGCAACGACGCGGCGCACGAGCAGCAGTTGACCGCCGAGTGGAGCGCGCTGCTGCGTCGGCATGATGCAAGCCGGCGCCCGCCGAGTGCTGACCTTCGACGCCTTTGCGCGCTGCTGGCTGCAGGAACACGCGCTGCTCGATGCCATTGCGGGTTGTCTCGACGAGCAGAAGCGGCCGGCGTTCGAGCGGATCGCCGAGGCGTGGCGCGTGCGTGATCTCGATGTGCTCCGGCGCAGCGCCGAAGTCATCGCGCGGCACACGAGCGGGCTTGCGCGCGACACGGTGCAACTCGCCGGACGCAACGCTTGCGGACAAAGTGAGCCGTGCGCTGCAGGGCGGGGCGACCGCTGCGCTCGGTGTCGAAGAATCGCGGGCCCGCACGGCGATGCTCGATCGCCTCGACGAGTCCGTGCGCGCGTGCACGGCCGAACTCGTCGTGCTGCACGGCCTGACGGGCACGGCCAGCGAGGACATCCTGCGACAGGTCACGACCGGGTTCGAGACCCAGCGCGCGCCGGACGCCGACAAGGCGAGCCTCTGGGGTGGTCTCGTCACGGGTGCGCTCGGCGGTCTCGCGGCGGACGTCGCCGCCGGTGGGTTGACGTTCGGAGCGGGCGCGGTTCTCGGCGGCATCGCCGGCGCACTCGGCGCGCGCAAGCTCACGCAGCGTTACAACGAGGAGCGCGGGCTCGCCGGCGGCACCGTGCGCTGGTCGGACGAGTTCCTGGAGGCGCGACTCGGCGCAGCGATCATCCGCTACCTGGCGGTTGCGCATTTTGGCCGCGGTCGTGGTGAATTTGCCGCGAGTGATCCGGCGCCGCGGTGGCAAGCGGTCGTCGCCGCCGCGCTCGCACAGCGCGCCGCGGAGCGAGCGGGCCTGTGGGCCGAGCTGCGAACCGCAGGGCGCGTCGAATGCCCGCCTCGAATCGATGGTCCTGGGCCTGCTGGCGGAGACGTTGACCCAATTGTATCCGGAGCCCGCGGCATTCTTTCGCGGCAGGCTCGCGTCGACGGAGCAGGGCCAGTCAGCCGTGGTCTGAGCGGCAGTGCTCCGCGATCATCACGGCGATGCCGGCCATGAGCGCCGGCGGGAAGTCGTGACCCATCCCTGGAATGATCTTGAGTCGCGCACCGCGGATGTTCGCGGCCGTGTCGCGTCCGCCAGCGATGCGCACCAGCGGATCGTCCGCACCGTGGATCACCAGCGTGGGTGCCGTGATTCCGTGCAGCATTTCGCGCCGGTCGCCCGAGGCGAGGATCGCCGCGAGCTGCCGTGACGTGCCGGCGGGATACAGGCCGCGGCGCGCGACGCGCTCGAAGTGCGGGCGCAGCTGTGCGGCGTGCTGCTGGAAGCCCGGGCTGCCGATGACGCCGAACACGAACAGCAGGTGGTCGACCGCCTGCTCGATGGTCGGGTTGCCCGGCGGGCGCTTCAGCAACGCGCGCAGTGCCCGTGCCTTGCCAAGCGCGATGCCCGGCCGTGGATTGCCCGTCGTGGACATGACCGACGTCAGGGTCCGGACCCGCTGCGGATACTGCGCTGCGAAGACCTGGGCGATCATGCCGCCCATCGATACGCCGACCACGTGCGCACGCTCGACGCCGGCCGCATCGAGGACGACCCGCGTGTCCTCCGCCATGTCGGTGAGGTTGTAAGGCGCCGTGACCGGCCGGCGCAGCAACGCACGCGTCATCGACCGGGGAATGTCCGGCACGCCGGCATCCGCCAGGCGTGACGAGCCGCCGCAATCGCGATTGTCGAAGGTCACGACCCGGTAGCCTTCGGCCACCAGTGTCTCGACGAACACGTCCGGCCACATCGCGGCGGGCATGCCGAGACCCTGGATCAACAGCATCGCCGGCGCGTCCTGCGCGCCGAACGATTCGTAGTCGAACCGGAGCCCGTTGCCTTCCGCGATCGGCATCGTCGGTGGCGGGTTACTTGCCCGTCGCTTCCACGGGGGTGGCCATGGCGCCGAGCAGCTCGACGTCGAACAGCAGCACCTGGTTCGCGAGCGGTCCGTTCGAGCCGTACGCGAGTTCCGGCGGAATGACGAGCTGCGCCTTGGTGCCGACCTTCATCAGCTGCAGGGCCTCGGTCCAGCCCGGGATGACGCCATTGACGGGGAACGACGCCGGCTGGCCGCGCTTGTAGGAGCTGTCGAACTCGGTGCCGTCGACCAGCGTGCCCTTGTAGTGCACGGTCACCGTGTCACTCGCGACCGGTGTCTTGCCGGTGCCCGCCGTGAGGATCTGGTACTGCAGGCCGCTGGCCGTCGTCGTCACGCCGGGCTTCCTGGCGTTCGCGGCGAGGTAGGCCTTGCCGGCCGCCACCGCCTTCTCGCTGGCCGCTGCCTGTTCCTTGGCGCGCTGTTCCGCGACCTTCTGCTGCAGGCCCGCGAGGGCGGCGCCCATTTCCTCGTCCGACAGCTTCGCCTTGCCGGAGCGGCCGTCTTCGAGGCCCTTCAGCATGTCCTGCGGGCGAGGCTCGATGGCGACGAGGTCGCGGCCGAGCTGGTAGCCCAGCGCGTACTGCATGCGCGCGGCTTCGTCCATGGCGGGCTCGGCAGCCAGCACCGACGTGGCAAGCGTGCAGCCGAGGGTCAGTGCGGCGAGCGCGGCGCAGGTGGGAATCAGTCGCATGAGCGGTGCCTCGGGCGGGGGTGAGAAGCGCGCGATCTTACTGGGGCCGCTTGCGGTTGTCCCCGATTTCGCGCGGCGTTTGCGGGCCGAAACTCGCCGCATGGCCAGCGCACATCCAGCCCGATCGACCGCCTGGCGGCACGTGCCCAACGCCCTGAGTCGTCACGCGCATCGTGTGCGCGCCGGTCCTCGTGCTGATGGCCGTGGCCGGTGAGCAGTCCATCTACACGTGGGTGCTGGTTCCGGCATTGCTGACCGACGCTGCGGATGGCTGGATCGCCCGCGGTCTCGGACTGCAGTCCAGGCTCGGGGCGCGCCTTGATTCGCTTGGGGATTCGCTCATCTGGTGCGCCGGCCTGGCGGGGTTGCTCGCCTTCCAGCGTGACGTGCTCGCGGCGAACCGCTGGTTGATCGGTGCCGTCGTTGCCGCGTGGATGCTCGAGAACGTGCTCGCCTGGCTGCGCTATCGCCGGCTGTCCAGTTTTCACACCGTGCTGTCGAAAGGCGCCGGCGTCCTGCTCAGCGTGTACATCGGCGTCCTCTTCCTGTTCGGCCACTGGGGCTGGCTGCTGTGGCTGGCCGCCACGGTCAGCCTCCTGGCGAGCGCCGAGGAAATCTGGTTGCTCGCGCTGCTGCCGCAGTGGCGCGCAGACGTGAAAGGCGTCTGGTGGCTGCGGCGCGAGTCGAAGCCCGCCCACCCGCAGACTTGAGGGCCGGCATCAACGCTTGGATGCGTTGCAACAAAACCGTCCAGACGGGAAATTTAGACATATTCTATTTGGCGCACGCGGCGACGGCCCGGTGCGGATTCCACGGAAGCTCCGTCGCAGGTTCAGGCTCTAGGCTTGCTGCAACGGCCGGATGCACCTGGCCCTGACGGTGGAACGGACATGCCACGCAAGCACATACCCTCCAAATCCCGCGGGAACGGTGCCCGCCGCCCGGTCGCGCGCCGCGCCGCGCAGGGCGACATCGCGCCACGACTCACGGTGGACGGAATCGCGGACTTTGCGGTGAACGAAGCCGTCGATGCCGCGCATGAGTCGAAGGCATTTGCCATTGGCGACATCCTGCAGCGGACGCTGCGGGACGACCCGGCGTCCGCCCCGGAATCGCTGGAAGCCATCCTCGGCGGCGCCTCGCCGGATGACGTCGAAGCGCTGCACAAGGTGTTGCTGCGCCATCGCGACGAGGCGCGCGAGCAGCATCGCGCCGACGACGACGCCGCACTCGCCGAAGGCTGGCGCGACGGCGGCTACCCCTACAAGAACCTGCTCTCGCGCAAGACGTACGAGCGGCAGAAGTACCGGCAGCAGGTCGAACTGCTCAAGCTGCAGGCGTGGGTCAAGGAAACCGGCGCCCGGGTCGTCATCCTGTTCGAGGGTCGCGACGCAGCGGGCAAGGGCGGCACGATCAAGCGCTTCATGGAACACCTGAACCCCCGCGGCGCCCGCGTGGTGGCGCTCGAGAAGCCGAGCGAAGTCGAGCGGGGCCAGTGGTACTTCCAGCGCTACGTCGAGCACCTGCCGACGGCGGGCGAGATCGTGCTGTTCGACCGGTCCTGGTACAACCGGGCGGGCGTCGAGCGCGTGATGGGTTTCTGCACGGAAGACGAATACACGGAGTTCATGCGGCAGTGCCCCGAGTTCGAGCGCAACCTCGTGCGCAGCGGCATTCACCTGATCAAGTTCTGGTTCTCGGTGAGCCGGAAGGAGCAGCGGCGCCGCTTCAAGGAGCGCAAGTCACACCCGCTCAAGCACTGGAAGCTGAGCCCGATCGACATGGCCTCGCTCGACAAGTGGGAGGAGTACACGCGGGCGAAGGAGGCGATGTTCTTCTACACCGATACCGCTGATTCGCCGTGGACGGTGATCAAGTCGGACTGCAAGAAGCGCGCGCGACTGAACGCGATGCGCTATGTGCTGCACCGGCTGCCGTACCCGAGCAAGGACGCGGAGCAGATTGGTGCAGTGGATCCGCTGCTGGTCGGCCGCGCGAACCTCGTGTACGAGCGAGGCGAGCGGCACGCGACGCCGATGGGTTGAAGCCGGTCCGCCAACGGAGACGTCATTGAAGACGATCATCGAGCCCTTTCGCATCAAGACCGTCGAGCCGATCCGGCTCACGACGCGGGACGAACGCGTCGAGTTGCTGCGCCGCGCGCACTGGAACCTGTTCGCGCTCCATTCGGACGACGTGATCATCGACCTGCTGACGGATTCAGGCACCAGCGCCATGAGTGCGGAACAGTGGGCCGCGGTCATGCGCGGGGACGAGTCCTACGCCGGCTCGCCGTCCTACTATCGGTTCGAGACCGCGGTGCGCGAGTTGATGCCGTACCGCCACATCATCCCGACGCACCAGGGACGCGCGGCGGAAGCGATCCTGTTCTCGATCGTCGGCGGGGCCGGCAAGATCGTGCCGTCGAACACGCACTTCGACACGACGCGCGGCAACATCGAGGCGACCGGCGCCGAAGCCGTGGACTTCGTCATCGCCGAAGCCCATGACCCGTCCAACCGGCACCCTTTCAAGGGCAACATGGACGTCGCCCGGCTCGAAGACCTGCTGTCCCGTTCCGCGGACCGCGTGCCGCTCGTGATGCTGACGCTCACCAACAACGCGGGCGGCGGCCAGCCCGTCAGCCTGGAGAACGTCCGCGCCGTGGCCGAGGTGGCGCACCGCCACGGCAAGCCGCTCTTCATCGATGCCTGCCGCTTCGCCGAGAACGCGTGGTTCATCAAGTGCCGCGAACCGGGCCAGGCGGCACGGCCGGTCACCGACATCGTGCGCGACGTGTTCGCCGCCGCGGACGGCATGACCATGAGCGCCAAGAAGGACGCCTTCGCCAACATCGGCGGCTGGCTCGCGCTCGAACGACGACGCGCTCGCGGTGGCAGCGCGCAACCGGCTGATCCTGACCGAAGGGTTTCCCACCTATGGCGGCCTGGCCGGCCGCGACCTCGACGCGATCGCCGTCGGGCTGCGCGAGATCGTCGACGAGCAGTACCTGCGTTATCGCGTGCGCACCAACGAATACATCGGCGAGAAGCTCATGGCGCTCGGTGTCCCGATCGTGCAGCCGGTCGGTGGGCACGCGGTGTTCGTCGACGCGAAGCAGTTCCTGCCGCACATCCCACCGCTGCAGTACCCGGGCCAGGCACTCGCCGTCGCGCTGTACGAGCGCGGTGGCATCCGCGCGTGCGAGATCGGCACCGTGATGTTCGGACTCAAGCCCGACGGTACCGAGGTCCCGGCCGAGGCCGAGCTGGTGCGCCTGGCGATGCCACGCCGCGTGTACACGCAGTCGCATGCCGACTACGTCGTCGAGGTGTTCGAGGAGATCGTGGCGCAGCGCGCGCAGTTGCGCGGATTGCGCATCGTGCAGCAGCCGGCGCAGTTGCGGCATTTCACGGCGCAGTTCGAGCCGCTGGAGTAGCCGCGGTCAGGTGAGGGCGTTCGTTCCGGGTCTTCTCCGGGCGAGCGGAAAGGCAGACACGCTCGCCCGGAGAAGACCCGGAACCAACGCCTGATCGACCGCGCCTGAGTGAATTCTCGTCAGAGCCCGAGAATTCACACGGCGCACGAATCGTCGACGAGGTCACGGCGCATGACCCGCCGCAGATGCGTCGCGGCCATCAACGTCCATAGCTCCGTCGCCATTCCGTGTTGGTGAAGCTTTATATAGTGCTTGCCGTGCGCCAAAAGCAGACGTCCAACGGGGAATGCCGACCCACAGCAGACGTTCGTCGCGCCACAAAGCAGACGTTAAACGCTCCGGTTCAGCGGCGGCGCGACGCGCCGTCCGCTGCAACCGGTTGTTAGCTTCCGCCTTGGGTACCAATTCTCCGATCGAACTACTTGGCAGGTACGGCAACAGGCAGCGTGTAGCTTCCGTCCAGAACGGACGGCCCCGGACGATATACGCGCATCAGGAAATTCCAGCCTTCGCTCACATCCAGCCGGTTTGGCACGTCGCCGCAGGTCTCCTTCGATCCGAAATACACGGTGAACGTGCCGTCGGCGTTCAGCTTCACATTGGAGGAGTTGACGATGTTGTTGTCGCTCTTCATGTAGCCGTCATTGCCATACACGGTGATGGACCAGAAAGCTTCGTTTTCTGGAACCTGGTAAGTCGCCTTGTGGCAGACCCGGCAATCATGGGCGCCGCTGTAGTTCAGATAGGTGGCGTCCCATTCCGGGAAAAGCCCCCACGCCGCCGCCGCCGCGATGTGACGGGTCTTCTCGTCGACCTTGCCCCGCGGTCCCATCATTCCTTTCCAACTGCTGTATTCGCGTTGACTTCCTCTTCGTACTGCGCCGTCAGCGCCTTCAGCGACGGCAGGTCCCACTTGAACTCGGGCAGCGGATCGCTGCTGTTGGCCTTGATGATGAACTGATCCTGCAACTTGTTGACCAAGTGCCACTTCGTCCGCGTCTTCGGGATTGAACACCTGGATACGGACGCCGACGCCAAGGTACTTGGTGTCCTGTGGGCAATTCGTGCGTTCCGGACTCGTAGATCACGAAGGGGCAATAGTGGTCGTTGTCCGCAAGGTAAACCGATGCGTAGCGACCTTCCGGGAGTGCCGGGACGGTGATCGTGGCGCCTTTGGACGTATCGACAACGCCCATGGAGTAGAGCGTGTCCCGGTTCATCCGGACGACGTTTTGCTTGTCCAGGGGGGTGGGCTGCGGAAATGAAACAGGCGATTCACGCCGCCCGCCATCTTGACGACGTTGCCAAACTGCCGATCGCTTTCGGCGCGGATATAGGTTTCGAATGTGACCAGTGTGCCTGCCATCGATATCTCCGTCTTGTGGCCTTTCTATGTCCGGGAAATCAGGGGAAGCCCAAACCGACCGACAGCAGAAATTCGTCGCCCTACAAAGCGGACGTCGAAGGTGCAAGAACGACCTATTCTGTTGAAAAACCGCCCCTGCGGTTCTGCGCGAATTCTCACCGGCGCCATACGCACGGCAACGGACTACTTTTTCAATTTCTGCACTACCGGCACCGGAAACTTGCCAGCCTGCACGTCCTCATCACCCCCATACATGCGCAGCAAGAGGTAGAAGTTTTCGTTGGGGACCGGCAGGAAGTTGGTGTCTTCCGCCTTGCCCTTGGTGTCATGGCTCAGGCGGAGCGTGACGGTGCCATCGGCATTCGGCTTCACATGACGGTCGCCGCGGCTGTGGCGGTTCAGATCATTGGCGATCATCAGCCTGGTTTTCGAGCCATAAGCCGTCACCGACCAGAATTGGGAGACCTTGGGCGGGACAAAGGTGATCGTGTAGTCGTTCGCACCGTCGAGGGCATCGCCGTTCTGGTCCCTGATCATTTGTACGTAGGAGGCTTCAACAGGCGGAGCGCCCCACTGGCCGATGTAAGTGGCCACCTGGAACGGAATGCGGTCAGCGTGCCCAAGTTGTTCACGGGTGCCCAGCGCGTCACTGGCGTTGGTAAGGGTCGGGAGAACTTCCTTGAGCTTTGCGATCACATGCTGTTCGCTGATCTCCGCGGCGGCCAACTGCTCGGGGGTGAAGTCCACTTTCCCCGCGCCGATGCCGGACGCCTCCAGCCCCTCGAGCCAATGGGCGTCTGCGGTGGCCATGGTGCCGTCCGCCAACACGAAGTTCACGCGCTCCAGCCAGGAATTTCCCGAAGCGGGGACAAACTTGCGGACCTTGGGCTTGGGCCCGTTTTGTCCGAGGAACTCGCTCAAGGTGCGGATGTTCCAGTCGTCCACATAGGTCAGGGCCTTCTTCTCGTCCTCCACGCCGGTCGCCATCACCCGCCCCATCAACTTGATGAAGTTGCTTTCGACACGGACGACTTCGGTGATGCCGTCCGGAACTTCGCCTTTCCAGGCCTGGTTCGCAAACATGAAGCGACCACCCTTGGGGCCGCGTGTCCGTTTGCCCAACATGGTCGTGGTGTAGTGCCCCATGTCCATGGTGTGGAGTACCCAGTAGCGGCCGTCATCATGGTCGGGCACGGAGACGATCACCGGCTCGGCGGCGACATCCAGCCAGCCCATGAGGTGCAGGGTGTCGTTGTTGATGCTGACGTGCGCCGTGTATTTGTCGTCGGCGAGGTGGCGGATGATTTGAAAGCGATTGGCGGGATAATCCGGTTCCACCAACGTCTTGTAGAGATGCTTGTAAGCCTCGTCGATGCCGTAGGCATACAGGTAGGCGCGGTCGGAGATGGCCTGGAGTTCGGGTGAGACTTTGCGAGCTTGCATGTGCGGTTTGTCCTTGACGGTTGGTCGATGGTTCAGCCCGGCGACGGCGCAGACACGACGAATTGCGCGGCTATTGCTCGAAGTCGTTGGCGGCCTTCATTCCCTTCAGCACGGACTCCACCGCGCCCGGCGGGCATCAGGTGGCTGCGATCGAGCACGCGGTCGAGCTGGCTCAGCGGATCCGCGGCCGACGGCGAGCGTGTGCCGAGCACGAAGGCGGCGAGTTCCTGTCGCGTGAGTGCGAGGTGCGTCGGTGCCGCGGCGTCCGCGTCGGTGATCACGAGCACGCCGTTGCGCAGCTCGAGCCGCCGGATGCGCGAGTCGCCTTCGACGGCGAGCGTGAACGTCTGGCGCTGCCCCTCGGCCTTGCGCGGATCGACGAGGTAGCGCACGAACTGCAGGTTCTCGTCCACGGATGCCGCGACGAGCGCCTGCGCGGTGGGCGTGCCGAGGAAGCGTCGGATCGCGTCGACCGTCAGCGGCTGACCCTTGAACTGCATCCCGCCTTCGATCTGCAGCGCCTCCGTCAGGTACCAGCCGCGCGCGTTGGCCGATGAGGTGCGCTGACCGAGCTGGCGCGCCGCCGCGGCCCGGACCTTGCGCGCCTCGGCGTCCGCGGGATCGAGCTGCAGCAACAGCGACGTGAGCTTGAGGCTCCAGCGCCAGTTCGCCAGCCCACCCTTCTTCGCGGCTTCGGCGGCGGCCTTGCGGACGGCGCTGCTGCCTCCCATCATCTTGACGGTCCGGCTTGCTTCCTCGATCTCGGACAGGGGGTTGATGTCGTACACGTCGCCGCCGAACCAGCCGATCACGCCGTTGTAGACCTGCCGCACGTGGCTTTCGACCTGCCCGTAGTTTTCCCAGTCCCCACGCAGATGGCGCGGCATGTACACCTGTTCGGCCGCCTGTCGTGCGTCCAGACCGTGCGCGATCTGGCGCAGCGTCTGGTCGTGGATCAGTCGCACCTGGTCGAGGGCACGCTGGACCGCGTCGCGCACCGCGTCTTCGCCCTTGAGGGTGGGGCCGTGGATGTCGAGCAGGATTTCCGCGTTCTTCGACTCGATCCAGCGGCCGTCCTCGATCAGAACCGCCGGATTGCGATACGAACTGCCGCGCAGCGAATACACGTTGAAGATGCCGCCCGGCATCATGAAGTTGGTCGCGAGCATGCGCTTGCGCGGGAAATAGAAGCCGACGCTGTCGGTCGTGTCCGAGCGGTTGGGAGCAACCTGCACCGGCTCGCCGGCGACGACGACGTCGATGACGCGGCCGTTCTCGAAGAGCCGCGTGGGCGGTTGGTAGCTGGACTCGGCCAGCAGTTTCTCGGGCGTGAAGCCGAGCGTGTTCGGAAAGGCATCGGGACCGCTTTGCGGATGGAAGACGCCGAACTGGGCGGCCCCTCTCGCCTGGGTGGTGCCGCTCAGGACACTGATGCCGGTCGAGGCGCTGCGGTTGCGGTCCAGGTACTCGTGCCCCCAGACTTCCGCGCCCTCGTCGAGCCACGCACCGATGCCGTCGCCGTAGTGCCAGTGGGTCAGCAGGATCGCGGCCACCTTGACCTTGCGGCCGAGCGTTTCCTCGAGCTCTGGCGCGCATCTCGGTTGCTGCCCGCGTGGAGTCTCCGGTGTCGACGATGATCCAGCCGCCCGGCGCTTCGATCGCGAAGCTGCTCGCAATGCCCCAGCCGCGCAGCGCATACACGCCGTCGGTGACCCGCTCGACGCGCTTCGTGTCGCCGATGCCCCACTTTTCATTGGCCAGCAGCGCGGCGCGCGTCGTCACGGCGCCGTTCGGCCCGACGACGGTTTCGCTGCGCAGGGACGGGCTGCTCCAGGACGGCGGCGACTGTGCGGCGGCGCGGTCCGTCGACTGGGCGCGGGCGCCGAGGGACGGGGCCAATGCAATTGACGCGCAGGTCAGCATCGCAAGAAGGCGGTTTCGCACGACGGGCTACTCCATGTTCGGCACACGCGACGCGCCGACGCGCATCGATCACGGAGATATAGCACCGCGGCGGAGGGCACTTTGCGCAAAATGGTACAGTCGCCATCGACATGGCCAAGGCTGATAGCGACAGCGTCCAGACCCGCTTCCCGATCCGCGGGTGGTTCGCGGACTGCCATCCGCGCTTCAGGCGAGATTTCCTGGCGCTGGCGCGCCCGAAGTCTTATGCAGCCGGCAGCGTGATCTACCAGGCGGACGAAGTCGGGCAGGACGTCTTCGGCATCAGCTCCGGTGTGGTCACCTTGCAGAGCAAGTTGACCCATCCGGATGCGGTGCTTCTGCACATGCTGCGGCCAGGAGACTGGTTCGGCACCGTGCCGGTGCTTCTCGAGCGGAGTCGACGCGTCACCGCCGTCGCGAGAACTGACGTGAACCTCCTACGGGTTCCGGGCGATGAGCTGCGTGCACTGCTTCGACGTCGCCCGGAGTGGTTTGCCGAGCTTGGGCGCGACGCGGTTTACAACCTGGACCTGGGGATGCAGACCGCCGCCGACCTGTTGATCCGCGATGCCTCGGCGCGCTGCGCGGCAGTCCTGCTGCGCCTGGCGGGCCGGCGTTGGGCGTCGGGTCCGGATGCAGACCTGCCCTCCGAAATCCCGGCTTCGCAAACAGAGCTCGCGATGCTCTGCAACCTCTCCAGGAATACGTTCAGCCGCGTCGTGAAAGAGTTCTCGAGCCGTCGACTCGTGAGCCTCAACTACCGATCACTGACCGTGAACGACCCTGCGCGACTGCGTGACGTTGCGGATTCCGGCTGAGAACGAGCCGCCGACTCGTCGGGGGCGCTCGGGAAGCTCTGTGGCGAATCACACCTGGATCACACGCAGACGAGTCCGTGCTCGCAAGGTATTGATAATTGAATTCGTGGAACTCCGGTCATCTGGGTTCGATTTCCATCACTCGCTGCTGATCTTCCGCTGAAACCCGGCTCGCCACTGTGTGGCCGCGCACCCGGACGCTTGCCGTCAATCATGGGCCGATGAATATGCCGCTTCGGCAAGAGGCGCATGCAAGCGGCGACCGCCGCTGGGGCCCCGGATGAGCGAGCCGAAATTGTCGAGCAACGACTGCAATTGGCACGCACCTCGTACGACTGCTCGTGGGACCAATACGTTCCTGACTTTCCGCCCGCCGGAAGGACACAGACTGACCCACCGTTGCGTTCCTGGGGCATGAGTCG
>CAWHEA010000005.1:0-51349 GCA_963828265.1 uncultured Gammaproteobacteria bacterium | reverse complement strand
GGCCTTACGTCGCCGCGCGCTGGCCCGGAACGGCCTGCTCCGGTATCATTCGCGGCTCACTTTTGACCAGCGGCCGCCCTCGCTCATGCTCACCTTCAGCGGCGCTCCCGCGCTCTCGGATTTCCGGCTCGACAAGGTTCTCGCGGCCGTCCGCGAACGGGTCCCGCACGTCGAAGCGGTCGACACCCGGTACGTCCACTTCGTCGAAGTCTCGGCTCCGCTGTCGGACGAGCAGCGCACGGTCGTCGAGGCGCTGCTGCGTTACGGCCCGTCGATCGCCGCCGGGTGGCCAGCCGGGTGCACCCCAGGGCGAGTTGCTGCTGGTCGTGCCGCGCTTCGGCACCGTGTCGCCCTGGTCGTCGAAAGCGACCGACATCGCCCACGTCTGCGGCCTGGATGCCGTCACGCGCATCGAGCGCGGCGTCGCTTACTACATCGTGTCGTCACGGCCGCTGAGCCAGGCCGACCACGCGGCGATCGCCGCGGTCATCCACGACCGCATGACCGAGAACGTGCTCGATTCGATCGACGCGGCGGCGGGCCTGTTCGCGCATCATGCGCCGCAGCCGCTCGCGACCGTGCCGGTGCTGGCGCAGGGCAGGGCGGCGCTCGAGCGCGCCAACGCCGAGCTCGGCCTCGCGCTGTCCGAGGACGAAATCGATTACCTGGTCGCCGCGTTCACGGAGCAGCTGCAGCGCGATCCGAGCGACGTCGAGCTCATGATGTTCGCGCAGGCCAACTCCGAGCACTGCCGGCACAAGATCTTCAACGCGGACTGGATCGTCGACGGCAAGCGCAGCGAGAAGTCGCTGTTCGGCATGATCCGCAATACGCACCGCGTCAGCCCGCAGGGCGTGCTTTCGGCGTATCGCGACAATGCGGCCGTCATCGAAGGCTGGCCGGGCCGCCGCTGGTTCGCGCAGGCGGGTGACGGCAACTACGAGGGCTCGGACGAGCCGATCGACATCCTGATGAAGGTGGAGACGCACAACCACCCGACGGCGATCTCGCCGTTTCCCGGCGCGGCCACCGGCTCCGGCGGCGAAATCCGCGACGAGGGTGCGACGGGCCGCGGCTCGAAGCCGAAAGCCGGCCTCGTCGGCTTCTCGGTGTCGAACCTGCGCATCCCCGGCTTCGAGCAGCCGTGGGAGCAGGATTTCGGCAAGCCCGAGCGTATCGTGCCGGCACTGCAGATCATGCTCGATGGCCCGCTCGGCGCCGCCGCGTTCAACAACGAATTCGGCCGGCCCAACATCTACGGCTACTTCCGCACGTTCGAGCAGAAGGTCGAAACCCCGGGACGCTCGTCGCTGCGCGGTTATCACAAGCCGATCATGATCGCGGGCGGCCTCGGCAACATCCGCCGCTCGCACGTCGAGAAGGCCCCGGTCATTCCCGGCGCGAAGATCGTCGTGCTCGGCGGCCCGTCGATGCTGATCGGCCTCGGCGGTGGCGCCGCGTCGTCGATGGGCGCGGGCTCGAGCTCGGCGGACCTCGATTTCGCGTCGGTGCAGCGCGGCAATCCCGAAATGCAGCGTCGCGCGCAGGAAGTCATCGACGCCTGCTGGGCGATGGGTGACGAGAACCCGATCCTGCTCATCCACGACGTGGGTGCCGGCGGCCTCTCGAACGCGATTCCGGAATCGGTGCACTTCGGCACGACCGGTGGCCGCATCGACCTGCGCAAGATCCTGAGCGACGAGCCGGGCATGTCGCCGCTCGAACTCTGGTGCAACGAATCGCAGGAACGCTACGTGCTGGTGATCGCGGCGGAGCAGCTCGCTGCGTTCGGCGCGCTCTGCGATCGCGAACGTTGCCCGTTCGCCGTGGTCGGCGACGTCACCGACGATGCGGTGCTGCGCGTGGACGATCCGCAGTTCGGCAACGCGCCGGTCGACATGCCGCTCGAGACGCTGCTCGGCAAGCCGCCGAAAATGACGCGTGACGTGCAGCGCATGCCGCACGCCGGCGACGGCTTCTCGGCGCAGGACGTGACAGACGTGCGCGAAGCCGCGCTGCGCGTGCTGAGCCTGCCGGCCGTCGCGGACAAGACGTTCCTGATCACGATCGGCGACCGCTCGGTCGGCGGCATGATCAGTCGCGATCCGCTGGTCGGTCCGTGGCAGGTCGCGGTGAGCGACGTCGCGGTCACGGTCTCCGACTATTTCTCGACGCACGGCGAGGCGATGGCGATGGGTGAGCGCACGCCGCTCGCGCTGCTCGATGCCGCCGCATCCGGCCGCATGGCCGTCGCCGAGTCCGTCACCAACATCATCGCAGCCGACATTCGCCGCATCGAAGACATCCGGCTTTCCGCGAACTGGATGGCCGCCTGCGGCGAGCCGGGCGAGGACGCGGACCTCTACGACACCGTGCACGCGGTGGGCGAAGAATTCTGTCCCGCGCTCGGCATCGCGATTCCGGTCGGCAAGGACTCGCTGTCGATGAAGACCGCGTGGAATGCGGCCGACGGCGCACGCAAGGTCGTTTCGCCGGTGTCGCTGATCGTCTCGGCGTTCGCGCCGGTCGAGGACGTGCGCCGCACGCTCACGCCGCAGCTGCGGCTCGACCGCGGCGCCACGCGCCTGTTGCTCGTCGACCTGGGTGCGCGGCCGCAATCGCCTGGGCGCGTCGTGCCTGGCGCAGGTCTATGGCCGCATCGGCGATGTCCCACCGGACTGCGACGACGCCAGGCGCCTGCGCGCGTTCGTGGACGCGATCATCGAGCTGCGACGCAAGGGACTGATCCTCGCGTACCACGATCGTTCGGACGGCGGCCTGTTCGCGACGCTGGCCGAGATGGCCTTCGCCGGTCATTGCGGTCTCGACATCGCGCTGACGGCAGGAGACCACGACGCGGCCGTCGCCGAACTCTTCGCGGAAGAGCTCGGTGCGGTGCTGCAGGTCGAGACCTCGCGTCTCGCTGAGGTGCAGGCCGTGTTCGCTGCCGCGGGCCTGGGTTCGATGCTGCACGACCTCGGCACGGCCGAAGCCTTCGATCGCATCGTCATCGAAGATCGGCACGGCAAGTCGGTGCTGGATGCCACGCGCACCGAACTGCGTTCTGCCTGGTCCGAGACCAGCTACCGGCTGCAGTCGCTGCGCGACAATCCGGCCTGTGCGCACGAAGAGCGCGAGCAGGCGACCGATCCGAAGGACCCGGGCCTGTTTGCGACGCTGACCTACGACCCGGCCGAGGACATCGCGGCGCCGTACGTGCTGCGCGGCGCGCGGCCCGAGATCGCGATCCTGCGCGAGCAGGGCGTGAACAGCCAGCTGGAGATGGCCGCGGCCTTCGATCGTGCCGGCTTCCGTCCGGCCGACGTGCACATGACCGACCTGATCGCGGGCCGCACGCGGCTCGAGCGGCTTCAAGGGCCTGGTCGCCTGCGGCGGCTTCTCGTACGGCGACGTGCTCGGCGCCGGCGAGGGCTGGGCGAAATCGATCCTCTTCAACGCGGAACTGCGCGAACAGTTCGCCGAGTTCTTCGCGCGGCCCGACAGTTTCACGCTCGGCGTCTGCAACGGCTGCCAGATGATGTCGACGCTGAAGTCGCTGATCCCGGGCGCCGGTCACTGGCCGCGGTTCGTGCGCAATCGCTCGGAGCAGTTCGAAGGCCGCGTCGGTCTCGTCGAAATCCTGCCGACGCCCTCGATCTTCTTCCGCGGCATGGAGGGCTCCGTGCTGCCGATCGCCGTCGCGCACGGCGAGGGCCGCGCGGAGTTCGCGAACGAGGCGGCGGAGCGGGACTGCGCAACCGGCGGGCTGGTGAGCCTGCGGTGGGTGGACAACCACGGCAAGGTCGCCGTGCAGTACCCGTCGAACCCGAACGGGTCGCCCTCGGGCATCACGGGACTCACGACGGCGGACGGGCGCGCGACGATCCTGATGCCGCACCCCGAGCGCGTGTACCGCACCGTGCAGAACTCGTGGCACCCGGAAGCCTGGGGCGAGGACGGCGGCTGGATGCGGATGTTCCGCAACGCTCGCGTCTGGGTCGGCTGAGGAAGGGGTTAGGAGGTCAGGAGGTCAGGGGTTAGGTCGGAAGGAGTGCAGAGCGTACCGGACGCTTCAGCATGCTCCTCCGACTAACCCCCTAACCTTCCTGACCTTCCTGACCTTCCTAGTCACTCTCTGGCGGCGCGCCCGATCGGCGTGATCTTGTCGAGCGTCTCGTCGGCGAAGAACTTCCGCACCATCATCGCCTGCTGCAGCTTGCCCTTGCGCACGTAGGCTTCGTACAGCATGTCCTTGACGATCTCGAGCAGCACGCCGGCTTCGCTCGCGCTCATCTCCGGCCACTGCGGCGACGGATCGGCATCGCTGCTGAACAGCACCTTCTTCACGATGCTGAAGGTCTCGTTGTCGATCTCGGCCATCTCGCGTGCTTCGCGAGCCTGCTCGAAGATGCGCAGCCGGCCGTTCTCGCCCAGGTCCTGGAAGACCGTCTGCGCCGTGCGCCGGCACATCGAGGCGAAGGCGTTGAAGTAACCGGACGAATAGCAGCCGAGCGCCTCGCGGAACAGCCGCTCGACGTTCTCGGGCAGGTAGGTGAAGTTGAACTTCTCCTTCGCGCGCTCGAGCTCGACGAAGTTGTTCGCGAGTTCGACGCGGTTGGCCGCGTACATCTTGACCGCGAACTTGAGGAAGATCGGCGCGCTGCAGGAATCGCAGCGGTAGACGATGCCCACGTGGTTGGGGCGGCTCGCGACGAGTTCGGAGTACTGCGGGATCGAGACCGCCGTGATGTGCGAGTACACCTGGCAGTGCGGGCACGGCAGGGCCAGGCTGCGCTCCTGGTCGTGGTGCAGCCGGCTGCTGGAATCGACGTAAACGGACATCTTTTCTCAGCCCTTGGTCCGGACCGTTGTCGCTTTCAGTGTAGCGCATCGCCTTTGCGGCCGCCTCGTTTGCCGGGCGCGCGTCGAGCACGATCTCGGCCTTGCCCGGCACGCGGGTCATGGATACGTCGTACCGGGCACCGTCCGCCAGCGGCCGCCAGGGTCCGTAGGCATGCCGGGCGTCGACGTGAGCTTTTCCACCCGGAATCCGTCCGGGCCTGGGCCCAGATGTCTTCGCCCGCCTCGTCCTCGTCGCTCAGGGCATAACTGGCGGGGACCAGGAGGGCCGGGACCCGATCGGTCGCGGCGGCCGGCTTGGCCGCCGGGGTGGCCGTCGGCGCGCCTCCTCGGGGGCCAGTTCCGTGTGCAGGTAGCGGCCGCTGAGCCGGTCCAGCCTGAAGCTGTCCGGCAACCCCAGTTGCGCGGCCCGACCCGTCCAGACCAGGGTGCGGACGTCCAGGCGCCATTCGTCACCCGCCATCTCGAACACCTGCATGTGCCCCGCCGGAAGCCGGGTGAGCGTGACCCGGTAGGCGCTCGGTCCCGTCCGTTCGCAATGGACCTGCGCGATGAGGGCCTTGGGTCGCATCGACTCGTAGGTCTGCAGATGCAGGACGGGCGGCCAGAGACGCTGGGCGACGAGCAGGAGCACGATCGCGACCACCAGGTTGCCCGCGGCGGCCCACGGGCGGTGCGCGAGCCAGCGGCTCAGGCTCAGCAGCAGGGCCAGCAGGCCGAAGGCGACGCAGAGCGCGATGACCCCCAGCATGTCGGCGCGCCGCTCAGCTGGCCGGAATGAGCGAAGCGAGTTCGCCCGAATCGACGAGCCGCGCGAGGCTGGCGATGTCGCGGTCGAGGCGATGGTCGTCCGGCTGGTACGGCACGTGCGCCCGCACGGCGTGCATGCACGCGCTGCAGCTCCGCCGTGGTGGTGAGCGGACGCAGCGAGTCGAGCGCATGGGCGGCCGCGAGCAGTTCGACCCCCAGCACGCGCGCCGTGTTGTCGCAGATCCTGGCGAGCTTGCGTCCGGCCCACGGCGCCATGCTCACGTGGTCTTCCTGGCCGGCCGAGGTCGGCAGGCTGTCGACCGACGCGGGGTGCGCGTACGTCTTGTTCTCCGAGACCAGCGCGGCCGCCGTGACGTGCGCGATCATGAAGCCCGACTCGAGGCCGGGCTCGGTCGTGAGGAACATGTTCAGGTTCGGGTTCACGCGACGGTCGAGCAGGTCGATGCGCCGCTCCGACGTGCTGGCGAGTTCCGCGACGGCAATGGCGAGGAAATCGCTGATGAAGCCGATCGGCTCCGCGTGGAAGTTGCCGCCGGAGAGCACGTCGTCGCCGAAGATCAGCGGGTTGTCGGAAACGCCGTTGATGGCCGCGCCGAGCACGTCACGCGCGTGGCGCAACGTGTGTTCGACGGCGCCGAACACCTGCGGCATGCAACGCACCGCGTAAGGATCCTGCACGCGCTCGCAGTTCTCGTGGCTGTGGCGGATTTCGCTGTCCGACGCGAGCAGCGCAGCGGATGCGCCGCGCCGCATCGATCTGGCCCGGCAGGCGGCTCGCCTGCTGGATGCGGTCATCGAACGGCACGTGACTGCCCGCGAGGCCTTCGACCGTCATCGCGCAACAGACGACGGACGCGTCGAGCAGCGACTCGGCGCGGAACAGGCCGTCGAGCGCGAGCGCACAGGCTCAACTGCGTGCCGTTGAGCAGCGCGAGGCCTTCCTTCGCCTGCAGTTCGAGCGGCTCGACGCCGGCCGCGCGCAGCACGTCGACGTCCTTCAGGTCGCGCCGCCTGTCGTCACCGGCGGCAGCGGGCGTCGTCGCCTCGCCTTCGCCAATGAGTGCGAGCGCGAGGTGCGCCAGCGGGGCGAGATCGCCGGACGCGCCGACGGATCCCTGCGCCGGGATCACCGGCAGCACGTCGGCATTGAGCAGCGCGAGCAGGGTGTCGACGACGAGCGGGCGCACGCCGGAGAACCCGGCCGCCAGGTTGTTCGCCTTGAGCAGCAGCATGCGACGCACCAGCGCGGGCGACAGCGGCTCGCCTACGCCGCACGCGTGGCTGCGCACGAGGTTGAGCTGCAGCTTCTGCGTCTTCTGCGCGGGAATGACGCGGTTGGCGAAGGCGCCGAAACCCGTGTTGATGCCATAGGCAGTCCGGCCGGATGCCACCGTCGCGACGACGGTGGCTTCCGACTCCCGCATGCGTGCGCGAGCCGCATCCGCCAGCTCGACCACCGGGCGCTCGCGTTCGAACTGCCGCAGCTGTTCGAGCGTGAGCGAGGCGCCGTCGATGGCGAGTTTGCGTTTATGCATGCAGGCTGCGATAGCGCATGCGGTGCGGTTCGTCCGCTTCGTCGCCGCGGCGCTTCCTGAGGTCGTCCACGTATTCCGAGTAGTTGCCTTCGAACCAGACCACTTCGCTGTTGCCCTCGAACGCGAGGATGTGCGTCGCGATGCGGTCGAGGAACCAGCGATCGTGCGAAATGACGACCGCGCAACCGGGGAAGCTCAGCAGCGCTTCTTCGAGCGCGCGCAGCGTCTCGATGTCGAGGTCGTTGGTCGGTTCGTCGAGCAGGATGACGTTGCCGCCTTCCTTCAGGACCTTGGCGAGGTGCACGCGGTTGCGCTCACCGCCCGACAGTTCGCCGATGGTCTGCTGCTGCTGCGCGCCGCGGAAGTTGAAGCGGCCGACGTAGGCGCGCGCCGGCGTCTCGTAGTTGCCGACCTTGATCGTGTCGAGGCCGTTCGAGATTTCCGCGAACACCGTCTTCTTGTCGTCGAGCGACTGCCGCGACTGGTCGACGTACGCGAGCTGCACGGTCGGCCCGATGCGGAGTTCGCCGCCGTCGGCCTGCTCCTGCCCGGTGATGATGCGGAACAGCGTGGTCTTGCCCGCGCCGTTCGGGCCGATGATGCCCACGATGCCGCCCTGCGGCAGGTTGAAGTTGAGGTTGTCGAACAGCAGCTTGTCGCCGTAGGCCTTGGAGAGGCCCTTGGCCTCGACCACGAGTTCGCCCAGGCGCGGGCCCGGCGGGATGTAGATCTCGTTGGTTTCGTTGCGCTCCTGGAAGTCGCGTGACTGCAGTTCCTCGAAGCGCTGCATGCGCGCCTTGCTCTTGGCCTGGCGGGCCTTCGGGTTCTGGCGCACCCACTCGAGTTCGCGTGCCAGCATCTTCTTGAGCGCGTCCTGCTGCTGCTCTTCGACCTTGAGGCGCGCTTCCTTCTGCTCGAGCCAGGAGGTGTAGTTGCCCTGCCACGGGATGCCGTGGCCGCGGTCGAGTTCGAGGATCCAGCCGGCGACGTTGTCGAGGAAGTAGCGGTCGTGGGTCACCGCGATGACGGTGCCCGGGTACTGCTCGAGGTAGTGCTCGAGCCAGCGCACGGATTCGGCGTCGAGGTGGTTCGTCGGTTCGTCGAGCAGCAGCATGTCGGGCTTCGACAGCAGCAGCTGGCAGAGCGCGACGCGACGGCGTTCGCCGCCCGAGATCTTGGTGACGTCCGCGTCCCACGGCGGCAGCCGCAGCGCATCGGCCGCGACTTCGAGCTGGCGGTCGAGGTTGTGGCCGTCGGTCGCCTGGATGATGGCTTCGAGCCGCGCCTGTTCGGCCGCGATCTTGTCGAAGTCGGCATCGGGTTCGGCATACGCGGCATAGACCGCGTCGAGCCCGGTCAGCGCATCCTTGATGTGCTTGACCGCGATTTCGACGTTGCCACGCACGTCCTTCGTCGGGTCGAGCTGCGGTTCCTGCGGCAGGAAGCCGATGTTGATCCCGGGCTGCGGCCGCGCCTCACCTTCGAATTCCTTGTCGATGCCCGCCATGATCCTGAGCAGCGTCGACTTGCCGGATCCGTTCAGGCCGAGCACGCCGATCTTGGCGCCCGGGAAGAAGCTCAGGGAGATGTCGCGAAGGATGACCCGCTTCGGGGGTACGACCTTCCCGACGCGATTCATCGTGTAAATGAACTGTGCCATTGGGAGGAATTGCGCTCGTCGTCCGGCGGACTCGAAAAAGGTCGGGAATTATCGGTCATCCGGGGCACTGGACGCTACCGCTGCCGGATGGGTGCTGCTAGGCTGCCGCACATTCCTTTGCAGGGGCCCGCGCCGCTTGACGCAGACCGATCCGCAGTCGCTGCCGGTGCTGATGGTGGCCAGTGACGCCCTGAGCCGTTATGGCTTCGGCGATGGCCATCCGTTCGGGCCCGACCGGCAGGAAGCCTTCCTGCGCGAAATGCGCCGCAGCCCCGCCTACCTCGAGTTGCGCATCGTCGACCCGCGCGTGGCCGAGCGCGACGAACTGGAATCGTTTCATCACCGCGAATACGTGGACCTCGTGGTCCGGAAGTCCGCCGAAGGCCGCGGCTACCTGGACGTGGGCGACACGCCGGCGTCGAAAGGCATCTTCGAGGCGTCGAGCCTGGTCGTGGGTGGCACGCTGCTTGCGGTCGAAGAGATCATGGGTGGCCGCGCGCGACGCGGCTTCATTCCCATCGCTGGCCTGCATCATGCCTCCCGTGCGCATGCAGCGGGCTTCTGCGTGTTCAATGACTGCGGCATCGCCATCGAAGTGCTGCGCAAGCGGCACGGCCTGCGCCGGATTGCGTACGTCGACATCGATGCGCATCACGGCGACGGCGTGTTCTACGCGTTCGAGTCGGATCCGGATGCGCTCTTCGCCGACATCCACGAGGACGGGCGCCACCTCTATCCGGGCACCGGCGCCGCGGAAGAAACCGGCAAGGGCAGTGCCCTGGCAACCAAGCTCAACCTGCCGTTGCCGCCGGGTGCGGGCGACGAAGACTTTCATCGTGAATGGGTCAAGATCGAAGCGTACCTGCGGCAGACGCAGCCGGAGTTCATCCTCCTGCAGTGCGGCGCCGACAGCCTCGAGGGCGATCCGATCACGCATCTCGCCTTCAGCGAAGCAGCGCACGCGCATGCGGCGGCGTCGGTCTGCCGCATCGCCGACGAACTGGGTCACGGACGCGTGCTGGCGATGGGCGGGGGCGGGTACAACCGGCAGAACCTCGCTCGCGCCTGGACGCGCGTGGTCGAGGCCCTGGTCGCGAGTTAGCGCCAGCCCTTGAAGAAGCTGCCGTCGGCGAAGTCCCAGAGCAGGCTCAAGTGCCAGCGTGTGTCGTAGGACTGGTCGCTGAGCGGAATCTCCGCACCCAGGCTCAACGCCACGTGTGCGCCACGAGTGAGCCCGAAGCGCAGCTGTGGAATTACCGTCCACTGCACTGAGTCGCCGCCCTCGTCTTCGAACGGCACGGTCGCGGTGGCTTCCAGTGCCGGGAAAACACGCCGCGGCCAGTGGGTCCAGCGGTAGTGCACGACTCCGGCGAACTCGGCTTCGCCCGTATCGACGTCGTCCACCGGCAGGATCAGCCGCGCGCTCGACTGGAACATCCAGCGCTCGTCGAAGAGCCGCCCGTAGGCGAGGTAGGGGATGATTTCCTCGGATTCGTCGCCGTCGGTCGGAAAGGCGAGAACCACGGCGCCCGACAGGATCGAGCGCCGTGCGAGGTCCCAGTGCAGCACCGTCTTGGCGCCGACCTCGACCTTGGTGATCTCGCTGTCCGTGCCGTCGTCCTCGTGGATGACTTCCACGACACCCATCGAGCGCTTGCCGAAGCGTTTCTCGATCTCGAGCACATTGCGCCAGACGTCGGCGCCGTCGCGATCGGTCAGCCGCGACTTCCAGACGATCTCGTCCTCGGGGAACGCCTTCTTCGTCCGAATCGGCAGGTAGAAATTGAGTTCGCCGGGCGGGTAGGACTCGCTGCCCGGGGCCAGGGTCTTGGCGTAGGCGACGACGTTGCGAATCTGCTGCTCGTCGAGTGCGGCCCCCTGCGATGGCATCGTGGTCGACAAACCGAGCGCCTGGCCGCCGTGCGTGACGACGATCCCCCAGTCCTCGGCCGGTTCGCGGCTGTTGAACAGCGGGTCGGACAGATCGGCGGGTTGCGGATCCAGTGCCTTGACGGTCGGATTCTCCGGGTCGGGGCGCCCGGTCGGGCCGTGGCAGGCGGCGCACACGCTCTCGAAGGTGCGGCGTCCGTCTGCGAGGTCGGGAGGCGTGCCGGCGGAGGCGAGGGCGGCCAGCCCGGACAGCACGCCCGCGAGAACGGGGGCAAGCATCGTGCGAAGAGTCGATTTTCATTGCTGCAATCCTGCGGTGCCCGCCGCTGGCGGGGACTCGATGAGTACCCTAGCGCCGCCACCGGCCAGGCGCGCTCGGTAGTTTCCGTGATCAGCTACAATCGCGCGTCCCCGACCGTGGAGAGCACATGTTTCCTGCCAGCATGACCATCGCCGAGTTCGATCCTGAGCTCGCGGCTGCGATCGAGCACGAACGCGTCCGCCAGGAAGATCACATCGAGCTGATCGCGTCCGAGAACTACGCAACCCCGCGAGTGCTCGAGGCCCAGGGCTCCGTGCTCACCAACAAGTACGCCGAGGGCTATCCCGGCAAGCGCTACTACGGCGGGTGTGAATACGTCGACGTCGCCGAGCAACTCGCGATCGATCGTGCGAAGAAGCTCTTCGGCGCCGACTTCGCCAACGTCCAGCCGCACTCCGGTTCGCAGGCCAACGCCGCCGCGTTCCTCGCGCTGATGAAGCCGGGCGACACGCTGCTCGGCATGAGCCTCGACCATGGCGGTCACCTCACGCACGGCGCCAAGGTCAATTTCTCCGGCAAGATCTTCAACGCCGTGCAGTACGGGCTCGACCCGGCCACCGGCGCGATCGACTACGCGCAGGTCGAGCGCCTCGCGCACGAGCACAAGCCGAAGATGATCATCGCCGGCTTCTCGGCCTATTCGCGCATCCTCGATTTCCCGCGCTTCCGCGCGATCGCCGATGCCGTGGGCGCGTATTTCCTCTGCGACATGGCGCACGTCGCCGGCCTGGTTGCGGCGGGCGTGTACCCCAACCCGGTGCCCTACGCCGACGTCGTCACGACCACGACGCACAAGACGCTGCGCGGTCCGCGTGGCGGCCTGATCCTCGCGCGCGCCAACGACGAGATCACCAAGAAGCTCAATTCGATGATCTTCCCGGGCACGCAGGGCGGTCCGCTGATGCACGTCATCGCGGCGAAGGCCGTTGCGTTCCTCGAGGCGATGCAGCCGGAGTTCGTGGACTACCAGAAGCAGGTGGTCGCCAATGCGCGCGAGATGTGCAAGGTCTTCCAGCAGCGTGGCATCAAGATCGTTTCCGGCGGCACCGACAACCACCTGTTCCTGGTCGACCTGTCCGACAAGGACATCAATGGCAAGGAAGCCGACGCCGCGCTGGGCCGTGCCCACATCACGGTCAACAAGAACTCGGTGCCGAACGATCCGCGCCCGCCGATGGTCACGAGCGGCATCCGCATCGGTACGCCTGCGGTCACCACTCGCGGCTTCAAGGAAGCCGAGGTCGCGCAGCTCGCCCACTGGATCGCGGACGTGCTCACCCACCCGAACGACGAAGCCGTGATCGCGAAGACGCGCGCGGCGGTCGAAGAGATCTGCCGCCGCTTCCCGGTGTACGGCGGCTGAGCGCGGACTGAGCAGGCAGCAGGGCAGGAGACCGTCCGGTGTACTGTCCGTTCTGCTCGTTCGAGGAAACGAAGGTCATCGACTCGCGCCTTTCCGGCGAGGGGCAGCAGGTGCGTCGTCGCCGTGAATGCCTGCGCTGCGGCGAGCGGTTCACCACCTTCGAATCCGCCGAACTCGTCATGCCGCGCGTCGTGAAGAGCGACGCGACGCGCGAACCCTTCGACGAGGCAAAGCTGCGCTCGGGCATGGTCAAGGCGCTCGAGAAGCGGCCCGTGGCGATCGAAGCGGTCGACGCCGCCGTGAACCACGTCTGCCACAAGCTGCGCACGCTCGGCGAGCGCGAGGTGCCGGCGCGGCTGATCGGCGAGCTCGTCATGGACGAGCTGCACCAGCTCGACGAAGTGGCGTACGTCCGTTTCGCCTCCGTCTACCGCAGCTTCCAGGACGTCGACGCGTTCCGCGAGGAAATCGACAAGCTGCGGCACCGCCGGCCGCGTTCCGCCGAAGAGCTGCAGCTGGGGCTCTGGACCGGCGCCGACGCGCCGTTGTCCGTGGCGCCGGTGCCGGGCAACGGCAACACCGCGCCTGGCAAGAAGTAGATCGAATCCGGCATGACCGCCAATGCCGCCGCAATCGACCACGTCCACATGGCGCGAGCGCTGCAGCTCGCGGCGCGCGGGACGTACTCGACGGCGCCGAATCCCGCGGTGGGTTGCGTGCTGCTCGATGCGCACGGCGCCGTGGTGGGCGAGGGTTGGCACCATCGCGCGGGTCAGCCGCATGCAGAGGTGTATGCACTGCACGCTGCGTCCATACGCGCACGTGGCGGCACGGCCTACGTCACGCTCGAGCCGTGCTCGCACCATGGCCGCACGCCACCCTGCGCCGATGCCCTGGTCGAGGCGGGGGTGCGCCGGGTCGTTGCGGCGATGCAGGATCCAAATCCGCGCGTTGCGGGCGATGGCCTGCGCAAACTCGACGCCGCCGGCATCGTCACCGCCGTCGGCGTGCTCGAACGCGAAGCGCGCGAACTGAATCGTGGCTTCGTCTCGCGCATGACGCGCGGGCGGCCCTGGGTCACGGTCAAGCTCGGCAGCAGCGCCGACGGCCGCACCGCACTGGCCGATGGTTCCAGCCAGTGGATCACGTCGGAACCCGCACGCGCCGACGTGCAGCGCCTGCGGGCACGCGCCTCGGCGATCGTCACGGGATCGGCACGGCGCTCGCGGACGATCCCGCGCTGACCGTGCGCGACGGGACCCTCGACCTGGGCGGTCGCGTACCACTGCGCGTGGTGCTCGATTCCCGCGGACGACTCGAACCCGACCTGAAGCTGGCGCGGGACGGCCTGCCGACGCTGGTCTTCAGCTCCGAGCGCAGGCGCACGCGCGCTCGCCCGGCTCGCTGAAGCGGAGCCGTCGGTCCTGCAGGTCGAGTCCCTGCCCGCAGACGCGGCGGGACGTATCGACCTGCACGCGACGTTGCGGCGCCTGGCCGACCTCGAGTGCAACGAAGTGCTGGTGGAGGCCGGTCCGCGGCTCGCGGGCAGTTTCCTGGCGGCCGGACTCGCGGACGAAATCGTGCTGTACGTCGCGCCGACGATTCTCGGCGACACGGCGCAGCCTGCCTTTGTCCTGCCGCAGCCGCTGCGCGTGCTGGCGGAGCGGCCGCAGTATTCTTATCACGACGTGCGACGGGTCGGACCGGATCTCCGGCTGACGCTGCGTCCCGTGGAGACCCGACCTTAATGTTCACCGGAATCGTGCAGGGCGTTGGAACGGTGCGTGCGATCGAGCCGCGCGGCGGCGACGTCACCCTCGTGTTCGACACCGCCGGCGTGTCGCTCGCCGACATCGAACTCGGCGGCAGCATCGCCGTGAGCGGCGTCTGCCTCACGGCAACCCGCTTCGATGCCGCGAGTTTCGCGGCGGACGTCTCGCGCGAAACGCTGTCGCTCACCACGCTCGGCGACTGGGTCGTCGGCAGTCGCGTGAACCTGGAGAAGGCGCTGCTGGCCGGGCAGGCGCTCGGCGGTCATTACGTCACGGGTCACGTGGACGGCGTGGGGGAGCTGGTCTCGCGTCACGACGATGCGCGCTCGGTGCGCATGGAATTCCGGGTTCCGCCCGAGCTGGCGCGCTACGTCGCCCGCAAGGGTTCGATCTGCATCGACGGCGTCAGCCTCACCGTGAACGGCGCCAGGGGCGATCGCTTCGACGTGAACCTCGTGCCGCACACGCTGGAGGTCACGACGCTGGGCGGCCTGCAGCCCGGCAGCCGGGTGAACCTCGAAGTCGACATCATCGCGCGCTATGTCGAGCGGATGATGCATCCCGACCTGGACTGAGCCTTGCGCCGGCCGGTCCGCCGCCGGACCCCGCCCCCTGTTAAACTGCGCGCCGCGAACGCAGATCGGGCACCGTCGTTGCCTGATGAAAACTTCGATAATTCAATGATCTAGGTGCTCTTTGTCATGCATGCCCTGAACACGATCGACGAGATCCTCGACGACATCCGCCAGGGCCGGATGGTCGTGATCATGGACGACGAGGATCGCGAGAACGAAGGCGACCTCGTGATGGCCGCGACGAAGGTGCGTCCCGAGGACGTCAACTTCATGGCCCGGTACGGCCGCGGCCTGATCTGCCTGACGCTGACCCGCGACCGCTGCCGCCAGCTGCGGCTGCCGCTGATGGTCAGCGACACGGACGCGGACCACGCGCACGAACTTCACCCTGTCGATCGAGGCGGCCGAAGGCGTCACGACCGGCATCTCGGCCTACGATCGTGCGCACACGATCCGCACGGCCGTCGCGGCAGCCGCCCGTGCCGAAGACCTGCGCCAGCCCGGCCACATCTTTCCGCTCATGGCGCAGCCCGGCGGCGTGCTGACGCGCGCGGGTCACACCGAAGCCGGTTGCGACCTGGCCCGTCTCGCCGGCGTCGAGCCCGCGGCGGTGATCGTCGAGATCCTGAACGACGACGGCACGATGGCGCGCCGCCCGGACCTCGAGAAGTTCGCGCGCGAGCACAACATCAAGATCGGCACGATCGCCGACCTGATCCGCTACCGGCTCGAGAAGGAGCGCTCGGTCGAGCGCATCGCCGAGCGGCAGATCACGACCGAGTTCGGCCCGTTCCGCCTGGTCTGCTACGAAGACCACGTCAACAGCACGGTCCACCTCGCGCTCGTCCTCGGCAACCCGCGAGTCGGAGCAGGCGCCGCTGGTGCGCGTGCACCTGAAGGACACGGTGCGTGACCTCGTCGGCGCGATCGAGGAAGGGCACAGCTGGTCGCTGCGCGGCGCCATCGAGCGCGTGGCGCGCGAGGGCTCGGGCATCGTCGTGCTGCTGCGCCCGCACGAGAGCCCGCTCGAAATCGCCGAAGCCGTGCGTTCGAGCCATCCGGCGGCGGCGACGGCGAGCCCGGCGCGCGGCGCGCAGGTGCTGCGCACCTACGGCATCGGGGCGCAGATCCTGCGTGACCTCGGCGTGCGCACGATGCGCGTGCTGAGCGCGCCGAAGCAGATGCATGGACTGTCAGCGTTCGGCCTCGAAGTCGCCGAATACGTGGATTGAGGAGCAGATTCGAGATGGACAACATCCGCACCCTGAACGGCGACGTCATCGCGCGCGACCTGCGCATCGCGATCATCGCCTCGCGCTTCAACGACGCGATCGTCGAGAACCTCGTGCGCGGCGCGGTCGATGCCCTGCTGCGTCACGGCGCCAGCGAGAAGCAGATCGAGATCATCCGCGTGCCGGGCGCGTACGACCTGCCGTTCGTCGCGCGTCGTGTCGCCGCGTCGAAGCGCTGCGACGCCATCGTCGCGCTGGGCGCGGTGATTCGCGGCGCCACGCCGCACTTCGACTACGTCTGCAGCCAGTGCGCCTCGGGGCTGGCGCGCGCGGCGGACGACACCGGCGTGCCGATCGCATTCGGCGTGCTCACGACCGACACCATCGAGCAGGCCGTGGAGCGTGCCGGCACGAAGGCGGGCAACAAGGGCGCGGACGCGGCGCTCGTGGCGCTGGAACTGGCCAACCTGCATGCGTCGGCTGGACGTCTGAGCATGACGCGAGCCCCGCGGCGACCGGTCCGGCCGAGCGCGCAGCCTGTCGCGCCGCCTCGCGCTGCAGGCGCTGTACCAGTGGCAGATGACCGGCCAGTCGTTCCCGGAGCTGCGCAACCAGTACACCTCCGACGAAGGCTACCCGGAAGTCGACCCCGAGTACTTCCAGCAACTGCTGCAGGGCGTGGTCGAAGGCTCCGAGGCACTCGACGCCATGATCGGCGCCTGGCTCGACCGCCCGGTGACGCAGCTCGATCCGGTCGAGCACGCCGTGCTGCTGATCGGAGTCGAGGAGCTGCGTGTGCACGTCGAGGTGCCGTACAAGGTGGTGCTGAACGAGTGCGTCGAGCTCGCGAAGAAGTTCGGCGCGACCGACGGCCACAAGTTCATCAACGCCGTGCTCGATCGCGCAGCGCGCCAGTTGCGCGCTGCCGAGCAGCAGGCCACGGCGCGCCGCTCGCCGGGCAAGTAACCGCACCTCCCGCACCCCGGAGCACCCGTGCCCCTCGGTGAGTTCGACGTCATCGCCCGCTACTTCTCGCGCAGCTCGCCGCGCAGCGACGTCCTGCTCGGCGTGGGTGACGACGCCGCACTGCTGACGCCGCCCCCGGGCCAGGCCCTCGTCGCGGCAACGGATACGCTGGTCGAAGGCCGTCACTTCCTGCCGGGCACGCCCGCCGCGGCGATCGGCCACCAGGCGCTGGCCGTGAACCTGAGCGACCTGGCCGCCATGGGCGCCGAACCGGCGTGGGCGTTGCTGTCACTGTCGATGCCGCGCTCCGACGAGCGCTGGCTCGCCGACTTCGCGGCTGGACTGTACGCACTGGCCGAACGCCACGGCGTCGCGCTCGTCGGCGGCGATACGGTCTCGGGTCCGCTCGTCGTCACGGTCGAAGTGCTCGGATTCGTGCCGCCTGCCGCGGCACTGCGGCGCTCCGGTGCGCGAGCGGGCGATCTCATCATCGTCTCCGGTGCACCGGGCGTGTCCGCGGCCGGTCTCGAGGAACTGCAATCGGGCCGCGCAACCTTCCAGTCGAAAGATGCGCGCGTGCGCCGCTTCCTGCGCGCCGAACCGCGACTGGCCCTCGGGCGTGCGCTGCGCGGATTCGCAACGGCCGCCATGGACGTCTCCGATGGCCTGCTCGGCGACCTCGGCAAGCTCGCGCGAGCGAGCGGTGTGCGGTGCGTGCATCGACCTCGAGCGTCTGCCGGTGGCACCCGAGCTTGCCGCTTACCCGCTGGCCGAGCAGGAGCGCCTGGTGCTGCACGGCGGTGACGATTACGAACTGTTGTTTACGTTGCCCTCGGATCACTTCGGGCACATCGCGCACCTCGCCGAGGCCGGTGCGCTGCAGCCTGCGCTGCATCGGCTCGATGGTGCAGGGCGAGGGCGTCGAATGCCGTCGCGACGGCGCGCGCGTGAACGTCGCGGGGAAAGGCTATGACCACTTCGCCGCCTGAGTCCGGTCACAAGCGCGATCGCATCCCGGTTCCGGCCGCGTTGCTGCGCGATCCCGTCCACCTGCTCGCGCTGGGGTTCGGCTCGGGACTCGCGCCCGTGGCGCCCGGCACGTTCGGTTCGATCGTCGGCCTGCTGTTCGGGCTGGCAGTCGCGCCGTTCGGCTTCTGGTTCGCCCTGGCGGTGACGATCGTCGTGACCGTCGCCGGAATCTGGATCTGCGGCGAAAGCGCGCGGAAGCTCGGTGTGCACGATCATTCCGCCATCGTGTGGGATGAAGTGGCCGGAATGATGCTCACCCTGCTGGCCGCGCCGGCCACGTGGTGGGGAATGGCAGCTCGCTTTCGGGTTGTTCCGCCTGTTCGACGTGTGGAAGCCCTGGCCGATCCGGGAGATCGATCACGGAATGCGCGGTGGACTGGGAATTATGCTCGACGACGTAATGGCAGCCCTCATGGCCGCCGTCCTGTTGTTGCTCATCAAGAAGTACACGTGACCGAAGCCAATCCCGCCGAACGACCCGAGGCCCCGTCACCCGTGCATCCGCACGTGCAGACGCAGACCTTGCTGATGGAGTCGATGCCTGGCGCGCCCGAGCGCATCGGCAAGTATTACGTCGTGCACGAAGTGGGTCGCGGCAGCACCGGCACGGTGTACCTCTCGCACGATCCGTTCTACGGCCGCGACGTCGCCATCAAGCTCTACCACGCCACGAGCAGCGACGACGCCGAAAGCCGCAACGCCCGCCGCATGTTCATGGGCGAAGCGAAGATGGTCGGCAAGCTGCAGCACCCGAACATCGTGCCGATCTTCGACGCGGGCGAGGAAGACGGCCGCCGCTACGTCGTCACGGAGCACGTGCACGGCGCGCGCACGCTGAGCGCGTACTGCCGCGCCGGCAGCCTGCTGCCGATCGACCAGGTCGTCTCCATCATGTACAAGTGCGCGAAGGCGCTGCACTACGCGCATTCGCGCGGCGTCGTCCATCGCGACATCAAGCCGTCGAACATCCTGCTGACGCAGGACGGCGACGTGCGCATCGTCGATTTCGGCATCGCCCTCGTCGCGGACTCCGACGTCTCGCGGCTCGAAGGCGTTGCGGGCAGCCCGGCCTACATGTCGCCGGAGCAGGTGCAGGGCCTCGAGCTCGACGCGCGCTCCGACCTGTATTCGCTCGGCGCCGTGATGTACGAAATGCTCTGCGGGCAGCGGCCCGTTCCGCGCCGGCGCGCTCGGCAAGCTGCTGCGCCAGGTGGTGCAGTCCGAAGCCGGAATCGCTGCGCCTCGTCCGCCCCGAGATTCCCGAGGAACTCGAGGAAGTCGTCAAGCGCGCGCTGCAGAAGGAACCCGACAACCGCTATCGCACCGGCACCGAGTTCGCCGCCGAGCTGACGCGCGTGCACCAGAAGCTGCGCGCGTCGCAGGCGGAGATCGACGACGAAGAGCGCTTTGCCGTGATGCGCAAGCTGCGCTTCTTCCACGATTTCTCGCACGGCGAGATCCGCGAGGTGATGCGCGCCGGGGTCTGGACCGAATGCCAGCCGGGCGAGCCCGTGCTGCGCCCGGGCGACATCGACGACCGGTTCTACATCGTGGTCTCGGGAACCGTGCGCCTGAGCCGCGGTGGCGACATCATCGGACGCGTGCCTGCTGGCGGCTGCTTCGGTGAAGCCGGGTATGCCGAAGGCTCGCGCCGTGACACGGTCGTCGAGGCCGAAAGCGCGGTGACGATGCTGAAGGTGACGGCGACGCTGCTCGAGCAGTCGTCGGTCTCGTGCCAGCTGCGCTTCCACAAGGTGTTCCTGCGGGAGCTGATCGGGCGGCTGCAGCGGGGCAAGAAGTAGGGGAAGGGGTAGGGGATAGGGGTTAGGGGTTAGTCGGAAGTGCGGAAGCCCCAACCGTATCTGCAACATCGAACCCGGACTCAGTACCGAGTCAGATCGATCAAAAAAAAGGCGCCATCGGCGCCCTTTTTTTGATCAGTCAGATCGATCGGTGGGTTCGCCGGCTGCAGGCTGGGAAGTGCGGGTGAAGTGGCTTCGCTGACTCTTCCGACTAACCTCCTAACCCCTAACCCCTACCTCCTACCCCTTTCCTTGTCCTTCTCGATCAGCGCATACGCGCTGTGATTGTGGATCGACTCGAAGTTCTCGGCTTCGACCACGTAGGCCAGCACGCGCTCCTCGCCGTTGAGCCGCACCGCCACGTCGCGCACGATGTCCTCGACGAACTTCGGGTTGTCGTAGGCGCGCTCGGTCACGTACTTCTCGTCCGGGCGCTTCAGGATGCCGAACACTTCGCACGACGCTTCCTGCTCGGCGATGTCGATCAGTTCCTCGATCCACACGTGCTCGCGCACGCGCGCCTTGATCGTGATGTGCGAGCGCTGGTTGTGCGCGCCGTAATCCGAGATCCGCTTGGAGCACGGGCACAGGCTCGTCACGGCGACGACCACGCGAATCCACATCTGCTCGACGCCGTCGTGGATCTCGCCGATCAGGCTGGCGTCGTACTTGACGACGCTCTCCACCTTGGTGACCGGCGCCTGCTTCATGACGAAGTAGGGGAACGTCATCTCGATGTGGCCGGAGGTCGCATCGAGGCGCTCGGTCATCTCGGTGAGCATGGCGCGGAACGAGTCGACCGAGATCTCCCGCTCGTGCAGGTGCAGGATCTCGACGAACCGCGACATGTGCGTGCCCTTGAAGTTGTGGGGCAGCGCGACGTACATGTTGAAGTTGGCGACCGTGTGCTGGTCGCCGCCCGAGCGGTCGCGCACGCGCACCGGGTGGTACACGTCCTTGATGCCGACCTTGTTGATCGGGATCTGGCGCGAGTCGGCCCGGCCCTGGACGTCTTCGATGGGCGTCACGCTGGCGCTGCCCAGCGTTTCACTGATCGTTGAGGAGGGGCGGCTCATGCTTTGGTCCGGTCGGGGGGTACTGTCGTCCATTCGGGTGGCGGGCGGAGCGTGGATTCCCGCCGGGAGGGCAAGTATACGAGACTCTGTCCGGGCCTGCCGGCGGCGGGCCGGTGCGTTGCCGCGGCCTCAGGAGGCCCGGCTGGCGACGGCCGGGCGGGTCGGGCGGTGGTCCGCCCAGATCCGCTGGACCTGCTTTTCGATGCCGGGCGCGTCGATTCCGGCCATCACGAGGCAATCCTCGCGCGAACCGTGCTCGATGAACCGGTCCGGGATGCCGATGTGCTGAACCTGGGCCTCGATCCCGCGCGCGGCCAGGCACTCGCTGACGGCACTGCCGGCACCGCCGGCGACGACGTTCTCCTCGAGCGTGACGATGCACGAATGCGTCGCCGCGAGCCGGCAGATCGTGTCTTCGTCGAGCGGCTTCACGAAGCGCATGTTGACCAGCGTCGCGTCGAGTCTCTCGGCCAGCGCGACGCACGGCGCCACCATCGTGCCGAACGCGAGCAGCAGCAGGCCCGAGCGACCCTCACGGCGAACTTCGGCGCGGCCGACCGGTAACGCAGTCATCTCCGTGACGAGCGGAGTGCCCGGGCCGGGCCCGCGCGGATAGCGCACGGCTGCGGGGCCGTCGATCGTGACCGCGGTGTAGAGCATCTGCCGGCATTCGTTCTCGTCGGCCGGCGCCATCACGACCATGTTCGGGATGCAGCGCAGGAACGACAGGTCGAACGCGCCCTGGTGCGTGGCGCCGTCGCCACCGACGAGCTCCGCCGCGATCGATCGCGAACGCGACCGGCAATTCCTGCAGCGCGACGTCGTGGATCAACTGGTCGTAGGCGCGCTGCAGGAACGTCGAATAGATCGCGACCACCGGCCGCAGTCCTTCGCAGGCCATGCCGGCCGCGAGCGTGACGGCGTGCTGCTCGGCGATGGCGACGTCGAAATAGCGGTCGGGGAAGCGCTTCGAGTACTCGACCAGCCCCGAGCCTTCGCGCATGGCGGGCGTGATGCCGACGATGCGCGGATCGAGCTCGGCCATGTCGCAGAGCCACTGCCCGAACACCTGCGAATACACCGGGCCCGTCGCTTTTTCCTTGTAGATCGTGCCGGCCTCGGGGTCGAACGGACCCGGGCCGTGCCACTTGATCGGATCCGCTTCGGCGGGCGCGTAGCCTTTGCCCTTGCGCGTCACGACGTGCAGGAACTGCGGGCCTTCGAGGTCGCGCAGGTTGGTGAGCGTCTTCACCAGCATGTCGAGGTCGTGGCCGTCGATCGGGCCGAAGTAGTTGAAGCCCATCTCCTCGAACAACGTGCCGGGCAGCACCATGCCCTTGAAGTGTTCCTCGGAGCGGCGCGCGAGTTCCCACACGGTGGGCATGCGGCGCAGGATCTTCTTGCCGCCTTCGCGCAGCGCGGCGTAGGTCTTGCCGGAGAGCACGCGCGCGAAGTAGTTCGACAGCGCGCCGACGTTCTCCGAGATCGACATGTCGTTGTCGTTCAGGATCACCAGCACGTTGGCGTCGAGCGCGCCGGCGTGGTTCAGCGCTTCGAAGGCCTGGCCGGCGGTGATCGCGCCGTCGCCGATGACGGCGACCACGCGACGCTTCTCGCCCTTGCTCTTCGCGGCGAGCGCCATGCCGATGGCCGCGCTGATCGAGGTGCTCGAGTGCCCGACGCCGAACGTGTCGTACTCGCTCTCGAAGCGGCTCGGGAACGGCGCGAGCCCGCCCTTGTGCTTGATCGTCTGCAGGCGCTTGCGACGACCGGTCAGCACCTTGTGCGGATAGGCCTGGTGGCCGACGTCCCAGACGAGGCGGTCGTGCGGCGTGTCGAAGACGTAATGCAGGGCGACCGTGAGCTCGACGGTGCCGAGGCCGGCGGCGAAATGGCCGCCCATCTGGCTGACGGTCTGGATCAGGAATTCGCGCAGTTCGCCGGCCAGCGGCACCAGCTTGGTCTCCGGCAGCTGGCGGAGGTCCGACGGCGCCTCGATGCGCGTAAGCAACGGATAGAGATCGGGGCGCGACATTTCCGTGATTTTACACTGCTGCGGTACCGGACCGTCCGTTTAACGGTTCCGGGTCAGCAACCAGTGGGACAGGTCGGCCAGCGGGCTGTCCTGCCAGCCGTGCGCGGCGAGCTGCCGGCTGGCCTCGTCGTGCAGCTGGCGCACGCGCGCCCGGGCGGCTTCCAGGCCGGCAATCGCGGGGTAAGTGGGCATGCCGCGGGCCTCGTCGCTGCCCGGCGGTTTGCCGATGACCTGGACGTCGCCCTCGACGTCGAGGATGTCGTCCTGCACCTGGAAGGCCAGGCCCACGCAATCGCCAAAAGCGCTCAGTGCAGCGAGCTGGTCGGCATCGAGCCCCGACCGGCAATGCGCGGCCATCAGCACGCTCGCGCGGATGAGCGCTCCGGTCTTGAGCGCGTGCAACCGCTCGAGGTCGGCCAGCGTGAGCGAGCCGCCTTCGGCCGCGAGGTCCAGCGCCTGGCCACCGGCCATGCCGGCCGTGCCGCTGGCGACGGCGAGCGTGTCGATGATGCGCACGCGGATCGCGGCATCGCGCGGCAGCCCCGGATGCGACGCCAGCAGGTGAAATGCCAGCACCTGCAGCGAATCGCCGGCCAGGATCGCCGTCGCTTCGTCGAACTGCTTGTGACAGGTGGGCCGGCCGCGCCGCAGGTCGTCGTCGTCCATCGCCGGCAGGTCGTCGTGCACGAGCGAATAGCAGTGAATCAGCTCGACGGCACAGGCGGCCGCGTCCACCTGGTCGAGCGGCATGCCCAGCGTTGCCGCCGTCGCGTAGACGAGGGCCGGACGAATGCGCTTGCCGGGACCGAGCACGCTGTAGCGCTGCGCGGCATGGAGCCGGCCGGGCACCTCCGTGTCGGCGGGGAGCCATGCGTCGAGTTCGCGTTCGACCCGCAGGCGCCAGCGCTCCAGCGCCTGGGCCAGCGGCTCACGCGGCGAGGAAGCCGCCGGCTGCGCGGTCATGCGTCGTCGGGCTCGAACGGCTCGGGCGCGGCCGTGGCCGATTTCTGCAGCAGGATCTCGACCTTCTGCTCGGCCTGCTTGAGCGAGGCCTGGCAGTCGCGGGCGAGGGCGACGCCGCGCTCGAAATGCTTGAGCGCGTCCTCGAGCGACAGGTCGCCGTGCTCGAGCTTGTCGACGGTCGCCTCGAGTTCGCCCAGGGCGCGCTCGAAGTCTCGGGGGTGTGGGGCGGGCGATGGCTTTTCGGTCACGGCAGGAGGCCTCCAGAGGGCGGGAAGCCTCCCACAGGGGTCCGCGGGGGTCAACGCGCAGCTTGCCGCGTGCGTTTGCCAGTGCGGCTCAGGCGGCTGAATCGCTCGTGGCAGGCGTGGCGGTCGATCCGGGGTCTTCTCCCCGAGCTTGGAAAGGCAGACACGCGCTCGGGGAAAGGCCCCGGATCGACCGCTCGCAGCGACAGCGCCTGAGCGCTTTCCAGCCCTGGGGCCGGAAAGCGCACGGCGCAAGCTGCGGCGGACCCCACAGCGGAAGGTAGTGAGCCGGCGCGTCCGGTGCGCTGGAGCGATGCGGACGATCCAGCCGCAGCGTCGGCCGCGCGACGCCTGGTCCGGTGGTTTTCCGGGCGAGCGTGTCTGCCTTTCCGCTCGCCCGGGGAACCACCGGACCAGGCGCACGTCGTCCCGTCGCGTGCTTGGCTCCGCTTCGCAGACCTTCGAGCCAACGGAACGCCGCGCTCTGCTACCATTCGCGCGCTTTTTACCACCCACGCGAGCCCGCGGACCGATCCAAGAATGAGCCAGTCCTACACCGCTCAAGACATCGAAGTCCTGAGCGGACTCGAGCCCGTCCGGCGTCGTCCGGGCATGTACACCGACACCAGTCGGCCCAACCACCTCGCTCACGAAGTCGTCGACAACAGCGTCGACGAAGCGCTCGCGGGCCATTGCAGCAAGATCGAAGTGACCGTCTACAAGGACGGGTCGCTCGAGGTCGTCGACGACGGCCGCGGCATGCCGGTGGATATCCACCCGAAAGAGAAGGTGAGCGGCGTCGAGCTGATCCTCACCCGGCTGCACGCGGGCGGAAAGTTCTCCGCCGACTCCGGTTACAAGTTTTCGGGCGGCCTGCACGGCGTGGGCGTCTCGGTGGTCAACGCGCTGTCGAAGCACCTCGAGTGCTGGGTGCGCCGCGGCGGCAAGGAATACAACATCTCGTTCAAGAACGGGAAGGTGCATTCCAAGCTCGAAGTCGTCGGTGACGTCGGCAAGAGCAACACCGGCACCACGGTCCGCTTCTGGCCCGACACGTCGTACTTCGACGCTCCCGATTTCGCGCTGCCCAAGCTCAAGCACGTGCTCAAGGCCAAGGCCGTGCTGTGCCCGGGCCTGCGCGTGCGTTTCAGCGTCGAGAAGACCGGCGAGAAGGAAGAGTGGCTGTACACCGAGGGACTGTCGCAGTACCTGCGCGAGTCGCTCGAGTCCACCGAATGGCTGCCGGACGAGCCGTTCGTCGGCAAGGTCGAAGGCGAGCACGAAGGCGTCGACTGGGCGGTGGTCTGGCGGACGGACGGCGGCACGCGGTTCGAAGAAAGCTACGTCAACCTGATCCCGACCGCGCAGGGCGGCACCCACGTCAACGGTTTCCGTCTCGGCCTGACGGAGGCGGTGCGCGAGTTCTGCGAGTTCCGCAACCTGCTGCCGCGCGGCCTGAAGCTGTCGCCCGAAGACGTCTGGGACGACACCAGCTACGTGCTCTCGATGAAGATGCGCGACCCGCAGTTCGCCGGGCAGACCAAGGAACGCCTGTCGTCCCGCGAACCGGCTGCGTTCGTCTCCGGCATCGTCAAGGACCAGTTCGGGCTGTGGCTGAGCCAGCACCCGGAAGCGGGCGAGAAGATCGCCCAGCTCGCGATCGTCAACGCGCAGACGCGGTTGAAGGCGAGCCAGAAGATCGCGCGCAAGCGCGTGGTCGCGGGCCCGGCATTGCCGGGCAAGCTCGCGGACTGCAGCAGCCAGGACCCGAAGCGGGCCGAGCTGTTCCTGGTCGAAGGCGACTCGGCCGGCGGTTCCGCCAAGCAGGCGCGCGATCGCGAGTTCCAGGCGGTGATGCCGCTGCGCGGCAAGATCCTGAACACGTGGGAAGTCGAGGCGGCCGACGTGCTGTCGTCGCAGGAAGTCCACGACATCACCGTGGCGATCGGCGTCGAGCCGGGTTCCGATGCGGTCAAGGACCTGCGGTACGACAAGATCTGCATCCTCGCGGACGCCGACTCCGACGGCCTCCACATCGCCACGCTGCTCTGCGCGTTGTTCCTGCGGCACTTCCGGCCGCTCGTGCTCGCGGGGCACGTCTACGTGGCGATGCCGCCGCTCTATCGCATCGACTACGGCAAGAACGTCGAGTACGCGCTCGACGACGCGGAGCGCAACGGCATCCTCGAGCGCATCCGCGCCGAGAACGCACGCGCGAAGCCGTCGGTGACGCGCTTCAAGGGCCTCGGTGAGATGAACCCGCTGCAGCTGCGCGAGACCACGATGGCGCGCGAGACGCGGCGGCTCGTGCAGCTCACGGTCGATGCCGCGGACAACGCCGACCAGCTCATGGACATGCTGCTCGCCAAGAAGCGCGCATCCGACCGTCGTGACTGGCTGGAGACGAAGGGCAACCTCGCCAGCGTCATCGCGGTCATCGATCCCAACGATGCGATCGCAGCCGAAGCAGCCGACCAGGTGGCGGCAGAGTAACGATGAGCAAGAGCAAAGACACCGATACGACCGCGACGCTCGATTTCGAGGGCGTCGAGCGCCAGCCGCTGCGGACGTTCACCGAGCGTGCGTACCTCGAGTATTCGATGTACGTGATCCTGGACCGCGCGCTGCCGCACATCGGCGACGGCCTGAAGCCCGTGCAGCGCCGCATCATCTACGCGATGAGCGAGCTCGGTCTCGCCGCCACCGCCAAGCCCAAGAAGTCGGCCCGCACGGTCGGCGACGTGATCGGCAAGTTCCACCCGCACGGCGACTCGGCCTGCTACGAGGCCATGGTGCTGATGGCGCAGCCGTTCTCGTACCGCTACCCGATCGTGGACGGGCAGGGCAACTTCGGCTCGCCGGACGACCCGAAGTCGTTCGCCGCGATGCGTTACACCGAGTCGAAGCTCTCGCGCTACGCCGAAGTCCTGCTGTCCGAGCTCGGCCAGGGCACGGTGGACTGGCAGCCCAACTTCGATGGTTCGCTCGACGAGCCCTGCCTGTTGCCCGCGCGGCTGCCCAACCTGCTGCTGAACGGGGCCATGGGCATTGCCGTGGGCATGTCCACCGACATTCCGCCGCACAACCTGCGCGAAGTCGCGGCCGCCTGCATCCGCCTGCTCGACGAGCCGAAGGCGACGACGACACAGTTGTGCGAGCACGTGCTCGGCCCGGATTTCCCGACGGGCGCGGAAATCATCACCCCGCGCGAAGAACTGCAGAAGATCTACGAAACCGGCAACGGCACCTTCCGTGCCCGTGCCCGGTTCGAGATGGAAGACGGCGAAATCATCGTCACGGAGCTGCCGTACCAGGTCTCCGGCTCGAAGGTGCTGGAGCAGATCGCCGCGCAGATGCGCGCGAAGAAGCTGCCGATGATCGAGGACCTGCGCGACGAGTCCGATCACGAGCACCCGACGCGCCTCGTGATCACCCCGCGTTCCAACCGCGTCGACACCGAGCAGGTCATGGCGCATCTGTTTGCGACGACGGACCTGGAGCGGACGTACCGCGTCAACCTGAACGTCATCGCGCGCGACGGCCGGCCGCGGGTGATGGGGTTGCGCGCGCTGCTCGAGGAGTGGCTGTCGTTCCGCGTCGACACCGTGACGCGCCGGTTGCAGTACCGGCTCGAGAAGGTCAACGCGCGGCTGCACATCCTCGACGGCTTGCTGGTCGCGTACCTGAACCTCGACGAGGTCATCCGCATCGTCCGCACGGAGGACGATCCGAAGGCCGCGTTGATCGCGCGTTTCCAGCTGTCCGAGGCGCAGGCCGAGGCCATCCTCGAAACCAAGCTGCGCCACCTGGCGCGGCTCGAAGAGATGAAGATCCGCGGCGAGCAGGACGAGCTCGCCAAGGAGCGCGATGGCCTCGAGAAGCTGCTCGGCAGCAAGGCCAAGCTCAAGCGGCTGGTGCGCGACGAGATCCAGGCCGATGCCCTCAAGTACGGCGATGACCGTCGCAGCAAGCTGGTGGCGCGTGCCGCCGCGCAGGCGATCGACGAGACCGAGCTCGTCGCGAGTGAGCCGACCACGGTGGTCCTGTCGAAGAGCGGCTGGGTCCGCGCGGCCAAGGGTCACGAGATCGACCCGCGCACGCTCTCGTACAAGACGGGCGACGAGTACCGCGCGTGCGCCAAGGGCCGCAGCACGCAGTTGGCCGTGTTCCTCGACAGCACGGGTCGTGCGTACAGCCTGCTGGCGCACACGCTGCCATCGGCGCGCGGACAGGGTGAGCCGTTGTCCGGCCGCCTCGATCCGCCCGACGGTGCAACGTTCCCCGGTGTCCTGATCGGCGATCCCGCGGATCGCTGGGTGCTCGCGAGCAGCGCGGGTTACGGCTTCGTCGTCAAGCTCGAGGACCTGCACAGCCGCAACCGTGCCGGCAAGGCCGTGCTCAACGTGCCGGATGGTTACGCGGCGATCGCGCCGACGGTCGTGCCGCCGGGCGACGAGCCACTGCTCGCTGCCGTGAATTCGGAAGGGCGCCTGCTGACGTTCCCGGTCGCCGACCTGCCCGAACTGCCGCGCGGCAAGGGCAACAAGATCTTCGGCATCTCGACCAAGAAGTCGCTGGTGGAGCCCGAGACGCTGCTCGCGATCGCGGCCGTCGCGCCGGGTCAGACGCTCAAGGTGCTCTGCGGCGACCGCACGATGGGGCTGTCGTACAAGGACCTGGCGGAGTATCGCGGCGAACGCGGCCAGCGTGGTGCGGTGTTGCCTCGCGGCTGGCGCAAGGCGGAAGGACTGGAAGTCGAATAGACATTGCACGGTGACAGCGGATGTACTCATCCTCGCCGCCGCGTTCTTCTTCCTCGCGGCTCTCTACAGCAGCGTAGGACACGCTGGCGCGTCGGGCTACCTGGCAACGATGGCGTTGCTTGGGGTGGCGCCCGCTACGATGCGGCCCACCGCGCTCGCACTTAACCTGATTGTCGCGACACTGGCCACGTACCGATTCTGGCGGGCGGGCTGGACCCCCTGGAATCAACTGCTGCCGTTCGCCATCGCGTCGGTGCCGCTTGCTTACATCGGCGGGCGGGTTACGGGTTAGGGGTTAGTCGGAGGTGCTGTGTGAGCATGGAGTTCAGCTGCGCTCGTTGCCAGAGCGACGGATCTCCCGCGGAGCACAGCTGGAAGCAGCGCGCCTGCACCGGCCTCACCTTCTAACCCCTAACCCCTACCCCCTAACCCCTTCCTCACATCACCACCTGTTCCGGGCTGTTCACGAAATAGCCCTGGATGAACTCGATGCCGAGCTGCCACAGCACGGCCATCGTGTTGGCGTCCTCGACGCGCTCGGCGATCGTGGTCACGCCGTGTTCGCGCGCGACGTCCACGAGCGCCTTCACGCGTTCCTGCAGCGGCCGGTCGTTGGCGAGGCCCTGCATCAGCGCGCCGTCGATCTTCACGTAATTGACCGGCAGCCGATGCAGCAGCGCGGCCGCGTCGCCGGATGCGCCGAAGTGCTCGACCGCAAACTCGATTCCCAGCGCCGAGAGCAGGCCCTGCAGCGAGCGCGCCTCGCGCGGCTTCTCGTGCACCATCTCTTCGGTGATCTCGAACACGATCCGGCTCGGCTCGACGCCCGATGCCTTGAGCTGCTGCTGCAGCCACGTGCCGAGCGTCTGGTCGTGCATCGAATCGCGCGAGAGACGCACGAAGACGCGGTGCGGCTTCTTTGCTGCGCAGAACGACATCGCGGCGCCGACGATCCAGCGATCGATGTTCTTCATCAGGTCGGTGCGTTCGGCCGCGGCGAGGAACTCCGTCGGCAGGACTTCCTGGCCGGCTTCGTCGAGCATGCGCACCAGCAGGTCGAACATCGGCCGGTCTTCGCCGACGAGGCTCGCGATCGGCTGCTGCACGAGCCGGAACCGGTTCGCCATCAGCGCGGCCTTGATCTGGTTGGCCCAGGTGCGATCCGCTTCGTCGATCTGGGGCTTGGTGCCCGCCGGTTCGCGATGCACGCAGCGGTCGCCACCGGCGGCGGTTGCCACGCGCTGTGCCGCAATCGCTGTCTCGAGCGCTTTCTGCAGCGGGCCGCCGTGAGCGAGCAGCGGAGCCGAGCCGATGCTGCAGGTGAGTTCCACGGCGGCGTCATCCGCCAGCAGCGGCTCCGCCGAGATGCGTTCCCGCAACTTGGCAAGCCACGCTTCCTGGTCGCGCGGGTTGCCACGCTCGACGAGCAGGGCGATGCCGTACGGTGCGACGCGGCTCGCCAGGTCGCCGGGCTGCAGTTGTTCCTGCACGCGGCGTGACAATGCGTCGAGGACTTCCTCCGCGACGATCGGGCCGTAATCGCGCTCGACGTTGTCGAAGCTGTCAGGAGTCAGGTAGGCGACGGCACGCAGGCCGGCCTTGAGCGGCTGTGCCGCGCGCGCCTTGGCGGATTCGATGAATGCCGCGCGCCGCAGCAGGCCCGTGCGCGAGTCCATGCGCATCGCCTGCTCGAGCTGGTTGGCCAGTGTTTCCATGTCGCGCTTCTGCGTGGCGACACGCAGGCGCACGGCGGGTTCGCCTTCGAATTCGAAGCGCTCGAAGCTGAGTTCCAGCGTTTGCGAGCTGCCGCCGGGCTGCATCGCCAACACGCTCAACGCATGACCGGCCCAGCGGCCCTGCGCCGCCGCGACGAGCGCGCCCTTGAGCGCGGCGTGGCTGCGGGCATCGAACAGGTCCATGAGCGGCTGGCCGAGCAGTTCACTCGGATCGGGGTGGCCGAACAGTTCGCTCCAGGCCGGATTGACGTCGACGACGATGCCTTCCTGCACGTGTGCGATCGCATCGGTCGAGCCCGTCATGAACGCGCGCATCTGGTCGCGGTACTGCCGGGCCGAGGCGAGCGTGCCGTTCAGTGCATTGTCGAGCCGCGCAGCGTCGAGTTCGCGGGCGGCCACGGATTGCAGCCGGCCGCGGGCGGCCAGCGTCACGACGTCGGCGGCACCGAGTTCGAGTCCGCGAACGAGGTCGGCTTCGGTGAGCGAATCACGCACCACGAGGGCCGGCACACTCGAAGCCAGGCGCGAGCGTTGCTCCATCGCGCTTTCGAGTTCGTCCGAGTCGGAGACGCAGAAGAACAGCAGCTGCGGTGCATTGGGCGCGCCGAGCGCGTCCGCAAGGTCGGCAAGCTCCCGCACCCACGTGCAGTGAACCACCTGACCCGCGTTGCGCAGGGTGCTGTTGATGATCTCGACGGGGTCCTGCTGCCGCGACAGGACGACCACTGGAATGGCGCTGGTTTCGCCCAATTTCCTACCCCGTTAGGCGCGGATCGGGCCAGTCGGGCCTCCCGCGCGCGTGTAATGTCAAATTCGCGGGGATCATAGCACCGGGGTCTGCGCCCCTAACGTGACGCAGGTGGCAGCATTGTCTTCGCAGCAGCGCCCGGAACCTCCCGCACCAGCTTCGGCACGAGGTATCCGGGCAGGCGCGCCGTCAGCGCCGGCATGCAGTTGGCGTGCCTCGTCCTCGGGGACGTCGAAGTGGGCGGCGCCGCGGACCGGGTCCAGCACGTGCAGGTAATACGGCAGCACGCCGGATTCGAACAGCACGACGCTGAGTTCTTCGAGCGCTGCGACCGAGTCGTTCACTCCCCGCAGCAGCACGGACTGGTTCAGCAACGTGGTGCCCGCTGCCTGCAATGCGCCGAGCGCGGCCTGGACGTCGGCGGCGTCACGCAGTTCCTGCGCGTGGTTCGCATGAATCACCACGATGCGCTGCAAGCGTCGCAGCGAATTCCACACTGCCAGGAATCCGGAATCGATCCGTTCCGGCAGCACGACGGGCAATCGCGTGTGCACGCGGACGCGCCGTACGTGCGCAATCGCCTCGAGACCTTCGAGGAGAGCCGGCGAGCCGGCGGTCGCTCAGGGTGAGGGGATCGCCGCCACTCAGCAGGACTTCGGTGATGCTCGAGTCGGCGCGGATCGCCGCGAGCGAACTCGCAAAGCGCCTGCCTGCCTGCGTGCTGCTCGCCATACGGAAACTCGCGCCGGAAGCAGTAACGGCAGTGGATGGCGCAGGCGCCCGTGGTCACCAGCAGTGCCCGGCCGTGGTACTTGTGCAGCAGGCCCTGTCCGGCCAGGGCCTCGAGATCGCCCACCGGGTCCGCGACGTAGCCCGGCGTTTCGAGCAGTTCGGCGTCCAGCGGCAGCACCTGCCGCAGCAGCGGATCGGTCGCGTCGCCGTGGCGCATGCGCGCCAGGTAACTGCGGGGCACTCGCAGTGGAAACCGTGCTGCCGCACGACGGGCCGGTTCGACCCATTCCCCGCCCAGGCCAAGGCAATCCGCCAGTTCCTGGGGGTCGCTGACGCAGTCCCGCAGGGCCTGCTGCCAGGCGGCCGGGCTCAGATGACGGAGGAGGGGGGTTGCGGGTATCATGTGCGGCTAACCATCGGCAGCCCGCCATTGTCGGTCCCTGCCGCTCCCGGTTCAACCGCATCAGCACGCATCAGTCAGGCGCAGCACACCCATGTCCACTTACAGCACGAACGAATTCAAGTCCGGTCTCAAGATCATGATCGACGGCGATCCGTACGTGATCGTCGAGAACGAGTTCGTGAAGCCGGGCAAGGGGCAGGCGTTCAACCGCGTCCGCATCCGCAACCTGAAGTCGGGCCGCACGCTCGAGCGCAACATGAAGTCCGGCGACACCGTCGAAGGCGCGGACATCCAGGAATCGGAGATGCAGTATCTCTACAGCGACGGCGATTTCTGGCACTTCATGGTCCCGGATAACTTCGAGCAGCACACCGCCGGCAAGGAAGCGATGGGCGACTCGGCCATGTGGCTGAAGGACGGCACGATGTGCACGGTCATGCTGTGGAACGGCGTGCCGCTGTCGGTGAATGCGCCGGCCCACGTCGAACTCAAGATTGTCGAGACCGACCCGGGCGTGCGTGGCGACACCGCGACGGGCGGCCAGAAGCCGGCGAAGCTCGAGACGGGCGCCGTGGTGCGCGTGCCGCTGTTCCTGAACGAAGGCGAAGTCATCCGCGTCGACACGCGGACGGGCGAGTACCTGAGCCGGGCGAAGAGCTGACGCTGCGGCGGCGATTGCCGCCGGCGCGAGGGGTCAGGGGATAGGGGTTGGGGGTTAGTCGGAACGACACCCCCATCTTTCACTCCTGGCTGACAGTGGAAAGGGCGCCGTGGGCGCCCTTTTTCTTTGGCTCTATCTCGAAATGCGGTGGTCCGTATTGCGCGCTCGGGCAAACAGCAGACATTCGCGTCGGCTGCCCGATTCTCAGGCAGCCTGGCTAGGAACCGTCAGCGGAAAGGAGTGCGCGTCGGGCGGGACGGATCACGGGAACCGCTTTGGATCGTCGCAGCCGGCTTGCGACGGTCAGCCCTCTTCGGCGAAACAGCACCGGTTGATCGGAACCAACGCTCGCCGAGCATCGCTTCTTCTCGCAGCACCTCGGCATACGTCCGCTGGATCTCTTCTGCAAGCGCGTTCATCGCCGGCGACATCGAGCGCTTGCGCGACCGGACGAGACCCCATTCGACGCGCAACCACGGCGCCGGGAACAGCGGGACGACCTCGCGCCGTTCGATTTCATTGCGCACCATTCCCAGAGTGGCAAACGTGAATGCGTTCGAGTTCGCGACGATGCGTACCGCGAGCTGGGCTGTCGGGCACTGCACTGCCGGAAAGGGCGGTGACGGCGTTGCGTTGCGCGCCGGCGTCGAGCGTCGGGCTCCGAGAATGGGCTTCAGCACGTGCGGCGGCAACATCACGACCTGCGCGAACGGGTAGTGAAGCGCATCTGCAATGTCGACGTTCGGTCTTTCCGTGAGCGGATGTCCGGCTCGCACGACGACATATCCTGCGATCGGCGGGAGCTTGGCGATGACCTCCAGGTCGTCGTCGCTCCCCAGCACGCTGTGTTCGGCGATGGCCAGGTCGACCGTCCCGGCGCGCAGGGATCGAGAGGCCGCGGCCGGGTCGTTCATCAGGATTCGCAGACGCATGCCCGGATGAGCGGCACAGAACCGGGCCGCGCAGAGGGGCGCCAGAATCTCGGCGACGTAGGGTCCCATGCCGACGGAAATCTCACCCCCTGCAAGGCCCTTGGCCATCGCGATCTCGCGATCCAGTTCACCAGCGCCCACTAGCAGGGCTATCGCGTGCTGCAGGAACACGCGGCCGAAGTCGGTGGGCTCGTGACCCGTTCGGCTGCGCGTGAAGAGCGGCAGCCCAACTTGTTCTTCGAGTTCCTTGATGCCTCGACTCAGTGAGGGCTGCGCGATCTTCAGCGACTCCGCGGCGCGGCGGAAACTTCCGTGTTCGGCCAGGGCCTGCGCCTGGCGCAGCAGTCGAAGGTCGATCGGCATCGCAGATGTCCGGTGAAGGGCGAGACCGCCAGCATAGCGAAATCGCATCGACACGATAGCCAAGGCGGAGACTTCTGCAGGCGCAGGATAGCGAGGACAATTAGCAACGACAGTGATCAATGAATCGGGGAAAACACGCATGAACGGCACACAAGAGCAGCAATTGCCCACCAGCGGTATCGTCGAATCCCGGCTCGGCAAGCTCGAACTCGCGAACGGCTTCCCGACGGAGGCGACCGCCCGGAAGATTTTCGACGACATCGATTTCCAGCGTGCGTGCCAGGCGTACCTCTGGGCGCTGCCGCTCATGGCCATGCAGCAGTGGCAGGCCGAACAACGAAGCAAATTCGGTGCGGGTAATCTGGATTTCGTCGATTACCTGACGTTCGAAGACAAGCTTGGCCTGCTCACCGCCAACGCCACCACTCCGTACTTCATGGCGTTCCCCACCATGATCGATACGGGCCCGCTCGTCATGGACCTTCCTGCAGGCCCCACGGCCGGCGGCGTCGTTGATTTCTGGGAGCGGCCCATCACGGATTCCGGGCAGACCGGACCCGACAAGGGCGCGGGTGGAAAATACCTCATCCTCGGGCCGAACGACCCTGACATCCGCCCGGACGGCTATTACGTCTTCCGCTCGTCCACGGTCAACATCTGGGTGGCCCACCGCGTACTGGAGCCGGACCCTGAGAAGGCCATGGCGCTGGTGGCCGCCATACGCCTCTATCCCTACAGCCAGCGCGATAACCCGCCGCAGGCGGCCCCGCACATCCGGCCCGACGGCCGCAAATGGAGCGGGACACAGCCACGCGGACTGGCTTACTGGGAAGGCCTGTCCATGATCATCAACGAGGAGCCCGTGCACGAGCGCGACCGGATGATCATGGGCATGCTCCAGCCGCTGGGGATCGAAAAGGGCAAGCCGTTCAGTCCGAACGCACGACAGAAGCAGACGCTCATCGAGGCGGCCCGCGTCGGCGAAGTGATGGCGCGCACGATCGGCTACGAAAAGCGCTTCGAGGGCGCGAAGGTCTGGCCGGGCAGGCAGTGGGATCTTTCGCTGTCCCTGCAGGAGACCAATCAGGAGGCCCCGCACCATACGCAACTCGACGAACGCACTTCCTGGTTTTACGAAGCGGTGGGTGTCTCTGTCGGCATGATGGGGCGCACGGTGGGACTCGGCCAGGTCTATCTGGAATCGCAGAAGGACAGCCAAGGGCGATGGCTCGAATGGCAGCGAGAACTATCAGCTGCACGTGCCACCCGATGCGCCCGTCGCGCAGTTCTGGTCGTTCACCGTCTATGACAATGAAACGCGGTGTTTCGTGGACACGGGTGCGCAGCCGGATCGTTCGTCGCGCGACGAGATCGCGAAGAACGCCGACGGCTCGGTCGACCTTTACTTCGGTCCGAAAGCTCCGGCCGGAAAACCGGAATCGAACTGGATTCAGACGATTCCGGGCAAGGGCTGGTTCACTTACTTCCGCCTGTATGGTCCGACCCAGCCTTACTTCGACCGCAGCTGGGTGCTGCCGGACATCGAACGGGTGCGGTGATTCGAATCAGGAGAACGATGATGGCCGATTACAGCCGATACGACGCGCTTGCGAATGCACCGTTTGCCGAGAATCGCCCGACGCGCGAGACCGCGCGGGCACTCCGCGACGAGTTGCTGTTCCAGCGTGCGACGCAGGCCTATTTGTGGGCGTTGCCGCTGATCAACACGCTCGGCATGAAAGTCGGCTCCGAAGCGGTGTTCGGCGCCGGCTACAACGTATTGCCGATCTGGAAGCAGCGCCTCGACGCGAAGACGCGGGTGACGACGCCGAACTCCGACGTCATCTACGCGATGAGCTATGTGGATCTCGGCAAGGACGGTCCGCTGGTATTCGAGGCGCCGCCCAACCTGCAGGGCATCCTGCTCGATTTCTGGCAGCGGCCGATTCCCGTCGATGGCGGCAAGTTCTACGGCGATGTCGGTCTGCCCGGTCCCGACGCCGGCAAGGGCGGCAAGTTCCTGCTGCTGCCGCCCGGCTACGAGGGCGAGGTGCCCCCCGGCCACTACGTCTATCGTTCGGGCACCAACAACGTCTTCGTGTTCCTGCGCGCCTTCTACCCGGACCCGAAGAATCTGACGCCGGCCGTGGCGCTGATCGAGCAGTCGAAGATCTATCCGCTGAACGGCCAGGCGACCGCCAGGCCGATGCAGTTCCCGGATGCTTCGGGCGTACCGGCCAACATGCTGCCCCGCCACGACGTCACGGCGTTCGACGACCTCAAGAAACTGCTCGACAGCGAGGGTCCCCATCTCGCGGAACCCGATGCCCTGGGCCTGCTCGCAGCCATCGGCATCGTGCGGGGCAGCCGTTCGCTCCGGATGCCGGGACGCGAGCCATGCTCGATCGGGCGGCCAAGACTGGCTACAAGATGAGCCGCGTGATCGGCTTCGAGGAGACCGCGCACGGCGGGTCGCTGCGGGTCTATGCCGATCGTCGCTGGATCAATCCGCTCGACAACGTGACGCCGCCCGGCCCGCGCAACCAGCTCGACCTGTCCTGGAAGAACACCGCGGCCAACTACCTCGACCTGGATGCGCGCATCTGGTTCTTCACCAACTACTACTCGGTCAGCCCCGGGATGCTGTCGAAGATTCCCGGCAAGGGCGCGGCCTATATGATCGCCTTCACGGACGGTGCTGGTGCCCCCCTCTCGGGCGGCAGCAATTATCGCTTGAATTTTCCCGCTAGCATCCCGGCCGCCAACTTCTGGTCGCTGACGCTGTACGAGGCCGAGAATGCATCGGGCCTCGCCAACGGGCAGCCCTTTCCGTCGCTCGGTTCGCGCGACGAGCCAGTGCAGAACCAGGACGGCAGCACGAGTCTCTATCTGGGCCCCGAGGCACCGGAGGGTAAGCAGGCCAACTGGCTCGCAACGGTGTCGGGCAGGGGCTACTTCGCAGTCCTGCGGCTATATGGCCCCACCGAGGCAGCGATCAACAAGACCTGGAAGCCGGGCGACATCGAGTTGACCGAGCCAGGCGCGAAGTAGTGTCCGTCACACCCGGGCTTTGACGGGAATTCGCACAGGCCCGGTCGATCAGGCGTTCGTTCCGGGTCTTCATCCGGGCGAGCGTGTCTGCCTTTCCGCTCGCCCGGCAAAGACCCGGAACGAACGCCCTTACCGACCGTCCGCTCGAGCGTCACGTCGTAGCCGCAATCGCAGCCACGAAAACAGCGACGAGCCGCTCCAGCCCCCGCGCATCCTCCTCGTCGAACCGATCGAGTAGCGGGCTGTCGAGATCGAGCACGCCGAGCAGGCGGCCGTCCGCCAGGACGATCGGCACCACCACTTCCGAGTTCGAAGCCGAGTCGCACGCGATGTGCCCCGGGAACGCATGCACGTCCCTGACGACCAGCGTGCGGCGCTGCGACGCGGACGCACCGCAGACGCCTTTATCGAGCGGGATGCGCACGCAGGCAGGCTTGCCATGGAACGGGCCCACCAGCAGGTCACCCGATGCTTCGTCCAGCAGGTAGAAGCCCACCCAGTTGAGGTCGGGCAGGCTCCAGTACAGCAGCGACGACATGTTCGCGGCGCACGCGATCAGGTTGGGCTCGCCCGCGAGCAACCCACGCAGGCTCAGCTCGAGTTCCTCGTACAGCGCCGGCTTGGCGAGGGAACGGACGTCGTCGTTCAACGCATGCATCGTCGCGGGCTCCGTGCAGAAGTAGGGTGAGGCGGTCAGGCTCGTTCGTAAGGAAACGTGAGCACATCGTCGATGCGCGCAGCCCGGGCGGCGACCATCACGAGTCGGTCGAAGCCGAGTGCCACGCCGGCGCAGGGCGGCAGTCCGGCGGCGAGTGCATCGAGGAAGAAACGGTCCACCTCACGGACGGGCTGCCCGTGGTCGCGACGACGTGCCAGGTCCGCTGCGAATCGTGCGGCCTGTTCCGGCGCCGAGCCGAGTTCGTGAAAGCCATTCGCGAGTTCGAGCGGACCCCAGAACGCCTCGAAGCGCGACGCGACCTCGCCGCGGATCTGCGCGAGTGCGGCCTGGCTCGCAGGAAAGTCGTAGAGGAACGTCAGCCGATCCGTCGCAAAGGATTCCGCGACGACGGTGCCCATCGCCAGGTCGAGCGCGTCGTCACGTGCCGCTCCGGCGCGCATCGAATCCGGCACGGAAGTGCCCGCGCGCTCGATGGCCTGCAGGATCGCGTCGACGGGCGCGTGCAGCGGATCGAGGCCGAGACGCCGCTCGAACGCGTCGCAGTACGTGATCGATTCGCTGGCCGCGACTGTCCGCACGGGATCCAGCACGTGCCGGATCAGGGCCTCGACGTCGCGCATCAGCGCGTGGTGGTCGAGCCCGTGCCGGTACCACTCGAGCATCGTGAACTCGGGGTTGTGCCGACCGCCACGTTCACCGGCGCGGAACACCTTGCAGACCTGGTAGATGTCGGGCGCCCCCGCGCAGAGCAGCCGCTTCATCGCGTACTCGGGCGAGGTCTGCAGGTAGCCCACGGTCGCGCCATGGGTCGTGTCATCCGCGACCCGCAACGACTCGAGGTGCACGTCGGTCACGGCCGCACCGGACGAGCGCGGGGGTCTCGACTTCGAGCGCGCCGGATTCGCTGAAATACGCGCGAACCCGTGCCAGCAGGTCGGCGCGCAGTCGCAGCCGCGCCAGGTCAGCCGTGGGCCGCCACGCGGCGTCCGCTTCAGCGCCAGCCGTCATGCACCGAATCGCGCCAGCAGCTGACCCAGCCGCACCGGTTCACCGGGCTCGACGCGCGGTGCAAAAGCCGCGGCCGCGCCGGTCAGCACGATCACGGTCGAGCCCATGTTGAAGCGGCCGAGTTCCTCGCCGCGCCTGAATGTGCGGCCGACGCCTGGCTTCGATCACGCGCACCTTGCCGCCGCGACCGGGAGGCGGGTTGATCTCGCCGGCGAACACGGTCTCGATGCTGCCGACGAAGAGCGCGCCGACCAGCACCAGGCAGAGCGGGCCGTCTGCGGTGTCGAAATCGCAGACGACGCGTTCGTTGCGCGCGAAGAGGTCGGGGACCGTGCGGGCTGTAGCGGCATTCACGCTGAACAGCTGCCCCGGCACATAGCGCGTTGCGCGCAGCACCGCGTCGCACGGCATGTGAATGCGGTGATAGTTGTAAGGCGCGAGGTACAGGCACGCGAAACTGCCGCCGAGGTAGCGCGCCGCGGAGGGCACGTCCGCCAGCAGGCCTTCGCACGTGTACTGCATGCCCTTGGCCTGCACCAGCGCGCCCGCGTTCGTGCGGCCGAGCTGGCTCACGGTGCCGTCGACCGGCGAGACGAGTGCGTGAGCGTCGGTGGCGATCGGTCGTGCTCCCGGTCGCAACTCACGCGTGAAGAACGCGTTGAACGACTCGTACCTGAACGGGTCGGGCTGCAGCGCCTCGTGCATGTCGATCTGCGGGTACGAGCGCAGCACCGTGCGCAGGATCAGGTTGCGCACGGCGGGCTGGCGGCTGCGCGCCAGCGCGTGCATGCCGCGCGAGAGCAGGTGCTGCGGCAGGACCTTCTGCAGCAGGGCAAACAATTCGTCGCTGCCCGAGCGTTCGATCTCTGCGGTCATCGGTGCGATTCCTCGAAATACTGCACGACCTTGCGGTAGTCGCGGGCCAGGACGGTGGCATCGAGCGGCGGCGACGAATAAGCGGCGAGCGCGCCCGCGGGCGAGACGATGAACAGTCCGGCGCCATGGTCCATCGTGTAGCCGCCGCCGGGCAGCGGCACCTTCGCGAACGGGACCGAGAACGCCGTCGCTGCATCGGTGGTCGCCGTCGAGCGTTCCCGTCGCGCCCTGGAAGGACGGGTCGAAGAACGTCACGTACGGCTTGAGAATCGGCGGGCGTGTCGCGCTCGGGGTCCACGCTCACGAGCAGCACGCGCGGCTGCTGTCCCGCGGGCAAGTCGGCGAGCTGCTTCTTCATCTGCGCGAGCGTCGTGAGCGTCGTGGGGCACACGTCCGGGCACTGCGTGAAGCCGAAAAACACCAGCGTCCAGCGGTCGCGCAGGAAGTCCCGCGGCAACGGGCGATCGTCCTGGTCGACGAGGTCGAGCGGCGGCAGCTCGCGCGGTTGCGGCAGGATCGTCGCGCTCTCGGTCACCGGGACCGGCACCACTCGCGGCGTCACGAACACGCGGGCGAGGAACAGCCCGAGCGCAAACGCTACAATGGCGGCCAGTGCGTATCGAAGCAGGGGGCGGGCGGTCATCGCACCGATTATCCCATAGGACCGCAGCGACCATGCCGACGACCCCGACCCCACCCCGTTCAGCCGCAAGCCGCCAGCCGCGCCCACCGTCGCGCAGCTGATCCGTTTTGGCGCGCGCGAGTTCGATGCCGCCGGCCTGGCCTACGGGCACGGCACGGCCGATGCGCGGGACGACGCCGCGGCACTCGTTTTCCATGCGCTCGGGCTCGACCATGCCGATGCCGAGGCGGCTTACGCGATCAAGCCCGACAAGGCACAGGTCGAGCAGGTGCTCGGCCTGTTCGCTGAACGGCTGCGCCGACGGGTGCCCGTCGCCTACCTGATGGGCCGCATGTGGTTCGCCGGGCACGAATTCGAAGTCGACGAGCGCGTGATCGTGCCGCGCTCGCCGTTCGCCGAACTGATTGCCGCGGGTTTTGCCCCGTGGATCGATCCCGCGCGTGTGCAGCGTCTGGTCGATCTCGGCACCGGTTCGGGTTGCATCGCCATCGCGTGTGCGCTGCGATTCCCGCAAGCGCAGGTCGATGCCGTGGATCTTTCTCCCGACGCGCTCGAAGTCGCGGCCCGCAACGTGCAACGTCATGGCGTCGGCGCGCGACTGCACCTGCACCTGGGCGATACGTTCGAGCCGCTGGGCGATGCCGTCTACGACCTGATCGTGTCGAACCCTCCGTACGTCAGCGACGCGGAAATGGACGCGCTCCCGCGCGAGTACCTGCACGAGCCGGACATGGCTTTGCGCGCGGGCAGCGACGGACTCGACGTGGTGCGTCGAATCCTGCGCGACGCCGACGCGCACCTCGCGCCGGGTGGCGTCCTGGTGGTCGAAGTGGGCGACAGTGAAGATCGATTGCAGCGGGCCTATCCAGGCGTGCCCTTCCTGTGGCTCGAGTTCGAACATGGCGGCGGCGGAGTCTTCCTGTTGACGAAGGACGACCTGCACAGGCACCGTCGTGAGCTTTCCGGGGCGAGCTAGGCATGTCGGGCAATACATTCGGGACGCTGTTCACGGTGACGACCTTCGGCGAGAGCCACGGTCCGGCGCTCGGCTGCATCGTCGACGGCTGCCCGCCCGGACTGCCGCTCAGCGAGGAAGACATCCAGCGTGACGTGGAGCGTCGCCGCTCGGGCACGTCGAAATACACCAGCCAGCGTCGTGAACCGGACCGCGTGCGCATCCTTTCGGGTGTGTTCGAAGGGGTCACCACCGGGACGCCGATCGGCCTGCTGGTCGAGAACACCGACCAGCGCTCGTACGACTACGACAAGATCAAGGACCGGTTCCGGCCGGGCCACGCCGATTACACCTATCAGCAGAAGTACGGCCTGCGCGATTACCGCGGCGGCGGACGCTCGTCCGCGCGCGAAACGGTGATGCGGGTGGCCGCCGGCGCCATTGCACGCAAGTTCCTCGCGGCCAGGGGCATCGACATCTTTGGCTACCTGGCGCAGATGGGCTCGATCAAGCTCGCCATGCTCGACCGTGCCGCCATCGACGCGAACCCGTTCTTCTGTGCCGAGCCCGCGCGCGTGCCGGACCTCGAGGCGATGATCGACGCGCTGCGTCGCGACGGCGATTCGATCGGGGCCCGCGTCAATGTGGTGGCCACCGGCGTCCCTCCGGGCCTCGGCGAACCCGTGTTCGACCGCCTGGACGCCGATCTCGCGCACGCGATGATGAGCATCAATGCCGTCAAGGGAGTGGAGATCGGCGCAGGCTTCGCCAGTGTCGAGCAGCGCGGATCGCAGCACCGCGACGAAATGACGCCGCAGGGTTTCCTGTCGAACGAGGCGGGCGGCACGCTCGGCGGCATCTCGTCGGGCCAGGACGTGCTGGTCAGCATGGCGATCAAGCCGACCTCGAGCATCGTCAAACCGGGCCGCTCGATCGACGTGGCGGGGCAACCGGTCGAGGTCGTCACCACGGGCCGCCACGACCCCTGTGTCGGCATCCGTGCCGTGCCGATTGCCGAGGCGATGCTCGCGCTGGTGCTGGCGGATCATTACCTGCGGCATCGGGCCCAGAACGCCGAAGTCCGCTCGAACACGCCGGTGATCGGCCGGTGATCGCCTGACTGCAAGGTGCCCCGGCCGGGCACGCCGCGGAAGTGTGGAGCATGTCCTGCAATCGACCGGCCCAAAGGGCTACAAAGGCGCCTGCAGCGGCGGTCTTGTTGGGTGCGGATGGGGCCGTGGGCTATAGTTATGTTTAATTGGTTGTCGATTCGCGAACCCAACGGACCCGTGGCGCACTGCCGCGGCCGAGCCAAGATTCGCGATCGGTGGGAGACTCGATGAAGACTGCTGTACGCCGCGTCCTGCTCATGAGCGCGTTGATGGCCCCGGGCGCCCTGTATGCGCTCGGCCTGGGCGAGATCAAGCTGAATTCCGCGCTGAATCAGCCCTTTGACGCCGAAATCGAGCTGGTCTCGGCGACGCAGGAGGACCTGGGCGCGCTGCGTGCGGCGCTGGCCACCAACGACACCTTCGTCCGCTACGGTCTCGACCGTCCGGCGTACCTGGCGGACTTCAACTTCCGGGTCGCCAAGGGCTCCGGCGGCAGGGACATCCTGCGCGTCACCTCCCCGCGGCCGGTCACCGAACCCTTCGTGACGCTGCTGGTCGAGGCCAACTGGCCGCGCGGCCGGCTGCTCCGTGAATACACCGTCCTGCTCGACCCGCCGGTCTACGCGCCGGGTCCGGCTGCCAGCGAGCCGGTCGCGGCGGCCCCGCGCGTCAGTTCGGGTGGCGCCACCAGCACTCGCGCGTCGGCGCCGGTCGCCGCCACGACGACTGAACCCGTCCGTTCCCCGGACGCCAGCAGTGCGGTCGCGCCTGCGGCTGCCCCGAGCATCGAGCCGGGCAGCACGTACCGCGTGCGCAACAACGACACGCTGTGGGAAATCGCCAGTGCCGCGAACCCGGGCTCACGCTCGAACGTCAATCGGGCGATGGTGTCGATCTACCAGAACAATCCGCAGGCATTCGACGGCAACATCAACGTCCTGCGCTCGGGCAGCACGCTGCGCATTCCCGACGCGAGCCAGATCAGCGCCGTGTCCGCGAGTGAAGCGTCGGCCGAAGTCGCGCGGCAGTACGATGCCTGGCGCAACGGCACGAGTGCTGCAGGCACGGCAGCGGCGAGCGACGCCGGCAGGCTGCGCCTGGTAACGCCGGAGCAGGGCACGACTGCGCCGTCGACCTCGACGTCCACCGCGCCGGCGGCGGCGACAGCCGGGCGCGACGACAGCAGCGGCTGCGTCGGGCGACCTCGAAACGCGCGTCAGGCAGCTCGAGGCCGAACTTGCCGAAGCCAAGCGCCTGCTCGAAGTGCGCAACGCCGAACTCGCCACGCTGCAGGGCGGTGCCCCCGTGCCTGCCGATGGAACGGCCGCGCCCGGCGCCACGCCGACCGAGCCGGCTGCAACGGTTGCGGAAGCCGCGCCCGAAGCCGCGGCAGCCGCCGAGCCAGCGCAGCCGGACAAGCCGAAGAAGCCGAAGAAAAAAGTCGTCGAGGCGCCGCAGCCGAGCCTGCTCGAGCGCGTCACCGACTACTGGTGGGTGCTGCTCGGCCTGCTGGCCGCGGGCCTCGGCTTCGTGCTGTTCCAGCGCCTGCGTCGTGAGCGTGGCAGCGCGGAAGATTCGCTCGAAGAGGCGCTCGGTTCGCGCGACATGCGCGGTTCCACGCCGAAGTTCACGCCGCGTTCGCGCGACACGGACATCCTCGTCGAAGAGCGCGGCGGTGTCGGCGCGGCCATTGCAGCGTCTGCGGCGCGCGGCGCGCGCACCGGAGCCGACCCGCAAGGTCGTCACGGTCGAGGACACGCTGTCGGGTGACGGCCCGGCGAGCATGGAATCGGGCGATCCGCTGGCCGAGGCCGACTTCCACATGGCGTACGGCCTGTACGACCAGGCGGCCGACCTGGTGCAGCTCGCGATGAAGCGCGAGCCGCAGCGCCGCGACCTCAAGCTGAAGCTGCTCGAGATCTATTTCGTCTGGGGCAACAAGGACCGCTTCCTGGAGCTGGCCCGCGAACTCAACGGGACGCGTGCGGAAGGCCCTGCCGGTGAATGGGACAAGGTCCTGATCATGGGCAAGCAGATCGCACCGGGCGATGCCATGTTCGCCGGCAGCCCGAGCGCGTCGGCGTCCGACTCCCTCGACATGGAACTGCACGGATCGCCGGGCACGCTCGACCTGACGATTCCGGCCGGTGATTCGGCAGCGTCCCGACATGGACCTGACGGAGAGCGAGACCGGGACCGCGTCGATCGATCGTTCGGGCATCGACTTCATCCTCGACGAGCCGGTCCGCGGCCAGGACGAATCCGTCGTGCTGCCGACGGTCGAGATGCCGAAAATCGCCAAGGGCAGCGAAACGGCCGGCGATACGCAGGAACTCACGGTCGACCGTCTCGGCCTCGATCTCGATTCGCTGCGTGCGCTCGAATCCCTCGACGTGGGCGAGGCGAGCGACGCGCGCAAGCGTGCCAACAGCGACACGGTCGAAACAGCGGCCATGGCCGGCGGCAAGAGCCTGCTCGACGACGACGACGGCGCGACCTGCTCAATTCGACGGCGCTGATGCGCATGGTCGACGACACGTCGCTGCTGCCGCGCGACGAATCGCTCGAAGGGCATCGTCGACCTGTCCGAGGTGACGGGTGAGCTGCCTGCGCTCGACTCGACGGCATTCACCAAGAGCCTGGCGGCCAACGTCGACTACGACCTCGGCGGCGAGCCGGCGACGATGAGCGAAGTCGGCACCAAGCTCGACCTTGCCCGGGCGTACATGGACATGGGCGACCCGGAAGGTGCCCGCAGCATCCTCGACGAGGTGCTGCAGGAAGGCAATCCGACGCAGCGCCAGGAAGCCGAGCGGCTGATCGCCAGCCTGCCCTGACGGGCAGGCGGATGCCGCGTCTCGCGCTCGGCATCGAGTACGACGGCTCGGCGTTCGCCGGCTGGCAGTTCCAGTCGCACGCGCGCAGCGTGCAGGGCGACCTGCAGCGCGCGCTGTCGCGGGTCGCGGACCACCCCGTCGAGCTCACGGCTGCCGGCCGCACCGATGCGGGCGTGCACGCGCTCGAGATGGTGGCGCATTTCGACACCACGGCCGAGCGGCCTCTGCACGCCTGGGTGCTGGGCACCAACGCCAACGTCGCGGCCGAGATTGTCCGTGCTCTGGGCGCACGTCGTGCCCGACGATTTCCACGCGCGTCACCAGGCACGGTCGCGGCGTTACCTGTACCGCATCCTCGATCGGCCGCATGCGACCGGCGCTCGAGCGCCAGCGCGTCTGCTGGATCCGCCACGAGCTCGATGCCGAGCGCATGCACGAAGCGGCGCAGGCGCTGCTCGGCCACCACGACTTCTCCGCCTTCCGCGCGTCCGAATGCCAGTCGCCGACGCCCGTGCGCAAGCTCATCGAGCATCGTCGGTCGAGCGCGACGGCGACTTACGTCGACATCCGGCGTGCAGGCCAACGCCTTCCTGCATCACATGGTCCGCAACATCGCGGGCAGCGCTGATCCTGGTCGGCCGGGGCGAGCGCCCGGTCGGCGTGGCTGTGCGGCGGTCCTGCAGGGCCGCGACCGCTGCGCGGCCGGGCCCACGGCGCCGCCGCAAGGGCTGTATTTCGTCGGGGCCGAGTACCCGGCCGGGTTCGGCCTGCCTTCGGGTACACTGCGCCGGCCGCGTCCAGGAGTGCCGCACGTGACCTGGTTCGAAAAGATCATTCCCTCGCGCATCAAGACGGAGCGCCGCTCGCGTTCCGTGCCCGAAGGCCTCTGGATCAAGTGCCCGGCCTGCGACGCGGTGCTGTACCGCGCCGAGCTCGAGCGCAACCTGCAGGTCTGCCCGAAGTGCAGCCATCACATGCGCATCGAGGCGCGTGACCGGCTCGAGAGCTTCCTCGACGAGGGCACCGGCGCGGAACTCGGCGACCGAAGTCGAGCCCGAAGATCCGCTCAAGTTCCGCGACAGCAAGAAGTACCGCGACCGCCTGCTCGCCGCGCAGAAGACGGTGGGCGAGAAGGACGCGATGATCGTGATGGCCGGCGCGCTGCAGGGCATCGACGTCGTCGCGTGCGCGTTCGAATTCCGCTTCCTCGGCGGCTCGATGGGTTCGGTGGTCGGCGAGCGCTTCACGCGCGGCGCCGAGCACTGCCTCGCCCACGGCCTGCCGCTGATCTGCTTCTCGTCGAGCGGCGGCGCGCGCATGCAGGAAGGCCTGCTGTCGCTGCTGCAGATGAGCAAGACCAGCGCCGTGCTGGCGCGCATGGCGCAGGCGCGGCTGCCGTTCGTCTCCGTGCTGACCGACCCGACCACGGGCGGCGTGTCGGCGAGCCTCGCGATGCTCGGCGACCTCAACATCGCCGAGCCGCGCGCGCTGATCGGCTTTGCCGGCCCGCGCGTGATCGAGCAGACCGTGCGCGAGACGCTGCCCGAAGGCTTCCAGCGCAGCGAGTTCCTGCTCGAGCACGGCGCGATCGACATGATCGTCGACCGTCGCGACCTGCGCGACCGCATCGCCGCGCTGCTCGCGATGATGATCGGGCGGCCGCCGCTCGCGCGCCCGGACGAAACGAACCCGTCGCCCTGACCGACCCTGCGATGCCTGCGGACCCGCGCTTCGAGCGTCTCGACGACTGGCTCGACTGGCAGCAGCGACTGCATCCCGCGACGATCGAGCTCGGCCTGCGAGCGAATCTCCCGCGTCCTCGCGCGCACTGGCTGGCGCCAGGCCACGCGTGCCCGTCATCACCGTCGGCGGCACCAACGGCAAGGGCTCGTGCGTCGCGCTGCTCGACGCGGTGCTGCGTGCGAACGGCTATCGCGTCGCAACCTTCACGTCGCCGCACCTCGTCGACTATCGCGAGCGCATCCGCATCGACGGAGCGATGGTGTCCGAGGCTTCGCTGATCGCGGCCTTCGAGCGCGGCGCCGATGCGCTCGGACCCGACTCGCTGACGTTCTTCGAATTCAACACGCTCGCTGCGCTGCTGATCTTCGAGACGGCGACGCCCGACGTCATCGTGCTCGAGGTCGGTCTCGGCGGCCGGCTCGACTCCGTCAACGTCGTCGATCCCGACGTCGCGGTCGTCGTCTCGATCGGCCTCGATCACATGGACTGGCTCGGCCCCGACCTCGAGTCCATCGGGCGCGAAAAGGCCGGCATTTTCCGTGCCGGGCGTCCGGCCGTGTTCGGCACCCCCGAACCGCCGCAGTCCGTGCGCGCCAGCGCGCACGAAATCGGCGCGCTGCTGCAGGTGCGGGGCACCGATTTCGACGGCCGCGCGGCCGGCGCGGCAGGCTGGGATTTCACCATCGATGACCGGGTGGAGATGGCGGCACTGCCATTGCCGTCGCTGCCGGGACCGATCCAGATCGCGAATGCCGCGACCGCGCTGATGGCGCTGCACCAGTTGCGCGACCGCCTGCCGTTGTCGCGTGAGGCCATCGTCCGGGGCCTGCAGTCCGCGCGATTGCCCGGACGCTTCCAGCGCGTCCCGGATGCGCGCGGCTTCGAGTGGGTGCTGGACGTCGCCCACAACCCGGCTGCGGCAGCGACGCTGGCCGCCAACCTGCGCGCGCTGCCCGTGACCGGTCGCACGCTTGCCGTCTGCGGCATGCTCGGCGACAAGGACGTGCCCGCCGTCATCGACACCCTGCGCGAGTCGGTCGATCAGTGGTTCGCGGCGAGTCCGGAGGGCCCGCGTGCGATCGACGCCGTTGAGCTCCAGCGCAGGGCAGGGACCGTGGGCGTCGCGCTGCAGCCCGCAGGCACGGTGCCCGAGGCGATGCAACGCGCCGCCGAGGTTGCGCGGCCGGGCGACCGAATCGTCGTGTTCGGCTCGTTCCACACCGTCGGTCCGGCGCTCGCGGCCTTACGCATTCCCCTATAATCCGCGCGCAATGGAAGAACCACTGAAGGCCAGGCTGATCGGCGCAGGCATCCTCGTAGTGCTGGCGGTCGCCCTGGTCCCCGAATTGCTGTCGGGTCCGAAGCATCCAGCGCCCGGCGCCGCGACGCCGGGGAGCCCGAAGGGCACCCGCACGGTCACCATCGACCTCGGCGGAGCCGTGGCCGCGGGCGCCAAACTCGAACCCCGCCCCGATACGGCGCCGGCGCCCACGATGCCCCAGGCGTTGCCGACCGTAGAGACACCGGCGCCTGAACCGGCACCTGCGGCCACGACAGCCTCGACGGCGGACGAGTCCGCGCCGACTGAGGAAACGCCGCCGCCGGAAGCGGTTCCGGTCGCCACGCCCAAGCCCGCCCCCACGCCTGCGCCAAAGCAGGTCCAGGTGCCGGCAGCAGCGCCCATCAAGGGCGGATACTCGGTGCAGGTCGGCGCATTTGGTTCGGATGCCACCGCCCGCAAGCTCGTGAATGACCTGCAGGCCGACGGCCTGCCGGCGTACATCGCGCCGCTGTCCAAGTCGGGCAAGACGTTGCACCGGGTCCGCGTAGGCCCCGCCCCCGATCGGGCTGCCGCGGATCAACTCGCTGCGAAGCTCAAGGCCCGTGGCCTGCCGGTGTCCGTCGTCTCCGGCGGCTGATGCCCCCCTCTGGTAGAATTCGCCCCCTCTTTCAGTCCGCAGGACGCACTCGGCCGCATGACGCCCGTCGACTACAGCCTGATCGCCATCGTCCTGATTTCCATGCTGTTCGGAGCGATCCGGGGTTTCCTCCGCGAATCCGTGGCGCTGCTTGGATGGCTGGTCGGCCTGTGGCTTGCGTGGCGCTACGCGCCCGTCGTTCAGCCCTACCTCGGCGGCGCGCTTACGGGCACCGAACTCCAGGTCTGGGTGGCCCGGATCATCCTGCTGCTGGCCGCGGTGCTGGCGGCCTGGATCATCGGCAGCCTGCTCGGTTACCTCGTGCAGCGCTCGGGGCTCACGCTCGGGCTCGATCGCATCCTGGGCGGTGTGTTCGGCCTGGTCCGCGGCGCCGTCATCGTCGGCTTCGCCGTCATGCTCGCGCAGGCTGCGCAGATGCAGGACGAGTCGTGGTGGAAAGGATCCAAGCTGATTCCAGTGGGCGTAGAGATGGCCTCTGTGTTGCGAGGCTACGTCGAAACCGGGCGACAGGTCGTCGACGACATCGCCGAGTCGAGTACCTGAGGGCGCAACCATGTGTGGAATCGTCGGTATCGTGGGTTTCACCCCGGTCAACCAGCAGATCTACGACGCGCTCACCGTCCTGCAGCATCGTGGCCAGGACGCGGCTGGCATCATGACGGAGCACGAAGGCGCGCTGTACCTGCGCAAGGACGTGGGCCTGGTGCGTGACGTGTTCCAGCAGCGGCACATGCTGCAGCTGAAGGGCAACATCGGCATCGGCCACGTGCGTTACCCGACGGCGGGTTGCGACAGCTCCGACGAGGCGCAGCCGTTCTACGTCAATGCGCCGTATGGCCTCTGCCTCGCGCACAACGGCAACCTCACCAACGCCCAGCAGCTCGCGGACGTGCTGATGCGCGAGGACCGCCGCCACCTCAACACGTCCTCGGACTCCGAAGTGCTGCTCAACGTGCTCGCGAGCGAGCTGCAGCGCTTCGGCACCACGCGCGCCTCGGCCGCCGACATCTTCGCGGCGATCAGCGCCACGTTCCGCCGGATCCAGGGCGGCTACGCGGTCATCGCGATGATCCTGGGCCACGGCGTGATCGGTTTCCGCGACCCGCACGGCATCCGCCCGCTCGTCATCGGCAAGCGCGACACGCCGCGCGGCCGTGAGCACATGATCGCCTCGGAAAGCGTCGCGCTCGACCAGAGCGGCTTCGAACTGATGCGCGACGTGGGGCCGGGCGAAGCCGTCTACATCGACGAAACCGGCCGCCTGCACACGAAGCAGTGCTCCGAGCCCGTGCGTCACACGCCGTGCATCTTCGAGTACGTGTACTTCGCGCGGCCGGACTCGATCATCGACAACATCTCGGTGTACAAGGCGCGGCTGCGCATGGGCGAACTGCTGGCGGACAAGATCCGCCGCACGCGCCCGAACCACGACATCGACGTCGTGATCCCGATTCCCGACACCAGCCGCACCAGCGCGATGCAGGTGGCGCAGATCCTGGGGCTGAAGTACCGCGAGGGGTTCATCAAGAACCGCTACATCGGCCGCACGTTCATCATGCCGGAGCAGGGCCAGCGCAAGAAGTCCGTGCGCAACAAGCTGAACGCGATCGACCTCGAGTTCCGCGGCCGCAACGTGCTGCTGGTCGACGATTCGATCGTGCGCGGCACGACGTCGGCGCAGATCATCGAGATCGCGCGCGAGGCGGGCGCCAACAAGGTGTATTTCGCATCGGCCGCGCCGCCGGTGCGCTTCCCGAACGTCTACGGCATCGACATGCCGGCGGCTTCCGAACTCGTTGCGGCGGGCCGCACCGAAGACGAAGTGGCCAAGCTGATCGGCGCCGACTGGCTGATCTACCAGGACCTCGACGACCTGGTGAAGGCCGTGCGCCATCACGATTCGGGCGTGAGCCAGTTCGACACGTCGTGCTTCTCGGGCGAGTACGTCACCGGCGACATCACGCCGGAATACCTGGACCGGCTGCAGCGCGAGCGCTCGGATCTCGCCAAGCAGACGCGCAACACCGGCACGGCGGCTTCGGGCGTGCTGAAGGCCGTCGTCTGACGCCTC
>CAWHEA010000004.1:0-87838 GCA_963828265.1 uncultured Gammaproteobacteria bacterium | reverse complement strand
CGAACGTGTGGTACGGAGCCGGCGAAGGCACCGTCCACTCGAGCCCGTGGTTGTACGCGCCATCCCAGACGTGATCCGACGCCTTGGCACCGCCACGCGCGCTCTTGATGATGATGTACACGAAGAGCAGCTGCGACAGGCCGAAGCCGAACGCGCCGATCGACGACACCATGTTCCAGTCGGCGAATTGCGTCGAGTAGTCCGGGATGCGGCGCGGCATGCCGGCCAGGCCCAGGAAGTGCTGCGGGAAGAACAGCAGGTTCACGAAGACCGTCGACATCCAGAAGTGCCAGTTGGCGAGCTTCATGTCGTACATGTGGCCGGTCCACTTCGGCAGCCAGTAGTAGACGCCCGCCATGATCGCGAACACGGCGCCCGGCACCAGCACGTAGTGGAAGTGCGCCACGATGAAGTAGGTGTCGTGGTACTGGAAGTCGGCCGGGGCGATGCCCATCATCAGGCCCGAGAAGCCGCCGATCGTGAACAGGAACAGGAACGCGAGCGCGAACAGCATCGGCGGCTCGAACGTGAGCGAGCCCCGCCACATCGTCGCCGTCCAGTTGAACACCTTCACGCCCGTCGGCACGGCGATCAGCATCGTGCTCAGCATGAAGAACATCTCGCCGGCGAGCGGCATGCCGACCACGAACATGTGGTGCGCCCAGACGATGAACGACAGGAACGCGATCGAGGCGGTCGCGTAGACCATCGCGTCGTAGCCGAACAGCTTCTTGCGCGAGAACGTCGGGATGATCTCCGACACGATCCCGAACGCGGGCAGGATCATGATGTAGACCTCGGGGTGCCCGAAGAACCAGAAGATGTGCTGGTAGAGCACCGGGTCGCCACCGCCGGCCGCGGCGAAGAACGTCGTGTGGAAGAAGTGGTCGGTGAGCAGCATCGTCACCGCGCCCGCGAACACCGGCATCACGGCGATCAGCAGGTAGGCCGTGATCAGCCACGTCCAGACGAACAGCGGCATCTTGAGCAGGCCCATGCCCGGCGCGCGCAGGTTCATGATCGTGACGATGATGTTGATCGCGCCCATGATCGACGAGGCGCCCGCGAGGTGGATCGCGAAGATCGCGAGCGGGAACGCATCGCCGGTCTGCAGCACGAGCGGCGGGTAGAGCGTCCAGCCGGCCGAAGGGCCGCCGCCCGGCATGAACAGCGACAGGATCAGCAGCGAGAACGCCGACACCAGCAGCCAGAAGCTGAAGTTGTTCATGCGCGGCAACGCCATGTCCGGCGCGCCGATCTGCAGCGGGATCATCCAGTTGGCGAGGCCGACCGTCGCGGGCATGACCGCGCCGAACACCATGATCAGCGCGTGCACCGTGGTCATGGTGTTGAAGAACTGCGGGTCGACCAGCTGCATGCCGGGCATGAACAGCTCGGCGCGGATCACCAGCGCCATCGAGCCGCCGATGAAGAACATGACGAGACTGAAAATCAGGTACATCGTGCCGATGTCCTTGTGATTCGTCGTCGTCAGCCAGCGCATCATGCCCTTGGCGGGGCCATGATCGTCGTGGTGGTCGTGCGCGGCGGCGTGGCCGTGAGTCTGGGAAGCGCTCATTTGATCGATTACTCCGCGTTCGCGACCAGCACGGTCGTCGTCTCGTTGGCGTTCGTCGTCGGGGCGGCGGCCGGAGCCGTCGTCACTGCTGCGGTCTGTGCCGCGGGCGCTGCGGCGGCCTGGCGCGCAGCCTTCTGGCTCGCGAGCCAGCTGTCGTACTCGGCCTGCTCGACGACGCGCACGACGACCGGCATGAAGCCGTGGTCGCGGCCGCAGAGCTCGGCGCACTGGCCGCGGTACGTGCCGACCTTCTCGGCCCTGAACCACAGCTCGTTGATGTAACCGGGGATCGCGTCCTTCTTCATGCCGAAGTCCGGCACCCACCAGTTGTGGATGACGTCGGCCGCGGTGACCAGCACGCGCACCTTCTTGTTGACCGGGACGACCAGCGGGTTGTCCACTTCGAGCAGGTAGTTCTCGACCTTGTTCACGTCGATGCCCGAATCGAGCTGGCGGGCTTCGTTGCTGGACTGCGCCAGCGTGGAGAAGTACGAGACGCCTTCGTCGACGTAGTCGTACTGCCACTTCCACTGGTAGCCCGTGACCTTGACGGTCATGTCGGCGCCGCGGGTGTCGTCGATCTTCACCAGCGTGCGCGCGGCGGGAACCGCCATCGCGACGAGGATCATGACCGGGATCACGGTCCAGATGATTTCGGCCTTCGTGTTGTGTTCGAAGGTGGCCGGCACGGCGCCCTTCGACTTACGGAACGTGGCGATCGAATAGATCATCACGCTGAACACGGCCACGGCGATGACGACGCAGATCCAGAGGATCAGCATGTGCAGGCCGTAGATCTCCTGGCTCAGTTCGGTGACGCCTTCGCGCAGGTTCAGGGTCCAGGCGGCCGCAGCCGGTCCCGACCACAACGCGGCCAGGGCCGTCGCCGAAATGGCCCCGAGGGCACGCTTCATCTTCATTGGCACTACCGCAACTCCCGTGTGAAACAGGCGCCGCCCTGCGAGGGACGACTGCCAGACCCGAACCGACACCAGTCACTTCGACCGCGCATCCAGCGCGGGGGACTCGCTCGACTTCCCCACCAGCTGGCGGAGCCTCCCGGCCAGGCCGAGGCGCTCCTCCTCGGTGAGGAAACGTCCCACCTCGCAGGCACGACCGTGGGACTCGATGACGAGCCGGCTCGGGTGCTGGGCCGCTGGCGGGTCGCGCAGTTTAACCGTCGCCCAATGGCGTGCAAATACCGTCCGGGTCGGACGGGCGAGTCCCTGACGCTCGATCACCACCGAATCGTCGGTAACCAGGATCAGTTCGCGCTGCTTTCCGGCGCGCATGCTCGCACGGACGGCCCACCAGAGCAGGCCGATTTCGAGTCCGGCGAAGGGCAGGATGGGCCAGAGGCCCTGCAGGGCGAAGAAAGTGGCGGTTCCGAACGTGATGACAGCGAGTCCGCCCACGAAAGCGCGCGCCGACTGCGGGGTCAGCGAGCAGTTCGGCGCCAGCTCGATCCGGTGACCGGACTCGGTGGCGGGCTGGGTTTCGAACGTCGAAACGACCATGGGCGGCGCGATGACAGGAAAGCGGAGCTGAATTTACCCTTGCTGCATGCCGCGAACATCCTGTACACGACGGTTTCGCTTCCGCGCGCGAATTTCCGCTGTACAGGCTAGCGTCGTACCGCAGCCAGCAATGACTCGCGCAGGCGTACCGCGCCGCTGACGTCGAGCACGGCATTGCCGAACGCGGACCGCTCGGGCGTCCAGCCGGTGATCGCCAGCGGCGGGGTGCCCAGCAGCCGTTCGAGGGTGGCCAGGTTGGCGGACCGGCGCTCGAACCCCGGGTCGATCTCGTTCGCGATCCATCCGACCAGGCGGCAGCGGCCCGCAACGTGGATCGCTTCGGCGGTCAGCCGGGCGTGGTTGAGGCAGCCGAGCGTCGTGCCGACGACCAGGATCACGCCGAGTCCGAGGGCTTCGGGCAGGTCGCTCAGGAATCCTTCCGGGTGCAGCGGCACCCGCCAGCCGCCCGCGCCTTCGACCAGGGCGAGCTCGGCGTCCGACCGTGACCCGCTCGTACCACTCTATTAGAGAGTCGAGCGGCGTGGTTTGCCCCGCTTCCTCGGCCGCGAGGTGCGGGGCAATGGCCGGCTCGAAGCACCACGGGTTGACGCTCTCGTAGGGCAGTTGCACCGGAGCGGCGGCCTGCAGTTCGAGCGCGTCTGAGTTCCGCAGCGGCTCGCCCGGACCCCGGCGCTCGCTGCCGCTGGCGATGGGTTTCAGGCCCACGGCCCGGACGCCTTCCGCCGCCAGCAGCCGGAGGATCGCGGCGGAGATCGCCGTCTTGCCGACGCCGGTGTTGGTGCCGGTGATGAAGAGGCCGGGGGTCATGGGGAAGGGGAGGAAGGGGTTAGGGGTTAGGGGTTAGGGGTTAGGGGTTAGGGGTTAGGGGTTAGTCGGAGGGTACGGTGGTCCTTCATACAAAAGCGTTAATAGTTCCAATATGAAATAAATTTACTGTCTATTGATCAGTAAAATTTATGAGTTGCGGCGCCGGATCTGGCTGATCGGGATGACCGTTTCCGACTGCGGTTGGCCCTTGGTGCGGATCGGGCCGGTGGGGCACCAGGCCTGCGCGAAGACCACCTCGTACGTCGCCGGCAATTTGCCCTCGCGACGGAATCCTTCGTAGGCGGCGAGCATGCGAGCGAGGGTCGACTTGCCGGTCAGGCCGCGGGCCCGGCCCGCCGTCGCGTTGTGCGCGCCGATCGCCTTGAGATCGCGCATCAGGCCGCGCGCGTCGTCGTAGGTCAGCGTGTATCGCTCGACGTCCAGCACCGGTTCCGCGAACCCGGCCCGCACCAGCGCGTCGCCCAGGTCGTGCATGTCGACGAACCGGTTCACGTGGGCGTGCCCCGGGTCGGCGGCCTGCCAGGACTTGCGCAGCTCGATCAGGGTGTCCGGGCCGAGCGTGGTGAAGTGCAGCACGCCCCCCGGCCGCAGCACCCGGCGACATTCGCGCAGCACCCGGTCCGGGTCGTTGCACCACTGCAGCATCAGGCTCGAGAACAGCATGTCGACCGAGGCATCCCGCAGCGGCAGCGCTGCCGCATCGGCCACGACCCGGTCGAACCGGCGCAGCAGGGTCTGGCGCTTGCGCGCCTGCTGCAGCATGCCGGGAGCGATGTCCATCGCCACGACCCGGCCGCCCGGGTACCGGCGCTTGAGCGCGATCGTCGCCTGGCCGGTGCCGGCGCCGAGGTCGACGACGACGTCCGGTTCCATGCGCAGCACGTCGAGCCGGTGCAGCAGTTCGTCCCGCACCTGCGCCTGCAGGACGGCCGCCGCGTCGTACGTTGTCGCCGCCTGCGAAAACGAGTCGCGGACGCGCCGGACGTCGAGCGCGAATTCGCTGCCGGTGTCCACTCGCCGTGCTGCCCGCTGCCGCTGCGGCAGGAGAACCGCGCCGCGCGCCGGCGAGGGTGCGGTAGCCGAGCCCTCGCCCGGACCTCTCCCACTGGCGTGGGCGAGGGAGACAGGAAGGACAGGAAGCTTTCGACCTCGCGCCGCACCGTCGTCCGGATGCGAAAGGAACGGCGCATGCCCCGCCTTCGGCACCTCGACGAAACGGGCCGACGGCAGCCGGGACGCCAGTTCGCGTCCCGCCGCAACCGGTGTGATGCGATCGTGCTCGCCGGCGATGACCAGCGTCGGGACCGCGATCGAGGCGAGGTCGTCGCGCAGATCCGCGTGGCGCAGGATGCCGAGCCCGGCGGCGAGGGCCTGCGGATCGGGTTCGCCGTGCGAGTCGAGGTTCGCTCGCAGCGAGCGCAACGCCTGCGCTCGCGTTCTCGTCGCCCCAGGTCTGCAGCGCGAGGAAATTGGAAATCGTGCGGCGGTAGTCGCCGGCGAGGCCCGCCGCGAAGCCATCCAGCACGCCGGGATTCATGCCTGCCGGCCAGTCTTCGCGCGCGAGGAAACACGGGGTGGTTGCCACCAGCACCAGCGCGGCCAGGTCACCCGGTCGGGAGCGCGCGAGTTCCAGCGCCACCATGCCGCCCAGCGACCACCCCAGTACCGCCGCACCTTGCGGCACGTGCGGTGAAACGGCACGCGCGAGGTCACGCAGTGTCGACGCGCCTTCGGGCCACGCGCTGCGGCCGTGCCCCGGCAGGTCGACGAAATGCAGGCGCGCCCGCCGCGAGAGATCCTCGATCCACGGGCCCCACATGCCGCCGTGCAGGGCCCAGCCGTGCAGCAGCACGACGTCCGGACCGTCGCCGCGGATCTCGACGTGCAACGGCGCGCTCATGTCGCAGCCGCCGGCGTGAGCACGCCGCTCCTGCTCAATGCCTGCAGCGCTGCCAGCAACTGCTCGACCTGCGTCGAAGTGTGCGAGGCCGAGAACGTGAAGCGCAGGCGCGACGTGCCCGCAGGCACGGTCGGCGGACGAATCGCCGGCACCCAGAAACCCTGTTCGAACAAGGCATCGCTCGCAGCGACGGCGGCCGCTTCATCGCCGACCAGGACCGGCTGAATCGGCGTGCGCGAAGGCAGCGATTGCAGGCCCAGGTCCGCGAGGCCCGCCCGGAAACGGGCCGCGTGCTCGAGCACGCGGCTGCGACGCCAGGGTTCGTCCCGCATCACGCGCAGCGATTCGCGTGTGGCGGCGGCAACCGCCGGCGGCAGCGCCGTCGTGTAGATGTAGGTGCGGGCGCGCTGCAGCAGGCTCTCGATCAGCACCGGCGGAGCCCGCGACGAACGCGCCGAACGTGCCGACAGCCTTGCCGAGCGTGCACATCAGGATCGGCACGTCGTCGAGCCCGAGCCCGGCTTCCTCGACCGCGCCCGCACCGGTCGCGCCGAGCACGCCAAACCCGTGCGCATCGTCGACCAGCAGTTGCGCCTGCGACTCGCGGCAGGCCGCGGCGACGTCACGCAGTGGCGCAATGTCGCCGTCCATGCTGAACACGCCGTCGGTCATCACCAGCGTGCGTGCGGTCGCGCCGATCCTGGACAGCTTCGTTCGCAGCGCCGCAACGTCGCCATGCGCGATAGCGCGAGAATCGCGCGCCGGAGGCGAGGCCGGCGTCGAGCAGCGAAGCGTGATTGAGCCGGTCTTCGAGCACGTGATCGCCGCGACCGACCAGCACGGAAGCCACGGCCAGGTTCGCCATGTAGCCGGTCGAAAACAGCAGGGCACGCGGCCGTGCCACGAACTCGCGCGAGTTCTTCCTCGAGCGCGTGATGTTCGCCGTCGTGGCCGCTCACGAGGTGCGAAGCGCCGCTGCCGACGCCCCAGCGGCGCGCGGCGTCGCAGAACGCCGCGACGATGCGCGGATGGTCGGCGAGCCCGAGGTAATCGTTGCTGCAGAAGGAGACGCACTCGCGCCCTTCGACGGTGACGCGCACGCCACCCGGTTCACGCGCTTCGACCGTGCGTCGGCGGCGTGACCTGTCCGGCGGCAGCCTGCTCCGCCAGTTTTTCCGCGAGCGTTGCGTCGGCGCGCGACATCGGCGCGTCGCCCGTTCAGCCAGCGACGGCGGCGGCTTGCTCCGGCACGATGCCGAGCCGTTCGAACAGCTGCTCGTCGTGGCTGCGGCCGGGATTCGGCGTGGTGAGCAGGCGGTCGCCGTAGAAAATCGAATTGGCGCCGGCGAAGAAGCAGAGCGCCTGCACGGCATCGCTCATGTCCGTGCGGCCAGCAGAGAGGCGCACGTACGACTTCGGCATCAGCAGCCGCGCCGTCGCGATCGCACGCACGAGATCGAGCGGGTCGAGTTCCGGCAGGCCGTGCAACGGCGTGCCCGGCACCTGCACCAGCTGGTTGATCGGCACGCTCTCCGGATGCTGCGGCAAGGTCGCGAGCGTGTGCAGCAGCGCGACGCGATCGGTCTCGGATTCACCCATGCCGAGGATGCCGCCACAGCAGACGTTGAGGCCGGCATCACGCACGGCCTGCAGCGTATCGAGGCGATCCTGGTAGGTGCGCGTCGTGATGACCTCGCCGTAGAACTCTTTCGAGGTGTCGAGGTTGTGGTTGTAGTAGTCGAGCCCCGCGTCCTTCAGCTCCGTCGCCTGCTGCGGTGTCAGCATGCCGAGCGTTGCGCAGGTCTCGAGACCGAGCGCGCGGACCTCGCTGACCATCACCTTGATCTTCTGCAGCTGGTGCGGCTTCGGGTTGCGGTAGGCGGCGCCCATGCAGAAGCGCGTCGCGCCGTTGGCCTTGGCCGCCTGCGCCCGCTCCACCACGTCGCAGACCTCCATCAGGTCCTCGCGCTCGAGGCCGGTGTCGTAGCGCACGCTCTGCGGGCAGTACGAGCAGTCCTCGGGGCACGCGCCGGTCTTGATCGAGATGAGGGTGCTCACCTGCACCTGGTTCGGCACGAAGTGGTCGCGATGCACCCGCTGGGCGTGGAACAGCAGGTCGTTGAACGGCGCGGTGTAGATCGCGCGCGCTTCCTCGAGCGTCCAGTCGGTGCGTACGGTGCCGAGCAGGCTGAGGTCGGGGGCGGTCATGGCGTGAATCTCGTCGAAGTGAACAGAATGAGCGCAGGTCACGGGCAAGCAACCGGGTTCACGCTGTGCGGAGCAGCGTCCGGGCAGTATTCGGACCCCGGCCGAGCCTGTCAACCAATGCGCCGCAGCCAGGTTTACACGAACGTCGATCGCTGGACCGGGTGGTTGCTGCCACCCCGGTGCGTCCTGTGCCGGCGTCCCGGTCAGCCCCCGGCTTTCGATCTGTGCGCCGACTGCGAGGCCGAAATCCCCGTCGTGCCGAATCCCTGCCGGCGCTGTGGCCTGCCGCGCGACGCCGTCGACAAGTCGACCAAGTGACGCGAGCCGCAGACGGCGGACGGTTGCGCGCGCTGCCGCACGCTCGACCTGCCCTACTCGCGGTGCGTAGCCCCGTGGGCCTACGAGTTCCCGGTGACGCAGCTGGTGCAGGCACTCAAGTACGAAGGTGCGCTCGCCAATGCGCGGGTCTTCGGCACGCGGATGGTCGCGCAGGCATTGGCTGAGGCAGGAGATCCCTGGCGCCGCTCGGCACTGGTCGTACCCATGCCGCTGCACCCGTCCCGCCTCGTCGAACGAGGTTTCAACCAGTCGCACGAAATCGCGCGTGTCGTGACGCGTCTGCTCGACCTGAGGCTCGCCGCAAAGGGCTTGCGCCGGAGTCGTGAAACGGCGCCGCAGGTCGGACTCTCGCGCCGGGAACGAGCCGGCAACCTGAGTGGAGCATTTGTCGCCGACTCCAGCCACGTGGCAGGCCAGCACATTCTGCTGATCGACGACGTCGTCACCACGGGCAGTACCGTTGCGGCGGCTGCACAGGCCTTGCTCGTTGCCGGTGCGTCCGAGGTTGTGGTGTGGGCGCTGGCGAGGGCGACGCAGCGCTGAACCCGGCTTCGCTCCGCTGGCGAAAGGCCAGCGACCCGACCGGCTACACTGACGGCCCCTGGTCAGTCACCCGCGCACGCCTACAGAAAACGGACTCATGTTGCTGTCCCTCGTCATCCTGATACCGCTCTTGGGCGCGTGGCTGCCGACGGCACTGTCGCGTGCCCTGGGGGTCGACCCGGCGCGCACGGCCGCCGCCTTGGCGGCCGCATCGCTCGCGCTCGTCCTCAGCCAGGCGCCCAGCGTGCTCGCCGGCGCGACGTTGGTGAGCGGCTGGTCGTGGATTCCCGAGGCAGGACTCAACGCCACGTTCAGGTTGGACGGTTTCGGGTTCCTGTTTGCCCTGCTGATCCTCGGCATCGGGTTGCTGGTCATCCTGTATGCCCGCTATTACCTGTCGCCCGAGGACTCGAAAGAGCGCTTCTACGGGCTGCTGCTGTTCTTCATGGGCGCCATGCTCGGGGTGGTGCTCGCCGAGAACCTCCTGCTCCTGGTCACGTTCTGGGAGCTGACGAGCCTCAGTTCGTTCCTGCTGATCGGGTTCTGGCGGCACGACGCGGACGCACGGCGCGGCGCCCGCCTCGCCCTCATGGTGACTGGCGCCGGTGGGCTGGCGCTGCTCGCAGGCGTGCTGCTGATCGGTCACGTGGTGGGCAGCTTCGAGCTGTCGCAGGTGCTGGCGTCGGGGTCCGTCATCAAGGCGCACCCCCTGTACGAAACCATGCTGGTCCTGGTGCTGCTCGGGGCCTTCACCAAGTCGGCGCAGTTCCCGTTCCACTTCTGGCTGCCGCATGCCATGGCGGCACCCACGCCGGTCAGTGCCTACCTGCATTCCGCCACCATGGTGAAGGCCGGCGTCTTCCTGCTCGGGCGGCTGTTTCCGGCGTTCGCCGGGACGGAGACGTGGTTCTACATCGTCAGCGGCGTCGGTCTCACTACCCAGCTGTTCGCTGCCTACGTCGCGCTTTTCCGCCACGACCTCAAGGGACTGCTGGCCTACTCGACGGTCAGCCACCTCGGCCTGATCACGCTGCTGTTCGGGTTCGGCACGCCGGCCGGCGCCGTTGCGGCGGTGTTCCACATCATCAATCACGCAGTCTTCAAGGCCTCGCTGTTCATGGCCGCCGGGATCGTCGACCACGAGACCGGCACGCGCGACATGCGGCGGCTGAGCGGGCTTGCGCGCTTCATGCCATGGACTGCCGCGCTCGCCACGATCGCGGCGGGCGCGATGGCGGGTGTGCCGTTGCTGAACGGCTTCCTCAGCAAGGAAATGTTCTTTGCGGAAACGCTGCAGGTGCAGTGGCTCGGCGCGCAGTACTGGATGCTTCCCGTCGCGGCGACGCTCGCCGGCGTCTTCACGGTGGCGTATTCCACGCGCTTCGTGCACGACGTCTTCTTCGGTGCGCCACCCCAGGGACTGTCGCGCGTGCCGCACGAGCCGCCGCGCTGGATGAAGGTGCCGGTCGAAATCCTCGTTGGGCTCTGCCTGCTGGTCGGTCTCCTGCCTGCCCTGATCGTGGACCCGCTATTGCGCGCGGCGAGCGGCGCCGTGTTGCAGGCGCCGCCGCCGGAGTATTCCCTGGCGCTGTGGCACGGGCTCAACCTGCCCGTGCTCATGAGCGTGGTCGCGCTCTCGGGCGGGGCGATCATCTATTTCGCGCAACGTTACTACTTCGGCCTGCACGGGTATCGCCAGCAGCGCCTGGACGGACGGACGGTGGCAGAGTGGCTGGTGGCGCATGCCGTCGCCGGGTCGCGGCAACTGGTCGACCGTGTCGCCAACGCTTCGCTGCAACGCTACGTGCTGTTGCTCCTGCTTGCCACGCTGGGCGTCGGGTTCGTCGGCGCGCGGGGCCTGTCGCTCGTACCGATCGACGACTTGACGCCGCCGGACGCGCTCGCCGTCGCCCTCACCGCGGCCCTCGTAATTGCAGCCGTCTCGGCGACGGTCCTGCACACGCAGAGGCTGCTCGCGCTGGTGCTGATCGGCGTCGTCGGTCTCGTCGTCTCGCTGGCCTTCGTGCGTTTTTCCGCTCCCGACCTCGCCCTGACGCAGTTGCTGGTCGAGATCGTGACGGTCCTGCTGCTGCTGCTCGCGCTGTACTTCATGCCGGCGGAGAGTCCGCGCGAGTCCTCGGGGGTGCGGCGCGCGCGCGACGCACTGGTCGCAGTCGCGGTCGGCCTCGGCGCAGGGCTGCTGGCCTGGGCCTTGCTGACGCGCCCCTTCAGCACGATCGCCTGGTATTACCTGGAGAATGCGAAACCGCAGGGCGGCGGCTACAACGTGGTCAACGTCATCCTCGTGGACTTCCGCGGGTTCGACACACTCGGCGAGATCACCGTGCTCGGCATCGCCGCCGTGGCGATCGTCGCGCTCCTGCAGGAACTCAAACTTGCCGCACCCCAGCGGGACTGGGACGGCCGTCCGTGGGCAGACGAGCGCCACCCGCTCATGCTGCGGGTCCTGGCCCGCCCGCTGCTGCCACTGGCCCTGCTGGTGTCGGTGTACCTGTTCCTGCGTGGCCACAATGCCCCGGGCGGTGGATTCATCGCCGGGCTCGTCACGGGGACGGCGATCCTGCTGCAGTACGTGGCGTACGGCAGTGACTGGGCCCGCGAGCGCTTGCCGTGGAATTACTCGACTGCGATTGCGCTCGGTTTGCTGCTCGCCACGGCGACCGGTCTCGCGAGCTGGGCGTTCGGCGCGCCGTTCCTGACGTCGACCTTCGGGTACGTTCACTGGCCCGTGATCGGCGAGTTCGAACTCGCGAGCGCAATGATGTTCGACCTGGGCATCTACATCGTCGTGGTCGGCGTCGTGATGGTGATCGTCGGCCGCCTCGGGGCGATGTCCGGCTCCGTGGGGAGGGACGCCTGACATGGAGGCACTTTTCGCCATCGCCATCGGCACGCTGACGTCCTGCGCGGTATACCTGCTGCTGCGCGCGCGCACCTATCCCGTGCTGCTGGGGCTCACGCTGCTCTCCTATGCCGTGAACCTCTTCCTGTTCGCGTCGGGCCGCCTCGTCATGGCCAGCGCGCCGCTCACGGACCAGGGCATCGAGCACTTTCCGGACCCGATTCCGCAAGCACTCGTGCTGACGGCAATCGTGATCGGCTTCGGCATGACCGCGTTGATGGTCGTCCTCGCGTTGCGCGCCATCCGCGCCACGGGCGGCGACCACGTCGATGGAGGTGAGCGTTGAATCACCTGCCGATCGTCCCGGTCCTGCTGCCGCTGATCGCGGGCAGCGTGCTGCTGCTGTCGACGCGGTGGCCCGCGATCGCGCGTCACGGGTTCAGCCTCGCCGCCGTCGTCGCCCAGCTGGCCGTCGCGATCACGCTGTTCGTTACGGTCACGGACGGGCCAATACGTGTGTACGCGCTCGGGGGCTGGGCGCCGCCGTTCGGCATCGTGCTGGTCGTGGACCGGCTGGCCGCGGCGCTGCTCGTGCTGACGGGAATCGTCGCTTGCGCGAGCCTGCTTTACGCCGTCGCGCGCGACACAGAGACGTCCGCGCCGCGGTTCCACGCGTTGTTCCAGTTCCAGTTGCTCGGCATCCAGGGTGCGTTCCTGACCGGCGACCTGTTCAATCTCTTCGTGTTCTTCGAGGTGCTGCTGATCGCCTCGTACGCCCTGCTTCTGCACGGCCTGACGGCGGATCGGGTCAAGGCAGCGCTGCACGTGGTGGTGCTCAACCTGATCGGGTCCGCGCTCTTCCTGCTGGGCGTCGCGCTGATTTACGGCGTGGCTGGCACGCTGAACTTCGCTGATCTCGCTCGGGTCATCCCTACGCTGACCAGCGCCGACGCGCCGCTCGCGCGGACTGGCGCGCTGTTGTTGCTCGTCGTGTTCGCGCTGAAGTCCGCGCTGTTGCCGCTCGGCTTCTGGTTGCCGCGTGCTTACGGTGCCGCCGCGGCCGCGGTCGCCGCGCTCTTCGCCGTGCTCACGAAAGTCGGCGTGTATGCGGTGCTCAGGATCTATCCGCTGGCGTTCGGTCCGCAGGCAGGCGAGTTGGCCAACGTAGCAGCGGCCTGGTTGCTGCCGCTCGCGCTGGCGACACTGGCCTTCGGGGCGCTGGGAGTGCTTGCCGCCCGGTCGCTGCGGATTGCAGCGGGGTGGATCGTGGTGTACTCGGTCGGCTCGCTGCTGGTGGCCGTCGCAATGTTCTCCGCAGACGGCTACGCTGCCGCGATTTATTACATGATGCACTCGACGCTCGCGAGCGCGGCGCTGTTCCTGGTCGTCGACCTCGTCGCTGACAGCCGCACGTCCGCCGGGGATCGGCTCGATACCGCCGACGCGATGCCGCACGGCGCTCTGCTCGGGTCGTTCTTTTTCGTCACCGCCGTGACCGTGGCGGGCCTGCCCCCGCTGTCCGGCTTCGTCGGCAAGGTCCTGATCCTCGACGCTGCGAGCGGACACCCGGCTGCTGCACTGATCTGGAGCTCGCTGCTCGGCGCCGCGCTCGTCGTCATCGTCGCGCTCTCCCGCGCCGGAAGCGCAGTCTTCTGGCGCACCCTGTCGCGAACCGACGATGCGCGTGCGCCGCGCCCGAGCCTGGCGGCACTGGCCGCACCGGCGGCGATCCTGGGCTGCGTCGTCGCCCTCGTCGCCTGGGGCGGAAGCGCCACCGCGTTTGCGCAGGCGGTGGGGCGCGACCTCGCGAACCCGGCCGTGTATATCGACGCGGTGCTCGGTGGCGGCCAGGCGCAGCCTGACGATCGCAGGAGGCTCCGATGAACGCTGCGCGAAGCTGGCTGCCGCACCCGCTGCTGACCGGGGTCCTGCTCCTCGCCTGGCTCTGGCTCAACAACACCGTCCATCCCGCGCACATCCTGCTCGGTTCGTTGCTGGCAGTCGCGATCCCGTACTTCACGCGACATTTCTGGCCCGAGCCCATCGTGGTCGACCGGCCCGTGCGGGTCATCCAGTACGTCGCCATCGTCTGCTACGACATCGTGCTCGCCAACCTGCAGTTGGCCGCGCTGATCCTGGGTCCCATGTCGCGCCTGCGTCCCGCATTCGTGCGGGTGCCGCTGGATCTCCGCACCGATTTCGCAGTCACCATGCTTGCCTCGACGGTCACGCTCACGCCCGGTACGGTCTCCGTCGACGTCGAGGGGAATGTTGCCGACGGCCGCCGGCTCGTGGTGCACGTGCTGCGCTGCGTCGACGAGCAGGAAATGGTGCAGTCGATCAAGGACCGGTACGAGCGCCGCCTGCAGGAGATACTGGAGTGCTGAACCACGCGATCGACATTGCTTTCGGCCTGCTGGGCCTCTCGGTCGTGTTCACGCTGGTCCGCCTGGCTCGCGGGCCCGACATGCTCGACCGCGTGCTCGCCCTCGACACGCTCTACGTCAACAGTGCGGCCATGCTCGTGCTCTATGGGCTCGAGCTGGGAACCGGTCGCTACTACGAGGCCGCGCTGCTGATCGCGATGCTCGGCTTCGTCACGACCGTCGTGCTGTCGAAGTACATCACGCGCGGCGACGTCATCGAATAGGAGGTTTCATGTCGACCATTCCCTGGCTTGAAGCGGTCGTCGCGGCGCTGGTCCTCATCGGCGCGGCGTTCACTCTCATCGGCTCGCTCGGCCTGCTGCGCATGCCGGATTTCTTCACGCGCCTGCACGGCCCGTCGAAGGCGACTACCGTCGGCATCGGCAGCCTGCTCGTCGCTTCGGCGCTGTTCATGAGCTATCGGGGGGGCGGGCTTTCGTTGCACGAGTTCATGATCTCCCTGTTCATTGCGATCACGTCGCCGGTGGGCTCGCATCTGCTCGCCAAGGCGGCACGGCACCGGCGGCTGCCGGGCTCCGAGGGATGGGTCGAACCCGATCAGGGCCGGAACAGGTAGTCGAGCAGGATCCCGCCGAACACGGCGAGCCCGAACAGGTTGTTGTTCAGGAAGGCGCGGAAGCAATCCGCGGGATCGCGCCGGCGGATCAGGTATTGCTGGTGCAGCGAGGTGGCCACGGCGATGGCGAGGCCGAGCCAGTACCAGCGACCGAGCTGCGTCAGGTAGCCCGCCAAGGCGAGCAGGACCAGCGTGCCGGCCTGCAGCGCTGCGACGATGCCGCGATCCGCGCGGCCGAACAGGATCGCCGACGAGCGGATGCCGATCACGAGGTCGTCCTCGCGATCGACCATCGCGTAGATCGTGTCGTAGGCCGTGGTCCACAGCACGCCGGCCACGAACAGCACCCACGCGACGACCGGCAACTCGCCGGTCTGCGCGGCGAACGCCATCGGCACGGACCACGAGAAGGCGAGGCCGAGGTACGCCTGCGGCAGCGCGAAGAACCGCTTCAGGAACGGGTAGGTCACGGCCAGCACGCCGCCGACCAGCGCGAGCACCTGCGTCGGGCGATTGAGCGGAATCAGCAGCGCCAGTGCGATCAGGCCGAGCACGGCGAACACCGCCAGTGCTTCGGCCGGCGACACCACGCCGCGTGCCAGCGGGCGGTTGGCGGTGCGGCGCACGTGCGGATCGAACTCGCGGTCGGCGAAGTCGTTGATCACGCAGCCGGCGGAGCGCATCACGAAGGTGCCGAGCAGGAAGATGACGAAGATCCGCTCGTCCGGATGGCCGTCGGCCGAGATCCAGAGCGCCCACAGCGCGGGCCAGAGCAGCAGCCAGATGCCGATGGGGCGATCGAGCCGCATCAGGCGCGCGTATTCGACGAGCCGGCCGCGCATCCGGGCGAAGCCGCTTGCCGTCGTGCCGGTGCCTTTGTCGAGGTCGGTCAGGTCGCTCATCGGAGGAGTCTTCAGACGTTGCGGAAACGCTCGCCCGCGCCGACCCAGCGGCCGACGAGGCCCGCTATGTTGGCCTGCGGGCCGTCCAGCATCAATGCCGACGCACGCTGGACGTCCGGCAGCAGGTCGGCGTCGCGGACGAGGTCGGCGACCCGCAGCTGCATCAGGCCCGTCTGCCGCGTGCCGAGCAGCTCGCCCGGGCCGCGCAGTTCGAGGTCCCGGCGCGCCACTTCGAAGCCGTCGTTGGTCTCGCGCAGGACGGCCAGCCGCTCGCGCGCAATGGGCGACAGCGGGCCCTGGTAGAGCAGGACGCAGGTGCTTTCGACCGAGCCGCGGCCCGACGCGGCCGCGCAACTGGTGCAGCTGGGCGAGACCCATGCGCTCCGCGTTCTCGATCACCATCAGGCTCGCGTTGGGCACGTCCACGCCGACCTCGATCACCGTCGTCGCGACCAGCAGGTCGAGCTTGCCCTGCTTGAACGAGGTCATGACCGCGTCCTTCTGCTTGCCCGCCATCCGGCCGTGGATCAGGCCGATGCGCACGCCGGGCAGCGCTTCGGCCAGCTGCGCCGCGGTCTTCTCGGCGGCCTCGTAGCGCACGAGGTCCGATTCGTCGATCAGCGGGCAGACCCAGTACGCCTGGCGGCCGGAGCGGCAGGCCGTGTCGATGCGCTCGACGATGTCGCTGCGTCGCGTGTCGGGCAGCACCACGGTCTTGATCGGCGTGCGTCCCGGCGGCAGCTCGTCGATGATCGAGACGTCGAGGTCCGCATACGCGGTCATCGCGAGCGTGCGCGGGATCGGCGTGGCGGTCATCACGAGCTGGTGCGGAAACCGGCCCGCGGACTGGCCTTTCTCGCGCAACTGCAGTCGCTGGTGCACGCCGAAGCGGTGCTGCTCGTCGACGATGGCCAGCACCAGGCGCTGGAACGCGACGTCTCTCCTGGAACAGCGCGTGCGTGCCCACGGCGACCTGGATCGAACCCGCCGCCAGGTCCGCCTCGAGCGCTGCGCGCACCTTGCCGGTCTGCCGGCCGGTGAGCAGCGCGACGCGGATGCCGAGCGGTTCGAGCCACGCATTGAAGTTGCGCGCGTGCTGTTCCGCGAGCAGTTCCGTCGGCGCCATCACGGCCGCCTGTGCGCCGTGCTCGACCGCACGCACCGCGGCCAGCGCGGCGACGACCGTCTTGCCCGAGCCGACGTCGCCCTGCACCAGTCGCATCATCGGATGCGGCCGTTCGCAGGTCCTGCGCGATCTCGGCCCACACGCGCGACTGCGCGCCGGTGAGCCGGAACGGCAGGTTCGCGAGGCAACGTTCGGCCAGGTCGTTCTTGCGTGGCAGCGGCCACGCCGCGTCCTTGTCGGTTTCCTGCCGCAGCAGGCGCAGGCTCAGCTGGTGCGCCAGCAGTTCCTCGAACGCGAGCCGTCGTTGTGCCGGATGGCGGCCTTCGGCGAGCTCGGCGACGTTCGCGTCGGGTGGCGGCCGGTGCACGTAGCGCAGCGCAGCGTCGAGCGGCGGCAGTTCGAACGCGTCGAGCACGCCGGGCGGCACGTAATCCTGGATCGCGCCCTGCGACAGCATCGCCAGCGCCATGTCGGTGAGCACGCGCAACCGTCCCTGCTGCACGCCTTCCGTCGTCGGATAGATCGGTGTCAGGCAATCGGGCGGTGCGCCACTCGCATCCGCGAGCACGCGCCGGTACTCGGGATGCACGATCTCGAGGCCGCCGGGGCCGAGGCGGGCTTCACCGAAGCAGCGCAGCCGCTGGCCGCGCACGAGCTGCGCCTGCTGTGCGCCGGAGAAGTGAAAGAAGCGCAGCGTGACGAAACCCGTGCCGTCGGCAATGCGCACCAGCAGCGTGCGGCGCCGCCGGAACACGACTTCCGTCAGCTGGATCTCGCCCTCGATGACGGCACGGTCGCCGTTGCGCAGCGTGCCGATCGGGACCACGCGCGTGCGGTCTTCGTAGCGCAGCGGCAGGTGAAACAGCACGTCCTGCACCGTGTGCAGGCCGAGCTTCGCCAGCAGTTCGGCGAGCGCGGGCCCGACGCCGCGCAGCGCCGTGACGGGACGTTCGGCGAGCAGGGCGGCCGCGCTCATGCCGTGGGGCGAGCGCTTGTCTTACAGGACCAGGACGGCGTCCACTTCGACCACGGCGCCGCGCGGCAACGCGGCCACGCCGATCGCGGCGCGGGCCGGGTAGGGCTGCGTGAAGTAGTCGGCCATCACCTTGTTGACCGTCTGGAAGTTGCCGAGGTCGGTCAGGTAGACGTTGAGCTTCACGGCGTTCGACAGGTCGCCACCGGCGGCCTTCGCCACCGCGCGCAGGTTGTCGAACACGCGCCGCACGTGCACCTCGACTTCGCCGGTCACGAGTTCCATGGTCTTCGGGTCGAGCGGAATCTGGCCCGAGAGGTAGACCGTGTTGCCGGCCTTGATGGCCTGGGAGTACGTACCGATGGCGCCGGGGTGCATCGGGCGTGGTGACTGCGTTCAGGGGCACGGGTGGCTCCAAGAAGGGGTTAGGGGATAGGGGATAGGGGTTAGTCGGAAGGCGCAGCGTCGAGAGCAGCGGCATTCGTCAGGTCTGGTGCGATGCTTAGTGTAAAGGCAGGCGTATCGAGGTCTGGGCGGCAGGTCTCAGTCTGCGTTCCGACTAACCCCTATCCCCTAACCCCTAACCCCTCTCCTCACGCCAGCGAGCGCGCGACCTTCAGCACTTCCGGCATGCCGCGCACCGCGCGGATCACGCTCGCGAGCTGCTTGCGGTCGTGCACCAGCAACTCGAAGATCAGCGTCGACGTGTCCGTGTCGCGCTCGACGACCGAGACGCGATCGATGTTGGTCTGCGTGCCCGCGATGGCCGAAGCCACCGACGCCAGCACGCCCATGCGGTTGGTGACGTCGGCGCGGATCTCGACGTGGAACAGGCGGTCGGTGGCCGCCTGCCAGGCGACCGGAATCCACTTCTCCGGCTGCTTGCGGAACGAGGCGAGGTTGCCGCAGGCCTCGCGATGGATCACGACGCCGCGACCGGTCGAGAGGCTCGCCAGGATCGGGTCGTTCGGGATCGGGAAGCAGCAGCGCGCGTACGAGACGACGAGGCCTTCGGTGCCGGCGATCGCGAGCGGGCCGGCAATGCCTTCGATCACGCCTTCGGAATCCGCCGGCAGCAAGCGGCGCGCGATGAACGGTGCGACGCGTTCGCCGAGGCCGATCTTCTCGTACAGTTCGTCCTCGGTGCGCAGGCCGAGTTCGACGACGACCGTGTCGATCGCCTCCGTCGGAATCTTGCGCAGCGTCAGCGAGAATTCCTCGAGCGCCTGGTTCAGCAGGCGCTTGCCGAGGTCGATCGCCTCGCCGCGCTTCAGGTTCTTGAGGTACTGGCGGATCGATGCGCGCGCCTTCGCCGTGACCACGAAATTGACCCACGCCGGATTCGGCGTGGCGCCCTTCGCCGTGATGATCTCGACCGTCTGGCCGTTGCGCAGCGGCGTGCGCAGCGGCACCAGGCGCCGATCGACCTTGGCGGCGACGCAGCGGTTGCCGACGTCGGTGTGCACGGCATAGGCGAAATCGACGCAGGTCGAATTGCGCGGCAGGCGCCGGATCTCGCCCTTCGGCGTGAACACGTAGACCTTGTCGGGGAACAGGTCGACCTTGACGCTCTCGAGGAATTCCTCGGGGTTGCCGCCCTGCTGGATCTCGACCAGCTGCTGCAGCCACTCGCGCGCGCGATCGCCCTGGATGCCGACGTCGGTCGCCGCCTTCCTTGTACTGCCAGTGCGCCGCGATGCCGGATTCGGCGATGCGGTGCATCTCGGAGGTGCGGATCTGCACCTCGATCGGCGTGCCGTTCGGCCCGAACAGCGTGGTGTGCAGCGACTGGTAGCCGTTCACGCGCGGGATCGCGATGTAGTCCTTGAAGCGGCCGGGCATCGGCTTGAACACCGAGTGCACGACGCCGAGCGTGCGGTAACACGTGTCGGGCTTGTCGACGACGAGGCGGAAGCCGTACACGTCGACGATCTCGTTCAGCGAGATCTTCTTGCGCCGCATCTTCTCGTAGATGCTGTAGACGTCCTTCTCGCGCCCTTCGATCGATGCGGGAATCTGCGCGTGGTCGAGCGCTTCCTTGAGCGACGCGGCGATGCGGCCGACGAACTGCTTGTGGTTGCCGCGCGCGGCCTTCACGGCCGTCTCGATCACCTTGTAGCGCTTCGGGTACAGCGCGCGGAAGCCGAGGTCCTCGAGCTCGCGCTTGATCGCGTGCATGCCGAGACGGTTCGCGATCGGCGCGTAGATCTCGAGCGTCTCGCGCGCGATCGTGCGGCGCTTCGCCGGCGGCATCGCGCCGAGCGTGCGCATGTTGTGGGTGCGGTCCGCGAGCTTGACCATGATCACGCGGATGTCGCGGACCATCGCCAGCAGCATCTTGCGGAAGCTCTCGGCCTGCGCCTCGGCGCGGCTGCGGAACTGGATCTGGTCGAGCTTGCTGACGCCGTCGACGAGTTCCGCCACGTCGCGACCGAAGCGCGAGGTGATCTCGTCCTTGGTGTTCGGCGTGTCCTCCATGACGTCGTGGAGGATCGCGGCCATCATCGTCTGCGCGTCGAGCTTGAGGTCGGCGAGCAGGTCGGCGACGGCGACCGGGTGCGTGATGTAAGGCTCGCCCGAACGGCGCCGCTGGCCGTCATGGGCCTGGAACGCGAAGTCGTACGCTTCCTGGACCAGTTCGACCTGGTCGGGCGGCAGGTAGGTCTCCAGCTTCGAAATGAGCTGGTTGATGCCGATGGAGCGTCTTCCGTAGGGCAGCAGGCTGCGCAGGGAAGACGTGACGTCCATGGGCGGGCGCGGTCGGGGGGTTAGTCTCCCAGCCCGATCTGCGGTGCGCGGAACTCACCCATGAATTCCGGCTCCGGCATCAGCTCCGGCGGCGGAGGCGGCGGCAGGTCCGGCTCTTCGAGGATTTCCACGCCCACGTGGCCGGCCGCGATCTCGCGCAGGGCGAGCACCGTCGGCTTGTCGTTCTCCCATTCGAGCGTCGCCTCGGCACCGTTCGCGAGCTTGCGGGCGCGGCGGGACGCCACGAGCACCAGCTGGAACAGGTTCGGGACGTTCTTCAGGCTGTCTTCGACGGTGATGCGGGCCATTTGTGCTGGGAAACGGTTAGGGGAAAGGGGCGAAAGCTTAACAGGGGAAAGGGGTTAGGGGATAGGGGTTGGGGGTTAGCCGGACGACCGCCATGCCTCTGACCCCTCACTCGCCTCAGGCCGTCAGGCGCAGCGGCGAGCTCCTGCCAGCCCGTCCCGCTCGCGCCGCGAGGCGTCGCCCGCGCCCTGCACGATGGCGTGCAGGTCGCCGAGGGCCCGCTCGAAGTCGTCGTTGACCACCACGTAATCGAACTCGGACCAGTGGGTCATGTCGGAAGCCGCGTCCCGCAGCCGCCGCTGGATGACGTCTTCCGCGTCCGTGCCGCGTCCGCGCAGCCGGCGCTCGAGTTCGTCGCGCGAGGGCGGCAGGATGAAGATCGAGCGGCACTCGGGCAGCGCCTGGCGGATCTGCTGCGCGCCCTGCCAGTCGATCTCGAGGATCAGGTCCTGGCCGGCCGCCAGCGACGCCTCGACCTGGCTGAGTGCCGTGCCGTAGTAGTTGTCGAAGACCCGCGCGTGCTCGAGGAATTCGCCGCGCGCGACCATCGCCTCGAACTCGTCCCTTGCGACGAAGAAGTAATCGCGGCCCGTGGTTCTCGTTCGGGCGCTGCGGGCGAGTGGTGTAGGAGATCGAAAAACGCAGCGACGGCTCGCGCTCCATCAGCGCGCGCACGAGCGAAGTCTTGCCGGCGCCCGACGGGGCGGCGATGACGAAGAGGCGGCCGCGGCGCGGCGGTTCGTGGTGGGGATGTAGCGTTCCGGCATCGCGGAATTGCGTGAGCTTTCCGGCGGTCTCGGCGATGCAGGCGTGCGCAGCGATGACTGCTGCCGCAGTCGCGGGCAAGTTCGGCACGCGCTGGACTATTCGATGTTCTGGATCTGCTCGCGCATCTGCTCGATCAGGACCTTCATGTCCATCGCGGCGCGAGTGGTATCGGCATCCTGCGACTTCGACGAGAGCGTGTTCGCCTCGCGATTGAATTCCTGCATCAGGAAATCCAGCCGACGGCCCGCGGGCTCCTTGGCATCGAGGATCTGCAGCATCTCGGTGACGTGGCTGCCAAGGCGATCGAGCTCCTCGGCGAAATCCATCTTGTAGGCGAGCAGCACGAGTTCCTGCTCGAGGCGCGACGGATCGACCGAGCCGCCCAGTTGCGCGACACGCTCACCGACGCGTTCGCGGATGCGGGCGGCGATTTCGGGCAGCCGCTCGTGCAACTGCGCAACCGTCTGCTGCACCGACTGGCATCGTCCCAGCAGCATCTCGCGCAGGCGGGCGCCTTCGCGCGCACGGGATTCGTTCAGTTCGCGGACAGTCTCCTGCAGCAACTCGAGCGCGGCCGCCTGCACCGGCTGCAGGTCCCTTTCGGGCTCGCGGATCACGCCGGGCCAGCGCAGCAATTCGAGCGGACTGACCGAGGCCAGCGACGAGTCGGCCATGCCGGCCACGTCCCGCGCGGTGCGTGCCAGCTGTTCGACCAGGGCGCGGTTGATCTCGAGCGTGCCGGTCTGCGCGGGCTGCCCGCGCAGGTAAAGGCCGACGTCGACTTTGCCCCGGCGCAGCGCGGCGGACACGGCCTGCCGGGCATCGCCTTCGAGGCTGCGCAGGTCTTCAGGCAAGCGCAGGGAAAGCTCGAGATACCGGTGATTGACCGAGCGGATTTCGCACGCGAGGGTGCCCCAGGAACCCTGGCGCTCGCGCCGCGCGAAGCCGGTCATGCTGCGGATCATGGGGCCTCGACCGTGAGTGCAAAGAAAACCGACACGCGTTAACGCTGTATGTAAGCGTCGCTAAGTGCTATAAATCACTGACAATTCTACATGACAACGGGCGTGCCGGAGCGACCCTTGCAGATCGAGCACGCGGACCTGAGCCTCATCGGGCATCGCGAAGAAAACCAGGATCGAGTCGCCATTGCGGACGCCGACGGCACCGTGATGCTCGCGGTCGTGGACGGCATGGGCGGTCACGCCGATGGCGCGCGCGCAGCCGAAGTGGCCATGCGCGCGATGCTCAATGAATTCTGGGAGATGAGCCGGCCGCTGTTCGATCCGGATGGCTTTCTTCATCTCACCGTCGGTCGCGCACACGAAGCGGTCGTCGCTCTCGGCCAGGGGCTGCCCCCGGAAATCCGTCCGCGCGCCACCTGCGCGCTCTGCCTGGTGCAGGGTTCGAGCGCTTACTGGGCGCACGTCGGCGACAGCCGCATCTATCAGTTGCGTCATGGCAAGGTGTTCGAACGCACGCGCGATCACAGCCACGTCGAACTGCTGCTGCGAGCGGGCCGCATCACCGAGCGCCAGGCGCAGGGTCATCCCATGCGCAACTACGTCGAATGCTGCATCGGCGGCGATCCCGTCCTGCCGGAGATGACGCTGAGCGGCCGCCGCGCGCTGGTGCCTGGCGACGTGCTCATGCTCTGTTCCGACGGCCTGTGGTCCGGGGTCCCGGACGAGGTTCTCGCGTCACTCAGCACGAGTCCCAGCGGACCATCTGCGCGAGGCGCTCGTCGCGCTCGGCGAGCAGGCCGTTTCCAATTCCGCGCCCTACGCGGACAATACGTCGGCCGCGGCCATCCGCTGGCTCGGCCCCTGAGGCAGTGAGCAGCGACTAGTGAATGGTCAGTGACGCGATCGACCCTCACTCACTAATCACTACTCACTACTCACTAATCACTTCCTGGAGATCTCCTTGAGACCGAGTGGCCGCGCGCCAGACCAACTGCGTCCCGTCCGCATCACGCGCGGGTTCACCAAGCACGCGGAAGGCTCCGTGCTGGTCGAATTCGGCGACACTCGAGTGCTCGTCACTGCGACCGTCGAGGAAGGCGTGCCCGGCTTCCTGCGCGGCAAGGGCGAAGGCTGGATCACGGCCGAATACGGCATGCTGCCGCGCTCGACGCACACCCGCAGCGCGCGTGAAGCGGCGCGCGGCAAGCAAGGCGGGCGCACCCTCGAAATCCAGCGGCTGATCGGGCGCTCCCTGCGCGCGGTCGTCGACATGCGCGCGCTCGGTGAACGCACCGTCACGCTCGACTGCGACGTGCTGCAGGCCGACGGCGGCACGCGCACCGCATCGATCACCGGCGCCTACGTGGCGCTCGCCGATGCGATGAGCACGCTCGTGCGCCGGCGCTCGCTCACGGCCAGCCCGCTGCACGGCCAGATCGCCGCGGTCTCGGTGGGCATCGTGCGCGGCGAGCCGGTCGTCGACCTCGACTACATCGAGGATTCGTCGGCCGAGACGGACATGAACGTCGTGATGAACAACGGCGGCGGCTTCGTCGAAGTGCAGGGCACCGCCGAAGGCCACGCCTTCCGCCGTCACGAACTCGACCAGCTGCTCGACCTCGCGGCGAACTCGTGCCAGCAGCTCTTCGCCGTGCAGCTCGAAGCGCTGCAGGCTCCGCTCGCGGTGGTTCCGGAAGGAGCGCCGCGCGGCAAGGCGCGCTGAGGCGTTCGTGAGCATTCCCGCGCGACTCGTCCTTGCCACCGGCAACGCCGGCAAGCTGCGCGAGATGCGCGAGATCCTTGCGCCCTGGCAGGCGGACGTGCGCTCGCTCGCCGAGTTCACGCAGGAATCCGCGGACGAAACCGGCCTGACCTTCGTCGAGAACGCGCTGCTCAAGGCGCGTTTTGCCGCGCGCGTCTCCGGACTGCCCGCCATCGCCGACGATTCCGGTCTCGAGGTGGACGCGCTGCACGGCGCTCCCGGCATCTACTCGGCCCGGTATGCGGGCCCCGCGTGCGACGACGCGGACAACAACGCCAAGCTGCTGCTCGAACTCGAGTCGGTCGCGGACGCCGCGCGCACCGCGCGTTATCGCTGCGCGATGGTCTACCTGCGCTGGCCCGAAGACCCGTCGCCCGTGATCGCGCAGGCCGCCTGGGAAGGCCGCATCGGCCGGGTCGCGCGTGGCACGCGGCGGCTTCGGCTACGACCCGCTGTTTTTGGTGGACGACGGTACCCGCACCGCGGCCGAACTCGCGCCTGCCGACAAGAACCAGAGAAGTCATCGCGGCCAGGCGCTGCGCGGCCTGGTCGCCGCACTCGCGTCCGGCGCGCCATGATCGACGCGCGACAGCGTTCCGCTCGCGCTCTACGTGCACCTGCCGTGGTGCGTGCGCAAGTGCCCGTACTGCGACTTCAATTCGCACGCGGTGCCCGCGGGCGGCATCGCCGAACAGGCCTACGTCACGGCGCTGCAGCGTGACCTGGAACACGCTGCAGCAGGCGCCGCAGGCCGCGAGATCGTCGCCGTCTTCTTCGGCGGCGGCACCCCGAGCCTGTTCAGCCCCGCAGCAATCGCGCGCGTGCTCGAGCATGCACGCGGGCTGCTGCCGTTCGCCGCCGACGTCGAGATCACGCTCGAAGCCAATCCCGGCACCATCGAGCACGGCCGGTTCAGCGAGTACGCGGCGGCCGGCGTGAATCGCGTGTCGGTGGGCGCACAGAGTTTTGACGACGAGCGGCTCGCCGTCCTCGGTCGCATCCACGGCGCGAATGACACCGCACGCGCGGTGGACGAGTTGCGTGCAGCGGGCATCGACAACTTCAACCTCGACCTGATGTATGCGCTACCCGGCCAGGACCTGCGGGGTGCCCTGGCGGATCTCGAGCGTGCGATCGAACTCGGGCCCACCCACCTTTCGCATTACCAGCTCACGCTCGAGCCCGATACGCCGTTCGCCAAGCGACCGCCGCCACGGCTGCCCGACGACGAGGTGGCGTGGACGATGCAGCTCGAGTGCCAGGCGCGGCTGGCCGCTGCCGGCTTCGAGCAGTACGAAGTCTCGGGCTATGCCCGGCGTGGACGGCGCTGCCGGCACAATCTCGTCTACTGGGAATACGGCGACTACCTCGGCGTGGGTGCCGGCGCGCACGGCAAGCTCACGCGGGTCGCCACGGGCGAGATCGAACGCACCGTTCGCGTTCGCCATCCCGCGGCCTATCTCGCGGCCACCGACGCCTGGAGAGCGCCTGGCCGAGGTCCGCACGGTGCCCGTGCCGGACCTGCCGTTCGAATTCACGCTCAATGCGCTGCGGCTGGTCGAAGGTTTCACCGAGCGCCTGTTCGAGGAGCGGACGGGCCTGTCACACACGGTGCTGCAGGCCCCGATCGAGCGAGCCGAGACGCGAGGATTGCTCGAACGGAGGGCAGACCGCTGGCGGCCGACCGCGCGGGGGCGCCAGTTCCTGAACGACCTCCAGGAGCTGTTTCTCCCGGTTTGACAGAGATTTAGATTCGTTTCGGTGGCAAACCACAGCGCCGACGACCGCGGCATGGCTCAGAATGGGCTTGCGTGACGGCATCGAATGGAGTAGCCGAAATTCAGTTATGCACAACGGTGAGCAGGGTGGCGAACTTTCGGCGGGTTACGGCCTGTAGCGAAAGTGAAACGTTAGGCGACAGACGTAAATCATTGATATTTAATGGTAAATAGGCCTGATCATTTTTTGATCAATGCAGAAATTACCGCGTGTCGCACGGCGGAAGATCCGTAGTGCAGTCCGTTCATCCACACAGTTATCCACAGGTTTTGTGGATAACATCTGTCAAATCGAGCTGGGACCGGACGATTCGGAACCAGTCCAAAGGCCTGATCCGTGTCCCGCGTGATGTCGCTTGTCGATTCCGTCGCGCGTCCCTATAATTCGCGCCCCTCTTTTGAACCTGCCTGGAAGCTGCGCCATGAAAGACGCGATCCATCCGAACTACAAGGCGATCAACGTCACCTGCAGCTGCGGCAACACGTTCGAAACGCGTTCCACGCTGGGCCAGGACCTGCAGATCGAAGTCTGCTCGAACTGCCACCCGTTCTACACGGGCAAGCAGAAGATGGTGGACACGGGTGGCCGCGTCGACCGCTTCCGCAAGAAGTACGCGACGGGCGCTGCCAAGGCCTGACGGTATCGTCCGCCCGGCTTCACGGCCGGGGCTGCGATCGATCGCGGGGCGCCTCAGGGCGCCCCGTTCGTTTTGGGCCGTGTCCTTCCGCACGGAACTTTCTGGTGTCGGCGGCGCACTCTAGACTCAGTACCTCGTGTTCCGGAGCGAACCATGCCGATCCTGCAGCGCCTGAAGCTGGCCACCCTCGTCCTCGCGGCGACGGGAGCGATCGCCACGCTCGGCGGTTGTGCCACGAACCCGGTCACCGGCGGAACCGACGTCGTCACGATGAGCGAGGCGCAGGAGATCGAGATCGGGCGCAAGTCGCACCCGCAGATCCTGCAGCAGTACGGCCGCTTCGAGGACGAGCAGCTGCAGCAGTACGTGAACGAAGTCGGCCAGCGGATCGCCGCCAAGAGCCACCGGCCGAACCTGCAGTACACCTTCACCGTGCTCGACAGCGACGAGGTCAACGCGTTCGCGCTGCCCGGCGGCTACGTCTACATCACGCGCGGCATCATGAGCTACCTCAATTCGGAGGCCGAGCTGGCCGCAGTGCTGGGCCACGAGGTCGGCCACGTGACGGCGCGGCACGCGGTGCGGCAGCAGACGGGCGCCACGGCGGCCGGTGTCGGGGCCATGGTGGTGGGGATCCTGACGGGCAGCGGCGACCTTGCGAACGTGGCCGGCATGGCCGGCAACGCCCTGATCAGCGGCTACGGACGCGACATGGAACTGGAAGCCGACGAGCTCGGCGCGGAGTACCTGAACCGCATCGGCTTCGAGCCCGAGGCCATGATCGACGTCGTGCGCCTGCTCAAGAACCAGGAAATGCTCGAGATCCAGACGGCGCGGCAGGAAAACCGCAAACCGCGCGTCTACCACGGCGTGTTCTCCTCGCACCCGGACAACGACACCCGCCTGCACGAGGTGGTCAAGGCCGCCGGCAAGGTCCAGAACGCCGAAGACCGTCCGCCCAACCGCGACCTTTACCTCTCGCGCATCAATGGCTTGCCCGTGGGCGACAGCCGCGCGCAGGGCGTCGTGCGGGGCTCGCGCTTCTACCACGCCGACCTGGGCATCACGCTGGCTTTCCCGACCGGATGGGTCGTCGACAACCAGCGCGCCCAGGTCATCGCCTACACCCCGGCGAAGGACACGGTCATGGAGGTGTCGGCAGGTGCTCCGCCGCCCAACGTGGCTCCCCGGGAATTCCTCGGCCGGCTGCTGCAGGGTGTCCCGACGACCGAGGCTGAACCCATCACGGTGAACGGGCTGGACGGTTACCGGGCCGTCGTGCGCAGCACGACCCTGCCGTGGGGCAACCAGGGCCCGGCCGAGGTGGCCGTGGTCTATTTCAACAACCTGGCCTACATCTTCAAGGGCTATACCCGCCAGGCGGCGGGCCTGCCGAGCTTCGAACCGGTGTTCCTCTCCACGGTGAAGACCTTCCGCCGGCTGCGGGACAACGAGTTCACGGCCGCCGAGCCGGACCGGATCCGGGTGATCCAGGCCGGCAATCAGACGAACATCGAGCAACTGGCGCGAAAATCGCCGATCAAGAAGTACCCGGCCGAGCAGCTGCGGCTGCTGAACGACCTCTATCCGGACAAGGAGCCCACGCCTGGCCAGAAGCTCAAGATCGTGGAGTAGTACGGTCTTGAACAAACTTTGCTGCCATGCAAACCTGACTGGCCAACCCCGGGTTGCCGGGGCGCGAGTGTCGATACGGGGTTTGCACCACGATGAGCAGCAAGAAGTACGAACTGGTCAATACCGAGACCGGTAAGAAGTCGGTCCTCGAGGCGCGCAGCGGGACCGTCGGCCCGGACTGCGTCAACGTGGCAAGCATCACCAAGGACCACGGGGTCTTCACGTTCGACCCGGGCTTCATGGCCACGGCGGCGTGCGAGAGCAAGATCACCTACATCGACGGTGACAACGGGGTCCTGCTGTACCGCGGCTACCCGATCGAGCAGATCGCCACCAAGTCCAATTTCCTCGAGACCGCGTACCTGCTGATCCACGGCGACCTGCCGGTCACCGGCCAGCTCGAGCAGTTCGACCGCTCGATCCGCTACCACACGATGATCAACGAAACGCTGCTGCGTTTCTTCAACGGGTTCCACTACGACGCGCACCCGATGGCGATGCTGTCCGCGGTCGTGTCGTCGATGGCGGCGTTCTACCACGACTCGATGGACAACCATAACCCGCGGCACCGCGAGATCTTCGCGCACCGCATCCTCGCCAAGATTCCGACGGTCTCGGCCGCGGCGTACAAGCACATGCTCGGCCAGCCGTTCGTCTACCCGCGCAACGATCTCGACTACTGCGCGAACATGCTGCACATGTTCTTCGCCGTGCCGGCCGAAGACTACGTCGTCGACCCGGTCGCGGCCCAGGCGCTCGACCTGCTGCTGATCCTGCACGCCGACCACGAACAGAACGCGAGCACGTCCACCGTGCGACTCGCGGGCAGCACGGGCACCAACCCGTATGCCGCGATTTCCGCGGGCGTCTCGGCGCTGTGGGGCCCGGCGCACGGCGGCGCGAACGAGGCCGTGCTCGAGATGCTCGAGGACATCGGCACCGTCGACAACATCGAGAAGTTCCTGGCCCGCGTGAAGGACAAGGACGGCAACACGCGCCTGATGGGCTTCGGCCACCGCGTGTACAAGAACTTCGACCCGCGCGCGAAGATCATCCGCGAGATGTGCCACAAGGTGCTGTCGCGCCTCGGCCAGAACGACAACCCGCTGTTCGAGCTGGCGCTGCGCCTCGAAGAGATCGCGCTGAAGGACGAATACTTCATCGCCCGCAAGCTCTACCCGAACGTCGACTTCTATTCGGGCGTGATCTACAGCGCGCTCGGCATCCCGCGCTCGATGTTCACGGTCATGTTCGCGATCGCGCGCACCGCCGGGTGGGTCGCGCACTGGCAGGAGATGATCGGCGATCCGGCCATGAAGATCGGCCGGCCGCGGCAGCTCTACACCGGGCCGACGCAGCGGGATTACCTCGAGGTCGAGAAGCGCGGCTGAGTTTTTCGGGGTCCGCCGGAAAGGGCGTCGGGCGTCGGAGTGGGCGGTCGATCCGGTGGTTCTTCCGGATCGCGGAAAGGCAGACACGCGATCCGGAAGAACCACCGGATCGACCGCCTGATACGCGGCGCCTGAGCTCGTTTTCGGGCAGGCCCGAAAACGTCGCACGGCGCATGCAGCCAGACGGCTCGAACCAAACCCGCCTCCACCGACGTCAGCGACCGATCGCATCGTGACGGTGCGATTCGCTGCGTCGGGAACCTGAAGGTTCCAGGCAACACCCCCGACCTGTCGCAGGCGGTCTGGTCCGGGGCTTGCCGGTTACTTGCGCCGTGCGACGTTCGCGGGCAGCCCGCGAACTAGCTCAGGCGCCGACTGTCGCAAGCGGTCGATCCGGGCCTTGCCCCGAGCGCGTGTCTGCCTTTCCAAGCTCGGGGAAAGGCCCCGGATCGGCCGCCTGCAACCCGCAACGCCTGCGCACATTCACGAATTGCCCGCCCACCGACGCCGGCGCACTCTGGACTCGAGTCCCGAAACGGGAGATTCACATGAGTCGCATACGCATCGTCGTCGCCGATCAGGCCGAAGCGATTTTCTACGACCTCAGTTCGCTCAAGGCACACCCCGTCGAGGTGGCTCGCCTGGCGGACCCTGCCGCCCATCTGCACGACCGGGATTTTTCCAGTGACCGGCCGGGGCGCTCGTATGAAAGCTTCGGGAAGGCGCGTCACGCCATCGAGGGTGAGAACGACCCGCGGCAGCGCGAGGCCGTGAAATTCGCGAAAGAGATCGCCGGCAAGCTGGACCTGGACCGGCGCAACAAGGAGTACGAGCAGCTGATCGTGGTCGCCGGCGCACCGTTCCGCAGCCTCCTGCGCGACGAACTGTCGGCCGGCACGTCGGCCAGCGTCGTGCACGAGATACCGAAGGATCTCGTCCACAGCCCGGTCGAGGTCCTGCGTGAGCACCTGCCGACCACGGCGCAGGAACTGAAGTCCGCCTGATCAGACCAGCGCTGCGTGCCGCAAGCGGTCGATCCGTGTACCTTCTCCCCGCAGCGCGTGTCTGCCTTTCCAAGCTCGGGGAAAGGTCCCGGATCGGCCGCCTGCAGCACAGCGCGTGTCTGCCTCTCGCGAAGCAGCGGGAGGGAGCGTCACACGAGCGCTGCGACCTCGGCCGCGGTCGCGCGCCGCATCGGCTTGCCATCGACCGGGCTGCAGGGCGACTGCCGGATGCCGTCCAGCGGGAAGACCACCGCATCGACCGTCTGGTGCCCGGCGACGAAGCGAAACGCCGGGAAGGTGACCGTGCGGTCGCGCTCGAAGCGCAGCCGTCGCTCGAGCGTCTCGTGCGGCACGCCGCGTTCCTCGAGCCGGATCGTGACGGCCTCGGCCGACTCCGAGAACAGGTGCAGGTGGATGTCCGAGTGCGCGGACGCGGTGCCGGTGAGCACGGGCCCGACGAGACGAGGATCGAAGTCCGCCATCAGGCGCATGGCCTGCAACGCAGAGCGGCGCAGGTCCGCGATCTCGGCTTCGTGCCGGCCACCCGAAAACAGCCGCCGCCGCGCGAAGAGCGCCGCCTCGATTTCGGTGTTGCGCGGCAGGATCGCCGCGTCCACGACGCCGAGCCGTTCAGCCGCCTTGCGCTTGGCGAACAGGAAATCGTCGATGCCCTGTTCGGCCATCACCCGCGCGGCTTCCTCGGCCACCGCCTGCCGCAACATCTCTGCGCGCGGGTTGGGTCTCTGTCGACTCATGATCTTCCGAGCATACCGAATCGCGCCGCGCCGGCAACGGGCGGTGCGCAAGGTCTTGACGTCAGAAGATCGAATCGTCACCCGCAGGCGGTTCGACCGTTTCCGCGCCGACGCCTTCGTCACCCTGGCCACCCATGCCGGGCTGCGGCGCGTACTGCTCGAGGAACGTCTCGAACAGCGCACCGGGCGCTCCGGCACGCGACGGCGCGCCGCTTTCCCGCGACACCCACATGCGCACCACGCCCGGCGGCTCCGGCTGGCGGTGCTCCGGCTTGTCGCGCAGCGCTTCCTGCATGAAGTAGATCCACATCGGCAGGGCGGTCTTGCCGCCTTCCTCGTTCTCGCCGAGCGACCGTTCCTGGTCGAATCCGAGCCAGACCGCCGTCGCGACATCGGCGTTGAAGCCCACGAACCACGTGTCGCGCCGGTCGCTGGTCGTGCCGGTCTTGCCCGCGATGTCCTTGCGGTTGAGGGCGGTCGCCGCGCGCTGTGCCGTGCCGCGCTGGATCACGTCCGTCATCATGTCCGTCATCACGAACGCATTCGCCGGGCTGATCGCCTGCGGCGCACGCGGTTCGCCAGCGCCGGCTTGCGCGGCGCCGCTGGCAGCGGGAGCCACTTTGGCGACGGTCGGCACGTCGTCCGGCACGGCCGCGAGGTCTCCGGCCACCTGCCGCGGCAGCCTCGCCCGCCGCGTCGAAATCGCACAGTCCGCACGCCTTGGCCGGCGCGGCCTTGAACAGCTCCTTGCCGTCTGCGTCCTGCACCGACTGGATGAAGTACGGCGTCACCAGCGCACCGCCGTTGGCGAAGACCGCGAAACCGCGCGCCATCTCGAGCGGGGTGACCTGTCCGGTGCCGAGCGCGAGCGTGAGGTTCGCCGGCAACGACTGCGGGCCGAAGCCGAACTGCGCGATGTGCTTCATCGCGAAGCCGATGCCTGCCCCGCGCAGCAGCCGGATCGAAACGAGGTTGCGCGAGCGGACCAGGCCCTCGCGCATCGGCGTCGGCCCGTAGAACTTGCGGGTGATGTTCTGCGGCCGCCACTCTTCGTCACCTTCTGCGCCGCCGCCGCCCGGCAGCACGATCGGGGCGTCGTTCACGAGTGTTGCAGGGGTGAAGCCGCGCTCGAGCGCCGCGGAGTACAGGAACGGCTTGAATGCCGAGCCCGGTTGCCGCTGCGCCTGCACCACGCGGTTGTACTTGCTCGACCCGAAATCGAAGCCGCCGACCAGCGAGACGATCGCTCCGTCGTTCGGATCGAGCGCCACCAGCGCGCCCGACACCGCGGGCAACTGACCCAGCCGGTATCCGGATTCGGGCAGTGGCTCGACGTAGACCACGTCGCCGGCAGCGAGCACATCGCGCGCGCTCTTGGGATTCGGACCGAGCGCGTCCTTGAGCGGGTCGATCACCGGCCTCGCCCAGGACAGCCCGTCCCAGTCGACGGAGACAGCCGACCCGTTGCGCAGGACCAGCTCCGCGCTGCGATCGGCCACCGACGTGACGACCGCCGGCAGCAGGCTGCCGCGCCGCGGATTGCGCTTGAAAAGTTGATTCAGTGCGGCGGCATCGCCGAGCAGTGCCAGGTCCACGCGTTCGAGCGGACCGCGATAACCGTGGCGGCGCTCGTATTCGAGGATGGTGCGCCAGGTGGCGGCGTTGGCCGCCTGCTGCAGTCGACTGTCCAGGGTCGTGAAGACCTTGTAACCGGCCGTGAGCGCGTCCGGGCCGTGCTCACGCACCATTTCGGCGCGGACCATCTCGGCCACGTACGGCGCATCGAGTTCGATGATCGGTCCGTGCATGCGGCTCGAGATGGGTTCATCGAGCGCTGCGTCGTGCTGGGCCTGGTCGATCTTGCCGAGCTCGAGCATGCGGCGCAGCACGTACGCCCGGCGATCGTGCGCGCGGGTGATGCTGGCGACCGGGTTGTCCAGCGAGGGCGACCGCGGCAGGCCCGCGATCAGCGCCGCCTCGGCGACGGTGAGGTCGTGCACCGGCTTGTCGAAGTACACCTCGGCCGCTGCACCGATGCCATAGGCGCGCTGGCCGAGGAAGATGCGGTTCAGGTACAGGGTCAGGATCTCCTGCTTCGAGAATTCGCGCTCGAGCCGCATTGCGAGGAAAACTTCCTTGAGCTTGCGCCGCAGGGTTTTTTCCGAGGTCAGCACGGTATTGCGCGCGAGCTGCATCGTGATCGTGCCGCCGCCCTCGCGGACGCTGCCGGAACTCACGTTCGCGACCAGCGCGCGCACCAGGCTCTGCCAGTCGACCCCGGGGTGCTCGTAAAAGCGCGCGTCCTCCGCGGCAAGGAAAGCATCGATGACCACGGGAGGGATCTCGTCGAACGCCACCGGGATGCGGCGCTGCTCACCGATCTGCGCGATCAGCTTGCCGTCCCGTGAATAGACCCGCAGCGGCAGCTGGGTCTTCACGTCCCGCAGTGCAGCGGCGTCCGGAATCTCGGGCGCGAGGTACTGGTAGGCACCCGCGAACCCCATGCACACCATCACCAGCACCGACAAAGCGGCGGCCAGCAGCGCGCCCAGGATTCTCGTCATGACATTGCGACCCATTGCGAAAACTGCGAACTGTTCCTTGCTGCGCCCAAGACGCCTGTGCATAGTAGCCGCCGACACAAGGGCAAACCCGTCGAAAGACGGGGGCGCAAGCGGCAGCGAGCCCCATGCGGCGTGCGCCCGCCAGCCGCCGCGACGCCGCCTTTGCGAACGGTTGCCGGTTTTTCACCACCACGCCCGCAGGGAGCGACGCGGATGACGGTTTTTGTTAGCCCACTCACAATTCTATTAGGTTCAACCCTGATATATAGTGGCGCGGGGGCTTTGAAACTGCCACACAATCGCGGCGCAACCTCTTGAACTAGAAGGATCAACCGTGCTGTTCCAGCGCAGGTTCCGACCGGTAATAGGACTCGACATCACGACGTCCTCGATCAAGCTGATCGAGCTGACGCGCAGCGGCGACTCGTATCGAGTCGAGTCGTATGCGGCCGAGCCGACGCCGCCGAATGCGATCAACGAGAAAGCCATCGTCGACGCCCAGGCCGTCGGCGAAGCCGTGCGCCGCGCCGTCAAGCGCGCTGGCGCGCGCAGCAAGGAATGCGCCGTGGCGGTCAGCGGCGATGCCGCGATCACCAAGGTGATCCAGATGCCCCGCAACCTGCGCGAAAACGAGCTCGAGTCGCAGGTCGAGATGCAGGCCGACCAGTACATCCCCTTCCCGATGGAAGAGGTCAGCTTCGACTTCGAAGTGATCGGCCCGTCGGAAAAGGACCCCGAAATGCTCGACGTGCTGCTCGTGGCCACGCGCTCCGAGAACGTCGAACAGCGCCAGGCCGCCGTGCAGGCTGCCGGCCTCACCGCACGCATCGTCGACGTCGAAGCGTTCGCGCTCGAAAACGCGTGCCGCCTGCTGACGCACCAGATGCCGGACGGCGGCATGGAGCGCAACATCGCCGTCATCGACTTCGGCGCGAGCAGCACCACGTTCTCGGTGCTGCGCGACACCAAGGTTGCCTACACCCGCGACTTCTCCTTCGGCGGCCAGCAGCTGACCGAAGAGATCATGCGCACCTACGGCCTCTCGATGGAGGAAGCCGGGCGCGCGAAGAAGGAAGGCGGGCTGCCGGCCAATTACCAGGCCGAAGTGCTCGATCCGTTCATCGACGACATGTGCCAGCAGGTGAGCCGCTCGCTGCAGTTCTACCTCGCGGCCGGCGCGGGGCGCGAACAGCCCGAGCAGATCCTGATCTGCGGCGGCTGCGCCAACATCCCGGGCGTCGCCGACGTGATCGCGAGCCGGGTGGGCATCCCCGCCGAGCGTGGCGACCCGCTGGGCCAGATGAAGATTTCGACTCGTGCCCTCGCACAGGGCGTGAAGAAGGACGCGACGGCATTGCTCACCGCCTGCGGCCTGGCGCTCAGGAGCTTCGACTGATGCCAAGAATCAACCTGCTGCCGTGGCGTGAGGCAGAGCGCAAGCGCAAGCGCCAGGAATTCTTCCTGTCGCTCGGCGCCGCAGTGGCCACGGCGGCCCTGGTCACGCTGCTCGGCCAGTGGCAGATGAGCTCCGCGATCGAGCACCAGCGCGACCGCAACGATTACCTGACGCAGGAAATCGCCGCGCTCGACAAGCAGATCGAGGAGATCAACGGCCTCGACGCGCAGAAGAGCCGGCTGCTCGCGCGCATGGAGATCATCGAGACGCTGCAGCGCAGCCGTCCCGAGATCGTCCACGTCTTCGACGAGATCGTGCGCGTCCTGCCGGAAGGCGTCTACCTGACGTACCTCAAGCAGACGGGCACGCGCTTCGAGCTGCGCGGCGTCGCGCAGTCGAGCACGCGCGTTTCGTCCTTCATGCGCAACATCGACGCGTCGGAGTGGCTCGCCGATCCGACGCTGCAGATCGTCGCAGACGCGCGCCACGGGTTCCGCGGGCGGCTCCGAGTTCACGCTGTTCGCCAACCAGCGGCAGCCACGGCGACGACGGACGGCTCAGACGTTGCGGGCGAGGCCGCCAAGCAGGTGGCCGCCAAATGAACAAGCTGCAGGCTCTGTTCGAACAGCTGCGCAACCTCGACCCGAACGACCCGGGCCGCTGGCCGTTCGGCGTCCGCATCGCCACGGCCGTGCTGCTGTTCGTCGTCGCCGCCTCGGCGGGCTACTACTTCATCGTCTGGAAGCCCCAGCGACCGGTGCTGCTGGAAGAGCGCAGCAAGGAAGGCCAGCTGATGGAGTCGCTGACCGTCAAGGCCAAGCGCGCCGCGAACCTCGAGGCCTACCGCGCGCAACTCGCCGAGATGGAGAAATCCTTCGGCGCGATGCTGCGGCAGCTGCCGAACAAGACCGAGGTGCCGAACCTGCTGGTCGACATCTCGCAGACCGGCCTCGCATCGGGCCTCGAGGAGAAGCTGTTCCAGCCGCAGGGCGAGAACAGAATGGACTTCTACGCCGAGCTGCCGATCAGCATCCGCCTCACGGGCGGCTATCACGAGATGGGCAAGTTCGCGAGCGGCATCGCCGCGCTGCCGCGCATCGTGACGCTGCACGACATCGAGATCACGCCGAACTCGCCGTGAACCCGGCAACCTCACGCTGAACGTGACCGCCAAGACGTACCGCTACCTCGACGAGGATGAGCAGGCGGCGAGCGGAAGGCAAGGGCAAGAAGCCCAACGCAGGCTGAGGCACCATCATGGCAGAAACAAGGTTGTGTAAGCCCCTCGCCGTGCGTGCATCGATGCTGGCGGCGTCGATCGTCCTGCTTGCCGGCTGCGGCAACGACATCGACGACTTGCGCGCCAAGGTCGACGAGATCAAGAGCGCGCCGGGCGCGGGCATCGAGCCGCTGCCCGAGGTGAAGCCGTACGAGACGTTCGAGTACGCGGCGGCCGACCAGCGCTCGCCGTTCGAAGCCGGTATCCCTGCTTCGGCCAACGCGCCGAACGCGATCCGCCCGGACCAGAACCGGCCGCGCGAGTTCCTCGAGCAGTTCTCGCTCGACACGCTGCGCATGGTCGGCACCGTGAAACTGAAAGGCAAGCTGTTCGGCCTGGTTCAGACCAAGGACGGACTGGTGCACCGGGTGCTGCCTGGCAACCACCTGGGACAGAGCGATGGCCGTATCACGGCCATCGAGGAAGGCAAGATCTCGCTCATCGAGATCGTTCCTGACGGCATGGGCGGCTTCATCGAGCGCCCCGCCGCACTCGCGCTGAGCGAATGATCTGCAAGGAGATCCGAGAATGACCGCTGCATCGTCGCACGTGAACCATCGCCGCCCGGAGGCTGGCCGCCGCATCGGCCCTTCCGCGCCGCGGCGCTCGTCGCGTTGGCCGGGGCACTCGCATTCGCCGCGCAGGCCGCGCTCGCGCAGGCGGCCACCCGGCTGACCAAGGTCGAGCTGCAGCCGCAGCCCGGCAACCAGCTCGAGGTGAAGCTCGTGCTGGACGGCCCGGCGCCGCAGCCGGTCGCCTTCACCATCGACAACCCGGCGCGTCTCGCCGTGGACCTGCCGGGCACGTCGGTCGCGCTCGAATCGCGCCGCATCGACGTGAAGTCCGGCGGCGTCGACTCGATCGTCGCGGCCGAGGCCTCGGGCCGCACGCGCGTCGTCTTCAACCTCGACTCGCTGCAGCCGTACTCGACGCGCACGGAAGGCAACAACGTCTACGTTTCGCTCGGACGCTCGGTCGCCAATGCCACGGGACCCGCAACGGTCAGCACCGCCGGCGGCTGCCGCGGCCGCTCCCGGCGCGTTGTCGATCGACAAGGTCGATTTCCGTCGCGGCGCCGACGGCGCCGGCCGCATCATGGTCCGCACCAGCGATCCGCGCGTGCAGGCCAGCCTCAAGCAGGAAGGCGGCCGCCTGGTCGTCGATTTCCCGCGCACCAGCGTCGCACCCGAAGCCGCGCGTCGCTACGACGTCGTCGACTTCGCCACGCCGGTCAGCTCGTTCGACGTGACGAGCACGCCGAACGGCGCCCGCATCGTCGTCGAGCGCCACGGGCGACTACGAACAGCTCGGCTACCAGAGCGATCGTGACTACGTGCTCGAACTGCGCCAGCGCACGAAGTCGGCCGTCACGCGATCCGAGCAAGAAGGAATACCGCGGCGAGCGCCTGACGCTCAACTTCCAGGACATCGAGACGCGCGCGGTGCTGCAGCTGCTCGCCGAGACCAGCGGCCAGAACATCGTGGTCAGCGACACGGTGCAGGGCAACGTCACGCTGCGCCTGCAGAACGTGCCGTGGGACCAGGCGCTCGACATCGTCCTGCGCACCAAGGGCCTCGACAAGCGGCAGGAAGGCAACGTCATCTACGTCGCGCCGGCCGAGGAACTCGCCGCGCGCGAGAAGCAGCTGCTCGAGTCGCAGAAGTCGATGACCGAGCTGGCGCCGGTGCGCACCGAGTACCTGCAGGTCAACTACGCCAAGGCGTCCGACCTCGCGTCGCTGATCAAGTCGCAGGGCAAGAGTTCGCTGCTGTCCGACCGCGGCAGCGTCTCGATCGACGACCGCACCAACACGCTGCTGCTGCAGGACACGGCCGACCGCCTGGCCGACATCCGTCGCCTGGTGCAGACGCTCGACATCCCCGTGAAGCAGGTGCTGATCGAGGCCCGCATCGTCATCGTCAACGACGACTTCAGCCGCGAGCTGGGCGTGCGTTTCGGCGGCGCGTTCGTCGGCAACTACGGCAGCAACGACGGCCTGATGTACGTCGGCAACAACGGCCTCGACGCCGCTTCGGGCGACGCGGCCCGATCATCTCCCCGAACGGTCCGGGCGGCGTCGGCGTCGACGGCAACGCGGTTGCCACGGCGGTAGACCGCTACATGGTCAACCTGCCGATCGCGAACCCGGCCGGCCGCCTCGCCATGACGCTGCTCGATTCGGACTACGTCGTCGACCTCGAGATCACGGCCGCGCAGCGCGAAGGCCGCGGCGAAGTGGTCTCCGCCCCGCGCGTCATCACCGCCAACGGCAAGGAAGCGGTGATCGAGCAGGGCACCGAGATCCCGTACCAGGAATCGGCTTCGAGCGGCGCCACGACGACGCAGTTCAAGAAGGCCGTGCTGTCGCTCAAGGTCACCCCGCAGATCACGCCGGACGACCGCATCGATCCTGGACCTGACCGTGTCGAAGGACAGCGTCGGCCAGATCCTGCCGAGCGCGACGGGCGGCGCCGTGCCGAGCATCGACACGCGCACGATCACGACCCAGGTGCTCGTCAACGACGGCCAGACGGTCGTCCTCGGCGGCATCCTCGAGACCGAGCGCCGCGACACCGTCAACAAGGTGCCGTTCCTCGGCGACGTGCCGGGCCTCGGCTACTTGTTCCGCAGCAAGTCGAAGACCGACAACAAGGACGAGCTGCTGATCTTCGTGACGCCGAAGATCCTGCGCGAGGGCGCCGAGATCTACTGACGCACCGGCCCTCCGGTGCGAGAATGGGCGGCCGCAGTGATCCTGCGGCCGCTTTTCTTTTGGGGTCCCGTACGCCGATGCACCGCCGCGCATGAACGTCTTCCTCGTAGGCCCGATGGGCTCGGGCAAGAGCGCGGTCGGCCGGCAGCTCGCGCAGCGGCTGGCGCTCGAATTCATCGACAGCGACGAGGAAATCGAGGCCCGCACGGGCGTCGACATCTCCTACATCTTCGAGCGCGAGGGCGAGGCCGGCTTCCGCCAGCGCGAGGCGGAGGTCATCGACGCGATTACCCGCCGCGACGGGGTGCTGGTCTCGACGGGTGGCGGGGCCATCCTCGACGCCGGCACCCGGGAGCGACTGCGCGACCGCGGCCGCGTCGTGTATCTTCGGACCTCCGTGGACCAGCAACTCGCCCGCACCCGGCGCAGCAATGACCGGCCGCTGCTCAACAACGACGACCCGCGCGGCACGCTCGAACGCCTGTTCGAACAGCGTGCACCGCTCTATGCCGAGGTGGCCGAGATCGTCGTCGACACCGACGGCCGCAAGGTGAAGACCGTGGTCGACCAGATCTGCCGCCAGCTCGGCGTCGACGAGCTCGAACCATGACGGGCCCGCGCTGCAGACCGCTGCAGATCGACCTCGGGGCTCGCAGCTACCCGATCGTCATCGGCGAAGGCCTGCTCGACGACCCGGACCTCGTCACTCGTCACGTCACGGCGCGCGACGTACTGGTCGTCACCAACGAGACCGTCGGCCCGTTGTACTGCGGCCGCCTGCTCGCGGGTCTTGCGGGCAAGCGTGTCCGCTCGGTCGAGCTGCCCGACGGCGAGCAGCACAAGACACTGGCCGTGCTCGAGCGCGTATTCGATGCGCTGGTCGAGGCCCGCCTGAACCGGGATGCCTGCGTGGTCGCGCTCGGCGGCGGCGTGGTCGGCGACATGGCCGGATTCGCGGCCGCCTGCTACCAGCGCGGCATCGATTTCGTGCAGGTGCCGACGACGCTGCTGGCGCAGGTCGACTCCGCCGTGGGCGGCAAGACCGGCGTCAACCACCCCGGCGGCAAGAACATGATCGGCGCGTTTCACCAGCCGCGTGCGGTGCTGTCGGACCTCGGCACGCTGCGCACGCTGCCGCCGCGCGAACTGCGCGCGGGACTCGCCGAAGTCATCAAGTACGGCCTGATCGACGACGCCGGTTTCCTCGACTGGATCGAAGCCAACGTCGACGCGCTGCTCGCGCTCGACATCGCATGCCCTGGCGCAGGCCGTGCGCCGGTCGTGCGAGATCAAGGCGCGCATCGTCGCGGCCGACGAGCGCGAGCACGGCCAGCGTGCCTTGCTGAACCTCGGGCACACCTTCGGCCACGCGATCGAGACCGCGGCCGGCTACGGCGAATGGCTGCATGGCGAAGCCGTGGCGATGGGCATGCTGCTCGCGGCGGATCTGTCGCAGCGACTCGGCTACATCGACACGGCCGACGTCACCCGGGTGCGCGAGCTGCTGCGTCGCGCCGGGCTGCCGACCGAGGCGCCGGCCATCGGCGCTGCCAGGGCCCTGGAGCTGATGGGCATGGACAAGAAAGTCCTGCAGGGGCGCATCCGGCTCGTGCTGCTGCGCAAGCTCGGCGAGGGCATCGTCACGGGCGACTATCCGGCCGACGCGCTGCAGGCGACGCTGCGCGGTCACTTCGAGGTGGCGGCATGAGCGAGCAGGCCGGCATCCACGTCTCGGGCAGCGACGACGACACGGTCCTCGCGGCCTACGCGCAGCGTTCGACAGCCTCGCGCGGCCGCCGCTTTGCCGAGCCGCCGCCGCGTCATCGCACCGAATACCAGCGCGACCGCGACCGCATCGTGCATTCGACGGCGTTCCGCCGGCTCGTCTACAAGACGCAGGTTTTCGTCAATCACGAAGGCGACCTGTACCGCACGCGGCTGACGCACTCGCTCGAAGTCGCGCAGATCGCGCGCAGCGTGGCGCGGGCGCTCGGCCTCAACGAGCCGCTGGTCGAGGCCATCTGCCTGGCGCACGACCTTGGCCACACCCCGTTCGGCCACGCCGGGCAGGACGCGCTGAACGAATGCATGCGCGAGTTCGGCGGGTTCGAGCACAACCTGCAGTCGCTGCGGGTGGTGGACGAACTCGAGGAGCGCTACGCCGAATTTCCCGGCCTGAACCTCACCTTCGAAGTGCGCGAGGGCATCCTCAAGCACTGCTCGGCCGCCAACGCCCGCAAGCTCGGCGAACTCGGCGAGCGGTTCCTGCAGCGCCTGCAGCCCGGTCTCGAGGCGCAGCTGGCCAACCTGGCCGACGAGGTCGCCTACAACAACCACGACGTCGACGACGGCATTCGTGCCGGGCTGATCACGATCGAGGACCTCTGCGGCTGCCGCATGTTCGGCCGCCAGTACGAACTGGTGCGCGGGCTGTATCCGCAGCTCGGCGGACGGCGGCTCGTGCACGAAGTCGTGCGCCGCATGATCGATTACACGGTCAACGACCTCGTCGATGCGTCGACGGCTTCGCTGGCCAGCGCCGCGCCGCAGAGCGTGGACGACGTGCGCGTCGCGTGCGGCGCCGCTGCTCATGTTCAGCGATGCCGTCCGCGAGGAGCACCTGGAACTCAAGCGCTACCTGCGTGAGCACCTCTACAAGCACTTCCGGGTGCTGCGCATGACCACCAAGGCGCAGCGGGTGGTGCGCGAGCTGTTCGATGCGATGTTCGGCGAGGTCAACCTGATGCCGACGGAGCACCAGGACGCGGCCCGCCGGCTCGAAGCCGCCGACGGGGAACCGGGCCGTGCCCGCGCCGTGGCCGACTACATCGCGGGCATGACCGACCGCTTCGCGATCCTCGAGCACCGCCGGCTGTTCAATCCCGCCGAACGGACCTGACCCCCCCCATTAGGGCTTGCCCGGAGGCCCGGCCGGGGTCCGTCTGGTAGCATTCCCGGGCTTTTTCCGGAGTGACGCTTTGACCCCCAAGAACATCCCCGACCGGGAACGCCTCATCTTCGCCATGGACGTCGCCGACCCGCAGGCGGCGCGCCAGCTCGTCGAACAGCTCGGCGATTCCGTCGTCTTCTACAAGATCGGCCTCGAGCTGTTCATGTCCGGCGGCTACTTCGAACTGCTCGACTGGATGGTCGCGCGCGGCAAGAAGGTGTTCGTCGACCTCAAGTTCTTCGACGTGCCCGCCACGGTCGCCGCGGCGGTCAAGCAGCTGCGCAACCGGGGCGTGACGCTCGCGACCGTGCATGGCAACCAGGCCATCATGGAGGCCGCAGCGGCCGCGAAGGGCGACGTCAAGATTCTCGCCGTGACCGTGCTCACGAGCCTCGACCGCGGCGACCTCGACGACCTGGGGTTCACCGTGGACGTCGAAAAGCTGGTGCTATCCCGCGCGCGGCGCGCGCTCGAAGCCGGCTGCGACGGCGTGGTGTCGTCGGGCCTCGAGGCCCCGATGCTGCGGGAGTTCATCGATCACCGCCTGCTCGTCGTTACACCTGGCATTCGTCCGGTCGAGAACAAGCCGGTGGACGACCAGAAGCGCACCGTGGACGTCGCGCAGGCCTTTGCCAACGGCGCCGACTACATCGTCGTCGGCCGCCCGATCCGTGATGCCGCCGATCCGCGCGCGGCCGCCGAAGCCATCCAACAGACCATTGCCCAGTCCTTTGCCGGAGCACGCCCATGAGCGCACCGCTGCAGAACGACCTGCTGCTGCGCGCCCTGCTGCGCCAGCCCACGCCCCGCACGCCGCTCTGGATGATGCGCCAGGCCGGACGCTACCTGCCGGAGTACCGCGCCACGCGCGCGAAAGCGGGCAGCTTCCTCCAGCTCTGCATGAACCCGGAGCTGGCCTGCGAAGTGACGCTGCAGCCGCTCGACCGCTACCGGCTCGACGCGGCGATCCTGTTCTCGGACATCCTGACCGTGCCGCACGCGATGAACGTCGGTCTCTCGTTCGAGACTGGCGAAGGCCCGAAGATCGCGCGGCCGGTGCGCACGCCCGCCGACATCGACAAGCTGCCGATTCCGGATCCGGAGGGCGAGCTGCGCTACGTGATGGACGCCGTGCGCACGATCCGTCGCGAACTCAACGGCCGCGTGCCGCTGATCGGCTTTGCCGGCAGCCCGTGGACGGTCGGCACGTACATGGTCGAAGGCGGCGGCAGCAAGAACTTCGAGCACATCAAGGGCATGCTCTACGGCGCGCCGCAGGAGCTGCACCGCCTGCTCGACGTGATCACGCGCGCAACGATCGCGTACCTCAACGGCCAGATCGCCGCGGGCGCGCAGGCCGTGATGGTGTTCGACACGTGGGGTGGGGCGCTCACTCCCGCCGATTACCGCGAGTTCTCGCTGCGCTACATGCAGCGGATCGTCGACGGCGTGACGCGCGAAGCCGAGGGGCGCCGCGTGCCCGTCATCCTCTACACGAAGGGCGGCGGCGACTGGCTGGACCGACATGGCGGCCACGGGCTGTGACGCGCTCGGCGTCGACTGGATGACCGACCTGGCCGATGCGCGACGCAAGGTGCAGGACAAGGTCGCGCTGCAGGGCAACCTCGACCCGAGCGTGCTCTACGCACCGCCGGCGCAGATCCGCGAGCAGGTCGGCAAGGTGCTGGCCAGCTACGGCAAGGGCCCGGGCCACGTGTTCAACCTCGGCCACGGCATCCATCCGGAAGTGAAGCCCGAGCACGCGCTCGCCATGATCGAGGCCGTGCACGAGCTGTCGCCGCAATACCACGAGGAAAGGGGTTAGGGGATAGGGGTTAGGGGTTAGTCGGAACGCAGTAGCCAACGCTCGATGAAGCCCAGAGACTCCTGCTCTGAATTCCGATCCGAATGCGTCACGCTGCGCGAATTGACCCGGACCTGAAGCCACGATTTCCGACTAATCCCCTAACCCCTAATCCCCTAACCCCTAACCCCTAACCCCTAACCCACTCCTCCCATGGACATCAACAAGATCAGCATCGGCGCGGACCCGCCCAGCGACATCAACGTCCTGATCGAGATTCCGCAGGGCGGCGTGCCGGTGAAGTACGAGCTCGACAAGGAATCGGGCGCGCTGCGCGTGGACCGCTTCCTCAACACCGCGATGTTCTATCCCGGCAACTACGGCTTCGTGCCGCACACCCTGTCGGGCGACGGCGATCCGGTCGACGTGATCGTCGTGGTGCCGAGTCCCATCGTGGCCGGCGCGATCGTGCGGGTCCGTCCCGTCGGTGCGCTGCTGATGAAGGACGAAGCCGGTGATGACGAAAAGATCATCGCCGTGCCGGTGGACAAGCTCCACCCGTTCTACTCAGGAGTGAAGTCGTACAAGGACCTGCCCATCACGCTCGTCGACCAGATCGCGCACTTCTTCCAGCACTACAAGGACCTGGAGAAGGGCAAGTGGGTGACGATCGTGAACTGGGTGGGCACCGAACGCGCCGAGAAGATGATCATCGAAGGCATTCACCGCGCGGCGAGTGCAGGCGATGACGTGGCGGCGCACTACGTCGCGCAGCACTCGATGGCGGCGGCGTCGCGGCGCGGCAAGAAGAAGTCGTAGTCGACGCGTTCGACGGCGTCGGCCGTTGAGCAGCTCGACCTGACGTCTGCAGCTGAAACGTCAGGTTCGAGTCCGAGCGCCGGACGCTCGCCAGGCTGGCTAATCCGACATCGAGTGTCGCCGGCACCGAGGCAGTCGTTGCCGTGAAGCGCTCGAACCACGCGAGCTTCGCCGGCCGCGCCAAAGCCTTCAGTCGCGCCTCCATCGAGGCGGCAGCACTTCGACTCTCGAACCACACGATCGCCGCGAGCGACACCGGACGATTCGCCCGGGTAAACGCGGCACCCTTGCCTGATCGATGAGCGTCGAATCGCTCCTGTGGTGCCGGGCTGATGCCGATGTAGCTCTTGCCGCCCTCGCAGTGGAGCAGATACACGGCCCAGGGTTTCGCGGTGACTGGGTCGGTCCGCTCCCTCGTCGAGCGCGATCCGATCTTCGGCCTCAGGCACGCTGGCTTTTCGACGCTGCCGTCACCGAGCACCTGGTCGATCGTGACGAGATCCACCAGTCCGAGCGCGCCATACAGCGCCGGGATGATCTTCTCCGGCGCGTGCTTCCTGCGCAGTGCCGCCACCTTCACGGTGCCTGCACGGTACGCCGGCAGGTACATGCGTCCCAGCAGCGGATGACGGCCCCAGGCGCCCGACAACTTGTCGGCACGCTCGTCGGAGCAGAGGAACTCGTTGCGCAGCACGCCGCGCACCTTGTCCTGCGCCCAGTTCTTCTCCCACGTCAGGAACGACGACTGGTTCTTGGCATCGTCCTGCAGCAATGCGAGCAGGGTGCCGATCTGCAGGTCGACGTCGGGCAGCTCCTCGATTTCCGTGACGCCGAACGCCATCAGGATCGCGTTGTTCGCGATGCCTTCCGACAGCGCTGCGCCGCGCGTGTTCATGGTGAGCACGGTCGACTCGAAGCCGAGCTTGCGTCGCGCGTACAGCGCCTGGATCCAGGCGAAGTTCGTCACGTGGCCGGGCACGACCTCGTGCGACACCAGCTGCATGAACTCGGGCACCGAGATCTCGAGCGCCGCGTTGATCTCGTACGTCGCCTCGTACTGCGGCGAGCCGTCACGGTTGCGCGCGCGGCCGATGTAATTCATCGAACCGGAAAACCAGGCGTTTTCGATCGCGAGGAACCTGATGTTGGCGCGCGGCACGTCACGCAGCGCCCTGGGCAGGAAAGGGACGATGTGCTGCGCCGATCCCGCGTCGAACTGTGCGATGCAGGCATCGGCCAGCATCGCGATCGATTTCTTCGGCACCATGCGCTCGCGGCGCCAGGCATCGACGGCGGCGAGCAGCTTCGCCCGCGTGGCCGACTTGTAGCCCTGCCGGGCGAGCAACTCCGCAATGCGCTCACGCTTGGCGACGGGATCGGAAGGCGTCGGGGCGGCACCGGTCGACGCCGTCACGCAGCGCTCGTACGGCACGGGCTGCCCGCGCCCGAGCCGTTCCTGCACCAGGTCCCACATCACGCCCAGGCACTCGCACAGGCCCTGCAGGTAGGCGCCTCGCAACTGGCCGGCGTTCCCCGCTGCTTCGTTCAGCTCGCCGATGGCGGCGGGAATGTCGACGGCCTTCAGGTACGCATCGACGGCCGGCGACGTCGATCTTCTTGCCGGCCACGCCGCCGCTTTGACGGAGTTTCGCGGCGGCCGGATGTTTGTAGGCCCTGGGCAGCGGCTCGTCGGAGAACCAGGAATCTGCGATGAAGCGACCGGTGCCCGACGGGTTCATGACGTCGCCGCCCCACAGCGTGTCGATCCCGAGAATCGCCGTCGCCGTGGCTTGCGCCAGTTTCCGTTCCTTTGCGTTCATCGCTTCTGCGGGGTGAACGCCTTCATCGTCAGGTCCCTGACCAGCTGCGTCGCCTTCTCGTTGGGCAGTCCGTAGCGGGAGAACAGGGTCAGGTGGCTGCGCATCTCGAGCATGGCGCCGGACGGCGAACTGGAGCTCTTGCAGCATTGCTTCAGTCGCCCGTTCAGGTCCGTCGCGACCGCGGAGAGCGCGCGTTTGCGGTCATCTTCGCCGTGCACCTTCGGCTGGGAGAGGCCCCACTCTGCGGCCGTTGCGACGACGTGTTCAAGCCGAGGGGTCGGGTGCATCATGCGTTGGGTTCACTCACGGTTGGGGCGGGACGGGCGTGATCCATAGCGAGCACAGGATCCGCTGAAACGGAGCCGGTCACAATCGGAATAACCCGCGTGCCGCGCGGACCCTGCTCAGCGGCGGATCTCAGGCCCGATCCGCCGCTCGTTCACCACGCCCGTAAGCGTGTCCTCGCCGAGCGACAGGTAGATCGTGCCGGTCGGAGACCGCCAGGTCGAAATCCATGCGACGGTCCAGCCGCGCGACGAATGCCGCGAGCAGCTCCCGATCCACTTCGCAGATCCGCAGCGCCTCGGCACGGTGAATTCGCTCGCCGGCGAGGCGCGACAGCAGCTGGTCCGGGTCCCGGTGCACATACACGGCCACGTTCGGCGCCGCCTTCGCTGCCTTGTGCAGCCGGGCCGCATCCGGTGCGCCGATGTCGATCCAGGCCTGCAGCACGCCTGTCAGGTCGCGCACGCTGATCGCGGGCTCGTCCGGATCGGACAAGCCCTTCGAAAACGCGATGCCCTCGGTGTACTCGAGGCAGTAGGCGAGCAGGCGCGTCACCAGGTATTCGGCGGTCTCCGACGGGTGTCGCGCCACCCGGATCGTCAGCGTCTCGTAGACGCCCCGGTCGGCATCGGCCAGGCGCACCTCGAACACGTACATCGTTGCGCCGAGCGCCATTCACCACTCCAGTCGAGCAAACGTCGGTGCATGGTTGCGGCGCAACCAGGATGGTCAGCCACGAAATCTCCTCGGGGTGCTGCTGCCCCGCGTCCCCGATTTCGTCCCAGACGGCCTTCGAGCCCACCCAGATGTGGTGGGTGACCTTGAGCGCGTCGCCTCCCTGGGTGATGCAGCCCGCCGGCGCGAACATCCTCGTCGCGTCGTTCTCGCCCGGCACGGGAGAGCCGCAGACTACTGCAGAACCAGGTTTGCCAGTGTGTGCCCGGCTTTTTCCACGTTGCGATGAGCTCCTGGCCCCGGATCCACCGGAATTGTTCTTTTGGAAACGACAACCACCGCGATCCCGTTGCTCCCCGTGGACCTGCGACAGATCGAGCAGTGGCACACGAAGACACCAGAGAGATCCGCGGCGATCTCGAATTGAACCGCGCCGCAGTTGCATTCCCCTGTAGCCATCCGTGCTTCCTCCTCGCTGCTGCTAGTGGCCGTGCGAGCCGACGACCGGCGCAGCCGCCACCGGCTTCTCCGGCTGCGGCTTCAATGAATCCTTGAGTTCGCGCCGCAGGATCTTGCCGACGTTGGTCTTCGGCAGTTCGTCCCGGAAGATCACGCGCTTCGGCACCTTGTAGCCGGTCAGTTCCTTGCGGCAATGCTCGATCAGCGCTTCCTCCGTCAGTGACGGATCCTTGCGCACGACGAACAGCGCGACCACTTCGCCGGCGCGTTCGTCCGGCTGCGCCACCGCCGCCACCTCGAGCACGCCGGGATGCGTCACCGCGACGCCCTCGACTTCGTTCGGGTACACGTTGAAGCCGGACACCAGGATCATGTCCTTCTTGCGGTCTTCGATGAAGACGAAGCCCCTGGCGTCCATGTAGCCGATGTCGCCCGTGCGCAGCACCTGGCCCGGCAGCATCACCTTCTCGGTTTCATCCGGACGGTTCCAGTAGCCGCGCATCACCTGCGGGCCTTCCACGCAGATCTCGCCGGATTGTCCCTGCGGCAACGCGTTGCCGTCGTCGTCGCGGATCGTGATGATCGTCGACGAGATCGGCAGGCCGATCGAGCCGTTGAAGTCGTCGCCCGGCCGATTGATGCACGCGGCCGGCGAGGTCTCGGTGAGGCCCCAGGCCTGCGTCAGCACGTTGCCGGTGACCTCCTTCCAGCGCTCGGCCACGGCCTGCTGCACGGCCATGCCGCCGCCCAGGCTCACGCGCAGCCCGGTGAAATCCAGGCTGTCGAAGCCCTTCGTGTGCAGCAACGCGTTGAAGAGCGTGTTGACGCCCGCGAAGAACGAGAAGCGGTACCGCGCCAGCTCCTTGCACGAATCCGGCGAAGTCGCGCGGGTTCGGGATCAGGATGTTGTGCGCGCCGAGCTTGATCATCGTGAGGCTGTTCGCCGTCAGCGCGAAGATGTGGTACAGCGGCAGCGCCGTGATCGCGACCAGCGACTGGTCCGGATCGAGCTGCGGATGGATCCATGCTTCGGACTGCAGCACGTTCGCGACGAGGTTGCGATGCGTGAGCACGGCGCCCTTCGACACACCCGTCGTGCCGCCGGTGTACTGCAGGAACGCGATGTCCTCGTGGCCAAGCTCGACGCGCTCGAGGTTCTCGTAGCGCCCCTTGCTCAGCGCTTCAGTGAAGCTGACCGCACCGGGCAGGCTGTACTCCGGCACCTGCTTCTTCACGTGACGCAGCGCGAAGTTCACCAGCACTGACTTCGGGAAGCCGAGCAGGTCACCGACGCCCGTGACGATCACGGTGTCGAGGTCCAGGTTGCCGTGCACCTCGGCCAGCGTGTGCGCGAAGTTTTCCAGGATCAGGATCGCCCGCGCGCCGGAATCGTGCAGCTGGTGCTGCAGTTCGCGCGGCGTGTACATCGGGTTCGTGTTGACGATCGTGAGTCCGGCACGGAACGCGCCGAGGATCGCGACGGGGTACTGCAGCACGTTGGGCAGCATCAGCGCGATGCGGTCACCCTTGCGCAGCCGGGCGACCTTCTGCAGGTAGGCCGCGAACCGGCCGGCGAGCACGTCGATGTCGCCATAGGTCAGCGTGCGGTCCATGCAGGTGAAGCACGGCCGGTCGCGATGCGTCGCGATGGCCTGCTCGATCAACTCGAGCAGCGAGCGATACTCGGACGGATTGATTTCGGCCGGCACGCCGGCCGGGTAATGCTGCAGCCAGATCTTGTCCAAGACGGTTCCCCTGGTGTTTGCGCGCGCGGTCGTGGCCGCGGCGAGCGTCATCCGGTCTATATAACAGCGCGGCCGCCTGAAAACACCGACTCGCGATCCGCAGAAATCGGTAGGCGCTACTTCCGGGCCAGCATCGGCTGCAGGTGTGGCCAGACCTCGTCCAGCAACCGGGGCTGGGCAGCCGCCGTGGGATGGATGCCGTCCTCCTGGAACAGGGCTTCGTCCGGGGCGACGTCTTGCGAGCAGGAACGGCACGCTCGGCAGCTTGTATTGCTTCGCCAGGTCGCCATACACGCCGTAGAAGTCGCGGGTATAGGCGGGGCCGTAGTTGGGCGGAATCTTCATGCCGACCAGCAGAATCCTCGCGCCCGCCTGCTGCGAACTGCGGATGATGGCTTCGAAGTTCCGGCGGATGTCGGCGATGGGGAGGCCGCGCAGTCCGTCGTTGCCGCCCAGTTCCACGATGACGATCGCCGGCCGATGCGTGGCCAGTGCCCGGGGCAGCCGGGCCAGCGCGCCGCCCGTGGTCTCGCCGCTCGAACTGGCATTGACGACGCGGTGACCGTACCCTTTGGCGCGCAGCCGAGCCTGCAGCAGGGCCACCCAGCCCTGCTCAACTCGAATTCCATAACCCGCGCTGAGGCTGTCGCCCAGGACCAGGATGGTGGGGGCGGCCGCCGGTGCGTCCGCTGCACGGGCCGCAGCGGCCGCGCCGCAGGCAAGCAGGACGAGGCACAGGACACGAATGGCAGCGAGTGAGAAACAGGCTTTGATGGACGACACGACGGTGGTGCTGGCAGCGGAAGGGCTCGGCAAGCAGGTTAGCAGTCCCGAGGGAACGCTGGCCATCCTGTCGGACGTGTCGCTGTCGATCCGGCGCGGCGAGTCCGTGGCGATCATCGGCGCGTCAGGAGCGGGCAAGTCGACGCTGCTCGCTCTGCTCGCGGGGCTCGACGAGCCGACGTCAGGCCGCACGCTGCTGGCGGGCAACGATCTCACCAGGCTCGACGAAGACGGCCGCGCGGCGGTGCGCGCCAATCACGTCGGCTTCGTCTTCCAGTCGTTTCACCTGGTGCCGTCGCTCACGGCCATCGAAAACGTGATGCTGCCGCTCGAACTCGCGCGTCGCCCGGATGCGCGGGAAGCGGCGCGCGAAGTGCTCGGTCGCGTCGGTCTCGCCGAGCGTGTCGGGCACTATCCGCGGCAACTGTCGGGCGGTGAACAGCAGCGCGTCGCCATTGCGCGCGCCTTCGTGCGCCAGCCGGACGTGCTGTTCGCCGACGAGCCGACCGGCAACCTCGACGCCGCGACCGGCGAGAAGATCATGGACCTGTTGTTCGGCCTCAATCGCGCGACGCAGACCACGCTCGTGCTCGTCACGCACGACCGGCAACTCGCCGAACGCTGCGACCGCATCATCCGTCTCGAAGCCGGACGCGTCGTCCCGAGTTGAACCGGATCATGCCGTCCCTCGCCTTCGCGCTGCGCAACCTGCTGCGGGACTTCAAGTCCGGCGAACTCGCCGTGCTCGTGCTGGCGCTGCTCGTCGCGGTCGCCTCGCTGACGGCGGTCGGGTTCTTCACCAGCCGAATCGGCCTGGCCGTCGAGCGCCAGGCCGGCGAAGTGCTGGCGGCCGATCTGCGCCTCGAGTCCGCGCGGCCCGATTTCCGACGCTTATGACGCGGAGGCTGCACAGGCGTGGCCTGCGCTCCGCGCGCGTCGAGTCGATGCCGAGCGTGGTCTTCTTCGGCCAGGAATCGTCGTTGATCGCGCTGCGCGCTGTCGGCGCAGGCTACCCATTGCGCGGGCGCCTCAAGACGGCGGACAAGCCGTTCGGCGAGGGCGTGGTTACCGACGGCATCCCCGCGCCGGGCGAAGCCTGGGCCGATTCGCGACTGCTCGCCAAGCTCGGCGCGCAGGTGGGTTCGAACCTGATGGTCGGCGCTCACACGGTTCGCGTCACGCGAGTGCTGGACTATCGCCCCGACCAGGGCAGCGGCTTCGCCGATCTTTCGGCAACCCTGATGATCAATCGTGCCGATCTGCCTGCCACGCAACTGGTGCAGCCCGGCAGTCGCGTGAGTCGTGCCGTGTTGTTTGCCGGCGAGCCGGGACCGGTCGACGACTTCCGCGAGTGGCTCAAGGCCGGCAAGCAACGCGGCGAGCGGGTGCAGTCGATCGCCGATGCCAGCCCGCAGATCCGCGCTTCGGCCGATCGTGCGGGCCGCTTCCTCTCGCTCGCGAGCCTGGTGAGCGTGCTGCTGTCGGCTATTGCCGTCGCGATGGCCGCGCAGCGCTACGCGCGCCGGCACCTCGACACCGTCGCGCTGATGAAGTGCATGGGTGCGCCGCAGCGATTCGTGCTGCTGCAGACTGTCGTGCAACTCGTCGCGATTGCCGTCGTGACCGCGGTCATCGGCACCGCGATCGGTTACGTCGCCCAGTCCGGCATCGCCTGGCTGCTGCGCGACCTGCTGCGCGGCGATCTGCCACCGCCCTCGGGCGACGCGTTCATCCTTGGCGTCGTCACCGCGATCGTCGTGCTCGTCGGGTTCGCCCTGCCGCCGTTGCTGCGCCTGAAGCGCGTTCCGCCGGCGCGCGTCCTGCGCCGCGATCTCGAGCCGCCGCCGCTGCGGTATGCAGTCGTCTACGGCCTGGCGATCGGCGCGGTGCTCGCGTTGCTGTACTGGATCGTGCGCGATCCCAAGCTCGTGGGTTACGTGGCGGGCGGGCTCGGCGCGACGTTCCTGCTGCTCGCCGTCGCGGGCTGGGCGCTGGTGAAGCTGCTCGCGCCACTGCGCAGCGGCGTGGGCGTGGCCTGGCGCTATGGCCTCGCGAACATCGCGCGCCGTGGTCGCGACAGCATCGTGCAGATCGTGGCCTTCGGTCTCGGCTTCATGGTGCTGCTGCTGCTCGCGCTGGTGCGCGACGACCTGCTGCGGGACTGGCAGCGCAGCCTGCCAGCCGATGCGCCCAACTACTTCATGATCAACATCCGCCCGGACGAAGGCGCCGGCGTCGAACAGTTCTTCGCGCAAGCCGGCCTGCCTGCGACGGAGATGGTGCCGATGCTGCGGGCACGCCTCAGCGCGATCAACGAGAAGCCCGTCGAACAGATCACGTTCCAGGGCGAACGTGCCAAGGAATTCGTCGAGCGCGAGGCGAATCTCTCGTGGTCGGCGGAGCTGTCGCCCGGCAACAAGATCGTCGCTGGCCAGTGGTGGTCCAGCGAGGCGAAGGGCGCGCCGCAGATCTCGGTCGAGGCCGACTACGCCGAGCGCCTGGGCCTGAAGCTCGGCGACACGTTGACGTACGACATTGCGGGCGAGGCCGTCACCGGCAGGATCACGAGCCTGCGTGAAGTGCGCTGGGACACGTTCAAGCCGAACTTCTTCGTCGTGTTCTCGCCCGGCGTGCTCGAGACCGCGACCGGCACGCTGATCACGAGCGTGCACGTGGAGCCGCAGCAGCGACCGTTGCTGGTCGACCTCGTGCGGCAGTTTCCCGAGGTCACCATCATCGACATCGAAGCGCTGCTCGCGCAGGTGCGCGACGTGATGAACAAGGCGAGCCTCGCGGTCCAGTACGTGTTCCTGTTCACGCTCGCGGCGGGACTCATGGTGCTGCTGGCGGCCGTGCAGGCCACGCGCGACGAACGGCGCTACGAAAGCGCGATGTTGCGCACGCTGGGTGCGAGCCGCAGCGTCGTGTTCCAGGGCGTGGCGGCCGAATTCATCGTGCTCGGCGCGCTGTCAGGATTGCTCGCGGCCGCTGGCGCCACAGCGGTCGGCTACCTGCTGGCGAAGCAGGTCTTCGACCTGCAGTATTCCCCCGACCCGTGGGTGTGGCTCATCGGTATCGTGGGCGGTGCTGCCCTGGTCGGCACCGCCGGAATCCTTGCGGCACGCTCCGTCGTCTCGCAACCGCCGATGCGGGCCCTGCGCGCGGAGATCTAGGGTCGCGCGCGCGGGTCAGCGCGGGTCGGTGACCTGCAACCGCACCCAACCCACGTCGACGCGATCGCCGCGCCACGTGTAGCCCTGCAGCCGCAGGCGATACTCGCCGGGGCCGAATGCCGAGCTGTTGAGCGACAGCAGCAGTTCCTTGTTGGAGTCCGGGGCGATGCGCTCGACCACCAGCACCCGGCCGTGGTCGACCTTGTCGATGTTCACCGCAAAGGTCAGGAATTCCGAGTAGCCCACCGGCAGGTGCAGCTCGAGCAATTGCGGCGGCTCGGGCCAGGCCAGCGTCGCATCCGGCGACGCGGACCAGCTGCGGGGATTCGGTGCGATGCGCAGCGCGCGCACGCTGTTGATGGCCCGCAGCGTCAGGGTCTTCTCCCGTTCGGCGGCAACGCGGGCCGACTCGCGATCGCGTGCAGCGCTCATCATCGACGCGGCGGCCAGCACCAGCAACGCAACGCAAGCGACGGCGAGACCTGCGACGACGGGCCGCGTCTGCCACCACGCCAGCTCGGGCGGCTCGGGGCAGTCGAACTCGTCCTCGCTGTCGTCGGCATCGCCGGCCGGCGCGCCGGCCGCGGGCGGTGGCAACTCCAGCTCGGCCTGGGTCAGGTACTTGCGCCAGTGAGGCGGCGGCTTGCGGACTGCTTTTCGTCTGCCTTTCCTGCCCGTCGGCCGGCCGCTTGAACTCATCCCGGTATCGCCCTCTGTTTCGTCCTGCGCTCGCTGGCATCGAATTCGAACGGGTCCGCCGTGCCGGCGAACAGCCGCTCCATCGCCCGTCGTTCGCGGGCTTGCACCGTGCCGAGGAATTCCTTCGCCCCGTGCATCGCCTCGAACGCATCGAGGCCCCGCTCGAGGAATTCCTGCAGCAAGCCGAATCCTGCCGCATGGGCCGGTCTGCGCGCCAGCCGCACGAGCCCCCGGATGATCGGCTTGCGGACCACGCCGTCGAGATATTCGCCGATTTCGCTGGTGAGTGCGATCTGTCGCTCGCGGTCCGCGCGCCGGCCTGTCGTGCGATAGGCCTCCGCATACCGCGCGACGGTGATGCCGCTTTCTGGCAGGGCACGCGCCACCTCGGCATCGAGTTCCTGTGACAACGTCTCGAGCTGTATGGCGAGACACAGCGCCTCGAGCCCTTCACGCGGCAGCAGGCGCTCCATGGCGCGCTGCACCTTGATCATGTCGGAGTCGCGACTGCGCGCGTCCGTGCCGTAGAGCTCGTTGAAGAAGAACTCGACCGCGAGCCGGTAGCGCGGATTCGCGTGCAGGTCGGCATGCGAGCGCATGAGCCGCTTCGACTGCCATTTCTGCAGCCGCAGCAGTTGCCTGGCGAGGCGCGGATCCGCCGCGAACACGTCGCGCATCGCCTTGTTGCGGTCGAGCAGCCGCCCGAGCGTGCCGCGATCTTCCGGCGGAGCGCCGATTTCGATGCCGAGGAGCTTCAAGACGTCAGGCCCGTCCGCCCGCGACGGCGTGCTCGAGCCGGTCGAGCGTGCGGTGCAGCGCGCCGGTCACGGGCAACTGGCGGCGCTTGCGCTCCTGCACGGCGCGCAGGAACGTGCGCCGACGGTCCTCGAGCACGTCGAGCCGCAGCGTGATCCCGTGCCGCTGCAGGATTGGCTGCAAGCCATCCGCTTGCCGCAGCAGGTCGCGGCGCGTGCGCTGATACGAATGCTCGGCCAGCCGGCGGCGGTCCGAGTAACGGAACACGTTCTGGAAGAACAGCTGTTCGTCGCCACGGTCCGGTTCGAACAGCAGCACGTCGGCGTGCGGATAGCGCTGCTTGTAATCCTTCATGCCGACCAGCATGCGCGACTGGATCAGCGACCGGAAGGTCTGGCTCAGCACGGTGGGCAGGCCGCCGTGCGTGAGGTCGTGTTCGTCCGGCGGAAAGCCGTGCGCCGGACGCGGCGCGCTCGAGGCGTCGAACGCGACCAGCGGGTTCACGCAGATCACGAAATCGACGCCGGCATCGAGCAGGATCGAGGCATTCATGGTGCGCAGCAGCGCGCCGTCGGCATACATGTGACCGTCGATCGCAACGGGTGGATACAGGCCGGGCAGGGCCGTGCTCGCCTGGATCGCGCGCGAAATGGGAATGTGGTCGTACCCCGGTTCGCCGAAGCGCACCGAATGCCCGGTGTTGAGTTCGGTCGCGACGACATAGAGCTTCGGCACGAGTTTGCGGAAATCGTTGGTGCGGCCGTCCAGCGCGAACAACCGGGCCATCACCCGCTCGAGCGGACGGTTGTCGCAGACGCCCGTGGGCAGCAAGCGGCCGAGCGGGTCGATCACTTCGGCCCAGTCCTTGCCCGGATCGCGCAGGTACTCGCGCGCGATGCCGGCGAGCAGGCCCGGCGCCCCCGCGATGCGACGCGCGTACTCGCGAAATGCGGGCATCAGGAACAACGCGGGCGAGAACTTCATCTCGTCCGACGCGTTGTGGATGAAGACCAGCCCCATGTCGGCCGTGTCGAAGCCGTTGGCGAGTCCGGCCGCGATCATCGCGCCCGAGCTCACGCCGACGTACATCTCGAGGCCGGTCAGCTGGAAGCCGTCGAGCGCTTCCTCGATCGCGTGCAGGCACCCGACCTCGTAGAACGCGCCGAGCGGCCCGCCGCCGGCGAGCGCGAGCCCGAAGCGTCCGTGGCTTGCCCGTTTTCGTCCTCTCGCCGGTTGCAGGTCGAGCATGGCTGGACCTCCGTGCGTCGTTGATCTGGGCTGGGATGCGGGCGGGATCAGCCCGCGGTCTTGCTGCGCTTTGCCTTCGCGCGCCGCGGCGCTGCTGCAGCGACCTTGCGCTTGGCGCGCTTGGCAGGCTTCGCCGGGCGCTGGTTGATCCTGCTCACGTTGTCGTTCAGTTCGCTCACGCGGCGGGTCAGCGCGCGGACTTCTTCGGCCGTCGGCACGCCGAGCTGGTGCATCGCGCGCTGCACGCGGCTCTGGAACAGCGCTTCGAGGTTGTCCCAGGTTTCCTGCGCCTGTTCGCGCGCGCCGCCGACTCGCGACTGCAGTGTCTCCTGCGCGGTCTCGAACGCGTCGCGCACGCGGCGCTGCGCCGTCGTGCCGGACTGGCCCAGCAGCTTCAGGCCCTCGACCACCGCGTCCTGGAACGCGGTCGGCCCCTCCTTCTGTGCGCCGCGCTCGAGTCCTCGGAGCCGGCGGTCTTGCGGGTGCGTGATCGGGACGTGGCCATGACGGAACTCCTGGTAGGGCGCGTCCGGAGGGACTGCCGCAATCTGAATTGTGCGGAATCGTAGGCGGTTGCTGCAGTGTGTCAATCCGCAGGCTAGGTATTTCCCGAGGTCGTCGGCGCTCGTCTGCGGCGCCGTGGCTTGCCGGCGGCTGGGGTTCGCTTGCGGCTCGCCACCTTTCGCGGAGACTTCCTGGCTGGTTGCGCCGCCGGTTCGCGCTGCTCCAGGCCGAGCAAGCCGACCGTCGCTGCGAGCAGCAATCGCTCGAATTCCGGGGCCAGCCGATCCACGACCTGGGCTGGCTCGGCGATGCACGCGCGGTCCGCGATCAGCCCGAAGAACACCTTGCCCGCGTACGACAGGATGCTGACCCCGACACCGATCGAGCCGCTTTGCGGTACCCAGAAGTGCATTTCCGCGATGCGCTGCCCGCAGAGGTACAGCGGCGCCTGCGGCCCCGGCACGTTCGAGGCGACGAGCGATCCCTTGCGGCTGAACAGTTCGATGGCGGGGCCCTGCACGACGTTCGGCATCATGCCGAGCAGGCCGAGCACCGTGAGCGTCAGGGGCGGCTGCTGCGAGCCTTTCAGTTCGCGCATCGTGTCGTGCATGGTGTACGCGCGCTGCAGCGGGTTCGATACGCCGACGGGAAGCTCGACGAACAACAGCCCGAACTTGTTGCCGAGCGTCATCGTTTCCTCGGCCTCGCGCAGGTTCACCGGCACCGATGCGCGCAACGAGATGCCCTTCGTGTCGAACCCTTCCGCGCGCAGGTAGGCTCCGAGTGCGCCAGCCACGGTGGACATCAGCACGTCGTTGACGGTGCAGCCGAGGGCCCGGCTCACGGCCTTGACCTCCTGCAGGTCCAGCGGCTCCGACCACGACACGCGCTTCTCGCCACTCAGGGGCGCGCGCAGCGGCGAGGCCGGGTCGTCGGGCAGGGCGACGACCCTCGCAAACTCGCCGATCATGCCGCTCGCCTGCAGCGCCACCGCCGCGGCGGTTTCCGGGTGAAAGAGCCGGTGCACGCCCGTCTCGAGCAGGCGCGCGCCTTCGGCCAGTGCGCTTTCGACGATGTCGCCGGCGGGTTGTGACAGCTGGGTCACCCAGTCGAGCAGCCGCAACGGGTCCGGCGCGCCTTTGCGTTGACTGCGCTGCCCGGCTCCGCGACTCCCGCGCTTCTGCGCACCCGCGAGCCCCGGTCCCGCATCCTGTTCGGTAAGCGAAAGCAGCACGCGGATCATCGCGATGCCGTCCGCATAGCAGTGGTGCAGGCGGAGCACCCAGGCGCTGCCTGTCCGATAGTGCTCGATGAAGTGCAGTTGCCACAGTGGGCGTGCCGGGTCGAAGCGCTGGCTGGCGAGCCCAGCCGCCAGGGCCTGCAACTCCCGGGGGCCGCCCTTGCCGGGCAGCGCGGTGACGACGAAGTGCGCGTCCAGGTCGAAATTCTCGTCCTCGATCCACGAAGCGCCGAGGGGGTCCGTCTCGACGCGCTTGCGAAACCGCGGGAAGCAGAGCAGCCGGGTCTCGATGACCCGCCGCAGGTCGGCCGTGCGCACCGGCGTGGCCGTGGCCATGACGCTCACGATCATCATGGCGTTGCCGGGACCGTCCATGCGCAGCCAGGCGGTGTCCACGGCGGACATCCGCTCGTGCTGCCCACCCCCCGTCGCCGTCCGTTTCCTGCTCGCCATGGCATCCCCCGGTGGCCTGCCTGTACCCGGCCGGCCGCACGGTCATCTTAGCCAATGCGGGGCCCACGCCACGTTGACCTGAGTACGTACGATCCCTAAGGTAGTCCGACAAAATCAGGGGGCTCCACGGATGACCTATTTCGTGACCGGCGCGACCGGCTTCATCGGTCGGTTATCTCGTCCAATCACTGCTGCAGAAGGGCAAGGGCACGATCTACGTGCTGGTCCGCCCGAAGTCGATCGGCAAGCTCGACGAGCTGCGCGAGTTCTGGGGCAAGGACAGCCTCAAGCGCGTGGTTCCGATCAAGGGCGACCTCGGCCTGCCGAAGCTCGGCGTGGCCAAGGCCGACCTCACGAAGCTCAAGGGGAAGGTGAAGCATTTCTATCACCTGGGCGCCGTGTACGACCTCGAAGCCAGCGCCGAGGCGATGGAGAAGGCGAACATCACCGGCACCAAGGGTGCGCTCGAGTTCGCCGAAGCCGTCAATGCCGGCTGCTTCCACCTCGTGAGTTCGATCGCGGCTGCGGGCCTGTACCGCGGCACGTTCTCCGAGGACATGTTCGAGGAAGCGGAAGAGCTCGATCATCCGTACCACCGCACCAAGCACGACTCGGAGGCGATGGTGCGCGCGAACGGCCGCATTCCGTTCCGCGTGTACCGCCCGGGCGCGGTGCTCGGTCACTCGCAGACCGGTTTCATCGACAAGATCGACGGGCCGTACTATTTCTTCAAGGCGCTGCAGAAGCTGCGTGAGTCCTGGCCGCGCTGGATTCCGCTGGTCGGCATCGAAGGCGGCTACATCAACGTCGTGCCGGTCGACTTCGTGGTCGATGCGCTCGTGCACCTCTCGCACCAGCCGAAGCTCGACGGTCGCTGCTTCCACCTCACCGATCCGAAGGTCCGTCGCGTCGGCGAGATACTGAATGTGTTCGCGCGCGCGGCGCACGCGCCCGAGATGGCGTTCCGCCTCGATCCGAAAGTGTTCGCGATGCTGCCCGAACCGGTGACGCAGTCGGTCGAGCGCAGCAAGCCGATCCAGAACGTGTTCAACCAGCTGCTGCGCGACCTGCAGGTGCCGCGCTCGGTGCTGCAGTTCATCAACTACCCGACGCGCTTCGATTCGACCGCGACGCAGAAGCTGCTCGACAAGGCCAAGATCCGCGTGCCCGCGCTCGAGGACTACGCCTGGCGCCTGTGGGATTACTGGGAGCGTCACCTCGACCCGGATCTCTCGATCGACCGCAGCCTCAAGGGTGCGGTGAAGGGCAAGGTCGTCGTCATCACCGGCGGTTCGTCCGGCATCGGCGAAGCCGCGGCGATCCGCGTCGCCGAGGCCGGCGGCAAGGTGCTGGTGGTGGCTCGCGACGAGGAGAAGCTCGCCGACGTCCGCAAGAAGATCACCGACGCCGGCGGCTTCGTGAAGACGTATTCGTGCGACATCACGGACCTGGCCGCGAACGACAAGCTCGCGAAGGACATCCTCAAGGAGTTCGGCCACGTCGACGTGCTGGTCAACAATGCCGGCCGCTCGATCCGCCGCTCGCTGGCGCTCTCGTACGACCGCTTCCACGACTTCGAGCGCACGATGCAGCTGAACTACTTCGCCTGCGTGCGTCTCACGATGAACCTGCTGCCGTCGATGACGGCGCGCAAGGACGGCCACGTCATCAACGTGTCGTCGATCGGCGTGCTGACGAATGCGCCCCGGTTCTCGGCCTACGTCGCCTCGAAGGCGGCGCTCGAATCGTTCGCGCGCTGCGCTGCCTCCGAGTTCCACGACGAGAACGTGCACTTCACGATCATCAACATGCCGCTGGTGCGCACGCCGATGATCGCGCCCACCAAGCTGTACGAGGAAATGCCGACGGTCATCTCGCCGGAAGAGGCAGCCGACATGATCGCCGACGCGATCATCCGCAAGCCGCAGCGCATCGCGACGCGCCTCGGCGTGATGGCGGAGATCATGCACCTCGTCATGCCGAAGATGTCCGAGGTCGTCATGAACTCGGCCTACCGCATGTTCCCGGATTCGGCTGCCGCCCAGGGCAAGCGCGAGGGCGAAGAGCAGCGGCCGGCGACCCGCGAAGCCATGATCTTTGCGTCCCTGATGCGGGGCATTCACTGGTAAAATGACAGCTCTGCCCTGGCACTCCCGGGCGGGGCTCGCGGCCGAACCACCCCGGTCGGAAGCTTCTTACGCCCACATCACCCGAATGGGTGATGCGAGCCTGTGACGCAGCGCGTTAAATGGCTGCATCGAATAGCCATTACCGTACGAATCAAGCCCTAATGGGGCTTCCGAACGGCGCGGGGCGGGGTAAAACTCACCTGCCAGTCGACGCCGGCAGCGCGAAGATGCGCTGCCAGCTGCGAGCGAACGGAACCCAGGGAAGACGAAATGAAAGTCGCTTTGATTGCCTTGTTGCTGCTCGCCGTGCTGTGTTTTGTCGCCTTGTCGCGTCGGCGTGCTGCCGTGCGTGAGGCAGAGGCGGCTGCGCAGGCCCGTTCCCGGACCGCGACTGCCCGCAACAAGGCCCGCGTGCCGACGGTCTCCAACAACCTCAAGGGCGTGACGGCCACCCAGACCATCGAGCCCGTTCGTCCCGGCTCGCGCGACGACGAGTACGTCGACGACCGCTAGTCCGTGTCGGCGTCACCCTGACGACAGGTGACGCAGGACTCCCGCAGAGCTTTCCCAGTTCCGGCCGTCGAACGGTTCTACCGTCAGGGATTCGATCGTGCCCTGCTTCGAGGCAGCGCGCATTGACGCTGAAGCCGTCCGGGTTCGAACGCGGCACGTAAAACGACTTGATCCCGCACCGACGGCAGAACAGATGGCGCGCCACGCCGGTATTGAAGGTGTATTCCGCCAGCGCGTCGGCGCCGGCCAGGAGGCGAAACCGGGAGCCTGGCACGATGAGGTGCTGGAATCCCGACATCGAGCAGATCGTGCAGTTGCAATCGTGCACGAGCAGGCGGGCGGGTGCGTCGACCTCGAAGCGGACGGCACCGCAATGGCAGCCGCCGCGGTGGGTGACGAGGTCCGGTGATCGCAGCGTTCATGCCGCAACCTTACACCCCGTCACCAACGGCGCGCTCGTCAGAGCTGGTTGCCGCTGATCTCTTCCGCGAACCAGAGTGCGATCGAACTGAACAACACCAGGGCTGCAACTTCCATCGGAATCTCCTGTCCCCCGCAGGGTGACTTGGCCTGCCGCAAAGTATGTTCGTGACCGGCCAGGCGAACCGTGACCCGGGTACCGGAGTTTTCAGAAAGTCTGCGCGAAAGTGGGATCGAAACGGATTTCATCGTAGTCGGCGCTAATAAGGCTGGAACGTGCATTCCGTTCGTAACGCAGCCGTTGGCGCCTACGTTGCGCCTCGTCGCTCCGCATCAGCCGTGCGGAACCGTCGCTGCGGTGAAACCGCAGGTCGAAGGCGAGTTCGTGCTCGATGCCAACCTGATCGGGTCCGCGCAACCGCTCGATGGGTCGTCGTGTACAGCGACGAGCAGGGATTCGCGCAACAGCTGATCGTGCGCGGCGAAGCGCTGCCTGGCGCGTCGATCGACGGCGCCGCGAAAGCCACGAACTGAATTATCTCACGCCATCAATCCCGTTCGTTCGAATCGTCGGTTTTGCGAATTTATCGGCGTTCACTACCGACCTGCCATTTCCAAGTAATCACCTATTTGGGTGATTCATTTGCAGGGGCGATGTGGTCTATTAGGACCATAAGACGGCTTGTCGTCAGCGCGCAAAACTCGAGAAATGCCGAAACGAAGTGGCATCCCAACCAGCCGGCGCGCGCGGGCGTCGACTGACTCCGTTGGCCCTCGTGCGCCAGGCAAGACCGGCAAGTCTCAGGGCAATGGGGGTCGCGCGATGCCAGGGAAGGTGCCGCGCGGCTCTCTCCCCCATGCGTCGGCCACCACGGGCTTCACACCGCTGGCCCGGGCGATCCTCGACAAGCTCGATCGCGGTGTCGTGCTGCTCGACAGCGAAGGCCGGGTCGTCGATTCGAACGCCATCGCGCGGCGCGTCCTGGCGAACGGCAACGGCATCATGGTGCGCAACGATCGACTCTCGTTCGCCGATGGCGACATCGACGGTCGTTTCGAGCAGCTGCTGAAGTCCAGCGGCAAGAGCCGACGCGCAAGACGCGCAATGGCAAGACGCGCGTCATCGCCGCCACCGTCAAGCGGCCGGGCGCCGCGTCGTGCCGTGTCCTCGTGACCCCGGTGACGACGCCCGATGGCGAAGCCCAGGACGTCGCGTTTCTCGCGCTGATCTATGCCCCGGCGGAACAGCGCGACATCACGACCGAAGTCCTGCTCGAGATCTACGGGCTCACGCGGGCGCAGGCCGACGTCGCACGCCAGCTGTATGCGGGCTTGTCGGTCGAGGAGACGGCGGCCCGGCTCCAGCTCTCGCTCAATACCGTCCGCACGCACCTGAAGCAGATCTTCTCCAAGTGCGAAGTGCAGTCGCAGGCCGAGTTGCTGCACGCGCTCGCGCTGGGTCCGCAGAGCTTCTGACGCCAGCTGCTGCCGGCCGTTACGGTCCGCGCAGGGTCCGTAACGCGCCTGCGCTCCACCGAGATCACCGCCGGGGTTCGCCCGACGAACTGGCCGTCTGCCTCGATGCCTGCGGCCGGCTCCGCGTCGATACGCACCTTGCGTCACGAGACGGTGCTGCACCAGGGGATCGCGCAGCAGGTTGCCGAGGTACAGCTTTGCGAGCTTCGGCAGCGCGCGCAGCAGGCCGACGTCAGCGATCGTCACCAGGTCGAATGCCCCGTCGTCCTGCCGCGCGGTCGGGCGCGACGTGCATGCGTCCGCCGCAGTAACGTCCGTTCGCGACGAAGGCCAGCAGTAACGTGCTGGCGGCGGCTTCGCGATCGTCGTCCGCTGTCAGCCGGAACGCCGGCGAGCGATACCGGGCGAGTTCACGCAGGGCGCCAGCCAGGTAGGCGAATCTCGAGGGAGTCCGGGCGGGCATCCGCTCGATGACGTGCGCATCGAAACCCGCGCCGGCCACGTTGATGAACCAGCAGGTCTGCGCCGCCGTCCGCGCCGGAACTCCGCGAAGTCGATGCGACCGACATCGTGCGACACCGCCTGGTCCCGTCGGACAATCGCCGCGAGTGCTGCCGGATCACTGGGCAAGGCGAGCGATCGTGACCAGTCGTTGCCCGTGCCGAGCGGCAGCGGGACGACGGTCGGGGTGCAGGGTGAGGCAGTGGATGCGGAATCACCGTGCGCGTGTCGCGCCCGCATCAGCCCGTTGACGACGTCGTGCACCGAGCCGTCGCCGCCCGCGACCAGCAAGCGCCGGCAGCCTCGCTGCCAGGCCTCGGCCGCAATGCGGGCACCATCGCCGGGCCCGGTCGTCCATTCGATGTCGTAAGCGAGTCCGGCCTGGCGCAGTGCCTGCTCCATCGCGCGCCAGGCACGCGCGTCGCGTCGCGACCGGCCGGCCACCGGGTTGACGATGACGAGCCACGGGGCGTCGCGGGAGAATTCGCGGCGCGGTCAACAGCGTGCTCGGATTCGACCGGGCAGGCTGCCGCGTCGGTCAACGCGCGTGCCTCAGCGCACCGGCGCCGTGCAGTGGGATTCGATGAACTCCTGCTGCGTCTTGACCTGGTCGCGCGTCGGCCGGCGACCGGGCTCGAGCATGTCGGCGAGCTTGTTGCGCGCGTCGATGCAGACGTCGCCCTTCGCGACGCGCAGCTTCGCCGCCATGTCTTCCTGCTGCCGGCGCACGGCCGGATCCGTGCTGCAGTTCTGGTCCGCAGTCTGCTGCAACCGGCGGAACTCGGACGGTTCGACGGCCTGGCCGCCCTTGGCCATGCGATCGATCGACTCGAGCGCCACCACGCATTCGCGGGTTCGCAGCGACGTCACCATGTCATTGCGACGCGCCACCTGCTCGGCGCTGGCCGACGTGATGCGGGTGCCGGTCGGGGCGCTCGCGGCGCTGTAACTGGTGCGCCCGGACGACGGGACGTCGACTTGCCGGTCGTCGCCAGCATGACGCGCTCGTACTTGATCCCGGCCGCGGGCTTCTCGGAAGAGAGGTGCGTCACGCCGGATGCGTCGACCCACCGGTAGACGGCAGACGAGGCGAGGGCGCTCGCTCGCGAAACCCAGCAGTCAGCACGGCCGCCGCCGCCCAGCGGGCGACGTCGTTGCAGGCGACGAACGTCCGGGAGTGGCGGCATGGTCGGGATTCTACGGCCGCGGCCGGCCTGCGCGAGTGAACTGCGTCATGATCCGGCGATTTCTCCCTTGCCGGCCAGTGGGTTAGCGCAGCCGGTCGCCCGCACTCCGCGCGGGAGGGCGCGCGCAATCAGGCGTAGCGCTTGAGGATGCTCGCGAGTCCTGCCGCACCCGGGTGCAGCTTCTCGTACGGCTGCTGGTTCAGCGGCAGGTCGCTGGTCTTGAGCATCTCGTGCATGTCGGGATCATGGCCCGGCGACAGGAAGATCAGGCCGGTCACGTGCTCGCCCTGGCGCAGCTTCGTGCGCAGGTACTCGAACGCCTTGCCGCGATGGGTCGGGTCGTAATCCTGGTCGAGCTTGCGCAGCAGCAACTGGCTGCCGTCGTGCATCTTCACCGGCAGGGCTTCGCCCGGCCCGTACGACGCCGTGATCTCCTGGCGCGCCGGGATGTAATCGGTGTGGATCGCTTCCTCGTAATGCTCGCGCGTGAACTCGTAGCTCTTGGTCGAGCCGACGTGGTCGTTGAACGTCACGCACGGCGAGATCACGTCGATCATCGCGAAGCCCTTGTGCGTCAGGCCCGCCTTGATCAGCGGCACCAGCTGTTCGCGGTCGCCGGAGAAGCTGCGCGCGATGAACGTGCCGCCGAGGCTGAGCGCCGCGAGGCAGGGATCGACGGGTGCCTGCTGGTTTTCCTCGCCCTTCTTCGACTTGGTGCCGATGTCCGCGGACGCCGAGAACTGCCCCTTGGTGAGGCCGTAGACGCCGTTGTTCTCGCAGATGTACAGCATGTTCACGTTGCGACGGATCGCGTGCGCGAACTGGCCGAAGCCGATCGACAGCGAGTCGCCGTCGCCGGAGACGCCGATGTAGTGCAGGTCCTTGTTGGCGGCGTTCGCGCCCGTCGCGATCGACGGCATGCGCCCGTGCACGCCGTTGAAGCCGTGCGCGCCGCTGGCGAAGTAGGCCGTGGTCTTCGAGGAACAGCCGATGCCCGAGAGCTTCGCGAGCTGCTCGGGGCGCAGGCTCAGCTCCCAGATCGCCTGGGTGATCGAGGACGTGACCGAGTCGTGGCCGCAGCCCGCGCACAGCGTCGACATCGCGCCTTCGTAGTCGCGGCGCGTCAGGCCGAGCTCGTTCTTCGGCAGATCCGGGTGGCGGACTTTCGGTTTGTTGATGAACGACATAGGGGTAGGGGTTAGGGGATAGGGGTTAGGGGTTAGTCGGATGCTGCGCGAGTGTGACGTATGCAGTCCCTCAGGTTGCGGCAGCAACCTGTGCGCGTCGCGCGTCGCCCAGTTCCGCGATCACGGCCTCGACGATCTCCTTCGAGGTCATCGGCAGGCCGCTGTAGTGCAGGATCGAATGCAGTTTCGACTTCGGCACGTCGGTCTCGAGCGTCAGCAGCGAGCGCAGCTGCGCGTCGCGGTTCTGCTCGACCACGAAGATCTTGTCGTGCGACGCCATGAAGGCCTCGACGTTCTTCGTGAACGGGAAGGCCTTGATGCGCATGTAGTCGATCGGGATGCCGCGCTTGGCCAGGATGTCGCGCGCCTCGTTCACGGCGCCGCGGCTGCTGCCGACGGCAACGAGACCGATGTCGCTGGTGCCCGTCGCTTCGATGACCGGTGCCGGCACGAGCGTCTTCGCCCGGCTTGAACTTGCGCAGCAGGCGCTCCATGACCACCTGGTATTCCGCGGAATCCTCGGTGTAGCCGCCGTACTGGTTGTGGCCCGAGCCGCGCGTGAAGTACGCGCCCTTCGGCGAAACGCCGGGCAGCGTGCGGGCCGGAATGCCGTCGTCGTCCTTGTCCAGGTAGCGATGGAACTTCGGCAGCGCCTCGATCTCGTCCTTCGTCAGCACCTTGCCGCGGTCCGGGCGATAGGCGTCGTCCCACTTCAGCTCGGGGCACATCCAGTCGTTCATGCCGATGTCGAGGTCCGACATCACGAACACCGGGGTCTGCAGGCGCTCGGCGAGGTCGAAGGCCTGCACCATCATGTAGAAGCATTCTTCCGGGTTCGACGGGAACAGCAGCACGTGCTTGGTGTCGCCGTGCGACGCGTACGCGCACATCAGGATGTCGCACTGCTGCGTGCGTGTCGGCATGCCCGGTGGACGGGCCGACGCGCTGCACGTCGACGATGACGGCCGGCACCTCGGCGTAATACGCCAGCCCGATGAACTCGCTCATCAGCGAGATGCCGGGCCCGCTCGTCGCCGTGAAGGCACGCGCGCCGTTCCAGTTGGCGCCGAGCACCATGCCGATCGCGGCGAGTTCGTCCTCGGCCTGGATCACCGCGTAACGGCTCTCGCCGGTGTCCGGATCGACGCGCAGCTTCGAGCAGAACGACTTGAACGCATCCATCAACGAGGTCGACGGCGTGATCGGGTACCACGGTCCGACCGTCGCGCCGGCATACACCGCGCCGAGGCCGGCGGCCGTGTTGCCGTCGATCATGATGTTGCCCTTGGTCTTGTCCATGCGCTGGATGCGCAGGGGTAAAGGACAGGGGAGGTGCTGCCTTGGCGTAGTCGTAGCCGAGCTGCACGGCCTTCATGTTGGCTTCGACCAGCGCCGGCTTCTTGGCGAAGCTCTCGTTCAGCAGCTGGCGGATGACTTCGACGTCGATCTCGAGCAGCGCGGCGAGCAGGCCGAGGTACACGACGTTCTTCATCAGGATGCGGTTGCGCACGCCGACGAAGTTCTCGTTGCAGATCCTGGCGAGCGGCGCGCCGAGGATCGTGATGTCGTCGCGCGCCAGCACCGCAGAGCGCGGCCACGTCGAGTCGTAGATCAGGAAGCCGCCGGGGCTGACTTCGCGCACGTCCTTCTGGTACGTCTCGGCGTTCATCGCGACCATGAGGTCGACGCGGCCGGAACGGGCGACGTACGCGTCCTTCGTGACGCGGATTTCATACCAGGTGGGCAGGCCCTGGATGTTGGACGGGAAGTAGTTCTTGCCCATGACGGGCACGCCCATCCGGAAGATGGACTTCATCAGCATCGTGTTGGCACTGGCGGAGCCGGTGCCGTTCACGTTGGCGAGCTTGATGACGAAGTCGTTTACGCGGTCTTGCGTTGCGTGGGGCTGGGCCATTGGTGGTCGTTCGCGTGGGGCAGGTTGATCTTCGACTTCTGCATGTCCCAGGCCGCCGTGGGGCAGCGCTCGGCGCAGAGTCCGCAGTGCACGCAGAGGTCCTCGTCCTTCACCATGACGCGGCCCGTGTGCTTGAGCGGCGCGGAGACGAAGAGCGGTTCGTGCGCGTGCTTGCGCGGCGCCTTGAGGCGCTGCGACAGCTCGGCTTCCTCGCCGTTCTGGGTGATCGTGAGGCAGTCCGTCGGGCAGATGTCGATGCAGGCGTCGCATTCGATGCACGCCTTGGCCTCGAACACCGTCTGGATGTCGCAGTTGAGGCAGCGCTCGACTTCCTTCGCCGTCTGCTCGGCGTCGAAACCGAGCTCGACCTCGATGCTGATCTTCTTGAAGCGCTCGACCAGGCTCACGTGCGGCACGAGCCGGCGCTCGACCGGGTTGTAGTCGTTCTTGTACGACCACTCGTGCAGGCCCATCTTGCGCGAGGACAGGTTCAGCGTGGGCGGCAGGCGGTTCGTGACCGGCTGGTCCATGCAATGGTTGTGGATCGAGATGGCGGCCTGGTGCCCGTGCTCGACCGCCCAGATGATGTTCTTGGGGCCGAACGCGGCGTCGCCGCCGAAGAACACCTCGGGACGCGTCGACTGGTGCGTCTTCACGTCGACGACCGGCACGTGCCACTTGTCGAACTCGATGCCGAGGTCGTTCTCGATCCAGGGGAACGCGTTCTCCTGGCCGATCGCCAGGATCACGTCGTCCGCGGCGATGAACGTCTCGCCGGTGACGCGCTCGGCCGTGATGCGGCCGCTGGCGTCGAAGTCGTATTCCATCTGCTCGAACAGCATGCCCTTGAGCTTGCCGTCCTCGACCACGAACGCCTTCGGCGAGTGGTTGACGACGATGTCGACGTTCTCGCTCTCGGCGTCCTCGAGCTCCCACTCCGAGGCCTTGAAGAACTGGCGCGGCTTGCGCGCCATGACCTTCACTTCCCTGGCGCCGAGGCGCAGCGAGGAGCGGCAGCAGTCCATGGCCGTGTTGCCGACGCCGATGATCAGCACCTTCTCGCCGATCTTGTCGAGGTGCTTGAACGCCACCGACTCGAGCCAGTTGATGCCGATGTGGATGTTGGCGCCGCCCTCGGTGCGGCCGGGGAGCTTGAGCTCCTTGCCCTTGGGCGCGCCGCTGCCGACGAACACCGCGTCGAAACCGCCCGTCTCGAGCAGCTTGCGCATGCTGTCGATGCGCGAGTTGTAGCGGATCTGCGCGCCCATCTGCTCGATGTAGCCGATTTCCTCGGCCAGCACCGTTTCCGGCAGGCGGAACGCCGGGATGTTCGTGCGCATCAGGCCGCCCGGCTTGTCCCACTGCTCGAAGATCACGACTTCGTAGCCGAGCGGGAGCAGGTCGTTGGCGACGGTGAGCGACGCGGGACCCGCGCCGATGCAGGCCACCTTCTTGCCGTTCTTCTGCGCAGGGATCACCGGCAACCGGGACGAGATGTCGTCCTTGTGGTCGGCGGCGACGCGCTTCAGGCGGCAGATCGCGACCGGCTTGTCCTCGACCCGCCCGCGCCGGCAGGCCGGCTCGCAGGGACGGTCGCAAACGCGGCCCAGGATGCCCGGGAACACGTTGGACTCGCGGTTGACGATGTAGGCGTCTGAAAACTGCCCGAGCGCGATGAGGCGGATGTACTCGGGGACGTCGGTGTGGGCCGGGCAGGCCCACTGGCAATCCACCACCCGGTGAAAGTAGTCCGGATGGGAGGTATCGGTCGGCGGGACGGTCACGGAGAACCCTGCTTTCCTGAGACGGAACGCGACTTTAGCGGTTCTGCGAGGGGGTGCAACCCGCATTTCTGCGGGGTCGACATACCGCGCTGCAGCACCAGTTCGAGCGCATCCATATCCCGAGCCCGTTGCGCAAGCAGTCGGCGGGGGTTTAGTTTCGAAACGTGACCCAGATCACCCAAAGTAGCGATTAAGGCGTATGGCGACGGGACCCGCATCGCGGTCTGATGGCACCCATGCAACCGGCCGGTGCCGCGCAAGCGGTCCCCGGCTCGGGACGGTGGTGACAATGCGGTCGGGGTGGCTGCTTCTCGCTTTCGTCGCGGCGCTCCACCTTGGAACCGCGCGGGCGGAAACGGCCTCGGCAAACCTGCAGGTCTCCGTCCAGGTCCTGCCCCACGCGCAACTTCAGGCCGACGCCTCACCCGTCTCGATCAGCGCGGCGGACGTGCAGCGCGGCTACCTCGACGTGTCGCGCCACTATCGGCTGCAGGACCAACGCGCCCGACCGTGTGGTGCTGCAACTGAATCCGCGGGTTGGCCTCACCGATTCCATCGACATCCAGGGACTTCAGGCGCCGGTGCGCATGGGCGACTCGAGCCTCGAGATCACGCAGCCGCTGGCGCGCGAGTTCACCCTGAATTACCGGCTGTGGCTGAGTGCCGGCGCGCTCCCCGGCGAATACGCGCTGCCCGTGCAGGTCGCCGCGCTCCTCCGCTGACTCAGAACGTCAGCGTCAGCACCAGCGTGTCGGTGTAGGTGCCCGGCACCGCGTCCTGCAGTTGCGGGATGCGGCCGTAGACGCGTGTGCGTGACCGTTTGCGTGCCGTTGCCGACGCCAGGGCCGACGGTCATCGCGCCCGACGCAATCACGGTGCCGCCCGTGCCGTTGCCCCAGACCTGCGTGCGAGCCGGGTCCGTGAAGACGTTGTAGCCGAGGCGCGCCGTGCCGGCGCCCATCTGGCGCGTCGCGGCACTGGTGCCGTTCATGCCGTTCGAGAGCGTCACCGTGTAGTTGATGCGCTCGGCGCCGCCTGAGACGTGCCGGCACGTGACGGTGACCGTGCCGACCGAGTCGTCGGGCGACGTCGCGACGGGGTCGTACGCGCCGAAATTGACGCTGACGGCCGTGATCGAGCAGTCCGCCGCCGCGTGCGCCGTGCCCGACGACGGCGCAAAGCAAGAGGGCGAGCGCAGCCGTGAGCCGCGCTCGCCGTCGTGCGAGTGCCGTCGAGTCGAAGCCGTCGGGCGATGCGCGTGCTATTTGCATCGGCACGTCACCCAGGTCGGGCACCGGATCGGTGCCGGCGGGACGGCGCGCCTCGAACGAGCACTGGCCGCCGTGCCACGACGACGCGCACGCGAGTCGCTTCGCGCAGGCCTTCCACGTACAGCAGCCCGTCGAGCGCAACCGGGAAATCGTGCCGCGCCGAGACGTGGCGCTGGCGCCCGCAGGGCACCGGCGTGCCGTTCGGCCTGCACGACCCGCATCGTCGCGGCCATGGCGCGTTCGACCGGGAAGCGCACCAGCGCGCCGCTGCGATAGGCCGGTGTCACGCCGATCACCGACTGCGACAGGCTGCCGTCCATCGGCACCTGCGTCGGATCGACGCTGATCTCGTTGCGTTCGTACGGGCGCAGTGCTTCGATCAGCACGCGACCGTGCTCGTCCGTGCGACCCACCGGCTGGTTGTCCGACGTAGACCGTGAGTCCCGGGTAGTCCGCGACCTGCACGACCGCGAAGCTCTCGTTCAGCTGCCGCGCCGGCATCACGCCCGCGCCCGTGATCGCGAGCCCGCCGGTTGCGCCGACGCGCACGCCGGAGTCGCCGTTGCGACGCGCGTAATCGACGGACGCCGTGCCTGCGCGGCCCTGGTAGGCGAGGTAGGCGTCCTGCTCGTCGGACGACGACAGCGACATGCGGTAACCGAGGCCGCTGCCGGCCGGCAGGTCCCGCTGCAGCGTGACATTGCCCTGGAAGCCGCCGCCGAAGTCCGACGGCGCGGACGACTGCTGCAGCGACGTGCTGAGCGTGCGGCGGTCGCCGAGCGACAGCGTCCACGTCAGCAGCACGTTGGTCTCGCTGTCGGTCGCCGACGTGTGCGACGCATACAGTCCGAGGTACCCGAGCCTGCCGAGCGCGACCGAGTAGTTGATGCCGACCGTCTCGACCGTCTCGCTGTCGTAGAAGCTCTGCAGGCCGTAGGCGACCTGCGCGTTGCCGTACGCGCCGAAGTTGAAGCCGAGGCCGCCGAACGTGCGCTGGCGCGGCGTGTACTGCAGTTCGGCCATGCCGGTCTGGACGAACGAGCGACTCGCGTACTGGGTCTGCGCGAAGGCGCTGAAGCGCTGGCCGCTGTGCTCGACGCCGAAGCCGGTCAGGAATCCGGCGCCGTCGGAGTCGCCGCCCGCGGCGAGGTGCGCGGTCAGGATCCCGACGTATCCCGGCCTGCCACGCGGCGTCGGCGCCCAGCGCGTAAATGCCATTGGCCTGCGCTTCCGCGCGCGTCCCGGCCGTCAGCGTGTCGGTCAGGCCGCGGCGATACGAAGCCACGCCGATCATGTCGCCGTAGCCGAAGCTGCGCGTAGCCGTAGTCCTCGCGCACGCTGCCGAGTTCGACCGAATACTCGGCCAGGTCCTGGCGCAGCAGCGAGGTGCCGGAGTAATACGGCTGGGTCAGCACCTGCTGGCGGCCGAGCGCGTCCGTGATCACGACCTGCAACTGTCCGGCGCCGGTCAGCACCGGCAGGCGATCGATCGAGAACGGGCCCGGCGGCACCTGCTCGCTGGCGATCGGCCGGCCGTTGACGAAGACGTCCACGGTGGACGGCACGACGGCCTCGCCCTGGGCGGCGAGCAGCGGCGTCGTCACGAGCATCGGCTGCGTGCTGAAGTTCGTGCCGAACTGCAGGCCGCCGAAGCGCACCGCGCGGCCCCACGGGCCGGGCGTGGAGATCGAGTCGCCGACGCGCAGCGTCGCCATCCGGTCGGGAAAGTCGCGGGTCCAGGTCGTGTCGAGACGCGCGACGCTGCGCGTCGGTCCTCGCTCGTAGCGCGCGACCATCGTGTTGGTCAGCACGCCCTGGTTGCCGAAGAGCCCGAGTTCGACGAAGCCGCCGCCCTGGTTGCGGTCGCCGGCCTGCTCGGCCGACACGTCGTAATTGACGAAGCCGCCCGGGCCCGTGCGCGTGGCACGCGGGGCGTCGGCGGCCGTGATCGCGCGCTGCGTCGGCAGGAACGATTTCGCCGGCAGCGTGACGCGTGCCGGTCATGGTCGCTTCGTCGAACGCCACGACGGCGCCCATCTCCGGGCCGAGGCGGTAGTAGCGTTCGCCGTTGACGTGCATGGCGCCGCGCGCGGGTGTCTTGAGGCGCAGGCCGGCAGGTCTGCGGCGCGCAGCAGCAGCGTGCCGTCGACGTCGCGACGGACGACCAGGCGTCGTCGGTGCGGGTCTGCTCGTTGATGTGCAGTTCGACGATGGCTTCCGCGAACGGCTCGGGGCCGCGATCGCCTCAGGGCCCTGCGCGGCGAGCGCGGGCGCGCCTGCTGCCAGCAGCAGGATCGCGGCGATGCACGGGCGCAGGCGCACGGCTCAGTCCGCCGTGAGCGTCAACTCCGTCGCGAACGAGCCTCGATCGGTGGTTCCCTCCAACCGATACGGTCCAGCCTTCCCGGGGCTGGCCGTGGACTGCGCATTCGGACGGGTGTTGTTGTTGTCGTCGAATGACCACTGGCGGACCGCGCCGGGCAGCACGTAGCTGAGCCCCGGCTGTTCGAGCACCGTCGTGGTGCCGTCGGCGGTCTTCAAGGCAAAACGGTGGATGCGCGCGTGCGCCGCGCCGTCGTTGCGGGCGGTGACGGACAGCTTGCCGTCGGCGCCGCGCGCTGGCGGCCCACGTCACCTGCGGTTCGGCAGGCGCGGTCGGCGCCACGAAGATCGGCACGCTCAGCTTGAGCGCGACCTGCAGTCCGGTGAAGTCCGGGCTCGCGGCCTGCGGCACTTCCTGCACGATCAGGCGATACGAAAGCTCGCGCACCGGATCGACGCTGCGGCGCAGGGCCACGCGGATCAGCTGCGAGCCACCCGGCTGCAGCGTGAAGACCGCCGGCGAAATCAGCAGGTCGCGGGAAGGGCTCAAGGCATCCTGCCCTCCCTCCTGCGACCAGGCCAGTCCCTGGGTCTGCACCACGACCGGCGTGGCGTCCTCGTTCCTGACGGTGAGGGCAGCCGTGCCGGACGTCGCGGCGAAGTCGACGCGCAGCGGCGAGATCGAGAACGATCCCGCCACGGCCGGCGCTGACAGCGCGAGGAGCGCTGCCAGGCCGGTCACTGCGGGAATGAACTTGCTCGCCTGCACGGGTACGGCTCAGTACGTGACCGTGACCGTGATCGTGTCGGTGTACGTTGCCGGTCGGCGCGCCCTGGTTGAACGCGTTGTCCGGCAGCTCGCCGTACACGGTGTGCGTCTGCGCGTTGGCTGCCGACATGCCCGCGCCCGTGCCGCGGACGATGCCGGTGCCGAGCGTGCCGTCACCCCAGATCGTGGCGCGCCGCCACTGTCGTGAACAGGTTGTACTGCAGCTTGTTCGTGCCGCTGCCGCTCAGCAGGCGCTGCGCGAACGTGCCGCCGCCCGTGCTCAGCGACACCGCGTACGTCGTCTGGTTCGAGCAGCGCACCGTGATGTCCGACGTGCCGGTCTTTGCCGCCGTACCGTCGTAGCCGCCGAAAGCCAGGGTCTGCGCACTCACGAGGCAGTTGGGATTGACGACCGCGCTCACGCCGAAGCGTCGCGGTCTTCGTCGCTGCGCCGGCCGTGCCCGACGCAACCAGCAGGGCGCCCGCGACTGCGAGCATCAGAGCATTCCTACGCATGAATCGTCCTTTCTTGCTTCTTCACGACGGGGTGTCGTGTGGAGCGCGATTCTTCCGATCTGAACGAACGGAAAGCGTGATGCGGATTCGGTTTTATGTAACTTGATCCGGGCCAGTTGCCAATCTGGCCCGCTGCGCTTCAGGTTTTCCGGCCGCTAGCCGGGACGCTGCGTATCGCCTGCAGGATTAAACGTGCGCTGGTTCACGGAAAGCCAGCGAGTCGGAACTCCGGGCTGCCGTAATGAACGTAATCGGCCCAGTCGACCGTGGGGATCGACTCGAGGCGCCGGCGTGCGGTGAGCACCGCGTCGCCCGAGCCGTTCGCCGGTCAGCAACGACTCATAGAGCGACTGCGAGAACGCGAACGCCGCGTCGTCGCCGACGGGCCAGTGCGTGCCGAGGAAATTGGCAACCCCACCCGCGAGAAATGCTTCCGCGATGCCCGTCATGGTCCGGCGCAGGCCGAACAGGCGCGCCGGCGCGGACCTCGCCCTGGTGCGCTTGCGCACGCGCGCTGCTTCGCACGCATTGCAGAAGACGAGCGCAGGCAGGTTGCCGATGGCTGCCAGGTCGCCGCCGCGCAGCACTTCCTTGCCGTCGCAGAGCAGGCCGCCCTTGTCGGGCTCGCGTGCGTCGAAGAAAGCGTGACCGGCAAAGTGCAGCACGTCGAATGCGCCGGTGCCCAGGGCCGCGAGAATGCGGGCTCGCGTCGCATCGCGACCAGCGAGCACGTCCAGCGTGACGGACTTGCGGCCGAGCAACTGTTTCAGCGCGTCGCCTTCGGCGGCTGCGCCCGGCAGGTCCCGGGTTGGATCGACGATCAGCAGGACGCGCAGCGAATCGGAGCTGGCCCGATCGTCACGCCACCGCGCAACGGACAGCGTATCGCTCGCATAGCGACGACTGAGGCCGGCTCCCAGCGCCGGATGCGTGGTGCCGATGCGCAGCACTTCCCAGGGCACGCGTGACGCCTCGCGATCGTGCACGATCACCAGCGGTCGCGCGTGCATGGCTTCGAGGCCTTCGCGCACCGTCGTCGGCAGCAACGTCCTGGCGAGCGCGGTCCCGATGCGCGCGACATCGCGTGTCGTCGCGGCACCGGTCTCGAGCGGCTCGATGTGCTGCAGCAGGTCGGCGCGGCTGCACCGTGACGGCTCCGCTGAGCACCGCCGCCTTCGCGCCGGCCGTGAGCAGCGACGAGCGGCATTCGTACTCGCTGCGTCCTGCGGCTGTCATCGCGACCAGCAGGTAGGCCGGATCGCGCGGAACGGCTTCACGCGATGGCGGCTGCGCGCGTGCCGGCCTTCCTGACGCGACTGCAGGCCCTTCGATCGGCCCGTCGACCTCGTCCACCAGCAGCGCAATGTCCGCGTCCTGCAGCTTCGCCGCAACGTCGCGCGCCGCGCGTACGAGCGCGGCGTACTTGCGCGCGTCGATTTCGCAGATCGAGATGCGGCGCACGACCCGATCCGGGTCTGCGTGCTGCACGCCCGCGATGAATCCGCGCAGCTGCTGCTCGAGCGCCATCGCCACGGGCACGCCCGACCCTGCGCCGAAGAGCACGGTGGCGAAGTCCTCGACCTGTGTGCGGGCGAACGTGCGGACGATGTTTTCCGCGACGAAGGCCGATCGCGTCGGCGCCGAAGTCGTCGAAATCACCGAGACCCGCGAACAGCACGAACTCCGCGAGCAGCCGGCTGCGCTGCGACCGGCATCACGAAGACCTGGCCCAGTTGCGCCGCGAACATGCGCCGCAGCGTGAACTCGCGGATGGCGCCGTCGAGGGCGACGTCGATCGCGGCGGCCGGGCCTGAAGGATCGACGTTGCGGAACACGCCGAGCACCAGGGCGCGGGCGCTGGCGTCCGTGATGCTGCCACGGACGAGCCGGACCTCGAGCGTGCGTCTGGGGCGCGCCGGGGCCGGCTTCGTCGCAGCTCGTTGCGCATCGAACGCTCGCTCGAGCGCGGCGGGCTCCACCGCGCCGTGGAACTCCGGGGAGACGACCGGCTCGAGCAACCGCCTGCGTGCATCGGGCGAGAGGTGCTGCCACTTCACCTTGTGCGGGGCCACACGACGCAACGCCGTTTCGCTCACCTGGCGCACCACGCGGCTGCGGGCGCGCGAGGCTGACGCTGACAGTCGTTTCGTTTCGCCGGTGCGCAACAGGTCCACCACGCCCGCAATGACGCGCCCGTTGTTCGGCAGGCCGCCGTGCTTCTCGCCGACGTACCAGGCGCGCTCGCCCGGACGAACGGCGAGCGCGAGCGGTACGGTGCCGTCGCCCTGCGGCGTCAGGCCGAAATCGAACTCGTCACCGGTCGCAACCAGCGAGGTGACCGTGTCCTGCCGCACGCCCGCGATGACGAGGCAGCGATCGTCAGTGGCCGGCCAGCGTTCGCGCTCCTTGCGCGCGGCCAGCAAGCGCTGCGGGTCGGGTCGCAGCGCGTCATCCGGCCACGAGTTCACGTCGAAGAGGTCGGCGCCACCGGCGATCGCGGGATCGGGCAGCAGTTCGTGCAAGGCCGGCAGTGTTCGAAACACGATCCGCGCCAGGTCCTCTGCCGTGTGACGACGGTCGATGGCCGCCAGCTTGCGCACCGTCGGATAGACGCCGCGCAGCGCGAGCACCGGCGCGTAGGAACCGTGATTCGGCGCGCCCAGCTGGACGACGCGCGTGATGCGTTCAGTGCGCTGGCGACCGAGCGCGAGCCGCGCGACGAGGCCTCCCATGCTGTGACCGACCAGCATGACCGGCGATCCATCGGCGTCGGCCGCGATGCGCTGGTTGAGCGAGTCGGCGAGTTCGCTCACGCTGGCCCGCCAGTCGTAGGGATGCATCCGCGCATCGAATCCGGCGATCCGCAGCGACAGTTTCAGCTTCAGCGTGTTGAGCAGCATCGCGCCGAGCGCGACCAGCCGCGAGCCGGCCGGCAGTGCAAGGCGAGTCAGGTGACCCGCCGCGATCTCGATCAGGTCGACCCACAGCACGTCGTCGAGCAGCAGTCCGCGTGACCCGATGCGCGAACCCATCAAGCCCGGCAACACGTAAACGCGGGTCTCGGCCGGGCCGCTGCGCGCGGCGGCCCGGCGCGACAGTGCGCTCAGCTCGCGGTAGCCCTTGTCGCCGAAGAGTGCCGTGAGTTCCGCGCGACGTTCGCCCGTCGCGAGCAGCCGCTCGATCTCCTCGTCGTGGAGTCGATGCACCGGCAGCGCAGGGGTGGAGCCAGTCAACGACGACGTCCTTGTCGCGTTCGCGCCGGCTTCAGTGCGCAGCCGGCGGAGCCGCACCCGGCGCGCGCACTTCGACGCTGACGCCAATCGTGCCGGCCTGCTCGAACTGCAGCGTCAGCGGAAAGCGCTCTCCGGCGACGAGCGGCCGCGGCAGGTCCATCAGCATGATGTGCGTGCCCTGCGGCGCGAGCGCGACCGTCTTGTGCGCTGGGACGTCGACACCTTCGGTCTGGCGCATGCGCGCCATGCCTTCCGCTTCCGACACGACGTGAATCTGCGCCATCCCGGCGCGCGGCGTCCCGGCGCCGACTAACCGGTCGGCCTTCGATCCGCCGACCAGGGTGAGGTAAACGGCCGCCACGGTCATTCCGGGTGGGGTCGCACGCGCCCACGCAGCGCTCACGGTGACGGCCTGCCGAGCAGGCTCGGTTGCGTAAGCAGGCGCGGCGACGTTCGAAATCGCCAGGGCAAACACCGCGGTGGCTATGTGGCGTTTCATTTTTTCGTGCCGTCCTTCATCGCGCTGCGGATCGTCGCAACGATGCCATCGATGGCGGCGGTGCGGGTGGTCGACTTGCGCCAGACCGCACCGATCGTGCGGCTCGGCGCGGGCTTCACGAACGGCTTTACACGCAATCCGCGCGCCGTGCCCACCGGCGTTTCAGCGGCCAGCTCAGGCAGCAGCGTGATGCCGTGACCGGCCGCGACCATCTGGCGCAGCGTCTCGAGACTCGTCGCACGGTAATCCTGCTCCTCGCTCACGCGGATCCGGCTGCAGACTTCGAGCGCCTGGTCGCGCAGGCAGTGGCCGTCTTCGAGCAGCAGCAGCGTTTCGCCGCGCAGGTCTTCCACCTTGACGCGGTCGCGGTCGGCGAGCGCATGCGAAGCGGGCATGGCGAGCACGAACGGCTCTTCGTACAGCGGCGCCGATTCGAGGCCGTCCATCACCACGGGCAGCGCGAGGATGCCGACGTCGATCTCGCCGGCGCGCAGCCGTTCGAGCATGTGCCCGGTCTGGTATTCGTACAGCATGAGCTTGAGCCGCGGCAGGTCGCGCCGCAGCCGGCCCACGACGTGCGGCAACAGGTACGGACCGACGGTGGGGATCAGCGCGAGCTTGAGCGGGCCGGCCAGCGGATCACGGTCGGTCTTCGCCAGTTCCACGATCGCGTCGGCTTCCTGCAGCAGCAGGCGTGCCCGCTGCACGATCTTCGCGCCGGTCGCGGTCAGGGCGACCCGCTTGGGCTGTCGTTCGACGAGCGGTACGCCGAGGTAGTCCTCGAGCTTGCGGATCTGCGCGGAGAGCGTCGGCTGGCTGACGAAGCAGCGTTCCGCGGCCTTGCCGAAGTGGCGTTCGTCGGCCAGGGCCACGAGGTACCGGAGGTCGCGCAGGTTCATGGGGAAATAATAGCTGCAGCCTATCGGCCGGCGCAAAGCAATCAGGTCGATGAATCGCCTATACTTATCGGATGGGTCCCCGATCCACGAGGCTCTCCGCCGGTGTCGTGGTCGTCCGCCGTGAAGGCGACGACTGGATGTACCTTTTGCTGCGCGCTTTCAATCACTGGGACTTCCCGAAAGGGATGGTCGAGGAAGGCGAGGAGCCACTGGCCGCCGCGATCCGCGAAGTGCGCGAAGAATCCACGATCGAGGATCTCGACTTCGCCTGGGGCTCGAATTCCACGCAGACCGGGCCGTACAGCGGCGGCAAGGTCGCCCGGTATTACCTTGCGGAGACCCGGCGCTCCGACGTGAGCCTGCCGATCAATCCGCTGATCGGTCGCGCCGAGCACAGCGAGTACCGCTGGGTCGACTTCGACGAAGCCCTCGAGCTCGTCTCGCCGCGGGTGAAGCCCGTCATCCGCTGGGCTGCACAGGCGCTCGCTCGCGGCTAGCCCGCTGTCAGACGACGCGGCCGCGGTGGCCGCCCCGCGCGAAATCCTCGACGTTCGCTGCCATTTCGTCCAGGCAGCGCTGGCGCGACTCGCGCGCCGCCCACGCGATGTGCGGCGTTACGATCAGGTTCGGAATGTCCGCGGCCAGCAGGGGATTGCCCTCCAGGGGCGGTTCCTGCGGCAGCACGTCGATGGCCGCGCCGCCGAGTCTGCCCGCGCGCAGGGCGTCCGCCAGGGCCTGCGAGTCGACGAGCGCGCCCCGTGCGGTATTGATCAGCAGCGCGTCGGGCTTCATGCGTGCAAGCTCAGGAACTCCGATCAAGCCCTGCGTTCGTGGCGTCAGCGGACAGTGCAGGCTGAGCACGTCCACCTGCGGCAGCAGGTCCGCGAGATCGTGCCGGCCCGGGTGAGGCTCGCCGCCCGGACGGTTGGCGACCCACACTTCCATGCCGAGCGCGAGACTGGCTGCGCGCGCCACTCCCTTGCCGAGCGCGCCGTGACCCACGATGCCGAGCCTGCGCCCCGCGAGTTCCCGAATCGGGAAGTCGAGCAGGCAGAACTGGTCGCCACGTGACCAGGCCCCCGAGCGGACCAGTGCGTCGTATTCGCGCAGGCGCTGCGTGAGCAGCAGCATCGTACCGAGCACGTGCTGCACCACCGAGGCCGTGCAGTAGTCGCGCAGGTTGCAGACGCCGATGCCGCGCTCGCGGGCCGCCTCGAGGTCGACGTTGTTGGTGCCCGTGGCTGCGAGCACGATGAGTTTGAGGTTGGGTGAGGCCGCGATCGTGTCACGCGCGAGGCGCAGCTTGTTCAGCACGACGACGGTTGCGCCGGCGATGGCCTCGGGCACGGCGGCCTGCGGCGTATTGTCGCGCAACTCCAGGCCAGGCATGGCGCGCCGCAATGCGGCAGGATCGAGGTCGCCATTGAAACTGACGGTGGCGTAATCGAGAAAGACGGATCGCATCGGGCGCTCGCTGACAATTGGCTCGCGCAAACCGTAGCATTACCGCATGCGCAGGTCGCCAGGAAAAGTCGCGGCAGCCCGTGGGCCGGTCCGCAGCGGAGGCTCGGCCGCGTCCCTGTGGGATGCCTTTGCCTCCGCGCTCGAGGCTCGCGCTGGCCTGGCGGGTGCGCAAGCCATTCACGAGCTCTGGATGCGCGGCGAGATCGGCAGCAACGTCGAGCGAGCCCTCGAACAGCTGTGGGCCGTCGCGGCGCCCAGCATCCCCGACTGGCTGCCAATGCGTCACGTGCACTGGTTGCCGCTTGCATACGAAGTCACCGCACGTTTTATTCCAGAGCAACGCGGTCGCACCAATATTTATCTCGTTTTGCTCGATTACAGCGACAGGCGTGCGGATCCCTACGGCGTCTACGTCGGTATGAGCAGCCACTCGCCCGTGCAGCGATTCGAGCAACACAAGGCCGGCATCCGTGCGGCGGGCAGCGTGCTGAAGCGCGGAGTCGAAGTGATCACGGGACCGACGCTGCATCTGCAGCGCATCACGCGCACCGAAGCGGTGCGCATCGAGGCAGAGCTCGCGGAGGCGTTGCGCGCCGCAGGACTGTTCGTGCAGGGCGGACACTGACGCGTAGCGCGCACGTATCGCCATGGTATCGCCCTGATATCGCAATGACGCGATCAAGGTCCGGTTTTCCGCGATTGTTCACGGTGGCGTTGGCAGGCAGCCTGTGAACGTCTTCCGCAGCGAGCGTCCCGCAGACAGTGAATCCTCCGCAGACCGAACTTGCCGGTATCGACGAAGTCGTCGATGCCGCCATCGCGCATTGGGGCAACCGTCCAACCCGACTCCTGCAGGTGCTGCGCGAAGTGCAGGAGCACTGCAACTACCTGCCTGAGCCTGCGCTCGAACGCGTCGCGCAGCGCCTCGGCCTGCCCCTGTCCCAGGCTCGTGGCGTAGCGGCGTTCTACGACTTTCTCTCCCTCGAACCGACTGGCGTCTACCGCGTGCTGTTCTCGGACGACGTGACGGATCGCATGCGTGGCAGCACGGAGCTCATGCAGCGCATGTGCCACCGGCTCTGGGCCGAACCCGGCAAGGTGACGGAGGACGGCCTCCTGAGCGTCGGCCATGCTTCGTTTCTGGGGCTCTCCGACCAGGGACCGTCGCTGCTGGTGAACGGCCGTCCCGTCGCGCGTCTCGACGCGCAGCGCATCGACACGTTGTGCGGCTTGATCCTTGCGCGCCGGCCCCTCGACGAATGGCCTGCCGAACTGTTCGCGGTGCAGGCAAACATTCGCAGGCGCGGGCCGCTGCTTTCCGATCCTCTGCAGCCGGGAGATGCGATTCGTGCGGCGTTCGCCCGTGCCGACGCGAGTGGCAATGTCGCGCAACCGGTGCTGGACGAGATCAAGCGCGCCAACCTGCTGGGACGCGGCGGTGCGGGGTTCACCACCGGGGTGAAGTGGGAAAGCTGCAGCAGGATGACCGTTCAGCCCCGCGTCGTCGTCTGCAACGCCGACGAGGGTGAGCCCGGCACGTTCAAGGACCGCGAACTGCTCACCTCGCATGCGGACCTGATCTGCGAAGGCATGACGGTGGCCGCGCTGGGCATCGGCGCCACGCTGGGCTTCATCTACCTGCGCGGCGAATACCGCTACCTGCTCGAATCGCTGCGCGCCGTGCTGGCACGCCGCCGCGAGCAGGGCCTGCTGGGAGCGTCGATTGGCGGACGGGCGGGCTTCGACTTCGACATCGAGATTCACGTCGGTGCGGGCTCGTACGTCTGCGGCGAGGCGTCGGCGCTGGTCGAATCGCTCGAGGGCAAGCGCGGCATTCCGCGCAACCGTCCGCCGCGCCTCGCGGAGAAGGGCTATCTCGGGCTGCCGACGATCGTCAACAACGTCGAGACGTACTGCGCAGCGGCGCTGATCCTCCAGCATGGAGCGGAATGGTTCCGCAGCCTCGGCACGGCAAAGTCGTCCGGGACCAAGCTCATCTCGGTGTCCGGCGATTGCGAGCGGCCCGGTGTGTACGAGTACCCGTTCGGCGTGAGCATCCGCGAAGTGCTCGCCGATTGCGGGGCGCAGCGCACGATCGCAGTGCAATGCGGCGGCCCGTCGGGCACCTGCCTCGACCAGGACGAATTCCATCGGCGCATCTCGTTCGAGGACCTCGAATCGGGCGGCGCCTTCATCGTCTTCGACGAAGGGCGCGACATGTTCGAAGTCGCGCGCCATTTCGCTCACTTCTTCGCGGGCGAAAGCTGCGGCTTCTGCACGCCGTGCCGCGTAGGCACCTCGCTGCTGGCGCGCATCATGGACCGCATCAGCGAAGGCAAGGGCTCGGAACACGACCTGCAGGCGATGGGTGAGCTGCAGCGGCTGCTTCACAGCGCCAGCCACTGCGGACTGGGCGAGTCCGCGGGCCGCCCCATCGCGCATACGTTGCAGCGCTTCCGGCCTGCGTACGAGCGTCGCCTGCTCGCGCACGGCGTCGAACCCGCTTTCGACCTCGACGGCGCACTGGCCCGGGCCCGTCACATGACGGGTCGCGACGATCCAGGCGCACACCTCGGAGACCACGCGTGAGCGCACGCCCCACGTTCAAGCTCGACGGCGACGAGATCCCATTCGAGCCGGGCCAGTCCATCCTGCAGGCGGCACTCGCCGCGGGCAGGCACATCCCGCACCTCTGCTATCACCCGGAGTTCCGGCCGCACGGCAGCTGCAAGCTCTGCACCGTGAAGCTGAACGGCCACTCCGCGACGTCGTGCACGGCCCCGGCACGAGCAGGCATGGAAGTATCGAGCGAGACGAAAGAGCTGAACGACGAGCGACGGATGCTGGTCCAGCTGCTCTTCGTCGAGGGCAACCATTTCTGTCCTTCGTGCGAGAAGAGCGGCAATTGCAAGCTGCAGGCAATCGCCTACGACCTCGGAATGACCTCCCCGCGGTTCGACCATTTCTATCCCGACCGCCCGGTCGACGCGTCGCACCCCGAGATCCTGCTCGACTTCAATCGCTGCATCCTCTGCGAACTGTGCGTGCGCGCCTCGGCCGAGGTCGACCGCAAGGACGTCTTCGCGCTCGGAGGACGCGGCATGGCCAAGCACCTGGTCGTGAATTCCCTGTCCGGCCTGCTGCGCGACAGTACCGTGAGCGCATCCGACAAGGCGATGGACGTGTGCCCGGTGGGTGCGATCCTGCGCAAGCGTGTCGGCTTTGCCGTGCCCATCGGCGAGCGCCGGTTCGACGAGAACCCGATCAGCGAATCGGCCGCCGAGTACGCGCCGCGCATGCCTGGTAGAGCGCCATGAACGACGTCACCCGCCGCAAGCTGAAGATCGCGACGACGTCGCTCGCAGGCTGCTTCGGCTGCCACATGTCGCTGCTCGACATCGACGAGCGCCTGTTCCCGCTGCTCGAACGCGTGGAGTTCGATCGCTCGCCGCTCACCGACATCAAGCGCTGCGGTCCCTGCGACATCGGTTTCATCGAAGGCGGGATCTGCAACGCCGAGAACGTGCACGTGCTGCGCGAGTTTCGCGCCAACTGCAGGATCCTGATCGCCGTGGGCGCCTGTGCACTGAACGGCGGCCTGCCCGCGCAACGCAACCACCTCGATCTCGGGCAGTGCCTGCAGGAGATCTACGTGACCGAGCCGGGTGTCGTGAAGGGCATGATCCCGAACGACCCGGAACTGCCGCTGCCTCTCGACAAGGTGCACCCGCTGCACGAGGTGGTGAAGGTCGACTACTTCATCCCCGGTTGCCCGCCTTCGGCTGACGCGATCTGGAAAGTCCTCACCGACCTCATCGACGGACGCACCCCGAAGCTCGGCCCGTCACTCATTCATTACGACTGACCACCATGACCCAACCCTCTCTCGAGAACGCCGCCCACCCCGAGAAGCTGCGACGCGTCGTCATCGAACCGCTGTCGCGCGTCGAAGGCCACGGCAAGGTGACTCTGCTGCTCGACGAGCAGGGCCACGTCGAGCAGGCGCGCCTGCACATCGTCGAGTTCCGCGCGTTCGAGAAATTCATCCAGGGCCGGCCGTACTGGGAAGTGCCCGTGATGGTGCAGCGTCTGTGCGGCATCTGTCCCGTGAGCCACCACCTGGCAGCGTGCAAGGCGCTGGACCGGGTGCTCGGCGCGACCGTGACGCCGACCGCGGAGAAGATGCGTCGGCTCATGCACTACGGGCAGATCCTGCAGTCGCACGCGCTGCATTTCTTCCACCTGTCGTCGCCCGACCTGCTGTTCGGCTTCGACTCCGACGCCGCCCGTCGCAACATCGTCGGGGTCGCGGAGGCGTTCCCGGACATCGCGCGCCAGGGCGTGCTGCTGCGCAAGTACGGCCAGGAAGTCATCCGCCACACCGCGGGCAAGCGCATTCACGGCACGGGTTCGGTGCCCGGCGGCGTCAACAAGAACCTGGGTCTCGACGAACGCGACGAGCTGCTCGCCGACATCGAGCGGACCATCGCCTGGAGCCGCGACTCGGTGCAGATCGTGCGCCGGTTGTTCGAGCAGAACCTTGGCCTGTACCGCACGTTTGCAACGTTCCCCGCGAGCACGCTGAGCCTCGTGCGCAACGACGGCGCGATGGACCTGTACGAAGGCGGCCTGCGCGCCCGCGATGCCGCTGGCACCGCGCTGTTCGACCACGCGCCCTACGAGCACTACTGGGAGCGCATCGTCGAGGACGTGAAAGCCTGGTCGTACATGAAGTTCCCGTACTTCAAGGAGCTGGGCGCGGAGGAGGGCTGGTATCGCGTCGGCCCGCTCACTCGCGTCACCCAGTGCGATTTCATACCGACGCCGCTCGCGGACCTCGAGCGGCGCGAATTCCTGGCCTTCGACGACGGGCGTGCGGCGAAGTCCACGCTCGGGTTCCACTGGGCGCGCATGATCGAAATGCTGCACGCCGCCGAGTCCATTCGCGATCTGCTGCACGATCCGGACCTGCAGGGCACCGAGCTGATGGCAAAGGGCGAGCGGCAGTTGCGCGGCGTCGGCGTGATCGAAGCACCGCGTGGCACGCTGATCCACCATTACCGCGTCGACGAGCAGGACCAGGTGGTGAGGGCGAATCTCATCGTCTCGACGACGCACAACAACCAGGCGATGAACGTGGCGATCCGCGAGGTCGCGCGCCGTTACCTCGACGGTCGCCAGCTGACCGAGGGCCTGCTGAACCACATCGAAGTCGCCGTGCGTGCCTTCGACCCCTGCCTCTCCTGCGCGACGCATGCGGTCGGCAAGATGCCGCTCTCCGTGCAGCTGATCGAGGCGGATGGAACGGTCGTCGACGCGAGAATGCGTGGATGACGGTCGCCCCCACGCTGGTCTTCGCAGTCGGCAACCTGAGCCGCGGGGACGACGCGGTTGGGCCCCTGCTGGCCGAGCGACTCATGGCGGCGGACCTGCCGGGTGTCGAGGTACTGGTCGACTTCCAGTTGCAGGTCGAACACGCGCTCGACCTCGAACGCCGCAGCCGCGTGATCTTCATCGATGCCTGCCTCGATGCCGACGCGCCGTTCGTCGAGCGCCCAGTCGTCGCGAATGCCGGCTTTGCGCACACGAGCCATTCGCTCGCGCCCGCACAGGTGCTGGAAACCTACCGGCGTGTCACGGGCGCCAACCCGCCGCCGGCGTTGCTGTTCGGCGTCCGCGCGCACAGCTTCGAGCTCGGCGCAGGGCTGTCTCCCGACACCGAGCGCGCCAGCCAGGCCGCGTGGCCCCGGCTGCTGGAGCTCTGCCGCGGCTGATTCCGCTCAGGTGCTGGACAGCACCTCGAGGCGAACCTTCCGGCTCTGCGTAGAGTAGGTGCAGCCGACCGAGCGCGTGTCGCCCGTCGGCATGCGCACCCGCATCTGCATGCGATAGCCGCCGGACATCGGGACGGCAGCGTTCTGCTGCAGGACGCGTCCGCCACGGCGTTTCACTTCGTCAATGCAGGCCCGCTCGGCCGCGGGCCGGGCCCGAGCCACCGGATCCACCGCCATTGCCGCGCACCTTTTCGAAACGTCCGCGGCAACCGTTCGTCACCCAGATCACGCCGTTGCGCGTGCCCCAGGTGGAGTTCTCACGGCAGCGGCCGTTGCTGTTGTCACGCAGCAGCCGGCCGAAGTACCCGGGCCGATCGAGCATTCACGGTAGCGGTTGCCGTCCGAGTTGCAGTCCACCACGTTCGCGCCACCGCCACCGCCGGTGCGGGTGACCTCGAACTTGGCGCGGCAGCCGTTGTTGACCCAGACGCGATCGCCACGCTGACCCCAGCTCTGGCCTTCGACACAGCGTGCGTCGGACAGCCGCTTCACCGGCACGGCGCGGCCCTTCACCGGCAGCTGGCACTCGCGGTACTTCATGTCGACCGAGGCGCAGTTGAACTGCATGCGGTCGTCGCCGTCGTCGTCGTAGCCCCAGCCGAAGCCATAGAGGTTGACGTCGCCCGTGCGCGTTTCGACGAAGCACGAACCATTCGTGACCTGTCCGCGCTGGTTGCGCGCCCGCAGATCGATTGACCAACCGTCCCGGAACTGCTGGAAGTTGCTGGTGTCCAACCCGTGAACCCCCGCCGGTTGGCTTCCCGCACGCAGTCGCTCTGGGCAGAGCGGGTCTGCGGCGCGGGCGCCTGCTTGAGCGACGGTTGTGTGATCGGCGCGCGCACCTGCGGAGCGGTGTCTTGCTGCGCCCAGCCAAGCGCTGGTACGCAGGCGGCCATTGCAAGCAGGAGAGCCAGGAACGGATGGGCGATCGATCGCATGAGGGTTTCTCCGAGGGGGACGTGCAAACCGGACAACGCTCGCGGCGCGACATCGTTGACCGA
>CAWHEA010000003.1:0-23539 GCA_963828265.1 uncultured Gammaproteobacteria bacterium | reverse complement strand
CGTCGGTGCCGATCAGGATCGCGAGCTCGCCGCTGTGGAAGTCGCGGATCATGCGCAGCCGCTTGTTCTGCGGCACGTCGCCGGAGATCGCCTCGGCATTGAAGCCGTTGGCCTTGAGCATCGACTCGAGTTCTTCGGCGCCGCGGCGCGTGTTGACGAAGATCATCGTGCGGTGCGGGTCCATCTGCCGCAGCAGGCCGACCAGCAGGCGCGGCTTCTCGTCCATCGACGGGTAGTAGACGACCTGCCGCACGCGATCGACCGTCATCTTGTCGGGCTCGATGCGGACGAGTTCCGGGTCGTTCATGTGCTCGAACGCGAGTTCGAGCACGCGCTGCGCAAGCGTCGCGGAAAACAGCAGGTTCAGCCGCTGGTCGGGCGCCGGCAGGCGCCGCATGATGTAGCGGATGTCGGTGATGAAGCCGAGGTCGAACATGCGGTCGGCTTCGTCGAGGATCACGACCTGGACGGCGCGCAGGTCGAACACGCGCTGCTTGTAGAAGTCGATCAGGCGGCCCGGCGTGCCGATCAGCACGTCGACGCCTTCCTCGAGGATATGGCGCTGCTTTTCGTAGTCGACGCCGCCGAAGGCCAGGCCGAGCGTCAGTCCCGTGTACTGGCCGAGGATTTCCGCGTCGTGATGGATCTGCACGGCGAGCTCGCGTGTCGGCGCGATGATCAGCGCGCGCGGCGCGTTGACCGGGCGGTCGGCCGGAGCATCCTTGCGCAGCAGGTTCGAATACATCGCAACCAGGAACGCGGCGGTCTTGCCGGTGCCCGTCTGGGCCTGTCCCGCGATGTCGAAGCCGGCGAGCGCGCGCGGCAGCGTCTGGGCCTGGATCGGGGTGCAGCGCTCGAAGCCGGCGTCGGCGATGCCGCGGGCGAGCGACTCAGGCAGGTGGAGGTGAGTAAATGAAATATCGCTGAGGTGTGTGTCTGACATCGGTCCCGGATCGGCGCATGTGGCCTTGCAAATTACGGAAAAGCGGGTTCAAATAACCGGAACGCGGATCAATCCGCTCCCGCCTGAGCATGTCGCCGGCCGATCGGGCCTGAGTCCCGGTCCCACCTTACCGGTGAACCCGACCGGCGGACCCGGCGCAACGGAATCCCTATTAGAACTCCAGTCAACGGCCAGCAATCTCGATAGTTTGCCCTACGCGGACCCCTGCCGTCACCCGATTCCGGGGACGCACACAAACCCTTCAAGAAAGAACCAAGTGCCCAAATACCCTTTTCAGCCAGCGGAGGTAATCTCTGGTGAGCCAGCAGATCGTTCACGTCTCGGACTCGAGCTTCGAGCAGGACGTGTTGAAGTCGAATATTCCCGTCCTTCTGGACTTCTGGGCTGAGTGGTGCGGACCATGCAAGATGATCGCACCGATGCTGGATCAGATAGCGGCGGAGTACGCGGGGAAGGTCCTCGTCGCGAAGATGAACGTGGACGAGAACCCCAAAACACCAATGAAGTTCAGCGTCAGAGGCATCCCAACTCTGATCCTGTTCAAGAACGGTCAGCTGCAAGGCCAGAAGATCGGCGCGGTCCGCAAGGGCGACGTCGTGGCTTTTCTGGACAGCAACCTGTGAGAGGTTACCTGGGCAACCAGAACCGCAACCGCCAGCAAGGCAACAAGCGCGGCGGGCGGGGTGGTGGCCCGGACGGTAATCGTGGCCCGCGGCAGGACGAACTGCCGCCGGACGATTACCTGATGGAAGGCGACGACCTCGACGTCATCAGCCCGGCCGAGCTCGAAGCCAGCCGCAAGTCGATGAACCTGAGCGAGCTCAAGCACAAGCCGATCCCGAAGCTGCTCGAGCTCGCCCAGTCGATGGGCCTCGAGAACCTGGCCCGCTCGCGCAAGCAGGACATCATCTTCTCGATCCTGAAGGCGCATTCGCGCAACGGCGAAAGCATCTACGGCGACGGCGTGCTCGAGATCCTGCAGGACGGCTTCGGCTTCCTGCGCTCGCCCGAACAGTCGTACCTGGCGGGCCCCGACGACATCTACATCAGCCCGTCGCAGATCCGCCGCTTCAACCTGCGCACCGGCGACACGCTGTCCGGCCTGATCCGCCCGCCGAAGGATGGCGAGCGCTACTTCGCGCTGCTGAAGGTCGGCGAGATCAACTTCGATTCGCCGGACAACGCGCGCAGCAAGGTCCTGTTCGAGAACCTCACGCCGCTGCATCCGACGCGTCGCTTCAAGCTGGAGCGCGGCACGGGCAGCACCGAAGACCTCACCGCGCGCATGATCGACCTGATCGCGCCGCTCGGTAAGGGCCAGCGCGGCCTCATCGTTTCGCCGCCGAAAGCCGGCAAGACGATGCTGCTGCAGAACATCGCCAACTCGATCACCGGCAACCACCCCGAGGTGTACCTGATCGTGCTGCTCATCGACGAGCGGCCCGAGGAAGTCACCGAGATGACGCGCACCGTGCGCGGCGAAGTCGTGTCGTCGACGTTCGACGAACCGGCCAGCCGTCACGTGCAGGTCGCCGAGATGGTGATCGAGAAGGCCAAGCGCCTGGTCGAGCACAAGAAGGACGTCGTGATCCTGCTCGACTCGATCACGCGCCTCGCGCGCGCCTACAACACCGTCGTGCCGAGCTCCGGCAAGGTGCTGACGGGCGGCGTGGATGCCAACGCACTGCAGCGGCCGAAGCGCTTCTTCGGCGCCGCGCGCAACATCGAAGAAGGCGGCAGCCTGACGATCCTCGCCACCGCGCTGATCGACACCGGTTCGCGCATGGACGACGTGATCTACGAAGAGTTCAAGGGCACGGGCAACAGCGAAATCCACCTCGATCGCCGCATTGCCGAAAAGCGTGTCTACCCGGCGTTCAACATCAACCGCTCCGGCACGCGCCGCGAGGAGTTGATCACGTCGTCGGAAGAGCTGCAGAAGATCTGGATCCTGCGCAAGCTCCTGCACCCGATGGACGAACTGGCGGCCGCGGAATTCCTCATCGACAAGATGAAGGACACCAAGACCAACGGTGAGTTCTTCGAGGCGATGAAGCGCTGACCGCGCATTCGGAGCGCGTCCGGGGCATCGTCGCGATGCTCGTGTCCGTGGCCTGTTTCTCGGTCATGGACTCGATGCTCAAGCTCCTGTCGGAGCACTACCCGTCGCTGCAGGTCGCATACCTCCGCGCGGCGGCGTCGCTGCCGTTCGTCCTTGCCGTCATCGCGATCCGCGGACGGCTCGGACGGATCCGGCCCGTCAATATCCGGCTGCACCTGGTGCGCGGCGCGCTCTCGGTGCTGATGCTCTACAGCTTCATCACCGCGGTGCGCGAATCCTCGCTCGCCACCACCTATTCCATCTTCATGTGCGCGCCGCTGCTGGTGGCGGCGCTGTCCGTGCCGATGCTGAAGGAAAAGGTGGTCAGCGGGCAGTGGTTTGCCATCGCGCGTCGGCCTGTCGGGCGTGCTGCTGATGCTGGGGCCCGTCAATGGCCAATGGCTGTCGACGGGCTCGCTGTGGGCCATCGTCGCGCTGTGGACGTATGCCTTTGCGGTGGTCTCGCTGCGCCTGCTGTCGCGCACCGACTCCACCGAGAGCATGGTGCTCGGGTTCACGCGTGCTGTTGATGATCGGCGCCGGCGCTGCTGGCGATTCCGGGCTGGCGCGACGATCCAGTGGGGCAGCCGACCTGATGCTGATCCTCGGCGTCGGTCGTCATGGGATCGATCGGCCAGCAGATGATCACGGTCGCGTTCCGCAGCGCGCCTGCGGCCGTCGTCGCCCCGTTCGAGTACACCGCGATGCTCTGGGGCGTGCTGCTCGACATCGCGATCTGGAGCGTGTATCCGAGCGCGCTCACGCTGGTCGGCGGCGTCCATCGTCATCGGCGCGGGGCTGTACCTGATCCAGCGCGAGCGGCGGCAGGCGGCGGTTGCGGTGGACGCGCCCGCGCCGCATTAGTCTGCGCGAGCTGCGAGTTCGCTGAGGACGCCGGAGTGCCAGGGCGGTCGATCCGGTCTGTTCTTCCCGAGCTTGGAAAGGCAGACACGCGCTCGGGAGAACGACTGGATCGACGTTCACGCTGCTCTTGATGATCGGCGCGGGCCTGCTGGCGATTCCGGGCTGGCAACCGATCCATTGGGGCAGGGACCTGTTGCTGATCCTGGGCGTAGGCGTCATGGGTTCCATCGGCCAGAACCTGATCACGGTCGCGTTCCGCAGTGCGCCGGCCGCGGTTGTCGCGCCGTTCGAGTACACCGCGATGCTGTGGGGCGTGCTGCTCGATATCGCCATCTGGAGCGTGTATCCCAGCGCGCTGACGCTGATCGGCGCGTCCATCGTGATCGGCGCGGGGCTGTACCTGATCCAGCGCGAGCGGCGGCAGGCGGCGGAGACGACTGCGCCGCATTAGGTTTGTCGTCGTGCCTGGCAGATGCTGCTGAGGCGGTTTGGGCCAGGGTCAACGATTCGGATACCTGGTCCCGCTCGCCCGGAAAAATGCGAGCGGACCAGGCGACCGAATCGATGACCTGAACGAGGGCGCCTGAGCGAGTTTTCGGGCAAGCCCGAAAACATCGCACGGCGCAGCAGCGTCACCGTACGCAAATCGCCGCAGTCGTCGCTGCATGGATCAGGCGTGGCCTGGCCGCGAGAAACCAAGGTTGCAGGTTGGAACTTCCAGTTGGATTTTCCGGAGCCAGTGGGTCACTGCAATTGGCTTTCCGCGCGCTTCGGCTGGATGTCGATGCGCCGTGCGACGTTCCCGGGCTTGCCCGGGAACTCGCTCAGGCGCCGTACCGCGAGCGGTTGATCCGGTGCTTGTTCCGGCTCGCGTGTCTGCCTTTCCGCGAGCCGGAACAAGCACCGAATCAATCGCTTGCTACGACCCCCGGCCCTATCCGGTGCGAGCCCCGCGCAACTCGCCGGGCGCTACGACTCCCGCGCGATCGCGCGGTAGCCGATGTCCTTGCGGTACTGCAGGCCTTCCCAGCAGATCGTGCCGGCCAGTTCGTAAGCCTGCTTCTGCGCGGCGCGCACGGTCTTGCCGAGGCCGACGGCGCACAGCACGCGCCCGCCGTTCGTCACCACCTTGCCCTGCGGCATTCAGCGTCGTGCCGGCGTGGAAGACCTTGCCCGGCATCTTCGCCGCCGCGTCGAGGCCGTGGATTTCGTCGCCCTTGCGCACGTCGTCCGGATAACCGCCGGCGGCCATCACGACGCCGACCGCGGCGCGCGGATCCCAGTCGACTTCGACGCCTGCGAGCCTGCCATCGAGCGCGGCCTCGCACAGCGACGTGAGGTCGGAGCGCATGCGCGCCAGGATCGGTTGCGTCTCGGGGTCACCGAAACGGCAGTTGAACTCGAGCACGTTGGGCGTGCCGTCGGGGTGAATCATCACGCCGGCGTAGAGGAAGCCGAGGTACGGCGTGCCTTCGCGCGCCAGCGCGGCCACGGTGGGCAGCATCACTTCACGCATGATGCGCTCGTGCATCTCGGGCGTGACGACCGGTGCGGGCGAATAGGCGCCCATGCCGCCGGTGTTCGGGCCTTCGTCGGCGTCGCGCAGGCGCTTGTGGTCCTGCGACGTGGCGAGCGGCAGCACCGTCTTGCCATCGACCATCGCGATGAAGCTGGCTTCCTCGCCTTCGAGGAACTCCTCGACGACGACGAGGTCGCCGGCCTTGCCGAAGCGACCCGCGAACATGTCCTGCGCGGTCGCCACCGCTTCGTCGGTCGTCGCGCAGATCACGACGCCCTTGCCGGCTGCGAGGCCGTCCGCCTTTACGACCAGCGGCGCCTTCTGCGCGCGAATCCACGCCGCGTCGAAGTTGTCGCGCGTGAACTTGGCGTACGCCGCGGTGGGAATCGCGTGGCGCTTGAGGAAATCCTTGGTGAAGGCCTTCGAGCCTTCGAGCCGGGCCGCGAGCTTGCTCGGGCCGAAGCAGCGCAGTCCCGCGGCCGCGAACGTGTCGCAGAGGCCGATGACGAGAGGCGCTTCGGGGCCGACGATCGTGAGGTCGATCTTCTCCCGCTGCGCGAAGGCGAGCAGGGCAGGGACGTCGTCCGCTGCGATGTCGACGTTGGCCGTGTTGGGCTCGAGTCGCGTGCCCGCGTTACCCGGCGCGACGAAGATCTGCGACACGCGCGGCGACTGCGCCACCTTCCACGCCAGTGCGTGCTCGCGGCCACCCGAACCGATGATCAGGACTTTCATTCAGTGCGGAAGTGCCGCATCCCCGTGAACACCATGGCGATGCCATGCTCGTCCGCGGCCGCGACGACTTCCGCATCCCGCATCGACCCGCCCGGCTGGATCACGGCCTTGATGCCGTGCTCGGCCGCCGCGTCGAGACCGTCGCGGAACGGGAAGAACGCGTCGGACGCCATGGCCGAGCCCGCCGGCTCCAGCCCGCCGTCGCGCGCCTTCATGGCGGCGATGCGCGTGCTGTAGACGCGGCTCATCTGGCCGGCGCCGATGCCGATGGTCATGCCGTCGCGCGCGAAGATGATCGCGTTCGACTTCACGTACTTGCAGACCTGCCAGGCGAAGGTGAGGTCGAGCAGTTCCTGCGCCGTCGGCGCGCGCCGGGTGACGACCTTGAAGTCCGCCGGCGCGACCATGCCGAGGTCGCGTGTCTGCACCAGCAAGCCGCCGTTGACGCTGCGCATCTCCACGCGGCTGTTGCTCGGCGTGAACGGCCCGGTGACGAGCAGGCGCACGTTTTCCTTCTTGGAGCAGATTTCACGCGCTTCCGGCTCGACCGACGGCGCGATGATCACTTCGACGAACTGGCGCTCGATGATCGCCGACGCCGTCTCGGCGTCGAGCGGCCGGTTGAACGCGATGATGCCGCCGAACGCCGAGGTGGGGTCGGTGCGGTACGCGCTGTCGTACGCTGCGCGAATCGTGGCCGCGACGGCGACGCCGCAGGGATTCGCGTGCTTGACGATGACGCAGGCGGGCGCGTCGAACTGCCGCACGCACTCGAGCGCGGTATCGGCGTCCGCCAGGTTGTTGAACGAGAGCTCCTTGCCCTGCAGCTGCGAGGCCGAGCCGACGCTCGCGCCCTGCGCGTCGTTCGCGACGTAGAACGCGGCCTGCTGGTGCGGGTTTTCGCCGTAGCGCAGGTCGAGCCGCTTGCGGAACTGCAACGGCAGCAGGTCGGGGAAGTCGGCCGCGGCCGTGCCGCCGCTGCCGCTGGAGCGCACGGCCTGCGACAGGTACGAGGCGACCATCGCGTCGTACTGCGCCGTGTGCGCGTACGCCTTCGCCGCGAGGCGGAGGCGCGTCGCATCGCTCACGCCGCCGTCTTCGCGCTCCATCTCGGCGAGCACCGAGCCGTAGTCGAGCGGATCGACCACGATGGCGACGCGGTCATGGTTCTTGGCCGAGGCGCGCACCATCGCCGGTCCGCCGATGTCGATGTTCTCGACGGCGTCCTCGAAGGTGCAGCCGGGCTTGGCGATGGTCGCGGCGAACGGGTACAGGTTGACGACGACGAGGTCGATCGCCTCGATGCCGTGCTCGCGCATGACGGCGTCGTCGGTGCCGCGTCGGCCGAGCAGGCCGCCGTGGATCTTCGGGTGCAGGGTCTTGACCCGCCCGTCCATGATCTCCGGGAAGCCGGTTACCGCCGACACGTCGATCGCGTCGATGCCGTCGGCGCGCAGCAGCCTGGCCGTGCCGCCGGTCGAGATGATCTGCACGCCGCGACGAGCGAGCTCGTGCGCGAATTCGAGCAGGCCTTCCTTGTTCGAGACGCTGATGAGCGCGCGCTGGATCGGTGGGTTCACTGGGGGCTCAGCCTTCGATGCCGTAGACGCGGAGCTTCTTGCGCAGCGTGCCGCGGTTGATGCCGAGAATGTCGGCGGCGCGGCTCTGGTTGCCTGCGGAGTAATCGAGCACCGCACGGAAGAGCGGCTCCTCGACTTCGCGCATCACCAGGTCATACAAATGACCGGGAGCGTGGCCATTGAGGCTCGCGAAGTAACTGTCGAGCGCCTGCTCGGTGAGCGAGCGCAGCGGCACGCTGTGTCCGTTGGTCGCGTGGCTGGCCGGTTTCGGCTCGCGTCGGGTGTTGGCTTGTTTGCTGCGCGCCGCCATGGCGGGGCTTCCTCTCGTTCAGTTCGTCGTGCCGCGGCGCGAGAGAGAAATCGTCAGGCCGCCACGGCGGCCGCGGAGTCTTCCAGCGCGTCGAAGTAGTCTCGCACCTGCGCGAGCTGTGTCTCGACCGACACCGCCTGCATGACGGACTGACGGAACGCCTGCGCCAGCGGGCGTCCTGAGCAATACCATCCGATGTGCTTGCGCGCGATCCTGACGCCGGGCTCGGGGCCGTAAAATTCGTACAAATCGCGCAGGTGCGTGAGCATGATATCACGCACTTCCGCGATGGCAGGAGGCGGCTGGACCCGTCCTGCGAGCAATGCGTCGATCTCGCTGAAAATCCACGGCCGGCCTTGCGCCGCGCGTCCGATCATGATCCCGTCGGCGCCGGTCGCCCGCAGCACTTCGATCGCCTTGGCGGGCGAGTCGATGTCGCCGTTGGCAAACACCGGAATGCGAACGGATTGTTTCACCGCAGCAATGGTCGCGTACTCGGCGTCGCCATTGAAACGGCAGGCACGGGTGCGGCCATGCACGGCGAGTGCCTGGATGCCCGCCTGCTCGGCGATGCGCGCGATGTTCACGGCATTGCGCTGATCCGGCGCCCATCCGGTGCGGATCTTCAGTGTCACCGGCACGTCGACGGCCGCGACGGTGGCGGCGAGGATGGCCGCCACGTGGCTTTCATCGCGCAACAGCGCCGAACCGGCGTCCTTGTTGCAGACCTTCTTCGCCGGACAACCCATGTTGATGTCGATGACCTGCGCGCCGGCATCGGCATTGCGACGCGCGGCGTCCGCCATGAATTCGGGGTCGCCACCCGCAATCTGCACCACGCGCGGCTCGGGCTCGTCGGTGTGATCCCGGCGCCGACGCGACAACTCGGTGTCCCAGAGTCGCGGATCGGCGGCGATCATTTCACCGGCGGCAAGTGCTGCGCCCAGCCGTCGACAGAGTCGACGGAACGGCAGGTCCGTCACGCCCGCCATCGGCGCAAGCAGTGCGTGGCCCTCGAGTCGATAGGGGCCGATGACGATGGGGGGCGGCGCGAGCGATGGCCCGCGCGCCGCGGCGATGGGCGCGCTCACTGCGGTGCCTGGCTCGAAGGCGGTGACGCGCCGGCAGGCTCAGCGCACCGGACCGCGCCATTTTCATCGCGCAGGCAGACGTCGAGCCGGTAGCCGACAGCTTCCGACGTGGCGCCGACGATCGCGAGTTCGGCTTCGGTCGACGAGCCCGCGGGCAGCAGGCGCGTGGCCTGCGCGGGGTCCTTCAGGTATTCGGCGGGCTGGAAATCGCGTCGCGCAACGGTGCCGCCGAAGCGATCCTCGAGTTCGAGCCGCAGCAGCGGCATCGGCTGCGCGAACGAGGCGCCGTTCTTCAGGCTGGCGCGCACCGTCATCGTGCCGGCGGCAGTGGGCGCGGATTCGTTCGCGCCCCACTGGCGCAGTTCGAACGCAGCGAGGTTCCAGTTCGGCGGCAGCGGCATGCCGAGACGCGAGTAGACCTCGCGCAACGCGGGACCGAGCGTCGCGTCGCGTGCAAGCTGCAGGCGGTAGTGATGCGTGAGCTGCGCGGTGAGTGCCAGCGCCAGCACGCAGTGCGCCGATGCCCCAGGCCCAGCCCCGGCTGCGGTCGTTGGCAGCGGCGGCGAGATCGTCGGCCAGCCGGTGATCATGCTCGCCGATCTCGAACGATTCGTCCGCTTCAGGCTCGGCCGGGCGTCGCCAGCGTGCCGCGACCGGGCCACGGCCGGCGTCACATCGTCTCGGCTGCTGGTGCGAGCGCTTCGGTGGAGTCGACCGCGTTCACGTCGATGACGCGCTTCGAGTCGGTGCGGTCCTCGTCCGACTCCTCGTGCGGGAAGGCGGATTCCGGAACGTCGCGCAGGACCTCGAAGCGGTCGGTCGAATCGAGGTCGTGCAGCGGCTCGATGGCGTCGGCGGCCGCTGCTTCTGCCGCAACCTCGTCCACGCCCGCGTTCGAAGCCCCGGTGCGAGCCCGTGATCTCCGCGCGGTGCTGCTCGTCGATTTCCTTTTCGATCTCACGTTCGAGGAAGTCCTCCTCAAGCCCCTCGAAGCCGTCGATGCCCTCGATCTGGATGCGCTCGCCTTCGAGCGTGATGTCCTCCACCGTCTCGGGTTCGTGAACCCAGACCGGCGGATCGTTCAGGTCGCGCTCGGCTTCGACTTCATCGCCGGTTTCGCCTTCCTTCAGGAAGCCCACGAGTTCGGCGGAGCTGGTGTCGCCCAGGCGTCCGGCGCGATCACCCGGGGACGACGACGCGCCGAACCGGCTCTGCCAGTCGCGCGCGTCGATGAAGACCTGCTCGATGTCGTCGGCGGAAAAGTGAAACTCCGCAACGCTGCCGCCTTGGCTGCCGGACAGCAAGCCGACGGCCGTTGCGCCTGTCATGCCTCCCACGCCGGTCGCGCCCGGCGGAACCGGCTCACCGAGGTCCGAGGTCGGGCCGTCTCCCTGCAGTGTGTCGCTGAGGCGGGGCAAAGCGTCGAACGCGCTGCCGCAACGGCCGCAACGCACGGTGCCGTGGGCGGCGCGCAATGCGGCCGCCGACACGCGAAAGCGCGTAAGGCATTCAGGACACTGGGAATACATCGGTCGTTATTCTATTTCTTCCGGGCGTCGTCGTGCGCGCGCCGGTAGCCTGTCAGCAGCCCCCACCCATCACGTGCGCCGGTCAGGCCGATATCAAACCATGGCCGGTAAGCGGCTGTCACGGCATCTGCCTGCTCGACCAAGCAGGCCGCTCAAGGCGATCCGGCCCCCGATCCGGGTCCGTTCGGCCAGCAGCGGCGCCAGTTCCACCAGGGGTCCGGCCAGGATGTTGGCCAACAGCACGTCGGCCTGCGCCTTTTCGACCTCCCGGTCAGCGGTGATCTGGATCTGGGCCTGGACCGCATTGCGTTCGGCGTTCTCGCGCGTGGCCAGCAGGGCCTGCGGGTCGATATCCATCGCCAGGGCGTGGCGTGCACCCAACCGCAGTGCTGCGATTGCGAGGATGCCGGAGCCGCAGCCGTAATCGATGACGTCGGCGCCGGCGAGCCACGGCTTGGCGCCGTCAGCGCCGGGGGTCGCGCCCGAATCGAGCCACTCGAGGCACAGGGCGGTGGTCGCGTGGGTGCCGGTGCCGAACGCGAGTCCCGGATCGAGTTCGAGCAAGACCACGTCCACGTCGGACCCGACGGTCGGCGGCGTCCGGTCGCTGGCCGCCTGGGCACACCCAGAGCCGCCGCCCGAAGCGCATCGGCTTGAAGTCCTTGAGCCACTCGCGCTCCCAGGCACGATCAGCGACGGGTTCGAACTGGGCTTTCTCGGCGACGAGCAGGGGATCGAGTCCCGGTGCCGAGCTGAGTGCCGTCCGGACCTGGTTGACGTCGGTGTCTGCCGCAAAGACGGCACGCACGATGATGGTCGGCCAGAGCGGCATCGCGCCGGGTGCCGGCTCCAGGACGGGATCGTCGGCCGCGTCGAGCAGCGTGACGGACAGCGCGCCGAGCTCGAACAGGGCGTCCTCGTAGGGCTCGGGGTTGCGCGCGCCGATGTCGAGGCTGAGTTGCAGGAAGGGCATGCGATCAGTCTAGTGCGTTCTGCGAGGTGCAGACAGCGGAGCGGGTGACGCGCCAGTGTCCGGTCCGTTCTGTCCCGCGAGCGGAAAGGCAGACACGCTCGCGCCAGGACAGGCCGGATCGAGCGCCCGACATGCCGCGCCTGAGTGACCTAGAAACGCAGAGCGTCGCGCTCGCTCCTTCTGCGTTTCCGAGCTCGCACGGCGCAAGTGCCCCTGTCTACTTGACCGTGTAACCCTGCGCCAGGCCTAGCACTCGTATTCGTCCTGGGCTCGCTGCCGGGGCGTCTGCGCAACTGCCTGCACGCCGATCGAGGCTCTAGCCATGATTCTGCCATGCCGTTCATTTCGCCACCTCGACCGTCACCTTCGGAATGTGTCCGTTGAACTTCGACTGGGCTTCCGACCCGATCGCTTCGACGACCGGCGTGCCGAGATCGATGCCGACGTCCGCCGTCTCGTCTGCGGAGAACATGCCGGCCTGCGTATGCTCGATCCGTCCCTCGCCGACTTTCTCGCCGTTGACGAAGAGCGTGCCCAGGCCGCCCTTGCCGGGACCGCCGCCGTCGTACGCGAAGACGAACTTCACGGTCGACTTGCCCGGCGCGAGCGGCTTGGCTGCGACGATGCTCGACTGCTGCAGCCCCAGGAAGTTGTAGCCGTAGCCCGGCACGCCGTCCTTGACGTACAGCGACCAGCCGCCGAAGCGGCCGCCCTGCGCGATGATCGTGCCGTTGGCCACGCCCTGCGGCACGTCGAGTTCCGCCGTGATGGTGCTGGAGCGGTTCTTCACGTTGATGAACACGCCTTCCATCATTCCCGTCATGCCTTCGGCCAGCGTCAGCGACGTGCGCCCCGCCATGAGGTCGGGACGACCGACCGTGGCTCCATCCAAGCGCTCGAAGACACGATCGTCCATCGGCAGCACGTGGTGCTTTTCGGCTTCCTGCAGGTATACCGCTTGCAGTTCCGCGAGCTTCTGCGGGTTCTTCGCGGCGAGGTCGTTCGCCAGGCTGAAGTCCGAGCGCGTGTCGTACAACTGCCACGCGGAGTTGTCCTGCAGGGTGCGACGCGGTTTCGCCTCCCACGGAGCGCGGTGGATCGTGCGGGCGAACCAGCCGTCCTGGTAGATCGCGCGGTTGCCGGCGATCTCGAAGTACTGCGTGGTGTGGCGTTCCTTCGCCTTCGCGTCAGCGAACGTGTACGCGAGGCTGGTGCCTTCCATCGGGATCTGCGGCGTACCGTTGACGACCTTCGGCTCCGGCAGGCCAATGGCCTCGAGGATGGTCGGCGCGACGTCGATCACGTGACCGAACTGCGTGCGGATCCCGTTCTTCGCCTTGATGCCCTTCGGCCAGGACATGACCATGCCGTTGCGCGTGCCGCCGAAGTCCGACGGCACCTGCTTCATCCAGCCGAAGGGCGAGTCGAATCCGACCGCCCAGCCGGACGCCATGTGCGGGTAGGTCTCCGGTCCGCCCCACTGGTCGATCTTCGGCAGCATCTGCTCCACGGTCTCCTGCACGCCGTTGAAGTAGGTGTACTCGTTGAACATGCCGCTCTGTCCGCCTTCACCGCTGGTGCCGTTGTCGCCAGCGATGTAGACGACCAGCGTGTTGTCGCCCTGGCCGACGTCGTCGAACGCCTTGAGCATGCGGCCGATCTCGTGATCGGTGTATTCCGCGTACGCGGCGAACACTTCGGCCTGGCGCGTGAACAGGCGCTTCTCGTCGGCGGAGAGCGTGGCCCAGTCGCGGATCGCCTCCGGCTTCGGTGCGAGCTTGGTGCCCGCCGGGACGATGCCCATCTTGATCTGCCGGGCGAGGGTCTCCTCGCGCATCGTGTCCCAGCCCTGGTCGAACTTGCCTTTCCAGCGTGCGATCCATTCCTTCGGCACGTGATGGGGGGCGTGCGTCGCGCCCGGTGCAAAATAAATGAACGACGGCGTCTGCGGCGTGAGCGCCTTCTGGTACTTGATCCACGCCACGGCCTTGTCGGTCATGTCGGTCATGAAGTGGTAGTTCGGATCGTGCGGCAATTCGACCACGGCGGTGCCGTCGTAGAGGAACGGCGCCCACTGGTTCGTCTCGCCACCGAGGAAGCCGTAGAACTTGTCGAAGCCCTGGTGCGTCGGCCAGCGATCGAACGGGCCGGCGACGCTCGCCTCCCACGCGGCCGTCTCGTGCCACTTGCCGAACGCCGCGGTGGCGTAGCCGTTGAGCCGCAGCGTCTCCGCGAGCGGTGCGGTCGCGTTCGGAATCTGCCCGGTCGCGCCCGGCAGGCCGGTGGCCATCTCGGTGATGAAGGCCATGTTCACCGTGTGATGGTTGCGCCCTGACTTGAGCGCCGCGCGGGTCGGCGAGCACAGTGCCGTCGTGTGGAAGTTGTTGTAACGCAAGCCTTCCTGGGCCAGCGCATCCAGGGTAGGCATCGAGACCGGCCCGCCGAAAGTGGTCGGTACGCCGAAGCCCATGTCGTCGATCAGGACGATCACGACGTTGGGCGCGCCGTCGGGTGCCTTGACCTCGAACCGTGGTGGCGCCTTCACGTTACGAGCGTCGATCTCCTTGTAGAGCGGACGTGCCGGCTCCTGCAGCGGCAGGATTGTTCGATCGAGCGGCCCCGGCTCTGCCGCGAGCGCCTGCGAGGCAAGCAGTCCCACGGCGCAGCAGCTGACCGCCCTACCGAGAAGTGATCTGGTCATCTGTAGTCTCCCACCCGTTTAGCCTGCCGAGGCTACTCGCTCCGGCGAGACGAAACTTCACATTTCCGGCGGGTCCCGCTAGTTTGGCCGAATGACAGTTGCCACAGGTCGCCCGTACGTCGACGCGAGCATCCGCGCGCAGCGTGTTCCGTGCGTCCGCAGACATGTCGGTTGCGCCGCTGCAAGCCATCCCGCCCTTGCTCCGTGAGCTCGGAGTGGAGCCAGCGTCAGTGTTCGAGCGCGTCGGCGTCGACCAAGGCGTGCTTGCCGACGCCTCCAGTCGCGTGCCGTTCGGTCTCGTGGGTCGCCTCATCGACGAATGCGCTGCCGCCAGCGCGTGTCCCCACTTCGGCTTGCTCCTTGGAATTCGAGCCGGCCCTGCCGCAGCAGGAATCGCTGGCCATCTCTTCCGGCATGCGGAGTCGGTTCATGCGGCGCTGCGCCTGTTCATCGCGCACTTGCACCTGCATGACCGTGGCGGCGTCGTCGCGCTCGGCTCACGGGGCGCCGAAGACGTCGAGCTTTCGTACCTGATCCATCACCCGAATACGCCCGGCACAGCGCAGATCCTGGACGCGAGCATCGCCATCGCCTGTTCCGTCATGAGGTGCCTGTGCGGCGCCCAGTGGACGCCATCCAAGGTCATGCTGTCCCACGAGCAGCCGCGAATGGTGGGACCGTACCGCGCGTTTTTCCGTGCGCCGATCAGGTTCGATGCCCCTCACTCAGCGTTGGTCTTTCCGGCACGCTTCCTCGATTTGCCCGTCGCGGGCGCCGACCCGGCCGCAAGAACCCGCTTGCTGGCGCTCGCGGCCGAGCTCGACGCCGCGCGACCCGCGACCGCTACCGAGCTGACGACACGAGCCTTGAGTCGCATGGTCATCGCAATGCCGCCTTCGGCCGACAGGGTCGCCGAGGTACTGGGAATCAAGCCGCGCAGGCTGCGAGAGCGACTCGAGGCCGAAGGCAGCAGCGTCAAGGGGCTGCTCGAAGACCTGCGCTGTGAGCTTGCGCGGCAGCTCCTGGAGGAGTCGCGCCTGCCGATCGGGGAGATCGCGGCAACGCTGCACTACTCCAAGCCGGGCGCGTTCTCCCGTGCCTTCAAGGGGTGGACCGGCAAGACGCCGCGGGAGTGGAGAACGACTGCCGGCCAGCGGTGACGTTGCGCCACCAAACGCTGCTTGCGCCGTGCGAAGTTTTCGGGCTCGGCCGAAAACGAGCTCAGGCGCGGACATCGAGCGTGTGATTCGGTGCATCCTCGGCGCGCATGTTTCTGCGCGCGCCGAAGGGTACCGGATCGAGCGCCTTGCCCAGTTCCGGTGTCTGGTCTTCACCCGCCCGCGAAACACCGGCCACCGCCACGCGGCCGCCGTGGCGCAACCGACCAGCCGCGACTACTTGAGCCCGAGCCGCCGCTCGAGGTAGTGGATGTCCGTGCCGCCCGCCCGGAACGCCGCGTGCTGGAAGATCTCCTGGTGCAGCGGCGTATTGGTCTTGATGCCTTCCACCACGATCTCGTTCAGCGCATTGCGCATGCGCGCAATCGCGGTGTCGCGATCCTCGCCGTGGGCGATGACCTTGGCGACCAGCGAGTCGTAATACGGCGGCACGATGTAGCCGGTGTACAGGTGGCTGTCGACGCGGATGCCCGGGCCGCCCGGCGCGTGCCAGAGCTTCACCGGGCCCGGCGACGGCGTGAACGTCTTCGGGTCTTCCGCGTTGATGCGGCATTCGATCGCGTGGCCGCGGATCTGCACGTCGTCCTGCGTCCACGGCAGGCGCTCGCCGGCCGCGAGCCGCAGCTGCGCCTTCACCAGGTCGATGCCCGTGATCAGTTCGGTCACCGGGTGCTCGACCTGGATGCGCGTGTTCATCTCGATGAAGTAGAACTCGTCGTCCTGGTACAGGAACTCGAGCGTGCCGGCGCTGCGGTAACCGATCTCGGCGCAGGCCGACGCGCAACGCGTCGCTCATCGCGCGCCGCTGCTTGGCCGAGAGGCCCGGGGCGGGCGCTTCCTCGATGATCTTCTGGTGACGCCGCTGCATCGAGCAGTCGCGCTCGCCCAGGCAGATCACGTTGCCGTAGTGGTCGGCGAGCACCTGGAACTCGATGTGGCGCGGCTTCTCCAGGAATTTTTCCATGTAGACCTGGTCGTTGCCGAACGCGGCCAGCGCCTCGGCCTTCGTCACGCCCACGGAATGGAGCAGCGTCGCGTCGCTGTGCACGACGCGCATGCCGCGACCGCCACCGCCGCCCGACGCCTTGATGATGACCGGGTAGCCGATGTCGTTCGCGATGCGGAAGAGTTCGTCGGGATCCTGGCTCAGCGGGCCGTCGGAACCCGGCACGCAGGGCACGCCTGCGGCCTTCATCGTCTTGATGGCCGAGACCTTGTCGCCCATGAGGCGGATGGTCTCGGGGCGCGGGCCGATGAACTTGAAGCCGCTTTTCTCGACGCGTTCGGCGAAGTCCGCGTTCTCGGACAGGAAGCCGTAGCCGGGGTGGACCGCGACCGAATCCGTCACCTCGGCCGCGCTGATGATCGCCGGCATGCTGAGGTAGCTGTCGCGCGAATTCGGCGGGCCGATGCAGACGGTCTCGTCCGCGAGCAGCACGTGCTTGAGGTTGCGGTCGGCCGTGGAATGCACGGCCACCGTCTTGATGCCGAGTTCACGGCAGGCGCGGAGGATTCGAAGTGCGATCTCGCCGCGGTTGGCGATGACGACTTTCTCGAGCATCTGGGCGGTGCTCGGTTATTCGATGACGAAGAGCGGCTGGCCGAACTCGACCGGGTCGCCGTTCTTCGCCAGCACCGAGACGATGCGCCCCGCCTTGTCCGACTCGATCTGGTTCATCATCTTCATGGCCTCGATGATGCAGAGGACGTCGCCCGGCTTCACTTCGGAGCCGATGTCGACGAAAGGCTTGGCGCCCGGCGCCGGAGCCGAATAGAACGTGCCGACCATCGGCGCCGTGACCGTCTGGTCCGGCGAGGCGGCGGCGGGCGCTGCGGCCACGGCCGGGGCAGCCCGGCGGGCGCCGCAGGCGCGGCGGCCGGCGCGGGCGGCGGGCCGTACATCATGTGCTGCGGCATCATCGCGAACGTGCCGCCACTCGGGTGCCGGCTGATGCGGACCGACTCTTCGCCTTCCTTGATCTCGATCTCGGCGACGCCCGTTTCATCGAGCAGTTCGATCAGCTTCTTGACCTTGCGGATATCCATCTTGGTGTGATCCCCCCGGATCGCGATCAGTTGGGCAGCGGCGCGTTGCCGGACTTGCCAGCAGCGAGCTGCTGGCTGGCGGCGCGCAGGGCCAGTTCGTAGCCGACGGCGCCGAGACCACTGATGGTCCCGACCGCGATGTCGGAGAAGTAGGAGTGGTGCCTGAACGTTTCGCGCGCGTGCACGTTGCTCAGGTGGACCTCGATGAACGGAATCTTGACGGCCAGCAGCGCGTCGCGGAGCGCGACGCTCGTGTGCGTGAAGCCGGCCGGGTTGAAGACGATGTAGGCGACGTGGCTGTCCGGCGCCTGGTGGATGCAGTCGATCAGCTCGGCTTCCGAGTTGCTCTGCATCGCGGTCAGCTTATGTCCGAACTCGGCCGCCAGCTTCGTCGCTCGCTCGTGAATCTGCTCGAGCGTGACCTGGCCATAGACGCCGGGCTCGCGACTGCCGAGCAGGTTCAGGTTGGGTCCGTTCAGAAGCAGGATGTGCGCCATGGCCTGGGTAGATGGAGGCGTGGTCGGGCGCGCAGTCTACCCCCATCTGTCGCCAAATAGCGACAGGTTTGTGCTCCGGTTCGCCGGAGATAGCGTCGTTTCTAGCCTATCCGCCGCTTTTCTGCGTCGGACTTGGGCTGGGCGGCAGGGCGGCCAGGGCGGTTTCGATGGCCTGGCCGGGCCTGGGCCGGATCCGAGCGGCCGGCGTTCACCTTGCGAACGGCCGCCTAGGATGATGATCCGCCTCGTCCGCGGTCAACTCGCCCATGTGCAGGGTGATCACCCGGCCGCTCGTGTCGGTGAAGATCGTGAATGGCAGGCCGACCGCGTCGACGCCGAAGGCCGCGGCGGCATCCAGCGCGTCCTGCTCCCCGATCAGCATCGGGTAGTCGATCTTCATTTCCCTGGCGTACTCGAGCACCTTGTCGCGGAAGTCGATCGCGATGCCGATGACCTGGAAGTTCTCGTCGGCGTGATCGGCGGCCAGCTGCTTCAGCAGCGGGATCTCGCGACGGCACGGAGCGCACCAGGTCGCCCAGAAATTCACGATCAGCGCCTTGCCCTTCCAGTCGTCCCGCAGCGAGCGCATGGCGCCGTCGCGGTCGGCCAGCTTGAACTCGGGGATGACCGCGGCGAGCTGCGCCTTCGGCGCCGGTCGCAGGCTCGGCGGCTGCGGGCGCGGGCGCCTCCACCGCGGCCGGGGCGACCGTGCGCGGCTGCACGACGAAGTAGTAGCCGGCCGCGCCGGCGAGTCCGGCCAGTGCCGCGATGACGATCAGTGTGCGGCTGTTCATTGCGGCTGGCCCCCGAATGCCTGCTGGATGTGCGGCGCGAATTCGGTCGCCGGCTTGAAGCCGACGACGCGGTAGTCCTTCTTTTCGGCGCCGTCCGGGCCGAAGAACAGGATCGACGGCGGACCGAGGATGCCGAAGCGCTGCATCAGCGCCTGGTCGGCATCGTCGTTGGCCGTGACGTCGGCCTGCAGCAGCACGGTGTTCGCGAGCGCGGCCTGCACCGACGGCTCGGGGAACGTGTACTTCTCCATCTCCTTGCAGGACACGCACCAGTCCGCGTAGAAATCGAGCATCACGGTCTTGCCGGCAGCATTCGCGGCGGCGATTGCGGCATCGAGGTCGGCGACGCTCTTGATGCGCTTGAAGTGCGCCCCGGGATGGACCGCGCCCGCAGCGGCCTCACCGGCAGAACCCGACGGTGTGCCGACCACGCCGGCCAGCGGCTGCAGCGGATCGCTGCGTCCCGACAGGGCGCCGACGAGCATCAGCACGCCGTAAATCGCGGCGAGCGCGCCGAAGCCACGGCGGACGACGGTCGCGCCGCGGTTCTGTCGCGGCCACCCATCATCAGCAGCCAGTACCCGGTGACGAAGGCGAGTGCTGCCCAGAGTCCGAGCGTGACCGGGCCCGGCAGGATCCGGCCCAGCATCCAGATCGCCACGCCGAGCATCATGATGCCGAACACCTGCTTGACGGTGTCCATCCAGGCGCCCGCACGCGGCAGGAGTTCGCCGGCCGAGGCGCCGACGAGCAGCAGCGGCGCGCCCATGCCGAGGCTCATCGCGAACAGCGCTGCACCGCCGCGGAACACGTCGCCGCTCTGGCCGATCACCGCGAGCGAGGCAACCAGGGGAGGTGCGACGCAGGCCGTCACGATCAGCGACGACAGCGCACCCATGATCGCCGTGCCGATCAGCGTTCCCTGCTGCTGCTTGTCGCTGATGCGCGAGACGCGCTCCTGCAGCCAGCCGGGCACCTGCAGGTTGAAGAGACCGAACATGCCGAGCGCGAGCCACACGAACAGCGCGGCAAAGAGCGCGATCATCCACGGCTTCTGGAAGAACGCCTGCGCCTGCTGGCCCGCGGCCGCGAAGGCAGCGCCCGCGATCGTATAAGTGAGTGCCATGCCGAGCACGTAGGCGACCGACAACGCGAACGCCCGGCTGCGCGGGACCGGCTTGCCGTTGCCCGCGCCGACGATGATGCCGGACAGGATCGGCACCATCGGCAGCACGCAGGGCGTGAAGGCGAGCAGCAGGCCGAAGCCGAAGAACGTCGCCAGCACGGCGAGCAGGTTGCCGTCGCGGATCTTGTCGGCGAGCAGGTCCTGCTCCGAGCGCATGGGTCTGGCCGCGCCGTCCGGACCCGCGGCTGGCAGGCTGGCCGAAGTCGTCGTCGATGCGAGCTTGCACGACCACGGTCTTCTTGATCGGCGGGTAGCAGAGGCCGGCGTCGGCGCAGCCCTGGTAGGTGATCTCGAGCGGCACTTCGGTCACGCCCGCCGCCGCGACGACCGGCACGTCGGCGAGCATCTGGTCGTGGAAGACGACCTGTTCGCCGAAGTACTCGTCGTGTTGCGTCTCGCCGCCGGGGATCGACACGCTGCCGAGCTGCACGTCGGTCGCGGTCGTCTTGACCGTGACCTTGTCGCGGTAGAGGTAATACTCGTCGGCGATGTCCCAGCGCAGCCGCAAGCGGTCGCGCGAGGTGCTCTCGGTCGAAAAGACGAACGCCTCGTCGGCCAGCAGGAAGTCCGCATCGGACTTCGCGCCGCTGCCGAGCAGCGAGCGCAGGTTGAAACCGCCACTCTTCTTGCGGGCGGCTGCCGTCGCAGCTGCGAGCTGCGGGTGTTCCGGCCACGCCCTGGGCCACGTCACGCGCATCGGTCCAGGTCTGCGGCGGGTAGCAGAGGCCCGCGTCGGCGCAGCCCTGCAGCTTCACCTTGACGTCGAAATCCTGCGGCGCGCCGCTGAAGGTGACCGGCACGCCGACCCTGATGGTGTCGCGGTAGATGACCTGCTTGCCGAAGAACTCGTCTTCGTGGTCGAGCCCGACGGGCAGGCTCGCCTTGCCGAGCGTGACGCCGGGCGTCGCCGACTCGAAGCCGAGCCGGTCGCGATACAGGTAGTAGCCGTCGGCGATGTCGAAGCGGACGACCAGATTGTCGGGTTCGGCCGATGTCGCCACCTTGTACGCCGAGCGCACGGGCAGGAACTCTTCGTCCGCAGCCAGCGCGGGGCGTGTGGCGGCGAAAAGCGGCAGCAGCAGCGCGAACAGGCGCAGGCACCGGCGGACCGGCAGGGCGGCGATCAATGGCATGAGGTCGTGGGTCCGTCGGGTGGCGTCGGCGCGAGCGCGAACGATACATGGACCGGCTCGCCGGGACGATGTTCACCGTCGTTGCGTGATTCCGTTCAAGAATCAATCGCAATTGTTTGCACGGCGTGGCGAGCCGCGGCCGTGATCGCATCGTAGATCGATATTAATCAATAAAAACAATAAGTTACGATTTCAGGACAGGTGGCTTCGGGCGACTCTGGCCGGGCGCAGAACGTTGCGTGGACCCCACGTTCCCCTTGAAAAGCGGCTCGTCACGCCTATCATTAGCAGCCGCATCGGGAGAGTGCTAACAAAAGCACGACCCCGAATTTCCCCCAAAACGGCTGAACAAAGCAGCACGGAGTTTGCAGCAATGGCAGACAAGTTGAAGATTCGCCCGCTCCACGATCGCGTGATCATCCAGCGGCTCGACGCCGAGACCCGCTCGCCGGGCGGCATCGTCATTCCCGACAGCGCCGCCGAGAAGCCGATCCGCGGCAAGGTCGTCGCCGTGGGCAAGGGCAAGATCCTCGAGAACGGCAACGTTCGCGCGCTCGACATCAAGGTCGGCGACCACATCATCTTCGGCAAGTACAGCGGTACCGAAGTGAAGGTCGATGGCGAGGAATACCTCGTCATGCGTGAAGAAGACGTGATCGCGGTCGTCGAGAAGTAATCGGAGAACACAGACATGGCAGCAAAAGAAGTACGTTTCAGCGATGACGCCCGCGCCCGCATGCTCCGCGGCGTCAACATCCTGGCCAATGCGGTCAAGGTGACGCTCGGCCCCAAGGGCCGCAATGCGGTGCTCGAGAAGAGCTTCGGCGCCCCCACCGTCACCAAGGACGGCGTGTCGGTCGCGAAGGAAATCGAGCTCAAGGACAAGTTCGAGAACATGGGCGCGCAGATGGTGAAGGAAGTCGCTTCCAACACCTCCGACGAAGCCGGTGACGGCACGACGACCGCCACGGTGCTCGCCCAGGCGATCGTGCGCGAGGGCCTCAAGGCCGTCGCCGCCGGCGCCAACCCGATGGACGTCAAGCGCGGCATCGACAAGGCCGTGATCACGGCGACCGAAGAGCTGAAGAAGCTCTCGAAGCCGTGCAAGGACCAGAAGGCGATCGCCCAGGTCGGCACCATCTCCGCCAACAGCGACGAGTCGATCGGCAAGACGATCGCCGACGCGATGGAAAAGGTCGGCAAGGAAGGCGTGATCACCGTCGAAGAAGGCTCGGGCCTGCAGAACGAACTCGACGTCGTCGAGGGCATGCAGTTCGACCGCGGCTACCTCTCGCCGTACTTCATCAACAACCAGACCAGCCAGTCGGCCGAGCTCGAGAACCCGTACATCCTTCTCTATGACAAGAAGGTGTCGAACGTCCGCGAGATGCTGCCGCTGCTCGAGGGCATCGCGAAGTCCGGCCGTCCGCTGCTCGTCGTCGCCGAAGACGTCGAAGGCGAAGCGCTGGCGACGCTGGTCGTCAACACGATCCGCGGCATCGTCAAGGTCGCGGCCGTCAAGGCCCCGGGCTTCGGCGACCGTCGCAAGGCCATGCTGCAGGACATCGCCGTCCTGACCGGCGGCGAAGTGATCGCCGAGGAAGTCGGCCTGACGCTCGAGAAGGCCACGCTGGCCAACCTGGGCCAGGCCAAGAAGATCGTCGTGGAGAAGGAAAACACCACGATCATCGACGGTCACGGCAAGGCGGGCGACATCAAGGCCCGCATCGCCCAGATCAAGCAGCAGATCGAAGAAGCGACGTCCGACTACGACAAGGAAAAGCTGCAGGAGCGCATGGCGAAGCTCTCCGGCGGCGTTGCCGTGATCAAGGTCGGCGCTGCGACCGAGATCGAGATGAAGGAAAAGAAGGCCCGCGTCGAAGACGCGCTGCACGCCACGCGTGCGGCCGTCGAAGAAGGCGTGGTCCCGGGCGGTGGCGTTGCGCTGATCCGCGCGCAGAAGGCGCTCGCCAACCTGACCGGCTCCAACGAAGACCAGGCGATCGGCATCAAGATCCTCTCGCGCTCGATCGAAGAGCCGCTGCGCCAGATCGTGGCCAACGCCGGTGAAGACGCTGCCGTCGTCCTGGCGCAAGGTCAAGGAAGGCAAGGGCACGTACGGCTACAACGCCGCGACGGGCGCCTACGGCGACATGCTGGACATGGGCATCCTGGACCCGACGAAGGTCACCCGTCTCGCGCTGCAGAACGCCGCCTCGGTGGCGGGCCTGCTGCTCACGACGGAAGTGATGGTCGCCGAGGCCCCGAAGGATGACGACCACAAGCACGGTGGCGGCATGCCGGACATGAGCGGCATGGGCGACATGGGCATGTAATT
>CAWHEA010000002.1:0-70193 GCA_963828265.1 uncultured Gammaproteobacteria bacterium | reverse complement strand
CAAACATCTCGTAATAAAGTGACATGAGCTGTGTGGTGAAATAATAATCTAGAACACCAACACAAAAACCCGACCAGAAGTTCCGTTCATTTTTTCTTGGTAGGAGATAGTCTGCTACTTCCACTAAAAATGCTTCCGTAGACATAGCAAAAGATGCCCCAGCATACATAGAACCATAACGATCTATCAAAAATGTTTTTTCACAAGACTGTCTAATAATTCTTGTTTTGATAGGCTTATTGGCAGCGTATAAGCAGCAAGGCAAAAACAAGAGTAGACAACTTAAAATTAGTTTTTTCATATAAGGGCTTATGAATACGAAAGTCTCAAAGTTTATGTGGACAAGCGGGTTAACCTATTTTTTAAGCCATGGTAGTAAATCTACACCTATGCCAAGTTCTAGGAGATTGGAAGTAAACGCCCTGTTAATCATGATAAAGTCGGTATCCAATTGTGGCGGTTTCTGATGCTTTTTCTTAAATATTCTATCATCTACCAGAAATAGTTCCATTGGTACTTTAATCTTGAATACGCAGTAAATTCCTTTAGGTAACTCTAGTAGGTAACTCTAGCCCCGTAGCGAAACCACCAGACGCCCTTAGGTAAATCAGGAAGCAGTTGAAATAAGTCTTTATTGCCTAGAAATGAACCATGTAGATCTTGATCATTGCCATGTTGCTTGTAACTCGATGATAGAAACACAGTCATATCATACCCTATAGATAGGTTACCAGCTACTGAAGGTATTTCTGTACTCACAAAGGTCGATCTAATGCAGCATGAGAAATTCATACAATGATCGTATATCGTTATGCCATGACTCTTGATATTTAATACACTTGGGCCATAATGCATACCCATTTCAGGGCCTACTTTAAAGTGCTCGCTAAACGGAACATTAAAGCTACTTACTACACCAAGTTTTATATTAGGAATAAAGCTTGTATCAACAGGTTCACTGTTGATTGATATATCTTGATTCGCAGCATCTTGCAATACAAAAACAATAGGAAAGCCAATGCCTAGGTCAATTGCTACCTTCGTATTATCTAAAAATGGATTACCTTTTTTAGGTCGCTTCGGGCTTTGCTAAGGCCACTGAAAAGGAAAAACCAAGCAATAAAAGAACTCCTGTTAATCTATTCTGCATATTGCTTACGTACAGCATGAAGGCTTACTTCAAATGGGTTTGGTTGGAGTATTTAAAAGTGATACGCCTTTGAGTAACAACGAACTGTTCCACAAATTTATACAAAATGTTCGTTAGACTTCTGCTTTTCTACTAGATCTACTTTTTCAGCTGTCACGGAAGTGGAACTTACACACTAGTGTGCCGAGTATAATAAATATTTTACTTAGAAGCAGCAATGTAGATGATGGCGTCAGCTGGATGGGTTAGTTTAGTTTTTCCCCTTATAGTTAAAATCTCCTCGTAACCTTGCCAAGCTTTCTTCATCATTCCAATTCCATAGCTCTAATTGAGCAGCTTTAGCTTGTTGTAAAATGTGCATAATGGCATCGTTAAACTGCTTATAATAAATCCCTAAACTTCTTGTATGATGAAAATAGAAAAGAAATTGGTTGGTTAGCTCATAAAAATCAAAGCTATAAAGTGCCTTATGAGTCATAACACAATCTAAAGTAATAGATAAAAATTGATCCCAATATTGGCAATAGCCTAGCCCATCATAGGAAGGTTCAATATGGCTTGCTTGTAACATCTCTAAATATCTTGCCGTTTCTGGACTTTTCCCTTCTGGAGAATAGTCATAAGTATCTTGCTGTATATTCCAAGTTTCAAGACAGAAATCCCCCCACCCACCTTCTTCACTAGTACCTGGTTCTAATAAAGCAATGGTTAGATTATTCAAAAAAGGTTCAAAAAGAGCATGAAATACCGCAATGAGGTCTTGGTTGGTAATATTCTTACTTTCTGGGAAGTATAACTGGAATCCATATCCTTTACCCTGGCGAAAATTATCAAAGTTTAACCACCCAAACTGACAATAAAATTCATTGAGGCTTAGGTTTGCTTTGCTAACAATACTCATTTTACTGTCGTAAATTCTTCCCATGCTATAAATAACCCCATAGACCCCTTGTGCTTGTTTACTATAAAATTACCATATGCATCTGCATCTTTAATCCACTCAAGCCCTTTGGAAGTTTCTTTAAAAACTTTAAATGTATCTCCATGGCTTTTTCCCTTCACCTGGACGTCGTCGCCATCGACGATGACGGGCGCGTCGGCCAAGAGACTGCCGACATTCGGCAGAAATACGCCTTTCAGCGCATTCACCGCCAGGGTGCCATTGCGGCCGAGAATGTCGCCGTTCGGACTGAGCGTGTACTTCTTGACGTTGCCCTTCCACCGCTGCGAGGCGGAAGGCCGGAACACGGACATGTAGAGTTCGTTAAGGTTCTGGGTACGGTTGAAGGAGTTGATCGAGACGGCCGGTGATGTGAACGAAGCGTTGCTGATGACGACCTCGTTGACTACCGCATACAAAGCAGTGATGAGGGCTTCCTCGGTTGTGGCTTCGTAGTACTTGCCGCCACCGGCGCGGGCCAGCATCTTCAGCAGGTCCGTAGCCGCCGTCGTGGGTTTGCCGTCCGCCTTGGTGGCGCTGGTGACATCAAATCCGATCGTGTAGGTAAAGACCTGGCTTTGCGGACGGGTCGGATGCCAGCCGCCCTGGCGCAGGGAGTAAACGATGTCATCCGAGCAGTCGCTCAACTTCCAGGCTTTGTAGTCGATGCCGGAGTTTACGCTGCACGTTCCACCTTTCTTGCCCACCTGTGGGGAGCCCCCTGTGGTCAGCGAGTACGGTGCCGGGTCGACGTAGTTCTTGAACCAGACACCGGCGTTCTCGGAGTCCTTCACAATCAGGTTGTCCTGGCTCGTGTCGCTGGAGAAGATGCCGTCCGAGAGGATTACGACGTAACTGTAATTGCAGTTGGTCGTGATGGGCGTCTGGTAGATGCAACCGGCGCCGCTGCAACCATTAATCGTCATTACCGGGGGGAAGAACTCGTTCGGTTGTCCGGGGTAGGTGTAGCCCGGTCCAATCTGCGACTTCTGTCCGTTGGCCGGAGCCAGCCCCGCGTAGTAGCGATACACTTCGAACAGAATCTCCGTCACCTGCTGCCGGCCTGAGCCCTGCGGATTGAATGCCGGATCGTTCGGCAACGTGAGCAACTGCGCGTCCGGGCCACCACCGTTTGGCTGGAACAGGGTGCAACCTGCTCTCCCTGCCGGACAAATGACGTTCATGAACTGGTCCGCGGACCGATCCGGAAAACCAACGAACGGCGCCGGATACTTGTAATTGATCGGCGTCACGTCCAGGGCAATAAACCCGCCCTTCGCTGCGCCATTTGCAGTATCGCTGCCATTGTTGCGCCCTCTCGCGAGCCCGATGTTGACGCCGACGTTATCGGCTGCCAGCTTCGTTACGAGGGTCTCCAACGCCACCTTGACGGCATTCATGCGGGTCTTGTCGGCTGCGGCTGGTACAGCGCATTTCGTGTCGTCTCCGACCGCACAACTCATGGTCGAACTGGTGGGCAGGACGAACAGAATGTTGGGGTTAGTTGCTGCCGAATTGGCTGCGTCGAAGAAGACCTCCGTGTCGTCAGCCCGTGACGGGGCAGTGGCCAGGGTGAAGGCCACGGTCAACGCCAGGCTGGGCAACGTCGCGATCCAGGGGATGCGCATGCTGCGTCGGCCGGCGAAGTTTATCGTGTCTGGGATATTGGCTTTCATAGGGTGACTCCCGCGCTGGCGCGACGGTTTCAATTCTCGCCGGGACCGAGGATGTAGAAGCTTTGGGTATGTTCCGAGCGGGCGCCACGCGCCGACTCGCCTTCGGCCTCGACGACGAAGTGGTAGGCTTCGAGGCCTGTGCCGATGGAGTGGCCGCCGCCCACCACGGGCGTGCCGCCGGCGCTGTTGTCGTAATAGACCTGATAGTTGAAAGAGTCGCCCGTCGAGGGCGTAGTGCAGTCGTTGCCGCAGGCCGGTGTGCCCGGATTGGCCATCGTATTAGCCGTACTGAGGTCGGCCGAGACCATGGCCTGTTCGATGGCGTGTTCCGCCGCTTCGAAGGACCGCTCCTGATACTGAGCATTGCCTGCCATCTGCAACTCAAGGGTCGCCGTCACGATGCCGGTGATGCCGAGAATCGTGAGCACGAGCAGCAGCAGCAGTGCAATGACCAACGCCGCGCCGCCTTGGCTGTGGATGCCTGCCTCAGCACTTCGTTTCGTGAGCAGCGCTTTCATATTGCCCGCGCGTTCCTGAGCTGGATGGTCTTGCTGATGACGATGCGGCGAAACTGGCGTTCGTCCGCCGCGACCTCATCGTCCTGGTTCGCGTACGTGTAATTCGTCGTGTCATTCCAGGCGACGTCGCGCTCGCGGGCGCGAACCCGCAGCCAGACGCGTACGGCCACCACGAGGTCGCCCGCCGCCAGATCACCAGCATTGACGTAGCGATCCGCATTGCGGTCGTCCGTCGTGTCTACGCCGTATTGCACCTGCAGGTCCTCGACGCCCGGGACGATCTCCTCGTCAGTAACTGCGGGGCCTGTAATCAGAGTCTTGCGTCGCAGGGATGGGAAGCCCACTCCTTCTGAGGAATCGCTGCTTACGTAATACGCATGCACCAGCAGCAGGCGCGTGTCGGCGAGAGGGGGAACGTTCGCCGTGTCTGGCAGTTGTGAAAAGGCCGACGGAATCGTGCCCACATCATCGCCAACGAAAACCTGTCCCGCCGTTCGGCTGGTGATGACCATCACTGAGTTGGCAAAGTCCTGGAGACCGGCGGCGCTCTGTGGAATTCTGTCGGCACTCGCCCGGCGGATGACCAGCCCGTCGGTCGTGTCCCGCCAGTCCCCGAACGGGTTGCAGTTGCCGTTCAGGCCATAGGCGCCCGCCCGTCTGGTCCCAGCCTGTGACGGAATTCGCCAGGTCCGTGGCCCAGTTATCGCCGCAGCCGTTCAGGCCGACTGCGTCTCCCGCAGGATCCGTGAGGTCGCCTGCGATATTCGTGACGAGTTCCGGCCGGCTCATGAGTCCGAGGTAACCGCTCATCCTCACGTCACTTTCGATCAGCGCAAGCGCATATTGAGCGGTTTCCTGCAGGCGCGCCGTCGTGTCCATGGTCGAGTACGTATCGCGTGCCTTGACGTAGACTGTGACGGCGCCGGCCATGAGAATCACGCCGATGGTCATCGCGACCATCAACTCGATGAGGCTGACGCCGCGCGCTGCGGCCTGGAAAGCCGGGTTGCGAATGCGGGCCGACACGCTCATATATCCACCGTCAGGGTGTAGGTCGCGGGGGTGTCCGCTTCTCCGGGCTGTGCCCAGTTCACGGTAATCGTGTAGCGGTTCACGGTCGCCGTCACGCCATCCACCACGACAGTACCGGTAGCATCTGGAAGCGCCATGGCGATTGCGTCCTGCCAGCGCTTGAGGTCGTTGCTGGCCATGTCTTCAGCGGGGCACGTGCTTGCGGCGTCCTCGCACGCAGCCACCAACGCCGGGGCGGCCGTGCCGTCCGCCGTATCGTAGGCGTTACCGGCTGACCGATTGGCACGAATTCGCTCAGCGATGTCGGACGCCGCATTGACGGCCAATGTCCGTTCCAAGGCGACTCGACTGCCTTGCAGGCTGCTCAGCAGCAGCGCTGCGATACCCAGCATGCCTACGGACAGGACGACCAGCGCCACCAGTACCTCGACGAGAGTAAAGCCGGCGTCATTGGTCAACCTTCGGAACTGATTGCGTGATCTCTTGCTCATGGGCAGGTCACCACCGCGTCGTCCAGCAAATCCTCGATCTCACCATAATCCCGGCCGACGCCGGCACGGCCGGTTGCTGACACCGTCACCGCCCGCGTGGCCGACGTTTCTCCCGAGAATCTTCGTATTGCCTCGATCGTCGCACATGAAAACACGGGTGGCGGATTCGTTGCCGTCAGCCGCTCGCAGGAAACCGGTGCTCGCGTATGAAACCATCGCGCCGTTTGATTTGGCAGTCACCCCCGAGGGCACCGCGTCTCTGCGACGGAGAATTTCTTCACCAGCATCCCAAGCGCCGTTGAAATCGCCTGCCTCCGCAACGCCCTGGGTGGCGTCGTCCACGAACACAATCCAGCCGCTGAAGTTGTCGCCGTCTGGAGCCCGGCATGCAGGGTCCGCGTCTTCAGGATTCGCGGTACTGCAGATCGAAACGATCGTGCGCCGCTTTATCGCCTCGGTCCGCGCGAGATTCAGGTCGGCCAGCAGCTCGTTGGCTGAGGTCGTGAGGTTCGAGTTGCGCAGGAAGTTGCGGAAATTTGGCACGGCCAAGCCCAGTAACACGCCGAGCACCATGATGGTGAACATCAGCTCGACCAGCGTGAAGCCGCCTTGTTTAGTCTTCATCTTGCAAGCGAGCATATGGCGACTTAGTCCTGCCTGGCCTAATCTTCCGACAAGCGGATTGCAATTGGCGACGAACGGATTGGTCATTTGACAAAATGTAAACCGACGTACGACCCGATGCGCTGTTACTGCAGGCGAGCAGCAGTTTCGTTTGAGAGATGATGATTGCATTTGCGGCGCCGGCATTTGAAGCGTCCCGGATGTTCACCCGCAACCGTGACACCGCTCTACCCAAAGTACTGAAAGAATAGGAGGGCGCTGCTGACAAGAATGTGACCGCTGTCCCATGCCGCGCATACGTGCATGGGCTTTTCCCCGGCATACCTGGCGGCATGGGAGTTCCGGTCCAGTTTGACGTGTACTGGTCACCGGGTGCTGCACCGACGAGATGCGCCTATCTCACTCGGCTCCCTGCTGTGACCAATAGGTCCTCACACGTTCGATGTCGTCGAAGTTACAACTGGCAACGGCGAGGTCGCAGTCTGCCGGGCCGATCACGTAAAATCCTTGCACATGCGTAGCCTGGGCGCCGCGCAGAGGAGTGGCCGGTGCCTGCGATCACGAAGTGGTAGGCGACCAGCGACGAGTTTCCATCGGGGTCGTCAGCCACAGGTATGCCGCCCGCACTCGTGTCGAAGTACAGGCGGTACGTGTAGGTGTCGGTTGGGGAGCCCGGGACGGTTGGATTCATGTTGGGCTTTGGAAACGTATTGGGGTCGGCGAACGTGTAAGCAGTGCCCAGGTCCGCTGAGTGGATTGCCTGTTCGATGGCGAATTCCGCCGCCTGGAACGCACGCTCTTGATACTGCAAGTTGCCGGACATCTGCAGTTCCAGCGAGGCCGCGACCAGGCCCGTCACGCCCAATACGGCCACGACCAGCAGTAGCATTGTCGCAGTGATCAGGGCGGCGCCGCGCTGGTGCCGCCCGTGCCCGACCTCGATTGAGGGTCGTGTCATTGGCGCTCTCATCGAATTGACGTTTCGCAGTTGCAAGGTCTTGTGGATCACGACGCGCCGGTAACCGTCGTTCGCGGCGGGCCAGTTCCGGTCGGCGTATGCATAGGCCAGCGTGTCTGCGAATCCGTTGTCGCGATCCTGCGCCCGAACGCGCAGCCACAGGCGAACCGACACTGGCGTGCCGTCGTCAGGCACGGCACCCGGGTTCACGAACACATCGACGTTAGCGTCCCCATCCACGTCGACGCCGATCTGGAACTGCAGATCTTCAATGCCAGGCAGCAGTTCCTCGTCGGTGATCGACGGGCCGGCGCTGAGTCGCTTTCGCCTGAGCGCCGGGTATCCGGTCGCCACGCTCGAGTTGCGACTGACGTAATACGCATGGACGAGCATTTCGCGTGTGTCGGCCAGCGGTGGTGCGTTCGCCGGATCGGACGTTGCATATCCCGGGGGAATGCTGTTACCAATGTCCCGCGGCACGAATATCTCGCCTGCCAGATGGTTGGTGACAACCAATACCCGGTCGCGATTGACTGCCGCGACAATGGCGGACTGTGGCGAGATGCGCTGCGCACTCGCGCGACGTACGATCAGCACGTCCGCGTTCGGCAGTGCTCCGCCGCCAGAGGCCGCGCACGGTGCAGAGTAGGCGTTGTTCTCGCCTGAGACAAAATTGGTGACATCGGTCACCCAATCTGCGCCGCAACTGGTGGTGAACGTGGAGGCTGCGTTGGTCGCGATGAGATCCGGTTGGTTGTGCAGGCCCCAGAAATTCGCCATGCGCACGTCGGCCTCGATGAGGCCCATGGCGTAACGAGCGTTTTCCTGCAGGCGCGCCAGCGTGTCGGCCGTCCCGTAAATGTCCCTGGCCTTGAGGTACACGGTGATTGCCCCGCCGATGACGAGAAGATTGATGACCAGCGCAACCATCAGTTCGATGAGGCTGGATCCAATTTGTCGTTTGCGACGCGCGGCCTGCGGGCTCATGCCTGCACCGTCAATGAAATCGACGCGACGGCGCCATCGCCCGTTTGCGCCCATGCGATGGTGATCGTGTATAGATTTGCCGCCGGCGTTGCGGCCGGCGCAGCAGTGATGGAGGTCTGGGCGCCCGGCAGGGCGCGCATCACCGATTGCTGCCAATCACTTAGTTCGATGGCTGCGACCTCCTCAGGACTGCACGAGTTGGCGCCATCGCATGACGTCGCCGGTGCGGCGAGCGTCGTGTCTGCCGCAAGCGTGAACGACGCTGCGGCGGCGCGGTCCGCACGTATGCGGTCGGCCATGTCTGCGGCCAGTGCAACGGCCTGGGTGCGTTGCAGGGCCAGACGGTTGGCCTGCAGGCTTTGCAACAGCATTGCTGCGTTGCCAAGCATGCCGACGGCCAGCACCGTCGCTGAAATCAGTGCTTCGATGAGTGTGAATCCGCTGCTCGCGAGCCGTCCATGGCGTTGCTTCATGTGATGAGCCTGCTTCCGGTCAATTGCACATCAGGGATTCGCCCGACGAGTCCTTGTCCGCAACGCGAGGGCGACCTGTCTGGCTGATGATCACGGCGCGCGTGCGGCGCTTGAGCCGCGGTCGTCGCAGAACGTGACCGTGGCCGTGACCCCCATCTGCCCGAACGGACGAAAGGATAGGGTGCTGCGATTGGACGTAATGTGACCGGCGTCCCAGGGTTCGTAGACCCGGAGCAGTTCCTCGCCGCCATCGCGTGCAGCGGGGGAGTCGCGGTCGAGGTTGACGAAGATCAGCCACCCGGTCGCCCACAGCGAACTCGGAGAGCAGGTGGCGCCGTCGCGGCTGGGGCACAGGCTCACGACCCCGTTGCGCTTGATCGCCTCGCTCCGGGCCACGTAGACCGCCTGGATGAACTGGTTGACCTCGCGTGTCCTGGCCGCGTCGCGCAGGAAGTCGCCAAAGGACGGCACGCCCCAGGCGAGGGTGGTGGCCACCACGGCGAGGCCGATCAACAGTTCGATCAACGTATAACCGCGCCGCCGGCGGACCGGGCGGGCGCGACGCGTGCCTTCCATGGCGACATTCCCGGGCGGAGGTGGGCCCGGCGGCCCGCTGCCGCCTGGCGAGCAGTCACGCTAGGACCACGCCGGGTTGCGGTCTTGCCACGAAACACACGGGTTTGTGCGGATTCAGGGTCGACCACCCCCTCCCTTTATAATCAGTCCACTTTTTTCTGACTCCCCGGACCAAGCCCGTGAATGAAGTCAGCAGTCTTCTCGAACGACACGGCATCCGCCCGACCCAGCAGCGCGTCAAGGTTGCCGAGGTGCTCCTGACGGCCCCGGTGCACCTGACCGCGGAGCAGTTGCTCACGACGCTGCGGCAGTCCCCCAGCCGCGTGTCCAAGGCCACGGTCTACAACACCCTCAAGCTGTTCGTGGATCACGGGCTGGTGCGCCAGATCCACCTCGACCCCGAACGCTGCGTCTACGACTCGGCCATGACGCCCCACCACCACTTCCAGAACGTGCAGACGGGCGAGATGCAGGACATCCAGCCCGACGAGCTGACTTTGGGGCAAATGCCGCCGCTGCCGCCCGGCACGGAAGTCGAGGGCGTCGAAGTGGTGATCCGGGTCCGGCCGCAGGCAAGTTGAGTTCGGCTTCCACCCGCGAGGGCGAATCCTTATAATGCGCGCCCCTCCGAGCCGGAGGGGTCTGCGCAGAGCCGACTTAGCTCAGTTGGTAGAGCAACTGATTCGTAATCAGTAGGTCCGCGGTTCGAATCCGCGAGTCGGCACCATTTTTCCCCGTGAAAACCCTGCTCCAGTCCGCGTTGCTCGGAGTCCTGTACGCGGCCATGGGGTCCGTGGCCTGGCTGCTGCGCGTCTTCGGCTGGCGCCGCGAACTGGTCCGCCGTCACCTGGCCCGTTGCCTGCCGGAACTCGAGGAGTCGCCGCCGCAGGGACATCGAAGCCGGCTTCTACAGCCACCTCGGCCAACTCGCGGCCGAAGTCCTCGCCCAGCGCTTGCTCGACCCGGCTGCCCTGGCGAACCGTGTCCGGTTCGAAAACCCCGAACTCGTGCGGGATTGCCTGCAGGCCACGTCCGGCCGCGCCCTGATCCTGTCCTCGCACCACGCCAACTGGGAATGGCTGCTGGCGCGGTGTTCGAGTGAATTCAACGAGCCGCTGACCGCGGCCTACAAGCCGACCCGTCGCGAAAGCGTCGACGGCGTGCTGCGACGCATGCGCGAACGCTTCGGCTGCACCATGGTAAAGGCCAAGGACCTCGTGCCTCACCTGCTGGAACAGCGGGGCAAGGTGCGATTGCTGGCCATGCTTGCCGACCAGTCGCCATCGGCCAAGAGCGAGCAGCAGACGTGGCTCGAGTTCTTCGGTCAGCCGACCTCGTTCTTCCGTGGGCCGGGCTGGATCGGGGCGAAGCTCGGTTACTCGGTGTACCTGGCCGCGATGCACCGCGAACGGCGCGGCCAGTACGTCGTGCGCTTCATCGAGCTATCCCGTGCGGGCGCGCGGACGGAGCCGGATCAGATCCTGGCGGCCTACACCCGTGCGCTCGAGAGCCACGTGCGGCAATATCCCGAGCAGTATTTCTGGGCCTACAACCGCTGGAAGCGCGAGAAGCCGCTCTATGGTTGAGACGACGACGTCAGCGACTGCAGCGGGACTGACGCGCGAATCGGCTCGGCCTGCGGCTGCGCTATGCCTGCTCGTGGTTGCTGTTTTTCCTGGGCTATCGACTCTTCGGGCTGCGGCGCGGGACGATCCGCCAGAACCTGCGCCGGTCGTTCCCCGACAAAAGCGATGCCGAGCGGGAACGCATCCGCAACGAGTTCGTCACGCGGCAATCGGAGATCCTCGCCGAGCTCGATTACTCGCGCGTCATGACGGCCGATGAATTGCGCGCACGCGTGCAGCTCGTCGACCGTGCCGGCCTGCTGGCCTCACCGGTCAAGCTCGTGCTGATCGGCGGCCACCAGTGCAATTTCGAATGGATGCTGCTGCGCCTGTCGCTCGAACTCGGCGCCGGCCTGATCGGCCTCTACAAGCCGATGGGCAGCGCGTGGGTCGAACGGTATTTCCTCTCGATCCGCGCGAAATTCGGCGCACGATTGCTGCCGTCGAAGTCCATCCGGCAGGAGATCGGCGCGATCCGCGATGCGCGCGCGCTGGGCCTGGTCGCGGACCAGGTGCCGCGCACGAGTCCCGAGCGTCACTGGACGACCTTCCTGCACCAGGACACCGCCTTCTTCAAGGGACCGGAGCGGATGGCACGACTGCTGCGCGCGCCGATCGTGTACGTGTCGATGCGGCGCTTCGCCCGCGGCCTCTATGAGATCGAACTCGAGCCGTTGACGGAGGCAGGCGAGAAGCCGGCGGCAGGCGTGCCGACCGAACGGTACGCGCGCCTGCTCGAGCGTGACATCAACGCCGACCCGTCGGGCTGGTGGTGGTCGCACAAGCGGTGGAAGAAGCTGAAGGGAGGAAGGGGCTAGGGGTTAGGGGTTAGGGGTTAGTCGGAGGTGCAGACTGAACCGATCACGGCTTCTGCTTCCTACCTCCTGACCCCTAACCCCTAACCCCTAACCCCTAACCCCTAACTTCGCCTCGACGTGCTTCGCCAGCATCGAGATGGTCGGGAAATCGAACAGTTCCGTCAGGTCGACCACGCCCGGGTAGGCCTCGTCGATCTTCTCGTGGATCTGGATCAGCGTCAGCGAGCTCGCGCCGACGTCGAACAGGTTGTCGTCGATGTCCACGTGCTTGCCCGGCATGGCGTCGTCCACGATCGCCTTGAGCTGTGCCTCGACCCGGCCCTTGGCCGCGCGACCCTGGCCGTGCAGCGCGGCCCACGCCTGGTCGAACTCCGCCAGCTCCGCCGTGAACTCGCCGTCTTCGTACGCCTTGGCCAGCGCGTTGCGCTGCAGCTTGCCGCTCGTCGTCTTCGGGATGCGCTTCACCGGCACCACGCGCGCCACTTCGACGCCCGCATGCTCGTTGATCAGGTGCATGGCCCGCGTCGCGAGCGGGATGAAGTCGGCCATGTCGCCCCGATGCAGCACGAACAACACGAGCTCATCGGTGGGCGATGTGGCCGAACGCGCGCCGGCGGCAGCCACCTTGCCGAGTTCCAGGCCAGGCTCGGCCTGCAGCACCGACTCGAGGTCGTGCGGGTAATAGTTCTGGCCGTTCACGAAGATGATTTCCTTCGAACGGCCCGTGACGTACAGGTTGCCCTCGTGCTGCAGCGCCAGGTCGCCCGTGCGCAACCAGCCATCGGCCGTGATTGCCGCCGCATTCGCCTCCGGGTTCTGGAAGTAGCCACGCGTGACGTTGTCGCCCTGCATCAGCAGGTGACCCACGGTGCCCGCGGGGACTTCCGCGCCGGTGTCGTCCACGAGCTTCACGCGGGTGTACGGGATCGGCTTGCCCTCGCACATGAGCTTGAGCGCCGTGGGATCGGCTGCATCGACGTGGCGCGCCGTCGAGCCGACGCCCAGCGAGCGGCGATCGACCGTGATGTAGCTGTACAGCGTGTCGATCGGCGGGAAGCTCACGGCGAGCGACGCTTCCGCGAGACCGTACACCGGGAACATCGAGGTGCGACGCAAGCCGTACGGTGCAAGGCGGTCGAGGAATTCCTCGGCGAGCTCGACGGAAATCGGCTCGGCGCCGTTGAAGATCAGGCGGACCGCTGACAGGTCGTGATTCTCGAGCGTCTTGTCGCCGAGTGCGCGCAGGCAGTGGCGGTAGCCGAAATTCGGCGAGCACGTGACCGTCACGCGCTTCTCCGACGACCACTTGAGCCAGAGCAGGGCGCGACGCACGAACAGGTCGGTGGGCATCAGGTGCTGCCGCACGCCCGCGTACATCATCATCAGGTGGAAGCCGATCAGGCCCATGTCGTGCGTGAGCGGCATCCAGCTGAGCGACACGTCGTGCTCGCAGAAGCCCGCGGCCTGTCGCGCGCCTTCGGCGTTCGTCAGGATGTTGCGGTGGGTGAGCACCACGCCCTTGGGTTCGCTCGTCGAACCCGACGAGAACTGGATGAATGCCGTCTGGTCCGGGGCCAGGTCGGCCGGCGTGCCGGCTCGCGAAATGTCGTCGAGCGCGTCGATCAGGAACGTCCGCGGCTTGAGCGCGCTCCAGGCTTCTGGCTCGCCGAGGGTGGCGGCGTACGTCGCGAGGCGGTCGCGGAGTTTCTTGTCGGTGTAGAGAAACGGCTGCCCGAGCTGCTTCGCGATGCGCAGCAGCTTGTGCTTGTGCTCGTCGCTGATGCCGACGGCGACCGGCACCGGCACGATGCCGCCGTAGAGGCAGGCCCAGTACGCGTCGATGAACTGCTCGTTGCTCGCCACGTGCAGGATCAGGTGGTCGCCGGGCTTCGCGCCGATGCGCTGCAGGTGGAACAGGATGCCGAGGGCCCGGCGGCGCAGGTCCGCGAGCTTGAGCGTCTTCTCGGCGCCTTCGCCCTCGAGGTAAACGATCGCGCCATCGCCGCGCGCGCGGTCGTCGAGCATGTCGGGGAGCGTCTGGTACTTGATCATCGCTGCTTGATTCTCATGTGAACGTCGCCGGCCGTCCGCAGGTTGATGCGCGCCTCGAGGGGAGGTCGCACGGGCTGTGGATCGGTCAGCTGAAACCGGCGCACCGCAAAATTGAAGTGCAGGAGGATCTCGTAGAGCGAGAAGTTCTGCCCGATGCAGTGGCGCGGTCCGGCCGCAAACGGAATGTACGCGAATGCGTGGCGGGCTTCGACCTGCGGCGGGTCGAAATGGCCCGGATCGAAGGTCTCGGGATGGCTCCAGTGGAGCGGATGCCGATGCACGAGGTACGGGCTGATGAAGACGTCCGTTCCCGGGGGCAGCTTCGTGCCCACCGAGCGTGTCCGGCCCGATGCTGCGGCGGGTCAGCAGCCAGCCTGGCGGGTACAGCCGCATCGATTCGTCCACGACTTGCCGCGTGTACGGCAGGCGGATCAGGTCGGCGTAGCTCGCGAGTCCCAGGTCGTCCACGGCGAGTTGTTCCGCGGCGACGCGCGCTGCAACGGCTGGATGCGTGGCCAGCAACCACCACGTCCAGTTGAGCGTGCTCGCCGTGGTTTCGTGACCGGCGACGACGAGCGTCATGACCTCGTCGACGACTTCGGCGTCGCTCATGGCCTCGCCCGTGTCGGCGTCCCTCGCATCGAGCAACAACTGCAGCAGGTCGAAACGCCGGCCCGGCCGCACACGTCGCTCGGCGACCAGCGCGCGCACTTCCCGCGCCAGCTGGCGGAATTCGTAGGCAAAGCGGGTGTCGCGGCGCGCGTCCTGCAGGATGGCGACGAAGGGATTGTCGTCGAGGTCCGGCACGAGCTGTCGCAGGTCGTCACCGAAGAGCGCGCGCAGGATGATGCGCAATGCCAGCCGGCTGACCGACAGCGTGACGTTCACGCTGCCCGCGCCGCGTGCGGCAGCGCTCCACTGCGCGCCGAGCGACTCGTTTTCCTCGCGCACGATCGACGCGTATCGCTCGACGATCCGGCGGTGAAAGGCCGGCTGCAGCATGCGGCGCTGCCGGCGCCAGAACTCGCCCTCGCTGGTCATGATGCCGTGGCCGAGCAGCAGCCTGACCCGGTCGATGCCGACGCCCTTGGTGTAGTTGCGGTGGTTCGTCACCAGCACGCGCTTGACGTCGTCCGGGTGGCTGGCGACCCAGGTCCACCCGCCGCGGCTCGGCACATGCACGCGAAAGAGGTCGCCCAGTTCGTCGAACGTGCGTCGCAGGACGACGATCGTCTCGTCGGTGTTGCCCAGTTCGTGCGGTTGCAACGCCGCGGGCGGTGCGGTCGCACTGGTGATTTTCGGTCGGCGGGTGTTCACTGGCGACAGGGACGGGTCACACGGTACCCATGGCAAAAGGTCTTTCTTTTCCGGGCACGATGACCGACGCAATTATACTTCACGCCCCGCTGCGATTGCCGGTGTCCTGCCCGTCGTGGCAGGAGCCGCTGCTGCAGGCGTTGCCGTACGCGCATCGCCTCGAGCTGGAGCGGCGCGAGCCGGAAGCGCGGCGGGCCAGCCTGGCCGGCCTCGGTCTCGTGCTGATGGCGGCGGCCCGACTGACCCGGCAGGAGTTTCCGCCGCGGGCGTTCACGTTTCCTCCGGCAGGCAAGCCGCGGCTGGTCGGCGGTCCCTTTTTCAGCATTTCGCACTCGCTGTCGCGCGTGGCCTGCATCGTCTGCGCCGACACCGACTGCGGCATCGACATCGAGGATCTGCAGGAACCGGTCGAGGCCGCGGCGGTTACGAAGCTGCAGCGCTGGACCGCCACTGAAGCCGCCTTGAAAGCGGCCGGTCTGGGGCTGCGCGCGGCGAGTGAGGTCGTGCTCGCAGGTTCGCTCGGGCATGCGCTGGTCAGGCAGCGAACGCTACGAACTGCAGGCCGTGGATGTCGTGCCTGGAGTCATCGGTCACGTCGCTGCAAGGACGCAACTGACGACGATCGTCGAGTCCCTGGAGCTCGACGACGCCCGGATGTCAGCGTTGCTCGAGCGCAGCCTCGGCCTGGCGACGCAGTTCGAATAAGCGCTCGGCCATCGTCTGCTGCCAGCCGGCCAGGGCCTCGGCGTCCATGGCGCGGCTCACCTTCACGGGTTCGCCGTACACGATCGCGATGCGGCTGAAGGGCAACGGCAGCTCGAACGAATCCCACGTGCGGAACGTGAACTTGAACGAGTGTGCGATCGCGATCGGCAGGATCGGCTTGCCCGTGATCTGCGCACAGCATGATCGCGCCCGGCTTGAATTCGTGCAGCGGCCCGCGCGGTCCATCGGGCGTGATCGCGGGCGAGATCTGCTGCTTGACGATGGTCTCGTAGTAATCACGCAGCGCGCGTGCGCCAGTGTGCGTCGAGGAGCCGCGGATGACGTGGGCGCCGAATTTCTGCACCAGCATGGCGGGGCCCGTGCCGTCGACGGACGGGCTCACGAGGAAGCCGACCTTGAGCCCGGCGTCGCGCAGGTCGAGCAGGGCGCGCGCGCCGAACAGCATGTGCTGGTGCCAGTACACCGGGATCAGTGACTTCAGGTCGCGTATGGCCTGCTCGGCGGTCGCTTTGCCGGCCACGTGCGTGACGCGGCAGCTGGCCCAGATGGCGCGCACGGCCCACCAGGCGATGACCACGGCGACGCGGTACACGCAGCAGCCGCCCCGCGGGTCAGCTTGCGCTTGCCGCGCGTGACCTTGCGGTACAGCGTGTTCTTGAGGGGCGCGGGCTCGGTGGACGATGGCTCGTCGTCGGCCGCCGCGGGGTCGTCGTGTTCCTGGGTCATGCTGCGATTGCGGCGACGCAGTCCGTCAGACTTCATCCGGGCATTCTGCCTGCTCGAGCTGCAGGGCTGAATGGTCGATCGCGAATTTTTCCGCGATCACGCGCTTGGCTTCGCGCAGCACGAGCCCGCCATCGGCACCGGCAGCGAGTCCTACGTGCAGCGTGAGCATGGTCTGCCCCGAGGTGAGCGACCAGCAGTGCACGTCGTGGACGTCGCGCACGCCGGGCACGTTCGCCAGCAGTTCCTGGCGCAGTGCATCGGGATCGACGGAATCCGGCGTTTCTTCCATCAGGATGCTGGTCGACTTGCGCAGCAGCGACCAGGCGCTGCGCAGGATCAGTACCGCGACGAGCACCGACAGGATCGGGTCGATCGGGGTCCAGCCGGTGGTCAGGATGATCCCTGCCGCGACCAGCGCGCCGATCGAACCGAGCAGGTCGCCCATCACGTGCAGGCGGGCAGCGGACACGTTGAGGTTGTCCTGGTTGCCCTTGCGCAGGATCGAATACACGGAAACGTTCGCGAGCAGTCCGGCGAATGCGACCCCGAGCATCGTCCCGCCTTCGATGGGGCGCGGCGTCGACAGTCGATCCGCGGCTTCGACGACGATCCACACGACCACGACGAACAGCGCCAGCGCATTCACGAACGCCGCCAGCACCTGCGCGCGGTGGTAGCCGTACGAGCGGCGAGGGTTCGTCGGGCGCATGCGTGAGCCGGACCGCGATCCAGGCCAGCGCCAGCGCCGCCGTGTCGGTCAGCATGTGGCCGGCGTCGGCCAGCAGGGCGAGTGAGCCCGAAATCAGGCCGCCCGCGACCTCGAGCGCCATGAACGACGCGGTGATCGCCAGGGCCCAGCCGAGCCGGCGACTTTCCGAAGCGTGCGGACGGGAATGTGCGAGGCTGTCTTTCAAGGGAGAGGGTCGGGCGACCAGCGGCGGCCCCGGGACGGGGGAGCGTTTATACTACCCGACGGCCCCCGCAGGCGGCGGCCGCACAAACCACAACTGCAGGGCTCATTCGACCGTGACCACCCATCCGTCCCCGGCCTCGATGCCCGACGTCTCCGTCGTCATACCCGTCTGCAACGAGGATGAGAACGTGCTGCCGCTGGCGCAGGAAATCCACGCCGCGCTGGCCGGCAAGTACTCGTTCGAGCAGATCTTCGTGGACGACGGCAGCACGGACAAGACGGGCGAGATGGTGCTCGCGGCGCGCGCGCAGGGCATGCCGGAAATCCGGCTGCTGCAGCACGTGACGCGCTCGGGCCAGAGTGCCGCCGTGGCCACCGGCGTCCGCCATGCGCGCGGTCGCTGGATCGCCACGCTCGATGGCGATGGCCAGAACGACCCGGCCGATTTCCCGCGCCTGCTCGACGCGCTGATGAATCCCGCGTCGCCGAAACTCAAGCTGGTGATGGGCAATCGCACCACGCGCCGTGACACCTGGCTGCGCCGCGTTTCTTCGCGCGTCGCCAACGGCGTGCGCGGCTGGTTCCTCAAGGACGGCACGCCGGACACGGGTTGCGGCATCAAGGTGTTCGACCGCGACGTGTTCATGCACATGCCGCGCTTCAAGAACATGCACCGGTTCATGCCGGCGCTCTTCCAGCGTGAGGGGTACGAGGTCATTTCGCTGCCCGTGAACCATCGCGAGCGCACGCGCGGCACGTCGAAGTACGGTCTCCACAACCGGCTCTGGGTCGGCATCGTCGACCTGTGGGGCTTGAGCTGGCTGATTCGCCGCGCGTCCCCGCGGGTCGAAATTCGCGAGGAACGCTGAGCGTGAACGGCGCCGGCGGCGTGTCGAACTCGTTGCTCGACCGCTGGCTGCGACCGGGGGCGAATTCGGCCCGCGACGTCACCGTCGACCTGCTCTGGCTGATCGGGCTCGCGCTCCTGCTGATGGCGACGGGTCTCGGCCTGCGCGATCCGTGGCCGGCCGATGAGCCGCGCTTTGCGCTGGTCGCGCAGGACATGCTGCGGTCCGGCGACTGGATGATTCCGCGCGTCGGCGGCGATCTCTACGCCGACAAACCCCCGGTGTTCTTCTGGCTGATGGCCTCGGCGATGGCGCTGACCGGGTCGCTGCGGATCGGCTTCCTGCTGCCGTCGCTGCTCGCGGGCATCGGCTCCGTCGTGCTCGTGTACGACCTGCTGCGTCGCGTCCGCGGACGCGAGGCCGCCTTCGCCGGTGGCCTGGTGCTGCTGCTCACGTTCCAGTTCGTGTGGCAGTTCCGGCAGGCGCAGATCGACGGCGTGCTGTGCTTCTTCACGACGCTGAGCCTGTATGGGTTGCTGCGGCACCTGTTCGCCGGCCCGAGCATGGGCTGGTTCTGCGTCGGGTGGTTTGCGGCGGGTATCGGCGTCATCACCAAGGGCGTCGGCTTCCTGCCGCTGCTGGTGCTGATTCCGTTCGTCGTGCTCGCTGCGCGGGGCTGGCCGGCGACGGCGCCGCATCGCGACCCGCGCTGGTGGCTGGGGCCGGTCTTTTTCCTCGGCGCGATCGCGTTGTGGTTCGTGCCGATGATGCTGGTGACCTCGGCGGGCGGCGAACTGCTCGCGTACCGCAACGAGATCCTGTTCAAGCAGACGGTCACGCGCTACGCGGGAGCCTGGCACCACCACGAGCCGTTCTGGTTCTACCTCGTCAACGTCATCCCGGTCCTGTGGCTGCCGCTGACGGCGCTGCTGCCCTGGCTCTGGCCGCGTTGGCGCGAAGCATTGCGACCGGGCACGCGGGATACGTTCGTCGCCGTGCTGCTCGCGTGGGTCGTGCTCGTCGTGCTGTTCTTCTCGCTGAGTTCGGGCAAGCGTGGCGTGTACGTGCTGCCGGCCGTGCCCGCGCTCGTGATGGCGGCGGCGGCCTGGTTGCCGGAAGTCCTGCGACTGCCCAGGACGCGCAAGCTCGCGTTCATTCTCGCTGCGATCCTGGCCATCGGCGCGGTGCTGGGCGCCGTGTACTTCGCGTTCGACGGCAAGGCCAGTGCGCGGATCGTGCGTGACTACGGCATTGCACCGTTGCTGCCACTCGCGGTGGCGGGCCTCGGCGGCGTCAGCGCGCTCGCTTTCTTCCGCGCGAAGGACGGCTGGCTCGCCTACGGCGGCACGCTCGCGGCCATCTTCGTGGCGATCGGCTTCATCGTGTATCCGCGCATGGACGACGTGCGGTCGGGCAGGGGCTTCATGGCGGAGGTCGAGCAGGCTTCCGCCGGGATTGCGGAACTCGGTCTCGTCGGCGCGAAAGAACAGTACCTGCTGGAACTGCGGCGACCGAGCATCAACTTCGGTCACGCTCGCTGGCAGGAAAAGGAAGCCGAGGCGGCCGACGCCGCAGCCTGGTACGCGGCGAAGCCCGGGCGCGCGCTGCTCGTGCACCAGAAGACGCTCGAGATCTGCTTCCAGGGCATGCAGGCACAGGAACTCGGTCGTGCCAATCGACAGCACTGGTTCCTCGTGACCGGTGGCAGTCGCCGATTCCGCGTGCGTCGCGCGTGGCGACCTGCGTCGGGCGAGGCTCTACATTCCGCCGAATGCGTCAATAAATTCAGCGCCTTAGCTTGAGTTCGCTAGACTTTGTGTCAGAATTCGGCTCGCGCCAACGTAGGTCGAGTCGTCGCCATCTAATTAAGCGACCACGTTCGCGCCAGGGAGACCGGACAGCGCGATGTCGTCGCAACCCCCGCCGATCGAATCCGAGGAACAGGAAACTGCAGATTTCCTGGCCACACAGTTCATCTTCGGCAATGGCGAGCGTCCCACCGTCGGTCTCGACGTTCTCGTCACCAAGGTCGCCGTCGACTTCGTAGGTCTCACCAGCGAAGCCGGCGACAATTGCGTCAAGCGCAACCTCGATGCACTGCGTGAAGCGACCGGCGTCGACGCCATCTGCATCGCGCTGCTCGACGGCGAGCGCAAGGTCATCGAGCGGGTCGCTGCGTCCACCGGGCTGGTGACGCCGTTCGATCCGCAAGTCATGAAAGGCGATGCCGCCGACCGCCTGCCGGTGCTGACCGGCAAGCTCGAGCACCTGCGGCTCGCCGAGATTCGCGACACCCTCCACCCCCGCCGCGAGCACGCGGTCGATGCGGCGCGCCTGGTGGAATTCAACGTGCGCTCGGCGCTCGTCTGCGGGATGTCGCTGAACGATCGCGTCAATGGCTTCATCGCGCTGTTCTCGTCGCAGCCGCGCAAGGAAGGCTGGGACGCGAACCTGCACCTGATGCTCAAGCTGGTCGGCTCGAGCTTCGCCACCGGCCTCGAGCGCCTGCGCGTGCAGCGTTACCTGGCCAAGCTCGAAGAGCGCAATGCGCTGTCGCTGCCCGCCGCCAATGACGGCATGTGGGACTTCGACGTCGAGAACAACACCGTCTACTACTCGCCGCGCTGGCGGAAGATGCTGGGCTACGACGAGCACGACGCGAAGGTGACGCCGGACTGGCGCCGCCTCGTGCACCCGGACGACCTCGCGCGTGTCCAGGCGATGATCCGCGACCACATCGCCGGCAAGACGCCGATGTTCGAAAGCGTGCACCGCATGCGGCACGTCAAGGGCGACTGGCGCTGGGTCGTGAGCCGCGCCCAGGCGCGCGTCGACGGCACCGGCCGCCTGCGCCGCCTGGTGTGCGTCGAGTTCGACATCACCGAGCGCAAGCTCTACGAAGACGCGCTGTTCAAGGAAAAGGAAAGCGCGCAGATCACGCTGCAGTCGATCGGCGACGGCGTCATCACGACCGACGGCCACATGATCGTCGAGTACCTGAACCCCACGGCCGAGGAACTCACCGGCTGGAAGTTCGAGGAAGCGCAGGGCAAGGGCATCGACGAGATCTTCCGCGGCTTCCACGAGGAAACCTGCGAGCCCCTCGAGAACCCGCTGTCGGTGGCGATCCGCCGCGCCCGCGCGATCAAGTCGGTGCGGCCGACGCTGCTGATCAAGCGCGACGGCAACGAGATGTACATCGAGAGCACGGCCTCGCCGATCCGTGACGGGTCGGGCGCCGTCTGCGGCGGCGTGCTGGTGTTCCACGACGTGAGCGAGAGCCGCGAACTGAACCGCAAGCTCTCGTACCACGCGAGCCACGACATCCTCACGGGCCTGGTCAATCGTCGCGAGTTCGAGGCCCGCCTCGAGCGCTCGCTGCGCAGCGCCAAGGCGCGCGAGACGCAGTACGCGCTCTGCCACCTCGACGTCGACCAGTTCAAGATCATCAACGACACCTGTGGCCACAGTGCGGGCGATGCGCTGCTCGGGCAGGTGGGCGCGCTGCTCAAGACCAAGATCCGCTGGCGTGACACGCTTGCGCGCCTCGGCGGCGACGAGTTCGGCGTGCTGCTCGAAAGCTGCTCGCTCGAGGAAGCGCTGGACATGGCCGAGCAGCTGCGCGACACCATCAGCAAGTACAAGTTCGTCTGGGAGGAGCGCACGTTCCGCCTCGGCTGCAGCATCGGCGTGGTGCCCATCGCGGGCGACAGCGAAGACGTCGCGGCGCTGCTCTCCGCGGCCGACAACGCCTGTGCCGCGGCCAAGGAAGCGGGACGCAACCGCGTCTACAGTTTCCAGGCGAACGACATGGACCTCATGCGCCGCCGCAAGGAAATGCAGTGGGCGGCGAAGATCAACAACGCGCTCGAGGATTCGCGCTTCGAGCTCTTCCGCATGGCGATCCAGCCGCTGCAGACGGACGATTCCGGGCGCGCACTACGAGTTGCTGCTGCGCATGCGGGACGAGCAGGGCAAGATCGTCTCGCCCAACGACTTCATCAAGCCGGCCGAGCGCTACGGCATCATCCCCGCCATCGACAAGTGGGTGGTCGAGAATGCGCTGCGCTGGCTGATCTCCGATTCCGACGAGCGCGAGCGCCTCGCGCTGTGCTCGATCAACCTGTCGGGCCAGAGCCTGGGCGACGACAAGTTCCTGCCCTACGTCAGCGACCTGATCGAAACGAGCGGCATCGACCCGTCGAAGCTCTGCTTCGAGATCACGGAGACGGCGGCGATCCAGAGTTACTCGCAGGCCAGCCGCTTCATCCAGGCGCTGAAGAAGAAAGGCTGCAAGTTCGCGCTCGACGACTTCGGCACCGGCCTGTCGTCGTTCGGCTACCTGAAGAACTTCCCCGTCGACTTCCTCAAGATCGACGGCAGCTTCGTCAAGGAAATCCTGCACGACCCGATCGACCGCGAGATGGTGCGGTCGATCAACGAGATCGGGCACCTGACCGGCAAGCAGACGATCGCCGAGTTCGCCGAGAACGACGAGATCATCAACATGCTCCGGTCGCTGGGCGTCGACTACGCGCAGGGCTACGGCATCTCGGCGCCGACGCGCATCCTCAAGATCGCCGCGAACGGCTGAGTGCCGTCTCGTCTGGCGCGGTCTGCGCGCGGCGGAATTTCGGTTCCAGAGAGTTCGCAGGACTGCGGCCTGGCAAGGCTGCCGATTCCGTGCCTCTTCCGGCGGGCGGAAAGGCAGACACGCCCGCCGGAAAAGGCACGGAATCGGCAGCTGACAGGCCGCGCCTGAGCTTCGTCTTCGTGACCGAAGACTACGCACGGCGCATGGGACGGCCAGGCACGCGACGATCTACCCAGACGTCCGCGGCGGTACAGCGTCTCAGGTCGCCGTGCCACCGGTATCAGCACTTCATTGCGACGCATGAACCAGGGCGTGAAGGGCGGGTTGTAGCGGGCGAGCACGGGTTCGCCGCGACTGGCTGAGCCCGCGTGCCTTGATACGCTCGCGCAGCAACGCTTCGTTGTCACGGTAGTTGCCTGCGGTCCAGCGCCCTGAGTAGCGCCAGCAGGCGACGAGCTGCGCCGGCAGCTCGCGAATCCGGACGGTGGGGTCCAGCGGCTCTGGGCGCAGTGGCGAGCGTGTAGGTGGACGGCAGCGTGAAAGCGACGACGAAGGCGCGGCCATCGGCGACCTGAGAGACCGGCGCGGTCATTGCGATCTTCTCGCCACGCGACTGGGTCACGGGCGCCGTCATCGCGATCTTCTGCTGCGCGACGTTGTTGCCGCTGATGTAGCGGAACAGGCGCTGGAAGGCGATGCTGCCGGCGTCTTCAAAGCTGGCTTCGACGCGTGTCTCGGCGACGACGTACGGCGCGTACTCGCGCAGCTCGAAGCTGCCGTCCTTCTCGAGCACCTTGAAGCCCGGTTCCTCGATGGCCATGGCCGTTGAACTCGTGAGCACTGCGACGGTGGCCGCGAACGCTGCGGCTCCTGGTGCGTGCACGATGATGGTCTCCTGGCCTGTGGCGATTCGCCTTGCCGTTCAGTGTACGCCGCGATTGGCAGGGCGGGTTGGACGGTGAGGGCGTTCGTTCCAGGCGGCTCGCGGGGAGCCCGTCCTGCTGACGTCTAGCGGAACCTCCACGTCAGTCCGAGCACGGCAGAGTCGAAGCGTGCGAACGTGTACAACTCGTCATTGTCCGCACCGCCGTCGAGGATGCGGTAGCCGCCTGCAATCGTGATATTCGGCGTGACGTCGTAGCCAAGCTTCAGCGCCGCGTCGATTGCACGACCCTGCGGCGCGGCGAGGCCCTCGAAGTCGAGCAGGCCGTACCAGCCGGGCGCAAACCGCCACTGGCCTTCGAGCGCCAGCAGGGGCACGACGCCCGTGTTCTTTTCCGCTCGCGTCAGCGTGCCCTGCTGCAGACGGATCTCCGCGTCGCGGATATTCAGCGTGGCGCCGCCGGACCACGTCCACCGCTCGCGCTCGTAGAACACGTAGCGATAGCTTGCCCGGTAGGAATCGAACCGGTACTTCACGTTGATCGGGCCGGGCGCGAACGTCGTGTCCTGGAACACGATGGGCTGCGAAGCTGTGCCGGTCTCGTCGACCCGGAGCGGTGCGATGAGGAATCGCAGACGGTGCCTTTCGTTCAGCGGCCAGTCGAGGACCACTCGTCCGGCCGGAAACGGACCGTCGCCGGTCAGTTCGTCAATCTTGAACCGCGTGTTCGGTGGTTCGTTTGATACCTGCGCGGTGTTGCGCAGCTGCCAGGCGGCACCAAGTTCGACCGTCAGCGCGGGGGACGGTGGCGCGCGCTCGGCGGCCGGCGTCGGAGGCAGTCGCTGGCACCATGCCGCGAGCGCGGCCAGCCAACCCAGCGGGGAGGCGCGGAGAATTCGATGCAGCATGATATTCGCGATCCTTGAACAGATGGCCTGCCGGTGCGCCAGGTGATACCGCCGCCAGTCAACCGCCCGGCGCGAAGGTGAGCGGCGCCGTCGGGCCGAGCGGCAGGCCGGTGAAGTACCACACGACCAGCAGCGCGGTCCAGGCGACGCCGAGCGCCAGCGAGTACGGCACCATGAGCGAGATCAGCGTGCCCAGGCCGGCGGCAGGCCGGTACCGCTGCAGCACGGCGAGCACGATCAGCATGTAGGAATTGAGCGGCGTGACGATGTTCACCACGGAGTCGCCGATGCGGTACGCCGCCGTCGTCAGTTCCGGGCTCATGCCGACGATCATGAACATCGGCACGAAGATCGGTGCGAGCACGCCGAACTTCGACAGCATGCCGCTCATCGCGAAGTCGCCGAGCACGACGACCAGGACGAACAGCACGATCAGCAGCGGGATCGGCAGCGCCGCGTCGAAGAGCAGCGAGCCGCCCGCGTAGGCGAGCATGCGGTCCATCTGCGAGTACGCGAAGTAGTTCACGAACTGCGCGAGGAAGAACAGGATCACGAGCACCGGCACGATCGAGCGGATGCCGTGGTTGAGTGCCGCGACGAAGTCCGCCTGCGTCCGCGAGCGTGCCGGTCATCCGGCCGTAGACCATGCCGGGCAGCAAGAACGACAGCAGGATCATCGGCACGATGACCTGCGACCAGCGCGGCCCCGGCCCCTCGACGAGCCGCGCCGGCGCTGCGCCTGCGACGACCGAGAGCGGTTCGCGCGCGAGCACCGTCGCGCCTTGCGCCGCCGGACGTGCCCGCCGGAGCGACCTCGACCGGCTGCTGCACGAGCACCCGTCCGTTCGCGAGCGTCGGCTGCCCCGGACCGTGCAGCGGCGAGCCCGGCGCCCAGATCAGCGCCGCGAACACGGCGAGCACCGCCGCCATCGTGGCGAGCGACCACCTGAGCGCGCGACGTTCCGCGGGCGCGAGCGTCATGTCCGCGAGCTCGCCGTCTGCCGTCCGCCCGCGCGTCGCCCGGGTGACGCCGCGCCAGCCGCGGCTCGACGACGCGGTCCGTCACCCACCAGCCGACGCCGGTCACGACCGAAGGCCGAGACGAGCTTGAAATAGAAATTGTGCAGGATCGTCACCGAGTACGCCGGGTCGATGACGTGCGCGGCTTCCTGCGCGAAGCCCGTGAGGACGCCGTCCCCGCCCGTCGGGAACAGGCCGCCGCCGAAGCCGCCCGCCACGCCGCAGAAGGCCGCCGCGAGTCCCGCAACCGGATGCCTGCCCGCAGCGAGGTACAGCGCCGCCGCGAGCGGCGGCAGGATCACGTAGCCGGCGTCGCTCGCGACCGAGCTGTTCGCGCCCAGGAACACGATCACGGGCGTGAGCAGGCGCGTGGGCGTCACGAACGCGAGCTGACGCATCAGCGCAGAGAAGAAGCCGAACTTCTCGGCCAGACCGATGCCGAGCATCGACACGAAGACCAGCGGCAGCGCCGGCATCGTCGCGAAGTTACGCAGCATCGAGGAGAGCATGAAGTAGAGCCCCTCGGCGGTGAGGAGGCTCCGGGGCTCGATCGCCGCACCGGCCGCGACCAGCGTGACGCTCACGCCCTCGGGTCCCGGTCACCGCGACCGGCTTGAGCGGCTGCACGCTCCACCCGACCGCTGCGCCGAGCGCGGAGCCGAGCACCACGAAGAAGGCGAGCCAGCAGAACAGGATCGGCGGCTCGGGCAGCTTGTTGCCGAGCCGCTCGATCTGGTCGAGCAGCGACGCGCGGGAGCGATCGGACATCGGGGTCTTATCTGGTGATCGTTGGCCCAACGGAAATCGTTCGTGGCGACGAGGGGCCCGGATTCACGGGCCGAACACGTGGCCGCAGCTCACGCCAATCGTCCGGGGACCCCAGTGTCACTTCGAAAAACTCGAAGTCTGATTCATGTTTATGTCTGCTTTCTTCGAACGCTCAAAATGCCGGATGATCCGCACTGCCGCTCCACATACAGGAAACGATCGTGTTCTACGCACTCAGCTGGTCCGTGATGTTCATCCTTCTCGCGCTCTGGTCGCTCGCAGCCTGGGCGTTCCACTCGATCGCGGCATGGACGGTCTCGAATGCGGGCGTCCTGGCGGGAGGTTCAGGGGCGATCGAGGCCTTGCGTGCGCCGGACTGGCTCGCGCCCTGGATTCCACCCGAGCTCGCGCTCGCGTTCACTTCGATGCTGTCCGCCTTGAGTCCGGCCATTGAAGCCGCTCTCAACCAGGCACCCGCCTTGGCGGGCGGGCTGTCGGTGGCGGTCTGGGTGGTCTGGGGAGTCGGCAGCGCCCTGATCGTCATCCTCGGCCTGGTGTGCAGCCGATTGATCGCCGTACTGCGCCGTCGCGCGTCCGTGTTTGCGGCACCCTCCATGCGTCCGGCAGCCGCGGACTGACCGAGCCAGATCCAGGATTCCACGTCGGCCTCAGGCGCTACGGCGCGCCCGCGGCGGCGCTCGCCTCGATCTCCGTCGAGCAGCGGATGCACATGGCGGCCGGCCGGGCGGATCAGGTACAGCAGCTCGCTCAGCTCCGGCACTCGACCGACGCATTGCAGCCCGAACTGCGTGGCGACGTCGGACTCGATCACGGTCGGCACGCAGGCGATGCCGAAGCCGCGCTGTGCGAACACCTTGATCAGCGCGCTGTCGTCGCAGCGCGCGACGACGCGCGGCGTGATTTCACGCTCGGCGAGCCAGGCATCTATCGCAATGCTGAGCGGCGATTCGCGCGGAACTGGCGATCAACGGTGCGCCGTCGAGGCAGGCGGGGAAGTCCCCGCTCAGCGCCATGCGCACGTGCGGCGCCGCGACGAGGCTCAGGCCCGACTTGAGCAGCAGCCGCCCGCGCATCGAGCGCATCAGGTACGGCGGAACGGGCTGGTCCGCCAGCACCGCGTCGAGCTGATGCGCAGCGAGCCGTCCGAGCAGCCCGGTGACGGTGCCTTCGACACAGTCGAGTTCGATGCGGTCGCGGTGGCGCTCGAGCAGTGGAGCCAGCACGCGCGCGGTCAGCAGCTTCGGCACGCTGTCCGTGACGCCGAGACGCAATCCCAGTCGGCGCGGTTCGGCGCGGCCGGCCATCACGCGGGCCAGTTCCGTGCCGAGGGCGAAGATCGACTCCGCATAGTCGCGCGCCACCTCGCCGTCGGGCGTCAGCACCAGGCGCCGGCCGGCCCGCTCCAGCAGCGTCCGGCCGAGCGATTGCTCCAGCTCGCGCACCTGCGAGCTCAAGGTCTGCGGCGCAAGGTGCAGGCGGCGCGCGGCGCCCGTCAGCGAGCCCTCGCGCGCGACCTCGTGGAAGTAGTGCAGGTGCTTGAGATTGATGCGTCCCGGGGGTCGTGCGCTCATCAGGTTTTCTCGAAGTCTGGTGCAAATATATTCTCATTTATTCTGGTTTTTCGTCGCCCGTAGGATCGACCGGCAACTCAACAGGAGGAATCGCCATGAAAATCGACGTCCATGCCCGCCGCTTCACAGCTGACCGAGTCGCTGCGCCATGCGGTCCATCGCGAGATCGCGCGGCTGGCCCAGGCGCTCGGCGCCGGCATCACCCGGGTGTCCGTACGGCTGTTCGACGTGAACGGCCTGCGCGGGGGCCCGGACAAGGGCTGCCTGGTGCACGCGCAGTTCACCGACGGCACCTCGATCGTCGGCAGCGACGTGGACGCCGACCTGTACCGCTCGGTACCGGCCGCGTTCGAGAAGGTGCTGCGCAGCAGGCGCATGAACCGCGCGCGCCGCCACACGCTGCGACGGCACGACCCGAGGGCGCAGCTGAACCCCGCCTGAAGGGCGTCGCCCGCGCTGGCGCACTGCGGCCGATGGCAGGCAGCATCGGCGAATGACCGACTTTGAACACCGCGCGCATGATCCCGCGCCGGCGGAACCTGCACCGGAACTGCTCGTAGGCGGCAGCGCCGCCTACGCCTGCATGTGGCGCCTGGTACGGCAGGCGCGGACCGCAGTCGAGCTCGAGACGTACATTTACGAGGCCGGTGCGGTCGGCGACCGGTTCCTGGCCGAACTGACCGGCGCAGCGCGCCGCGGGGTCCGCGTGCGAGTGCTGGTGGACGCGTACGGGTCGGACGCGCTGCCTCAGGGGTACTTCGCGCCGCTGATTGCCGCCGGCGGTGAATTGCGCTGGTTCAACCCGAAGCGACTTCTGCGCCTCAGCTTCCGCAACCACCGCAAGCTGCTACGTGCGGACGGTGAGGCCGTGATCGGCGGGCTCAACATTGCCGACACGTATGACGGTGACGGCCTCGAGGCCGGCTGGCGCGACTTCGCTGTGCGCGTAGATGGACCCGTGGTGGACGCCCTCGCCGAGAGCTTCGCCCGAATGTGGAACCTGTCTGTGTTCGGTCGACGCGAGTTCCGCAGTTTCTGGCGCAGGGCCCCGCCGCTTGCCGCTGGCGTACACGGGCAGCCTGAGTTGCTGCTCTGCGGACCGGGCTGCCCGACTGCCGAGCTGCGTCGGCGGCTGCTGTTCGACATCCGTGCCGCGCGCCGGATGCAGGCCTGGGCCGCATACTTCCTGCCGTCGCGGCGCATCGGCGCCGCAATCCGGGACGCCGCGCGCCGTGGCAAGGCCGACATCATGCTCGGCGAGCGCAGCGACGTGCCGATCTCGCGCTGGGCCAGCGAGCGGCTGTTTACGCGCTTCCTGCGAGCCGGACTGAGGATCCACCGTTACCGGCCGCAGATTGTCCACGCGAAGGCGATGGTGCTCGACGACGTCGTGTACGTGGGCTCGAGCAACCTCGACGTGCGCAGCCTGCTTATCAACTACGAGCTGCTGGTGCGGATACCGTCCGCTGCACTGGCGGAGCGGCTGCGCGCCGAGTTCGAGACCGACCGCCGGCATGCCGACACGCTCGACGCGGTGCGGTGGCGGCGCGGACGTCGCTGGTGGCAGTCGCTGCGATCGTATCTTGCGTACCAGCTACTGGCGCGACTGGACCCCTACCTCGCCACACGCAGCCTGAGGTCGCTGCGCTGACGCCCAGGTGCCGCATCGAAAGCGGGTGGTTCCGTAGTCTTTCTGGCGAGCGTGTCTGCCTTTCCGCTCGCCAGAAAGACTACGGAACCACCCGCCATTGCTCATCCGGCCGCTCGTAAGCGAAGTGCCCGCTCAGTCCGCGTACTCGAACCGCATCGACAGGTCGACGGCCCGCACGTTCTTCGTCAGCGAACCGACCGAGATGAAATCCACGCCGGTTTCACCGACCGCCCGCAACGTCTCGAGCGTGACGCCCCCGGACGCCTCGAGCTTGATCGGTCCATGCGGATGCGAGCGGTTGAGCGCAACCGCAGCCCGCAGGTCCGCGAGCGAGAACTCGTCGAGCAGCGCCATGTCGGCGCCGGCGTCGAGCGCCTGGCGCAGTTCGTCGAGCGACTCGACTTCCACTTCGATCATCACTCGCGTGGGTGAGGCCTGCGCTGCCGCCACCGCCGCGCCAATCGAGCCCGCCGCGAGGATGTGGTTTTCCTTGACCAGGATGCCGTCGTAGAGGCCGACGCGATGGTTGACGCCGCCGCCGCAGCGCACGGCGTACTTCTGCGCGTTGCGCAGGCACGGCAGCGTCTTGCGCGTATCGAGCACGCGGCACGGCAGTCCGCGCAGGACGTCGGCATAACGTCGCGTGGCGGTCGCCGTCGCGGACAGCACCTGGAGGAAATTGAGCGCCGTGCGTTCGCCGGTCAGCAGCGAGCGGGCCGGGCCTGACAGCCGGTACAGCACCTGGTCGGGTGCCACGGTGTCGCCATCGGCCACGTGCCAGTCCACGACGACGGCAGGATCGACCTGCCGGAACACTTCGTCGACGTACGGCCGGCCTGCGACCACCGCCGCTTCCCGCGTGATCACCCTGGCGCGCCCCATGCGACCGGCCGGCACCAGCGCCGCGGTGAGATCGCCGCTGCCGATGTCTTCCTTGAGCGCGGCAGCGACGGTATCGCGGAGATCCCCGGGCAGGACGATTGCCGCGTCCGGGTCGTGGGAGCGGGGGCGCGCGGGTCGTCGTCATGCGGCGTCCATCCATCCTCGAGCGGCGCGCCGAATTGTCCGCTCCGCCCGCAAAAAGAAAACCCGGCGGAGCCGGGTTTTCTCGTGCCAGTCAGCCGATCGTTGTCAGAACGGCAGGCCGTGCGTCGCCGAGCCCATGCACAGCAGCATCGGGATCGACAGCACGAAGTTCGTGCGCGAGGCGAGCATGGCGATCTTGCGCGCGGCGGCCTTTTCCTCGTCCGTCGCGGGCTTGATGCCGAGGATCTTCTTCTGGTTGGGCCAGATCAGCCCCCAGACGTTGAACAGCATGATGGTGCCGAGCCAGGCGCCGATGCCGATCACGAGCTGGTAGTAGTTGACCGGGTCGCTCATCAGGCCGAGCGTGAACGCGCCGTGGAAATTGCCCGAGCGCGCGAGGTACCAGGCGCCCGTGAGCCAGGTTGCCAGTGCCGCCCAGCGGAACCAGAACAGCGCCACCGGGGCGATGTACTTGCTGATGCCGGCGCCGCCCGGGCCGCCCTTGTCCGCTGCGGCAGCGGCGAGGCCGGGAATCTGCACCAGGTTGAAATAGTAGAGCAGGCCGATCCAGGTGATGCCGGTCAGGATGTGCAGCCAGCGGGCCAGGCCGAGTTCATGGAAGGTGGTGGGCGAGATCAGCAGCGCGAGCACGACAGCCGCGACGAAACCAGTCGTCATGGCGCCGCGAACCGTATTCAATGGATTCATGGATTAGCGTTCCTGCGGGAAAAAAATCTTTTTGGAACCGGGGGTTATATTCGCCCCGAACCTTGGAATGGTTTGAAGAATAGGCGAGGGGACCCCATAATTCAACGTCCTGCGCAGCAGGCGCAGGAGGCTTCATGAACCAGGTTGCACCAACTTCACCGTGTTTGAACATCTGCGTGCTCGATGCCGCCCGGACTTGCATCGGGTGTGGCCGCACGCTGGATGAGATCGCGCGGTGGGGCCGGATGAGCGCTGCCGAGCAATGGCAGGTCATTGCGCGCCTGGAACGTGTCCGTCAGCAGGAGGCCGCAACGGCAAGTCCCGTCCCTGTGAACTGAGCGAGTTCGAGGCGAACGGAACGCCGGCTGCGTTCTGATGTCATTGGCAAGGTCGGCGCGCGTGCCGGCGAACTGGCTGCGTCTTGCGGCCGAGAGGTAAGGACGTGGACGTTACTCAGCGGATCCAGGAACAGCTCAAGTCGAACCCCGTCGTGCTCTACATGAAGGGCACGCCGGACTTCCCGCAGTGCGGGTTCTCCGCCTCGGCCGTGCGCACGCTCGAAGCCTGCGGCGCGGAGTTCGCCTACGTGAACATCTTCGAAGACCCGGAACTGCGCGAGGCGCTCAAGCGCTACTCGAACTGGCCGACGTACCCGCAGGTTTACGTCAAGGGCGAACTGCTCGGCGGCTCGGACATCCTCACCGAGATGTTCCAGAAGGGCGAGTTGCAGCAGGTGCTGAACGAAGCGGGCGCCACGGCCAAGTCGGCCTGAGCGAGCCGCCAGGCCGTCCGCTGCGGTTGATCCAGCGGGCGCACCGTGCCTCTTAGATCGCGTCTTCGTCGGCCGGGCGGCGGCTCACGCTGGGTGAGCTGCGGCGCGCGCTCGCACGCATCTTCGTACAGGCTGCGGAACTTGTTGCAGATGATGCAGAAGAGCGCAGCGGTGCGTTCCGCGTCGTAGATCGCCGAGTGCGCGGCGTTCGGGTCCCACTCGAGTCCCGCGGCCCCGATCGCCCGTGACAGCACCGTCTGGCCGAAGGCGACGCCGCCGAGCGTCGCCGTGTCGAAGCTCGAGAACGGGTGGAACGGGTTGCGCTTGATGTCCGTGCGCGCAATCGCCGCATTCAGGAAATTGAGGTCGAACGAGGCGTTGTGCCCGACCAGCACGGCCCGCGTGCATTCGCGCTCGCGGACTTCCTTGCGGATTTCGCGGAACAACTGCGTCAGCACTTCCTTCTCGGGCAGCGCCGGCCGCAACGGATGGTGCGGGTCGATGCCGTTGACGGCGAGCGAAGCGGGATCCATGCGCGAGCCGTGGAACGGCTGCACGTGGAAGCGGTGCGTCGCGCCCGGCCGCAGCTCGCCCATCGGCGTCATCTCGATCATCACCGCGGCGATCTCGAGCAGCGCGTCGGTCTGGTGATTGAAGCCGCCCGTCTCGACGTCGACCACGACCGGCAGGAAGCCGCGAAACCGGTCGGCGATGCGCGGTTCGACGAACTCGTATTCGTAGTCTTCGGTCATGCCGGGTCCATCATGCGCCACGCCAGCGTCGAACCGGCGCGGAAAGGCACGAGCCGGTCGCTCGCGGGTCCGAAAGGATAGCTGTCCGGCACGTTCCAGGTTTCCTTGCGCAGGGTGAGGGTGCCTTCATTGCGCGGCACGCCGTAGAAATCTGCCCCGCGCTCGGACGCGAAAGCCTCGAGACGGTCGAGACGGCCCGCGCGTTCGAACGCCTCGGCATACAACTCGATGGCGGCATGGGCCGAGAAAATGCCGGCGCAGCCGCAGGCCGTTTCCTTGGTGTGCTGCGCGTGCGGCGCGCTGTCGGTGCCCAGGAAGAATCGGGGGTCGTCGCTGGTCGCCGCTGCGAGCAAGGCCTCGCGGTCGCGCTCGCGCTTCAGCACCGGCAGGCAGTAGTGATGCGGGCGGAGGCCGCCTTCGAACAGCGCATTGCGGTTCAGGAGCAGGTGCTGCGGCGTGAGCGTGGCGGCGACGCCCGGGCGGGAGCCCTGCACGAACTCCACCGCGATGCGCGTCGTGATGTGCTCGAACACCACCTTGCAGGCGCGGCACGCGTTCGACGACGCGGCTCAGCACGCGGTCGATGAAGACGTGCTCGCGGTCGAAGACGTCGACGCTGCTCTCGGTGACTTCGCCGTGCACCTGCAGCACGAGTCCGTGCTCGGCCATCGCTTCGAGCGCCGGCCAGACCTTCTCGATCGAGGTCACGCCGGCGTCGGAATGCGTCGTGGCGCCCGCGGGGTAGAGCTTGGCGCCGACGACGAAGCCGCTGGCCTTCGCCTTGCGGATCTCGTCGGGCGACGTGCTGTCCGTCAGGTACAGCGTCATCTGCGGCTCGAATGTCAGGCCAGCCGGAACCGCTGCCAGGATCCGTGCCCGATACGCCGCGAGTGCGTCCGTGGTCGTCATCGGCGGCTTCAGGTTCGGCATCACCAGCGCGCGGCCGAACTGCCGTGCCGTGAAGGGCACCACGGCGGCCAGTTGCGCGCCGTCGCGCACGTGCAGGTGCCAGTCGTCGGGCCGGCGCAGCGTCAGTGTCTGCGGGGTGGTGTTCACGGCAGGGACCGCAACTGTGCGTCGAGTTCGGTGGCGTCGCCCAGCAGGTGCACGGCGTAGCGCACGCCGAAGCCCGTCATCTCGGTCGGCACGTGGGCGAGGCCGCCCTTGCGTTCGGACGGAGCGAGGTCGACGTGCACCCACGGCACCGATGCCTCGACGAACTTGCTCAGGAAGCGTGACGCCAGGATGTGGTCGCCCTTGTTGTCGAGCGTGCACTGCAGGACGTCGGCGCCGGGGCACTCGAGCTCCGTGTCGAAGTCTTCGTCCATCGGGAAGCACCAGACGCGCTCACCGCTGTGGCGTCCCGTCTGCTGCAGCCAGTCGTGCAGGCCCGCGCGGTTGGTGAACGCGCCTGCGTAGCGATCGGTCAGGGCATTGACGCAGGCGCCGGTCAGCGTCGCGAAATCGAGCACGAAACGCGGCTTTTCGCGCGAGGCGAGCGTCAGCGTATCCGCCAGCACCATGCGGCCCTCGGCGTCGCTGTGCACGACCTGGATCGTCACGCCGTTCAGCGCGTGCACGATTTCCTGCGGGCGGAACGCGTTCGGGCCGATCTGGTTCTCGGTGATCGCGAGCCAGCAGTCGATCGGGTACGACGCCTCGAGCCGTGTCAGCGCGAGCAGCGTCCCGACCGCGACGGCGCTGCCCTGCATGTCGCCGTGCATCGTGTACATGCCGCGATGCGGCTTGAGGTTGATGCCGCCCGTGTCGAAGCAGATGCCCTTGCCGACGAGCGCAATCCCGGTCGCGCCCTTGCTTGCCCCCGCGGGGCGCGTGCGCTTCGGCTTGTAGGTGAGGCGCACGATCCCCGCGCCGCGGTGCGGGTTGGCGCGGGCGACGGCCAGGAACGCACCGGCGCCCATCTTTTCGAGCTGGCCGATGCCGTAGAACTTGAACGACCAGCCTTCGCGGCGCGCGAGCTGCTGCAGCGCTGCGCGATAGGCAATCGAGTCGAGCACGTTGGGCGGCAGGGTCGCGAGCCAGCGCGCGAGGTGGTTGCCCGCTGCGATGGCGCGGCTGCGGTCGTAAAGCGCGCGATGCCCGATCCGCGATGTCGACGTGCGACAGGTCGTGCGCAACGGTGGCCTTCGACTTCTGCTCCGGCATCGGCGCCGCGTGAGCCAGCACGGCGCTCAGCACGGCTTCGAGCGCGGCCGTGCGTTCGCCGGGCGCAGTGAATTCGTTTGCATGCAGCTGCAGGCGCGCGACGCCGGGCTTGAGCACTTCGTGCGCCAGCTTGCCCGCCAGTTCGAGCCGCTCGAAACCGGTGGCGCCGGGCTTCACGAAGCCAACCACGACGAGCGTCTGGCTGCGATTGGGCAACCGCGTCACGAGAATCGGCGATTCCTGGCCGCTGCGCTGATGCGCCTGCAGCAATTTTCGCCACACGGCGGCCTGTGGCAGCGTGTCGACGGCTTTGTCCGGCCTGGCCGTCTTTTCGAGCAGGACGACCGCGCCATCGGCACGCGACAGCGTGGTGTCCGACAGCGCGAGCGGCTTCGCCGAGACGTCGATTTTCAGCTCGGGCGGAATCACTTTTTGCATGGGGAAAACCTTGACCGTGATCGGCCCGGACCGGATCATTGCCGGGCGCATTCTGCGTGCAGCGCGCGAGCCGATTTCGCGCGCTCCGGCGCGGCGGCATGCTAACAGGCCGTGCCGGGCAAATCATTACCGCCCATCGACCGGCGCCGCGTTTTCGACTCGGATGGAGACCTTGACTGATGTTCGAAACGTCCAAGATCGACGACGCCGATCCCGCCGAAACGCGCGAATGGCTGGAATCCATCGATTCCGTGCTGAAGACGCAGGGCTCCGAGCGGGCGCACTACCTGCTCGAGCGCATCATCGATTTCACGCGCCGAAGCGGCGCGTACCTGCCGTTCAAGCCGAACACGGCCTACGTCAACACCATCTCGACCGGCCAGGAACTGGAGTATCCAGGCGATCGCGCGCTCGAGCGCCGCATCGAGGCCTATTTGCGCTGGAACGCGATGGCGATGGTCGTGCATGCCAACCGCCAGAGCTCGGAGTTCGGTGGGCACCTGGCGAGCTACGCCTCGGCGGCGACGCTCTACGAAGTCGGCTTCAACCACTTCTGGCGTGCCCCGAGCGAGCAGCACCCCGGCGACATGGTCTTCATCCAGGGCCATTCGGCGCCCGGCATCTATGCGCGCGCGTACCTCGAAGGCCGCCTCACCGAAGACCAGTTGAACCGCTTCCGCGAGGAAGTGGGCGGCGGACTGTCCTCGTATCCCCACCCGTGGCTGATGCCGGACTTCTGGCAGTTCCCGACGGTGTCGATGGGCCTCGGCCCGATGATGGCGATCTACCAGGCGCGCTTCGTGCGCTACCTCGAGCATCGCGGCATCGTGCCGGTGAGCGATCGCAAGGTCTGGGCCTTCCTCGGCGACGGCGAGATGGACGAGCCGGAATCGCTCGGCGCGATCACGATGCCGGTGCGCGAGAAGCTCGACAACCTCGTGTTCGTCATCAACTGCAACCTGCAGCGGCTCGACGGGCCGGTGCGCGGCAACGGCAAGATCATCCAGGAGCTCGAAGCCGCGTTCCTCGGCGCGGGCTGGAACGTCATCAAGGTGGTGTGGGGTTCGCGCTGGGATCCGCTGCTGCAGCAGGACACCAAGGGCTTGCTGCGCCGGCTGATGATGGAATGCGTCGACGGCGAGTACCAGAACTTCAAGGCGAAGGGCGGCGCGTACACGCGCGAGAATTTCTTCGGCAAGTATCCGGAACTGAGGGAAATGGTGGCCAACATGTCCGACGAGGACATCTGGCACCTGAACCGCGGCGGCCACGACGCGCGCAAGGTCTTCAACGCCTACCAGGCGGCCATGAAGCACACGGGCCAGCCGACGGTGATCCTCGCCAAGACGGTGAAGGGGTTCGGTCTCGGCCGCACCGGCGGCGAAGCGCAGAACATCACGCACCAGCAGAAGAAGCTCGACGACGCTTCGCTGCGCGAATTCCGCGACCGCTTCAACATCCCGGTGTCGGACGAGGACATCGCGAGCCTGCCGTACTACCGTCCGGCGGAGAACAGCGAAGAACTCAAGTACCTGCAGGGGCAGCGCAAGTCGCTCGGCGGCTACCTGCCGCAGCGCAGCGACCGCGCGCCGCCCCTCAAGACGCCCGCGCTCGAGGCATTCACGCCGCTGCTCGAAGCGTCGGGCGAGCGCGAGATCTCGACGACGATGGCGTTCGTGCGCCTGCTCGGCATCCTGCTCAAGGACAAGGAGATCGGCCCGCACGTCGTGCCGATCGTGCCGGACGAGGCGCGCACCTTCGGCATGGAAGGCATGTTCCGCCAGATCGGCATCTACTCGTCGATGGGCCAGCTCTACACGCCGCAGGACGCGGACCAGTTGCTGTACTACCGCGAGGACAAGAAAGGCCAGATCCTCGAGGAAGGCATCAACGAAGGCGGCGCGATGTGCAGCTGGATCGCGGCGGGCACGGCCTACGCGAACCACGGCGTCAACATGGTGCCTTTCTACATCTACTACTCGATGTTCGGCTTCCAGCGCATCGGCGACTTCGCCTGGGCCGCGGGCGACATGCAGGCACGGGGCTTCCTGCTGGGAGCCACGGCCGGTCGCACGACGCTCGCGGGCGAAGGCCTGCAGCACCAGGACGGTCACAGCCAGCTGGTCGCGACGACGATCCCGAACTGCGTCGCCTACGACCCGGCGTATGCCTACGAGCTCGCGGTGATCGTGTGGGACGGCTTGCGCCGCATGTACGCGGAGCGCGAGTCGATCTTCTATTACATCACCTGCATGAACGAGAACTACGTGCAGCCGGCGCTGCCGCCGGGCACGGAAACGGGCATCCTCAAGGGCATGTACCTGCTCAAGCGTGGCGGCAAAGGCAAGGTGCGCGCGAACCTGCTCGGCTCCGGCACGATCCTGCGCGAGGTGATCAAGGCCGCCGAAGTGCTGGAAAAGGACTTCGGCGTGCCCGCCGACGTCTTCAGCGTGACGAGCTTCTCCGAGCTGCGGCGCGAGGCGCTCGACGCCGAGCGTTGGAACCTGCTGCACCCGGACCAGCCGCCGCGCGTGCCTTACGTGCAGGAGGTGCTGAGCGAGCAGGAGGGCCCGTTCGTCGCGGCGACCGACTACATGCGCATCGTGCCCGACCAGATCCGCCAGTGGGTGCCGGGCGCGTTCCACGTGCTGGGCACGGACGGCTACGGCCGCAGCGATTCACGCGCCGCCCTGCGCGGCTTCTTCGAGGTCGACTACCGCTACGTCGCGCTGGCCACCCTCAAGTCGCTGGCCGACGAAGGCAAGCTCGACCGCGCCACGGTCATGAGCGCGATCGAGAAGTTCGGGATCGATCCCGAGAAGCCGAACCCGGTGACGGTCTGAGCGCGGGGTGAGCGAAGTGGCAAGCAACGGACTCATCGAAATCCGCGTCCCGGACATCGGCAACTACAAGGACGTCGAGGTCATCGAAGTCGGCGTGAAGGCGGGCGACAGCGTTGCCGTGGAAGGCACGCTGATCACGCTCGAGACCGAGAAGGCGACGATGGACGTGCCGTCCACGACGGCGGGCGTGGTCAGGGAACTGAAAGTGCAGCGTGGCTCGCGCGTGTCGCAGGGCGACGTCATCGCTGTCGTCGAGGCCGCTGCGTCTGCCGAGGCGGTTGCACCTGCCCCCGAGCCGGTAAAGGCCGCGGTCGCCGCAACGACGCTACGCCAGCGGACCGCGGCCCGCGCCGGTGGTCGAAGCCCGGATCCCGTCCGCTGCGGCGCAGCTGGCCGTGCCCGCGACGGCGCGCAGCGGCACGATCGACGAGCCGGGATTCGCGCGTGCGCATGCCAGTCCTTCGATCCGCAAGCTGGCGCGCGAACTCGGCGTCGACCTCACGAAGGTGCAGGGCTCGGGCGATAAAGGCCGCATCACCGACGTCGACGTGAAGGCCTACGTAAAGCGCGTCCTGTCGTCCGGTGCTGCCGCCGCCCCGGCGCCGCCGCGCTGCCGCGCGTGCCTGTCGTCGACTTCGCGGCATTCGGACCGATCGAGCGCAAGCCGCTCACGCGGATCCAGAAGATCTCGGGACCGCGACTGCACGCAAGCTGGGTGAACCTGCCGCACGTCACGCAGTTCGACGAGGCCGACATCACCGAGATGGAGCAGGCCCGCGCGAACCTGAAGCAGCAGGCGACGGAGCGCGGCCTCAAGTTGACGCCGCTCGCGTTCGTGATCCGCGCCTGCGTGCAGGCCCTGCAGCAGTTTCCGCAGTTCTGCGCATCGCTCGATGCCGATGCCGGCGAACTCGTCTACAAGAAGTACGTGCACATCGGCTTCGCCGCCGATACGCCGAACGGCCTGGTGGTGCCCGTCGTGCGCGACGCCGATCGCAAGGACGTCTTCGAGCTCGCGCGCGACCTCGCGGACCTCAGTGAAAAAGCCCGCGCGGGCAAGCTCTCCGCCGCCGAGATGCAGGGCGGCTGCTTCACGATCTCGAGTCTCGGCGGCATTGGTGGCACCGCGTTCACGCCGATCATCAATGCACCCGAAGTCGCGATTCTCGGCGTCTCGCGTTCGGCGTACAAACCGGTCTACCAGGACGGCGTCTTCGTCCCGCGCCTGATGATGCCGCTCTCGCTCTCGTACGATCACCGCGTCATCGACGGTGCCGCCGCGGTCCGGTTCACGTCGTTCCTCGCCGTCAGCGCTCAACAACGTGGACGGACTGCTGAGGGCAATCCCATGACCGGCAGCAAGCCGTCCGCGGCACCGCCCGATCGAAGTGCGCCTGCCGGATCTCGGCACGCCGGGTGAGGTCACCGTTCTCGAACTGCTGGTCAAGGTGGGTGACCAGGTCGAGAAGGAGCAGGCGCTGCTCACGCTCGAGAGCGAGAAGGCGACGATGGACGTGCCAGCGACGACGGCCGGCAAGGTTGCGCGAATTCTCGTGCAGCCGGGCGACAAGGTGTCGACCGGTACGGCCGTGCTGGAGCTTGAAGGTTCCGCGTCAGATCGGCGCGGAGGAAGTCGCTGCGGCTGCAGCGTCGGCTGACAACGGGCAGGCGACGCCGCGCCAGCGGGAGCCGTTCGGCGGCGAGCCGTACGTCGATACGGTCCCGATGCGGCCCTTCAAAGTTGCTGTGCCTGCGAACAGCGAAGCCGCCGTCGCGGACTCCAGGCCGGCGGCCGCGCCAACCGTCGCGCCTGCCAGCTTCGATTACGACGTCGTCGTCGTCGGTGCCGGTCCCGGTGGCTATACCGCCGCGTTCCGCGCGGCAGACCTCGGGCTCAAGGTGGCGCTGGTCGAACGCTGGCCGACGCTCGGCGGCGTGTGCCTCAACGTCGGCTGCATTCCGTCGAAGGCGCTGTTGCATGCGGCGAAGGTCATCGAGGACGCGCACGCGATGGCCGCGCACGGCATCGAGTTCGGCGCGCCGAAGATCGACGCGTCCAGGCTGCGCGACTGGAAGAACAAGGTCGTGGGCCGCTTGACGACGGGCCTCACGGGCCTGGCCAAGCAGCGGAAGGTGACGGTCATCCGTGGCGTCGCGGCCTTTGCGGGCGACCACGCTGTCAGCGTGACCGGCGACAGACGGCAACAGCCAGTCCGTCACGTTCGCTCACTGCATCATCGCCGCGGGTTCCGAGTCGTTCCGGCTGCCCGGCCTGCCCGACGATCCTCGCATCATCGATTCCACCGGCGCCCTCGAGCTCGACCTGCCCAGGCGCATGCTGGTCGTGGGCGGCGGCATCATCGGTCTCGAGATGGCGACGGTGTACGCCGCCCTCGGCGTGAAGGTGAGCGTCGTCGAACTGACCGAAGGCCTGATGCCAGGCTGCGACCGCGACCTGGTGCGTCCGCTGGAGAAGCGCATCGCAGCCCGGTACGAAACCGTGATGTTGCGCACCAAGGTCACCGGTATCGAAGCACTCAGCGAGGGCCTCCGGGTCACCTTCGAGGGCGACAAAGCCCCCGAACCGCAGCTGTACGACAAGGTGCTGGTGGCGGTGGGCCGCACGCCGAACGGCAAGCACCTGCGCTGCGAGTCCGCCGGTGTCGTGGTCAACGAGCGCGGTTTCATTCCCGTCGACCGGCAGCAGCGCACGAACGTGCCGCACATCTTTGCCATCGGCGACGTCGTCGGGCAGCCGATGCTCGCGCACAAGGCCACGCACGAAGCCAAGGTCGCGGCGGAAGTCATCGCCGGGCACAAGCGCTTCTTCGACGCGCGATCCATTCCCTCGGTCGCCTATACCGACCCCGAAATCGCCTGGGCGGGCCTCACGGAAACCGACGCGAAGGCGAAGGGCATCGCCTTCGAGAAGGCGGTGTTCCCCTGGGCGGCGAGCGGTCGCTCGCTGGCCAACGGCCGCGACGAAGGTTTCACCAAGCTGCTGTTCGATCCGCAGACGCATCGCGTCATCGGCGGCGGCATCGTCGGCACCAATGCCGGCGACCTCATCAGCGAGGTGATGCTCGCGATCGAGATGGGCGCGGATGCGGCCGACATCGGCCTGACGATCCATCCGCATCCGACGCTGTCCGAAACGGTGGCGATGGCGGCCGAGGCGTTCGACGGCACGCTGACCGACCTCTACATCCCGAAGCGCGGCACCGCAAAGAAATAACCTGCGCGCCGTCGCAGTCATCCTGCGGCGGTGCGGTATCGATCCATGCACCCGACACTGACCCGCACGTTGCGCTGGTTCGGCCTGCTCGAAGCAGGCCGGCGTGTCGAATTGAAGCTGCGATCGCGTGACGCGCGCGCGCTGCCCGACGCGATGATCATCGGCGCGATGAAGTCGGGGACGAGTTCACTGCACTACTACCTGACGCAGCATCCGCAGGTCATCGCGCCGCTGCGCAAGGAAGTGCATTACTTCGACCTGAACTTCGGCCGCGGTGAATCGTGGTACCGCGCGAATTTTGGTCGTGCAGGGCAGGGCGGCGTGAACATCGACAGCAGCCCCTACTACCTGTTCCATCCCCAGGTGCCGCAGCGTGCGCACGACCTGGTGCCCGACGCGAAGCTGATCGTCCTGCTGCGTGATCCGGTGCGGCGTGCGTACTCGCACTACTGGCACGAGCGCGACAAGGGTCGCGAGCCGCTGTCGTTCGAGGACGCGATCGCGGCGGAGCCCGACCGGATCGGCCGCGACCACGAGCGACTGGCGCGCGGCGAAATCGAGCGCAGCGAAGCGCACCAGTACTTCAGCTACCTCGCGCGCGGACGGTACGCGGAGCAGCTCGAGCGTTGGTTGCGCGTCTATCCGCGCGAGCAGTTGCTGGTGCTGCGATTCGAGGACCTGGCGAAAGAACCGCTGCCCGTGCTGAATCGCTCGCTTGCGCTTCCTCGGACTGCCGCGAACTGAGTGCCGCGAAGCTCGAGCCACGCAACACCCGGAAGTATCCGCCGATCGAGCCCGCAACGGCCGAACGCCTGCGCGACTACTTCGCGCCGCACAACGCGGCGCTCGAAGCGCTGCTGGGCGAGCGGATGCGCTGGTAGCCGCGGCCGGCGGCGTCAGATCAACCGGCGCAGCGATTCCAGGTATGCGGCCTCGTCGGGAGGCAGCCCGGAACGCTGCGCCTGCCAGAGCGCCTGGCCCAGGCATTCGATCATCGCGTGCTCCGCCTCGTGGACGTCACCGAGTCTCGCAGCCAGGGAGCGGTGCACGGACGCGATACCAGCGGGACGATTGGTCGACACCTGCTCACGGATCGCAAGGTGCAGCCCCATGTGCAGGAACGGGTTCGTCTGGCCTTCCTCGGGCGTGTAATCCCGTTCGAGCGCGTCGCCGCCCGACTCGAGCACAGACGAGTACTCCGGGTGCAGTTCGATCACCCGGATGATCTGGTCTTCGACCGGCTCGACCGGCAGCGACTCGCGATGCTTGCGCCAGGCCTCGACGTACATGCGCCGCAGTGACGAACGGCCCTGGTCGTGAAAGAACGGCATCAGGGCACCTGCTCGTGCGAACGGCAGCGTCGCGGGCAAGGGCAAGGTCTTGTCCTTGTACGGGCAGAGGTCGACCAGCGGGCAGCGTGGGCAATCCGGTTTGCGCGCCTTGCAGACGTAGCGACCGTGCAGCAGCAGCCAGTGGTGCGCGTTGAGCAGGTACTCGGGCGGAATGACCTTCAGCAGGCCGTCCTCGATCTCGCGCGGAGTGTCGCCATGCGCGAGGCCGAGCCGGTTCGACACGCGGAAAATGTGCGTATCCACCGGCATCGTCGGCAGCCCGAATGCGCTGTTGAGCACGACGTTGGCGGTCTTGCGTCCGACGCCCGGCAATTCCTCCAGCGCTGCGCGGTCCGCCGGCACCTTCCCCCCGTGCCGGTCGATCAACAGCTGGCACGTGGCGAGGATGTTCTTCACCTTGCCCGGGTACAGCCCGATCGTCTTCACGTAGGAGGTCAGCCCGTCGGTACCCAACGCCAGGATCTTCTCCGGCGTGTTGGCGACCGGGAACAGCTTGCGCGTCGCGACGTTCACGCCCTTGTCGGTCGCCTGCGCCGAGAGGATCACCGCGATCAGCAACTCGAACGGCGTGGAATGCTCGAGCTCCGTCACCGGGTTCGGGTTCAGCGCCTGCAGCCGCTCGAAGAGTTCGCGGACCTTGGCCGGCTTCACGATGCGGCAGCCTTACGCGCCTGGCGCCAGGCGAGGCCGAGTCCCAGCAGGATGAACGCGCCCGGCGGCAGCAGCGCCAGCAGGAAGCCATGCTGCTCGCTGAACAGGTGCAAGCCGGACGTCGACGCGTCGCTGCCCAGCAGCACGTGCAGGTCGCCTCCGAGGCTGCCGCGACCGAGCACTTCGCGCACGCTGCCCAGTGCGACCAGCACGACGAGGAATCCGCCACCCATCGCGAAGCCATCGAGCAACGCGTTCCCGATGGGCTGGCGTGAGGCAAAGGCTTCCGCGCGGGCGAGCACCAGGCAGTTGGTGACGATCAGCGGCAGGAAAATGCCGAGCGCCGCGTGCAGTCCCGGCAGCCAGGCCGCGAGCGCGAGTTCGACCGCGGTGACCAGTGCCGCGATCAGCAGCACGAACACGGCAATGCGGATCTCGGCCGGCAGCGATCGGCCCACCAGCGAGACCAGGCCGTTGCTGGCGACGAGCACGGCCAGCGTGGCAAGGCCGAGCCCGAGGCCGCTGCCGAGCGACGTGCTGACCGCGAGCAGCGGGCACAGGCCGAGCAATTGCACGAGGCCCGGGTTCTGGTCGCGGAAACCGGCGCGGAGGATGGCGGCAGGCGTCATGGCTGAATTGTAGCCGGGACGGCCAGCAACTCGTCGCCCAGCAACTCGTTCGCGATGACGCGCGAAGAATTCCAGCGTGCGGCCGACGGTCCCGACCACGGCGCGCGAGGTGATCGTGGCGCCCGTGTACTGGTCGAAATCGCCGCCGTCCTTGCGCACGCGCCAGCGCGCCGCATCGGGGTTGCGCGAAAGACTTGCCGGTAAATCGCTGGATCCAGTCGGACCTGCGTGTGTCGATGAAATCGCCGAGTCCGGGGGTCTCGTGGTGACTCACGGTCCGCACGCCAAGGACGGTGCCGTCGGGCGCTATGGCGACCAACAGGTGAATGGCGCCGGAGTAGCCATCGGGCGCAACGGGCTCGAGCACGACCGCGACGGGTTCGCCGTGGAGGCGGGCGCGGTACGCGGTGATGGCTTCCGCTGCACCCAGCAGCTCCGGATCGCGCAGGGTCACGGTGTCGGCCAGCAGGTCGTTGTCGTACGGCCGGCCGGCCAGCACCTGGTCGAAACGGGCCAGCTCGTGCGCACGTTCCGTTGCCGCAATCTGGTCGCGCGTCGCTTCGTGCACGATGGCCACGAGCCCGAAGGCGGCCATCGCTGCAGCTGCCAGCACCACGACAGCGCGTACGGCGCGACGCACGGGCTGCTCAGGGTTGCCGGCCATAAATTCTCGGCACGGTGTAACGGTCGATGAACGGCACGGCGAGGTTCATGAGCAGGACCGCAAAGGCGAAGCCGTCGGGGTAGCCGCCCCAGGTGCGGATGATCCACGCGATCAGGCCGATGCCGGCTCCGTACCAGAGGCGTCCGCGATCGCTCGTCGCGGCGGAGACGGGGTCCGTCGCGATGAAAAATGCGGCCAGCATCGTGGCGCCGGAGAACGCCTGCATGATCGGTCCGAGCGCGACGCCGGAATCCAATGCCTGCGCGATGAGTGACGGCACGAGCAGGCCGGCCAGCACGGCCACCGGGATGTGCCAGCGCACGATCCCGCGTGTCATCAGGTAGAGGCCGCCCGCGAGTGCCGCGAGATTGATCCAGGCAAAGCCGCGCGCGCCGAACTCTCCGGCAATGTCGCCGCGTCCCAGCAGTTCCGGCAGCGTGTAACGCAGGTCGAGTCCGTTGCGGATCGAATCCAGCGCCGTGGCGCCGGTGTACCCGTCCCAATGCGACGCCAGGTCCGCGCCGTAAAAACCTGCGAACGACAAGCGTGCCAGCTCGACCCACGTATGCGTGCCGCCGGCATCCAGCGGCACGGGCCAGCGCGTCATCTCCGCGGGGAACGAAACGAGCAGGATCGCGTAACCCACCATCGCAGGATTGAACGGGTTCTGGCCGAGTCCGCCGAAGACGTGCTTGCCGAGCAGCACGGCCAGCGCCGTGCCGAGCGCGCCGAGCCACCACGGCAGCAGCGGCGGGACAGAGAATGCCAGCAGGAACGCGGTGACCAGCACGCTGCCGTCCTTGAGCGCGGGCACTGCGTCACGACCGCGCCAGCGCAGCGCCGCTGCTTCGGCGAGCAGTGCGGTGACGCACGCGACGGACAGTTGCAGCAGCAGCCCGGGACCGAACAGCGCGACGTGCGCAATGCCTGCGGGCACCAGTGCGAGCAGCACCTGGAACATGACGCGCGGCACGGTGTAACCGGCGATGACGTGCGGTGCGGGTGAGGTGTCGAATCGCATGTCAGTGCGTACCGCCTGCAGGATCGTCGCCGGGTTGGCGTACTCGATTGCGGACGCTCTCGAACGCCTGCTGCTCGGCCGCTGCGGCCTCCTGCAGCCGGCGCGTGCGCAGTTCGTGGCGCTCGCGTGCGTCCGCTGCCCTGCGCCGCCATCGCGTCGGCCTCGTTCAGGCGGCGCCGCGCGTCACGAAAACGATCGGCGAGCGGAATCTGGCTTGGGCAGACGTAGTCGCAGAGACCGCAATCGATGCAGTCGCGCACGCCGAGTTCCCGCAGGGCTGTCGTGAGCATCGGCGAGCGCCGCCCGGTGCAGTTGCTGCGGCAGCAGTCCGGCGGGGCACACGTCGGCGCAGTCGCCGCAGCGGATGCACGGCAATTCGACGGCGCCGAGTCGTGAACCGATGTCGTCCCGCGTCGCGACGAGCACGCAGTTCATCGCCTTGGTCAGGCCGACCTCGTCCGACGGCAATGCGCGACCCGTCATGCTGCCGCCGGCGATCAGGCGCAACGGCGTGCCGCGATAACCGCCGGCCGCCGCGATGAGCGCGGACAGTGGGGTGCCGATCGGCGCCCGGACGTTGCAGGGTTGCTCGACGCCGCTGCCCGTGACTGTCACGACGCGAGAGAGGAGGGGCTCCCCGCGCGCAGCCCAACGCGCGACGGCCGCGGCGGTCGCGACGTTCTGGCAGATCACGCCGGCAGCGGCGGGCAGGCTGCCCGAGGGCACTTCGATCCCGGTCGACCGCCGTGATCAACTGACGCTCGGCGCCCTGCGGATACACCGCGGGGACGACCGCGAGCGTCACTTCATCGTCACGCTGGGCTGCATCACGCTGGCGCTCGATGGCGCCGGTCACGGCTGCGATCGCTTCGGGCTTGTCGTCCTCGATCGCGATCACGCAACGCCCGGCGCCGGCCGCGCGTTGCAGCAAGAGTGCGCCGACCACGACGTCGTCCGCCGCGGATCGCATGAGCGCGTCGTCGCAGCAGATCCACGGCTCGCACTCCGCGCCGTTCAGCACCAGCGTCTGCGCGCCGCGGGTCCGTGCGGAGTCGAGCTTGGTCGCGGTCGGAAAGCCGGCGCCGCCGAGCCCCGCGATGCCTGCGTCGCGCAGGCGCTGGATGAGTTGCTCGGGGCTGAGCGACGCAGGATCTCCGGGCGGACGGATGCGTTCATCGATCCGCCCCGAGCCGTCGCCTGCGATCACGATGCAGACGTTGCGTCCACCCTCGACCGCGGCCTCGCGCGACTCGATCGCAACGACGGTGCCCGCGAGTGGCGAGTGCAGTGCGCTTGCAAACGGATGGCTGGCGCGTGCGACGAGCGTGCCCATGGCCACGGTGTCACCCACCGCCACGACGGGTTCTGCGCTGTACCCGGAGCCCTGGTCGAGAGCGAGTGATCACCTGCGCGGGCAACGGCAGTTCGACGATCGGCGTGCCGCACGCCTGCTGCTTGTGCGCGTCGAGCGCGAGGCCGGCGGGAAAAGTGGATCGTGCGGCCATCACGCGGCGCGCGGCTGGCGGTAGCGCAGCGACGTTGCAGGTGCGGGGCGCAGTTCGATGCAGTCGACGGGGCAGGGCGGCAGGCAGAGCTCGCAACCCGTGCACTGCGCGGCGATCACCGTGTGCATCTGCCGGGATGCCCCGACGATGGCGTCGACCGGGCAGGCCGGCAGGCAGCGGGCGCACCCGATGCACTTTTCCTCGTCGATCCATGCAACCTGCGCGGGCTTCGGCACGCCGAACGCGGGGTCGAGCGGACGCGGCGCACGATCGAGCAGCGCGGCGAGTGCACGCACCGTCTGTGTCGCCCCCTGGCGGGCAGCGGTCGATGTCCGCCTCGCCATTTGCGATGGCGGCCGCGTAGGGGCGGCAGCCGGGATACAGGCACTGGCCGCACTGCGTCTGCGGCAGCAGCGCATCGATCTGCCCGACGAGCGATTCGGTGTCGGGTTCGATGCGTGAAGCGGCCCAGCCGAGTGCGACGCCGAGCGCGACGGCGAGCGCCACGGCGACCAGCACCGCGATGCCGATCGCGTCGGGATTCACCGCGCGCCCAGCCCGGTGAAACCCATGAAGGCGAGCGCCATCAGTCCCGCCGTCACCAGCGCCACGGGCGCGCCGCGGAAGGCTTCCGGCACGTCGGCCGTATCGAGTCGTTCGCGCAGCGCCGTGAACAGCAGCAGTGCGAGCCCGAAACCTGCGCCGGCGCTCGCACCGAACACCAGCGACTCGAGCAGTCCGTGCTGGCGATCGACGTTCAGCAGCGCCACGCCGAGCACGGCGCAGTTGGTCGTGATGAGCGGCAGGAAAATGCCGAGCAACTGGTGCAGCAGCGGGCTCGTCGCCCGCACCATGATTTCGGTGAACTGCACCACCCCCGCGATCAGCAGGATGAAGACCAGCGTGCGCAGGTATTCGAGGTGGAGCGGCACCAGCACCCATTGCCACAGCGCGAAGCTCAGGCCCGAGGCGATCGTGAGCACGAACAGCGTCGCGAGCGCCATGCCGGCCGCCGCCTCGAAGCGGCGGCTCACGCCGATGAACGGGCAGAGCCCGAGGAAGTTCGACAGGACGAAGTTGTTGACCAGGCTCGCTCCGAGCGCGAGCAGCAGCAGCTCGGTCATGGGCTCCTCGTCGCGGGCGTCACTTCACCTTCATGCCGGGCGTCGCGCCGGCATCGGGGGAGAGCACGAAGATCTCCTGGCCGCCGGGTCCGGCCGCGAGCACCATGCCTTCGGACAGGCCGAAGCGCATCTTGCGCGGCGCGAGGTTCGCGACCACGACCGTCAGGCGGCCGACGAGCTGCGACGGTTCGTACGCCGAGCGTATGCCCGCGAAGATCTGCCGCTTGCCGAGTTCGCCCAGGTCCACCCCGAGCTTGAGCAGCTTGTCCGCGCCTTCGACGAGTTCGGCCGAGTCGATGCGCGCGATGCGCAGGTCGACTTTCATGAAGTCGTCGATCGACAATTCCGCGGGTGGAGCGGCAGGCTCGGCCGGTTTCGCCGCAGCCTTCACGGCGCCCTTCGCCGGCGTCGGCGCGGCAGTCTTGGCCGCAACCGCTGGAACCGTCGTGGCCGCCGCTTCCGGCACGCCCGATGGCTTCAGGCTCTCCGCGGAGGCAGCGAGCAGTGCCTTGACGGCGGCCGGGTCGACTCGCGTGGCGAGCGGTTCGTAGGCGTTGATCGCCGTGCCGAGCAGCGGCGTCGCCGCGTCGGCCCACGTCTGCGGCGGCAGCCCGAGGAACTTCTCGGCGCCGGCAGCGAGCTTCGGCATGACGGGCTTCAGGTACACCGCCAGCACGCGGAACAGGTTGATGCCCTGCGTGCAGACAGCCTGCACCTCGGCGGCACGGGCCGGATCCTTGGCCATCAGCCACGGCTTCTGCTGGTCGATGTAGAGATTGGCGCGGTCGGTCAGCGCCATGATCTCGCGCATCGCACCGGCGAGGTCGCGGCCTTCGTACAGCGCAGCGACGCGCTCGCCGGCCGCGACGAATTCGGCCTGCAGGCCTGCGTCGGCGAGCGTGGCGGCCAGCTTGCCGGCCGAGCCCCGCGCGATGAAGCCGGCGCACCGGCTCGCGATGTTGACCAGCTTGCCGACGATGTCGGAATTGACCTTGGCGACGAAGTCGTCGAGGTTGAGGTCGAGGTCGTCGACGCCGTCACCGAGGCGCGACGCGAAGTAGTAGCGCAGGTACTCCGCCGGCAGGTGATCGAGCCAGGTGCGCGCGGAGATCAGCGTGCCGCGCGACTTGGACATCTTCAGTCCGTTCACGGTCAGGAAGCCGTGCGCAAACACCGACGTCGGCGGACGGTAGCCCGCGCCCTGCAAGCACCGCCGGCCAGAACAGCGTGTGGAAGTAGACGATGTCCTTGCCGATGAAGTGATACACCTCGGCGGCGCTGTCCGGCTTCCAGTACTGGTCGAAATCGCGGCCGGTGCGGCGGCAGTACTGCAGCAGGCTCGAGAGGTAGCCGATCGGCGCGTCGAGCCAGACGTAGAAATACTTGCCGGTCTCGCCCGGGAATCTCGAAGCCGAAATACGGCTCGTCGCGCGAGATGTCCCAGTCGCGCAGCCCCGCGCCGAACCACTCGCCGAGCTTCGCCGTCACCGCGGACTGGAGACGGTCGCCCCCCGTCCAGGCGCGCAGCATCGGCTCGAAGTCGCCGAGCTTGAAGAACAGGTGCTCCGATTCCTTCTGCACGGGCGCCGTGCCGCTCACGACCGAGACCGCGTTCAGCAGGTCGGCCGGCGTGTAGGTGGCGCCGCAGACTTCGCAGCTGTCGCCGTACTGGTCGAGCGCGCCGCACTTGGGGCACGTGCCGCGCACGTAGCGATCGGGCAGGAACATCTTCGCCTGCTCGTCGTACGCCTGCACGATCGTCTCGCGCCGGATGTGGCCGCCGGCCACGAGCCGGCGGTAGATCTCGTACGTGACCTCGCGGTTCTCGTCCGAGTGCGTGGTGTGGAAGTTGTCGTACGAGATGTCGAACTCGCCGAAGTCGCGGCGTTGCTCGGCGCCCACGCGCTCGATCAGCTGCTCGGGCGTGATGCCTTCCTGCCGCGCCTTGAGCATGATCGGCGTGCCGTGCGCGTCGCTCGCCCAGATGAACAGGCAGTCGTGGCCGCGCATGCGCTGGAACCGCACCCAGATGTCGGTCTGGACGTATTCGACGATGTGCCCGAGGTGCGGCGCGCCGTTGGCATACGGCAACGCGCTGGTGACGAGCAAGGTGCGCTTGGGCTGGGCGGTCATGGGGCGGCGGGGTCCGGGACGATGGACCGTCAATTATGCCAGTCGCGCCCCCGGACGGCTTGGCTCGCCGCGCGATCGGCCTGGACGGCGGCACGCGTCACGGTGGCCATGCGGCGGATTCGGTGCCTCTCCCGCGCCTTGGAAAGGCAGACACGCGGCGCGGGAGAGGCACCGAATCCACCGCCTGACACGACCGCGCCTGAGCTCGCACTCGCCGCGGGCGAGCGCTCGCACGGCGCAAGTCGCCGCAGCAATCGGTCCGCTGCCACCGCACGTGCGGCGCATCGCTCCGGGTTCGGGTACGTCTCGCCGGCGCCGCGTGTCTGCCTTTCCAAGGCGCGGGAGACGTCCCCGAGCCCCGGAGCGGTGCGCTGTGCCGAGGACGGACGCGCGATGCTGCCGATGCGCATCGCGCCGGAGCGCAGTGCGCTAGCGCGACGCTCGGCGACGCGCGTTCAACCCATGTCCTTGAACTGCTCGAACTGCGGCTTGTTGATGGCCTTTTCGTAGGCCGAACGGCCGCTGATCACGCCCTTCTCGAACAGTTCCTTGATCGCCGAGTCCATGACCCGCATGCCGTGGGCGGCGCCGCTCTGCATCGCGTTCTCGAGCTGGTCGAGCTTGCCCTGGCGGATCAGGTTGGAGACGGCCGGCGTGTTGATCAGGATCTCGAGCGCCGCGACCCGTCCGCGCTTGTCCGCGCGCTGGATCAGCTGCTGCGAGATCACGCCGCGCAGCGACGTCGACAGCATGGTCCGCACGTGACCCTGCTTGTCGGACGGGAAGGCGTTGACGATGCGGTCCACGGTGGGCGCGGCGCCGTTGGTATGCAGGGTGCCCATCACCAGGATGCCCATCTCGGCCGCCGTGACCGCGATGCTCATGGTCTCGAGGTCGCGCAATTCGCCGACGAGCACGATGTCCGGGTCTTCGCGCAGGGCGGAATGCAGCGCCTCGGCGAATCCCGGGCTGTGCAGGCCGACCTCGCGCTGGCTCACCAGGCAGTTCTTGCGCGGGTGCACGAACTCGATCGGGTCTTCGATCGTGAGGATGTGGCCTTTCTCGCGCGCGTTGATGTCGTCGATCATCGCGGCGAGCGTCGTCGACTTGCCCGAGCCGGTCTTGCCGGTCACCAGGATCAGGCCATTGTTGACGCGGCAGAGGCTGCGCACGGCCGCCGGCAGGTTGAGCTGCTCGAGCGTCAGCGCCTTCGAGGGAATCGCCCGCAGGACCGCGCCGAGCCCGCCGATGTGCCGGAACACGTTGACGCGGAAACGCGACACGCTCGGAATCGAATAGGCGAAATCGGCGCCGTCCTTTTCCTCGAGCTGCTGCTGCGCGCGGCGCGTGATGAACTCCATGATCGTGTCGCGGACGAACTGCTTGTCGAGCGGCGCTTCGCGCAGCGACTGCAGTTCGCCGTGGAGTCGGATGCGTGGCGGATCGCCCGCGACGAAATGCAGGTCGGAGCCGCCCCGCTTCAGGACCTCCATCAGGAACTCGTCGATGCGCCGCGGCGTGTGCTGCGGCGCCTCGGCAGTGCCGACCTGGGTCGTCGTGTCGGTCGACATCAGAGGCCCTGCGTCACGTCGGACTTGAGCGTCATCGTGCCTTCCGGGATGTAGCGGGCAAACGGCTTCTTGTCCGTGGCGTAGCCGAACGCGTCCTCGGGATCGATCTCGCGCGCCTGGACCGCCGCGAGCAGCGCCTGGTCGAGCGTCTGCATGCCGACCTCGCGGCCGGTCTGCAGCTGCGACGGGATCATGTGCGACTGCTCGGACGTGATCAGCTTGCCGATCGCGCGGTTCATCACCATCACTTCGCAGATCGCCTTGCGCCCGCGCAGGTCGGGCGTGCGCACCAGGAACTGCGTGACGACGCCGAGCAGGCTCTGCGACAGGAAGCTCTTGGTCTGCTCGCGTTCTTCGGCCGGCAGCGCGTCGACGATGCGGTCGATGGTCTTCGTGGCGCTGGTCGTGTGCAGCGTGCCGAGCACGAGGTGCCCGGTTTCCGCCGCCGTCATCGCCCAGCGCACCGTCTCGGCGTCGCGCAGTTCGCCGACCAGGATCACGTCGGGGTCCTCGCGCATTGCCGCCCGCACGCCCTCGGCGAAGGAGGGCAGGTGCGTGTGCAGCTCGCGCTGGATCACCTGCGACTGCTTGCTGCGGTGGACGAACTCGATCGGGTCTTCGAGGCTGATGATGTTGAGCCGGCGGGTCTGGTTCAGGTGGTCGATCATCGCCGCGAGCGTCGTCGACTTGCCGGTGCCGGTCGAGCCCGTGACCAGCACCATGCCCTGGTGGAAATCGCAGAACTTCTTGACGACCGGCGGCAGGTTCAGCGAATCGAGCGACGGCACGTCGTTCGGGATCGCGCGGAACACCGCGCCGACGCCCGTCTCCTTGCGGAACACGTTGACGCGGAAGCGGGCGTTGTCCTCGGAGACGTACGAAAAATCGACGTCGTGGCCTTTCTTGAACTGCTCCTGGTGCGTGGGCGTCAGGATCTCGGTGACGTAGCTTTCGAGCTCGGCCTCGGCGAGGTTGCGGAACTTGATCGGCAGCAGTTCGCCGTTCATGCGCAGCATCGGCGGGACGCCGACTGCAAGGTGGACGTCCGAGCAGCCTTGCGAGGCGCCGAGTTTCAGGAATGCGTCGATGCGCGCCAAGGCGGCCTCAGAGGTAGCGTTCGAGTGCGGAGCGCAGCTCGTCCATCGTCTGGAAGCGGCGCGCCTTGTCCACGGCCATCGACTTCATGACGATCTCCGACAGGCCCGGCGGGATGCCGGGGTTCACCTCGATCGGCGGTTTCGCCTTGCCCTGGACGTGCTGGTACATGACCGCCATGTGGTCGCCGCGGTGGTAGGGCGGCTCGCCGGTGAGCATCTCATACAGCATCACGCCAAGCGAGTAGACGTCGGCCCGCTCGTCGACCTTCTTGCCCAGGATCTGCTCGGGCGCCATGTATTTCGGCGACCCGATCACATAACCGGTCTTGGTGAGCTGCGTGTCGCCCTGCTGCTGCGCGGCCGCGACGCCGAAGTCCACGATCTTGACGCAGGCCCGTGTCGTCGATCAGCACGTTGGCGGGCTTCAGGTCGCGGTGGATGATGCCGGACTGGTGCGCCACGGCCATGCCGGTGGCCACGTCCATGGCGTAGCGGACGGCCTTGTCGAGCGGGAGCGGCTTGTCGTTGATCTCGTTGCCGAGCGTGTGCGACGGAAAGTACTCCATCGAGATCGCGTAGTTGCCGCGGATGAACAGGAAGTCGTAGATGCGGATGACGTTGCGGTGCGTGATCTTGCGCGAGTAGCGCAGCTCGTGCACGAACCGCTTCATCATCTCCTCGTCCTGCGAGACGTTCGGGTTCAGGAACTTGAGCACCAGCCGTTCGTCGACGACCGTGTCCTCCATCAGCAGCACGGTGCCGAAGGCGCCCTTGCCGATCTTCTGCAGGTACTTGTAGCGGCCCTCGAGCACGTCGCCCGGCTTGAGCGCGGAGATGTCGAGCCGCTGCGACGGGCGCGGCCTGGCGCGCGAGGCCGTCGAAGTCGGGCTTTTCGGCGAGCAGGGTGCGCGACGGCTCGGCCATGCGGGCCGCGCCCTGCTGGGCATCGCGCACGCCCGTCGAGAAGCGCGCATCCATGTCCTCGACGGCGCGCATCGCGGCGTGGCTGACCGTCGGGTCCGCCGATTCGGCGCCGAACGATTCCAGGCGCGCGCGCACGACGTCGGCGGAGTTGTCGTCGACCAGGCGCGCGAGCGCGGTGATGACCTCGAGCCGCGCTTCCTTCGACGGGCTTTCGAGCAGCGGCATCAGGCGCGGGATCACGGACGGATCGCCGAGCTTGCCGATGGCGCGCACCACGGTCGGCAGCGAGCGCTCGTCACCGGTGCGCAGCAGGTCGAGCAGCGTCGGCAGCGCGCGCGGGCTGCCGATCTCGGCGAGCGCGTCGACGGCGCGCTCGCGCACCCACCAGTCGTTGTCGCGCGTCGCCTCGATCAGGTAGCCGATCGCGCGTTCGTCCTTGGTCTGGTTCAGGATCTCGATCGCCGCGCGACGGACGTCCTCGTCCTGGTCGCGGATCAGTTCGAGCGCGGCTTCGATCACGCGCGGGCCGCCGATCTTGGCGAGCGCGTCGGCGGCGCGGCTGCGCACCCACCAGTCGTCGTCCTTGATCGACTGCAGCAGGGCCTTCACGTGCGCCGGCGTGCCGATCTCGTTCAGCACTTCGACCGCGGCGCGACGGGCATTCTCGTCCTCGTCGCGCAGCACGGCGATCAGGTGCCGCATCGTGTCCGGGTGATTGGCGCGCACGACGGCGTCGATCGCCTTCTGCTGCGTCTCGACGTCGGGATCGCGCAGGACTTCGCACAGCAGTCCGACGTCGACGTTGCCCTCGAAGCCGGCCAGCGCGTTCAGCACGGCCTGCCGCACGAACTTGTTGGTGTCCTTGAGTTGCCGCTGCAGCGCCTCGGCCACGTCGCGGCGGTTGAAGCGCGCCAGGATGTTGATGATGTGCGTGCGCGCGATCGGGTCCTTGCCCTCGAGGCGGCTCAGCATCTCGGGGACGATGCTCGCGTCCGCGATGTCGGCGACGATGCGGAACATCGCCGCCTTCTCGGCCGCGTCCTGGCTGTACGCGCGCTGCAGGACGTCGCGCGCATTGAGGCGCGCCTTCTGCGCCGTCAGGATGCCGACGATCGTGCCTTTCGGCATCGCCGGCTGGTCGAGCAGCCCGAACAGCAGGTTGGCGGCGTAATTGCGCGAACTGGACAGCGCGCGCGGCGGCGCCCGCGACCGTGCGCTGGTTGCCGTTCGGTCGAGGCCCGCGGCGACCACGGGGAACGACTTGTTGTCGAGCAGTGCCGTGAGCACGGCGACGAAGCCGGTGGTTTCCTGCTTGTCCGCGCTCGCGAGCGCGTCGAGGACGCGCGGGATGGCCGACGGCCCGAGCCGCACGAGCTTTTCCAGCGACGCACGGTGGCCGTCGCTGCCGTCGGCCGCCTTGATCTCGGCGATCAGGCGGTCAGCGCGCAGGTTCGTGAAAAAGCTCATGGGCGACGTGTGTGGATCATCTTCTCGTCACGGGCGGGGACGGACCTCGTCCGGTGAATCGGTTCAACGTCGCGCCGGCGCCACCGGTGGGGCCAAAGCCGTCGCATTATGCCATGCAGGCCCCGCGCCCCGCGGGATGCCGCCGCGGCGTCGAGTACTGCCTGTTTCCGCTACAATCCGCAATCGCCGGCGCATGCCGCCCCCACTGTCTTGATGGATCCCCGAATGACGGACGATCGACTCGCCCAGGCCCACCTCTTGGTCGCGAATTATGTCGAACCCTACCTGGGGATGCCTCTAGGGGCGGCCAAAGCTGTGAAGTCCGTCCGGTTGGAGGCCGGCCGGCCCGTCGTCGAGGTCGAATTGGGCTTCCCGGCCGGGGACTACGCCCGGACGCTCGCCGCCGAACTGCAGGCCTACCTGCGCCAGGATCCGGGGCTCGGGGACGCCACGGTGACGGTCGGCTGGCAGGTCGCCACCCACGTCGCCCAGGGCCAGCTCCAGCCGCTGCCCGGCATCCGCAACGTCATCGCGGTGGCCTCGGGCAAGGGCGGCGTCGGCAAGTCGACCACCGCAGTCAACCTGGCGCTCGCCCTGGCGCTCGACGGGGCCCGGGTCGGCCTGCTCGACGCCGACATCTACGGGCCCAGCCAGCCCCGCATGATGGGGCTGCAGGGCGAACGGCCGGTCAGCCACGACGGCAAGCGCATCCAGCCGCTCGAGGCGCACGGCATCAAGGTCATGTCGATCGGGTTCCTGATCGAGGAAGAACAGCCGATGGTCTGGCGCGGCCCGATGGTCACGCAGGCCCTGCAGCAGTTGCTCAACGACACCGACTGGGGCGAACTCGATTACCTGATCGTCGACATGCCGCCCGGCACCGGCGACATCCAGCTGACGCTGTCGCAGCGTGTGCCCGTGAGCGGCGCCGTGGTCGTCACCACGCCGCAGGACATCGCGTTGCTCGACGCGCGCAAGGGCTTGCGCATGTTCCAGAAGGTCAACGTGCCGGTGCTCGGCATCGTCGAGAACATGAGCACCCACGTGTGCTCGAACTGCGGCCACGAAGAGCCGATCTTCGGCAGCGGCGGCGGCGTGCGCATGGCGGAGCAGTACGGCGTGAGCCTGCTCGGCCAGTTGCCGCTCGACATCCGCATCCGCGAAGAAACGGACGGTGGCCGCCCGACAGTGGTGGCCGAGCCCGGCAGCCGCATCGGCATCGCCTACCTGGACACCGCCCGCCGCACGGCGGCCAGGCTTTCCGTCGCCGCGCTCGACGCGGCGGGTTTTCCCAAGATCACCGTCGAGGACACCTGACCGTGAGCATCAAGCCGTGAGCATCAAATCAGACCGCTGGATCCGCCGCATGGCCGCGAGCCACGGCATGATCGAGCCCTTCGAGCCCGGCCAGGTTCGCGTCGTCGACGGCCAGCGCATCGTTTCGTACGGCACCTCGAGCTACGGCTACGACGTGCGTTGCGCGGCCGAGTTCAAGATCTTCACCAACATCAATTCGACGATCGTGGACCCGAAGGATTTCGACCACGGCTCGTTCGTCGATTTCGACGGTCCGGTCTGCATCATTCCGCCGAACTCGTTCGCGCTGGCGCGCACGGTCGAGTACTTCCGCATCCCGCGCAGCGTGCTGACGGTGTGCCTCGGCAAGTCGACGTACGCGCGCTGCGGCATCATCGTCAACGTGACGCCGCTCGAGCCCGAATGGGAAGGTCACGTGACGCTCGAGTTCTCGAACACGACGACGCTGCCCGCGAAGATCTACGCCAACGAAGGCGTCGCGCAGATGCTGTTCTTCGAGTCGGACGAAGTCTGCGAGACCTCGTACAAGGATCGCGGCGGCAAGTACCAGGGGCAGAGGGGCGTCACGCTGCCGAAGGCGTAGCCTGCGGCGGGAGGCCAGGAAGGCCAGGAAGGCTAGGAGGTCAGGCGGAATGCGCAGCTCGACTCCGAAATCTGAGGCTTGCCTGCAGTTTCCGGTCCTGCCTGCGCCTTCCGACTATCCCCTAACCCCTACCCTCCTAACCCCTCTTCAGCTTCACCAGCTTCATCTGCACTTCGGGGTTTCCCTTGCGGTACTGGATCGCCTGCACCGGAACGTAACCCAGTGACGCCGCGTGCCAGGTCTTGGTGACGCGGTTCGATCCGGTGCGCTGGCTCGACCAGACCTCGGTCTCGACCTGGCCGTACGGCGTCATGACCTGCTGGGTGCCTTCCGGCCAGTAGCGGTACTCACGCAGCTTGCCGCCCGTGATGATCTTGAAACCCTGCGGTTTCCGGCCCGCCAGCAGTTCCTGGATCATGGCCGCCTGCACCGACGACGTATCGTGCGTGCCGGGCGTGATCGGGAGCGACACGGGCTTGCCTTCGACGCTGCCAGTCACGGTGAGCGCCTTCCAGTCGTAATTCAGCCTGACGTCCTTGGCCGCGTCCGTCGAGCCGTCGTCGAAGTTGAACGACAGCGGGCGAACTCCCGCTGCGGTCGCCTGGATCACGCTCAATTCGTGCGCCTGCGAGCTGATGGCGACGCGAGCGAGCAGGGTCGGGAAGACGCGTGTCTCGTACTGCCACTGGCCAGCGACGGTGCCGCGCTTGAAGTTCGATTCGATCTCGCCGCCATTGAGTCCGCGGTAGCTGACCTGGTAACGGGCCGTGTACGGCTGCAGTCCCGCGGGGGCTGTCGTCGGGTCGGCCAGGCCGACGCCAGGTGCGGCGAGCAGCCACGCTCCGCCGATCGCGGCGGCCCGGGCGCACCAATTCGACACCTGCCCCATTACGTACCTTCCTTCGTTTCGTTGCCGAGCATGACGGGCGCGTCCAGCGGCTTGCCGTCGAGCCACACCGCGCCGTCGCGGAGGGCGAGTCGTCCCGCCGCAAACCAGCCGACGCACCGGGGGTAAATGACGTGTTCCTCGCGCAACACGCGCGCCGCGAGGGTGTCCTCGTCGTCGCCCGGCAGCACCGGAACCCTGGCTTGTAAGACCACGGGACCGCCGTCGAGTTCGGGTGTCACGAAATGGACGCTGGCTCCGTGCTCCGGGTCGCCGGCCTCGAGCGCCCGGCGGTGCGTATGCAACCCGGGGTAGCGGGGCAGCAGGGAAGGGTGGATGTTGAGCATCCGGCCCGAAAACCGGAGCACGAACTCGTCGCTCAGGATGCGCATGAATCCGGCCAGGACGACCAGTTGTGGCGCGTAACCCTCGACGAGGTCGCCCAGGGCGCGGCCGTAGGCCTCGCGATCGGCAAAGTCGCGCGGTGACAGCACCGCGGCCGGGATGCCTCTGTCGCGCGCCCAGTCCAGCGCGCCGGCGTCCGCGCGATCGCTGACCACGGCTTCGATGCGGATCGGCAACGCGCCGGCATCGGCCTGGGCGGCAATGGCCTTGAGGTTGCTGCCGCGCCCGGACACCAGCACGACGACGCGCAGCAGCGGGGTTGGGGCCGTCATTCGACGATGACGACCTCGCGGCTGCCGGAACGGACTTCGCCGATCACGGCCGCCGTCTCGCCGCAGGAGCGCAGGATGCCCAGCGCGCGATCGGCTTCGCCGGCAGGAACGCAGATGGTCATGCCCAGACCGCAATTGAAGGTGCGGTACATCTCGTCGCGCGTGACGTTGCCCACGCGCTGCAGCCAGTCGAACACGACGGGACGCGGCCAGAGCCTCGCATCGATGACCGCCTCGAGTCCGGCCGGCATCACGCGCGGAATGTTGCCGGTCGGGCCGCCGCCGGTGATGTGCGCGATGTTGTGCACCGGCACCGACTGCTGCAGCAGCTGCAGCACCGACTTCACGTAGATGCGCGTGGGTTCGAGCAGCAGGTCGTACAGCAGCTTGCCGTCGAGTTGCGTCGTGGGGCCGGCGCCGCTCAGCTGCGAGCAGTCGACGAATCAATGAATAGCCATTCGAGTGCGCGCCCGAGGAAGCGAGGCCGATGATGGCGTCGCCGGCGCGTGTCTTCGTGCCGTCGATGATCTGGTCCTTTTCGACGAGGCCGACGCAGAAGCCCGCGAGGTCGTAATCCTCGCCTTCGTACATGCCCGGCATCTCGGCCGTTTCACCGCCCACCAGCGCGCATCCCGCCTGCAGGCAGCCTTCGACGATGCCCTTGATCACGCGCTCGGCCGTGTCCACGTCGAGCTTGCCGGTCGCGTAGTAGTCGAGGAAGAACAGGGGTTCGGCGCCCTGCACGACGACGTCGTTGACGCACATCGCGACGAGGTCGATGCCGATCGTGTCGTGGCGGCCGGTCTCGATCGCGAGCCGCAGCTTGGTGCCCACGCCGTCGGTCCCCGAGACCATGACGGGCTTCTTGTAGCGGTCCATCGGCACTTCGACCAGCGCGCCGAAGCCGCCGATGCCGCCGAGCACCTCGCGGCGCATCGAACGCTTCACGGCGGGCTTGATCCGGTCCACGAGCGCGTCGCCCGCTTCGATGTCGACGCCGGCGTCGCGATAGGTCGTGCTGCTGGTCGGGCTCTCGGCCATTTTTCTGATGCTCCCGGGGGTTGGCGCCCCGGGGTCTGGCTCGAGGCTGTGGTATTTTACACACCGGCCGGCGGCGCCGACTTCCTCCATCACATGATTGCCTACCGCACCAACGTCGTCACCGCAGGAACGGCGCGAAAGTTCGCGCGCGGGCTGCTCTTCCTCCTGTGGATGGTCTCGCCCCTGGCATGGGGCGACGTGGCGCTGTACCAGGCAGCGGTGCCGCTCAAAGAGCACGGCCGAAGCCGACCGGGCCGCCGCCTTTGGCGAGGCCCTGAAAATCGCCGCTGTGCGCGCTTCGGGCCGACGGGATGCCGGGGACTGCCCCGGCCATTGCCGCCGCGGCCGCCGACCCCACCCGCTACATCCAGCAGTATTCGACGACCACCGACCGGATGCTCAAGGTCGGCTTCGATGGCCGTGCCATGGAGCAGCTGCTGCAGCAGGCCGGCTTGCCGTTGTGGCCGTCGGAGCGCCCCACGACCACCGTGCTCCTGTTCGCCCCGTCCGTCGGGGGCGGCTCCCGGGCCGTGACTGCGGCGGAACGGCCGCCGGAGCGCCTCGAAATCGAACGGGCGGCCCAGGTGAGGGGCGTGCCGCTGACCTGGCCCGCCGAGACCGTCGATGCGGGCACGGCCCGCGAGCCGGGTGGCCAGCGCAGGCGGCAAGGGGGCCGTGCTGGTCGGCACGGCCGGAGCCGGCGGCTACGACTGGACCTTCGGTCACGCCGGCCAGACCGCGCGCGGCCAGGGCGATCCCGCAGCGGGCCTCGGGCTCGCGGCCGACACCCTGGCAGCGCGCTATGCGCCGGGTTCCACTCGTGGCGTCAGCACGGTCTCCGTCCGTATCGGCGGCCTGGACGGCGTGCGCTCGTATGCCGCCCTGACCACGTACCTGGACGGCCTGAGCCTGGTCCGGAGCGTGTCGTTGCGCGAACTGTCCGGCAGCACGGTGCTGCTCGACCTGGGCGTCCGCGGCGACCTCGAACTGCTGCGGCGAATCTTTGCGCTGGACGGGCGGCTCACGCCGGCCGCGCGCACCGAAGGCCGCGACGACGCAGGAGGCGCCGGACTTCGTCTGGCAGCCATGAGCCTGCGACACCTGCCGAACCTGCTGTGCGTCCTGCGCATCCTGATGGTGTATCCCGTCGCGCACTGGATCCTGCAGGAGCGTTACGCCGACGTGATGCTGCTGTTCGCGGTGGCAGCATCGACGGACGCGCTCGACGGCTTCCTGGCGAAGCGCTTCGGCTGGACCAGCAAGCTCGGCAGCCTGCTCGATCCGCTCGCCGACAAGCTGCTGCTGGTCACTGTCTTCATCTGCCTGAGCGTGAACGGCGACGTGCCCTGGGTCCTGACGGGCCTCGTCCTGCTGCGCGACCTCGTGATCGTCTTTGGCGCGCTGACCTACAAAGTGCTGTTCGGGCCGGTCAACGGCAACCCGACCATCGCCAGCAAGATCAACACGCTGGCTCAGATCGTCTACTGCCTCGCCGTCGTCGCCGACGGCCGCCTACCAGTGGCCGCCGCAATGGGCGGTGATCGCGCTCGGAGCGTTCGTGTTGTTTTCGACCTGCGTGAGCGGCATCGATTACACGCTGATCTACGTGCGCCGCGCGCAGGCCGTCGTGCGTGAACGCAAGTCACGCAGGCACTGACGGTTGCCGCCGACGATGATGGAGCAGTTACCCCTGCGCATGCGGTTGCGCGACACCGCGCGCTTCGCAAGTTTCGTCGTCGGCGACAATGCCCAGGCCTGCGCCGCCCTGCAGGGCTCGCGGCCGGCGGCGCCGCTCGTCGTGTGGCTGTGGGGTCGTGCGGGCACCGGCAAATCGCACCTGTTGCAGGCAGCGTGCGCTGCGGCTGGCGAGCGCAACGAAGCCGCGGCATACATCGACCTGGCGCTGGCACCCTCCAGCGCGATGCTCGAGGGGTGCGACACGCTGGGGCTCGTCTGCCTCGACGGGCTCGAGGCCGTCGCCGCGGATCCGGACTGGAACGCGGCGATCTTTCGCCTGCACACACTGTTGCAGGACGGCACGGGCCGGCTCGTCGTCGCGAGCAGTGCTCCACCCGCGAGCCTGCCCTTCACGCTGCCGGACCTGCGTTCACGCCTGCTGGCCGCCGACGTGCATCAACTCACCGAACTCGACGAAGCGGGGCAGTGCGAGGCATTGCGCCTGCGCGCAGCCAGTCGCGGGCTCGAATTGTCGGAGGAGGCAGCGCTGTACCTCGTGCATCGCCTGCCGCGCGACATGCATTCGCTGTTCGCGGTGCTCGACCAGCTCGACGAAGCGTCGCTCGCTGCGCAGCGCAAGCTGACGGTGCCGTTCCTGCGGAACGCACTCGAGAAGGGGATAGGGGATAGGGGTTAGTCGGAACGAAGTAGCCGACTGCGGTGGCTCTGTCACCGAATCGTGTTGGCTCCTGCCGCTAGTTCCAGTAGAGAGCAGTCATTCGCCGATGTCGGCGCGCTCATTGGCGGCTCGGGCAGCGAACGTCTCGCCGTGTTCACCCACGCAATAGGTGGCCAAAGGATCAACCGAATGTTCAAGAGACGCGAATTCTTGATGGCACCCATCGCGGCGGCCGCTCTGCTGGCCAGCCCGACCGGCGCAGTGCCTGCCACGCGCCGTTTCGACGCCGCCGCCCGGCTTCAGTCGCTCGAAGTGGGCCAGGCGCGTCTTGGCGTTTGTTTCCTCGACACCGCCACCGGCGAAGTCAGCGGCAACCGCATGGAGGAACACTTCGCGATGTGTTCGACGTTCAAACTGGCGCTGGTCGCCGCCTGCCTGCGCGAGGCGGACCAGGGCCGCTTGGATCTTTCACAGGTCCTGACCTATTCAGAAGCGGACCTTCTCCCCTGGGCGCCGGTGACGCGCAAGAATCTCGCCAGGGGCGGCATGAGCATTGTCGCGCTGGCGCAGGCGGCCCAGGAACTGAGCGATGGGGTTGCCGCCAACCTTCTGGTCAAGCGTCTAGGCGGCCCGGCCGCCGTCACCGCGAAGTTCCGCGACATGGGCGACACGGTGACGCGTCTCGACCGCTATGAACCGGATCTGGGCTTGGTGCTTTCCGCCGACCTGCGCGATACCACCTCGCCCCTGGCGATGGCGCATCTCGTGCGGCGGATTACGACCGGTGATCTCTTGCAGAGTGGTTCCCGTGAGTGCCTTCTGCAATGGATGCAGAACACCGACACCGGCCCCAATCGGCTGCGTGCCGGTCTCCCCGCCGAGTGGCGTTCCGGGAACAAGACCGGAACCGGACGCACTGAGGGAACGACCAACAAGTGCAATGATGTCGCGATCACTTTCCCGCCCGGCAGGCCCCCGATCATCATCGCTGCGTATTTTGACAGCGGCGAGTACACCGCGCAGACCGAGCGTCGGCATGAGGCCGTCCTCGCTGAAGTGGGACGGATTGCCGCCCAATGGGCCATTGGCTAGTTGCGCTGAAATCTCAACCGAGCCCCAGCCTCGACGACCGCGGCCTGACACCTCAGTCGAGGGGGCATGCTTCGGAACGAGTTCCACCGACTCGACTTGGTGACGGAGCCTTGGAAACTTGCTGGTCGCGAATCATCCGGCGCGGGTCATGCGATGTGACCGCTCAACGTTGCATGCGCCGTGCGAATTCTCGGGCCTTGGCGAGAATTCGGTCAGGCGCCGTCCCGCAAGCGGCCGATCCTGTGCCTTGCCCCGAGCGCGTGTCTGCCTTTCCAAGCTCGGGGCAAGGCACAGGATCGACCGCTCGCAATTGGCGCGTGTCCGTCCTCACCGTCCGCTACCCTGGTGAGTCGCAGGTACGCGACGAGCGCCACCGCCAGCGCCAGGCTCAGCACCAGGATCGCTGCCGCAAGCACGCGGATCGAGGGATTGGCGACGATCTCGGTCAGCGCATAGATGAAGTGGGGCGTGACGCAAAGCGTGGCCCACGCGTACGTGCGGCGGTTGCGCGCCAGCATGCCCGGCACAGCGATCGCGAGCGGTCCCGCGAGAAACACCACCAGCAACCAGAACGTCACGGCACTGCGTTCACCCTGGTAGGCGGCCAGCAGTGACACGACGGCGAGCGTCGCCAACAGCGTCAGTGCAAAGCCGCGCGCGCGATCCGCGCCCGCTGCGTTCGTCGAGGGGGCGTCAACCACGGCGCACCGCCCCTGCCGCAACGGCCAGCTCGGCGAGACGACGCCCCAGCAACTGCGCGAGCTCGCGCTCGTCGTCACTCAGCTTCGGCTGGGACGCGCCATGCACGGCGAGGTGAGTCGCGCCGTAGGGCGAGCCACCCGTGCGGGTACGGTTCAGCGCCGGCGCGGTGAAGGGCAGGCCGACGAGGTACATGCCGTGGTGCAGCAACGGGACCATCATCGTGAGCAAGGTGGATTCCTGTCCGCCGTGCATCGACGACGTCGAGCTGAAGACCGCCGCGGGTTTGCGGTCGAGCGCGCCGTTCAGCCAGAGCGAACTGGTGCCATCCAGGAAGTGCTTCAGCGGCGCCGCCATGTTGCCGAAGCGGGTCGGGCTGCCGAGCGCCAGGCCGTCACACTGGGCCAGGTCGTCGTGCGTCGCATACGGCGGCCCGGATTCCGGCACGGCCGCGTCGGTGGCCTCGGTGGTCGGCGAAACGGGCGGTACCGTGCGCAACCGGGCGGTGACTCCCGCGACCGATTCGATGCCGCGCACGATGTGACGGGCGACTTCGGCCGTGGCGCCGTGCCGGGAATAGTAAAGAACGAGCACTTCGGTCATGGTTGTAGCCGCCCCTGGGTCTGGACGACTCATTTCGTCCTGCATGTGGCGCGCGGATTCTAGGTCCGCGAGCCTTGACGGTACAGGGACCGCTTGTTACGGTCAGCTCGGCCTGCCTTTTTTTACAGGGCTTTCCTCACTTGCCGCGCATCTTTTTGCCGCTCCTGTTGGCCTTTGCACTGCTTTCCGGGGCGGTGGTGAGCGGTTGCGCCGGCGCGCCGGTGCAGGAAATGAGCAATGCCCGGCAGGCGGTTCGCGCAGCGGAGCACGCAGGCGCCGCCGCCGCAGCGCCCGAAGTCATGGGCGAGGCCAAGCAGTTGCTGAAGAGCGCGGAAAGCCACCTGCGGCGCGGTGATTACCGAACCGCGCGCGACGAAGCGGAGCTTGCCCGCACCAAGGCCGTCGAAGCCCGCAGCCTCGCCGAAACCGCGAAGGCGTCGCAGCAGCCTTGATCGCACGTCGTTGCCTGGTCGCCGGACGCGTCCAAGGCGTGTTTTACCGGGCCAGCACCCGTGCCCGCGCCGAAACGCTGGGTGTCACCGGGCATGCGCGCAACCTGCCGGATGGACGTGTCGAGGTTCTCGCCTGTGGCCAGCGGGACGCCGTCGACGCGCTTTGCGCCTGGCTCTGGCAGGGCTCGCCCGCATCGCACGTGAGCGCCGTGGAGATCGAGGAACTCACCCTGGAATCGGTCCAGCCGTGGCCGCAGGCGTTTCGCACGTCCTGACGCGCCCGGCTGCGGTTCAGTTCGCGACCGTCCAGCGCGACGCCAGCCGGTCGATCACCATGTCCGAATACTTGGGACGGCCCAGGCTGCCGTTGTAGCGCTGCAGCGCCCGCTGGTAGTTGCCGCGTTCCTTGCGCAGGTAGTAGCCGAGGATCGTCGTGCCCATGCGCACGTTGTCCGGAATGCGTACCAGCTGGTCGTTCGTCATGCCGAGTTCGCGCGGCCAGAACGTCATGACCTGCATCAGGCCCACGGCGCCGGCGGACGAGATCGCGAAGCGGTCGAAACGGCTTTCGACGTCCATCACGGCGAGCACGAGTTCGGGCGGAATGTTGACGCGCTTCGCCTCGCAGTGGACGGAGTGCAGGATCTGCTCGCGTTCCTTCTCGTCGGCGACGTAGCGCGTCAGGCGCGGCTCCATCGTTGCGAACCACACCGCGCGCTCGTACTTGTCGTCGAAGCAGCGCGTGGGTTCGATCGCTGCCGCGATCACGCCGCGCAATTCCGGGTCCATCTGGCGATCGGCGCGGGCGGCTGCCCAGGGCAGGGCGCACGCGGCGAGCAACAGCAGGGCGACGGTCGTCGTGCGGCGCATGAGGCTCAGGTGCGCGGGTTGCCCCGCTTGTCGCGCAGGAAGGCCGCCACCTCGGCCAGCGGCACGTCGGCCGCCAGGCCGTCACGGCGGCGCTTGTACTCGAGCATGCCGCGCTCGAGGCCCTTGTCGCCGATGACGATGCGATGCGGAATGCCGATGAGTTCGTCGTCGGCGAACTTCACCCCGGGGCGCGCGTCGCGATCGTCCAGCACGACCTCGAAGCCGGCCGCGGTCAGTTCCGCGTACAGCGCTTCGGTCGCTTCCTGGACGCGGGCGGATTTCTGCAGGTTGATCGGGATGATGGACACGTCGAAGGGCGCGATCGGTTCCGGCCAGATGATGCCGCGCTCATCGTGATTCTGTTCGATGGCTGCCGCCACGACGCGCGTCACACCGATGCCATAGCAGCCCATGGCCATGGTCACGGACTTGCCCTGCTCGTCGAGCACGGTGGCATTCATGGCTTCGCTGTATTTGCGGCCCAGCTGGAAAATGTGGCCGACCTCGATGCCCCGCGCGATGCCGAGCGTGCCCTTGCCGGTCGGGCTCGGGTCGCCGGCAATCACGTTGCGGAGGTCGACGATTTCGCCCTCCGGCAGGTCGCGGCCCCAGTTCGCGCCGGTGAAGTGCATGTCGCGCTCGTTGGCGCCGCAGACGAAGTCGGACATGTGGGCCGCCGAGCGGTCCACGTAGACCTTGCACTGCAAGCCGATGGGACCGATGAAGCCGGGCTCGCAGCCGGCCGTCGCGAGCACTTCCTCGACGCTCGCCATGCGCAGCGGCGACGCCACGCCTGGCAGCTTCTGTGCCTTGACGGCGTTCAGTTCGTGATCGCCGCGGACGATCATCGCCACGGCACCGCCCTTGTCGCCTTCGACCAGCAGCGTCTTCATGCACTTGTCGGCCGTCACGCCGAGGAACCGGGTGAGGTCGTCGATCGTGCGGACTTTCGGCGTTGCGACTTTCTGCAGGGTTGCCGTCGCTGCGCCTCGCGGCGTCGCCGGCGCAAGTGCTTCGGCCATTTCGAGGTTCGCGGCGTAATCGTCGCCGTCCGAGAACGCGATGGCATCCTCGCCCGAGTCGGCCAGCACGTGGAATTCCTGCGAAGCACTGCCGCCGATGCTGCCGGTATCCGCGCGGACGGCGCGGAACTTCAGCTGCATGCGTTCGAAGATGGCCGTGTACGCGCGGTACATGGCCTGGTAGCCCGCCTCGAGCGAAGCGTCGTCGAGGTGGAACGAGTACGCGTCCTTCATCGTGAATTCGCGCGCGCGCATCACGCCGAAGCGCGGGCGGATCTCGTCGCGGAACTTGGTCTGGATCTGGTAGAAATTGACCGGCAGCTGGCGGTAGCTCTTGAGTTCACGGCGCGCGATGTCCGTGATCACTTCTTCGTGCGTCGGGCCGTAGCAGAACGAGCGGTCGTGCCGGTCCTTGATGCGCAGCAGCTCCGGGCCGAACTTGTCCCAGCGGCCGGACTCGATCCACAACTCGGCGGGCTGCATGGTCGGCATCAGCACTTCGAACGCGCCGGCGCGGTTCATTTCCTCGCGGACGATGTTCTCGACCTTGCGCAGCACGCGCAGGCCGATCGGCAGCCACGTGTACATGCCGCCGGCCAGGCGGCGGATCAGGCTGGCGCGCAGCATCAGCTGGTGGCTCACGACTTCCGCATCGGCGGGAACGTCGCGCAGGGTCGTCACGGGATAGGTCGAGAGTCGCATTTCGCGTCCGGAGGGCAGAAAAAACGGTCCCATGGTACCAGAGCGGGCCGTCGGCCCCGGCGCCGCCCGGGTGCGCATCAATGCTGCGTTGTGCGAAGACCCCGCGCTACCTATCATGGAGGCCGCTCACACCCGCCAGGTGGCGCCATCCATGACGACTGAATCTTCCGCGACGGGCGCCGTTCGAGCGCGTCCGCGCAATCGCGGCGTGTACCTGCTGCCCAACCTGTTCACGACTGCGGTCCTGTTCTCGGGCTTTTACGCCATCGTGGCCGCGACGGACGGCAATTTCGACCGTGCCGGCATGGCGATCTTCATCGCCATGGTCTGCGACGGCCTCGACGGCCGCATCGCGCGCTGGACCAACACGCAGAGCGACTTCGGCGCGCAGTTCGACAGCCTCTCGGACATGGTGGCTTTCGGCCTGGCGCCGGCCGTCGTGGCGTACCAGTGGGGCGTGGCCCGCATCGCCGAGTACGGATTCCTCTGGGGACGGCTGGGCTGGCTGGCGACCTTCTTCTATGCCGCCTGCGTCGCCATCCGGCTCGCGCGTTTCAATACCAAGGTCGACACGGCCGACAAGCGGTTTTTCGAGGGCCTGCCGAGCCCTTCGGGCGCGGCCGTGCTCGCGGGATTCGTCTGGATGCTCGAGTCCCTGCAGCGCGAGGGCCTGCGCGACCTGATCCTGGCCTTCGCGGTCGCGCTGATCGCGGGCAGCCTGATGGTCAGCAAGTTCCGCTACCTGAGCGGCAAGGACCTCGATCCACGAATGCGCATCCCGGTCGCCTTCACCGTGCTGGTGCCGCTGGGGTTCGTCCTCGTCGGCTCGAGCCCGCCGGAAATGCTGTTCGCCCTGTTCGCGGTGTATGCCAGCTCCGGCCCGTTGTGGTGGGCCTGGCGCCGGCTGCGCCGCGGTCGCCGCCCGCGGCAGGAGACGGGGGGCTGATTGCATGGTGAATGCGCGCCAGGCGGCGTACCTGCAGGCGCTGGGCGTGGACGTGTACGTTCCGCGCAGTTCGCCGCCGTGGCAGGCCGAGGTCGCCGCGGAGGCTGCTGCGCCTGCGGTCCCAGCCGAGCCGCACCTGCGCCGTCGCCCGTCGCCGCAGCTCGCGCACCCGCGGCGGCGCCCCAACCAGACATTGCGGCGGACCTCGATTGGGACGAACTGCGGGCCGCGGTTGCGGCCTGCCAGCGCTGCGAACTGCACTCCACGCGCACGCAGACGGTGTTCGGGGTCGGTAACCCGCAGGCGCGCTGGATGTTCATCGGCGAAGCGCCGGGTGCGGAGGAAGACAAGCAGGGCGAGCCCTTCGTCGGCCGCGCGGGTCAGTTGCTGACGTCGATGATCCGTGCGCTGGGCCTGCGCCGCGAAGACGTGTTCATCGCGAACGTGCTCAAGTGCCGCCCGCCGGACAATCGTGACCCGAGGCCCAGTGAGGCGGTCAGTTGCCGCGGTTTCCTCGAGCGGCAGGTGGCCCTCGTCGATCCGACGCTGATCATCGCGGTGGGGCGCATCGCGGCCCAGAACCTGCTGGCCACGGAGACGCCCATCGCCAAGTTGCGCGGCAAGGTGCACTCGTTTGGCGCGAAAGCGTGGCCGGTGGTGGTCACCTATCACCCGGCCTACCTGCTGCGCAGTCCCGGCGAGAAGCGCAAGTCCTGGCAGGACCTCCTGCAGGCGAGGCAGCTGTTCGGCAGGCTGGAACAGGAGTCTGCCAGCGGAGGCCGGGCGTGAGTGCGGCCGAAGTCACGCCGGATCCCGGTTCCGAGAACCTCGTGCGGTTTCGTGCGATGACGCCTTTCGACGTGCCGGGCGTCGGTGCCGTCGAGCGGGCTTCGTACCCGTATCCCTGGAGCGAGGGCATCTTCCGCGACTGCCTGCGCGTCGGGTACCTCTGCCGCGTGGCCGCAAGCGAGGAGCGAAATCGTCGGTTACGGCATCGTGGCGA
>CAWHEA010000001.1:0-234349 GCA_963828265.1 uncultured Gammaproteobacteria bacterium | reverse complement strand
ATCGACATCGAGTTCCCGCGCGATGCGATGCCCAGGGTGTACGACGCGCTCGTCCTCGAGGACAGCGGCAACACGCTCGCCGAAAAGGGCCTGACTTTCGAAGTCGAGCAGCAGCTCGGCGACGGCATCGTGCGCACCATCGCCCTCGGCTCGTCCGACGGCCTGCAGCGCGGCATGAAGGTGCGCAACACCGGCGCGGCGATCTCGGTGCCCGTCGGCCCGGCCGTGCTCGGACGCGTCATGGACGTGCTCGGCCGCCCGATCGACGAGCGTGGCCCGATCGAAGCCGACGAGCATCGCGGCATCCACCAGCCCGCGCCGAAGTTCGACGAGCTGTCGCCCTCGGTCGAACTGCTCGAAACCGGCATCAAGGTCATCGACCTGATCTGCCCGTTCGCGAAGGGCGGCAAGGTCGGCCTGTTCGGCGGCGCCGGGTGGGCAAGACCGTCAACATGCTCGAGCTGATCAACAACATCGCGAAAGAGCACTCGGGCCTGTCGGTGTTCGCCGGCGTCGGCGAGCGCACCCGCGAAGGCAACGACTTCTATCACGAGATGTCGGACGCCAAGGTCATCGTGCAGGAAGACCTGAGCCAGTCGAAGGTGGCGATGGTGTTCGGCCAGATGAACGAACCGCCGGGCAACCGCCTGCGCGTCGCGCTCACCGGCCTGACCATGGCCGAGCGCTTCCGTGACGAAGGCCGCGACATCCTGTTCTTCGTCGACAACATCTACCGCTTCACGCTCGCCGGCACCGAAGTGTCCGCGCTGCTCGGCCGCATGCCGTCGGCGGTGGGTTACCAGCCGACGCTGGCCGAAGAAATGGGCCGCCTGCAGGAACGCATCACGTCGACGAAGGTCGGCTCGATCACGTCGATCCAGGCCGTGTACGTCCCCGCGGACGACTTGACCGACCCGTCGCCGGCCACCACGTTCGGCCACCTCGATGCGACCGTCGTGCTCTCGCGCGACATCGCATCCCTGGGCATCTACCCGGCCGTGGACCCGCTCGACTCGACGTCGCGCCAGGTCGACCCGAACGTCATCGGCGAGGAGCACTACGAGACGACCCGCTCCGTTCAGGCCGTGCTGCAGCGTTACAAGGAACTGCGCGACATCATCGCGATCCTCGGCATGGACGAGCTGTCGCCGGAAGACAAGCTGGCCGTGTCGCGCGCCCGCAAGATCCAGCGCTTCCTGTCGCAGCCGTTCCACGTCGCCGAAGTGTTCACCGGCAGCCCGGGCAAGTACGTGCAGCTCAAGGACACGATTCGCGGCTTCAAGGCCATCGTGAACGGCGAGTACGACCACCTGCCCGAGCAGGCGTTCTACATGATCGGCGCGATCGAAGAGGCCGTCGAGAAAGCCAAGACGCTTCAATAGGGGTTAGGGGATAGGGGTTAGGGGTTAGTCGGAAAAGCGGCGTTCTCCCATAGACCACTGTTCACTAGTCACTGGTAAAAATATGGCCACAATCCGCATCGATGTCGTCAGCGCCGAAGAAGCGATCTACTCGGGTGAAGCCGAGTTCGTCGTGCTTCCGGGCATCGCTGGCGAGCTGGGCATCTACCCGCGTCACGCCCCGCTGATCACGCAGATCAAGGCCGGTGTCGTGCGCATCAAGGTGCCGGGCAAGACCGAAGAAGAGATGGTGTACGTGCAGGGCGGCTTCCTCGAAGTGCAGCCCGACCACATCAACGTCCTCTCCGACACCGCCATCCGCGCCGCCGACCTCGACGAAGCGAAAGTTCTCGAAGCCAAGCGCCTGGCCGAAGAAGCCCTGCGTGCACGCAGCGAGAAGCAGGAAATCGCGAGCGTCGAAGCCGAGCTGTCGGCCCTGTCGGCTCAGCTGCAGGCGATCCAGCGGCTGCGCAAGACTCGCTGAGGAAGCGGAGGAAGGGCAGGAAGGCCGGGAAGGTCAGGAAGCCAGGAAGCCAAAGAAAAGGGCCCGCTTGTCGGGCCCTTCTCGTTTCCGGCTGCGGGACGCCAGATTACTTCAGGTCGAGCCTGCGGATCATTTCGCTTCCGACCATCGTGCGCATCTTGCCGCGCGCCAGCATCGCGGCGTCGCGCTGATCCTGGTTGCCGATCAGTTTCTCCTGGATCGCATCAGTACGGTCGGCGAGACCGTCCATCGCTGCCATGTTCTTGTAGGTCACGATCAGGTAGAGGTCCGGATCGTCCGGGCTGCGCGGCGTCGTCTGGTAGACCGCGTAGTCCAGAATGATGCCGGCCTTCTTCTGCTCTTCCATGAGCTGCTTGTAGGTCGTACCCAGGTACTTCATGTAGGTCTGGAACATGCCCGGCTCCGTCCGGAGCGACGTCACCATCGATACTGGTCCCTCCGTGTACGGGCGATCCGCTGCCTGAACGGCTCCCGTCGCTGCGACGAATGCAAACAGTCCTGCGAGTGCGCCGAGCGCACGTGACTTGATCTTCATGCTGAATTCCCCTTTGTACGTCTTTATGTAAGTGGAGCGTTATGGTCCGCCCTTGCCTACTGGGGCCTGCGGCCCCATGGTGCGGCAATCTACGCTCGCGCTTAGTTCTGGTCATGCCGCATCGCAGTATCGAGCCTGAGGCGGTCCGACTAGCCTCTTGAGCGGGCCACAGTGCCCCTGCCAGCCTCCTGCGCTGGCAGGGGCGCATTGCCAGTGTCCGGTACAATGGCGGGATACCGTCCAGCAACCGGATCGCAAATGCCCATTTCCGTCGTCATCCTGGCTGCCGGCCAGGGCAAGCGCATGAAATCGGACCTGCCGAAGGTCCTGCAGCCCGTCGCGGGCCGCCCGCTCCTCAAGCACGTCATCGATACCGCGCGCGAGCTGTCCGCGAGCGACATACACGTCGTCTATGGTCACGGCGGCGAACGTGTGCGCGAAGCGCTGGCAGCCGAGAACGTCACCTGGGCATTGCAGGCCGAGCAGCTCGGCACCGGCCACGCCGTGCAGCAGGCCATGCCGGGCGTGCCGGACGATCACCTGGTGCTGATCCTGTTCGGCGACGTGCCCCTGGTGCAGGCCGCCACGATGCAGCGCCTCGTCGACGCCGCCGCCAACGGCGAAGCGCTCGGCGTGCTGAGCGTGCGCATGAAGGATCCCACCGGCTATGGCCGCATCGTGCGCGACCGGGCGGGTACGGTTGCGCGCATCGTCGAGCACAAGGACGCGAACCAGAAAGAGCGCGCGATCGACGAAGTGAACACCGGCCTCATGGCCGCCTCGGCGAAGCGCATGCGTGAATGGCTGGCGCAGCTCCGCAACGACAACGCGCAGGCGGAGTACTACCTGACGGACGTCGTGGTGATGGCGGCGAAGGCGGGGCTCAAGGTCAACGCGATCCTCGCCGACCGCGAAGACGAAGTCCTCGGCGTCAACGACAAGGTGCAGCTCGCCGAAGTCGAGGCCGTGTATCGCAAGCGCCGCGCGACCGAACTCATGCTGCAGGGCGTGACGCTGGTCGATCCGGCCCGCTTCGATGCGCGCGGCCCGGTCACCGTCGGTCGCGACGTGCACATCGACGTCAACGTCGTGCTCGAAGGCAAGGTCACGATCGGCAACCGCGTGCGCATCGGGCCGAACGTGCTGATCCGCGACAGCGTGATCGATGACGATGCCGAGATTCATGCCAACTGCGTGCTCGACAAGGCCAAAGTCGGCGCGCGCGCAATCGTCGGCCCGTATGCCCGGTTGCGACCGGATGCCGTGCTGCACGAGGACGTGCACGTCGGCAATTTCGTCGAGGTGAAGAAGTCGGAGCTGCATCGCGGCGCCAAGGCCAACCACCTCACGTACCTCGGCGATGCGACGATCGGCGAGAAAGTGAACGTCGGCGCGGGCACCATCACCTGCAACTACGACGGCGTGAACAAGTGGCGCACGGAGATCGGCGCGGGCGCGTTCATCGGCTCGGGTTCGATGCTGGTGGCGCCGGTGAAGATCGGCGTGGGCGCGACGATCGGCGCCGGCTCCACCATCACGAAGGACACTCCGGACGACAAGCTTACGCTCGAGCGCAGCAAGCAGCTGACGCTCGATGGCTGGAAGCGTCCGGTGAAGCAGCCCAAGGGCTGATCGCATGCTCGAGATCCGGCGCAGTACGAGTGCTGGAATGGAGCGACCCGCCGCCCCGTGCGCGGGGTGCTGGCTGCACGTCACGCAGCCTACGGCGGCCGACCTGGCGGTCGTGCGTGAGTTCGGCATCCCTGCCGCGCTGCTCGATCATGTGTCGGATATCGACGAGCGTCCGCGCGTCGAGCACGCCGGTGATTTCGTGCTCGTCGTCATGAATTACCCGTTGCGGCGCGATGAAGCCACGGGACCGCCGTGGCGGACACTGCCGCTCAGCGTGTTGCTGACCCCGCAGGGCATCGTCACCCTCAGCCAGGCAACGACGCCGTTTCTGCAGCCGCTGTTGGATGATCACGTGCCCGGCCTGGCCACCGACCGCGGACCCGAATTCATCCTGCGCGTGTTCTGGCAACTGGCCGACGCTTGCCTGCGCGGTTTGCGCGAAATCAATGCGGGCGTCGAGAGCCTCGAAAACGAACTGAAGCGCTCGCTCAGGAACGAGGAGGTGCTCGGCCTGCTCGATTTCCAGAAGAGCCTGACGTACTTCGCGACCGGCCTGAAGGCGAACGAGCTGGTGCTCGAGCGCCTGCAGCGCGTCCCGACCCTGCACTGGGCCGACCAGGACCAGGACCTGCTGGACGATGTTCGTGTCGAATTGCGCCAGGCCATCGAGATGGTCGACATCGCCGACCGCGTGCTGAGCGACATGATGGATGCGTTTGCGTCGATCGTGTCGAACAACCTGAACTCCGTGATGAAGGTGCTGACCTCGGTCACCATCGTGCTGGCCGTGCCGACGTTGATTGCCAGTCTCTACGGCATGAATGTCGGCCTGCCGGGCGCGCACAGTCCGCTGGCCTTTGCGGGGATCGTCGCGCTGAGCGTGGCCATCTGCGGCGGGCTGTTCTTCGTGTTCCGGCGTCGCAACTGGCTCTAGCGGAGATTCGATGCACGCAGCGTGGTTCGAGAAGTTCGGCGCTGCGCGCGACGTGCTGCTGCTCGGCGAAAAGCCAACGCCCGTGCCGCAACCCGGCGAGGTCCTGGTGCGTCTGCGCACGAGCGGCGTGAACCCGTCCGACGTCAAAAAGCGCGCGGGCTCATCTCCGGGACTGCTCAACGACGGCTATGTCATTCCCAACAGCGACGGCGCGGGTGTGATCGAAGCCGTGGGAGAGGGCGTCGATGCGAAGCGCATCGGCGAAAAGGTCTGGGTGTACCAGGCCCAGTTCGGCCGCCGGTTCGGCACGGCCGCGCAGTACGTCGCACTCGATTCCGTGCGTGCCGTGAACCTGCCGATCGAGGCCGGTTTCGACGTGGGCGCCTGCGCTGGCATTCCGATCATGACCGCGCACCGGTGCGTGCACGCGGACGGGCCCACGGCCGGCCAGACCATCCTCGTCACGGGTGGCGCCGGACGCGTCGGGTACTACGCGATCCAGTGGGCGAAAATGGCCGGCGCCAAGGTGATCGCGTCGGCGAGCAACGCGCGCGACGAGGCAGTGTGTCGCGACGCCGGTGCCAAGCATGTGTTCAATCACCGGGAGCCCGGTTGGGGCGAGCGCGTCAAAGCGCTGAACGGCGGCAAGCCAGTCGACCGGGTGATCGACGTCGAGTTCGGGGCCAACCTGCCCGAGGTGCTCGACTGCATCCGCACCAGCGGCGTCATCGCGACGTACTCGTCGACGCAGGTGAAGGAGCCGCAGCTGCCGTTCCTGCGCATCATGTACCTGGACCTGACCATCCACTTCGTCATCGTCTACTCGATGCCGGAGGCGGCGAAAAAGCATGCGATCGCCGACATCACCCAGGCCTTCCGTCACGGCATGTTGCAGCACCGCATCGCCGACCGGGTGCCGCTGGCCGACATCGCACGCGCCAACGAGCTGGTCGAGCAGGGCGGCTCGAACGGCTGTGTCGTGATCAAGATCGACTGATTCCCGGGCTCCCCGGAGCGGTCGAATGTGACGCAAAGCCGTTCAGCGGCCGTGCAGGGCCGTAAAATCATGCGGCTCCAGGGGTGGATGGCTCTGCGCGAAGTCGGCTTGGCGCGCGTAGTCCTTTGATCTGCAACGAAAAACTGTTAGTCTCGCCGCCCCGCGAGAAAAGGATTGAGCATGTGCGGAATCGTTGGTGCCATCGCGCAGCGTGATGTCGTTCCCATCCTGATCGAGGGCCTGCGGCGCCTCGAATACCGGGGCTACGACTCCGCGGGTGTTGCCGTGCTGACCGGCGCGGGCACGATCAAGCGCCTCCGTGCCGTCGGCAAGGTCCGCATGCTGCAGGACGCGCTCGACGCCGATCCCACCAGCGGCCTGCTCGGTATCGCGCACACGCGCTGGGCCACGCACGGCGTGCCGAGCGAACGCAACGCGCACCCCCACATCTCCAGGGACGGCATCGCACTCGTCCACAACGGCATCATCGAGAATCACGATGAACTGCGCGCCGAGCTGAAGGCCGCGGGCTACGAGTTCACGTCCGAGACCGACACCGAAGTGATCGCGCACCGCGTTCACTACCACCTGCAGAAGACCGGCGACCTGTTCAAGGCCGTCCGCGCCACGGTGGCCGAGCTCGAAGGTGCGTATGCGCTGGCCGTCATCTCGCAGAAAGACCCTGAGCGCATCATCCTCGCGCGCCAGGGTTGCCCCGTGGTGATCGGCCTGGGCGACGGCGAGAATTTCGTCGCCTCCGACGTGGCCGCACTGCTGCCGGTGACGCGCAAGTTCATATTCCTGGAGGAAGGCGACGTCTGCGAGATCCGTCGCGACAGCTACCGGATCTCGGACACGGACGGCAACACGGTCCAGCGCAAGGTGCACGAGAGCGAGCTCTCGGCCGATGCGGCGGAGAAGGGCGACTTCCCGCACTACATGCTGAAGGAAATCCACGAGCAGCCGCGCGCCGTCGCGCAGACGCTCGAGGAACGCGTGGCGGGCGGCAAGCTGCTGGAGGCCGCGTTCGGCCCGGCCGCGCAGGCTGTCTTTGCGAAGACCGAAGCCGTGCGCATCGTTGCGTGCGGCACCAGCTTCCACGCCGCGTCGGTGGCCAAGTACTTCATCGAGCAGATCTGCCGGCTGCCGTGCTGGGTCGAGATCGCGAGCGAGTACCGCTATCGCAACCCGGTCGTGCCGAAGAACACGCTGTTCGTCAGCGTCTCGCAGTCGGGCGAAACCGCCGATACGCTGGCCGCGCTGCGACTCGCCAAGCAGTCGGGCTACCTGTCGCAGCTCGCGATCTGCAACGTTCCGGAAAGCTCGCTGGTGCGCGAGTCCGAGCTCGTCATGCTGACGCGTGCGGGCCCCGAGATCGGCGTGGCTTCGACCAAGGCGTTCACCACGCAGCTGACCGCGCTCGGCATGCTGGTGGTGGCGCTCGCCAAGTTCCACAGCGCCGATGCCGAGCGTGAACGCGGCCTGGTGCAGCGCCTGATCGGCATTCCGTCGCTGATCGAAGCGACGCTGAAGCTCGATCCGGTCATCAAGGAAATGGCGAAGCGCTTCGTCGACAAGCAGCACGCGCTGTTCCTCGGCCGCGGCCCGATGCACCCGATCGCGATGGAAGGCGCGCTCAAGCTCAAGGAAATTTCCTACATCCACGCCGAGGCGTACCCGGCCGGCGAGCTGAAGCACGGCCCGCTGGCACTCGTCGACGCGGACATGCCGATCATCACGATCGCGCCGAACAACGACCTGCTCGAGAAGCTGAAGTCGAACCTGATGGAAGTGCGCGCGCGCGGCGGCGAGCTGTACGTGTTCGCCGATCCGGAGTCAGGCATGGAATCGTCGGACGGCGTGCACGTCATCGAGATGCCGCGGCACGTGAGCTATTTCCAGGCGCCGGCGGTGTACACGATTCCGCTGCAGCTGCTGGCGTATCACTGCGCCATTCTCAAGGGCACCGACGTCGATCAGCCGAGGAATCTGGCGAAGTCAGTGACGGTGGAGTAGCTCTCTTCGGGGGTAAAGGCTCTCTTGTGCGCTGCAAGCAGAGTCGCTTGCCGAGAACAGAGTCCCTTACTGAATTGATGCGGGAGTTCGAGGCGATGCCCGAGCGGGCAAGTCGCGGATCGCCCGCAGCGCACTAGCGCTGTGACCCCGGAATTCCTCGCCGAGCCGGTCGTCTTCCATGAGCCGGCACCAATATTCCTCAGCCATGGTGCGCGCCCGTGGCCATGCGGCGAGCGTCGCGGCCGTCGGGCCGGGAGGCGTAAACGCGCGTTCGACGATGTGTCCGTCCTGCGGGGCGAAGAGCATCGGCAGCATGTCGTAGACGGGAGCCAGGCGAAAGGCGCCGATGTAGTCGTCGAAGAGCGTCACGTTGCCGAAGTGCCGATCAGTATTGGCGATGAGGGCTCCAAAGGTGTCGAGGACGGCCAGACGCTCGGCGTCCTCGGCGCCCAGAAGTGCGCCGGCCCGCAGTCGACCGGCTGCCGCAAGCCACGAGTCGAGTTGTCCGAACAGTGCGGCATCCACGCTGAAGAGCGAGGTCACTCCGCGCCGCCCCGCGTTACCCACCCGATCGAAGCGCTGCGACTGAAGAAACACCTGCTCCCCGTACTCCAGCAGTTCACTGTTCGCGGTCGGTATGCCGTGCTCCGACAAGACGACGGAGGCAACGTGCTCGGCGACAAGCAGGTCTGCCCATCGCGCACCCACAGGCGTGGTCCGCGCCGGCGAAAACTTCACCAAGGCGTGTTCTACGTCTCCGCCGTCTCGCGCGATACGGACAGCGAACTTCGGGTGTTCACCGTGAGCTGACGAGCCCGGCGGCGCGCCGTGCATCGCCGCCGCGGCAAGTGCCACGTAGGCCTGCGCCCGATGGGCCTGTGCGACCAGGCGAGGGCCGTGGGCTCCGCCCAGGTAGCGGTCGAGCGCGGCGCCGCCGACGATCAGGTTGCCGGTACTCTCGGACCCGCGTTGGGTCAGGTAGACCAGTGCGTGGTTGTCGGTCCAGTCGACGACGCGGGGAGGCAGGGCGAGGTCGGGGTGCGCCGTCGGAATCGCTCGACCCAGGAAGCCGGCCGGCCGTGCCTCTTGCAGGTAATACGGCAACGCTTGAAACGATCCTCGTATGCGCTCCGGGCCGCCGACCACGAAGACTCGATCGCGCTCGATCGCATGCACGGTTGCGACCTGTTCCGGTTGGCCTGACTCGTCGATCCGGTAGAGCGGCCACGAAGCCCCGACATTTCCGACCGCACGCGTAAGGCCATAGCGAGCCCCTCGGGTGGCGCTCGAACGAACGATGCGGCCGGAGCGCTCCAGGGGTTGGATGAGCCGAGACACGGCTGTGCGTGACATGCCCAACGCCTGGCCAAGCTCTGCGGCCGACGCCGGTGCCGCCGCCAGACGGTCAATTAGCGCTTGTGAGGCGGGAGGTTGCACGGGCAGATAATTGCACAAATTTATATTTAGTAACAAATCATTTAATAACAAATATTTACACCTCATTAGATGGCGATTAGATCCGATATTTTGAGCAAATAAACGCGCACTTACTAACGAACGCACTGCCACCAAGTGACGCATTCGGCGAACCTCCAGGAAACGCCGAAGGCATCAGACGTCCAGTGGCTTCTGCTGCGTGCCTGCCTGTTCAGCCCCGACCTCGCCGCGCCGGATGGCCGCTGCCCGTTCACCGATCGCATTCTTTTCCGCTTCGCTCAGCCGCGCCACGTTCTTCACCTGCAGCGACATGCGCGGGTTCGCAGCCAACCTGGCTTCGTGGCGCATCAGGAAATCCCAATACAGCGTCGTGAATGGGCAGGCGGTCTCGCCCGTTCTTTGCGCAGGGTTGTAGCGGCAGCCCTTGCAGTGCGGACTCATGCGCTGGATGTACTTGCCGGTGGCCACGTAGGGCTTGCTCGCCATCAGGCCACCGTCGGCGTACTGGCTCATCCCCAGCGTATTGGGCAACTCCACCCATTCGACGGCGTCGACATAGACCGCCAGGTACCAGGCATGCACCTGCTGCGGCTGCACGCCCAGCATCAGCGCATACAGGCCCGTCACCATCAGGCGCTGGATATGGTTGGCATAGCCGTGCGACAGCGTCTGCGCCAGTGCGTCGCGCAGGCAGGCCATGTCGGTCTCGCCGCTCCAGTACCAGGTCGGCAGGTCTTCGCGTGCATCCAGCTCGTTGAGCTCCGCGTAGCCGGGCATGCGGGTCCAGTAGATGCCGCGCACATACTCGCGCCAACCGAGGATCTGGCGCACGAAGCCTTCCACGCTCGGCAGCGTCGCAGTGCCCGCGTGGTAAGCGGCCACGGCGGCCGCCACCACCTCGCGCGGGTTCAGCAATTTCAGGTTCAACGCGGCCGCAAGGTGCGAGTGGTACAGCCACGGGTCGCCCGGCCACATCGCGTCCTGGTAGCGGCCGAACAACGGCAGGCGTTCGGTGACGAAGCGTTGCAGGCGACACAAGGGCCTGATCGCGCGTCACCGGCCAGCGCGAAACTCTCCAGCCGTCCGGGGTGGGTGGCAAAGCGTGCCTCGACCAGGGCGATCACCTCGCGCGTGATCGCGTCGGGCGCGAATGCAGCGCGCGGCGGCACGACTCCCGGCCCGGCGGCGCCAAAGGTCTCCCGGTTGTCGGCGTCGAAGTTCCACTGGCCACCTTCGGGTTCGTCACCCGCTGCGCCGACCATCAGCACGCCATGGCGCTTGCGCATCTCGCGGTAGAAGTACTCCATGCGCAGCGACTTGCGGCCCCGCGCGTGTGCAGCGAACTCGCGCACGCTGCAGTAGAAGTGGCGATCTTCGCGAATGTCCAGCGGCAACCCGTGGGCTTCTGCCACGGTCTTGATCGCCTGCAGTACCCGCCAGTCGCCCGGTGCCGTCATCACCAGCTTGGCCGGGTGCAGGCGAGCGATGTCACTCTGCAGCTGCGCCTGCAGGCTGCCGCAGTTGCCCTCGGCGTCCAGGGCCGTGTAGTGCAGCGGCCGCCCCGCTGCGCGCAGGGCCTGCGCGAAGTGGCGCATTCCGGCCAGGAACATCACCGTGCGCGGCTTGCTCGACCAGACGTGCGTCGATTCCTCGGCCACTTCGGCCATCCAGACGGCATCGTGCGCGGCGTCGAAGTCGTCGAACGCGGCGGCGTCCATGTCGAGCTGGTCGCCCAGGACGAGGACCAGGTTGCGCAGCTTGCTGGGCAGGGAAGCGGCTGGACGTGAAAGCAGACACCGTGCGCGTGCTGGATGCAAGTTCGCGTCATGACCGGGTGTATGGCTCACTCGTTCCAGCAAATGCGTCTGCAATGGCCCAGCGCGGACGAGACCAGCGGTACGGCTCGACCTCTTGTGTGCGTTCGCGTACGAACGCGGCGAGCCCGAGGCGCGCATAGTCGTGCTCCTGGTGCGTTGCGCCTTCGGCGCGTCACCTCAGTCACGCAGAGAATCCTATGAACACCCCAACAGTCACTCGCGGTCAGTCAGGAGCGCGCATCGCGATCGCGCTCGCCGGCGCCCTTGCGCTCTCAGCGTGTGCATCGACACCGGCGCCCACGGCCCAAATCGAAGCCGCGCAACTCGCGATTGCCAATGCCGAACAGGCGGGTGCTGGTAAACACGCCGCCGGAGAACTGAGCGAGGCACGGGCGAAGCTTGCGTCTGCCAATACGTCCGTGCAGGCGAAGGAGATGCTGGCTGCCGGGCAGTACGCGGAACAGTCGCAGGTGGAAGCTCAGCTCGCGACCGCACGGGCGACGTCGATCAAGGCCCAGGCCGTGAACGAAGAAATGCAGCGCAGCACGGGGACGCTCGTGGACGAGTTGCAGCGCGTCGAAGGAGAAGCCGAAATGAACAACCCGATCACCTGGACCATCGGCAGGAAGACAGTTCTGGCGACGGCCATGACTGCGGTCCTGCTCGCCGCCTGTGCCGGCGCCCCCGTGGCACCGGACGATGCAACGGCTGCACGCGCCAAGCTGAGCGCACTGCAGGCAGACCCCAATCTTGCGAGCCGTGCACCGGTTGCCATCGACCAGGCGGATGCTGCCGTGCGCATCGCCGAGCAGCCGGAGAAAGACATCGACCTGGTGTCACACCGGGTTTACCTCGCCGACCGGAAGATCGACATTGCCCGCGCGCAAGCCGAGACCCGCTACGCAGAAGACCAGCGCACGGCCCTGAGTTCGCAGCGCGAAGCGGCTCGGCTGGATTCGCGGACCCGCGAAGCCGATAGCGCCAACGCCGCGGCGAACGTGGCGCGCAACGATGCCGACCTGGCACGAGCGATGCAGACGCGGCGAACGCAGCGACGGCAGAACTGCAGCGGCAGATCGATGCCATGCAGGCGAAGGTCACCGATCGCGGACTGGTGCTGACGCTGGGCGATGTGTTGTTCGCGACCGGCACCGCGGAGTTGCGGTCAGGCGCGACCAGCAACCTCGATCAGCTCGTGTCGTTCCTCGGCAACTACCCGACCCGCACCGTGATGATCGAAGGCCACACCGACAGCGTCGGCAGCAGCTCTTCCAATCAATTGTTGTCCGAGCGACGAGCGGACTCGGTCCGCTCGCACCTGGTGCGTCGCGGCATCGATGCGGGCAGGGTGACTACGAGCGGAGCCGGGGAGAGCACGCCGGTCTCGAATAACGATTCGGCGGCGGGTCGCCAGCAGAATCGCCGCGTCGAAGTCATCATCAGCAATCCTGCGCTGGCAGCGCGCTGAACTCCCGCAGACTGCAGGCCCTGGTGAAGAAGTGCCCGCAACGCGAGTTGCGGGCATGTTCACTCAAGAGCAAACGAAAACGTGTCCGCGATCCCGGTCAACCCACTGGAATCGTGGACAGCACCGTGCGCATGCGCGCGTTCTCGATCAGCTTGGGAAGTTCTTCCCGGCAGTAAGGCGCCCAGTTGTTCCGGCGCCTTGGCGGCAATTGCGCGTCGTGCAGTGTCGAAGGCTTCCTGCTGCACCTTCCTCTCGCGCACTTGCGGCAAGGCGAATTCTGTCTCATCCGCTTCGCCGGCCTCGCTCGGATACACAGTTTCCTTGCGCTGCTGCCTGTCGCGCGTGGCCTGCAACCAGCGCGTCCTGGCCGCGATCCATTCATCCAGATACGCCTCGATGTCCTCGCGATGGTCCGCGCCATTTGCCGCGCACACCGAATTCGCGCCCTGGAACTGCGAGTAGCCGGTGAGCACCTGGTTGGCGAGACGGGATTCGAATACGTATGAGGCGTCCAGCGGTGCACAGCGGCAGTCGTCGGGTAACCCACTGCCGATGCCCCAGCGCAGGTGCAGACTGCAACCACCATTGCGCTGGGCAATCACGTCCAGGGCGATCACGTCCTCGAGCGGCACCTGCTCCGATGCCACGCCATGCGGGCGGAATTCCAACGTCGAGTTCTGGGCCAGGAACCCAGGCGGTATCGTGAAATCGTATGCAGCAAACTGGGGTGACCCGGGATAGCCCCGCAGCAAGCTTTGCGCACGCTCATCGAGGATCGATCGCGCACTTGGCGCCGCCACCGACCAGCTTGCCCTGCGGCTGCAAGCGTCGCTTGAGCAGCAGGGCGCGTGCCTCGGGGGCGTGCGTGCTATTCGGGATATCGCCCGAGGAAATCCTTCAGTGCGTTGAGGTCCTGGCCGCTCGCCGCGTAAGCCCAGCGTTGCGCCTCGTCACTGTTCACTGAGGATTCATCGGCTGAGGCGCCGCCGAGTGCCGCAATCAGACCGAGCGTCAGCAAACCAATGCGCTTCACGAACATCCCCTGCGTCGTCCGGCCGCAACTGGACCGTCAGTTCTGGATCGGAACAATAGCGGTAACGCGGCTACCAGGGCCACGACAGGGTGCAAATCGTCCAGGAACAGCCAGGCGAGCGGATAATGACGCTACCCCGCACCCCGTGCCTTTCCTGACAGCGAAGTCCAACCGTGAACTGCTTTGCCATCGATCCTTCCGACCTCCTCAAGATCATCCAGGCCGCCATCGCACCCGTGGTCCTGATCTCCGGCGTCGGGCTCCTGCTGCTCACGCTCAGCGCCCGCCTCGGACGCATCGTCGACCGCACGCGGATCGTCGCGGCGGAGCGGCGCACTGCCAACGACGCAAATCGAGAAATGCTCAACACCCAGCTCGCAGTGCTGCGCAACCGCGCGCGCCTGATCCGGTTCGCGCTCGCGCTCAGCGCGACGAGCGTGGCCCTGGTGAGCCTGCTCATCATCGGGTTGTTCCTGGGACTGCTGCTCGCATGGAACATGACGGTTCCCTGCACGTTCCTCTTCATCGGCTCGCTGCTGGCCCTGGTCACGGCCATGCTGGTGTTCGTTCGCGAACTGTTCGAGGCCCTGACCGCGCTCGACCTGTCGATCGACCCGTAAGCGCCCCCATTTGCCTGCACCCGCCGACGAGCGGATGATGCCTTTGAACGACGCTGACCTGCGCTGACCGTCCACGGTCCGCGGCACGGTTCGGCAGGCCATGTGCGTCGCGCCCACGTCACGAGGTGTGCGACATGAGCATTCAGTCCCGGAAGATTCTGGCTGCGTCCCTGCTGGTCACGACGCTGTGCGTCCTGCCGACGATCGGCAACACGGCTGTCGATCCCTACCCGAATGGCTGCGTGAGCTGCCACGTGCTCGACAAGAGCAAGGGCAAGGACGAGCGCCTGAGCGTTGCCCTCGCGCAATGGACGGCGGGAAAAATCGAGCCCGGCCTGCTCGCGAAGAGCAAGGCGAGTTCGCCGGCGGGGCTCACGCTGAAGGGCAAGCATCCTGCCGCGGAAGACTCGCTCGAGGACATCCCGGGTGCCTGCCTCGACTGCCATGACACCGGCTCGAAGAAGGCACCGCCTTTTTCACGCCTGCTGCACCTGGTGCACCTCGTCGGTGGCACCAACAATGCCTACGTGACGACGTACAAGAGCGACTGCATGAGTTGCCACAAGCTCAGCACGCAGACCGGCGAGTGGACGATGCCGAGCGGTCCGGAGAAATAGCGGCAGCGCGGTCCCTGGCTGGATTCAGCCGAAGATCCGCTTCATCACCGGGACCATGCGCCGCGGTCCCGCAATCGCCGCTGCAGACGCCATGCCACCCATCATGGCGCCTGCGACGCCGCACGACATCACGTCCTGCCCGGTGAGCCAGAGCCCCTTGATGCGGGTGCGTGGTCGCAGCCAGTCCTGGCGGAAACGTTCGGGATCGTGGTCGAGGCCGTACAGTTCGCCGCGCCCGTAACCGCAGAAGTGCTGCATCGACAGCGGCGTCGACACTTCCCAGTAATCGACTCGCCCGCGCACCTGCGGCACCTTGTCGTACAGGTGCTCGAGCAGGCGCTCGCCGTACGACTGCTTGAGCGCGTCGTAATCGTCGCCGCGTTTGCCCCACGTGCTGTCCGCCCATTGCTCGAAGATCTCGTACGGCGCCGGCGCCACGATCTCGATCGTCGAGCGCCCCGGATGGCGCTGTTCGAACGACGGATCCTTCGCTGAGGGGAACGACACGTACACGACGGGAAACGGACCGTGCGGGTCCTGCAGGAACCTGTCGAGCGCGCCGTCGTAGTCGTTGCCGCCCGGGTAGATCCAGTAGTTGGTCTTCGGCAGGCCGAGTTCCTGCGCCGTCCCCTTCAGGCCGATGTAGACGCCGAGGTGGCCGATGCTCGGCTTCACGGTCTTGAGCAGCCTGTCGTAGCCGTGTTCCTGCACCGCCTGCCGTGGCAGCAGCTTCGTGAACGTGTTGATCGCACCGGCGCTCGAGATCACGACCTTGCAGTCGATTTCGTGACCGTCCGCCATGCGTACGCCGCTCACCTTGCCGTCGCGCAGCAGCACCTCATCGACGCGCGCGTAAGTGAATACTTCGCCGCCCGTGGCGCGGATACGCGGCAGGATCGCTTCGCCGATGCGCCAGGCGCCGCCCACGGGATAGAAGCCGCCGTGCATGTAGTGCCGCGCGATCAGGGCCTGCACCACGAACGACGAGCGCTTCGGCGGCAAGCCAAGATCGCCCCACTGGCCGGTCAGCACGGCGATCAGTTCGGGGTCGGACGTGATCTCCGAGAGGACTTCCCACGTCGTGCGCTGGAAGTTGCGGGGCAAGCGGCGCCGCAGGATCGGTCCTGCGAGCGTGGCAGCCCAGGACGGCAGCGTGCGGTCGAGCGTGAACGTGCGCATGCCGCGCGAGACTTCGCGCAACAGTTCGAGGTAGCGGTCGATCGCAGCGGCCTCGCGCGGAAAGTGCGCGAGCAGGTTGTCGCGGAACTCTGCCGGGCCCGCGACGGCGTCGTAGGTGCGGTCGCCGATGAAGAAGCGATCGTAGTGCGCGTCCATGGGCGCCCAGGCGACGTTGACCTTGCGTCAGGAAATCCATGAGCCGGCGCGACATCGTGGCGCCACCCATGTCGCCGATGTAGTGCACGCCGACGTCCCACTCGTAACCGTTGCGCTCGTAGCTGTGCGTGGCGCCGCCGGCCGTGTAGTGCTGCTCGAGCACGGCAACGCGCCAGCCGAGCTCGGACAGCAGTGCAGCCGTCGTCAGGCCGCCGATGCCGGAGCCGATGATCAGCGCGTCATACGGACCCTTGAGCCGCGACGGCCGATAGCGGTGGCCGATGCGCAGCGTGCTGGGCTGCAGGCTTTTCTTTGCAGGGGTCGTCATCGAAACATTATCGACGACGAAGCCGCCAGGATTCAGGGTTCTTGCGTCGGCGACGCGTCACGCCGTGGGTCCGGACGGACTCGCGCGGGCTGCTTCACCTCGGGCGCTGGCGCCGGCGCCGACTGAGGTTGCGTCACCGGTGCGACATCACGGCGTGCCCGGCGCTTCTTGTCGGGCCCGGTGTCCGGTTCGACGTCCGGCACGACGCCTCTCGCATAACGCGGCGGCACGGGACGAACGTCGCGATCGTGGCCCCGATCGTGGCCCCGATCGTGATCCCGGTCGCGGCCATCATTGCCTTGGTGATCGCGATCCTGCGGTGGTCGGCTGTCGCAGCGGCCATCGCGGTTGTTGTCCGCGCAAGGTACGACCACGTAACGTGGGTAGGGGACGTACCGCGAGTAGGGGTTGTAGCCGTACCCGTACGCATAGGGATAGGGCCCCTGCGCGGCGTAATAGGGGTCGGCATAGCCGTAGCCAAAGCCCGGGCGATAGCCGTTTGGATAGCCATAGCCTCCGCCAATGCCATACCCGTAACCGTTGCCGTAGCCCGGATAGACCTGGACACCCGGCAGCGTTCCCTGCGGCGTCAGCTCGGGCAGCGCAAAGGCCTGCGGTTGAGCGCACCCCGCCAATGCAGCAAACACCGCAGTGCCGACCAGTGCTGTTACTGCGCTTCGAATCATTTGCACTGCGCTCCTCGAGGAGTGATTCCCTGTCACGTCGCTGAGTAAGACAGCGTCCAGCGCACGATCGTTCCCGCTTCGCACGGCGCCCTGTTCGCGCCTCATCTGCGGCAGCCGGGAAATGCGTGTAACAGAACCAGCGTGTCGACTTCGGCTACAGGTTGCAGGCAGTAGCCGTCGCGCTTGAGGGCGGCCACCAGGCCTGGCCAGAAGTCGCGACTGAAGACCACGAGGAAGTCGCGGTTGCGCAGCAGGAACTCCCGGTAATCGGACACGTTCATCGGTTTGATCGTCGTGAGTCCTCGCAGCGCGATTTCATCGTTGTTGAAACCGCGGACGGCGAGCGCGGTCGCCGCATCCATCGGGTACTGGAAGCGTCCATCCGCAAACTGCGGTTGATAGTGCACGGTCTCGAGGAACAGGTGCGGCGAATCGAACGCGATGGGCAAAGTCGATCCCTGCGGCAGCAGGGCGGCCAGCCGCATCGGCATGGGGACGTCGTCGCGATAAGCCAATGCGTCCGCGGCGAACCGGCCGAGGCCGAGCAGTGTCACCAAACCCAATGCCAGCAACGCCGCTGGCCGACGCCATCCCTCGATGACCGACAGCAGGTACCCGAAGAGAATCGCCACGCCCGGTACGAACGCGATCGCGTATTTCGCGGTCAGCGCGCCGGTGAGCAACTCGGCCAGCACGTACGCTGAAACCGGGGTCAGCGCCAGCATGCAGGCGGCGACGATCTCGTGTTGGGGCAGCGTTGCGCGTCGCGCTGTCTCAGTTCCACGGCGGCGGCCAAGCATAAGGAGACACGCCGCGAGTGCGAGCGCCGCGACCCAGGCCCAACCTGCCCATCCGAGCAATCCGGTGTAGTACCCCGGAATGTCCGCTGCCCGATAACTGGATGCCCAGAATCCCTGCTTCATGGTCGTCGCGGAGCGCGCGAATACCAGCAATCCCAGGGTTGCGATACAGGCCGCAGCGATGGTGCCGAGGATGCCCGCATCCAGGGCGCGCCGCCGATAACTCCGCCACGCCTCGCCCACGGCGACGGGCACGAAATTCAGCACCCCGAAATAGTGCGAATACGGGCCCAGGCACAACGCCAGGAACAATGCCAGCAGTGGCATGGCCGGTCGTTCACGTTCAGTCGCGAGTTGCCATGCCCAGAGCGCCACCGGTGCCGAGGCAAACAGCAGCGCGTAGGCACGGCCTTCATGCGTGAAGTACGTCGTCACCGACAGGATCGGCAGGACGAACGCGGCAGCCGCCGCCACGAACCCTGTGCGCCGCCGGACGAACGCATAGATGGCGAACAGGCCCCCGACGAAGGCCAGCGCGGATGGCCAACGGAACGCCGCGGTCGAATCGCCGAGGACGGAGAGACTGGCGTGCCGCAGCAGGTAGTCGATGGGAGGACTGGTGTCGGCGCCGGCCAGCAGGGCCCTGAGGGTTGCACCCAGCGACGCTTCGCTCGCCACGTATAGCGTGAACAGCTCGTCGTACCATAATGGCTGCCAGCGCGCCGCCAGGACCGCGATCACGAGCACCGCCAATGCCACGCCGGCCAGGAACGCGCCCCGCCCGATTGTCGATCCAAAGTCCGCGGCAACGCGTGAGGTCATGGGCACGATTGAATATGCGCTGGCCCGCACAAATGCAAGCGCTGTCCCGTCGCGCGGTCGGATGACCACGGCGTTGCCATGAAAGTCGTCGTCATCGTCCCGACCTACAACGAACGCGACAACGTCGAGCCGCTGGTGCACGCGCTCGAGCGGCAGTTCGCACGCATGGACCACGAAATGCACTTGCTCGTGGTGGATGATTCCTCGCCCGACGGCACGGCGGACGTGATCCGGCGGCTGCAGGCAGCGCGTCCGAACCTGCACTTGCTGACGGGCCAGAAGGCCGGACTCGGCGCAGCTTACGTGCGTGGCATGCACTACGCGCTCGACGTGCTCGGCGCCGACGCCGTGTTCGAGATGGACGCAGATCTCTCGCACCTGCCGCAGGACCTGCCGCGCCTGATGACGAACATCGACCACGGCGCCGACTTCGTCATCGGCAGCCGCTACGTGCAGGGCGGCACGATACCGCAGGAGTGGGGCGCCCACCGGCGAGCCGTCTCCCTGTTCGGAAACATCGTCGCGCGCTACATCGCCGGCACCTATCGCGTGCGCGACTGCACCGCCGGCTTCCGTGCGATCCGCGGCGACCTGTTGCGCGCGATCGATCTCGATGGCCTGCGCGTGCAGGGCTATGCGTTCCAGGTCGCTTTGCTGCACGCCGCCGTGATGCAGGGCGCGAAGGTCGTCGAAGTTCCCGTCGACTTCATCGACCGCAAGGTCGGCGAGTCCAAGCTCGGCTTCCGCGACGTGCTGGAGTTCGTCGCCAATGCGGCGTGGCTGCGATTCCAGTCCTCGCGCACGTTCCTGAAGTTCGCGGCGGTTGGCGCAACCGGTGTCGTCGTCAACCTCGGCGTGTTCACCTGGCTGCTGTCGACCGGCATGAACAAGTTCCTGGCGTCGCCGCTCGCGATCGAGGCGTCGATCGTCTCCAACTTCTTCCTCAACAACTTCTGGACCTTCCGCCAGCGCAAGACCCGGGCCCGCAAGCGGATCAAGGGCCTGAAGTTCAATGCGGTGTCGCTCGTGGCGCTCGGCATCAGTTACGGCACGTTCGTGCTGCTGTCGCACTTGTTCCCGGACGTGGCGCCGCAGGTGCATCAATTGATCGGCATCGTGCCGGCCACTGCGGTCAACTATTTCCTGAACTCGTACTGGACCTTCCGCGAAGACCGCGAGCAGCGCAGCCAGTGATGCGAAGTGCTTCTCCCGGGGCATCCGGGCATGCAACTCGCCGGATGGTGCTGGCCGGAATCTTCCTGGCGGCGTTCGTGCTGCGCATGGTTGTGCCGATCCTCTGGCCGGGCATCCACTACCCCGACGAGATCGTACAGTCGCTCGAGCAGGCGCATCGGCTGGTGTTCGGCAACGGTCTCGTGCCCTGGGAGTTTCGCGACGGTGCTCGCTCGTGGCTGTTGCCTGCGCTGCTGGCGGCGCCGATGTGGCTGGGCGATGCGCTGGCTCCGGACACAGGTGCTTACCGCTTGCTGGCACAGTCGCTGGTCGCCGCGCTATCGGCCTCTACGGTCGTCATCGGCTTCGTGTGGGCACACAAGCACGGAATCCGTCATGCAGTGCTGGCCGCAGTGGTGCTGTGCGCCTGGTTCGAGCTCGTCTATTTCGGCGCGCGGGCACTTGGCGAGGTCGTGGCCTCCGCATTCCTGTTTGCCGGCGTGTACCTGTGTGCCGCGCGCGAACCCCGCTCCGCCCGCCATGACTTTCTCGCAGGAGCCTGCCTCGCCGGCGCATTCGTCTTTCGCTTCCACTTCGCACCTGCGCTTGCGCTCGCAGCGCTCTGGCGTTGCCGCACCGAGTTCCGCGCTCGCTGGGCGCCCATGCTGCTCGGCGCGGCGATTCCGCTGCTGGTGCTGGGGATTGCGGATGGTATTGCGTGGTCAGAGCCCTTCGCGTCGATCGTGAACAACTTCCGCGCCAACATCCTGCAGGGACGCAGCCATGTGTATGGCACGAGCGGCGCGGGCTGGTATGCCCTGCAACTGGTCGAGCGCTGGCGCTACGCGCTGCCGGTCATCGTGGCTCTGGCCTGTGGGGTGCTCGCCGCGAGCCGCTGCCGCTGGTGGTGGCAGTGACGGTCGTGCTTGCGCACAGCGCGATCGCGCACAAGGAATACCGGTTCATCTATCCGGCACTGCTGCTCATCGTGTTCTGCGCGTCGCTGGGCACGGGAGAACTGCTGCGCTGGTTCCAGCAACGGCGAGCAGGCAGTGCGGCATCCCGGGGTGCGCTTGTTGATTGCGTGCGTTGCGTGGCTGGCGTCGTCACTCGCACTGGCCTTTGCGCCGACCATGCGACCCGAGTGGACGCGCGGTCGCGCCGGCGTCGAGCTGATGTCACGCGCCGGGAGAGAGGCGCGTTGTGGCGTGGGTTTGCTCGTTGGGTGGTCCTGGACGGGAGGCTATTCGTCCCTGCACCGGAACCTGCCGCTCTACCTGCTCGACTGGGATCGAGCCCGCTGGAACACGCAGGCGTTCGATGCGTGGATCCTGCCGCAGGGCGTGCTCGATCCCCGTCCGGCAGGCTACCGGTTGGTGCAATGCGACGTGCAAGGTGCGGCCGGTGTCGAAGCGCTTTGCCTGTGGATTCGCAGTGGTGGCTGCGACGCAACGGGCGCCACCAACGAAGCGCAACGCGTCCTGGACGCGACCGGTCAGTGAAAGCAGGTCGTGTCCGTCAAGATCCAGTTCGCGCAGCACGTGCGATGCATCAAAGCTTGATCCGCTCGCCCTTCGGGTCGTACAGCGGTCGCGCGGACACGGCGCAGGGATACCGCTTGCCGGCGATCTCGACCTCCCAGGTGCCCGACGTCAGGTAGGCCTCGTCCACCGTCTGCTTCGGCTCGAGGAACGCGAGGCCGACCGCGCCGCCCAGCGTGTGGCCATAGGACGCCGCGCGCACGTACCCCACGGCCTTGCCATCCCTGCGGATGATCTCCGCGTGGAACAGCTGCGGCTCGGGATCCTTGACCAGCACGGAGACCAGTCGTCGCTGCAGTGGGCCCCTGGCCTTGCGCTCGAGCAGCGCCTCCTTGCCGATGAAGCCGTCCGGCTTCTTCAGGTCGACCGCGAAGCCGAGCCCGGTCTCGTAGGGATCGTCGGTGTTGTCGAGGTCGTGCCCGTAGTCGCGGTAGCCTTTCTCCATGCGCAGGCTGCCGAGCGCGCGCAGGCCCGCATGGACCGCGCCGAACTTTTCACCAGCCGCCACGACCTTGTCGTACACGTGCACGGCCTGGTCCGACGGAATGAACAGCTCGTAGCCCAGTTCACCGAGGTACGTGATGCGGGTGCACAGCACGCGCGCGTAGCCGATGTCGATCTCGCGCGCAGCGCGGAACGGGAACGCCTCGTTCGAGAGATCGACGCTCGTCAGCGTCTGCAGCAACTCGCGCGAGCGCGGGCCCTGCACGTTGAGCTGTCCGTAACCGGAGGTCACGTCCGTGACGAACGCGTGCGCGTCGTCCGCAATGTTGCGCTTCATCCAGGTCTCGGCGTGACGGACCATCGTGTCGGTCACGACGACGAAGAACCTGTCATCCGCGAGCTTGGTCACGGTCAGGTCGGCTTCGAGCTTGCCCTGCGTGTTGAGCCACTGCGTGTAGGTGATTTCGCCTGCAGCGCCGTCGACGTTGTTCGCTGAAATCCGGTTCAGGCACTTGCCGGCGTCGCGTCCCTGCACCATGAACTTGCCCATGAAGGACATGTCCATGACGATCACGTTCTCGCGCGCGGCACGGTGTTCCGCTTCCCAGTGATGCCACCAGGCTGGGTCGGCCCCAGGTGTCCGGGCCCGGATCGGCCGTCTTGCCGGCGCCTGCGTACCAGCCGGGCGATTCCCAGCCGCTGGTCTCGATGAAGTACGCGCCCTGCGCCGCCAGCCGATCGTGGAACGGCGATCGACGTGCGCCGCGTGCGGTCTTCAGCGTGTGCGTCGGGTAATGGCACTTGTAGACCATGCCGAGCGACTCGACCGTGCGCGAACGCCGGTACTCCGGGTTCGCCTGGTACGGCAGCACGCGATCGATGTTCATGCCGGTGACGTCGACGTCGGGCAGGCCGTTGATGATCCAGTGCGCCATGACGCGGCCGAGGCCGCCGCCCGTCAGGATGCCGATCGAGTTCAGGCCCGCTGCGACGAAGTAGCCGCGCAGCTCCGGCGCCTCGCCGACGATCGGCTTCAGGTCCGGCGTGAAGCTCTCCGGCCCGCAGAAGAACTTCTTCATGCCGACCTGGCTCGTGATCGGGACACGCGACATGGCCGTCTCGAGGTACGGGCCCATGCGCTCCCAGTCGGGTTCGAGGTCGAGGTAGGGCGTGTCGGTCGGTGAGCCTTCGATCTTCCACGGCGCGCACACCGGCTCGAACAGGCCGACCATCAAGTCCGCCGCCTTCCTGGCGGTAGTAGCCGTAGGCGGAAGGGTCCTCGAGCACCGGCATGTTCTGCGGCAGGTCCTTGATCGCCTCGGTGATCAGGTAGTAGTGCTCGGCCGCCTGGTTCGAAATCGCCACGCCCGACATCGCGCCCAGTTCGCGCGCCCACAGGCCGGCGCAGTTGACGACGTAGTCGGTCTGGATGTCGCCGTACGGCGTGCTCACGCCGGTGACGCGCCCGTTCTTCTGCAGCACGCCGGTGGCCGGCACGCCTTCGAAGATCTTGACGCCGCGCATGCGCGCGCCCTTGCCGAGCGCCATCGTGACGTCGACCGGGTTCACGCGGCCGTCTTCCTTGACGTAGAAACCGGCCTCGATGTCATCCACCTTCGCCAGCGGGAAAAGCTCCTGCACCTGGCGCGGCGAGATCTCCTGCACGTCGATGCCGCAGTAGCGGTTGAACGCCGCGACGCGCCGGAATTCCTCGAGGCGGTCCTTGTCCGACGCGACTTCGATGAAGCCGATCGGCATGAAGCCGGTCGCCTGCCCGGTCTCGGCTTCGAGCCGTCCGTAGAGGTCGCGCGTGTACTTGCGGATCTCGGTCGACGTCTCCGATGTCGAGCCGTACGTGACCATGAGACCGGCCGCATGCCACGTGGTGCCGGCCGTGAGCTGGTGCCGCTCGAGCAGCACGATGTCCTGCCACCCCATCAGTGCGAGGTGGTACGCGGTCGACGTGCCGATGACGCCGCCGCCGACGACGACGACGCGGGCGTGCTTTGGAAGCGAGGGAGGAGTGGTCATGAGCGGGTCCCGGGTTATTCGAGAACCCAGGCGTCCGGGTCTCGCTGATCTCTGGCGCAAGGATACTCCGAACCCGTCGTGTCCCAGAATTGCGCCGTAGCCCCCGCGCCCGCAAGCAATGACTCCGCGGGACAGGTCAATGGCTTTTCTATAAGGTTTGTTGCATGCCAACGTCCCGATTTCCAGTGAACTGGCTGTGCACGGCTGCGGCTGTGCTGCTGGTTGCCTGTCAGTCCACCCCGCAGCAGCCGGCGTCACCAACGACCACGCGCGCGGCATCGCTCGACTCGCTGGCGATCCCTGTCAGCGCAAAGGAGAACCGCGCCGTCTCCTTCACCAACAAGCGGTCGGCGTTCTATTACACGCAGACGCATCGCAACGACCACCCCGAGCATGCCTTCTTTCGTGGCTTCAACATCGCCGGCCGTCGCATCTTCAGCGACTACCAGCTGGTCGTCGGCGATGCCGCGCTCGATCCACTGACGGCCAACGTCGTGGTCAGGCCGGATGCACTGATACGCACCTATCCGCAGGGAATCACCGAGACGCTGCGACTGTTCGATGGGCAGGACGTGGTCGAGGTGGAGGTCAGCGGCGGCGAAGGTGATGTGGCGATTGAAGTTGACGGGTGACACCGTCGCCGCCGTGCAGAGTGCGCAGGGCATCGACGAATACACGGCAACGCAGGAAGCAAACTCGAACACCGTCGATCACATCGCGGTGGGCCGCAGCGGCAATCGCTTCCTGATCGCCGTGGGCTCCTCGCGCGAAGCTGCCCGCGAACTCCTCGAACAGGCGGTCGCGGAAACGCCAGCATGGAAAGCCGCGCGGCGCGCACGACTCGAAAGCGTGATCAGTGGCGATCATTACCTGGCCAGCGCCGACTCCCGGCTGCAGGAAGCGCTGCGCTGGTTGCAGCTGACGACGGATTCGCTGGTGACACGCCAACGCGGTGATGGCATCTACGCGGGATTGCCGTGGTTCAACGAGTACTGGGGCCGCGACAGCTTCATCTCGCTGCCCGGCGCCACGCTCGTCACGGGCCATTTCGAGGAAGCCCGCAACATCCTGACGTCGTTCGCGAAGTTCCAGGACCTCGATCGCGCCTCCCGTTTCTACGGGCGCCTGCCGAACATCGTCAAGCCGGGCAGCATCGATTACCACACGACGGATGGCACGCCCCGCTGGGTCATCGCCTTGCGCGACTACGTGCGCTACACGGGCGATCGCTCCATCGTGGTCGAGCTGTATCCGAACGTGCAGGCGAGCATCGATGGCGCGCTCGCGAACTTCACTGACGCCTCGGGCTACCTGGTGCACGCCGACAACGAGACGTGGATGGATGCACGCCGCGAACCCGACAAGGTTTCGTATTCGCCGCGCAGCACACGCGCCAACGACATCCAGGCGTTGTGGTATGAACAGTTGCGGGCAGGTGCGCAATTCGCGGCCCTGCTCGGCGACACCGAATCGGCCACGCGCTGGTCAGCCGCGGCTGATCGGCTGCGCAGCCGGTTCGCGCGCGACTTCGTGGACCCGGCGACCGGCCGCATCGCAGATCATCTCGATGCGCGGGACGTGCCGAACCAGCAGGTGCGACCAAACGCGCTGTTCAGCCTGCAGCTGCTGGACCAGCCAACCGATGCCGCGCGCGCAGCCCGGCAGGCCTGGGAAGCGCTGGTGTATCCGTGGGGTACGGCGACGCTCGACCAGGGCGATCCGGACTTTCATCCGTACCACGTGGCGCCCGGGCACTATCACAAGGACGCTGCCTACCATAACGGCGCGGTCTGGCCCTGGCTCAACGGCATCGCGATGCAGCGCATGATCGAACTGGGCCAGGCCGACCTGGCCTGGCAACTGTTCGTGAACACGAACGAAATCGCACTCACTCGTGGCGTAGTCGGCGGATTGCCGGAGAACCTCGACGCGTACCCGCATCCCGGCGAATCCGCGCCACGGCTTACGGGGACCTACCTGCAGGGCTGGTCGAACGCCGAGCAGCTGCGCGTGTGGTACCAGGGCTTTCTCGGTATCCAGCCCGACCTGGAGCAGGGAGTGATTCGCCTGGCGCCCCGGCTGCCCAGGACTTTCGCCAATGTCGATTTCACCGCGAGGGTTGGCGCGGGTGTCTTGAGCGCACGCTATGAGCACTCGAAGCGCGGCCGGAGCTACACATGGCAGCTGACGGGCCAGGCCGCCAGGCTCGAGGTCGACATCGTTCCGTTCGAGCAACGCGCGTTTGCCGCCGTCGCCGGCGACACACTCGTCGTCGAACAACGCACGAGTGACCTGCTCGTGCGTCACCTCGGTGCCAGCGGAGAGGAGAAAGAACGCGCGACGCTGACGACGTCACCCGCGCGACGCGAGCAGCAGGCACGTCTTGACGCTATTCTCTCGGGTACCGAATTCGCGAAGCCGGGCATTGCTGCTGCACACCCGACGATGCAGCAGGTGAGGACACAATGACGAACCCCGCGGTGACCGGCGCGCCGGCACCCGTTTCCTATTCGCTGCCCAAGACCAATGCGAAGGTGCTCGCGCTGCTGGAGTCGCACCTGGCGCGTGCGGGTCGCGTGCTCGACATCGGCGCCGGCGAAGGCTACCTCGCGCGGCGCGTCCACGACCTGATCAAGAGCAAGGGGTACGCAGCGAAGCTCGAGGCCTGCGACCTGTTTCCCGACAACTTTCACGTGCCGGAAGTCCCGTGCCATGCCATCAACCTGCACGGTGGACTGCCGCTCGCCGACCAGAGCGTCGATCTCGCGTACTCGGTCGAGGTGCTCGAGCACCTCGAAGACCAGTTCCTGTTCTTCCGCGAGGTGCATCGAGTGCTGCGGCCCGGCGGCCGCTTCGTGCTGACGACGCCGAACGTCCTCAGCCTGACGTCGCGTGTGCGCACGTTGCTGGCCGGCTTTCCGGAATTGTTCGGTCCGCTGCCGATCCATGGGTACGACCCGCAACACGTCGGCGGCCACATCCATCCGGTGTCCGTCTACTACATCTCGTACATGGCCGAGAAGGCCGGCTTCCGGGTGACCGGCTGCTCCACCGATCGCGTCAAGTCCGGTTCGGCGGCCCTGCTGGTCCTGTGGCCGCTGGTAAAGCTGGGTTCAGCGATCGTCGCGATGCACGCCCGCCGCAAGACTCCCGCGATACACGCGGAAAACCGGGAGCACCTCGCGCGGATGAATTCCTTCGCGGTCCTGACCGGCCGCACGGTGATCGTCGAGATGGAGCGCCGCTGAAGACGAAATTGCCTGCAAATCCAGGCGCGCAGGCTCGCCAGCCGTCCGTAAATCCCCCGCCCGTAGAAATACGCGTACCGTTCGGGCGGCGGTCACCGTCAAATAGCCGGTCGTACCCAGGGGCTGGATTGCCGGCCGTGCTTTCGGAGGTGTGCTGCCGATGACCATTTCCCGCCGCGAATTCCTGCTGCACTCAGGCGTGCTCACCGGCGCCACCCTGCTGGCCGGGCGGCGAGCCTGGTCCACCGAAGACACGGCGGATGTCATCGTGATCGGAGCCGGCCTGTCCGGACTGCAGGCGGCCTGGGCCCTGGAGCAGAAGGGCTTCAAGGTGCTCGTGCTGGAGGGTCGGGACCGCGTGGGTGGACGCGTCTTCACGTTCGGCAACGTCCAGGGCGTCCCTGAAGCCGGCGGCAACATCATCTACGGCGATTATCGGCGACTGATGGACGTCGCGACGCGAGTCGCCGTGCCGCTCGAGGACCAGGTGCCGCGACTGTCGAAGCATTCGAAGTTCACGCTGGTGCTCGACGGCAAGCCGATGAGCCGGTCGGAGTGGGCCGACTCGTCCCGCAATCCGTTCCCGCCCGCGCTGCGCGAAATGATGCCGTGGCAGTACGTGCCGCTGGTGACGAGCCAGGAAAATCCGCTCACGTCGACCGAAGGCTGGTACGACGCCAGGAACGCGCCACTCGACATTTCGATGCGCGACTTCCTGCGCAAGCAGGGCGCGACCGACCCGATGATCGACATCGCGTACGACACGATTCCGACCTACGGACTGAACGCGAAGGACATCTCCGCGCTGATGATGGCGTACGTGTCTGCATTCACGGCAGCGCAGAAATCGGTCAAGCCGGTGATGCTGCAGGCCAGGGGCGGCAACCAGAACATCCCGATCGCGATGGCCGCGCAATTGCAGCAGCCGGTGCGTCTCAAGCAGACCGTCAAGGCCATCGAATCGACGGCGACCGGCATCACGGTCCGCACTGCCGACGGCACTCGATACACGGCGCGTGCCGTCGTGTGCGCCGTGCCCTTCACGACGCTGCGGCGCATCGACATGCGGCCGGACCTGCAAGGCATGCAGGAGCGAGCCGTGAAATCGCTGCCGTACCAGCCGATCCACCAGGTCGCGCTGCAGGCCTCACGTCCGTTCTGGGAGGACGACGACCTCGAGCCCTCGATGTGGACCGATTCCCCGATCGGCCGTGTTTCCGCGGTCTATCACGAAGCGAAGGAAGACCAGGTGTCGAGCCTGCTCGTCTCCGCGTTCGGGCCCGGCGCGCGGCACCTCGACCGCCTCGGCAAGGAAGGAGCAGCTCGCTACGTCGTGTCGCAGATCGAGCAGATGCGACCTGCGGCGAAGGGCGCGCTGCAGGTGATCGGACAGCATTCCTGGGAGCAGGACCCGTTCGCCGGCGGCGCGTGGGCCTACTTCAATCCAGGCACGGTCACGAAGTTCCTGCCCGCGATGTTCCAGCCGCGGGGTCGCGTGCATTTCTGCGGCGAACACACGTCGGTGACCGCACGTGGCATGGAAGGGGCGATCGAGTCGGGCGAACGTGCAGCCGGTGCGGTGGCGCAGCAGCTCGCGTAGGCGGCACAAAAAAGGCGAGTGACCGTGAGGTCACCCGCCTGTCGCTGCTCGAGCTTGCGGCTCGATTACTTCTTCGCGGCCTTCGCGGCTTCGACGGCCTTGCCCACTTGCACCATCGCGTCGTCGGTCGCTTCGCGGATGCAGCGATCGATCGTCCAGCCCTCGACGGGCACGTCGACCTTGATTTCCTTGCACGACGAAGCAGCGGTGTCCTTGACGCGCTTTTCGAGCGTCGCGGCGCCGGCGGCCGTGGTCAGGTCGAGGTCCGCGTAGCTGACGCGCGAACGAATGGTCAGTTCCTTGATCGGGGCGCCGATCGGCGACTTGCCGACGACGATCTCGCGGACGGCTTCGACCGTCACGACTTCCATGGCCTGGGCATAAACGCCCTGGCTGGCCAGGGTGCAACCGGCGGCGACCGCCAGCAGGGCGAACTTGTTGAGCTTCATGTCTGTGTCTCCGTGAGGAATTCTGGCGGACCGCAGTCCTGACCTTGGAAAATCGCTTGGGAAGCTTAGGACGTAGTCCAAAAGCAACACATCCGTGAGGTTACGGACGGGGAAAACCCCGATCAGACCGGGTCCGGAATGCGTTGCTTTCCACTCAAGACCAAGTCTAAAACGATCGATGCTAGGCTTGCCGTAACGTCTGGACACCACGGTTCAGAGGGACATGCTCGATATAGTCGGCGATGAGCCATGCCCCGGCCCGCGACTCGGCCACCCGCTCCGGGGATGTCGTCGTGCGGCGCGTCTCGGTCGGCGAGGTGTCGCTGGTCGAACCGCTTGGGCGTCTGCTGATCGATGCCGTCCACTCCGGTGCATCGGTTGGCTTCCTGGCTCCGGTCGCACAGGCAACCGCCGATCGTTACTGGCATGACATCTTCGCCGCCATGAGTGCCGGCGATGACCTGCTGCTCTGGGTGGCCGAAGCGCAAGGGCAGGTGGTCGGATCCGTGCAGTTGGCGTTGTGCCCGAAGGAAAACGGGCGGCATCGCGCCGAAGTGCAGAAGCTGTTCGTGCACAGGACGGCACGTGGCAAAGGACTCTCGACACTGCTTATGCAGGCCGTCGAAGCGGAAGCGCGCAGCCGGGGCCGCTCGCTGCTGGTACTGGACACGCTGCTCGGATCACACGCGGAGAACGTTTATCGTCATCTCGGCTGGAGCCGGGCCGGGGAAATTCCGGACTTCGCCACGTCACCGGACGGCAAACTCTTCCCGACCGTGTACTACTTCAAGCAGCTGGATGCATGACGAAAATGCGCGTCGGTTCATTCATGGAGTTACGCGTTCCACCCGTCGCCGTGGCGCTGTTCGCTGCGCTCCTGATGGCGCTCCTGGCCCGTTCGGCGACCGGCCTGCACTGGCCGACGTCCGTGCGGTTCGGCGGCGCCCTGTTCCTGTTTGCCACGGGAATCGCGTGGCCGTTGCCGGAGTGCGCGAGTTCCGCCGGGCGAGCACGACGGTCAATCCGCTGACGCCCGCAGCCGCATCCGCGATGGTGCGCTCCGGCATCTATCGCCACACGCGCAATCCGATGTACCTCGGCATGTTGCTCGTGCTGGCAGGCTGGGCCGCGTGGCTGGCCAGCGTCGCCGCGGTGGCCGTGCTGCCGGCCTTCGTCCTGTACATGAATCGCCTGCAGATCGAGCCTGAGGAGCGCGCGCTCGCCAGCCTGTTCGGCAGCGACTTCGAAGATTACCGGCGCTCCGTGCGCCGCTGGCTCTGAGCAAGGCGCGCATCCATGCGAGTGGCAAGCCGTTCCCTGGTGCGTTCATGCTGCACGCCATGACGCACGAGGCCCTGATCATCCAGCAACCGAGCGGCCCGGCGCGGCAGCTCGTCCTGCTGTTTCATGGCCTCGGCGCCACCGAAGAGGACCTGCGGCCGGTGGGTGAGCGGCTCGCCGCCGAGTACCCCGAGGCCCTGGTGGTGAGCCTGCGAGCGCCGCATCCAACGAACTTCGGTTTCGGCTACCAGTGGTTTTCGGTCGAAGGCATCGACGACACCAGGCGGGTCGAGCGGGTCGCAGCCGAGATGCCGCTGTTCGTTGCGGCCATCCGGCAATGGCAGCGCGACACCGGCCTCGGTCCGGAAGCCACCGTGCTGGTGGGCTTTTCGCAGGGGGCCATCATGGTCCTCGAAGCCGCGGCCCAGGCCGGCGACGACGTGCTTGCCGGACGCGTGGTGGCGCTCGCCGGGCGTTACGCCCAGCTGCCAGAGACGGAATCCGGGCGGAACGACGCTGTTCCTGATCCATGGCAAGGCCGATGACGTGATCCATTACGGCTTCACCGTCGAAGCTGCCAAGCACCTCGTGGCGCTGGGCGCCGACGTCGTGGCAGACGTCATCCCGTTCCTGGGGCACGAAATCGACGCGGAGGTGCTCGACCTGGTGGCCAGGCGGCTGCGCACCCACGTGCCAAAGCGCCATTGGGAGGCTGCGATGCGACAGGGCGTTCCCCCACCGGGCGGCGGGACACAGTAGGATAGGCGCCCCATGGAAACGGTCACACGGACGCAAAATCGATGAACTCGCCGGCTTCTTCGCTGAAAATCGCCGACGGCTCGCTCGTCAGCTACACCCACTGGATGTACGCGCTGCACGCGGCGAGCGCCCTGATCGGCATGTTCGGCTCGGCGTTCATCGCCACGGCCTTCGTGTTCGGCCTGCCGTCGATCGTCGCCGTGGTGATGAACTACATCCGTCGCAGCGACGCCCGCGGCACGCACCTGGAATCGCACTTCACCTGGCAGCTGCGCACGTTCTGGTTTGCCGCGCTGTGGGTCACGGTCGTGTTCCTGCTGTCGCTGCCCCTGTTCTTCGTGCTCGTCGGGTTCGTCACGTTCCCGATCGGCATCTTCATCATCGGCGTCTGGGTCATTTATCGCGTCGCGCGCGGCTGGCTCAAGCTCAAGGACGGGCAACCCGTCTGATCTCGCGTTAATCTCTCCCGTCTTTTCAAACCCGGAGTCGAGTCATGGTCGTTGCAGCGGACAAGGTCGTGTTGATTCATTACACCCTCACCAACGACGAGGGCAAAGTGATCGACAGCTCTGCGGGCGGTGATCCGCTCGCGTACATCCACGGCCATGGCAACCTGATTCCGGGCCTCGAGCGCGAGCTCGAAGGCAAATCGTCGGGCGCGAAGCTCAGCGTGAAGATCGCGCCGGCCGACGGCTACGGCGTACGCGATGCCGAACTGATCCAGCGCGTGCCGAAGCGCTCGTTCGGCAACGTGTCGAACCTGAAGCCCGGCATGCAGTTCCAGGCACAGACGTCCGACGGCCACGCGCGCGTCGTGACGGTCACCGGCATCCAGGGCGACATGGTCACCATCGATGGCAACCATCCGCTGGCGGGTGAGCACCTCAACTTCGAAGTCGAGATCACCGAAGTGCGCGAGGCGACCCAGGAAGAACTCGAGCACGGCCACGTGCACGGCGCCGGCGGCCATCACCACTGACGAACGGGGCAGGAAAATGGGGATGCTCACCTATTCCGGAGAATCAGGTGAGCGTCCCCATTTTACTGGCAGATGACGAGCACGAGCTTTCCCTGCACCCGACCCGAGCGTGAGCGTTCGATTGCCTCGCAGCGCTTGCTGCAGCGGGAACTCGTGCTCGATCGTGCAGTGCAGTCGGCCCTGCGCCACGTAACGCAGTACTTCATCCATCACGACGGCGTTCGGCTTCAGCATGACGCCGTGCCGCTGCACCCGGCCGAAGTCGGTTGGTGAGTCGGATCGAGCATGAACGTCGCCGCGTTGGGCACCGTCGTGACGTAGTGGCCCCTGCGCATGAGCAGGCGAGCGCTGCTCGGCCGCGTGGAATGTTCGGCACGCAATCGAGCACGACGTCGAAGCCGCCAGGCCATCGTTGCATCGGCTCGGTCCGGTAGTCGATGCACGCAGCGCGCACCGAGTGAACGAATGAACTCGTGACGGGCCGCGCTCGCCGTTGCCGTGACGACCGCGCCCCGCGCGCTCGCAATCTGCACCGCCACGTGACCGACACCGCCCGATGGCGCCATTCACCAGGACCTCGCTGCCTGCGCCGACGTGACCGAGATTGCACAGCGTGACCGCGGTGGCGCCGACGCAGGCCAAGGCCGCAGCATCGCCGTAGCCGAGTTCGTCGGGCAGAAGGTGCGCGAACTCGACCGGAACCGTGGCGAACTCGGCGAACGTTCCGCCCGTGCGCCTGAAGGGATCGATGAAGCCGAACACTCGATCGCCGGGCGCGATCGTCGTGACGTCGGAGCCGATCGCAGTCACTTCGCCGGCGAAATCCGAGCCCATCGTTCGCGGTACGCCGCCCCGCACGAGCGGGCGAAAACTGCCGGTCGCGATCTTCCAGTCGACGGGGTTCAGGCTCGCGGCGCGGATCCGCACCAGCACCTCGCCCGCGGCGGGCACCGGAACGGGAATGTCTTCCAGACCGAGTCCAGCGAGGTCGCCGATGGAGTGATAGCGCAGCGCGAGCATGCGCGATGATCGTGCGTTCGGCGCCGCGCCGTCCATCGAGCCTAGTAATTTTCACCTATGGCTCGGCGGAGATCCCGGAAGCGCGGAACAGACGCACGGGAGCAACCTATGCCCCGTACGTTTTTCCTCCTGCGTGAAAATTTGGCCGGCTACCGCAAGGTTCGCCGGCCTTCTTTTTGGTGTGCACGACTGTCGGCGCCTCGAGCGCCGACAGTCGTCAGGGCGCAGTGTGCGCGGACTAGGTTCGTGGACGCATCACCTGGGCGACGACATGCTCCGCAACCTTGCGACACGCCGGCTGGCTCGCGTCGTTGTCGAAGCGGAAGTGAATGCCGCCATAGATGCGGCTGTCGGCTTCGTCCTGGGCGAGTTGCGAGAACGAGGTGTACGACCGCTGGATCGGCGGGTTGCCACCGACGCCAGCCCACGTCGCCGTGAAGCGACACGTCGTCTGTGCCCACTCCGAGTTCCATTGCGCGCGCAGAAGCTGCACCGATGCAAGCCATGTTGCCCGGGTAGGTCGGATACGGCGGCGTGCCGAGCAACGGCGTCCAGGCAGGGTCGCCCACCGTGAAGCCATTGGGATCGGTGTCGGCGGCGCGGATGGCGGTCACCGGGCGCCACAGTCCGTAGATGAACTTCCCAGTCTGCGACGTTTGCAGTCCGTCGATCGTCGCGACGTTCATCAACGCATAGAGCCGGGCCGACTGCAGTAGTGTCAGGTGCCGGGCGAGCGTCACATCACGCACCACGTTGTTCCAGATCACGTTGACGTTCGTCGTCGTGATGCGACGGCACGGCGGCAAACAATTGCGCCAGCTGCGTCTGGGCTGGTGTGCGCGTCGCACTGTTGACGGCGCCGACGCTCTTGACCTCGTCGAAATCGGTCGCTGTAGCGCGCGCTGTCCATTTCCGGAAAGCGCGGAGCGAGGTACTGCGTCGCTGTCGCGAGCGTGAACGGCAGCATGCGCGGCACCTGTGTCAGGGCGGCGGGCGCGTCCGGTCGATTGCCACAGCCCGGCACTGACCGGCAACACGTAGGTGCTGGTGGGCCCCGCAGAGCCATCGTTGTTGCGCCAGGCCAGGATGTTCGCAGCGACAGCCTTGCCGACGGCGACGCCTTGCGCTGCACGTCCGGGCGGCAGCGTCGCCAGTCGCGCCTGCAACAGGCTGTGATACTGGGCCGCGCTTGCCGGGATGAGTGCGACCAGCACATCGTGCGCGGCCTGTGCAGCGGCCGCCTCCGGCGACGCGCCGGACGATGCGTTCACTTCGCCGCGGAACGGCGTGTAGTCACGCTCGATGGAATTGGCCGCGTCGAACATCGCGACGTGCATCATCGAATACACGCGCACACCCAGTGGCCCCAGCGCCGCGGGCACCGTCTGCTGCAGCACCTGGTTCCATTCGATCACCACGGCTGGGTTCGTGTCCTGAGCCGCTGCCGCGGGGACGTGCCCGCCCAGCACCGCCGGCCACGAAGGCCGCGGCTGCGACGATTTGCGATTTCATAGCGGAATCCCTCCCTCGGGCGCTGCGCGCCCATCCATGAGGCCAGAAAAGAAGCGTGATGTCCTACACGCGTGTCGGCCAAACGGGCCTCCACGCGCGAGCGAAGCGAGCGAAACTAGAATCGTTTCGCCGGCGACGTGAAGTCATTGGGGATTTCTGAATATTTCCCACGGCCCCGGGGAGGTGCACATGGCACGGAGCGCCGAACACGTCTGCTATGAGTTCGGCGGCTTCCGGCTCGATCCCGGCCGCCGCATCCTCTGTGCCGCGACGACCGATGAACGCCTCGGCGTCCCGCCTCGCGTGGTCGACATCGCGCTCTACTTCGTGCAACGACCGGGCGAGCTCGTATCGAAGGAGCGCCTGCTGGCGGACATCTGGCCCGGCCAGGTGGTGGAAGAGAACAACCTGACACAGGGAATCTCGCAGCTGCGGCGGGCCTTCGGCGAGCTGCGTGGCGAGAATCGATACATCGTCACCGTACCGCGTCGCGGCTACCGATTCGTCGCCGACGTCGTCCGTGTCACCAGCGGGGAAATGTGTTGCACGCTGCGCGATCGCACGATCGCCGTGCTGCCATTCGCAAGTCCCGGCGGGGATGTCGCCGATGAGGCGCTGGCCGCCGGCGTCACCGCAAGCATTCAGAACGCGCTTGCCGGACTGGCCGAATCCAGGGTGGTGGCGCGGAGCTCAACGCTCGCCCGTGGTGGCGTCATGACGGACGTGCGCGAAATCGCGCGTCAACTCGATGCGCTGCACATCGTCACGGGATGCTGTCGCAGGTCAGGCGCTCGCCTGCGCATCACCGCGCAGTTGATCGACGCGGAAGAGGGCACCTACGTGTGGTCGCAGCTCTTCGACCGCACCTCGTGGAACGCCTTCGACATCGAAGACGACGTTGCACGGGAGGTCGTCCAGGCATACAGGGCGAGAGACCGAGTTCGTCCCGAGTGCCCGGTTGCTCAGGGCGAGATGACGGGCAAGCGGAAGTCGCTGTTCAGCGCCGCGAGTGTCCCTGGATCGCGCCCATAAACGTCGTTGCGGAAGACGACCTGGCCATCCGGCCGCGGCTGCGCGGTCCAGTACAGGATCAGCACCGGGACTGGTTGCTTCAGGTTGACCGTCCGCGTTTCCTTCGTCGCGATCACCGCGTCCATGCTCTGCTTGTTCCACTGCGGATCGTTGAGCACGAGCTCCGCCAGCTCGAACGCCTTCTGCACACGGATGCAGCCCGAGCTGAACGTGCGCTGGTCCTGCTCGTACAGCGATTTCGCCGGCGAATCGTGCAGGTAAACGAGGTACGGATTCGGGAACATGACCTTGACCAGGCCGAGCGCGTTGTTCGGCCCGGGATCCTGCACGAACTGGTAGGGCGGCAAGCGTGAGGGCCCGTACTGCTTCCAGTTGACCGAATACGGATTCACTTCCCGCCCGCTGCCGTCGAGCACGCGGATGTTCATCTTCTTGAGCGCGCCCGGATTGCGCCTGAGGTCAGGCAGCTTGTCCTTGACCAGGATGCCCGGCGGGATGGTCCACGTCGGATTGAACACGACGTAGGTGATCTTCGAGCGGAAGATCGGAGTCTCGCGCTCATCGCGGCCCACGACGACCTTCGAGGTCCAGATCGGTTCGTCGTTGCGGAAGTAGCTCACGTAGAAACCCGCGCACGTCGACCAGCACGAACTCGCCCTTGATTTCGTGCAGCGTCCAGCGCGCGCGCTCCAGGTTGACGCGCATCTGGTCGATGCGCTGCTCCACCGGCACATTCATCGCGCTGCGCGTGCCCGGTCCGATCGCGCCATCCGGCGTCAGGCCGTGACGATCCTGGAAAGCCCTGACCGCCTGCTCGAGCGTCGCGTCGTAGAGATTCGGATCTGCGGCTGCAACGGTGGCCGGCGTCGGCACCAGGTCCTTCGTGATCTCGAGCCTGCTTGCGCAGCACCGGCACGCGCGCGTCGCTCATGCCGGGCTTCATCGTCGGGCCGTCCGGAATGACCGGCCAGCCGCCCGCTGCGGCGATGGCACGGTAGTCCTTGCAGGCGCTCACGGCCACGCTGGTACCAGACGTGCGACGGGCGCGCGCTGTCGAAGGCTTCGCTGGATTTCGCCGGCCGCGAGACGCGCCGAGAAACGCTGCAGCCCTTCTTCGAACGACAGAGTCTGGCGTTGCGAGAAATTCCACTGCGAGCTCAGCTTTACCGGGTCCACCTTGCCGACGTAGACGTGGTAGAGCCCGAGCATGAAGGCGTCGGTCGCGAGCAGTTCGAGGTTGGCGCGATCCTGCAGCGTGAGCGGCGTCTTCATGCGCACGTCGAGGCGATACGACTGCAACGCCTCGAGGTGATAATCGTTGGGGTTGAGCCCGTCGTTGCGCAGGTCATCGATGCTCGCAACGAGTTCGTCGAGCTTGGCGGGGTCCTGCCAGGCCGGCTGGAACTGCTGCGCTTCGTAGTACTTCGCGACCAGCTCGTTGCCGATGATGCGTGCACCGCGCACGTCCTGCTGCTTCTCGTAGCGCAGGTGATCGATGCGCTCGCGGATGGCTTCGGCCAGCGGGCTGGCGACGGCGCTGACCGGTGGCGCCGCCACTGCCGATGCGGGCTGCTGCGCGAACGCGCCGTACGGCGCGAGCAGAGTCGTGGCCAGCGCGGCCACGATGGCGAAGACGTATCGATGGGTCATGCGCGCGCGATCTTCGCTTGCAGGTCGTAGGCATCGGCGCCGGTGATCTGGACGTCGGCCCAGTCGCCCGGCCTGGAGCTTCTTGCCGGGCCTGGCAATGCGCACGACACCGTCGATCTCGGGCGCATCGGCCGCCGAGCGGGCGATGGCGCCTTCTTCCGGGTCGACGTGATCGACGAGGACGCGCATGCGCTTGCCGACCTTCGCGGCGAGCTTTTCCGCGCTGATCGCCGCGGCCACTTCCATGAAGCGTCCAAGTCGCTCTTCCTTCACTTCCTCGGGCACCGGGTCGGGCAGCGCGTTGGCCGCAGCGCCCTCGACCGGCGAGTACTTGAAGCAGCCGACGCGATCGAGCCGCGCCTCACGCAACCAGTCGAGCAGCACTTCGAAGTCCGCTTCCGTCTCGCCGGGGAAACCCGACGATGAACGTGCTGCGCAGCGTGATGTCGGGGCACATTTCGCGCCACCGTCGGATGCGCTCGAGCGTGTTCTCGGCGTGCGCCGGCCGCTTCATGAGCTTCAGCACGCGCGGGCTGCCGTGCTGGAACGGAATGTCGAGGTACGGCAGGATCTTGCCGTCGGCCATCAGCGGGATCACGTCGTCGACGTGCGGGTACGGGTACACGTAGTGCATGCGCACCCACGCGCCGAGCGAGCCGAGCGAGCGCGCGAGGTCGACGAACTTCGCCTTCACCGGCTTGCCGCCCCAGAAACCCGTGGCGTACTTGAGGTCGGCGCCGTAGGCGCTCGTGTCCTGCGAGATCACGAGCAGTTCCTTCACGCCTGCCTTCACGAGACGCTCGGCTTCGAGCATCACGTCGCCGATCGGTCGGCTCGCGAGGTCGCCGCGCATCGAGGGGATGATGCAGAACGTGCAGCGGTGATTGCAGCCTTCGGAAATCTTGAGGTACGCGTAATGCCGCGGCGTGAGCCGGATGCCCTGTGGCGGCACGAGATCCACGAACGGGTCGTGCAGCGGCGGCAACTGTTCGTGCACGGCCTGCACGACTTCTTCGTACGCGTGCGCGCCCGTCACCTTCAGCACGGTCGGGGTGACGATCGGTGATCGTCTCCGGACGCGCGCCGAGACAGCCGGTCACGATCACCTTGCCGTTGCGCGCGAGCGCTTCGCCGATCGCATCGAGCGATTCGTGCACGGCCTCGTCGATGAAGCCGCACGTGTTGACGACGACGAGGTTCGCGTCCTCGTACGTGCCGACGACGTCATACCCCTCGGCGCGCAGGCGCGTCAGGATGCGTTCGGAGTCCACGAGCGCCTTGGGGCAGCCGAGGGAGACGAAGCCGATGCGGGGAGGGGTTGGCAAGGGGGTTAGGGGATAGGGGTTAGGGGTTAGTCGGAAGGCGCGCTTTTTGCGCCGACCTTCGAAGGGGGAAGGCATTCTAAGGCAAGATGGGGTCTGTCCACAGGAGATGCCCATGGCCGAGATTCGACGCAGCCACGAGCGGGGCTATGCCGACCACGGCTGGCTCAAGTCCTACCACTCGTTTTCGTTCGCGGGCTATCACGATCCGCGGCATGTCCACTTCGGGCCGCTGCGCGTGATCAACGAGGACCGGGTCGTGCCGGGCGCCGGTTTCGGCACCCACGGCCACCGCGACATGGAGATCATCAGCTACGTGCTCGAGGGCGAGCTCGCGCACAAGGACTCGACCGGCACGAGTTCGACGATCCGGCCCGGCGACGTCCAGCGGATGAGCGCCGGCAGCGGCGTGCAGCACAGCGAATTCAACGGGTCGCACCAGCAGCCCGTGCACTTCCTGCAGATCTGGATCCTGCCGAACGTCGTCGGCATTCCCGCGGGATACGAGGAAAAGAGCTTCGCCGAGGACGAGAAGCGCGGCCGCCTGCGCCTGATTGCCTCGCCCGACGGGGCGCAGGGTTCCGTCCACATTCACCAGGACGTGCAGGTGTATGCCGGGCTCTTCGACGGGTCGGAGCAAAGCGAGCTGCGAGTCGCACCCGGACGGCTGATCTACGTCCATGTCGCCCGCGGCCGCATCGTTGCCAACGACGAGGTGCTCGAGGCGGGGGATGCGCTGAAGTTGACGACGAGCCAGGTCTGCGCCTCAGCGGCGGCGAGGCGGCCGAGGTGATCGTGTTCGACTTGCCCGCTGACGCGGGCTAGCCGCAACCAGGAAGCGTCAGAGCGCGCAGCCCCCACCGCCGCAACCGCCACCACCGCACGGGCCGGTGTCACAGGGCCTTTCGTAGCCGCTGCCGAGCGATCCGGCGTGCACGACGCCGCTTGCGCTCATCAGCTTCTCCACCTTGGCCTTGCCCGACGTTCCATCCAGCGGCAGGCCGGCCAGTCGGCACAGCTCGCTCCACGTCGAAATCCTGTCAGCCATCTTGTGGCTGACTTCGACGACGCGGCCATTGGCCGGGCAGTGGTAATCGTAGGTAGGCATGGCGGTGAGTTTACGTCACCGACCCTTCGCCAGGTACAGGCGGTCGTCGAAACTCATGACCCAGCGCGGCCGGTAGATCACGGCCATGCCGATGATCGTGCCGTTGACGACCGCCTCGCCGAAACTCATGAGCGGCAGGATCGCAAAATATTCCGGGCCCACGTGCGCGGCATCGAGGGTTCCGCTCGCTGCGATCAGGCCGACGCGCAACAGGCCGGCCAGGTTGAAAGCCAGTGCCGCGCCCAGGAACGTCGTGATGAAGAAGTAGATGAAGTAGTTGTGCGGCAGGCGCGCGTGCACCTGTTCGTGGAACCACGCGGTGAACAGCGCCGGCACGACGGCCATGCACAGCAGGTTCGTGCCATAGAGACTCCACTCCGCCATGCCGAGGTACGAGAGCACCGCGAGCACGAGCGCACCCGCGACCACGGCCAGGTGCCAGCCGTGCATCAGCGTGAGCGCGGTCACCAGCAGGAAGCGCACCGACAGTCCGGGCGTGATGCCCGCCTTCATCGCCCAGACGACCAGCAGCAGCGCCATCGAGCCGAACCAGACCCATTGCCGCTCGCCGTCGGCCAGCCACGCCGACCAGGGTGCGCGAAAAACGGCGAACGCGAGCGCGACGCCGCCGGCTGCCGACGCCACGACGTTGACGCCGCCGCTCAGCAGGCCGGCTTCGATCAGCATCAGGCGGGACGCGCAGCGTCCTTCTCCGGTGCGCCGCTGCCTGCAAGTTGCTGCCCGGCCTCGGGCGCGACGCTGCGCAGGTGCACGTCCTGCTGCGGGAACGGAATCTCGATGCCTTCCTTCGCGAACGCCTCGCACACGCGCGTGGTCATCTCCGTGCGGATCGTGACCCAGTCGCCGAAATCGTTGGTCCAGGCGCGGATGCCGAAATCGAGCGAACTCGCGCCAAAGCCCTTGAAGACGATGGCCGGTGCGGGCTCGGGCGTGATGCCGGGCGTGCCCAGCGCCACTTCCCGCAGCAGTTCGAGCACACGGCGCGGATCCGAGCCGTAGGCCACGCCCACTTCCACGTCGATGCGGCGGTTCATGTCGCTCAGTGTCCAGTTGATCAGCTTCTCGGACAGCAGCGTTCCGTTCGGAACGACGACGTCGGCGCCTTCAAACGTCGTCAGCGTCGTCGCACGCATGCCGATCGAGCGCACCTTGCCCGAGGTGCCCGACACCTCGACGACGTCGCCCGGCTGGATCGGGCGCTCGAACATCAGGATCAGGCCCGACACGAAGTTGTTGACGACGTTCTGCAGGCCGAAGCCGATGCCGACGCCGAGCGCGCCGAAGACGAGCGCGAACTGCGAGGTCTCGAAGCCTGCGGCGGCCAGCGCCACCATCAGGCCGATCAGCACGAGCGCGTAGTAGCTCAGCGAGGAGATGCTGTTGCCGACGCCTCGCGGCAAGTCCATCTTCGGCAGCACTTCGTCCCGCAGGACGACGCGCACCGTGCGTGCGACCCAGAACGCGACGTAGATCGAGACGATGAACAGCAGGATGCTGCCCAGCGTCACCGAGATCTGTCCGACCGCCAGCGGGTAGGTGAGGATTGTCTGGGCCGCGCCGAAGATCGGCCGGGCGATGCGGAACTCGTTCAGCACGACGACGATCCAGGCGACCAGCGCTGCGAACATCACGAGCTTCGTCAGGCTCTCCAGCAGCGGACCGGCGTGCTGCGTGATCACGCGGAAGCGCGTCATCTCGCGCCGCGCCAGCAGCAGGCTGAGGATCGAGGCGATCACGTTGGCGCCGGCATACAGGGCAAGGCCGACGTAAGCGCTGTCGAGCACTGCGCCTGTCAGCATCTCGGCGAGCGACACGTTGCCGACGACGTTCGCGATGATCGCCGCCAGCAGCGCAGCCACCGCGACCCACGCCAGCACGCGGACGACGCCATGGGGCGCCGGGGTGCCGGTCCGCTGGTGCCGCCGGCTTCGACGACACGAGCAGCCAGACGAGCACCGCGGCCGTGACCAGCGCGATGCCGAGCATGTACAGCCGGTAATACAGCGGCTGGCCGAGCAGCAGGATGCTCAGGCGATACAGCAAGTACAGGAACGTGCCGGCGAGCGGCCAGCGGCCGAGCACCTCGAACACCCGTTGCGGCAACAGGCGCAATACCGGAACCAGTGCCAGCAGCAGCGCCAGCTGGTGCAGCACGAGTGGTGCGTCCGGGAAGAAGAACGGCACGCCGATGAGGACGAGGAGCAGCCACGCCGAGAGCGGGCGCCGCAGCACTTTCGCGGCCGCCTGCATGGTGGCCTCGGTCGTGACCGTCTTGCGGCTGCGCCACCCGAGCCAGACGAGCAGCGGCAGCAATGCCAGGGCGCCGATCTTGTACGCCTGGATGCGCGGCTGGTTGGCAGCGCCCCATTCCTCGACGAACGCGGTCTCGAGGCGCAGGCCGGCTGCCGTGCCTTTCAGTTCCGAACCGGTGAACCTGCTGTCGCCCCAGGCTTTCCAGACCGGCGCCGCATCGATCGTGCCGAGCCGACGATCGTAATAGGCGATCGCCGCGTCGACGCCTTTCTTGCCGGCATCGATGCTGGACTGCACGGTATTGGCGCGCCGGCGCAGCTTCAGTTGCTCGTCCAGCGGCTGCGACAGGGTCTTTTCGGCGAGCGTGAACTGCCCGATGATCACGTTGACACGATCGATCAGCGCCGGAGTGAAGCCGCCCGCGCTCATCGCGTCACGAGTCGTTTCCCAGACGACGCGTCGCTTCGCGAGCTCCGCCGCATCTTCCGTGTACGAACCCGTCGTGCTGTCCAGTTCCGCCCGCCAGTCGTCGAGCTCGGCCTGGTAGAACTTCCAGTGGTTGTCGAGGCTTTCCAGCCGGATCGCGGAGAGCTGCTTCAGGTCTTCGTTCTCGAAGGCCTTCGACAGCTTGACGATGCCAGCGGTCAGGGCGTCGAGCTGCGCGCCGCAGCTTCTTGCTCGGATCCTTGCCTTTCGCGCGCGCGACGACATCCTGCGCGAAGCGTTCATCGACATCCGCACGCATCGGTATGTCGCCGGCTGCGATCGGTTCCGGCGCAGCCGGCTTCGGCGCGGCCTCCGCGGGAGCGTCGGCCTTGCTGGCGCCGGCAAGCAGTCCCGCCTGGGCATTGGCGGGCCCGGCGAGCGCGAAGAGCAGCGCGAGCAACGCGCCGAGGGCGCCAATGGAGCCACGGAGCGGCAGCGGGTGATCGATCAGCGTCATCTTGCTTGGTTTCCGACAGGCGGGTGCTGGGCTATTGTCGCATTAGCGCCGGCGCATCCGTTAAGGGTCGGGCCCGCCGCGCTGCGCTCAGGCATCACGGAGGGATATGCGGCAGCTGTCAACGCCATCTGTCCGGCGTCCGTCTCTGGCAAAATGCCCGTCTTTCCCGGCTGAAAGCTTCCCCATGCACGAGATGCTCTCGTCCCTGATCCAGTGGTACCTCGCCGCGCTCGACCAGGGCGGCTACCTGCTGATCGGGCTGCTGATGGCGATGGAGAGTTCCATCCTGCCGGTGCCGAGTGAGTTCGTCATTCCGCCCGCGGCGTACCTGGCGCATGCCAAGGGCACCTTCTCGCTGACCGGCATCGTCATCGCCGGCACCGTCGGCTCGTGGGTCGGCGCCAGCGTGATGTACTGGGCGTCGTACCTGCTCGGTCGGCCGTTGCTGATGAAGTACGGCCGCTACGTGATGATCACGCCGGAGAAGATCCAGCAGGCCGAGGTCTGGTCGTCGCACTACGGCATGGTCGGCGTGTTCATCTCGCGCCTGCTGCCGGTCATCCGTCACCTGATCGGCATTCCGGCGGGCGTCGTGCGCATGCACTACGGCTGGTACTCGCTGGCGACGATCGTGGGCTCGGGCCTCTGGTGCACCGTGCTCTGCTGGGTGGGCGTCACGGCGGGCCAGGACGAGCAGCTGATGCAGGGCAACCTGCACCGGATCACGCTGTGGGTCGGCGGCCTGCTCGCTGTTCCTGGGCTCGCTGTACTATTTCTTCGTGCACCGGCAGATGCGCCGGTGATGCCCGCGCTGCCATGAACGCCGCCGACGGCGCCGCCGGCCGGGACGAACACCGTCTCGTCGCCGGCGCCCAATCCATTGCCGGCGCAGAAACGTGATCCCGTCACGGGGCGCGACGGTGGTCGACTATCGCGCCGTCGCGATGCTCGCGCTGCCGCTGATGCTCAACAGCAGCCTGCAGGCCGTGATCAGCCTCACCGACACCTGGTTCGTCGGCCACATCTCGACGACCGCGATGGCCGGCATGGCCGCGGTCTACTGGGTGGTGCTGCTGTTCCTGATGCTGGTCGGCGGCGTGGGACTCGCGGTGCAGACGTTCGTGGCGCAGGCCGAAGGCGGCCGCCGTCGCATGCGCGCGAGTCACGCCACCTGGGTCGCGCTGACGGCGAGCGCACTCACGCTGCCGTTCTTTGCCCTGCTCGCGTGGTCCGGTCCGCTGTTGTTCGCGCCCTTCGGCCTGGCAAGCGACGTGTCGGCGCAGGCGATGGCGTTCTGGCAGCCGCGCATGCTCGGCGCGCCGTTCGGCGTCGCGCTGTGGGCCGTGCTCGGCTTCTTCAACGGCATTTCGCGGCCGCGCATCGCGGTGATGACGACGGGTCTCGTCGCGGTCGTGAACGCGGTGCTGAACTGGCTCTTCATCTTCGAGCTCGACGGCGGGATCGCGGGCTCGGCCTGGGCCACCAACGTCAGCATGGTGTGCGGTCTCGGTTTTGCGCTGTGGGTGTTCCTGGGCGAGGAACTGCGCACGAAGTACAAGTCGCACCTGACGTGGCGCCCGGACCTGGGCAGCCTCGCGCGGCAGTATCGACTCGGCCTGCCGATGGGCGCGATGTACGCGGCCGACCTGTTCGGCATGGCGCTGTTCCAGCTGATGCAGGTGCGGCTGAGCGCGGTCGACGGCGCGGCGACCCAGATCATCATGATGCTGACGTCGATGTCGTACATGCCGGGCATCGGCATCGCACTGGCGGGGACGACGCTGGTGGGCCAGTCGATCGGCGCGGGCGACCGCGACTGGGCCCGACGGCTCGGCAACGCGATCATCTGGCTCACCGTCGCGTTCATGGGCACGCTCGGCGTGCTGGTCGCGCTTGTCGGGGCCGTGGCTGCTGCCGACGTTCATGAATGCCGCGGACCCGCAGTCCGCGGACGTCGTGCGGATCGGCGTCGTGCTGCTGTGGATCGCGGCGGGCTACCAGATCTTCGACGGTCTCAACCTGGGCAGCGGCTTCTCATTGCGCGGCGCGGGCGACGTGAAGGTGCCGGCCGTGCTGTTCTTCGTGTTCGCCTGGGGTGTCTTCGTGCCGCTCGCGCACTCGCTGTCGTTCGCGCCGGGCCAGGGCTGGGTCGATTTCCTGCCGCAGTACGGGCTCGGCGCGGCGGGTGGCTGGACCGGCATGCTGGTGTACGTGGTGCTGCTCGGCAGCTGCGCTCTTCCTGCGGTGGCGGTCGGGGCGGTGGCAGCGGATCCGCCTCTGACACCTCTCCCGATTGCGGGAGAGGTCGCCCGGAGGGCGGGTGAAGGGTCAGGCGTCCGATCCGGCCTGTCCTGCCGCGCTTGGAAAGGCAGACACGCGCCCGCCAGGACAGGCCGGATCGCACGCCTGACGTCACGCGCCTGAGCGCCTTTTCCGCGCAGACGGAAGAGGTCGCACGGCGCGCGCAGCCCCGCCGCTCTGATCGAGCGCACCCACGCCGAATCGTAGCGGCGACAACGCCGACCGCACCCGGCGCACTGGATGCCCGCGAATTTCCCAACCTGCACGTAATCGTCCGGGCCCATCCCGCAAGATTCGTGCAGCGGTGCGAATTGCGGTCTGACCATGGCTCCCACTGCGCAACGCTCGCGCAGGCGACGCGGGTTGCGACAAGTCTCTATGGTGGCAACGTGATGTCACTTGCGCCGTGCGACCTTTTCCGCTTTGCGGAAAAGGCGCTCAGGCGCCGTGTATCAGAAGCGTCTGATCCGGCGCCTTCTCCCGCGCGCGTGTCTGCCTTTCCAAGCGCGACGGAAGGCCCCGGATCGGTCGCTTGCAACCAGCGCGTGACGATTCCCGCCGACGCGAGAGAGTGGTCACGCCGCCTTCGGCACCGCCCCGTCGATCGCATGCGCCATCGCGTCCTCGACGCGCTCGAGCCACACGATCTGCAGGTCCTTGCGCACGCTCTCCGGGATGTCGTCGAGGTCGCGCCGGTTGCGCGCCGGCAGCATCACCGTGCGGATTCCCGCCCGATGCGCGGCCACCGTCTTCTCCTTGATGCCACCGACCGGCAGCACGAGCCCGCGCAGGCTGATCTCGCCCGTCATGGCGACGTCGTTGCGCACCGTCTTGCTGGTCATCAGCGACACCAGTGCCGTGTAGAGCGCCACGCCTGCGCTGGGTCCGTCCTTCGGGATCGCGCCCGCCGGGACGTGCACGTGGATGTCGCTCTTTTCGAAGCGCGTCGAATCGACGCCGAGCGACTCGGCCTGCGACTTGAGCAGGCTCAGCGCCGCCTGCGCGCTTTCCTTCATCACGTCGCCGAGCTGGCCCGTCAGGATCAGCTTGCCGCTGCCCGGAATGCGGGTCGCCTCGATGAACAGGATGTCGCCGCCCACCGGCGTCCACGCGAGGCCCGTGGCCACGCCCGGCACGCTGACGCGCATCGCCACTTCGTTCTCGAACCGGGGCGCACCGAGGATGTTCCGCACGTCGTCCGCCTCGATGCGAACCGAGGTCGCCTTGCCTTCGGCCACGCGCACCGCGATGTTGCGCAGCACCGCGCCGATTTCACGCTCGAGGTTGCGGCAGCCCGCTTCGCGCGTGTACTCGCGCGCGATCACGTGCAGCGCCTCGTCGGAGATCGGACGCCTGCTCCTGCTTGAGGCCGTTCGCCTCGAGCTGCCGCCGCACCAGGTAGCGGCGCGCGATCTCGACTTTCTCCTCTTCGGTGTAACCCGTGAGTTCGATGATCTCCATGCGGTCGCGCAACGGCCCGGGAATCGTGTCGAGCTGGTTCGCGGTGGCGATGAACAGCACCTTCGACAGGTCGAACGGCACGCCGAGGTAATTGTCGCGGAACGTCGAGTTCTGCTCCGGGTCGAGCACCTCGAGCAGCGCCGACGCCGGGTCGCCCTGGATGCCGTGACCGAGCTTGTCGATCTCGTCGAGCATCAGCACCGGGTTGCGCGTGCCTGCCTTGCGGATCGCCTGGATGACGTTGCCCGGCAACGCGCCGATGTAGGTGCGCCGGTGGCCGCGGATCTCGGCCTCGTCGTGCGTGCCGCCGAGGCTGGTGCGCTGGAACTTGAGGCCGATCGCGCGCGCGATCGACTGGCCGAGCGAGGTCTTGCCCACGCCGGGAGGGCCGACGAAGCACAGGATCGGGCTGCGGCCTTCCGGGTTCAGCTTGCGCACGGCGAGGTACTCGAGGATGCGCTTCTTGATCTTCTCGAGACCGTAGTGGTCGGCGTCGAGGATGCCGCGGGCACGCTCGATGTCGATCGACTCGGCGTCGAGCTTCGACCAGGGCAGCGCGATCAGCGTGTCGAGGTAGGTGCGCGCCATCGAGTACTCGCCGCTCGCCTCGTTCATGCGCTCGAGGCGCTTCAGCTCCTTGCGCGCGTGCTCGTCGACCTCCGCCGGCATGCCAGCCTTCGTGATGGCTGCGGCCAGCTCCTCGGCTTCCTCGCCTTCCGTTTCCTCCCCGAGCTCCTTCTGGATCTGCTTCAGCTGCTCGCGCAGCACGTACTCGCGCTGGCGGTCGTCGATCGCTTCCTTGGTCTGCTCCTCGATCTGGCGCGACAGCTTCAGCACCTCGACGCGGCGCGTCAGGTGCGTCGAGACGCGCTCGAGCCGCTCGCGGATCTCGGCGGTCTCGAGCAGTTCCTGCTTCTCGGCCGGCTTGACGTCGAGGAAGCTCGCGATGGTGTCGGCAAGCGCGGCGGGCGACTCGATCGCCTGGATCGAATTCGCCAGCTCGGCCGGTGCCTGCGGCAGCAGCGTGATGGCCTCGACCGCCTTCTGCTTCAGCAGCAGCGTGCGCGCCTCGACCTCCGGGTGGGAGACGCCGGTGTCGTTCAGGTATTCGACGCGCGCGACCAGGTACGGGAAGCCGCCCACGGCGTCGAGCACGCGGAAGCGCCGCTCGCCCTGGCACACCAGGTGGTGCGTGCCGTCGGGCGCGGTCACGTAGCGGACGATCGTTGCCGCCGTGCCGATCCGGTGCAGCTCGTCGAACGTCGGGTCCTCGGTCTCCGGGTCCTTCTGCAGCAGGAAGCCGACCTTGCCTTCGACGCGCACGGCTTCCTGGGCGCCGGCCACGGTCTTGTCGCGCTTGATCGCGACCGGGAGGATCACTCCGGGGAACAGCACGAGGTTGCGGACCGGCAGGATGATCAGCATGTCATCCGGCAGGCTCGGGTGCCTTGCTGGCCTCGGCGCCTTCGTTCGGGGTCGCCACGGGCAGCTTCGATACGTCGTCTTTGTCGTGGTTCATGTCCGTGCTCATGGGGTCGTCACCTGTCCGTGGGTTCATCAGCGGCGGGCCAGCAGCAACTGCAGGCAGCCATCGGCGAGTCGCCGGTCGACCAGGTCCCAGTGCCCGGGCCCCAGTGCGAGACGGCGCTCGAACCGTCCGTAGGGAATCTCCAATCGTTGGAGCGTCGTGCCGGCCGGTCGGTTCGGCAGGGCTGCGCTCGCCCCGGATCACCAGCTCGCCCGGGCCGAGGACCAGCTCCATGCGGTCCGCCGGAACGCCCGGCAGCGCGACTTCGATCAGCACCTGTTCGGTGCCCGCATAGACATCCACCGGCGGTTCCCACCGGGGCTGCTGTCGGGGGTCCGATGGCTGCACGGCCAGTCGAAAGAACTGCCGTTGCAGGCGGTCGGCCTGGTCCAGCATGTCCACGGCTTCTGCCCACATCCATGAGCGCATTTCGCGTCGGTTCATCGTCGCGGCTGCCTGTCTGATTCCTGCATGAACCACGAAGTGGGGGCGTCCGGCCGCGATGCAACCGGGGCGGGGCAGGCGAACGGCGCAGGCACCGCTGCAGGGATGCTGTGTTATTCGGCAAAACTAACTAAAGATCGAATGATGGCGGCTCATTCAAGAAATACTTTAAGCTTTAGCTACCGAATCAAAACTGTCCGCCGACCGCGGCCCACCGCCCAGACTGCAACCTACCGTGCCCAAAAAAACCGCCCCGACCGAGCAGTTCGGCGAAGCCTTTTTCCGCCGCTTCTACCTGAACCCCAAGACCCGGGTCGTCACCAACAAGGAGATGATCCGTCGCGCCGATCTCATCGCAGCCTTCGCCAACCACGGCGAGCTGAACGTGCGCTCGATCCTCGACGTCGGGTGCGGCCTCGGCCTCATGCGCGACCAGCTGCTGCGCCACTTCCCCAAGGCGAAGTACACCGGCCTCGAGGTCAGCCAGTACCTCTGCGACAAGCACGGCTGGACCCAGGGGTCGGCCGCGACGTTCGAATCGCCCAGGCCCTTCGACCTCGTCGTCTGCTACGACGTGTTTCAGTACCTGCCGGTGCGGCCGGCAGCTGCCGGGATCCGCAACCTGGCGCGCCTGTGCCAGGGCGTCCTGCACTTCGGCGCGCTGACGCGCGAGGACTGGGAGCTCTACTGCGACAAGCGCCGCACGGACCGCAACGTGCACATCCGTCCTGCCGAGTGGTATCGCAAGCGGCTCGCGCGCTCGTTCATCAATGCCGGCTCAGGCATGTTCGTGCGCCGCGGAGCGCCGGTGCACCTGTGGGAACTCGACCAGGTCGAGGTGTTGCGATCGCGGCGCGGCTATACGCCTAGGAGCCTCGGCATACGCTCACTCGGCCGCGAGCGAGCGGCGCGGCACATCCGGGCGAGGGGACGCTACAATGCGCCCCCTTACGCTTTTTGCGCCCGGTGATCCGCCGATGCCCGTTTCGAGCACCTCGCTTCGCTTGCTGGTCCTGCCGGGGCTCGCGCTCACCGCGCTGACGGGTTGCGCCACCAAGAACCCCTGTGGCGACAACCCCGAATACCTCGCCGCGACGGAGCGTCCGCGCCTGGAGATGCCGGAAGGCGTGTCGGGCAGCGAGCGCCTGGGCGCGAGGCATGATCATTCCGCCGGCGGCACCCGATCCCGCGCAAGCTCGATCCGGCGCCCAAGTGCCTCGATCAGCCGCCGGCCTATTTCGGGCCCAAGGCCGTGATGGCCGGCTCGGTCGAAGAAGCCGTGTACGTCTGGGGCGCCGCCTGGGCCAACCGCAAGCCGGACCAGGTGGCGTCGTTCTACTCGCCGCAATTCCAGTCGACGGAGAAGGGCGGGGCCACGGCCTACATCGAAGACCTCAAGCAACAGGTCGCGAACGGGGATGCGCCGGACGCGCGACTCGAGGAACTCAAGACGAAGGACGCTGGTCCCGACCGCAAGGTCGTGACGTTCGTGCAGCGCTTCGGCAAGGACGCGTACGTCAAGGAACTGACGCTCGCAAAGGACGCGCAGGGCTGGCGCATCGTGGCCGAGCGGACGCTGCAGAAGCTCTGACGCGCCGCGGCGCCTGCGATCGAATAATGCGATCGAATAACAAGACGCGGTCCATTCCGCGCGACGGTACGGAGTCACTTACGTGAGAAGCACTGCCTTGCTCAGTGGAATCGCGCTGCAGCCCGGGACGCTGCGCGCCGTCATGCTCGACCGCCTGACCCGCTCGCTCGGCAAGGATCCCGATTCCGCCACCCAGCGCGACATCTACGACGCGCTGTCGCTCGCGGTGCGTGAAGACCTCGCCGCACGCTGGCTCGCGACGCAGCGTCGCGTGTCGCAGGCAGGCGTGAAGCGCGTCTGTTACCTGTCCGTCGAATACCTCCTCGGCCGCTCGCTCATCAATGCGCTTGCAAGCCTCGACGGCGACCTCGTGCAGGAAGCGCGCGAAGCGCTGGCCGAGCTGGGCTACGACCTCGACCGCGTCGCGCAGGAAGAGATCGATCCTGGCCTCGGCAACGGCGGCCTCGGCCGTCTGGCCGCCTGCTTTCTCGATTCGCTCGCCACGTTGCAGTATCCGGCCGTCGGCTATGGCATCCGCTACGACTACGGCATCTTCACGCAGGTCATCGACGAAGACGGCCGGCAGCGCGAGATCGCGAGCACCTGGATGCGCGAGCGCAGTCCCTGGGAAATCGCGCGCGACGACGCGCGGTACGTCGTGCGCTTCGGCGGCCGCTGCATCGGCACGCAGGATGCACAGGGCCGCACGCGCTACCGCTGGGTCGAGACGCAGAACATCTGGGCCGTGGGCTTCGACCAGCTGATCCCCGGCAACCGCAGCCCGACCGTCAACCACCTGCGGCTCTGGGCCGGCCGCGCGATCGCCCCGTTCAACGTCGAGCAGTTCAATGCGGGCCGGCACGTCGAGGCGTCCTCGGCGCAGGCGGAGGCCAAGAACGTCTCGCGCATCCTGTACCCCGACGACACCACCCCGCAGGGCAAGGAGCTGCGCTTCAAGCAGCAGTACTTCTTCGTGAGCGCGAGCCTGCAGGACATGCTGGCGCAGCACCTCGCCGAAGGCCGCAGCTTCGACGCGCTGCCCGACGCGATCTCGATCCAGCTCAACGACACGCACCCGGCGCTCGCGATTCCAGAGCTGATCCGGCTGCTGGTCGACGAGCACGAAGTCGACATCGAAACGGCCTGGAAGATCACGCGCCGCGTGTTCTCGTACACCAACCACACGCTGCTGCCCGAAGCGCTCGAAGTCTGGCCGGTCGCATTTTTCGAGCGCCTGCTGCCGCGCCACCTGCAGATCATCTACCAGATCAACCGCACCTTCCTCGATGAAGTCACGGCGCGCTGGCCCGCGGACAACGAGCGCCGCCGCCGCATGTCGCTGATCGACGAGGGCAATGGCCGCCAGGTGCGCATGGCGAACCTCGCGGTGGTCGCGAGCCACACCGTCAACGGCGTGGCCAAGCTGCATTCCGAGCTGATGACGAAGACGATCTTCAGCGACTTCGCCGAGCTGTATCCGAACCGCTTCACCAACGTCACGAACGGCATTGCCGTGCGCCGCTGGCTCAAGCAGTCGAACCCCGGCCTGTCGGCGCTGATCACGCGGCATCTCGGCCACTCGTGGGAGAACGACCTCGAGGAGCTCGACCGCATCCGCGGGCTGGCGGACGACGCCGATTTCCGCCGCGAGTTCCGCGAGATCAAGCTCGACAACAAGCGTCGCCTCGACGCCGAAGTGCAGCGCCGCGTGGGGATCGACCTCGACGTGCATTCGCTGTTCGACGTGCAGGTGAAGCGCATCCACGAGTACAAGCGGCAGCTGCTCAACCTGCTCTACGTCGTGACGCGCTACCACAAGCTGAAGGCAGAACCCCGACGCGTATGCCGTGCCCCGCACGGTGTTTTTCGCGGGCAAAGCCGCGCCGGGCTACGTGATGGCCAAGGGCATCATCAAGCTCATCAACAACGTCTCGACCGTCGTGAACCAGGACACGAGCATCAAGGGCAAGCTGAAGGTCGTCTTCCTGCCCGACTACGACGTGTCGCTGGCGCAGCGGATCATGCCGGCGGCGGACCTGTCGGAGCAGATCTCGACGGCCGGGCTCGAAGCCTCGGGCACGGGCAACATGAAGCTCTCGCTGAACGGCGCGCTCACGATCGGCACGCTCGACGGCGCCAACATCGAGATCCGCGAGCAGGTCGGACCCGAGAACATCTTCATCTTCGGGCTGCAGGCCCACGAAGTGACCGAGCTCAAGGCGCGCGGCTATGCGCCCGGCCCGATTGCCGCGGCCAACCCCGACCTGGCGAAGACGCTCGAAATGATCGACTCGGGCCACTTCTCGCCGGCCAACGTCTTCGACGGCAAGCCGATCGTCGAGCGCCTGCTGAGCGACGGCGAGCCGTACTTCGTGCTCGCCGATTTCGCGGCGTATTCGCAAGCCCAGGATGAAGTCGACGCGCTCTACCTGCAGCCGGACGAATGGAGCCGCAAGGCGGTATTGAACGCGCTCGGCATGGGCACGTTCTCGAGCGACCGCAGCATCCGCGAATACGCGGAGCGGATCTGGCGGATCAAGCCTGTCCTCTGACGGGCGCCGTCGCGGCTCGCCAGGCCGGCACGGAGGGGTTTCGGCGCGTGCAGCGGCCGATCCGACCTCTCTGCCGGATCGCGGAAAGGCAGACACGCGATCCGGCAGAGAGGTCGGATCGACCCGCTGCCACCGCACGTTACTGGCGCAGCTGCCGGAAAGATCGCTCAGAGCGCCGGATGCGCCGTGGACAGTACTTACGTCGGGTCCGATGTCGCTCGCTGTTGCAGCGGCCGATTCCGTGGTTGTGGTGGTGCGCGTGACTGCGCTGTTGGAGCGGGCGGTCCGGGGTCTGTGCCGGATCGCGTGTCTGCCTTTCCGCGATCCGGCACAGACCCCGGACCGCCCGCCACCAACGATGCACAGGGGCCACCTCAGCCATGAAATCGAATTCATCGCCGCTCTTGTCCGACTATCCCCTAACCCCTAACCCCTAACCCCTTGCCGCAGGCTAGACTCGTAGCGGATGACCGTCCGCACGACTCTTTCGCCCGCCGACATCGACGCGCTCGTCAACGCACGTCACCCCGCGCCGCGTTCGGTGCTGGGCTATCACGAGTTCGCACGCAAGAACGACGCGCCGGTGTGCGTCGTGCGCGTCCTCGAGCCAGACGCAGTGGCCGTCAGCGTGCACTGGGAAGGCGAGGCCGCCGTCGAGCTCAAGTCGATCCATCCCGCGGGCCTGTTCGAGGGCCGTGTGCCGCACCGTCGCCCGTTGCAGCCGTACAAGCTGCACGTGCGTTACGCGAGCGGCGTCGAGATGGACAAGCACGACGCGTACTACTTCGCGCCGCAGCTGTCCGACTTCGACCTGTACCTGTTCGGCGAAGGCAATCACTACACGATCTACTACAAGCTCGGCGCGCACCCCGCCGAGCTCGACGGCTTGCCGGGCACGCGGTTTGCCGTGTGGGCGCCGAACGCGGAACGCGTCAGCGTCGTCGGCCCGTTCAACCTGTGGGATGGACGCAAGCACGCGCTGCAGACGCGCGGCGGCTCCGGGATCTGGGAGCTGTTCGTGCCAGGCGTCGGACCGGGCACGCTCTACAAGTACGAAATCCGCACCAAGGCCGGCACCACCGTCCTGAAGTCCGATCCGTACGGCTTTGCGATGGAGCTGCGTCCGGGCACCGCTTCGATCGTCGCTTCGCTCGAGGGCTACGAGTGGCACGATGCGGCCTGGATCGACGCGCGCAAGTCCGCGCCGCATCACCAGCAGCCGATCAATATCTACGAAGTGCACCCGGGGAGCTGGCGTCGCGACTACGGGCGCGAGCCGCAGTTCCTCAACTGGCGTGAGATCGCGGACGAGCTGATTCCGTACGCAAAGGACCAGGGCTACACGCACCTCGAGCTGATGGGTGTCGCCGAACACCCGTTCGATGGCTCGTGGGGCTACCAGGTCGTCGGCTACTACGCGCCGAGCTCGCGCTTCGGCACGCCGCAGGATTTCATGGCCTTCGTCGATCGCTGCCACCAGGCCGGCCTCGGCGTGATCATCGACTGGGTGCCCGCGCATTTTCCGCGTGACGAGCACGGCCTGGCGAACTTCGACGGCTCGAGCCTGTACGAGCACTCCGACCCGCGGCTCGGCGAGCATGCGGACTGGGGCACCAAGATCTTCAACTACGGCCGGCACGAGGTGCGCAACTTCCTCGTGGCGAATGCGCTGTACTGGATCGACCGGTACCACATCGACGGACTGCGCGTGGATGCGGTCGCGTCGATGCTGTACCTCGACTACAGCCGCAAGGCCGGCGAATGGGTGCCGAACCGGTACGGCGGCCGCGAGAACCTCGACGCGATCGACTTCCTGCGGCAGCTCAACATTGCGGTCGGCCGGGACTACCCGGGCGTGATGACGTTTGCCGAGGAGTCGACGGCGTTTCCCGGCGTCACGCAGCCGGCGCATCTCGGCGGGCTCGGCTTCCACTTCAAGTGGAACATGGGCTGGATGAACGACACGCTGCGCTACGTCGAGCACGATCCGGTGCATCGTCGGTTCCATCACTCGCTGGTCACCTTCTCGTTCGTCTACGCCTGGACCGAAAAATTCGTGCTGCCGATCTCGCACGACGAAGTCGTGCACGGCAAGGGCTCGCTGCTCGACAAGATGCCCGGCGACGAGTGGCAGAAGCGCGCGAACTACCGCTGGTTCCGGGCGTACATGACGGCGCACCCGGGCAAGAAGCTGCTGTTCATGGGTTGCGAGTTCGGGCAGTGGCAGGAATGGCGCGAGCAGCACTCGCTCGACTGGCACCTGCTCGAGAAACCCGAGCATCGCGCGCTGCTCGACCTGAACCGCGACCTGAACCACCTGTATCTCGAAAATCCGGTGCTGCACGCCAGCGACACCGACCCGGCGGGCTTCGCGTGGATCGACCTGCACAATGGCGACCAGAGCGTGTTCGCCTTCCTGCGCCGCTCGCCGCTGCACCCCGACCGGCCGCCGCTGATGTGCGTGTTCAACTGCACGCCGGTACCGCGCGAGGCCTACTGGCTCGGCGTTCCCGCGGCGGGCACGTACCGCAAGGTGCTCGATACCGACGCCGCGCGCTTCGGCGGCTCCGGCTTCAACAAGCAGGAGCGCGTCGTGACGCAGCTGGCACCGTGCCAGGGGTATCCGTGTCACATCCGGCTCGACCTGCCGCCGCTCGGCGCGCTGTTCTTCGAACTCGCCGTCTGAGCACACCTGTCAATCACCGATGGACGCGTTCGCCCCCGCCACGCAGGACGACATGAGCTTCGACCCCGCACGCGGCGCGCCCCGCCTGGAAGCAGGCTCGCCACAGCCGTTCGGCGCGAACTGGACCGGGCGCGGCACGAATTTCGCGGTGTTCTCCGCGCATGCGGATCGTGTCGAGCTGTGTCTCTTCGATGCCAGTGGCCGCAACGAGGTCGCGCGACTCGACCTGCCGTCACGCACGGGCAACCTGTGGCACGGGTTCCTGCCAGCGCGCTTCGGCGGTCCCGGGTTGCAGTACGGTTACCGCGTGCACGGGCCGTACGATCCCTCGCGCGGCCTGCGCTTCAATCCGTCGAAGCTGCTGGTCGATCCCTGCGCGCAATCGCTGCGCGGACCCTTCGAGTGGCATCCGTCGCTGCACGGGGCAGTGCGCGGTCGCGACGACCTGCCCTCGCCCGACGACAGCGCGCCGCACGTGCCGCGCGCCGAAGTGGTCGACGGCAGTTTCGACTGGGCGAAGGTGCGTTCACCGAACGTGCCGTGGCGCGACACGATCGTTTACGAAGTGCATGTCAAGGGCTTCACGCAGCGACATCCGGCCGTGCCGCCGCACTTGCGCGGCAAGTTTCTCGGGCTCGCCGAGCCCGCAGTCATCGATCACTTCAAGCAGCTGGGCGTCACGACGATCGAGCTGATGCCGGTGCAGGCGTTCGTGAGCGAACAGTTCCTCGCCGAGCGCGGCCTCGCCAACTACTGGGGTTACAACTCGCTCGCGTGGTTCGCGCCCGAGCCCAGCTACGCAGTCGAAGACGCAGTCACCGAGTTCAAGACGATGGTGCGTGCGCTGCACGAAGCCGGGCTCGAGGTCATCCTCGACGTCGTGTTCAATCACACGGCCGAAGGCAACGAGCACGGGCCGACGCTGAGCCTCCGCGGCTTCGACAACGCGGTCTACTACCGGCTGCCCGCCGACAACCGGTCGCACTACGTCAATTTCTCCGGCTGCGGCAACACGATCAACTTCGACGAACCCGCCGTGCGCGCGATGGTGGTCGATTGCCTGCGGTACTGGGCCACGGACATGCGCGTCGACGGCTTCCGCTTCGACCTCGCGCCGATCCTCGGCCGTGACGCGAATGGATTCAGCCGGGCAGCGCCGTTCTTTTCGGCGCTGCGTGCGGATCCCCAGCTTTCCTACCTGAAGATGATCGCCGAGCCGTGGGACGTCGGGCCCGGTGGTTACCAGCTCGGGTCGTTCCCGGTCGGCTGGGCCGAGTGGAACGACAGGTATCGCGACACGATCCGTGCCTTCTGGCGCGGCGACCGCCCGCTCGTCGGCGCATTCGCCGAGCGCTTCGCCGGTTCCAGCGATCTCTTCCGCGCGCGTGGCCGCAAGCCGACGGCCAGCGTCAATTACGTCGCTGCGCACGACGGCTTCACGCTGCACGACACCGTGACCTATAGCGGCCGTCACAACGAGGCGAACCTCGAGGGCAACCGCGACGGCCACGCGCACAACCTGAGTGCGAACTACGGCGTCGAAGGTCCCGACGGACGACCCGGTGATTCTTGCGACGCGCGCGCGCCAGGCGCGCAACCTGCTCGCGACGGTGTTCCTGTCGCAGGGCGTGCCGATGTTGCTGGCGGGCGACGAGTTCGGTCGCACGCAGCGCGGCAACAACAACGCCTATTGCCAGGACAACGAGATCAACTGGATCGACTGGACGCTCGCCGAGCGCAACGCGCCATTGATCGCGTTCGTGCGCCGGCTGATCGACCTGCGCAAGTCGCGCCTCTGGCTGCGTCGCGACACGTTCCTCAAGGGCACGCAGCGCGGCGCGGACACCAAGGACGTGACGTGGCTGCACCCGTCCGGGCGCGAGATGACCGACTCCGACTGGAACGATTCCAATCTTGCTGCCATCGCCGTGTTTCTCAACGGCGCGGCTTCACGCGGCACCCGCAATGGCGACCTGCTCGTCGTCTTCAATGCCGACGACACGCCGGCGCAGATGACGCTGCCGGCCGGGCCCGAAGGCTCGACCTGGGGCGTGCTGTTCGATACCAGCCACGAGCAACCGCCGCGCGTCATGGCCAGTCTCGCGGCGGGAACGCGGCTCGCGTTGCAGCCGCAAAGCACGGTGCTGCTGGAATCGCGGCCCGTCTGATCGGATCAACACACTTGCGGCGGTCCTCGACGTAGGGCATCGTCGCGCCGCCAAAACGGACGTTACTGCATGCTCGACTCATTGCTCGACCAACTCGCCAGGCAGCGCGGCATCGGCGACGCGTACCACAACTATCGCGGCGAGCTGCTCCACATCAGCCGCGATACCAAGACGGCGATCCTGGCGGCGATGGGTTGCTCCACGTCCGATGACGGCGGCGATCGAGTCGCGAATTGCACGAACGCGAGACCGGGCGACTGCGCTCGCTGTTGCCGCCCGTGGCGGTCGTGCATCCGCACCGCAACGGCGTAATGCTCGCGGTGTCCGGCCGATGCGCTCGAGCGAGACCTCGACTGGCGCATCGCCGTCGACGGCGGCAACGAAGTTCGCGGGCGGCGTGCGCGCCGCGGAACTGCCGGAACACGAGCGGCGCGAAGTCGATGGCCGCTGGCAGACACGGCGCGAACTGCACGCTCCCCGGCGACCTGCCGCACGGTTACCACACCTTGCACGTCGCGCTCGATGGCGGCGCGAGCGCATCCTGCGCGCTCGTCGTGGCGCCGCTGCCCTGTCACGAACCGCAGGTCCTGCACGACGGCGGGCGGCTGTGGGGCGTGGCGGTGCAGCTCTATACGCTGCGCTCGGAGCAGAACTGGGGCATCGGTGACTTTGCCGACCTGGCCGCCGTCGTGCGCACGTGCGCCGAGCAGGGCGCCGCGTTCATCGGCCTCAATCCGCTGCACGCGCTGTTCCCCGGCAACCCCTGGCAGTTCAGCCCGTACAGCCCGTCGTCACGGCATTTCCTGAACGTGCTCTACATCGCGGTCGAGCGCGTCGCGGAGTTCGCGCACTGCGCCGAGGCGCAGGCGGTCGTGAAGACGGCAGATTTCCAGGCTGAACTCGCGCGCCTGCGCTCGACGCCTTGCGTGGACTACCCCGGGGTCGCGCAGGCGAAGCTGCGAATTCTCAGGCTGCTGCACGCGCAGTTCCGCCGCGACACGGCCGCGCACGCTTCGTCCCGCGCCACGCAGTTCCAGGCTTACCGTGCCGAGCGCGGCGAATCGCTGCGTCGCCATGCGTTGCATGACGCCATCGACCAGCACATGCGTTCGATCGATGGTCACCGTTACTGGGGCTGGCCGATGTGGCCCGAGGAACTGCGCGATCCGACGCACCCCGGCGTCCATGCATTCGAGCAATCGCACGCGGAGTCGGTCGAGTTCCATGCCTGGCTGCAGTGGCTCGCCGACGAACAACTGGGCGAAGCGCAGTCGCTCGGTCGCCAGCTCGGCATGCCGATCGGTCTCTACGGCGACTACGCTGTCGGCGTGAACCCGAGCGGGTCCGAGACGTGGTCCGACCAGGCGCTCTATCGCAAGGGTGCCGGCGTCGGCGCACCTCCCGATGCGCTGGCACTCAAGGGCCAGGACTGGGGCATCCCGCCGCAGGATCCGAACGTGCTCATGGCGGAGCAGTACCGGCCGTTCCGCAACCTCATCTCCGCGAACATGCGGCACTTCGGTGCGCTGCGACTCGACCACGTGATGGCGCTGTTCCGCCAGTGGTGGGTTCCGGTCGGACTCGGCTCGACCGAGGGCGGCTACGTGCACTATCCGCTCGACGACCTGATGTCGGTGCTGGCGCTCGAAAGCGAACGGCACGATTGCCTCGTCGTCGGCGAAGACCTCGGCACGGTGCCGCCCGAGATGTCGCACGCGATGAATGATCGCGCCGTGTACTCGTATCGCGTGCTGCTGTTCGAAAAGCGTCCCGACGGCAGCTTCATGGCGCCGGGCGAGTACCCGCGCCGCGCGATCGCGACGGTCACGACGCACGACCTGCCGACCCTGCGCGGCTACTGGTCGGGCGGCGACATCGACCTGCGCCAGCGCCTGTCGCTGTATCCGAACGAAGAAACGCGCCAGCGCGTGGCGGACGAGCGCGTGCGCGACCGGCAGGCACTGCTGGCCGCGCTGGAGGCCAACGGCTTGAAGCCGGCGGATGCTTCCGCGGCGCCGGATGCGTACACCGATGCGCTTGTCGCACGCGATCCATGTCTATCTCGCGCGCACCGCATCGGCGTTGGTGGTCCTGCAGGCCGAAGACATCATCGGCATGCCGGACCCGGTCAACGTGCCCGGGACCAACGAAGAACACGCCAACTGGCAGCGCAAGATGGACTGCCGGATCGACGAAATCTTCGACCGCGACTCCGTTCGCACGCTGCTGCGCGACGTCCATTTCGCGCGCACTGTCGCGCGTCAGGGTTAATCCCTAGTTCTCGGTGTTGCCTCTCGGCAACGTCGATTCATTATTCAATGAATACGTTTGCACGCCATTGCAAGTGGTTTTGCTAGGCGACTAGCATCCCGTGTTGGGTGAGCACTACACCTTTCTCTAACCAGGGGGCTATCCGTGGCCAAGCATTTGCAGTCCGGCGACAAGCGCGCCGCTGATCGTTTCACTTCGATTCTTTATCCGACCCGCCGTACCGCGCTGTCGCTCGCGATCGCTGTTGCGCTGGGCATGCCTGGCATGGTGCAGGCGCAGGACGCGCCCGCCGCCGAGGGTGAACTCGAAGAGATCGTCGTCACCGGCATCCGCGCCGGTATCGAAAGCGCGATCGCGGTCAAGCAGGAATCGATGAGCATCGTCGAAGCGATCTCGGCGGAAGACATCGGCAAGTTGCCGGACACCAGCATCGCCGAATCGATCTCGCGCCTGCCGGGCCTCACGTCGCAGCGCGCCGAAGGCCGCGCCTCGGCGATCAGCCTTCGCGGCACCGACCCGGGCTTCACCACCGCGCTGCTGAACGGCCGCGAGCAGGTGAGCACCGGCGACAACCGCAACGTCGAATTCGACCAGTACCCGTCGGAACTGATCAGCCAGGTCATCGTCTACAAGACGCCGGACTCGCAGCTGGTCGGCCAGGGCCTCGCCGGCACGATCGACCTGCGCACGGTGCGCCCGCTCGACTACGGCAAGCAGGCCGTCGTGCTGAACCTGCGCGGCGAGATGAACTCGAACGACGACCTCGGCGCCGACTCGGACGACCGACGGCTACCGCGCGAGCTTCTCGTACATCGACCAGTTCATGGACGGCAAGCTCGGCCTCGCGTTCGGCTACGCCCACCTCGACAGGCCGCTGGCGACGCGCGGCTTCGGCACGTACGAGCCGTGGAATGCGGCGGGCAGCAGCGGCGGCGCAGCCAGCTGCGGCGGCGGCTCACCGGCAACTGCACCAACAATCCGGGCGTCGCGGCCGGCAATTACGTGACGAACGGCATGAAGGTCCGCGCGGACATGGGTTCGACGGAACGTGACGGCCTGATGGCTGTCGCTGCAGTTCGAGCCGAACGACTTCTACACCGGCGTCGTCGACCTGTACTGGTCGACGATGGACCAGACCAACAACGCGCGCAGCCTCGAGGTCAACCTCGGTGGCTACCCGGCGCCGTGCTGCGACGGCACGTTCCCGAACGGCACCGTGTTCGGCTACTCCGAACACCACCGTCGCGACCGACACGATCGTCGCCGGCACGCTGAACAACGTGATGCCGCTGGTGCGCAACTTCCTGTTCACCACCGAAGACGAGATCTTCGCGACCGGCTGGCGCAACGAGTTCACGCTGAGCGACGAGTGGTCGATGGTGGCCGACATCAGCTATTCGAAGGCCACGCGCGACCAGCTGCAGCCGGAAATCAACGCGCAGTACGCGCTGCTGCCGGCGAACGGCACCGCGCCGCGCAACCAGTACGACACGGGCACGTTCCAGCTGCGCAACAACAGCAACATGCCGTCGCTGTCGTTCCTGCGTGACTACACCGATCCGACGCAGGTCCTGGTCGGCCCGACGATCTACGGCTCGGGCTACACCAAGAAGCCGCACACCGAGGACGAGCTGACCTCGTTCCGGCTCGATGCGACGCGCACGGCCGACCTGTGGTGGTTCACAGCTTCTCGTTCGGCGCCAACTACAGCGACCGCTCGAAGGAAAAGGAATCGCCGGAATCGGGCCTGAGCACGATCGGCGGCGGTGCCTACCAGATCGACCCGCAGTTCCTGCTGCGCAACACGAACCTGAACTACGCCGACGCCGGCCAGGCGCTGGCGCTCAACGTGAACGGCGTGCTGCGCGAGTACTTCAACCCCGTCGTCTGGGGCACCCCGACCAGCCGGGCTTCGCCTACCTGGCCGGCAAGTTCTGGACGGTCGAGGAAGAGGTCATCACCGCGTACCTGCGCGGCGACCTGAACCACGACATCTCCGACTCGGTCACGTTGAGCGGCAACGTCGGCGTGCAGGTGATCTACACGGACCAGAGCTCCGACTCGTTCCGCGTCGACACCGGCGCGGGCAACGACGGTCTTCGGCGTCACGGACGGCAAGGACTACACCGACGTCCTGCCGCAGATCAACCTCGCGTTCATGCTGCCGGATTCGCAGGCCGTCCGCGTCGGCCTCGCGCAGGAACTGGCCCGTGCCCGCATGGACCAGCTGAAGGCGACGGAAGAGAGCGGCTACAACTTCGCCACGGGCGAGCCGGGCGGCAGCGGCGGCAACGCGCAGCTCGATCCGTGGAAGGCGTGGGCCTTCGACGTGTCGTACGAAAAGTACTTCTACGAGAACAAGGGCTACGTGTCGGCCGCCGCGTTCTACAAGGACCTGGATACCTACATCTACAACCAGACCACCGACGGGCACGATTTCACGGCCCTCTGCGCGACGACCCCCGACGCGGCCTTCCCGCCGGGCGTCACGCAAGCAGTGCACGGGCCGCTTCACCCAGCCGGTCAACGGCGAGGGCGGCTACCTGTGGGGCATGGAGTTCGCGGCGTCGCTGCCGTTCGACGTGTTCGCCGACGCGCTCGACGGCTTCGGCGCGATCCTGAGCTACTCGTACACGGACAGCGACATCGAGATCCAGGGTTCGATCAGCTCGGTCGCGACCCAGAACATCCCGTTGCCGGGCCTGTCGCAGGACGTGTGGAACGCCACGCTGTACTACGAAAAGTATGGCTTCGGCGCCCGCATCGCGACGCGTTATCGCTCGGAGTACATCGGTGAAGTGGCCAACTTCGCCAACGAGCGGGCGCTGCGTTACGTGGATGCCGACATGATCACGGACGCGCAGCTGAGCTACGCGTTCAGCGGCAACATGCTCGAAGGGTTGCAGGTCCTGTTCCAGGTCAACAACCTGACCAACGAGCCGTACATCGCCTACTCGGAGAACAAGCAGCGCCTCCTGGACTACCAGGAATACGGCACGCAGTACCTGCTGGGCCTGAACTACAGGTTCTGATTCCCCGCAGGACAGGCACGTGCCGGCTCAATGCCGGCACGGTGTCCGCAAACTAAAGCCCTCGCCGGTTCGCCGGCGGGGGCTTTTTTCTTGGCGCTGCGCACCGCTCGACACGGCGACCCACAGTCGCGACCGGTCCCCGGCTGCTTATTCCCGCTAGACTCTCCTGGCAGGGAGGGCTACCCAGTGATTGGACGATGGGCGCTGGTCGCGGGATTCATCGCGGGGAGTCTCCTCGCGCAGCGGGCGCTGGCGGATGAGATCTCGCCAGCGGAACGGCGAGGCAAGGCGTTCTGGCTGGCGTTGGCGCCGGACTGCGTGATTCCGGCCGGAGAGTCGGCCGCGTCATTGATGAACGAAGCGACCTCGCTGCTGGGCTCGCGCGACCCGCAGTGGCGTGACGACGTCGGCTATGGCGTCGTTGCCGCGTGCGTCTACCAGGCACGCCGCCTTTCGGCAGCCGAGCGGCGCGCGCTGATCGAGACACTCACCGCCAACCTGCAGCGCGGCATTGGCGAGACCGGCACCGACTCGGTGCTGCTCCGTTCGTTCTCGGCCCTCGACCTGTCGCTCCTGGCCGCGCTCGAGCTCATCGATCCGGCGCTGGATGACGACGGCTATCGGCGACTGCTCGACCGTGCACTCACCTACCTGCACGACGAGCGGGACTTGCGCGGCCTGCAGCCCGGCATCGGGTGGATCCACGCCACCGCGCATACTGCAGACCTGCTCAAGTTCCTGGCGCGCGACCCGCGCTTCACGCTGGCAGACCAGCACCGCCTGCTGGAGGCCGCCTGGGCAAGGATGACCGGGCCGGGGATTCCCGTCTGGACGCACGCGGAAGAAGAGCGGCTGGCCGCGGCCCTGCTGTCGGTCGTGCGGCGCAAGGACTTCGACGCAGCCACCCTTGAGCCATGGCTGGCGCGCTTCGCGAAGCTCGAACAGCAGGTCTGGACCCAGGCTCCGCCGGATGCGGCGCAACTGGCAGCGTCGCAGAACGCACGCCGCCTGCTGCAGAGCTTCTTCGTGCTGCTGTCGATGTCGCAGCCCGAACCCACGCCGGCTCAACTCACGACGCGCCAGCAGGTGCTGGGCACGCTGCAAAGCATCCGGCGCTGAGTATGCGCGAGCGAACTGCCCGCACCGGAGGGCGTCGCGCGGCCCGCGACTAGTGCGCTCGCGACTCGACGGCCGTGCCGGCCGCTGCGCCTTCATCGCCTGAAACACTGCGCCACGCGATCGCTGAGAGCGCCATGCTGACGGCGCCGATCAGGAAGATCAGGCCCTTGTCGTGGCGGCGTCGACGAACCGGCCGACGCCGAGGCTCACGACCAGCTGCGGCAACACGATCGACAGGTTGAAGACACCCATGTACAGGCCGATCGCGCGACTGGTCGACGCGCTGCGACATGATCGAGAACGGCAGGCTGACGATCGCGGCCCAGCCGATGCCGAGCAACGCCATGAGCGCGTACAGCACGAGCGGCGACTGCGCGAACAGGTAGACGCCGGCGAACGCCCCGGCCATCGTCGCGAGGCTCACCGCGTGCACGCGCACCTCGCCGAACTTCCGTGCGAGCGGCAGCAGCACCAGCGCCGGCAGCAGCGCCGCCACTGCATTCAGCGCCAGGAAGCTCATCGACAGCACCTTGCCCACCTCGTCCGCGCCGAGCGCGGGGAAGCGCTGCTGCGCGAACGCGATCATGTAGACGAACATCGTCTGCATGCCGATCCAGCTCAGCGAGTTGGCCGCCAGCACCTTGCGGTAATCCGCGAAGTCGTCCGCGACACGGGCGCCTGCGGCGGACCCTGAGCGCGCGCCAGATCAGCACGGCCGCCAGCGCGCCGAACGCGATCTCCAGGCCATAGCCCGTCGGCGTGATGCCAGCGAGCCGCAGGCTCATCGCGACGATGTCGTAGAGCAGGAAGGCCCACAGCGGCTCGATCAGTCGCAGCACGCTGCCGACGCTTGCACCCGCTCGCCGCCGGAGGATTCGATGCGTGGCAGTTCCCGCGGCTTCGGTCACTGCGAACACCGGCAGCACCGAGAACAGCAGCACGATGCACTGCGCCGACGTAGATCAGCGCGACGTTGCCGAAAGCCGCGCCGATCGCATAAGCGAGCACGCCGAACCTGCCGGACACGGTCTGCATCCAGGTGTAGCCGCGTGTCCGCTCGGCGCCTTCCGGCGTCACGTCCGTGATCAGCGAACGGGTCGGGTTGAAGCTGACGTTGATCGAGAGGTCGAGCGCGATCGCGACGGCGATCGCCACGCCGAGGATGCCGTCGAAGCCGAGCTGCTCGGAGATGACACCGATGGACGGCAGGGCCAGCAGCATCAGCGCCGCGAGCATGCCGCCGATGATCAGGAACGGCCGCCGTCGCCCGCCCCACAACCAGACCTCGTCGCTGAGGATGCCGATCAGCACCTGGCCGATGATGCCGGCCAGCGGGCCCGCGGCCCAGACGAGCCCGATGTCGTGCAGGTCGAGCCCGTACTTGGTCGACAGGATCCAGCTGAGCGCCGAGATCTGCACCGACAGCGCGAACCCCATCGCGGTCGCCGGCAGCGTGAGCAGGACAAGGAAAGGCGTCGAGAGCCTGCGCTGCATGCCGAGCATCGTGTGTGTTCCTTTAGAAAGCGGTCAGCGGCCGAGCAGGAACACCAGCGGCTGGTCGACGCGCAGTCGCCACGCCTTCTCTGAGTGCTCGGCGCCTTCGAACTTGCGCGTGATCCAGTTCTGGCCTTCGACGTAGCCGGCCTTGCGCAGGATCTCGTCGGCGCGCTTCTGGTACGGCTCGTACGGCGCGTCGAGCGTCGCGGTGCCGTAGTCGAACCAGTACCTGTGCGTGGCCGGATCGGGCAGGTGCGCGGCGAAGTCGTCGAGCGCGATGCCGTCACCCGCCGGCCAATGCGTCGACACGCAGCCGGCGCCGCCAAACACGTCCGGGTACTGGCTCATCGCGTACTGCGAGATCAGGCCGCCCATGCTCGAGCCCATCACGAACGTATCGGCGCGACCGGGCAGCGTGCGGTACGTGGCATCGATGAAGGGCTTCAGTTCCTTGACCAGGAAGGCGAGGTAGCGGTCCGAAATGATGTCCGCGGGCTTCGAGGTCCTCCGCGCCCGGCACGTTGAACTTGCACGTTGCCCTGCACGGCGCGCTGCGGCATGTATTCCTCGCGTCGCTTCGGCGTGTTCCAGACGCCGACGACGATGGCTTCGCGCACGGCGCCCTTCGCGATCAGGCCCGTCATCGCCTCGTCGACGGCCCAGTCGACGTTGCCGTACGACGTCGCCGGATCGAACAGGTTCTGGCCGTCGTGCATGTACAGCACGGGGTAGCGCTGCGCAGGATCCTTGCCGTAACTCGGCGGCAGCCAGACGTCGACGTTGCGCGGGGCGACGTGGGTCGACGGCATGCCCGCGTAACGCACGACCGTGCCGGTGACGCCGGGGCCGGTGACGGGTACCGGCGGCGCGGCATCGTTGCAGCGATCACGGCGGGACTGCTCATGACGAGCAGGGCGGCCAGCAACGGTCCGGCGGACGGTCGACATCGGTTCACCTCACTGCAGTTCGAGGATCGTCGCGCTGCGCGCCGGCACGGCGACTCCCTTGGCCAGTTCGTGCGCCTGGCCCGACAGCACGTCCTTGCCCGTCGTCGCGGTGCCGATCGCTTCCTCGAAGCGCTTCGTGTCGACGGTGCGTGCCTCGTCGCCGTTGTTCAGGATCACCATGACGTTCTGCGCGGCGTCGTGGCGGAAGTACACGTACAGGTCGTCGGTCGGCACGTACTGCGTCAGCTTGCCGTCGCGAATGGCCGGCGCCGTGCGCCGCCACTGCAGCAGCTTGCGCGTGTATTCCTGCATCGCGCGCTCGTCGTCGCTGAGACCCTGGCCGGTGAACGCGTTCTTCGTGTCGCCGGGCCAGCCGCCCGGGAAGTCGCTGCGGATGACGCCGTGGTCTTCGGTGCCCTTGTTGCTCATCAGCACTTCGGTGCCGTAGAAAATCTGCGGAATGCCGCGCGTCGTCAGCACGAACGCCAGCGCCATGCGATTGAGGTCCTGCCGCTCGCCGAGCGCCGTGAGCATCCGGCTCATGTCGTGGTTGTCGTGGAAGACGACCAGGTTGTACGGATCGGCATAGACGCTGTCCTGCGCGAGCACCTTGTAGATGCGGCGCAGCCCGGTGCCCCAGCCTTCGGGCTCCTTGAGGCCCATCGCAACCGCTTCCTGCAGCGGGAAGTCGAACAGGCTCGGCAGGTACGACACGTAACCGTCCGGCGGGTTGCGACCGCGCTGCCAGTAGGCGACCGTCGACGGGTTGGAGCTCCATTCTTCGCCGACGATGTTGAGTTTCGGGTACTCCTGCGTCACGCGGCGTGACCACTCCGTGAGAAAGGCGCGGTCCGAGTACGAATACGTGTCGACGCGAATTCCCGAAAGTCCGGCGTATTCGACCCACCAGAGGCTGTTCTGGATCAGGTAGGTCGCCAGGTGCGGGTTGCGCTGGTTCATGTCCGGCATCGTCGCGACGAACCAGCCGTCCGCGAACGTGCGGCGATCCGACTTCCGCGGCGTGGATATCCTGCAGTGCCTCGCGCACGTGGTTCGTGGGCGAGAACGTGCTGTCGTGATTGAACCAGTCCTTGCTCGGCAGGTCCTGCATCCACCAGTGCGCGGAGCCGCAGTGGTTCAGCACCATGTCCATGACCAGCCCGATGCCACGCTTGCGCGCATCGGCCGCGAGCCGACGGTAGTCCTCGTTGGTGCCGTAGCGCGGGTCCACCTTGTAGAAATCGGTGATCGCATAGCCGTGGTAGGTGATCTCGGGCTGGTTGTTCTCCAGCACCGGGTTCAGCCAGAGCTGCGTGTAGCCCATGCCCGCCAGGTAATCGAGACTGTTCGAAATGCCCTTGAGGTCGCCGCCGTGACGGCCTAGCGGCTTCGACCGGTCGAGCCCGTCCGGCATGCCCTTGACCGTGTCGTTCGACGGGTCGCCGTTGGCAAAGCGATCGGGCGTGACGAGGTAGATCGTGTCCTGGGGTCCGAAGCCCACGCGATCGGCGGAGCCGGGCTCGCGTGCGTTCAGCACGTACGTCGCGACTCGCCGCCTTGGAGCGGCCCTTGAGGAAGTCGATGCGGAACGAACCCGGCTTCGTCTCCGGCGCAATGCGCAGGTTCACGAACAGGTAGTTGGGGTTCTCGACGCGTTCCACGCCGGTGATCGAGACACCCGGATAGGTCAGCCGGGGCGCGAGGTCGGCGACGCGGTCGCCGTGCACCAGCAGCTGCAGGCGGTCGTCCTTCATGCCGACCCACCACGACGACGGCTCGACCCGTTCGATCCGGTCGGCCGCCACCGCGGTCGTCGCAGCGAGCGCCAGAACGAGCACTGCCAGCCATTTCCTGAGCATCGGCCTGAACATCGGGAAGTCTCCTGAGCGTAAACCGCAGTGAATCATCCCGGCCGCTGGGGCCACAAGGTCTTGAATACGTTTGCATTGAACGTTGGCCGGGAGACGGCCCCCGGTTCATTGCTAGACTGCCTGCCGCAAGGCAGGGGGAGCCGTCGATGGAATCCATAGTGCGCCGCGCGTCGTTCCTGTTCGCGACCCTGCTCGTTGCCATGACGGCCGCAGCGCAGCCGGCGACGGTCCGCTCACCGGACGGGCAGACGACGGTCACCGTCGACGTCGACAAGAACGGCGCGCCGCGGTACGCCGTCGCGCGCAACGGCGTCGAAATCATGCCGGCCGGCTTCCTCGGCATGCGCTTCCAGTCGCAGCCCGCCTTCGACGACGGCTTTCGCGTCGCGGATACCGCGACCTCGAGTCACGACGCGACCTGGGAGCAGCCCTGGGGCGAGCGTCGCTACGTGCGCGACCGCCACAACGAACTGCTCGTGAAGTTCGAATCCGCCAAGGGGGCCGCGCGGCAGTTCAGCGTGCGGGTGCGGGTGTTCGACGACGGCTTCGGCTTCCGTTACGAAGTGCCGCCGCAGCCGGGCTATGAGGCCGTGAACATCACCGAGGAGCTCACCGAGTTCCGGCTCGACGACGCGAAGAAGCTGATCCAGGCGTGGTGGATTCCGGGCCGCCGCTGGAACCGCTACGAATACCTCTACAACAGCACGCCGCTCGCGGACGTGCCGATGGCGCACACACCGATGACGGTGCGCCTGGCCGATGGCACGCACCTGAGTTTCCACGAAGCAGCGCTGGTCGATTACGCCGCCTACGTGCTCGACCAGCGCCGTCCCGGCATCTTCCGTACCAGCCTCACCCCGTGGTCCGACGGCATCCGCGTCAAGACGCACACGCCGTTCAAGACGCCGTGGCGCACCGTGCAGATCGCGCCGAATGCGGCGGCGCTGCTGGACTCCAACCTGATCCTGAACCTGAACGAGCCGAACGTGCTCGGCGACGTGTCGTGGGTCGAGCCGGGCAAGTACGTCGGCATCTGGTGGGCGATGCACATCAACAAGGCCACGTGGGAATCCGGCCCGAAGCACGGTGCCACGACGGCCGAGACGAAGCGCTACATCGATTTCGCCGCGGCCAACGGGTTCAAGGGCGTGCTGGTCGAGGGCTGGAACGTCGGCTGGGACGGCGACTGGTTCTACAACGGCAAGCTGTTCAAGTTCACGCAGCCCTACCCGGACTTCGACCTGAAGGCAGTCACCGACTACGCGCGCAGCAAGGGCGTGCGTCTCGTCGGCCATCACGAGACCTCGGGCGACGTGGGCAATTACGAGCCGCAGATGCCCGCGGCGTTCGCGCTCTACGAGTCGATGGGAGTGCGGCAGGTCAAGACCGGCTACGTCGCGGATGCGGGCGACGTACGCCGCCTCGACGAGAACGGCGTCGAGCTGCACGAATGGCACGACGGCCAGTTCCAGGTCGATCACCACCTGCGCGTGCTGCGCGAAGCGGCGAGGCACAAGATCGCCATCAACGCGCACGAGCCGGTGAAGGACACCGGGCCTGCGCCGCACGTACCCGAACTGGATCTCGCGCGAGGGCGCGCGCGGCCAGGAATACAACGGCTGGGGCGACCCGGTGAACCCGCCCGAGCACGTGGCGATCCTGCCGTTCACGCGCATGCTGTCCGGCCCGATGGATTACACGCCCGGGATCGTCGACCTCGATGGCTACGACCCGAAGCACCGGGTGCAGCACACGCTCGCCAAGGAGCTGTCGCTGTACGTCGTGCTCTACAGCCCGGTGCAGATGGCGGCCGACCTGCCCGAGAACTATGCGAAGCACCCGGACGCGTTCCAGTTCATCAAGGACGTCCCGACCGACTGGGACGAAAGCATCGGCCTCGCCGGCGAGGTCGGCGACTTCGTGGCCGTGGCGCGCAAGCAGCGCGGCAAGCCCGACTGGTTCCTCGGCGCGCTGACCGACGAGAATCCGCGGCAGCTGTCGCTGAAGCTCGATTTCCTCGACCCGAAGGCACGCTACGTGGCCGAGATCTATCGTGATGGTCCCCAGGCCGACTGGAAGACGCGTCCCTACGACCTGGTGATCGAGAAGCGCAACGTGACCGCGGCGGACACGCTCGACCTCGCGCTGGCGAGCAGTGGCGGGGCCGCCATTCGGTTCAAGCAGGAGTGAAGCCTTGAAGATCCGCATCCTGCTGGTGATCGTTTCGCTGGTGGCCAGCGTGCTGATCGGACTCGCGCTCGCTGCGCGCGGTGGGAAGGCCCCTGGCGCGGCGCAGGACGACGGCATCGTCATTGGCCTGTCGCTCGACACGCTCAAGGAGGCGCGCTGGCAGGCCGACCGCGACATGTTCGTGAAGCGCGCGGGCGAACTCGGCGCCAAGGTGCGCGTGCTCGCGGCCAACAGCGACGACACGGTGCAGATCAGCGACGTCGAAAAGCTGATCACCAACAAGGTCGACGTGCTGGTGATCGTGCCCCACGACGGCACGGCGATGGCCAAGGGCGTCAAGATGGCGCACGACGCCGGCATCCCCGTGATCGCCTACGACCGCATCATTCGCGACAGCGACCCGGACCTCTACGTGAGCTTCGACAACGAGCACGTGGGCGAACTGCAGGCGAAGTTCCTGGTCGAGCACCTGCCGACACCGGGCAAGGGCCGCATCGTCCGCATCTACGGCGCCAAGACGGACAACAACGCCGCGCTGTTCAAGCGCGGGCAGGATCGAGTCCTCGAGCCGCTGATCAAGAGCGGCGACATCGAGGTGCTGCACGAAGACTGGGCCGAGGACTGGAAGCCCGAGAACGCCAAGCGCATCGTGAATGCCGCGATCACGGCCAACGGCTCGCGCATCGACGCCGTCCTGGCGAGCAACGACGGCACCGCGGGCGGCGCCATCCAGGCGCTGAGCGAAGAGGGTCTCGCGGGCAAGGTGCTCGTCACCGGCCAGGACGCCGAAACCGTGGCCCTGCAGCGCATCGCCGTGGGCACGCAGGCCATGACGATCTACAAGCCGCTGCGCACGCTCGCGAGCGGCGCCGCCGAGCTTGCCGTGCAGATGGCGCAGCGCCGGGTCGTCGTCGCCGGCAAGTCGGTCGACAATGGCCATGGCCAGGTGCCGTCCGTGCTCTTCGACGTGGTCACGGTCACGCGCGACAACATGCTCGACACCGTGGTGCGCGACGGCCAGGCCACCTACGACGACGTCTACCGCGGCATTCCGGACGCACAGCGTCCGCCGCGTCCATGAGCGATCGCGCCGTACTGGCCGCCCGCTCGGTCACCAAGCGCTTCGGCGCGGTGACGGCGCTCGACGGCGTCAGCTTCGACCTGCGTGCGGGCGAAATTCACGCGCTCTGCGGCGAGAACGGCGCGGGCAAGTCCACGCTGATCAAGCTGCTGTCGGGCGTGCATCCCCACGGCAGCTACGAAGGCGACATCGTCGTCGACGATCGTCCGGTTGAATTCCGTTCGACGCGCGACGCCGAGCGTGCCGGCATCGCGATCATCCACCAGGAGCTCGCGCTGTTCCCGGACATGACGGTCGGCGAGAACCTGTTCCTGGGCGCCTTTCCGCAGCGGTTCGGCCGCATCGACTGGGATCGCGTCTATGCGCAGTCCTCTGCCACGCTCGCCGACTGTGGCATCCAGCTCGATCCGGCGACGCGCGTCGGTGACCTCGGCATCGGTCAGCAGCAGCTGGTCGAGATCGCACGCGCCATCGCGCGCAAGCCGAAGGTACTGGTGCTGGACGAGCCCACGGCCGCGCTCTCCCGCAACGAGATCGACACCCTGCTGGCGCAACTGCGGCGGCTGCGCGAGCGCGGCGTTGCCTGCGTCTTCATCTCGCACAAGCTCGACGAGGTCTTTGCGATCGCCGATCGCATCACCGTCCTGCGCGACGGCGCTGCCCAGGGCACGCTCGATGCCGCAGGCACGGACGCCGACGAAATCATTCGTCGCATGGTGGGGCGACGCATCGAAGATCACTACCCGCGGCGTCAATCCACGCACGGGCGCACCCTGCTGGCCCTGCGCGGCGTGGACGTCGATCCGCCCAATGACGGCGGCGTCGCATTGCGCGGGATCGATTTCGAGGTCCGGGCCGGCGAAGTGCTGGGGATCGGCGGCCTCATGGGCGCGGGGCGCACCGAGTTGCTGATGCACCTGATGGGGCTCTGGGGCAAGCGTCGTGCCGGGACGGTCGAGCTCGACGGCCAGGCGTTCTGCGCGAGCCATCCGCGCGCAGCGCTTGCGCGCGGGCTGGCCATCGTCACCGAGGATCGCAAGCGCTACGGACTCGTGCTGCCACAGGGAGTCACGTTCAACGTGTCGCTGTCATCGCTGCAGAGCCTGCGTCGCGGTGTCTTCATCGATCGCGACGGCGAGGTTGCCCGCACCAGGACGATCGTCGACGACCTGCGGATCAAGGCGCAGACGCTCGAGCAACCTGTCGGCACGCTGTCGGGCGGCAACCAGCAGAAAGTGGTGCTGGGCAAGATGCTGCTGACGCAACCCAAGGTGCTGCTGCTCGACGAGCCGACGCGCGGCATCGACGTCGGCGCCAAGCTCGAGGTGTACGAACTCATCAACCGGCTGACGGCGGCCGGCCAGGCGATCGTGCTCGTTTCGAGCGAGCTCGGCGAGCTGCTGGGGATGAGCGATCGCATCGTGATGCTCTGCGAAGGCCGCATCGGCGGCACGTTCGAGCGTTCGGACAGCGACCCCGGAAAAGCTGCTGGCCGCTGCCATGGGCCGCCTGGAGCGCGCGGCATGAATCGCTTCGCCACCCGTGAACTGTCGATGCTCGTCGCGCTGGTGGCGATCTGGGCATTCTTCGCGTGGCAGGAGCCGGTGTTCCTTTCGGCGCGCAACCTGTCGCTGCTCTCGGTCGAACTCGCCGTCACTGCCGTGCTGGCCCTCGGCATGCTCGTCGTGCTGTTGCCGGGGCAGATCGACCTGTCGGCCGGCAGCGGCGTGGGGCTCGCGGGCGCCGTTGCTGCGGTGCTCGTGTTCTGGCACGACGTGCCGGCTCCCGTTGCACTGTTGATCGCAACGATTGGCGCGGTGCTGGTGTGGTCGGCGATGGGCGCGTTGATCGCGATCGAGCGCATCCCGGCCTTCATCATGACGCTCGGCGGCCTGCTGGTCTTCCGCGGCCTGCACTGGCTGGTGATCGAGAACCAGACCGTGCCCGTCGTCGAGGGCGGCAGCCAGAACGTGTACTCGCTGCTGACGACCTATTACCTGCCCGACGTCGCCGGTTACGTGCTGGCCGGGCTGGCGGTGGCCGCGATCGTTGCGTCGGCCCTGAACGCGCGCAAGCGCCGGCAGTCCTACGGGTTCCCGGTCGACGACGGCGAACTCACGTTCCTGAAGCTGTTCGTGCTCGCGCAGTTCGTGTTCCTGGTCGTCATCGTCACCAACGGCTACCGCGGCGTGCCGATCGCCCTGGTGATCCTCGGTCTCGTCGCGGTGCTGGTTCACCAGCTGGTCACGAACACGCCGTTCGGCCGCTACCTCTACGCGATCGGCGGCAACGAGGAGGCGGCGGCAGTTTCCGGCGTGCCGGTGCGCAACACCATCATCGGTGCCTACGCGATCATGGGCGGCATCGTGGCCCTGACCGGCTTCATGCAGACCGCCTATTCCGGGGCGTCGACGTCGACCGTTGGCTCGCTGATGGAACTCGACGCGGTCGCAGCCTGCGTGATCGGCGGCACGAGCCTGCGGGGCGGGCGTGGCACCGTGCTCGGCGTGCTGTTCGGTGCGCTGATCATGGCGAGCCTGCTCAACGGCATGACCCTGATGGCGGTCTCGCCGGAGGCGAAGTACATTGCGCGCGGCGCGGTGCTCGCGCTGGCCGTGTGGCTCGATCTTCGACTGGGCAAGGGCAGATAGTGCGCAAGCAAAAGCCGACGCTGAATTTCTGGCAGATCTGGAACATGTGCTTTGGATTCCTCGGAATCCAGTTCGGCTTCGCGTTGCAGAACGCCAACGTGAGCCGCATCTTCCAGTCCCTCGGCGCGTCGATCGACGACCTGCCGATCCTCTGGCTCGCGGCACCGGTCACCGGGCTGATCGTGCAGCCGATCATCGGCTACATGAGCGACCGCACCTGGGGCCGTCTCGGTCGCCGGCGCCCGTACTTCCTGGTCGGCGCGCTGCTCGCCACGGCGGCACTCGTGGTCATGCCGAACAGCCCGTACCTGTGGGTCGCGGCAGGCATGCTCTGGATTCTCGACGCGTCGATCAACGTGTCGATGGAGCCGTTCCGCGCGCTCGTCGGCGACATGCTGCCCGACCGGCAGCGCTGCCGCGGCTACTCGATGCAGAGCTGGTTCATCGGCGTCGGCGCGGTCGTCGCGTCCGCGCTGCCGTGGATCCTCACGAACCTGTTCGACGTGAGCAACGTGGCCGAGACCGGCCAGTTGCCGCAGTCCGTGAAACTCGCGTTCTACCTCGGCGCCGTTGCGTTCCTCGGCGCCGTGCTCTGGACCGTCTTCAGCACGCGTGAGTATTCGCCGGCGGAGCTGGCGGAGTTCGACGAGCGAGTCGGTGAGCATGCTGCCGGTGCCGAACAGCACGCGCAGACGCCAGAGTGGTATCGCAAGTCCGCTGCTGCGTGGATCGTCGTGGGTTCCGCCTTCGCGGCGGCCGTTGCGATTGTTCGCCTGGGACAAGCAACTCTACGTGCTCGGCTTCGGGCTCGTGGCCTTCGGCCTGCTGCAGATCGTCGTTGCGTCACGCCAGAGCCGCGGCGCCACCGAAGGCATGCTGCACAACGTGATCAACGACCTGTACCTGATGCCGCAGGTGATGCGGCAGCTGGCGGTCGTGCAGTTCCTGTCCTGGTTCGCGCTGTTCGCGATGTGGATCTACACCACCGCGGCGGTCACCGAACACCACTACGGCACGACCGATGCAGCCTCCGCGGCGTACAACGAGGGGGCGAACTGGGTCGGCATCCTGTTCGCGGCCTACAACGGCTTTGCTGCGCTCGCCGCGCTGTTCATCCCGAAGCTCGCCGAAGCGCTCGGCCGCCGCAAGGCGCACCTGGTCTGCCTGTGGTTCGGCGCGCTCGGCCTGGTCTCGATCCGCTTCATCGAGGATCCGCGGCTGCTGCTGGTGTCGATGATCGGCGTCGGCATCGCCTGGGCCGCCATCCTCTCGCTGCCGTACGCGATGCTGTCGCAGGCAGTACCGATGAGGAAAATGGGAATCTACATGGGGATCTTCAATTTCTTCATCGTGATCCCGCAGATTCTCGCGGCCAGCGTGCTCGGCATCCTGGTGCGCGTGCTGTTCGGCGGGCACAGCATCAACGCGCTGGCGCTCGGCGGCTTGCTGTTGTTCCTCGCGGGACTGGCGACGCTGCGCGTGGACGACCACGAGGACCGGAGCTGACAGCCAGCCGTGATGACGAGCGGTCGCTGGCCGCGGCCTCGCGCCTGGTCAATCGAAGCCGGGGACGCGCTTCGTCCTGAGCGAGCGCCAGGTGCGTTCGAGCTTCTCGATCAGTTCCGGCCCCTGCCGCATCGCCACGCCCACCGACAGCGCGTCGATGATCGCCAGCTGTGCCAGCCGCGTCGTCATCGGCGTGTAGACGTCGGTGTCCTCGTCGACGGAGATTTCGATCGGCACGCTGGCGAGCCGCGCCAGGGGTGACGAGGGCGCCGTTATCGCTATTACGCGGGCGCCGGCTTCGAGCGCCAGTTCGACGCTGGAAATCAGGTCGATCGTGCGTCCCGTGCTCGAAATCGCGACGACCACGTCTTCCGGGCTCAGCATGGTCGCGGCCATGCCGTGCAGGTGCGCGTCCGCATAGGCGGTGGCGACGATCCCCAGCCGAAAGAACTTGTGGCGCGCGTCGGCAGCGACGATGCCTGAACTGCCGAGGCCGTAGAATTCCAGGCGCCTTGCGCCTGCAAGCAGTGCGACGGCCTCTTCCATGCGCGCCGGATGCAATTGCGTTCGCACGTCGAGCAGCGTCCGCGCCGACCGTTCGAGCACCTTGCCGGCAATCTCGACCGCAGCGTCGTCGGGACCCACTGCCGTCGGCAGGAACAAGGCGCCGCTGGCGATGCTCTGGGCGAGGCGCAGGCGAAAGCTCTGGAAGCCGTCGAGCCCGATCGACCGGCAGAAGCGGATCACGGTCGGTTCGCTGACGCCCGCACGCGCCGCGACCTGCATCAAGGACTGGCCCAGCACCCATGACGGCTCCGCCAGCACGAGCGCAGCGACTTTTGCTTCTGCGGGGGTCAGGTCGACCTGTGCGGCCGCCACCCGACGCAACAGTTCGACGCGCTCCTTCGTGGTGCCGCGCTCATCGGACTCAGGGGGCATGGTAGATCTCCAGCGGAACCCGGCGCTGCTCCAGCAGGGCGCGCACCGGCATCTCGAGTGCGCTGCCGGGGCAGGATGCGCGCTGCAGCGTCGCCAACTTGGAGTCGCCGGTGACGTGCAGCGCCAGCAAGTCCGTATCGAGCAAGGTCGGCAGCGTGAGGCTGAGCCGGGCTTTGGGTTCCGTCGGGGCAACGCCTTCGACGACGTTCGTCGTGGTCGAAAGATCCAGCGCCGCTGCGAGCCCTGGCATGCCGGGAAACAGCGAGGCGAAATGCCCGTCGTCACCCATGCCGAGAATGACTGCGGCAAACGGTCGCGGGATTCCCGCGAGCGCGGCGTTCCAGCGCGCAGCGGCGTCGGTCGTGGTTGCATCGATGTCGATCAGTGCCGCGGCTGACGCCGGAGTGTTCGCAAAGGCGTCACGCACGAAGCGCAGATTGCTGGCGGGATCGTCCGCCGGCACGCAGCGCTCGTCGGCGAGCGTCACGCACACCTTCGACCAGTCGAGGTCGCGCGTTGCGAGTTCGCGCAGGAAGGCGGCCGGCGTGCGACCGCCCGACACGACCAGGCCGGCCGCACCGTGCGCGACGAGCCGGCGCGTGAGCGCTGCGGCGACGTCATTCGCCAGATTGCGCGCGAGTGAGTCGCCGCTCGAGAAGGCGTGATGAGCCACCGTCAGATTTCCTCGTGCCACTCGAAGCCATCGCGTGCGATCAGCGACGCGGCTGCCGCCGGGCCCCAGGTGCCCGCGGCGTAGGGACGAGGACCGTCGAGGTCGGCATCCCACGCCGCGCGGATCGGATCGATCCAGCGCCAGGCCGCGTCGACTTCGTCGCGACGCATGAACAGCGTGAGGTTGCCCTGGATCGCGTCACCCAGCAGTCGTTCGTAGGCGTCGAGCCGGCGTGACTTGAACGAATCGGTGAGGTCGAGCCCGAGATCGACCGGCTTCAGGCGCATGGCCTCGCCGGGGCGCTTGGCCAGGATGCGCAGCGTGATGTGCTCCTCGGGCTGCAGCCGGATCACCAGGCGATTCGGGGGCTGCGTCGACGCGGAGCCGTCGAAGATCGAATGCGGCACCTGCTCGAACGTGACGACGATTTCCGCGAGTGCATCCGGCAGGCGCTTGCCCGTGCGCAGGTAGAACGGCACGCCGGCCCAGCGCCAGCTGTCGATGTCCACGCGCATCGCCACGAACGTCTCGGTCGCGCTGTCGGTCGCGACGCCTCGTTCGTCGAGGTACCCCGGCACGTTCTGCGTGCCGATGACGCCCGTGCGGTACTGGCCGCGCACCGTGTTGCGCAGCGCATCGGTCCCGGTCATCGGGCGCAACGCGCGCAGCACTTTCAGCTTCTCGTCGCGAACGGCGTCGGGCGTTGCCGAGACCGGAGGTTCCATCGCGATGATGCAGAGCAGCTGCAGCAGGTGGTTCTGCACCATGTCGCGCAGCGCGCCGGTGCGGTCGTAGAAATCTGCACGCGTCCCGACGCCGAGTTGCTCTGCCACGGTGATCTGCACGTGGCGGATGCGGTCCCGGCGCCAGAGCGGCTCGAACAGCGCGTTGCCGAAGCGCAGCGCGATCAGGTTCTGCACCGTCTCCTTGCCGAGGTAGTGGTCGATGCGGAAGATCTGGTGTTCCTGGAAGCTCGCCGCCACCACTTCGTTGATCCGGTTGGCGGACTCGGTGTCCGATCCGAGCGGTTTCTCGAGCACGATCCGGGACGCAGCCGTGACGACACCCGCGGCTTTCAGTTCGCGGCAGACGACTTCGAACAGGCCGGGTGCGGTCGAGAGAAAGAAAACGCGGACCACGGAGGCGCGAGGAGCGAGCGTCGCGGCCAGCGCCTCGTAATCGGCGTGCGCGGTGGCGTCGACGCGCAGGTAGCTCAGGCGCGCCGCGAAATCCTGCCACCTGGCGGCATCGAATTCCTCGCCGACGCGTTTGCGGCACGACTGCTCGGCCTGGGCGACGAATTCCTCGCGCGTCGTCGCCGTGCGCGCGACGCCGATGATGCGGGCGCCGGGGGCCATGTCGCCGGAAACGTGCCGCCGGTAGAGACCGGGCAGGAGCTTGCGCATCGCGAGGTCGCCGGTTCCCCCGAACAGGACGAGGTCGAAATCGGGCAGGACCTGGGGTGATCCGGGCAGCACGCTGGGAGCGTCGATCATCGGCTTCCTTCTGTAGGAAAACTACAGTCCTGTGAATCCTACCCGCCGAACGGCTGATCTGCACGGGAATTATAAGTCATTGATATAAGTGATAAAAGAATACGTATGCATCGCTCATGTGTAGTGAAGCTACGTTATTCGTGTAGCATTCGGTCCAGATCGGCCCCCTGCCGACGGTAGTACCCGACCATGGTCGACTCCTCGCCGACGCTGAATCCCGTCCTCGCCGCCGTGACCGAGCGCATCGCTGAGCGCAGTCGCGAGTCGCGCGATGCGTACCTGGCGCGCATCGACGCCGCCAGCGGCAAGGGCGTCTCGCGCTCGCGGCTCGGCTGCACGAACCTCGCGCACGCCTTCGCGGCATCCGAGCCCGGCGACAAGGAAGGCCTCAAGGCGCTGGCGTGGCCGAACCTCGCGATCGTCTCCGCGTACAACGACATGCTCTCGGCGCACCAGCCGCTCGAGCGCTACCCCGCCCTGATCAAGCGCGCCGCGCGTGAGGCGGGTGCGGTGGCGCAGTTCGCCGGCGGCGTGCCGGCGATGTGCGACGGGGTGACGCAGGGCCAGCCCGGCATGGAGCTGTCTCTGTTCAGTCGCGACGTGATCGCCATGTCGACCGGCGTCGCGCTGGCGCACGACGCGTTCGATGCCGTGCTCTGTCTCGGCGTGTGCGACAAGATCGTGCCCGGCCTGCTGATCGGCGCCCTGGCGTTCGGTCACCTGCCGACCGTGTTCGTGCCCGCGGGCCCGATGCCGTCAGGCCTGCCGAACTCCGACAAAGCGCGCGATCCGGCGCGAGTACGCGGAGGGCAAGGTCGGCCGCGACGCGCTGCTCGAAGCCGAGATGCAGAGCTACCACTCGGCCGGCACCTGCACCTTCTACGGCACCGCGAACAGCAACCAGTTCCTGATGGAAGTCATGGGGTTGCACGTGCCGGGCGCCGCGTTCGTCAATCCCGGCACGCCACTGCGCGATGCGCTCACCGTCGCCGCGACGCGGCGCGCTGCGTCGATCACCGCGCTGGGAACCGAGCATCGACCGCTCGGCCGCATCGTCGACGAGCGTGCCATCGTCAACGCGATCGTCGCGCTGCTGGCCACCGGCGGCTCGACCAATCACACGATCCACCTCGTGGCGATCGCCGCGGCGGCTGGCATCCGCATCGACTGGAACGACTTCGACGCGCTGTCGCACGTGGCGCCGCTGCTGGCGCGCGTCTACCCCAACGGCAAGGCGGACGTGAACCAGTTCCAGGCGGCTGGCGGCACGGGGTTCGTCATCCGTGAATTGCTTGCCGCCGGGCTGCTGCACGGGGACGTTGAAACCATCGTCGGCACCGGCCTCGCAGCCTATACGCAGGAGCCCTGGCTCGACGGTGGCGTGCTGCGCTGGCGTGCTGCGCCGGAGGTCAGCGGCGACGAAAACATCGTCCGTCCCGTCGCGCGTCCGTTCAGCGCAGACGGTGGCCTGCGGTTGATGCGCGGCAACCTCGGCCGGGCCGTGGTCAAGACGTCGGCGCTGCAGCCCGAGCATTTCGTGATCGAGGCGCCCGCGATCGTGTTCGAGGACCAGTCCGAACTGCTGGCGGCCTTCAAGGCAGGCAAGCTCGAGCGCGATTTCGTGGCCGTCGTTCGCTTCCAGGGGCCGCGCGCAAACGGCATGCCCGAGCTGCACCAGATGACGCCGGCGCTCACATCGCTGCTGGGCCGCGGGTTCAAGGTCGCACTGATCACCGACGGCCGCATGTCCGGTGCCTCGGGCCCGGTGCCCGCGGCCATTCACCTCACGCCCGAAGCGGACGCAGGCGGACCGCTCGCTCGCGTACGGACCGGCGACGTGATCCGCTTCGACGCGCACGCAGGGACGCTCGAACTGCTGGGAACCGACGCGCGCTGGCTCGAACGCCCTCCCGCCAAAGTCACGTACGATTCACGCTTCGGCACCGGGCGAGAGCTCTTCGCCAGTTTCCGGCGCCTGGTTGGCGACGCCGAAAGCGGCGCGCTGTGCTGCATCGCGCAGCGTCACTGAACTGAAGGAACGATGCCCTTGCGTAAGTTGCTGCAGCGAGCTCCGGTGATTCCGGTCCTGACGATCGACGATGTTGCGCATGCCGTGCCCCTGGCCGAGGCACTCGTCGCCGGCGGTCTCACGGTGCTCGAAGTGACGCTGCGCACGCCGGCCGCGCTCGACGGCATTCGCGCGATGCGTGCGGCTGTTCCGAACGCAGTGATCGGTGCGGGCACCGTCATCAACGCTGCCCAGTTCGCTGCCGCAGCCGCTGCCGGCAGCCAGTTCGTCGTGTCTCCCGGGTGTTCGCCTTACCTCGTCGATGCGGCGAAGGATCACGGCATACCGCTGTTGCCGGGCGCGACGACGCCGACGGAAATCATGGCCGCGCTCGATGCCGGCATCGACACGCTCAAGTTCTTCCCGGCCGCGCAGTCCGGTGGTGCAGCGATGCTCAAGGCGCTGGCCGCGCCATTGCCCAACGTCGCCTTCTGCCCGACCGGCGGCATCACGCTCGCGAATGCGCCTGACTACCTGGCGCTGCCGAACGTGCTCTGTGTCGGCATGTCGTCGATCGTGACGAAGGCATGGCTGGCAGCCGGTGACTGGGCCGCGATCCGCAACGCGGCGAGCGAGGCTGCGAAACTCGCGCCGAAACTACGCGCTGGCTGAACCGCCGCAGGAACCGCGGACCACGAGCTTCGGCTCGATCAGCGCGGAATCGACGGGCTCGCCCGAGGTCATCTTCAGCAGGTTGTCGACGAGCATGTCGGCCGCGCGATGCGTGTCCTGCTGCACGGTCGTCAACGGCGGAATGAAGTGCGCCGCCGCGGCGATATCGTCGAAACCCACCACGGCCACGTCGCCCGGCACCGACCGGCTCGCGGTCGCGCAATGCGCCGATCGCGCCCATTGCGATGAGGTCGCTCGCGGCGAAGATCGCATCGAAGGGCACGCCCGACTCGAGCAGGGCCGACGCCGCTTCGTACCCCGCCTGCTCGCTCGACTGCGCTTCCACCGACAGGCGCGGATCGGGCTCGATGCCTGCCTCGCGCAGCGCCCGTTCGTAGCCGCTGAAGCGCGCCTGGAACTCGGGCCAGCGATCGGATGAACTGCCGAGGTACGCGATGCGCTTGCGCCCGAGGCGCAGCAGGTGGCGTGTCGCCTGCAGTCCGCCCGCCGTGTTGTCGGTGCGCACGTAGCGGCCGGGCGTGCCGTCCACGTCCGGCCCCCAGATGACGAAATTCGCGCCCGCGTCGGCGAGCTTCTGCAGCCGCGGCATCGAGGAGATGTAGTCGCCGTAGCCCAGCAGGATCAGGCCGTCGGCGCGATTGCTGAGCTGGTATTCCGTGTGCCAGTCGTCGCTCAATTGCTGGAAGGACACGAGCAGGTCGAGGCCGCGCCGGGCCGTCGCGCGCGTGATGTGACCGAGCATCGACAGGAAGAACGGGTTGATCTGTCCGTCCTCGGACGACTCCTCGAACAGCAGCAAGGCCAGCGTGTTCGAGCGGCGAGTGCGCAGTCCCGCCGCGCGGCGATCCGTGCGATAGCTGAGCTGCTGCGCGATCGATGCGATGCGCTCACGGGTCTCGGGTCGCACCAGCGGGCTGTTGCGCAGCGCGCGCGACACCGTAGCCTGCGAAACTTCCGCGAGGCGGGCGATGTCGCGTGATGTCGGCCGGGTGCTCTTCATCGATCCCCCAGGAAGCGGGCGCACGCTAGCATGCGCCCGGTGGGGCATCAACGACCCGACGCCTGGCCTTCAGCGGCGGGTGATGCGGTCGTCCTCGAGCTGCCAGACGCCGCGGCCGTCGGTGCAGGCGACCGTGCGGCCTTCGCTCAGGCCGAAGGAGCCGTGCGCGATGAGCCGGAACTGGCGGCACCCGTCATCGCCATGCTCGCGCGTCGAGCGGGGTCAGCTGGTAGGTCACGCGCGTGTTGGGATTGGTCCACTTGACGCTCTGGCCATAGTCCGCGAGTTCGAGGGCGTGGCCGACACAGGAGCGATCGGTCTTGTCCATGCGCCGCCCGATCTCGGAGCCGATGGCCGCGCCGACGACCGTGCCGACCACGATGGCCACGTTGCGCTCGGTGCTGCCCTTGGCGACCTCGCCGCCGATCGCACCGCCGGCCACTCCACCGACGACACCCCCGAGCACCTGGCCGATCTGCCCGCGATCACACGAGCCGGCGCGCACGCCATAGTCGTAGTCCCAGTCGCGGCCGCTGTAGCCGGCATAGGTCGGATCGTTCTTCTTGCGCCACCCGTGCGCAGGCGCCCAGGCGGGCGGTGTCGCGAGCGCAGCGCACGGCAGGGCCATGAGCAACGCAATCCCCGCGCGTTGCGCCAATGCTGTGAACGATTGCATCAAAACCTCCTCGGCTCGTCAGCGATCGAGTCCTGATTGGACACGCCGCGAACGCTAACGCTCCCGGCGGGTCGCGACACGACGGACGGGCCAATGAGTGACTCCCGTCACGCGTGCGAGTAGCGTTAAGTCAAAGACGAAGGACCTGCGCCATGCCGACCCCGCTGCCGAAATGCGACGCTGCCAATGCCGGATTCATCACGCTGGGTGGCGATTTGCGCGTGCCGCGTCTCGGTTTGGGCGCCATGCGCATCACGGGTGACGGCATCTGGGGTGATCCACCGGAGCGCGCGGCAGCGCATCGCCTGCTGCAGGCCGCAGTCCGGCTCGGTATCCGGTTCGTCGATACGGCGGATTCGTACGGCCCGGAAGTCAGCGAGCGCCTGATTGCGGAGGCGCTCTTTCCTTACCCTCATGATCTCGTGATCGCGACGAAGGGCGGCATCGTGCGGCCCGACAAGCCGACCTGGGCGCGCGACGGCCGGCCGGCGCACCTGCGAGCGGCGTGCGAGGCGAGCCTGCAGCGCCTGCGGCTGAACCGCATCGACCTGTACCAGCTGCATGCGATCGATCCCGCCGTGCCGCTGGAGGATTCCGTCGGCGAGCTCGCGCGGCTGCGACAGGAAGGCAAGATCCGCCACGTCGGTGTTTCCAACTTCAATGTGCAGGAGCTCGAACGTGCGCGGCGCATCGTGCCGGTCGTCTCGGTGCAGAACCGGTACAACGTCGCGGATCGTGGATCGGATCCGGTGCTGCGCGCCTGCGAACGCGACGGCCTCGCGTTCATTCCGTGGTCACCGCTCGTGCAGGCCGCAGCCGATTCGCACAGCGACGCACGCCGCCGCCTCGAGAGCGAAGCCGCGGCCCGTGGGTGGTCGCTGCCGCAGGCGGCCATCGCCTGGCTGCTCGGTCACTCGCAGTCGATGCTGCCGATCCCTGGCACGTCGCGCGAAGACCACCTGGAACAGCTGGTCGCGGCGGCTTCGTTCGTGGTGCGTGACTGACCGCTCCGGTCAGCCTGCGATTGATTCAGGGCCGATCGGACGTCTAATCCTTGACCCACCTGCCACGGGGCGGTGTGTCTGTCCGCATTTCTTCAAGGATTTCAGCCAGATGCCCCCGATCCGCAAGGCTCTCACTCGTTTTTCGCCCTGGCTGACCGTCGTGGCCGTCTACCTGGTGCTCGGCCTGGCGGGCCGGGCCTTCCTGTGGGCCAAGTTCGGCATCGAGGCGGATGTCGGTGTCTCGCGGCTCCCGTACATCCTGACGGCGGGCTTCATCAACGACCTGATCGAGAGCCTGTACCTCTTCGCGCCGTTCGCGCTCTACATCCTGCTGGTGCCCGATCGCTGGTTCCGGTCGACCGCCAACCGCGTGATCCTGTACACCGCCACCGCCGCGACGATCACGGGCCTGGTCTACCTGACCGCAGCGGAGTACTTCTTCTTCGAGGAGTTCGACGCGCGCTTCAACATCGTCGCGTACGACTACCTCGCGTATCCGACCGAAGTGTTCACCGACATCTGGGATGCGTACCCGGTGATGAAGGTGCTCGGCGTGGCCGTGACGCTGGCGGCACTGGCGGTCTATTTCCTGCGCAACTCGATCAAGCCTGGGTTCGATCACGTCGTCCGGTTGCGCGAGCGGCTCGTGGCGTTCGTGCCCTACGCCTTCGTACTGGCCCTGGCGGTCGTGTTCTACCCGACGAACGCGTTGTCGTTGTCGTCGAACCGCGTCGAAAACGAGCTGGTGCAGAACGGGGACAGCAGCTTCTTCCGCGCGGCGCGCACCAGCGACATCGACTACGAGTCGTACTACGCGAGCGCCAAGCCGGCGGACAACCTGCGCCTGCTGGAAACGGAACTGGCGGCCGACGGCGCGCCGTTCACGCAGCTGGCGCTCGGCAAGATGAACCGGTTCCATGCCGCCCGGCCCGACGGCCTCGGCAAGCTCAACGTCGTCGTCGTCTCGAGCGAGTCGTTCGGCGCCGAGTTCAGCAAGCTGCACGGCTCGAAGAAGGACTGGACGCCGAACTTCGATGCCTACGCGAAACAGGGGCTCTGGTTCGCCAACACCTACGCGTCCGGCACGCGCACCGTGCGCGGCCTCGAAGCGATCACCTCGTCGTTCCCGCCGATCCCGACCGTCTCGATCCTGCGCCGGCCCGGCAACCAGGGCATCGGCAGCTGGGGCAAGGTCATGGACGACCTCGGCTACCAGAGCAGCTTCCTCTACGGCGGCTACGGCTACTTCGACGACATGAACACGTTCTTCGCGGGCAACGGCTTCCAGGTGCTCGACCGCACGGACATCGACAAGGTCCGCTTCGAGAACGTCTGGGGCGTCGCCGACGAAGACCTGTTCGACCGCGCGATCCAGCACTACGGCGAGCAGTACAAGGCCGGCAAGCCGTTCTTCTCGATCATCATGACGACGTCGAACCACAAGCCGTTCACGTTCCGTCCCGGTCTCGAGCAGGAAGGCATCAAGCCCGAGGGTGGCGGCCGCCAGGCGGGCGTGCGCTACGCCGACTACGCGCTCGGCTATTTCCTGCGCGAGGCCGCCAGGCAGCCGTGGTTCGACGACACGATCTTCGTCGTGGTCGCCGATCACGGTGCGCGCGTCTACGGCAAGGCCGAGATTCCGCTCGAGACGTATGAAATCCCGCTGCTGATCTACTCGCCGAAGCACATCGCGCCGCGCCAGGTCGACACGCTGATGACGCAGATCGACATCGCGCCCACGGTGCTCGGGATGCTGGGCCTGTCGTACGAGGCGCCGTTCTTCGGCATCGACGCGCTGCACGAGCGGCCGGATCACGCGCGCATCGCGCTCTTCAGCCACAACCACGACGTGGCGATCCTGCGCGACAACCAGCTCGTGGTGCTCGGTCTCGGCAAGACCCACCAGTCCCTGACCTACGACCCGGTGGCGAAGACCTTCACGCCGCGCGCGGACGATGTGGCCCTGCAGGACCTGGGCGTCGCGTACTTCCAGACCGCGTCCGACCTGTTCAAGACGAACCGCTACAACTGAATTAAGCTCTCGCCCTGACCAATCACCACGGGAGTGAGCGACATGGGCAAGGGCATGGATCGAAAGAAGGAAACGAAGAAGAAGCCGGCGAAGTCGAAGGACGAGAAGCGCGCCGAGAAGAAAGCCAAGAAGGCCTGAGTGAGGCCTTCGGGGTGACGGTCGTCCGGGCCGGTCACCCCGCCGGCGCGCCGGGCGGGTTCACCGACCCGGTTTGCGCTTCGGACCGGTCGGGCGTCGTGGCGCTGCGGTCGGCACACGCGGCAAGCCCGTGTGCTGGGTGCGGAACGGCTGCGTAGCTTTCGCCTGCGCCGCCGGCTGCGATCGCGTCGGCGATGCCGCGGTCTTGCCGGGCTTGCGATGACCTTCGTGCGCACGTCCCGTGCCGATCGGCTGGTACGTCGGCACCAGCTGGTTGCGGCCATTGCCGATCAGGTCGGAGCGTCCCATCTGCCGCAGTGCTTCGCGCAGCAGCGGCCAGTTGTTCGGATCGTGATAGCGCAGGAACGCCTTGTGCAGCCTGCGCTGCCGCGTGCCCTTCGGGATGACGACGTCCTCGGAGGTGCGCGTCACCTTGTGCAGCGGATTCTTGCCCGAGTGGTACATCGCCGTGGCGGTCGCCATCGGTGACGGCAGGAACGCCTGCACCTGGTCGGCGCGGAAGCCGTTGCGCTTGAGCCAGAGCGCGAGCTCCAGCATGTCTTCGTCGCGGGTGCCCGGGTGCGCCGCGATGAAATACGGGATCAGGTACTGCTCCTTGCCCGCTTCCTTCGAGAACTTGTCGAAGAGCTCCTTGAAGCGATCGTACGTGCCGACGCCCGGCTTCATCATCTTCGAGAGCGGGCCTTCCGCCAGCGCTTCGGGCGCGATCTTGAGGTAGCCGCCGACGTGGTGCTGCGCCAGCTCCTTCACGTACTCGGGCGACTCGATCGCCAGGTCGTAGCGCACGCCCGATGCGATCAGCACCTTCTTGACGCCCTTCAGCTCACGGGCGCGCCGGTACAGCTTGATCAGCGGTGAGTGGTCGGTGTTCAGGTTCGGGCAGATGCCCGGGTACACGCACGACGGCTTGCGGCACGCGGCTTCGATCTCGCGCGACTTGCACGCGACGCGGTACATGTTGGCCGTCGGGCCGCCGAGGTCCGAAATCACGCCGGTGAAGCCCGGCACGGTGTCGCGGATCGTCTCGATCTCGCGGATCACGGAGTCTTCGGAGCGGTTCTGGATGATGCGGCCTTCGTGCTCGGTGATCGAACAGAAGGTGCAGCCGCCGAAGCAGCCGCGCTGGATCGAGATCGAGAAGCGGATCATCTCGTACGCGGGAATCTTCGCGTCGCCGTAGAACGGATGCGGCACGCGCTGGTACGGCAGCTCGTACACCGCGTCCATTTCCTTCGTCGTGAGCGGAATCGGCGGCGGGTTCAGCCAGACGTCGGTGTCGCCGTGGCGCTGCACGAGCGCGCGCGCGTTACCGGGATTCGCTTCGAGGTGCAGGATGCGCGAGGCGTGCGCGTACAGGATGGGATCGTCCGCCACCGCTTCGTACGACGGCATGCGGATGACGCTGTGGTCGCGGTCGGCGCTCTTCGGCGGCCGGCGATGGAACGTCAGCACCGCTCTCGTTCTTGCCGACTGCGACGTCGACCCGGCCTTCCGGATCTGCCCGGGAGGACGCCGTAAACCCATCCATGGGGGCTCCGGGCGCGCCGTCCATGGCGCGGACGGCCTCCCGGGCAGATCCGGAAGGCCGTGCCGCCGCCGTCGGCTGGAGCGCGCGCGGCACGCGTCAGCGTCGCACTGACGGCTGACGCTCGCGCTGTTTCGCTCGCGCACCGGCTCCATCGCATACGGATCGACCGGCGGCGCCAGCGGCCCCGGCGTGTCGATCGTCGTCGAATCGATTTCCGACCAGCCTTCCGGCAGCGCCTTGCGCACGAACGCCGTGCCGCGCAGGTCGTCGATCTCTTCGATCTTCTTGCCGGCGGCGAGCCGGTGCGCGATCTCGCAGATCTGCCGCTCGGCATTGCCGAACACGAGCAGGTCGGCCTTCGCGTCGAGCAGCACCGAGCGACGCACCTTCTCCGACCAGTAGTCGAAGTGCGCGATGCGGCGCAGCGAGGCCTCGATGCCGCCGATCACGATCGGCACGTCCTTCGCGGCCTCGCGGCAACGCTGCGAATAGACGATCACGCAGCGGTCGGGTCGCGCGCCGCCGGCGCCGTGCGGGGTGTAGGCGTCGTCCGTGCGGATGCGGCGATCCGAGGTGTAGCGGTTCACCATCGAATCCATGTTGCCGCCGGTGATGCCGAAGAACAGGTTCGGCTTGCCGAGCTTCATGAAGTCGCGGGTCGAGTGCCAGTCGGGCTGCGCGATGATGCCGACGCGGAACCCCTGCGCTTCGAGCAGGCGGCCCACGATGGCCATGCCGAAACTCGGGTGGTCGACGTAGGCGTCGCCCGTGACCAGGATGACGTCGCACGAATCCCAGCCGAGCGCGTCCATCTCCGCCTTCGACATCGGCAGGAACGGGGCGGCACCGAAGCGATGCGCCCAGTACTTGCGATAGGAGAAGAGTTCGCGGGCTGGCGTCTGCATGGGAGGCGAAGTGTATACGTGTTGCAACCGAGCCTATTCGTTCGCCGCGCCGATTTGGTCGCAGCGAACACGAACGTCGGAAGCGGACGATCCGAGCCCTGTCCCAGAGCGCGTGTCTGCCTTTCCAAGCGCTGGGACAGGGCTCGGATCGTCCGCTTGCTCCGATGCGCGTGTCTGCCTTCCAAGCTCTGGAAGGCCGCGGATCGACCGCCCCTGGCAGCACGGCTGAGCTGATCAAGCCAGCGTGTGGTAGACCTTCTGCACGTCCTCGTCCTGCTCGAGCTTGTCGATCAGTTCGAGCACCTCGGTCGCTTCGGCTTCACCGAGCTCGGTCGGGGTGGTGCAGATGTATTCGTGCTCGGCCGAGATCGGCGTGATGCCGCGCTCCTCGAGCGCCTTCTGCAGCGTGCCGAAATCCTCGAACAGGCAGCGCGCGACGAGCTGCGGCTCGCCCTTCTCGCCGGTGCTCTCGCCGAACTCCTCGAGGCCGTGGTCGATCAGGTAGAGCTCGAGGTCGTCCTGGTCGATGCCCGCGGGGTCGAGCCGGAACACGCCCATGCGACGGAACTGGAAGGCGACGCTGCCCGACGTGGCGAAGTTGCCGCCGTTCTTGTTGAACGCGTTGCGGATCGCAGCGACGGTGCGCGTGGGGTTGTCGGTCGCGCACTCGACCAGCACGGCAACGCCGTGCGGCGCGTAGCCCTCGTAGATGACCTCTTCGAAGTTCGCCGCGTCGCGCCCGGAGGCGCGCTTGATCGCCGAGTCGACCTTGTCCTTCGGCATGTTCACGGCGCGCGAGTTCTGGATCGCGCGGCGCAGCGCAGGGTTCGCGTTCGGGTCGGAGCCGCCCTTCTTGACCGCGATCGTGATGTCCTTGCCGATGCGGCTGAACTGCTTTGCCATGCGGTTCCAGCGCGCGAACATCGTGTGCTTTCTGACTTCGAAAATGCGTCCCATGATTGCTCTACAGATACTGGCCGGCGGGGGCGGTGAGGGCGCGCAATCTACCTCACCGCCGGGTCATTGGCACGCGAAGGCAAGGCGCGGAATTCGAGAAGTATTATGAATAATAGGTGATTAAAATGCAGCCTTGAGTTTTTATTGCCGCGATTAATAAAATTCAACTTATGAATTGAGTGGCCATCCACAGGCCGGTGAACACATGACTTCCAGGCGAGCAGCAAGGTTGATGTCGATCCTCGCGGGCCTGTGCGCGCTGATCGCGGTTCCTGCCCAGGCAGGCGAGTCGGCCGCGGCGTGGGACGAGCGCAGCCGCGCATTGGCCGACCAGCTCATGAGCGAACTGCAGGCCGAGCTCAAGCAGGCGATGCAGCAAGGCGGGCCGGTTGCAGCCATCGAGGTCTGCCGGACGCGGGCGCCGCAGATCGCGGCTCGCCTGTCGGCAGTCTGCGGGAGCCGACGTCGGCCGCACGGCGATGCGCGTGAGGAACCCGGCGAACGCGCCGGACGACCTTGAGCGCGCGGTCATGCAGAGCTTCGCCGCCGTGCTCGCGAACGCGTCACCGCCAGCGTCGGTGCCCCCCGAGGCTGTCATCGAATTCCGATCGGCGCAGGGAATCGAGCGCCGTTACCTGCGCGCGATCGCGATGCAGCCGTTGTGCGTCACGTGCCATGGCGCGACGCTCGCCACCGGAAGTTGCGGCAGCCATCGCCCGCGACTATCCGCAGGACGCAGCGACCGGATTCGAGCCCGGCCAGCTGCGCGGCGCCGTCACTGTTCGATGGCCCGCGACTCGATAATGGGCATCTATCACCACTGCGTCTTCCCGTACCTGCTCGATTTCGCCATGGGCAGCCGCGTCTTCGACAAGCCGCGCAAGCGCACCCTGGCGCGTGCGTCGGGCCGCATCCTCGAGATCGGCTTCGGCACGGGCCGGAACCTGCCGCACTACCCGCCGGGCGTGAGCCGCATCGAGGCCATCGATCCGGACACGGACCTCGATCGCTTCTCGGGACCGCGCATCGCAGCCGCCAGCATCGCGGTCGACTTCCATCACCTCAACGCCGAGCACCTGCCATTCGACTGGCGAGAGCTTCGACACCGTGGTCTGCACGCTGACGCTGTGCTCGATTCCCGACGTCGTGCATGCGCTCGGCGAGGTGCAGCGCGTGCTGAAGCCGGGCGGGCGGTTTCTCTTCCTCGAGCACGGCCTGTCGCCGGATGCCGGCGTCGCCCGGTGGCAGCACCGTCTCAATCCGCTGCAGCAGCGGATCGGTGGGGGCTGTCACCTCACGCGCGACACGGTCGCCCTGGTCGGGCAGTCGGGCCTGCAACTGCAGGATGCCGAGCACTATTACCTGCGCCACATCCCGCGCGTCGCCGGCTACATGACCGAGGGCTCCGCGCTGAAAGCCTGACCGCGCTGCTGTGGCAGAAAAGAGACGCGCAATATTCAGGCATTGATTCGTATGCAGTCGTTTTTGCGCTGCAAGGTGACGCCCCCCGGCAAAGCGCGTAAAAAGCCCGACAGTCGCAAGCTGGGGGAGACCGGGCGACAGACGAAATGGAAGGCCCGACCGGGGGACGATTGCGGGCCGTCACGGAAGACCAGCGTCGGAAGAGCCGCGATTCGCACAGCGAGTCGCGGCTTTTTCTTTGGTGATGTCCGCGCGCGCGATGAAGCGTGGTTAACGCGGGACGAGTGGAGTCGCCGGACATATCCGCGTCCGCGGGCTTGCCCTAGACTGATCGCGCGATGGCCTGCAAAATCTCGCGCGTTCCTGTCCGGCAGGGCGACGGGAGTCGAGGAGAACCGATATGAATCCCGTCGCACGGACCCTGGGCGTGTTCGCCCTGGGGCTGGTCATTGCAGGCTGCACCTTCGAGCACCATGGCGAGGACTCCGTTTCGAAGCAGTTCGGCTCGGACTACTTCGGCGCGGGCGGCTCGCTCAATCTCACCGACCCGGTCGCGGGCGACGCGATGCTCGCGGGCGGGCACGTCGCCACGGCGGGCGAGGTGAAGGGCGACCTCATCGCGGTGGGAGGCGAGGTCTCGATCGGCGGCAGCGTCGGCGACGATCTCTACGTCGCGGGCGGCGAAGTGCAGGTCGATGCAATCGTCGCGGGCAATGCGCGCGTTGCCGGCGGCGACGTGGCCCTCGGCCCCGCCACGACGATCGCGGGCGGGTTGTCGCTGACCGGCGGACGCATCCGGTTCGAGGGCAACGCGAACGAATACCTGCAGGCCTCGGGCGCCAGCGTTCGCATCGACGGCGTCGTGCAGGGCGATGCCGAGGTCCAGCGCCGAAGAAGTCGACATCGGCCCGAACACCCGGATCGACGGCAAGCTCGTCGTGCACAGCGCGCGTGAGCCCACGCTGCCCGCGGGCGCCCAGATCGCGGGCGGCATCGAGTTCCATCAGTCGGACGTCAGTCGATTACGTCGACGAGCACGAAACGGCGCAGGACGTCCGCACCGTCGCGCACGGCGTCGGCTCGTTCCTGTGGATGCTCGGCGTGTTCGTCGCCGGCACGCTGTTCATGCTCGCCTTCCCGGCGTATTCCACCCGCGCGGCGCAGTGGATCGGCAAGGAACCGCTGCGCAGCCTCGGGCTCGGGTTCGTGATCCTGGTCTGCCTGCCGGTGCTGGTCGTGCTGCTGCTGGTCACGATCGTCGGCATCCCGCTCGCGTTGATCGTGCTCATGCTCTACCTGTTGCTGCTCTTCCTCGGCTGGGTCACCGCCGCGATGTTCGTCGGGCAGAAGCTGCTCGGCTTCATGCGCGGCGACAGCCGTCCCGACGACGCGCTGGAAGCTGCTCGCCCTGCTGCTCGCCGTGCTCGGGTTGTGGCTCGTCGGCCTGGTGCCGGTCATCGGTGGCTGGGTGAAATTCGCGGCGCTGCTGCTCGGCATCGGCGCGCTGGTCTGGCAGGGCTGGCCGCGGCGCGACGCTGCACTCCCGGCCTGAGGATTCTCGAACGATGATGGCGAACTACTGGCCGCACCTGCTGGCGATGCTCGTCGGCGGGGCCCTGACCGTGCAGGTCGGCATGAACGCGACGCTGGCCCGCGCGATCGGTTCGCCGCTCTGGGCGTCGGCGATCAGCTTTGCCATCGGCCTGCTCGCGCTCGTCGGGTTCGCCGCCGTTGCCGGCTCACGCGCCTCGACCGGTACCCTGGGGCAGATGCCGGCATGGGCCTGGATGGGTGGCCTGCTCGGTGCGATCTACGTTGCCTCGGTCACCATGCTCGGTCCACGCCTCGGTGGCATGACCATGGTGGCGCTGGTGATCGCAGGGCAGTTGGCCGTCGCACTGGTCGTCGACCAGTTCGGCATCCTGGGCTACCCGCAGATCGCAGTCACCCCGACGCGGCTGCTGGGCGCCGTGCTGCTGCTGGTGGGGGCGCTGCTGGTCGTGCGGCGCTGAGCCGGCTTACTGCGGTGCGCCGGCGCGGGCCGGCACTTCCTTCGCGATTTCGTGCGCCATCTGCGCGATCAGGCGCACGGCCTGTTCCGTCGAACCACTGCGGGTTTCCGCCGTGACCATGCCGCGCCAGATCAGTCGGCCCGACGCGCGGTCGTCGATGAACACCAGCACCGAACCGTCGCGCACCCGCATTTCGCGCGGTACGCTCGACGCCGGCGGCGGCTGGATTTCGCTCGGGCTCAACACCGTGGTGGCGGAGGGCGCGCCGATGCGCCTCTCGTCCGACAGCACGAACTTGCTGCGAGCCAGCCACCTGGAAACTGACGACCATGTCTGCACCCGCCGCGGTGTCGACTTCGGAGTAGCCCTTGCGGGTCAGTTCCGTCGTCACCGCGGTGCGCATCGCCGTCGTGGCCGACGCGACCATCGCCGGGTTGATGGGTGCCCGGCGCTGCCGAATTCGCCGCCCTTCCAGAAGAACGTCCGCTGGGACGCCACGTTGCCTTCGGGGGCTTCGAAGCTGTCGACGTCCCAATGCGTGGCACAGCCTGCGAGCAGGGTCAGGGCTGCCAGTCCATGCAAACGCCATGCGCCGGTTCATCGTCGTCTCCTCGAATCTGGCCTGCGGTTCGATTGTACAGCCGGACCCCTCCCCCCGGCGTTTTGTGACGCAGGTCGATTGCTGGACGCCATGCATTGGTGCGCCGCGCGGCCGGGGGAGCATACTTCCGGCAGCGAAGGTGCGACCAGCGCCGGGCCGTTGCCCGGCAGCGCCGCCACCGCGTGATGGAGCTGAAGTCCGTCGATGAAGACCGTCCTGCTGGCCTACGAACGCGACCAGGATCTCGCCGCCGTCGAGAGCGTGCTGCAATCGCGCGGCCACCGCGTACTGAAGGCGAAGTCCGGCGTCGAGGCGCTCGAGCGTCGTCCGCACCCAGAATCCCGACGCGATCGTGAGCGACGTGATGTTGCCGCGGCTCGACGGCTTTGCGCTGTGCCGCCGGCTGCGCGAAGACCCGTCGTACATGCACCTGCCGGTGCTGCTGCATTCGTTCCGTGTCGAAGGCCCGAAGTACGAGGCCTTTGCCGCCGAAGTCGGGGCGCAGCGCTTCTTTCCGCGCGGCTCGACGCTCGAAGAGCTGGCCGCGCTGCTCGACGAGGCGCCGACGGGCTCCGGCACGATGCGCATGCCGGCGCTGGTGCCCGAGCTGCTCGACCGCCGCGAGCAGGATCGCCGCCGGCTCGTCGACCTCGAGAAGCAGCTTCGCGACGTCGAAGCGACCAACAAGCAGCTGACGGTCGCGGAACGCGTCGCACGCGAGCGCGCCGAATACGAGGCGCGCGCCCGCGCCGAATTCGCCGCCGCCGAATCCGTGCGCATCCGTGAACTGCAGATGCGGATCCGCGACCTGGAAACCGCGCAGCGCCAGGCCGTCGAGGCCGAGTCGCAGGCGCGCGGCGCCGCCGAAGAATCGCGCGCCGAGATCGGCAAGGTCTCGGTGCTCGAGGCGCGGCTCAACGAATTGCAGACGGCGCGTTCGCGCCTGCAGTCGGCTGCCAACGACGCCGAGCGCGCTTTCGCGGCGCAGCCCACGCCGACGTGGATCGTCGACATCGAATCGAAGCTCGTGCACACGGCCACCGACTCGGCGGCGGCGCTGGTCGGGCAGGAGCCCGCGGCCCTGCGTGGCAAGCCGCTCAGCGAACTGCTGCCGGGCGTCGAGTTCGCCGACGACTCGACGCACGAGTCGCTGCTGCACTGGCAACGTCCGGACGGCAGCGAAGCCCGGCTCGAACTGCGGCGCGTCGCCACGAGCTATGCCGGCCGTGCCAGCTGGCTGCTCACGGCGCGCGACGTCAGCGCCGAACTGGCGGCGCACGCGCGCGAACAGGAACTCGCGGCGCAGGCCGATGCGCTGGAAGCGGCGCCGGAGCCGTGCGGTGTCGTGGACGGCGAGGGCCGCCTGCGCTACGGCAACCGCGCGCTGCTGGCATTGCTCAACACGGATCGGGAACGTCTCGGCACGCTCACGCTGCAGTCGCTCGAGCTCGGCGGCGAAGCCGATGCGACCGTGCGCAGCGTCGCGCGCACCGCCGACCGGCGCGCTGCGCCAGGACGTGCGCTGGCGACGTCCGGACGGGCAGGCGATCGAAGTCGAAGTCTCGCTCGCCTCGGTCGACGAGAACACGGGTTTCCGCGTGCTGACGGCGCGGGACGTGTCGGGCTCGAAGCGTGCCGCGGAACGCAACGAGCGTGACCACGCGCGCGTGAGCCGCCTGCTCGAACTCGCGCAGCGAGCGCACGGCCTTACCGAAACCGAAATCCTCGACCGCACGCTGCAACTGGCGCAGGAACTGACGCGCAGCGCGCAGGGCTACCTGTTCCTGCCCGTCGGCGATGCGACCGCGCTCGAGATCGCTGCACGCCGTGGCGCCGAATCCGCCGAACCGCTGACGACGCTGACGCGCTGGCGCGGGCCGCCGCCGCCGGAGACGGCACTGGGCGAATGCACCGCATCCCAGCGCCCCGTGATTCGCGACGCGACGGAAGGCACGGCCGAGCTGCGCGCGGCGGGACTGCCGGGCGCGCTGCATCGTCAGCTCGTGGTGCCGATGCTCGACGGTGGCCGCCTCGCGGGCGTGCTGCTCGTTGCCGATGCGGCCCAGCCGTACGACGACGACGACCGTCGGCACGTCGAACACATCGCGGATGCAGTGACCAAGCTGCTGCGCCGCCGCCGCTCGGACGCCGAGATCGTCACCGCCATGGATCACATGGAACGCGTGATGTTCGGCGCGATCGAGGCGCTCGCGCAGCTCGCCGAGGCGCAGGACGCCTGCAAGACCGGGCGCTCGCGTCGCGTCGGGGACTACGCCGCCGGCATCGGCACTGCGCTCGGGCTGCCGGGCCACACGGTGCGGGGCCTGCGCGTGATGGGCCAGCTGATCGACGTCGGCATGCTGCAGATTCCGCGCGAGCTGCTGTGGCGGCCCGGCATGCTGTCGGCTTCCGAGTTCGAACTCGTCAAGACGCACGCCGAGCGCGGGTTCGAAGTCCTGCGCGCCATCGAATTCCCGTGGCCGGTGGCCGAGACCGTGCGCCAGCATCACGAGCGGCTCGACGGCTCGGGCTACCCGCGCGGGCTGAAGGGCGAGGAGATCCTGCTCGAGGCGCGCATCGTCGCCGTCGCCGATGCGGTCGAAGCCATGCTGTCGCCGCGACCGCACCGTCCGGCCCTGACGCTGACGGCGTGCCTCGACGAACTTCAGTCGCAGGCCGGTCGCCGGTACGATGCGAGGGTGGTCAAGGCCTGCGTCAAGCTGCTGCGCGACGGGCAGGCGACGGCCGTTCCGATCCAACAGGAAGGCGAGGCGCCCGCGGGGCAGCGAATCGCCTGAGGCGGTTCGCACGATGCACCTGCAGTTCTACGGCGCGGCCGGCGAAGTCACCGGTTCCTGCCACATCCTCACCGTTCGCGGCCGCACGCTGCTGCTCGATTGCGGGCTGATCCAGGGCGGCGACGACCCCGACACCCGCAATCGCCAGCCCTTTCCGTTCGACGCCGCGGCGATCGATGCGGTGGTGCTGAGTCACGCGCACATCGATCACTGCGGGCGACTGCCGCTGCTGCGCAAGCGCGGGTTCCGCGGCCCGATCTACGCGACCCCGGCGTGCCGCGACCTGGCGCGCATCCTGCTCGCGGACAGCGCCTTCATGGCCGAGCGCGAGGCGGAGCGCTACCGCCGTCGGCAGGCCGAGCACGGCGACCGCCATGCGCGCGGCTTTCCCGATCCGCTGTTCACGCGAGTGGACGCGGACGAGACGATCCAGCAGTTCAAGACCGTGCCGTACGGTCGTGCGACCGAAGTCCTGCCCGGGGTGACCCTGACGTTCCGCGACGCGGGCCACATCCTCGGCTCCGCCAGCGTGTGGCTGCAGCTCGACGAGGAGGGCGCTCGCTCGCGCATCGTCTTCAGTGGCGACGTCGGGCAGTACGACTCGCCGATCCTGCGCGACCCGGAAGGCGACGGCCCGGCCGACGTCGTGGTCATGGAAAGCACGTACGGCAATCGCCGGCATCGCGAGCGCAGCGACACGCTGCGCGAATTCGGCGAAATCCTGCGTGCGGCGCGGCATGGTGGCGGCAACGTGCTGATCCCCGCGTTCGCGGTCGGACGCAGCCAGGAAATCCTCTACGAGCTCGCCACGCACTTCGACGAGTGGCGCGTCGGCGACTGGCAGGTGTTCCTCGACAGCCCGATGGCCATCGAGGCGTCGGAGATCTACTGGAAGCATCCCGAGCTGTACGACGCCGAAGCGAGCGCCGTGCGCCGCGATGCCGGCCGCATGCCCGCGCTGCCGAACCTCAAGCTCTGCCGCTCGGCCGAAGAATCGATGGCGATCAACCTGTTGCGGGGCGGCGCGATCATCATCGCCGGGCAGCGGCATGTGCAACGGCGGGCGCATCGTGCATCACCTCAAGCACAACATCACGCACCGTGAGTGCGACGTGATCTTCACCGGCTTCCAGGCCGTCGGAACGCTCGGGCGCGCGATCGTCGACGGTCGCGAGCACGTGCGCATCCACGGCGAGCAGTTCAAGGTGAACGCCCGCATCCACACGCTCGGCGGGTTCTCGGCCCACGGCGACCAGGAAGACCTGCTGCGCTGGCACGCGAGCGTCGGTGGCAAGCCGCACACGTACCTGGTGCACGGCGAAGCCGAAGGTGCGATCGGTCTGTGTGATGCGCTGCGTGCGCGAGGAGTGCAGGCCGAGGTGGCGAAGCCCGCGCAGCGGGTCGATCTCGCGCACGTCGCCGGGCGCTGAGGCTCGCGGATTCAGCTGTCGACGTCGAAGCGCATCGTCACGGTCGAGCGCTGCGCAACCGGCTGGCCATTGACCACGCGCGGACGGAAGCGCCAGGCCGCGACGGCGTCGCTCGCGGCGCTGTCGAACACACCGCGCGGTTCGGCCGACACCACCTCGATGTCGCGGACCGTGCCGTTCGGTGCGATCGTGAATTCGAGTTCGACCCAGCCGCGGGTGCCATCCCGCAGCGCCTGCGGCGGATACACCGGGTCGCGGGCCACGATGCGATTCAGTTGGTCAGCGGCGACGACTTCGGTCGACACGGTCGCCGGTGATTCAACCGCGGGTTCGCGGGGATTCGCGACGTGCTGTCGGGCCGGTCACGCCTGCGGTCGGCAGCACGTTGACTGGCTCGCGCGCATAGCTGCGGGCGGCGGGAGCGATGGTCCGGGTCGGATTGACGATGCGCGGCGCGAGCGGATCGGGTCGCACGACCGGGGGTGGCGCCTGCGGCGCAGCCGACCGTCGGGCCACCGGGCGTGCCAGCCAGCTTCGTGACCGGTCCCGGCAGCGCGGCGAGCTCAGCCTGGATTTCTGCGAGCGTCCGCGCACGTGCGGGAGCGGCTGACGGCACGATCGTGTTATCCGCCAGGTGCGCTTCGACCTCGGCGCGCTGCTCGCGCGACAACTGGCGCGACGGCGTGTCGGGCGGGTTGATGGCGCGAGCCAGTGCCTGCGCCTTGCGCTCATCGGGCACGGCCGCGAGCACCCGCTGCACCAGCCGTTCGGCTTCCGTCTTGTGGCCGGCATCGAATTCCTGCTGCGCACGCGCGCAGCAGCAGGTCGACCGTCCTGCGCGAGCGAGGCCTGCGCCTCGGGGTGTTCGGGCTGCGCCAGCAGCACGGCCTGGAACAGGTCGAGCGCGTTGCGGCCTTCGGGCGCCTCGAGTCGACCGGCCTGCAGCGCGGCCCGCGCGCGCGACAGCACCGGATCGGCGCGTCCTGTCGACGCAGCTGCCGGGGCGGGGGCCGCCGGTGCGGCAGCGGTTGCCGTCGCCTCGGGTGCAGCGGGCTCGCCGCCGACGAAGAACGGCACGGTCAGCGCGAGCGCGACCAGGCCGATCAGGACGAGGTAACCGCGCGGCATGCCGGCCGTCGGTTGGCGCAGTCCGCGCAGCAGCGGCAGCAACGGGTCGCTGGCTTCGCGCCCCTCGCGACGCTCGACGTGCCGGCGGATCGCTGCCTGCAGGAACATGCCCGCACGCCGCGCGGACGCCGGCTTGTGCATGAACCGGTAGACGAGGCCATTGCTGATCAGCGGAGCCAGCAGCGGTTCATCGGCGCGCGTGCCGGCAACGCAGACGACGACGTCCGGGAACTGCTCGACGATCTGCTCGATGAGGGTATCGGCGCGGGTCGAGACCGCGGCCATGTCGACGACCAGCACGCCGCAACGTCCGGTGATCAGCAGGTCGGCGGCCTCGTCGGCCGAGCGCGCGCGCCAGACCGGATTGCGCTCGCCGACGGCCTCGCGCGCTGACTGAAACAGTTCCTGGTCGGCCGTCAGCACCACCACGTCCACCAGCATCGCCTCCGCAGCGGGGGCGGCGGGAACGGCCAGATCGGCCTCGTTCGGGACGGGCAAGGGCTTGCGGAGCATCGTGCCGCCATTGCACGCCAAGCGGCCCCGACACTCCACCTCGGGATGTCAAAAACATGAAGCAATTCATAAAAATAGCTGCGATTTGCCGGCGCCGGCCCGGAGCAGTTTTGTGGCGTTGCAGCAACACTTTTGCGGCGGCTCGCTCGACATAAGCCAGTGCCGCGAGCATGATCGGTCGCTCCTCCGTCCGAGGCCGTGCAAGCGGCCGGGAAAAGTCTCATGCGGGGCATCGAATTCACGTCGCGGATCCCTCGCCACAAGCGCCATGCGCTCGAGCGGATCCTCTTCTTCAACGGCTGCCAGGATCGCTTCGCGCGCGGCATCGTCGACGTCATCGACAAGTACGGCCCGCCCGAGATCGTGGACGACGGTGAAGGACTGCGCGTGCGCGTCGGCACCCTGCCGGACGTGCAGTGCCTGTTCGCCGTCGAGACGCTGACCGCCCGTCCGGTCGGCGTGGCCGTCTACAACCGCGCCGACCTCGAGCACGTGACCGTGCTGCACCTGGGCATGAGCGAGGACTACTGCACGGGCGGCATGAACGATGACGTGGGGCTGTTGCTGCGCCTGATGGGCGAGGTGCGCCGGTCGTCGCGGCGCCTGAAGGGCGTGCGCCGTCTCGAGGTCCTCTACGGCGGTCAGCGCTCGCGCGTCGCAGCGGTCTGAATCACCGCGTCATCGCTGCGCCGGGGTGCCCGCCGGGGCACCCGAACCCATCAAGTCGTCGACCATCGCCTTCACGGCCGCGATCTGCGGCCCCGCCTGGGTCGCGTACTCCTCGCTGCCGTAACCCCACCAGTCCCAGCACCCATTCGGGTTGAGGGGCTGGAAGCTCGGTTCGACCTGCGGAAACAGGACGACGATGCGACCTGCGTCGGCCGCGGCGAGGTAGCCGGCCTGCTGCACGAAGGCATCCTTGCACGTACGAAGCGCCCTGCTTGCAGCCGTGGAAAGCGACGTGCAGGCGACACCGCCCGGCGGCGCCGTTGCCCGAGCAGGCCGCGGGAACGTAAAGCCACCCACGGGCGGCCAACCCATCAGCGTCAGCCGCCGTCGCATACGACGGACTGCGAGAAGTGCACCAGCGTGCCCGGCTTCATGCCCGCGGCCTGCGCGCCGAACGGTCCATACAGGTGCTCGAGCATCTGCCGCGCGCCGTCGATGCCGCAGCTGCCGACGAACGGCGTTTCGGTCTTGCCGCAGTCCTGGAGATCCTTTGCGGCCGCGGGAAACGTGTGGCCGGCGGCCGCGAGATCGGTCCGCTCTACGCTGCGCGGATCCACCAGCAGTTCGTAGTACGCCTGCAGTGCATCGACCACCGGCTTCGCCACCACCGGGTCCGCGCCGCCGTGGAAGATCCACACGCGATCGTCGGCCAGGTTCGCGATCGGGTCGATGCGGCCGGCCAGGGCGAGTTCGCTCGTGAGGCTGACGAGTTCGTCCACGGCGATCGGATCGTCACCCTTCATGCAGCGACCGAGCGCGTAGACGCAGCGAATTCTCCGCGCAGTAGTACGGGCCGGCGGCCACGACGCCCACGCCGTTCACCAGCGCCGAATGCGCGACGTGCAACTGCACTGCCATGTAGCCGCCTGCGGAGATGCCGGACGTCGTGACGGACCCCGCTGCGATCGGCAACGCGGCGAGGCGATCGCCGTGCTTCGCCGCACTGGAATCGCCGGCGCCGCAACCGGCGAGCGCGAGCGCACTGAGCAGGCTCAGCGCGGCCGTGCGCATCGACCGTCGCGACGAATGTGGTCTGCATGAAGTCGATTCCGTGGCGGGACCTGCGGCATGTTCACTTGCGGGCCTTCGCAGCGCGGGCCGGCCTGGATGCCGCGCGCTTCGGCGCGCAGAGCGCGCGGAAACCGGCAGCGCAATACGGCACGAGCCGCTCGTGGACGCTGTCGAGATCGCTGGAGCGGCAGGCGCCGCCCGACAGCTTGTCGATGCGCCCCGTCTCCGCGAACGTGAGCGTGAGCGCCCCCGACAGGAAATGGTAGGCCCAGTAGAGGTCGCGATCGTCGCAGCCCGGCAAGGCCTGGCGTATCGCTGCGATGAACTTCTCGACGACCGGATCGAAGAATCGCGACATCAGGACGCCGCCGAACTCCGGCGAGTTGTTCACCTCGGCGATCAGCGCGAAGTAGCTCTTCCAGCCCGGGCTGCCGCGCGAGGAGCGATCGAGCAGCGGATGGGTGAACGCATCGATGACGTCCTCGAGTCTTGGCGGGCGCCGGCTCTTTGCCGCAGCGAGGACCGCGTCGAGGCGCGCGATGCGCTCGGCATTGAGGTCGTCGGCGCGGCGCATGAACACCGCTTCGAGCAGGCCCTGCTTGTTGCCGAAGTGGTAGCTCGCCAGCGCCACGTCGACCTCGGCAGCGCCGGTGATGTCGCGCACCGAGACGCCGTAGAAGCCGCGTTCGGCGAACAGCTGCTCGGCCGCGTCGAGGATGCGCTCGCGCGTTGCCTGCGAGCGGGAGCCCGTGCCGGCGGTTCCTGCCTGCGGCAGGCGGCTCCGTGCCGCGCCCGCGCGGCTCGTCGTCCCTTTCTTTTGCATCGCGTTACGAACTGCCTGTGTGCGTGGAGCCGGAGCGCGATTCTGAAGAACCCGGAGGCCTTCCTGCAACGACTGTTGAATTTCAACGAACGTTCAACTAAATTCCAACGCTCGTTGAAACACCGGTCGTCCGCAGAGGCGGCCACAGCAGGGGGATCCATGAAGAAGCTCGCCGTTTACTCGGTGCAGGCCGCTGCGGCCTGCGCGGCCTCGATGTTCGCCGTGCCGGCCGTCCTCGCGCAGGATGCGCCGGCCGCCCAGGCCTCCGGTCTCGAGGAGATCACGGTCACTGCCCGCCGTCGCGAGGAATCGCTGCAGGACGTGCCGATCGCGCTTTCCGCATTCTCCGCCGACCGCATCGAGAACGCCGGCGCGCCGGACATCACGTGGCTGCAGCAGTCCACGCCGAACCTCACCCTGCAGGTCGCGCGCGGCTCCAATTCCACGCTGATCGCCTTCATCCGCGGCATCGGCCAGCAGGACCCGCTCTGGGGCTTCGAGCCCGGCGTCGGCCTCTACGTCGACGACGTGTACGTGGCGCGGCCGCAGGGCGCCGTGCTCGACATCTACGACATCGAGCGCCTCGAAGTGCTGCGCGGCCCGCAGGGCACGCTGTACGGCCGCAACACGATCGGCGGCGCCATCAAGTACGTGACCAAGCCGCTCGGCAACGAGGCGCGCCTCGACACGAAGCTCACGCTCGGCACGTATGCGCAGCACGACTTCCTCGCGTCCGGCGTGCTGCCCGTGGGCGACACGCTGTCGATCGGCGCCAGCGCAGCCATCTACCGTCGCGACGGCTACGGCGAGAACCACTACACCGGCAAGCAGAACCACTACGCCAAGAGCGTCGATGCCTTCCGGCTGAGCGCCGACTGGAATCCGACGGACGCACTGAGCTTCCGTCTCGCCGGCGACTGGGTCGAGGACAACTCGCCCGCCAAGCATGGCCACCGCGAAGCGCCGGGCATGGGTCTCACGGCGGGTGAGGTCGTGCTGCCGGACATCTACGACACCCGCGGCGGCATCGGCGACGACAACCGCGTGCGCAACAAGGGCCTGTCGCTGACGGCCGCCTGGGAACTGACCGACGCGATTACGCTGAAGTCGATCACCGCGTACCGCGAGGGCGAGACCAACACGCTGATCGACTTCGACACCAGCCCGGCGCCGGCGCTCGACGTTCCCGGCTACTACGAAGACGACCAGACCACGCAGGAACTGCAGTTCCTCTACGAAGGCGAGCGCCTGCACGGCGTGGCGGGCCTCTACTACCTCGACGCGCACGCGGCCGGCAAGTTCGACACCATCGTCGGCCTGCTCAACCTCACGATCGCGACGTCAGGCTTCGTCGATACCAAGAGCTACGCCGCCTACGCCGACTTCAGCTGGGACTTCACCGACAAGCTGTCGGCCTCGCTCGGCGGCCGTTACACCAAGGACGAGAAGGAAGGCGGCGTCTACCGCCAGAACTTCACGGGCCTGTACTCGCCGCTGTTCGGCAACGACGCCGCGGTCCCCGGGCTGGTGCGTTCGGACTACACGAACGACCGCACGTTCGACCAGTTCACGCCGCGCGTCAGCGTCAGCTACGAGTTCACCGACACGCTCACGACGTACGCGTCGTATTCCGAGGGCTTCAAGTCCGGGCGGCTTCGACATGCGCGGCGACGCGGTGCTGACTCCGGATACCGTCAACGGCTACGACCCGGAGTACGTGACGTCATACGAACTCGGCATGAAGGGCACCGCGTTCGACGATCGCTTCTCGTACAACTTCGCCGTGTTCTACTCCGATTACAGCGACCAGCAGATCACGCGCCAGCAGCCGACCGTCACGGGCTCGATCGCGAGCTTCGTCGACAACGCCGGCGCATCCACGATCCAGGGCGCGGAACTCGAAGGCGCGATCCAGTTCACCGACAGGCTCTCCCTCAACTACGGCGTGGGCTGGACCGACGCCGAATTCGACAAGTACGAGACGTTCCAGGTCATCACGAACCCGGCGCCGCCGCCGGCGACGATCACGGTGCCTGTCGACCTGTCCGACACGGCCGTGTTCCAGAACACGCCGGAGTGGAACGGCAACCTGGCGCTCAATTACGAACAGCCGTTGAGCAATGGCTGGGGCTCGTTGCTGGCCACGATCTCCGGTTCGTACCGCGACTCGTACTACATGTTCGAATTCCCGAATCCGCTCATCGACCAGAACGACGCGTACACACTCGTGGACGCGAGCGTGGCCTGGACGTCCGCCAGCGACAAGCTCCGCTTGCAGCTGCTCGGGCGCAACCTGACGGACGAGGAATACAAGATCGGCGGCTACTACTTCCCGGGCGCGCTGTACGGCAACATCGTCAACAGCTTCTACGGTCCGCCGCGCACGGTCAGCCTCAGCGTGAGCTACCGCTTCGACTGATCGCAGGAAGAGGGAAGCGGCCATGGGCTGGTACGACGTACCGCGGCCGATCGTCCCCGACCTGATCGTCCAGCACGGTCGCAACCAGGCCAGGAAGCCGGCGCTGCTCTGCGGAGAGCGCCGGTGGACCTGGGCCGAGTTCGACGCTGCGACGAACCAGGTCGCGAATGGTCTGCTGCAACTGGATCTCGCGCCGGGCGCGAGGCTTGCGGTGCTGATGCAGAACAGCGCCGAAATGGCGCTGCTGCTGTTCGGCGCCGGCAAGGCGGGCGTGTCCGTCGTCCCGCTCAATACCTCCGTGAGCGATGCGGCCGTCGCAGCGATGATGCGCGACAGCGGCGCCACCGCCGTCGCCGCGTCGGGCGAGCACTGCCGGCGGGTGGACGCGCTGCTCGCGGCGCAGCAGTTGCCCGGCACGATCCGCAAGCTCGGCGTCGACGCGCCTGCCGGCGGCCAATGGACGGAGATCGCGCCATGGCTCGCGCGACAGGCAACCACCGCACCGGCGGTCAAGGTCGGCCCCGATACCGAGTGCAACATCATCTACAGCTCGGGCACCACCGGTTTGCCCAAGGGCATCGTGCACACGCACGGCTGCCGCTATGACTGGGGCACCGACCTGGCCATCGCCTTGCGGTACCGCAGCGACTGCGTCACCGTCTGCTCGCTCGGGCTCTATTCGAACATCAGCTGGGTGGCGATGCTGAGCACGGTCGTCGTGGGCGGCACCATCGTGGTCCTGCCGGCCTTCAGTGCCGCGTCGCTGGCCGACGCGATCGAGCGTCACGGCGTCACGCACGGCGGCTTCGTGCCCGTGCAGTTCCAGCGCCTGCTCGAACTGCCCGGCATCGAGACGCGCAACCTGTCGTCGCTGCAGGCAATCATGTGTTGCGGGTCGCCGCTGCCGGCGCCGCTCAAGCGTGCGACGCGCGACACGCTCGACTGCGAACTCATCGAACTGTACGGCCTGACCGAAGGCATCATCACCACGCTGGCCCCCGAGGACTTCGACGCGCACATCGAGTCCGTCGGCAAGCCGATCCCCGGCCAGCAGCTCAAGCTGGTGCGCGACGACGACGTCGAAGCGGCACCGGGCGAGCTCGGCGAGATCTGCGGGTACGGCCGCCTGGTGATGGAGGGCTACCACCAGCGCCCCGAAGCGACGGAGGAGGCGACGTGGGTCGACCCCGAGGGCCGCCGCTGGCTGCGCACCGGTGATATCGGGCGCCTCGACGACGACGGCTTCCTCTACATCGTCGATCGCAAGAAGGACATGATCCTGTCGGGCAGCCAGAACATCTACCCGGCCGACATCGAGGCCGTCATGCGCGAGCACCCCGTGGTTGCCGATGTCGCCGTCGTCGGCGTGCCGAGCGAGCGCTGGGGCGAAACGCCGCTGGCGCTGGTCGTCGTCGCGGCGGCCAGCGGTGCGCCGGACGCGGCGGTGCTGGTGGAGTGGACCAACGAGCGTGTCGGCAAGCAGCAGCGACTGGCAGGCGCCGTGTACGTCGCCGACCTGCCGCGCAATCCGAATGGCAAGATCCTCAAGCGCGAGTTGCGCAAGCAGTACGCCGACTGGGAGAAAGCCAGGTGACCACGCCCGCCGCCGCTGAAACGTTCTTCACCTCCGGCGATGGCCTGCAACTGTTCTATCGCGATTTCGCGCCGCTCACGCAGTCGTCGAAGCTGCCCGTGCTGTGCCTGCCCGGCCTGACGCGCAATTCGCGCGACTTCACCCACGTCGCCGAACGGATCCGGCAGGACCGCCGGGTGCTCTGCGCCGACCTGCGCGGTCGCGGTCGCTCACAGCACGACCCGGTCTGGCAGAACTACCATCCGGGCACGTACCTCGCCGACATCGGCCTGCTGCTGCAGCGATGCGGGCGTCACGCGTTGCGTGCTGCTCGGCACGTCGCTGGGCGGAATTCTTTCGATGCTGCTGGCCGCGATGAACCCGAGCCTCGTGGCGGGCGTCATCCTCAACGACGTCGGTCCCGAAGTGGCGCCCGAAGGCCTCGCGCGCATTGCGGCGTACGTCGGTCGTCATGCGCCGCCTGCCAGCTGGGATGAAGCCGTCGCGACCGTGCAGGCGACCTATGAGATCGGCATGCCCGGTCTCTCGCACGACGAATGGGTCGCCCACACGAAGCGCAGCTACAGCGACGTCGGCGGCGTGCCGCGGCTCGACATGGATCCGATGATCGGCGAGGCCGTGCGCAGCGCGCCGGCCGCCGCTGCGCCGGATCTCTGGCCATTGTTCGCGGCGCTGCGGCCGGTGCCGACGCTCGCACTGCGCGGCGCCACGTCCGACATCCTCGCCGTGTCCACGTTCGACCGCATGCTGCGCGAGAAGCCCGACCTCGTGCGCGTCGAAGTCCCTCAGCGCGGGCACACGCCGATGCTGGACGAGCCCGTCAGCGTCGCGGCCATCGACGAATTCCTCGCGCGCGTGCCCTGAGGCGGGCACGTCCCTCTTACGGAGTCACCTTACAAATGACGCTCGAATGGATCGGACTGCTCGGCAGTCTTGCGCTGCTGATCGTCCTGACGATGCGCGGCGTCGATCTGTTGCTGGCGGCGCCCGTCTGTGCGCTGCTGCTCGCGTTCTCGTTCGGCCTGCCGCTGTTTCCGCAGCTCGCGGGCGCAGGCGCGGACAACTTCACCGCAGCCTACATGACGGGGTTCAGCGGCTTCATCGCCTCGTGGTTCTTCGTCTTCCTGCTCGGCTCGGTCTTCGGCAAGGTGATGGAAGACAGTGGCGCGGCCGACAGCGTCGCGCAGTGGGTGGTGCAGCGATTCGGCGCGCGTCATGCGCTGGTCGCCGTCATCGGCGCGTGCGCAGTGCTCACGTATGGCGGCGTGAGCCTGTTCGTCGTCGCCTTCTCGGTGTTTCCGCTCGCCCTCGCGCTGTTCCGCGAGGCCGGCCTGCCGCGGCGGTTCATCCCCGGCACCATCGCCTTCGGCTCGGTCACCTTCACGATGACTTCCGCGGGCTCGCCGGAGATCCAGAACTGGATCCCGATGCAGTACCTGGGCACGACGCCCTATGCCGCGTGGCAGGTCAGTCTCGTCGTCGCGGTGCTCATGGCCACGCTGGGCTTCGCCTGGCTGCAAGCTGGATGATCGGTCGCGCGATCGTCGCGGGCGAGCGCTACGACGTGCGCGATGGCGATCCGCAGCCGAAGACGGGCGGCTTGCCGCATCCGGCGACGGGCCTGATTCCGCTCGCGGCGGTGCTCGGCGTCGCGTTCGCGCTGCACGACCACCTCAAGCAGTCGGCGCTGATCGTCGCGCTGCTTGCCGGCGTGCTGACGGTGCTCGTCGTCAACCGCAACTACTTCATCAACCTGCCGCACGCCGTGTCCAATGGCACGCTCGGCGCGCTGATTGCGATTGCGAACACCGCCGCCGTCGTCGGCTTCGGCGCAATCGCGAAGCTGTCGCCGGCTTTCGGTGCGGCGGTCGATTCGCTCACCTCACTGCCTGGCGATCCGCTCGTCAGCGCCTCGATCGCGGTCACGCTGATCGCAGGCCTGACCGGATCTGCATCTGGAGGCCAGGCCATTGCCTTGCCGATCCTGGCGCCGCACTACCTCGGCCTGGGTGTGGATGCGAATGCTTTGCATCGTGTGGTTGCGATTGCATCCGGCGGACTCGACTCGCTGCCGCACAACGGGTACGTTGTGACGACGATCCGCGGCGTTTGCCGTGAGACGCACAAGTCGGCCTACTGGCCCATGTTCTGCATGACCGTCCTCGTTCCGTTGTTCGGCCTCATCGTGGCGTTGCTGCTGCTGTAGTCATGCGCCCGCCCCGCGGAGCCTGGTCGCGCGCGGTGAGCGTTGGGCTCATCGGGACGGCGGCTGCTTCGCTCGCGGCACTGCTCGCGCCGTTCGGCTGGCCTTTCGAGCTGTTTGCGCACTTCCGCTGGCAGGTCGGCGCCGCTGCGCTCGCGTTGCTGCTCGCTTCGCTGGTCCTGCGCCGGCCCTGGATGATGGTCGTTGCCTTCCTCACCGTCGCGATGCAATGGCTGCCCGGCGTGCTGCTGAGCGGCCGCGCCTCCGCGCACGAGCCGACCGCGCGGACTTGCAGCGGTGACCCGCTGCGTGTCGTGACCGCGAACGCCTGGTTCGTGAATGCCGATCAGGCAGCGCTGGTCGACTGGCTGAATCGCAGCGACGCCGACATCATCGCCCTGCAGGAAATCACGCCGCAGTGGGTGACCGCGCTCGAGCCGCTCGCGCGCAAGTATCCGTACCGCAAGTTCATGCCGCGCGACGATCCCTACGGCATCGCGCTGCTGAGTCGCTGGCCCATCGACGACGTGCAGCCGGCGGATTTCGCGGGCGACGGCGTGCCATCGCTGGTCGCGAACGTCGACGTGCATGGACGCAAGCTGCGAGTGATTGCCCTGCACACCCGCTGGCCGGTGGTGCCGGAGTTGCAGGTCGCGCGCGATCGGGCGCTGCAGCAGGCGGCTGCGCTTGCGCTCACGCAACCCGAGTCGACGATCCTGCTGGGGGACCTCAACCTGACGCCGTACGCACCGGCGTTTGCGCGGCTCGTGTCCGAGTCAGGGTTGCGCGATGCGCTGGAAGGCGAGGCGTGGCGGCCGACGTGGCAGGCGGGATTCTGGCCGCTCGCGTTGCCGATCGATCACGTGCTGGTGCCGCCGGGCAGCTGCGTCACGGCCCACGAAATCGGCCCTGTACGTGGGATCGGATCACCGGCCGCTGCAGGTCACGCTGCGGCTGCCGTAGCCGCGATCAATCGTCGGCGTAGTCGCTGTCGCGCCGGCCGATGGAGCGGCGCCGGTTGTCGCCCGTCGACCAGGTGCCTCCCGTCGACGTGCGCAGTCCCGAGCGCCTGGGCCCGGCGCGTCGATCGTCGTGGTGCTGGAACTTGCAGTGACAGCCGTCGGGGTTGGTGCAGCCGACGATCGGCAGCCGCGGCGCCGAGAGCGAAAGCAGGCGCACGCCCTTCAACGCCTTGGCTTGTGCGCAGGCATCCGGGTCGGAAACGATGCTGACGGCGTGATAGCGGAGACGGATCGGTCGCGGTTTGACTGGGCCGGCCATGGCGTGGGTTCCCTTCCCGACGTTGTTCTAGTTTGACGTCACGCTACGCCAACCCGCGTTGCCCGCCAAGGGGGGGTGATGCCGACCTGGCGCCTACTCCACGCCGAGCGTCTCGCCCACGGGCGGTGCGAACTCGCGGCAGCAATCGAGCAGCCACGCCCGGAACCGCACGACTTTAGGCAATGAAAAGTTCGCCGGAGGGGCCACGAGGAACCAGGCATTCCGCTGCAGCACGCTCGGCAGCATCGGACGCGCCAGGCGGCCCGCGGCGATGTCGGCCGCGACCAGCGACCAGCGTGCCAGCGCCACGCCCTTGCCTTGTTCGACGGCGACGAGGGACGCCGCGGAATCCTCCATCGGCGGGCTGGTGTCGGCGCGCGTCGTGTCGCCGCCGACGCGGCGCAGCCAGTCCTGCCACGGCTCGGTGCGGCTGTGGATCAGGGGGTAGCGGGCGAAATCCGCGACCGTGTCGATCGGGCCGAACTTGGCGAGCAGGGCGGGGCTGCAGACCGGGAACACGTATTCGTCGAGCAGGCGCTCGGCCTTGAGGCCGGCCCACTGGCCGGGGCCGTAGACGATGGCGGCGTGGAAGTCGTCGCGACCGAAGTCGAGTCCGGCCGCGCGGGGCGGCCCGAACCGGACCTCGATCTCGGGGTGCCGGCGCGTAAACTCGCCGAGGCGCGGCAGCAGCCAGCGCTGCAGGAATTCGTTCGGCACGCTGAGGTTGAGCATGCCGCCGACGCGCTCGCGACGGATGCGCTCGACCGAGCGGCGCAGTTCTTCGAGCCCGCGGCGGACGCCCGGCAGCAGTTCGGCGCCTTCCTGGGTCAGGGCCACGGCGCGCGTGTGACGACGGAACAGCGGCACGCCGATGTCGGCCTCGAGCGCCTTGATCTGCGCGCTGACCGCGGCCGTGGTGACGCCGAGTTCCTTGGCCGCCGCGGTGAAGCTCAGGTGAGCGGCGACGGCCTCGAAGACGCGCAGGGCGTTGAGCGGCACACGGTCCGGAGGGGTCGCCATCGGCTGCCTTCGAGTAAAATGACGATTAACAATACGGCGTGAAGGCTAGGTAATCAAGGGCATTCGCGGCCAGCTATCGAGGGAATCTATAGAAATGAGGTGTGCGCCATGACCGCGCCGGAACCGCTCCGTATCGAGCCGGCCCAGCCCGCCGACGCCGCGCTGATCGTCGCCCTGGTGCGCGAACTCGCCGAGTACGAGCGGCTGCTCCAGGAGGTTCGCATCACGCCGGACGACGTGCACCGTGACCTGTTCGGGCCGCGTGCCTTTGCGGAGGCAGTCATTGCGCGCGTCGGCGACGAGCCCGTCGGCTTCGCGCTCTGGTTCCACAACTACTCGACCTTCGCCGGCCGGCCCGGCCTCTACCTCGAGGACCTGTTCGTGCGCCCGGCGTTTCGCGGGCGCGGCTATGGCGAGGCATTGTTGCGTCACCTGGCGCGCGTCACCGTCGAGCGCGGGTGCGCGCGCTTCGAATGGTCGGTGCTCGACTGGAACGAGCCGGCGATCGCGTTCTATCGCAAGCTCGGCGCGGTGCCGATGGACGACTGGACCGTACAGCGGGTGAGCGGCGACGCGCTGCTGGCGCTGGCCGCGAGCGACGAGCAAGGAGGGGTACGCGCATGACCAGGACAACCCGAACCAACTACGCGACCGGCACGCCGTGGGAACCCGTCGTCGGGTACTCGCGCGCGGTCCGGGTCGGACCGATGGTGTTCGTGTCGGGCACGACGGCCACGGGCCCCGATGGCCAGCTCGTGGGTGGTGACGACGCCGGCGCCCAGACGCGCCAGGTCCTCGCCAACATCAAGGCGGCGCTCGAGCGCGCGGGTGCGCGCCTCGAGGACGTCGTGCGGACGCGCATCTACGTGCGCGACATCGCGCAGTGGGAAGCCATCGGACGCGCGCATGGCGAGGTGTTCGGTGCGATCCGTCCGGCCTCGGCGATGGTGGAGGTCAGCGGACTGGTCGATCCGGCCATGCTGGTCGAAATCGAAGCGGATGCGTACGTCACGACGCGCGGACAGATGAATCCGGGGCGTGTCGCCAGCCGAAACTTCTGACCACCCACGGAGTCTTATCGACATGCGCAGAATCCTGACGGCCGCCTGCCTGCCCGCCGTCGCGCTGTTCGCCGGCTGCAGCGGCGCCCCGACCATTCCCGTCGCGAAGGACGTCGACATCAATCGCTTCATGGGCGACTGGTACGTGATCGCCAACATCCCGACACGGTTCGAGGTGGGTGCGCACAACGCGATCGAGTCGTACCGTCTCGACAAGGACGGCAGCATCGCGACGACGTTCACCTACCGCGACGGTGCGTTCGACGGGCCCGAGAAGGTGATGCGTCCGCGCGGTTTCGTGCGCGAGGGCACGGGCAACGCCATCTGGGGCATGCAGTTCATCTGGCCGATCAAGGCCGAATACCTGATTGCGTACGTCGATCCGGCCTACACGCAGACGATCATCGCGCGCAGCGCGCTGGACTATGTCTGGATCATGGCGCGTACTCCTGAGCTGTCGGCCGACGATTACGCACAGCTGGAACGGCGCGTGCGTGATCTCGGCTACGATATGACCAAGCTCCAGCAAGTGCCGCAGCGCTGGGACGCTGCCACCGCCCCGTCGCCGACGAAATGAGTGACGCGATACATCCCGAAGGAAACGCACCGTCATGAACAGGAACGTCCCGTCTCGTCGCACTGATCGCCGTGTTGATGCCGGCATCGTCTCCCGTGCGATTCCGTACGACCGACGCCCGGATGCAAAGCGCGTGCTGCAAGCGAAGCGTGGTCTTGCTGCATTGCTGATTGCCGGTGCGCTGTGGGTTGCCTTCACGGCGCTTGCAGTTGCCGGCGAACCTGCAACGACTCCAGCTCAGGCCGCCTCGGTACCGACCGGCGCTGCGACGCAGCCGGCTGCGGTGATGGCGCCGATGAGCCAGGAGGCGCTGCTCGAGCGGCAGTCGCAGCATCCCGGCACCTGTTCGTGCTCGACGTGCGCACGCCGCAGGAATACGCGGAAGGCCACGTGCCGGGTGCGGTCAACGTGCCGTACGATCAGCTCGCGTCACGGCTGGCGGAAGTGCCGAAAGACAAGGACGTGGTGCTGTACTGCAAGTCGGGTCGGCGCGCGGGGATCGCGGCCGACGTGCTGGCGGCGAATGGCTACACGCGGCTGTCGCATCTCGAGGGCGACATGAACGCGTGGGTCGAGAAGGGCCGCCCGGTCGCGAAGCCTTGAGCGATTGCTCGCTCGCGTCGAGCTGGTTGCGCTGGTCAATTCTCGGCGCGCTTCGTCCTCCGGACTTCGGGTCCGAGGACACGCCGTGAATCCATCCCTGTAGGCTCGCCCGCGCCGTCCATGGCGCGGGACGGTCCCCGGACCCGCAAGTCCAGGAAACGAATCACGCCTCCATTTGCTGCGCGGTCAGCTGACGCGATCGGCTGTCGCCAAGGCACGCGCGCGTGCGGCTCGGCACGCGACCAGTGGTCGCGCGCCCATCAGCGCCCGCCTGGGCGCGTCGAACGAATCGACGACAGTGATCCGCGATCAAGCGTGTGCGGAGGTGTGGGTTCCGGAGGATTGCCGGAGGGCCGTCGCGCGCCATGGACGGCGCGCGCGAGCCTACAGGGACGTATTTACGGCGTGCCCTCTGGCAATCCTCCGGAATCCACGCCCCGCAATACGCGCGAGAATCAGCAGGCGAGTCGAATCGACGCGATCAGGCGCTGAGCGCCTGATCGAGGTCCGCGATCAGATCGTCGACGTGCTCGAGCCCGATCGACATCCGCAGCAGCCCCGGCGGCGTCCGGCTGTTCGGGCCTTCCATCGACTGGCGATGCTCGATCAGGCTCTCGATCCCGCCCAGGCTCGTCGCCCGGGTGAACAGTTGCGTCTTCGCGGCCACCGCGAGCGCACGCTCGCGTCCGCCCGGCACTTCGGCCGACAGCACGCCCCCGAATCCGCCATTCATCTGCCGCAGCGCGATCTCGTGCCCCGGATGGTCGGGCAGGCCCGCGTAATGCACTTTCTCGACGCGCTTGTCCGCATGCAGGAAACGCGCGACAGCCAATGCATTCGCTGCCTGCGCCCGCACGCGCAACGGCAGCGTCGGCAGGCTGCGCAGCACCAGCCAGCAGTCGAACGGCGAGGGCACGCCGCCCGCGGTCGCCTGGTAGTCACGCAACGCCGCGCACTCGGTGCCCGCATCCCGCGTCACGACGATGCCGCCGAGCACGTCGCTGTGCCCGCCGAGGTACTTCGTCGTGCTGTGCATGACGAGATCGGCGCCGAGCGTCAGTGGTTGCTGCAGCACCGGGCTCGCGAACGTGTTGTCGACGCCGACCAGCGTGCCCCGCTCGTGCGCGAGATCGACGAGCGCGGAAATGTCCGCGACGCGCAGCAATGGGTTCGACGGGGTCTCGAACCAGAGCAGGCTCGTCGTCACCGCCAGTGCCTGCGACACCTCGGTGAGGTTCGTCGCGTCGACGAACTCCACGTCGACGCCCCAGCGCGGCACGATGTCGCGCAGCTGCTTGGTCGTGCCGTGATAGCAGTCCGCAGCGCAGACGATGCGCCCGCCGGGCGCCGCCAGCGCAAAGACCGCGAGCGTCGCCGCCGAGCCGGAGGCGAACGCGATGGCGTCCTTGCCGCGTTCCAGTGCGGCAATCGCGCGTTCGAGCGACGTGCGGTTGGGGTTGCCGCTGCGCGAGTAGTAATACCCGTGCGGGTAGCGTGCCGTCCGCGCCGCGTTCGAACGTGGTGGAGAGATGCAGCGGTTCGCGCACCGCGCCGGTGGCGGCGTCGGGCTCGCGCCCCGCGTGTGTGGCGAGCGTTTCGAATTTCATGGGGGTGACGCCGGCGCCTCGTATTCCTGCAGACCGACGACGAGCATACCCGGTCCGCCGTGCGCGCCGAGCGCGCTGCCGATCGACACCAGTCTTGCGTAGGCCACGTTCGGCAGGCTGAGTTCCTGCAGCAACCATTGGCCGTCCGCCTCGCAGTTGGCGTGGCCGACGATCAGCCGGTAGGTGACGTCGTCCCGCATGCGCCGGCGCACCCAGCGCGCGAACTTCGACTTCAGGTCGTGGCGGCCGAACAGCACGCCGCCCGCGCTGACCTTGCCACCGGGGTCGTTGTGCAGGACGGGCATCACCCGCAGTGCATCCGCGACGCGCTTGACCCAGCGCGGCACGCGACCACCGCGCACCGCGTATTCGAGCGAGCCGGCGACGCCGAACGAGCGTGTCTTCGGCAGGATGGCCTTCGTCGCGGCGATGATGCGGTCCGCGTCGTAACCGGCCGCCGCGCATTCCGCGGCATACATGGCGATGAGGCCCTGGCCGGCGGACACGTTGCCCGTGTCGATCACGCTGACCGTGCCGTGCGTGGCGGTGCGAGCCGCCGCCGTCTGCGCCGCGGCACAGGTGCCGCTGACACGGCTCGACAGGCTTGATCGAGACCACCGCGCTGTGGTGCGAACCCAGGAATTCGAATTGACGACGGAAATCGCCCGGCGGTGGCTGCGACGTCTTCGGCGGCTCGGTGCCGCGCTCGATCTCGGCGTAGAACTCCTCCGACGTGATGCCCACCTTGTCGAGGTAGCTGCGGTCGCCGAAGTGCACGCGAACCGGGATCATGTGGATGTCGAGCCGGTCGAGTTCCTCGTCCGGGATGTCCGCCGCGCTGTCCGTGACGATCGCGACGCGGCGGTCGGTCGAGTGCGCCGAGTGCTGCTGGCGCTGCATGTCGTCGGCTTTTTCGCCCGATACCGCGCCGAACTGCCCCGCCACGCGGAACACCTCGGCGGGATCGTTGACGTGAATGTGCACGCGCACCTTGCGCTGCAGGCCGGCGACGACGAGGCTGCCGCCGACCGCCGACAGCTGCTCGCGCAGGTGCCGGCGATCGATCCGCTCGCCGGTGACGACGCACTCCGTGCAGTAACGATAGACGAGGTCCTCGTTGCCGCTGCCGGCGGTCAGCTCGTCCGACGCGCTGTCGATGATCGGCGTCGCGCTGCCGGCCGGTTCATTCTCCGAGCCGCTTTCGAGGTAGTCGGTGACGCCCTCGATGAGTTCGACGAAACCCTGCGCGCCGGCGTCGACCACGTTCGCCTTGCGCAGCACTTCGAGCTGGAACGTGGTCTGCTCGAGCGCCGTGCGGGCTGCCGCGACGCCGTGACGCAGGATCGAGCGGAAGTCCTCGAGCCCGTCCTTGCGCGCTTTCTGCACGGCGTGCGCGAAGGCCGTGAGCACCGTGAGGATCGTGCCCTCGCGCGGTTCGCTGAGGCTGTCGCGGGCGTACTCGGCGCCGCCGCCCACGCCTTCCGCAAAATCGGCCGGGTCGATCCGGGTGAGGTGGCCCACGCGATCGCAGAGGCCGAGGAAGAACTGCGCGAGGATCGCGCCGGAATTGCCGCGCGCGCCATCGAGCGCCGCGTCGGCCACGCGCGTGAGCGTCTTGCCGGCGTGGCTGGTCGGGCGACTTGCGCAGCACGCCGAGCACCGCGTTCACCGTGAGCGCGAGGTTCGTGCCGGTGTCGCCGTCGGGCACCGGGAACACGTTGATCTTGTTCAGGTGTTCCTGGCGCGACAGCAGCCGCAGGATGCCCGCCTGCAGCGCGAAATTCAGCCGCAGCCCGTCGAGGCTGTCGGCAGTGACCGATACAGCATTCACTCGCGACCGACTCCCCTCAGTTCAGTCGTTGGACAGCTTGAAGCGGCTGCCCCGGAAATTCAGCACGGCTCCATCCGGCGTGATCTGCTCGACGACCGGGCCTTCGGCCAGCGTGTCGCCTTCCCTGTACTTGCGTGAATTGACGAAGATGAAACGCTGCTGCGGCTGCGCCGCATAGACGTGCAGGTCGAGGTGCAGCGCGGCGCACGCCGCCACGCGCGGCAACTTCGTCGGCATTCGGCATGGCTGCGGCTTGCGGCGCGGCTTGCTGCACGGCGGGCCGTTCGACGGGCGGCGGCGAATACGGCAGGTCCGACGCTTCGGGCACCGGCGCGTAGACGACCGAGCCACCACGCCGCACGTTGCCATTCTTCATGACGGCCGGCGGGCCCGCAGGCACGGCCGCGCCGCCGACTGCGATGAGGCTGCGATATCGTTGGACGCACCACCCACTTCGTCCGCGAGCGGATTGCGTGCCGCCGGACCCGCGGGCTCATCGATGGGAGCCCGTACCGGCGCAGCGCCTTGCGTGACCGGCGTGCCCGCTGTCGGCGGCGGCGCAGCTCAGCGTGGGATTCGCGGGACCGGAGACGGCGTTGGCAACGGGCGCAGCCGCTGTCGGCGCGAGCGTCGCTGCGGCGTCTTCCTTCTGTGCACGTCGCAGCAACAGGATGCCGACGGCGAGCAGGTTCACGACCAGCAGCGCGACGGCGGCCGTGGCCCAGACGTTGGATCTTCGGCTTCGTCGGCGCAACCGGCACCTCGGCGAGACCCGGCCCCGTCTGGCGCTGGCGTGCGTGCTCGGACTTGCGCAGTGCGTCGAGGATGAACGACATCGCTCAGCCTCCCGTCCGCTCAGGTGGGCCGCCCAGCGTGGGCGAACCGGAAGGGTTCAGGACCGTGTCGAGCACGATCTGTGTCTGCACGCCGGCGACGCCGTCGGCGTTGAGTCGGTGCGTCCGCTGGAAATCCTGCACGAGGCGCGTGAGTTCCTCGTCGTAGAAGTCGCTGGCGGGGCGTGCTTCGGGCAGGCCCTGGGCCGCACGCAGGTTGTCGCGCAGCCAGCGCACCTCGGCGCCGCGCATGCCGGGTCCCAGCGACTTCACCACTGCGAGCGGCGGACGCCACAGCAGCAGGAAATCGCCGAACCAGTAGCGCGAGATCGTCGCGATCGGCACGTCCTGCGGCTTGCCGCCGAGCTCGATCGTGGCGGCTTCGTCGGTGAGCGCGGTCAGCAGCACCTGGTGCGTGCCGCCGACGTCATCGGTCAGCGTCAGGATCGCCGGGCGGTTCAGCGTGCGCAGCTGGGCCCACGAGCCCTTCTGGAACAGGCACTCGAGGCCCTGGGCCGTGGCCTGCTCGCAGCCGCGACCGCGGTTTGGCGCGTAGGTGAGGTTCCAGCGCTTGAACAGTTGCGCGAGCGCGGCCTCGGTCGTGGTGTCGTTCGCGTTCTGCGCCAGCAGCTGGTCGAGTGCGGGCGCGGCTGCGACGGTGGGCGCCGGTGTCGCAGTCGCAGCGACCGCCGGTGGCGCCGGCGCTGCAGTGCTCGCGGCGGCGACCACCGGGGTCTTCGCTGCGGCCGTCTTCGCGTCTTCGCGCCCGAACAGCGACCACGCACCGAATGCCACCAGTGCGAGCGCCGCGGCGACGGCACCGGCCGTGGCCCAGCGCAGCCACGGCGCGGGAATCGGCCGGCCATACACTTCGGAGGCGGCCTGCCGGATGTAGGACGCGCCGACCCGATGATCCTCGCGCGTGAATGCGCCGAGCAGCGCGCGGTCGCTCACGACGTTGATCACGCGCGGGATGCCGTTGCTCAGGCGATGGATTTCGCGCAGCGCACCCGGCGTGAAGGCTTCGGCCGTCGCGCCCGCCACGCGCATGCGGTGCTTCACGTAACCTGCTGATTCATCTCTGGAAAGCGGGCTCAGGTGATAGCGGCCCGTGATCCGTTGCGCGAGCTGGCGCAGGTCCGGCTGCTCGAGCAGCGCGCGCAGTTCTTCCTGGCCGATCAGGATGATCTGCAGCAGCTTGGTGGTCGCGGTCTCGAGGTTCGTCAGCAGGCGCACCTGCTCGAGCGTCTCGAAGCTCAGGTTCTGGGCTTCGTCGACGATCAGCACGACGCGGCGGCCGCGGGCATGCGCTTCGAGCAGGTAGTGCCCGAGCTGGTCCATCAGCGCCTTGGTGCTGTTGCGGCTTTCGGGCGGCACCTGCAGGTGCAGTTCCTCGCAGATCGTCAGCAGGAATTCCGGCGGCGTGATGCGCGGATTCAGGATCAGCGCGACTTCGGCGTGGCCCGGGAGCTGCTCGAGCAGGCTGCGGATCACCGTGGTCTTGCCGGTGCCGACTTCGCCCGTCAGCTGGATGAAGCCGCCCGCCTCGTTGATGCCGTACAGCAGGTGCGCCAACGCCTCGGCGTGCCGCTCACTGAGGTACAGGTAGCGGGGGTCCGGCGTGATCGCGAACGGTTTTTCCTGGAGGCCGAAAAAGCTCGTATACATGCGGGGTTAGGCCTGCCGTGACCGGCGGGGGACGCCAATGATGCCTGATCCTCGGCCGTCGCTCACCCCTCATCCCTGCGGGTCCGCCGAACCCCGGCCTCGAGTCCGGGTTCCATGGTTCAGGCGCGCGGCTTGACGATCGTGCTGGCGGGTCGCAGCGCGACCGAGCCGAACTTCTCCCGCACGGCGTCCACGGTCGCATCGAGCTGCCGATTGCGGGTGGACTCCGGCGCGCCGAACAGGTCGCCCTGGACCTCCTCGCCGAGGTCGCTGACCCCGACCCCGAGCAGCCGCAGTGCCGCCCGGGGCTGGGTCTTGCGCCAGGCATCCAGCAGTTCGGTCGCGATCCGCGCCACGACCCTGCGTTTCCTGCGTGCGCGGCTCGACCTGCCGCTGGCGCGTGTAAGTCGTGAAGTCGCCGCGACGGATCTTCACCGTCACGCACCCGCCCAGCAGCTTCTTCGCGCGCAGCCGTGTGCACGTCTTGTCGGCCAGCCGGACGATCTCCGCATGCAGACGCGCGGGATCGGCGATGTCGGTGTCGAAGGTTTCCTCGGCGCTGATCTGCTGTTCGTCGACGTCCGGGATCACCGGACGATCATCGATGCCGGCCGCGCGCTGCTGCAGGCGTTCGGTGTAGCGGCCGAACAAGGGCCGCAGGCGCGCCGGATCGGCCTGGCGCAGGTCACCCAGGGTGTGGATGCCCAGCGCTTCGACCTTCGGCGCCGTCTTCGCGCCGAGACCGAACAGTTTGCGAATGGGCAGCGGGTCGAGCAGTTCGCGCACGGCGGCTTCGCTCACCAGGACGAGGCCGTCCGGCTTGCGCAGGTCGGATGCGATCTTGGCGATCAGCTTGTTGGGCGCCACGCCCACCGACGCGGTGAGTTCCGTCCGCTCGTGGATGCGTCGCTTGATCTCGCGCGCGATGTGCTCTGCGTTGCCGAGCGCGCTCTCGCTCGCGGTGACGTCGAGAAACGCTTCGTCGAGCGAGAGCCCCTGCACCAGCGGCGTGAACTCGTGAAACACGGCGAAGATCTGCTTCGACACCGCGCCGTAGTGGCCGATGCGCGGGTGAACCACGATCGCCTCGGGGCAGCGCCGCAGCGCTTCGCGCGTCGGCATCGCCGAGTGCACGCCGAACTTGCGCACTTCGTAGCTTGCCGCCGCGACCACGCCGCGATTGCCGCCGCCGCCGACGATGACGGGCTTGCCGCGCAGCCCCGGATTGTCCCGCTGCTCGACCGATGCATAGAAGGCATCCATGTCGACGTGCAGGATGGAGCGGGGCGCTTTCACGGCAGGCTCGCGGGCCCCGGCGCTAGAGCGTGAGGGCGGTGTAGGCGAGCAGGCCCAGCACGGTCAGCGTCATGAAGAGCAGGTAACCGATGCAGAGCAGCGAATACTTCACGAGCGTCACGATCCGGCCCTGCCCGTAGACGCGCCGCATGGCGCGGTAAAGGTAGTAAGGAACGTAGAACACGAGGACGGCGGTCAGGATGCCCTCTACCGCCTTCAGCCCTGATCCTGCCGTGGTGTCCGCGAACATCGTCGACAGACGCTCGAGCAGCAGTATCGCGATACCGCCCAGGAAGAAGAACGCGTGGAAGTGCACGAAGAACAACAGGTGCTCGACGTAGTAGCGACCTGATCCGAGGTACAGCACGAACATCACCACCGCGATCAGCGGCAGGAAAATGAACATCATCTTCGGGATGTTCTCGTAGACGGCGCGACCGAAACCCTTGCCGTCGGCCGCGATCTTGCGGCAGGCCTCGCGCAACTGGTCTTCGGTTTTCTTGCCCTCGGGCCCGAAGCCGATCTTGAGGTTTTCCGGGCTGCAGGGATCGTCCACGAACCGCTGCACCGGCGCGATCTGCTCCGGCGTCAGGGCGCCGAACTCCTTCGTCAGCTCGGCGCGAGCCCGGTCGCGGTCCCGCGCCGGGATCCGCTTGACGATCTCGTCGACGATGCGCTGGCGTTCCGGATCGAGCTTCGGCGCTGCCGCCGGGGTCTTCGTCGTTGCAGGCGCCGGTGCATCCTTCGAGCCGGAGTGCCGGCGCGGGCACGCCGTCTCCCGGTGCGGGTGGTGCCTGTTCGCCGGGCCCGAGCGTCAGGTTCGCGCCGCCATTGCCGTCGTTGCCGACTTCGAAGTTCAGCGCATCGCCCGGGCTGCCGCCGCCGAGCGACGTCAGCAGGAAAAAGGCGACGCTCAGGATCAGGTACATGCGGAACGGCGGCGAATAGTGCGTGCGCCGACCGCGCAGGAACTCGACGGTGAGCACGCCGGGCCTGAAGGCGAGCGGCTTCAGCGTGCGCCAGATGCGCGAGTCGAAGTTCGTGAGGTCGCCCAGCAGGTCCCGCACCAGCGTGCCGAGCGACAGCACCCGGACCTTCGCGCGCTGGCCGCAGTGCGAACAGTGCTGGCCGCGCAGCACCTCGCCGCAGTTGAGGCAGTTCTCGGTCGAGAACGCGCCGCGGATGAATTCCTCGCGGTGCGCCAGGACTCGTCGTTCGGCCGTGTAGCGGTCGCCGAACTTTGCGACGCCCTGGCTGCGCATGCGCGGCGCGTGCTCGCGCAGGTACGCCTCGAGCGCGGCCCGGTTGCGCAGCCGGTACTGGACGATGCGACGGATCCGGCCGGGCGGCGGCCCGATGTCGTCGTCGAGGATCTCGGCCGACAGGAAGCCGTCGAACTGGAGCACGTCGGCGATGTGGTCGCGCAGCCAGGTGTCGAACGGTCCTTCGATTGCCGCATCGGCCTCGAGTTGACCTCGTAGAGGACGGTTTCGTTGTCGTCGTCGGGTGTCACGGGCGCAAGGGTAGCGCAAAGCACTGCTGCTAGGATTGGCGGATGCCGCTACACGAGTCAGACGGGTTGCACCTGCATTATCGGCTGGAAGGTCCCGCCGATAAGCCCTGCCTGGTGCTGTCCAATTCGCTTGGCTGCACGCTGGAGATGTGGGAGCCGCAGCTGGCGGCGTTCAGTCGCGAGTACCGAGTGCTGCGTTACGACACGCGCGGGCATGGGCGCTCGTCGGTGCCCGCGCGGCCGTATACCGTGCAGCAACTGGGCGCGGACGTGCTGGGTCTGCTCGACGCTCTAGGCATCGAGCGCGCGAGCTACTGCGGCCTGTCGATGGGAGGCTCGACCGGCATGTGGCTGGCCGTCAATGCGCCACAGCGCATCGAGCGACTGGTGCTCTGCAACACCACTCCCTGGCTCGGTCCTCCGGAGACGATGAACGCGCGCATTGCGACGATGCTGCACGACGGCATGCCGGCGCTGGTGGAAGCGATCCTCGAACGGTGGTTCACGGTCGAATTTCGCACGCGTGAGCCGCTCGCAGTCGACCGCATCCGCCGGATGTTGCTGGCGTCGCCCGTCGACGGGTACGTGGGCTGTTGCGAAGCGCTGCGCGACATGGACCAGCGCGCCTCGCTTGAGCATATCGCAGCGCCGACGCTCGTCATCGCCGGTACCTACGATCCGGCGCCAACTCCGGAGGCCGCGCGCGTCTGGGCGTCGCTGATTCCGCATGCGCAGTTTCTCGAGCTGGCGGCGGCGCCACCTGTCGAACATCGGAGCGGCGGGGGAGTTCACGCAGCGAGTTCTCGACTTCCTGCTTGCCGACTGATTGCTGCACCCGACCCGAGGCACGGGCACGTATGTTCGGGCTGTGTCCTCAGGGGATGACGAGGCGACTCACGAAATTCTCGATCATTTCCCGCATCGCTGCAGGATCCTGATTGGGATGTCGAACGGCGCTGACCGCCAGGCCGTTCCAGACCTGCATCAGCAGGTGGGCGCGCCGGGACGCGATGTCCGGCGGCAGGCCAAGGCCCCGATCGTCCCGGTCGCGCGTCATCCACGCCTGCAAGGCTTCAAAGATACGTTCGTCGGAATCCTGCAGGACGGCGGCGATCTGCGGGTCGCGAGTCGCTTCGGCGCTCATCTCGAGGTACAGCGCCGGATTCATCACCGACGGGTCCCGGGCGAGCCACGAGTGGTACGTCTGCAGGATGCTTGCAGCAAGGTCGGCCGACGTGTGCAACTGCTCGATCTGCGCGCGCCCATCCTGCAACTGACGCTCGACGATGGCCCTGACGATGGCGCTCTTGTTCTCGAAATAACGGTACATGAGGCCGGCGCTCATCTGCGCCGCTTCGGCGATGTTCGCCATGCTGGCCGCGTGAAAGCCGTGCTCGATGAAGCACTTCTGCGCCGCGCAGAGGATCCGCTCGCGCTGTACCTCGGCGCGCGGCGTGTCCTTGCCCGCGCAGGCGGCGTGCCCGATCACGGTCCGCGCTCCAGCCAGCCACCGCCCAGCGCCTTGTACAGCGTGACCCGATTCGTCTGCTCTGACAGGCGTGTCACGATCAGTGTCTGTTGCGCCAGGTAGAGGGTGCGCTGCGATTCGAGCAGCACCAGGTAGCTGTCGCGTCCCGCCTTGTAACGCGCGCGAGCGAGTCGGTCGGCCTCGGTCGCCGCATCGACCGTCGCCTGCCGCGCGGCGCGCTGTGCGGCGAGGGTCGTGGTGAGCGCGAGCGCGTCCGCCACGTCGCGAAAGCCAGCCTGGATGGCCCGCTCGTACTGCGCGAGCGCGATGTCGCGGTCGGCGCGGGCGGCGTCGAGATTCGCCCGCAGGCGGCCACCCTCGAAGATCGGCAGGTTCACCTGGGGTACGAACGCCCAGACACCCGTGCCCGCGTCGAACAGGTTCGACAATTCGTCGCTCGCGGAGCCGACCGAGCCCGTGAGCTTGATCGACGGAAAGAAAGCCGCGCGTGCTGCACCGATGTTCGCGTTGCCGGCGCGCAACCGATGCTCGGCGGCGAGCACGTCGGGACGCCGCAGCAGCACTTCGGATGGCAGGCCGGCGGGCAGGGGCGCGAGACCCGTGACCGACTCGCCAAAGGACTGCGGCAGCAGGTCGGCTCCGATCGGCGCACCGACCAGCAACTGCAGCGCGTTGGCGGTCTGCGCAGCCTGTCCCGAGAAGCGGGCGACGTCTGCGCGCGCGGCCTCGACCTGCGTGCGGGACTGACTGACATCCAGCGCGGAGACCGCGCCGAACTCGTACCGCTTCTGCGTCAGTGCGTGGAATTCCTCACGTGTCGTGAGTGTCAGTTGCACGACGCGCAGCTGCTCCTGGTCGGCTGCGAGCGCCAGGTACGCGTTCGCCACTTCCGCGATCAGTGTCAGTTGCGCGCTGCGTCGCGATTCCTCCTGCGCGAAATACTGCTGCAGGGCCGCCTGGCTCAGGTTGCGCACGCGACCGAACAGGTCGAGTTCGAACTCGGTGATGCCGACGCCTGCGGTGAATGATTCGGTGGTGGGGGCGTCGCCGCCCGTGCGGACCATCGCAGCGGTCGCCCCGACGGACGGCACGCGGTCTGCCCGCTCGATGCGGTAGAGCGCCCGCGCCCGCTCGACGTTGAGCACCGCCACCCGCAGGTCGCGATTGTTGGCGAGCGCGAGGCCGATCACTTCCTGCAGTCGCGGGTCGACGAAGAAATCGCGCCAGCCGATGTCGGCCGTGGCCGGCGTCCCGGGCGCTGCCGCCGTGGCGCCCTCGGCCGCGATCGGAACCGCAGTCGTCGCCGGCATGGGCCACTCAGCCGGGATCGACGGGGCAGCCTCGGGCAATCGCGGTTCGAGCACGCCACACCCGCCGGCCATCACGGCGGCAGCGAGCACCAGCGAGGTCATCGTTCGCCTAGTCATGAGCTTTTCTCTGCACGAACAGGCGTTCGATCACGACGAAGAACAACGGAATGAAGAACAGGCCGAGCGTGACGCCTGCCACCATGCCGCCGAGCACGCCGGTCCCGATCGCGCGCTGCGCGCCGGAGCCGGCGCCGGTCGCGATGGCGAGCGGCAGCACGCCGAATCCGAACGCCAGTGAAGTCATCAGGATCGGGCGCAACCGGATCCGCACGGCCTGCATCGTGGCCTCGACCAGTTCCATGCCGTGCTCGAGGTTCCGCTTGGCGAACTCGATGATCAGGATCGAGTTCTTGCTCGTGAGGCCGACGGTGGTGAGCATCGCCACCTGGAAATACACGTCACGATTCATGCCGAACAAGGTGCTGGCCAGCGTCGCGCCGAGGATGCCGAGCGGCGCCACCATCAGCACCGCCGTCGGGATCGACCAGCTTTCGTACAACGCGGCGAGGCACAGGAAGACGATCAGGAGCGACAGCGCATAGAGCAGGGGCGTCTGTGACCCTGCCTCACGTTCCTGGTAGGAAACAGCGGTCCACTCGACGCCGAAGCCCGCCGGCAGCTGCTCGACCAGGCGCTCCACTTCGGCCATTGCCTGGCCCGTGCTGACGCCCGGCGCGCCCTGGCCATTGATCTCCATCGCCTGCACGCCGTTGTACCGCTCGAGGCGCGGTGAGCCGTAATCCCAGCGCGACGTGGCAAACGCGGAGAACGGCACCATGCGTCCTTCGGCGTTGCGCACCGACCAGAGCTTGAAGTCGTCGGGCGTCATGCGAAACGGCGCATCCGCGCGGATGTAGACCCGCTTCACGCGACCGCGGTCGACGAAGTCGTCGATGTACTGGCCGCCCCAGGCCGCAGAGAGCGTCGAATTGATGTCGGCCGTCGCCAGCCCGAGCGCGGCAGCCCGCTCGTTGTCGACGTCGATGTGGAACTGCGGCGTGTCTTCCTGGCCGTTCGGGCGCACGTTCGCCAGCAGCTTGCTCTGCGCGGCGGCGCCCAGGAACTGGTTGCGCGCGGCGGTGAGCGCTTCGTGGCCTGCCCCGCCGTTGTCCTTCAGGAAGAAGGCGAAGCCAGCCGACAGGCCGAGCTCCGGAATCGGCGGCGGCACGAACGCGAAGACGAAAGCGTCCTTGATCTGCGACAGTGCCGCCATCGCGCGGCCGGCGATCGCATCGGCGTGCAGCTCAGGCGCCTTGCGCTCGCTCCAGTCCTTGAGGTTGATCCAGGCCATGCCGTTGTTCTGGCCAGTGCCGCCGAAGCTGAAGCCCTGCACGCCGAACACCGCCTTGACCGCGCCCTTCTCGCCCTCGAGGAAATGCTGCTCGACCTTTTCCAGCGACTGCAGCGTGCGCTGCTGTGTCGCGCCGACCGGCGCGATCATCTGCGCGAGCAGGGTTCCCTGGTCTTCCTGGGGCAGGAACGCGCTGGGCAGCCGCACGAACAGCACGCCCATCAGGACGGCCAGTGCGGCGAACACGAGCATGAAGCGGCCGCTGCGCGCCAGGATGCCGCGCACGCCGTTCTGGTAGGCTCGCGCTGCCGCGCTCGAACGTGCGATTGAACCACCCGAAGAAGCCTGTCTCCGCGTGGTGCTCGCCCTTGCGCACCGGCTTCAGCATCGTCGCGCACAGCGCCGGCGTGAGCACGATCGCGACCAGCACCGACAACGACATGGCCGACACGATCGTCGCGGAGAACTGCCGGTAGATCACGCCGATCGAACCCGGCATGAACGCCATCGGCACGAACACCGCCGCGAGCACCATGCCGATACCGACGAGCGCCCCGGTGATCTCCCGCATGGACTTGCGCGTGGCTTCGACGGGCGACAGCCCCTCCTCGCGCATCACGCGCTCGACGTTCTCGACCACGACGATGGCGTCGTCCACCAGCAGGCCGATCGCCAGCACCATGGCGAACATCGTGAGCATGTTGATCGAGAAGCCGAGCGCAGCCAGCACGCCCATCGTCCCGAGCAGCACCACGGGCACGGCGATGGTGGGGATCAGCGTGGCGCGGAAGTTCTGCAGGAACAGGTAGATGACGAGGAACACGAGCACGATCGCCTCGACCAGCGTCGTGATCACGCCCTTGATCGACATCCGCACGAACGGAGTCGTGTCGAACGGGATGACCGCTTCGAGGCCGGTTGGGAAGTACGGCCGCAGCCCATCCAGCGCCTGCTCCACGCCGGCCGCGGTTTCGAGCGCGTTGGCGCCGGTCGCCAGCGAGATCGCAACGCCGCTCGCCGGCTGCCCGTTGTAGCGACTGACGAATTCGTAGGTCTCGGCGCCGATCTCGACCCGCGCGACATCGCCGAGCTTGAGGGCCGACCCGTCGGGATTGCTGCGCAGGACGATGTCGCGAAACTGCTCCGGCGTGTGCAGGCGCTCCTGCGCGCTGATCGTCGCGTTCAGTTGCTGCCCCTCGACCGAGGGCGCGCCGCCGAGCTGGCCGATCGTGACCTGGGCGTTCTGGGCGCGCACCGCCGTGATGATGTCACCCACGGCAAGGCCATACGTCTCGAGCTTGTTCGGGTCGAGCCAGATGCGCATCGCGTACGGCGACCCGAAGAGCTGCACCGTGCCCACGCCCGGGACGCGGCTCAGCGGGTCGACCAGGCTCGCGCCGACGTAATCCGAGATGTCGTCGCGCGTCATGCTGCCGTCCTTCGAGACGAACGCGATGACCATGAGGAAGCCGCTGCGCGACTTGGTCACGTTGACGCCCTGGCGCTGCACTTCCTGCGGCAGCGACGGCATCGCCAGCTGCAGCTTGTTCTGCACCTGGACCTGGGCGATGTCCGGGTCGGTGCCGGATTCGAACGTGAGGGTGATCGACGCGTTACCCGAGGCGTCGCTGGTCGCAGACATGTAGATCAGGCCGTCGAGGCCCTTCATGTTCCGCTCGATGATCTGCGTCACCGCGTCCTGCACGACCCTCGCCGACGCGCCCGGGTAGTTGGCGCTGATCGTCACCGCGGGCGGGGCGATGTTGGGGTACATCGAGATCGGCAGCTGCGTGATCGCGAGGCCGCCCGCCAGCATGATGATGATCGCGATGACCCACGCGAAGATCGGTCGGTCGATGAAAAAGCGTGCCATGACGGAGCGCTTACGGCTGCTGCGCGGGAGCGGGCGGAGCGGCGGGCGGCGGTGTGGTCCCGGCCTCCGTCGGCTGCACGGTCGCGCCAGGCTGTACTTTCTGCAGGCCCTCGACGATCACCCTGTCGCCGGCAGCCAGCCCTTCCTCGACCAGCCACTTGTCGCCGATTGCCTGGCTTACGCGCACCGGTCGCACTTCCACCTTGCCATCCTTGCCGACGACCATCGCGGTCGTGTGGCCCTTCGGGTCGCGCGCGATGCCCTGCTGCGGGACGAGCAGGCCTGACTGCCGGGTTCCGGTGCCGACGATGGCGCGGACGTACATGCCGGGCAGCAGGATGTGCTCGGGGTTCGGGACGACGACGCGCAACGCAAAGCTGCCGGTCGTCGGATCGACGCTGACTTCGGAGAACGCGAGCTTGCCGGGCTGCGCATAGGGCGTGCCGTCCTCGAGGACGATCGCGACCGGCATGTCCTGCGTGCCCTCGAGCCGGCCCGACGCCAGTTCCCTGCGCAGCGACAGCCATTCCGCGCTCGACTGCGTCAGGTCCACGTAGATGGGGTCGAGCTGTTGCACCGTTGCGAGCGGTTCGTCCTGGTTCGCAGTGACGAGAGCACCCTGGGTCACGGTGGACTTGCCGATGCGGCCGCCGATCGGCGCCGTGATGCGCGCGTAGCCGAGGATGACCTCCGCGCTGCGGACAGCCGCCGCGGCAGCGGCAACGTCGGCTTCGCCCTGCTTCAACGCAGCCGCGGCGTTTTCGTCGTCCTGCCTGCTGACAGCGTTGATCGCGAACAGGTCGGCGGAGCGTCGTGCGTTGAGACGGGCGGTGTTGAGCGTCGCCTCCGCGCGGGCGAGCGCAGCTTTGGCGCTGGCAAGGTCTGCCTGGTACGTCGCATCGTCGAGTTGGTACAGCGGCTGCCCGGCCTTCACCGCAGACCCTTCGGTGTAGAGTCGCTGCTTCACGATCCCATTGACCTGCGGCCGTACTTCCGCGACGAGGTAGGGCGTGGTCCGTCCCGGCAATTCACGGCGGAGAACGACCGGCGCCGTGGCGAGCGTGACCACCGTGACGGGCATCGGCTCCGCGACCCTGGGGCGCGCCTTCCGGGCTGCCACATGCCGCCACCGCTGCCAGGCCGACGACGACAAAAACAGCCCTGCGATTCGCGAACTTGGGCGATGACATGTGGCCTCGACAGAGTTAGGTCGTGCTGGCCCGGATGGGCGGTGCGCGGAACGGGCGATCAGTAAGAATGAACGTTCATTCTATGGCTGTCAAACGCAGGTTGACGCCCTGATTCTCTGTGCGGACGCCAGGTGCCCGAATGGCAAAACGGGCGATGGAATCGCATCCATCGCCCGTCAGTTGAGCGAGTGAGCCGGGATCAGGGCTCGTCGTGCGACGGCCGCAGGCCGCTCCGACTATCCCCTAACCCCTAACCCCTAACCCCTCCTAGATGAGGTCCTTGACCCCGTCGCGCTCCTCGAGCAGTTCCTTGTGGGTCGCGTCCATGCGCGCACGGCTGAACTCGTTGATCGCGAGTCCCTGCACGATTTCGTACTTGCCGCCGCTGCACGTCACGGGGAAGCCGTAGATCACGCCTTCCGGGATGCCGTAGCTGCCGTCCGACGGCACGCCCATCGAGACCCAGTCACCGGCCGGTGTGCCGAGCACCCAGTCACGGATGTGGTCGATCGCGGATGACGCGGCCGACGCGGCCGACGATGCGCCACGCGCCTTGATGATGGCCGCGCCGCGCTGCTGCACGACGGGAATGAAGGTGTCGGCGTACCAGGCCTGGTCGACCAGCGAGAGCGCGGGCTTGCCCGCGACCGTCGCGTGGTGCAGGTCGGGATACTGCGTCGCCGAGTGGTTGCCCCAGATGATCACCTTCTTCAGGTCGGTCACGTGCGTGCCCGTCTTCTCCGCGAGCTGCGAGAGCGCGCGGTTGTGATCGAGGCGGACCATCGCGGTGAAGCGCTTCGGATCGAGGCTCGGCGCGTTCTTCATCGCGATCAGCGAGTTGGTGTTGGCCGGGTTGCCGACGACCAGCACGCGCACGTTGCGATCAGCGACGGCGTCGAGCGCCTTGCCCTGCGCCGAGAAAATCTGCGCGTTGGCGAGCAGCAGGTCCTTGCGCTCCATGCCCGGACCGCGCGGCCGCGCGCCGACGAGCAGCGCCGCGTGGCAATCCTTGAACGCGACCTTCGCGTCGTCCGTCGCGACGATCTTGTTCAGCGTCGGGAACGCGCAGTCGTTCAGTTCCATGACGACGCCCTGCAGCGCGCCGAGGGCCGGCGTGATTTCGAGCAGGTGCAGGTTGACCGGCTGGTCGGGACCGAGCATCTGGCCCGAGGCCACTCGGAAGGCGAGCGCGTAGCCGATCTGGCCCGCGGCGCCGGTGATGGCGACGTTGACGGGGGTCTTCATGGGGAAATTCTCTCTGTTGTGTCGGATCCCGGGTCGCTCGTGGCGGGTCAGGGCGCCCGTCGCTCGTGTCTGTCCGGGGGTACGGCATTTTAACGCGCTGCAAAGCACGCTTTGCCAGAAAGCCGCCGACACGCCGCTTCGACTTATACGAAGGAGTGCTTGCAAAGTGTTTAGTGTTGTAGTTAACTACAACACCAAGGAAGCCCGCTCACGGAAGAGGTGGTCGCCATGAGGAAGTCGGACAGGGTCTGCGCAACAGTCCTCGCCGTCATCGTCTGGTTGGTCGCAGGGTATGCGGTCGCATCGAGGCCGGTGGCGCTTCAGGCCATCACGCCCCCGGCTCTCGATGCGCACCCGTCCGCCGTGGGAACGCGAACCGGTCACCCCTGTGAGGGGACCGGCCTCGGTGTTCTGCTACAGTAGAGCAGCGCATCACCATGTCCCGAACTCTGACGACGCATGGACTCCACCTGGAACGACAACCAGCCGATCTACCGCCAGCTTCGTGACAAGGTGGTGGCGATGATCCTCGAAGGCACGCTCGGCGAGGGCGAAGCATTGCCGTCGGTGCGCAGCGTTGCCGCCGAGCACACGCTCAATCCGCTGACTGTCCTGAAGGGTTACCAGCAGCTCGTCGACGAGGGGCTGGTCGAAAAGCGCCGTGGCCGCGGCATGTTCGTCACGCCGGGTGCGCGCGTGAGCCTGATGCGGGACGAGCGCGAGAAATTCCTCGCGACGGAATGGCCGCGCGTGCTGTCGACGATCGAGCGCCTCGGCCTCGACGCCGTCGACCTCCTGAAGAAGTGATTAGTGACTAATGATCAGTGATCACTGGTCACTAATCGACTATGAAGACTCCGCCACCGAATCGTGTTGGCCGGCGCGAGGTCTGCGGGTCGAAAGCAGACCTTCGTCTAGGAACGGGTTCGGCCACAAGCAGTCGCTGGGGAAGGGGCCCAGAGCAGATGGGCAAGGGGCACCAAGAGCAGACGTTCGGCTCTACAGTCCGAAGGCCGTTGAGCAGCCAGACCTCCCGCGCGCTCACTTTCGCCTGAACGGGACAAGTCGCTGATACTGCACGTCATGCAGGAGCCGTTGTGGCACGAAGCCGAACGGCCATTCTTTTCGCCGTGGGCACCGCGTGCGCGAAGAACCGCTTGAGCCCCGCGCAGAGATAGTTCAATCCCGGCTCGCCGTCGGGTGTACGTAGCAGACGGTTCTTGGGGCATTCGCCCCAGCAGTCGCTGAGGAACTCGCACCGTCTGCAGTAAGCAGGCAACGTCTCCGATTTCGCGTAGCCGAACTTCACCTGGCGCGGCGAGAACACCATGTCGCCGAGGGACTGCTGGCGGATGTTGCCGAGCCGGTACTCCGGGTAGACGTAGTGGTCGCAGCTGTACACGTCGCCGTCGTGCTCCAGCGCGACGCCTTTGCCGCAGATTTCGCTGTGCACGCAGACCTGCGACGGCAGCCCCATGTGCTGCGCGACCAGCGTCTCGCACAGGTTGACCAGTACCTTGCCCACGTCGCGCGCCTGCCACTCGTCCCAGATCTTGCAGAGAAAGTGGCCGTATTCCTCGGCGGCGACGGACCAGGGCGTGACCACGGAGTCGGGGTGATCCGGGTGGCAGCGCGGATCGCCGGGCATCGGCAACCTCGCTTCATCCCATGTCCCGGGAGCCATGTTCTCGAATCCCTTGATCTCGACGATCGGGATGAACTGTATGTACGTCGAGCCTATCTCGCGGCGCAGGAAGCGGTAGACATCGAGCGGCCGCGAGGCGTTGTAGCGATGCACGCAGGTCAGCGTGTTGAAGCGGACGCCGTGCTTCTGCAGCATCTTCGCCGCGGCGAACACCTGGTCGAACGTTGGTTCCGCGTGCTTGGTGATCCGGCAGTGATCGTGAATCTCGCGCGGACCGTCGATGCTCAGGCCGACGAGGAACCGCTGTTGCTTGAGGAACCGGGCCCAGTCGTCATCGAGCAGCGTGCCGTTGGTCTGCAGGTCGTTCTCGATCCGTTGACCGGCCCTGGCATGCTTCTTCTGCAGCGCGACCACCTTCTCGAAGAAACCGAGTCCGAGCAGCGTCGGCTCGCCGCCTTGCCACGAGAAGACGACTTCGTCGGCGGTGATGCTGTCGATGTAGTCCTTGACGAAGCGCTCGAGGACGTCGTCCGGCATGTGACCACTGCCCGGCCCGCCAGGCAGCACGCGCTTGCTGAGGTAGAAGCAGTACGCGCAATCGAGGTTGCAAGCCGAACCCGCGGGCTTGGCCATGACATGGAAGCGTCGGTTGGCACGCGCCCCGAGCCAATGCGGCGCACTGTACTTGTCCAGACCTGGGGTGGCGGGCGGATTCGATGCGCTCACGAGGGGCTTCGCCTGTGGCCGAAATCGGCACGGCCCCTAGTGAAGTGCAGCGCTCAGTGCTTTGCCACCGTATTGCTACCTAGATCGCGCGTGCCCCCGTCTTCGTTGCAGTGTGACCGACGGCGACTCCCCGAAGCACTGCTTGTACGCCCGCGAGAATTCGCCAAAGTGCCAGAAACCCCACTTGAGCGCCTCGGTCGAGATGAGGGTTGATCCCGGCTCTGCAGCGAGCAGGGCGGCGCGCACGCGGTGCAGTCGCAATCGATTCAGGTACGTGATCGGCGACAATCCCATGACTTCCTTGAATGCGCATTCGAGCGTGCGCTCACTGACGCCGGCAGCCCGGCACAGGTCGGAAATGTGCACGCGTTCGCCGGCACGGCTCAGCAGGTGTTGCTCCGAGAGCCTGACGATCCGGGTGTGGCCGCGGCGTGTCCTTTCCGTGCCGACGGGCCGAAGTGTGTCGGCCTCGCCCATCGCTGCGAGCAGCGCTTCCAGCAATTCGTCCTCGGCGGCGTCCCGCTCCGGACGCCCGTCGTCGAATTTTGCGGGGTTCCGGCAAGCGGTGGTGGCGAGCCGCTTGCCCATGCGGAAAAGGTCTCGGGCCCGAGCCGGGTCGGTACACAGGACTTCGACGCCGCGCGGCCACCGAAAATCGGGCTCGCGCTGGCGGGCAGACAGATGGTCCCGGATGTCGTCCGGCGGCACCAGCAGCGAGACGCTTTCGTAACCGGGATTGGCGACGAACCCGGCTTCGGTCTCCGGTTCCGCGATCACCAGCATGCCGGGTCGTACCTGCAGGCCATCCACGGTGCCCGAGGTTCGCGGGCCGAACGTGACGTAGGCGAGCAAACCCTTTTGCGTTTTCGTCCGGGTTCGAAGACGCAGGTTGGTGAAGTGGTAGACGATCGTGGCGGAATCCAGGCGCACGATCACTCGCTTCGCCTGTAGAGGCAGCGACTGCAGCGACATCCCGTCCAGCTCGATCAGGTCCATGCCTGCGTTCGCGGCGGCCAGATCGCTGATGTCGACGACCGTAACTGCTGGATGGGCCGATGTAGTGGATTGCCCCATCGACGTTTCGTTCTGCGGAATTCCGATAGCCAGCGACGAGCATACAACCGGAGACTTCACCGTGGCCACGCCGGGTGCCGGCTGGCCATCATCAATGCCGGGCCCAGGATCCGGCCCAGTGTGTCCGTCGGGCACTTCTGCGCAGCCAAGACAGGAAAGATCCCTCATGGCGGATTTCAACGTTACCCGAGTCTCCGTCGCCTTGATCGCGGGCCTTCACGCGGCGCTGTTCGCCCCGGACGCTCCCGCTCAGGCACAAGCTCCACCCCAGCGACCGAACATCGTCGTCATCCTCGGCGACGACCTCGGCTTCGCCGACATGGGCTCGTTCGGCAGCGAGATCAAGACGCCGAACCTCGACGCGCTGGCCAGGGAAGGCGTGCGCTTCTCCAACTTCTACACGCATGCGAGCTGCTCGCCCACGCGCTCCGTACTGCTGAGCGGCGTGGACACGCACCTGCAACGGCCTCGGCAACATGGACGAGTGGACGGCGCCCAACCAGCGTGGCGCGGTCGGCTACGAGGGCTACCTCAACACACCGCGTGGCCACGCTGCCACAGCTGCTGAAGGACGCCGGCTACCACACCTACATGGTCGGCAAGTGGCACCTCGGCAAGCAGCCCGACCGGATTCCCGCGGCGCGCGGCTTCGAGCGCGACTTCACGCTGCTCGACGGCGCGGGCAGCTACTGGGACATGTCGAATTTCACCGCCGCGTCGCCGAAGTCGATCTTCACGGAAGACGGGCGCTACCTGACCGCAGCTGCCGAAGGACTACTACGCGACGAAGACCTACACCGACAAGATGATCGGGTTCATCGACGCCAACCACGGCGACGGCAAGCCGTTCTTCGCCTACGTCTCCCACCAGGCGCCGCACGATCCGTACCACCTGCCGAAGGAGTGGCGCAGCCGACACGTCGGTGAATACGACAAGGGCTGGGACGCGGTGCGGCAGGAGCGGCTCAAGCGGCAGATCGAACTCGGCATCATGCCGGCGGGCACGCAGCTCGCCGAGCGGATGTAGTTCGTGCCCGACCCGATCGTGCTCGCGCCGGCGAGCCGCGCCATTCTCGGCAAGAAGATGGAACTCTACGCCGGCATGGTCGAGAACCTGGACCACCACGTCGGCCGGCTGATCGACCACCTGAAGAAGATCGGCGAGTACGACAACACGATCTTCATCGTCTTCGGCGACAACGGCGCCGAGGGCACCGACCTGTTCAAGATGATCGCGGGCTCGCCGGGCACGCGCGACTACCTCTTCGCGGCGATCACACTGGTCGCAGACCAACCCCAACGCCTGGGGCGACCCGGGTTCCTACGTCGGCTACGGTCCGATGTGGGCGCAGGTGTCGATGACGCCCTTCAGCCAGTACAAGGGCTGGGTCGCCGAAGGCGGCATCCGCAACGCGCTGATCGTCAGCGGCCCGGTGGTCCAGCGGCCCAAGGGCAGCGTCAACCACGGGCTCATGCACGTCGGGGACATCATGCCGACGCTGCTCTCGATTGCAGGTGCGAGCTATCCGAAGACCACGCGCGGGCCAGGAACTGCCTCCGCTGATGGGCAAGTCCTGGAACGACGTGCTGGCGGGCCGGGCGGAATCGCCACGGACGGAACGGGACACTCTCGCGTGGGAGATCTTTCGGCAATCGCGCAGTGCGGCAGGGCGACTGGAAGCTGCGCTGGCAGTTCAAGCCGTACGGCACGGGCGACTGGGAGTTGTTCAACGTCGGCGACCGATCCCGCCGAGCGCACGAACGTTGCCGCGCAGAATCCCGGCCAAGGTGCAAGCGCTGCTGGCGGTCTGGGACGACTACGCCAAGGCCAACAACGTGATCCTGCCGAGCCGCGTCGGCCATTCGAAACCCTGTACGACCAGCTGCCGGCGCGTGTCCCGGTCGACGAGGGCTTCCCGCCGCTGATCTACCAGCGGCAGTTCGTGCCGCCGCAGGACATGCTGGCGGAACCCAAGCCGTGAACGCCGACGGTCCGCGAATCAACGAGACAAGAAGGACGATAACTTTCATGAACATCGTACGGGGTTGGATGAATCCGCTGGCCGGCTTGCGCGGCATCGGGTTGACGTTGCTGGCCATGGGCATCTTCTGCCCGCTGACCGCCATGTCACAGGTGCCGCCGCGCTTCTACTGGAAGTCGCTGTCAGGCGGGAACGCCGTGCCATTGATCGTCACCTCCATGACCGGCAACACGAATCCGTTCGATGCCTCGCACCTGGTCACGCCGGGTGCCGAATTCGAGGGCACGCTGGCACTGGCCGGTTACGCGCACACCTTCTCGCTGTTCGAGCGTTCAGCCATGGCGGCCGTCCTGATTCCCATGGGTCGTCTGTCGGGCGACGTCACGACGCCGGAGGGGCGGGCGGCCTCGCAGTCGGTGAGCGGCTTCGGCGACCCGACCGTCGAGTTCAACATCAACCTGATCGGCCCGAAGGCGCAGAAGACCATTCCGGACGCGCTTCGCTACGAACCGGGGTTCTCGCTCGACGTGCTCGCGGACCTCGCCATCCCGATCGGCGAATACGACAGCAGCCAGCCGCTGAACGTCGGGCAGAACCGCTGGTATGGCCGCATCGGCTTTCCCATCGTCTGGCAACTGGGCGCCTGGGTGCCGGGCCGACGAACGACCCTGGAGTTTCTGCCGGCGGTCTGGCTCTTCGGCGACAACACCGATTTCGTCGGCGAGACCATGGAAACCGATCCGCTGTACCAGATCGACGCGCACCTCACGCGCGACTTCACCGAGCACCTGTGGGGATCGCTCGATGCGGCCTGGTACAACGGCGCCAAGGCGACTATCGGTGGCGTCGAGGGCGAGGAACTGGACAACTACGGCTTTGGCCTCACCCTCGGTTACCAGATCAACGACAACCTGGGCCTCACCTTCAGCTACAAGTCGACAGCCAGTGACCAGGCGCCGGACGACCTGCAGATGGACGTGTTCATGATCTCGCTGGTCTCGGGGTGGCACCCGATCATCGAAGGCTCGAAGCGGCTGAAGAGCGAGTAGCACGCGAAACCGGAGATCTCTGTGACCCCGAGGTGCAGGCCGGGCGACACGCAAGCATGCGTCATTCGAGCGGGCCACAAGCCCGCGTGTCTGCTCGCCTTGCTGCCTGCATGCCTCGTACTTGCGGGTCCAGCTCGCGCGGAAGTTGCGTCGGAATTCTGGCCGGAGATCGGCGTATTCGTGCAACTGAACGACCGGTCGCGGGCCTGCTTCGACGCGGCGCACGCCCGCGGCAAGGAATCCGACGTCCGGTCGATGGATGTTGCGGCTTGCCTGGATATTGCCCTCAAACCGATCGCTCGACCGGAGCTCTTGTCGAAAGACTGGCAGCGAAGCAAGTATTTGTGGGCAAGGATCGGCTACGACCGCATCTTCGAGACGACCGATTCAACGGGAACAGAGGTTGCCGAGGATCGCGGCGTGATCGCGATCTATGGGAGAGCCCCGTTGCCGGCATCGATCTGGCTGGAGGCTCGCACGCGGGCCGACTTCCGCTGGATCGGGGATGAATACTCGAATCGCTACCGCTTTCGGGTCGACGCAACCCGTGAGTTCACTGTCCTCGACCACACTGTCGTTCCCCACTTCAACTACGAATGGATCTACGACACGCGCTACGACGATTGGGCAAGGACGCTATGGACGCTCGGCGCCGAGGTGACCCAGAACGATCATTTCCGCTACGAGCTCTACTTCGCGCGACAGGTCGATCGTCTGCCGGAAGATAGGAATCTCAACGCTATCGGCGTCGTCTTCAAGTGGTACTACTGAACTGCGATCGTGTGGTGCCTGAATGACCGGGACGGGTCATGGGAATCGAACTCAGGTATACGTGCCTGAACTGCAAGCCCAGCCAATCGACCCGTCTGCCTCCAGGCGTCTCCGGCACTTCGCGAACGTCCGGTAACCTTGCAAGCGATCGGCCGGACTGGGTCGGTTGTCCCCGTACGAAGTCTGCTTACGGGGAACGGTAGAATCGGCCAAGAGCGGCCCCACCCGCAATCAACGCCTCCGTGGCAATCCTTCAGCGAATCGTTTGCAATGCGGGCATCGCGGATGCGAGTCGACCTACGTTGCGCTACGTTCCAAGGTCCTCCAGGAGAAATAAATGAACGCAATCGCCACGACGTCCGCATCGTCGAAAGCACTGAAGGCTGGACTACTGGCCGTTGTCATGTTGATGAGTTCCCACCCGTCGGTCGCACAAGTCGCGAGCCCAGCTGCACCCAAGGTGCTTGCCGACGGCGTCGGCGCGAAATCCGGTCGTTTTGACCAGCTGCACCAGACCCGCTTTATCGAAATCTTCCTTGCCCACCGCGATGCGAAGTCTGGGAAGCTGGTCGCTGAGTGCTACAACAGCATGTTCACGGCCAAGGGCATCCCCGCGTCGAAGGACACGGCTCCGCAGGTGAATGTCGAAGGCCTCGACTTCGCTAAGATCAAGACGGACCTTGGCGTCCTCGGTGCCTCGTTGAACGGACCGAAACTCTGGCTGCCCGATTGGACCGAGATCGACATGGGCGTGGAGCGCGACTTCAACGGCATCAAGGCCTCGTGGGTCGCGCAACTGGACATGGGCGATAACGCCGGCGGTGTCGCAGAAAGCACGCCGTACAAGCCGATGTCTATCGCTCGAAAGAGCGGGTTGGGTTGGAACAAGGGCACGACCGTGTTGTTGCTCGACGATGCAGAAGGCAACACTTGGATCATGAAGGGGTTCCAACTGGGCCTCAAACCGAAGCAGACCTACGAGCAATTCGTCGCTGCGGGCGCAGGCAACTTCAAGCAACTCCCACCGGGCTGGAAGTTCCGAATCAAGACGCTTGAGAAGGATTACATCGAGGTGCCGGTCACCGGCGTTGCCACGATCATGCCGGACGAGTTCTTCAACGTTTACGACAAGGCCGGCCCGGGCATGAGCAACTACAAGCCGTGATGGGCACCGCAATGAAGAATCCTCGTATCGCCGTATTCGCGCTGTTCGGGCTTGCTTGCCTCGCGATGAACGCGGCGTCGGCGGCCGAAATGGTCACGGTAGACAACTTCGTCCGCGCCGAGACGGACATGACGTTCAAGCGCTACGTAGCGCAGGGGGCGTTCGGCAAGTTCCTGCACATCCGGAACATGACGCCCATCGATAAGCAGGACGTCATCCGGATGAACCGTGACACCTTGTACTCTGCAGGCGTGTTCGACCTCACGACCCCGGTGACGATCGTGAAGCCGGACCCCGGCAAGCGCTTCCAGTCGATGCTGGTCATCAATCAGGATCACTCGATGCTGCCCGTCGAGCATGGGGCGGGCCGCTTCACCTTGACCCGCGAGAAAGTGGGGACGCGGTATGCCATCGTCCTGTTGCGTACCTTTGCCGATCCTAATGACCCGGCAGACATGAAGGCCGCCAACGCGCTGCAGGACCGTGTGCAGACGGAGCAGGCCAGTATAGGAACCTTCGAGGTTCCCGCCTGGGACGAGGCTTCCCTGCACACAGTCCGAAATGCGCTCAACGTGCTGGCTGCGACCAAGACCGACGCCTCGGGGATGTTCGGCGACAAGGCGAAGCTCAATCCGATCGATCACCTGCTCGGGGCGGCTTATGGATGGGGCGGCAACCCGAAGGATGCCGCGGTCTATCAGAACGGTGTGCCGTCGAACAACGACGGCAAGGCCGCCTACGTCTTGACGGCCCGCGACGTTCCCGTGGACGGCTTCTGGTCCATCACCGTCTACAACGCCAAGGGATTCATGGAGCTGAACGACCGCAACGCGTATTCGGTGAACAACGTCACTGCCAAGCGCAACGCCTATGGCAGCGTCACCGTGCATTTCGGTGGCGACCCTGCAGCCGCGAACTACCTCCCGATCACGCCGGGCTGGAGCTATGTCGTGCGGATGTATCGGCCGCGCAAAACAGTGGTCGATGGCATGTGGAAATTTCCCGAGGCGCAGCCCGTCAGATAGTCACACCAGCGGGTGCGGCGTGTACGGCCGCTTTGGGTCGATTTTCACCGTAGACCGTCTGCTTTCGGCGCACGGCACGCACCAGACGAGTTTCACCAACACGGCATGGTGACTGAGCCGTGGAAATTGCCGGCCGCGACGCATCTGCAGCCGGTCATGCGATGTGACCTCGTCGACGATTCATGCGCCGTGTGAATTCTCGGGCTTTGACGAGAATTCACTCAGGCGCGGTCGATCAGGCGTTCGTTCCGGGTTTTCCCCGGGCGAGCGTGTCTGCCTTTCCGCTCGCCCGGGGAAAACCCGGAACGAACGCCCTCACCAACCGTACGCCCTGAGTCGTTCCCTCCCGGTGAATGTCTTCTTCGCGGAGGGCGTCGCGCTCGAGCGGCGGCGCGGGTGCGTCAGGCCGCGGCGGGCGCCGCGAACGGGCAGTACTCTTCGCGCTCGACGAGGCCGAGCACGAACGAGAGCTTGGCCATCCCCGAGATGATCGCCATCACGGTGCCGAGTTCGAGCAGGTCGGCATCGGAGAAATGCTGCCGCAGTCGTGCGTACAGCCCCGGCGACATGCGTCCCGCGGCATTGGTGAGCGCGACTTCGTCCGCATAAGCGATCACGGCCTTCTCGGCGTCGGTGAACGGGCCGGACTCGAAGTCGTCCATCGCGTCGACCTGTGCCTGCGTGATCCCTGCCTGCAGGGCGCCCGGCACGTTCTGCTTGTTGCAGGTGCGGCAGCCGTGCAGCAGCGACAGCTTGAGGCGAGCCAGCTGCTTGTAGCGCTGGTCCACGTTGCCGCCGAAGAAGATGCCCGCGTAGAAGCGGTTCATCACGAAGTCGAGCATGGCCGGGTTCGAGGCGAACACCTCGACGAAGGCGGGCTCGCCCGTCAGGCCATTGAGCGTGTCCCATGCGAGGTGAAACTGCTCGGGCAGTTGCGCGCGCGGAGTCCGGGTGAAGGGCGTGTCGGCCATGGTGCGTCTCCTGCGTGTCGTGCCGGCGTCAGCCGACGTCGAAGTACTCGGGTCGTCCGCCGGGCCACTCGGTGTCGCCCCAGGCACTGTGGCCGCCGTCCACCACGACGACTTCGCCCGTGACGAACTTGCCGGAGTCCGCGCCGACGTAGACGACAGCCTCGGCCACGTCGAGCACGTCGCCGAAACGCTTCATCGGGTTGGTCAGCGCGAAGCGCTCGGGCACGCCATCCGGGTAGACGTTGAGTCCCTCGGTGGCGATCGAGCCCGGCGCAACGCAGTTGACGCGAATGCCGAGCGGCGCCCATTCGGTGGCGACGGTCTTGCTGAGGTAGATCACGCCGGCACGAGCGGCGCACGTGTGCGCCACCTGCGGCATGCCGCGCGCGATCGTCGCGACGATGTTGACGATGTTGCCGCCCTGGCCGCGGTCGCGCCATTGGCGCGCCACCGCCTGCATCATGTACCAGGTGCCATTGAGGTTGGTGTCGATGACGGCGTTCCAGCCCTTGACGCTGAAATCGATCGCGGCCTGCGGAAACTGGCCGCCGCTGTTGTTGACCAGCGCGTCGAGACGTCCGAAGCGTTCGAACGTGGCTGCGATCGTCGCTTCCACCTGCTCCGGATCGCGGATCGTCATCGCGTGCGTGCCGATCTCGCGGCCCAGCAGCCTGCGAATGCCGCTCGCCGTCTGCTCGAGCCTTTCGGCCCGCCGGCCGCAGATCATCACGTCAGCGCCCAGGCGTGCGAGCAGGTAGGTGATGCCGCGGCCGATGCCCGAGCCGCCGCCGGAGACCACGAAGACCTTGCCGGCCAGCAAGTCGGGCCGGAACACCGTGGGGCGCGTCGCGAGTTCCTCGTCGGTGAGGCCCCATTGCTTCGGCTCGGCGGCTGGCTGCAGGCGCTTGACGCTGTGGTCCACGTTAACCTCTGTGCAGTCCAAGCACGGACACGCTCGCGACATTGCGATTCGGTATCCCGCCCAGGTTGTGTGTGAGTCCGATGGACGGCGTGGCGAGCTGACGCTCCCCCGCGCGGCCAAGCAGTTGCGTGTAGATCTCGTATGCCATGCGCAGGCCCGAGGCGCCGACGGGATGCCCGAAGCACTTCAGGCCGCCGTCGGTCTGGCACGGGATCGCGCCGGTGCGGTCGTACCGGCCATCGAGAATGTCGTGCACGGCGCGACCGGGCTGCGAGAAGCCGAGGTCCTCCATCAGGACCAGTTCGGTGATCGAGAAGCAGTCGTGCACTTCCATGAGGTCCACCTGCTCGGCCGGCTTCGTGATGCCTGCCTCGCGGAACGCGCGCTCGGCGGCGAGTCGCGACGTCAGCGTGTGGCTGCCATCCCAGCTCGAGTGACCCATTTCGACGCCGTTCGACGGCGCCAGCGCCAGTGCCTTGACCGTCACCATGTCGCGCTTGCCGAGCGATGCCGCAATCGCGGGCGTCGTCACGATCGCGCAGGCCGCGCCGTCGCTCACTCCGCAGCAATCGAAGAGACCGAGCGGGTAGGCAACCATCGGTGCGGCGAGCGCCTGCTCGATGGTGATCCGGTTGCGCAGGTGCGCCTTTGGGCTCGACACGGCGTTTTCGTGGCTCTTCCACGAGACGTGCGCCATGGCACGCTTCACGTCGGCCATCGGGTGTCCATGCCGCGCCGCGTAGGCCGCGCCAAGCTGTGCGAATGCGCCGGGCGGCGTGAAGCCCGGCTGCCAGAGGTCCTCGAACGTGCCCTTGGTGCGCTCGGGCAGGCCGGCGAAGCCCGTGTCCTTGAGTTTCTCGACGCCGAACGCGAGTGCGATGTCCACTGCGCCCGCCGCCACCGCGTACACGGCGCCACGCAGGGCCTCGGTGCCCGTCGCACAGAGGTTCTCCACGCGCGTCACGGGCACGTTCGGCAGTCGCAGCGCGAACGACAGCGGCAGGCCCGAGCGGGCAACGTTCTGGTCCTGGTAGAACACGCCGAGCCATGCAGCCTCGATGCGGTCGCGTTCGATGCCGGCGTCGGCGACGGCTTCGGTGAACGCCTCGACCATCAGGTCGTCGGCGCTGCAGTCCCAGCGCTCGCCGAACCGCGAGCAACCCATGCCGACGATCGCCACCTTGTCGCGGATGCCGCTTGCCACGTTCAGTTCCTCACCGGGGTGGCTTTCCAGAAGTAGCGCCAGAAGCCGCGCACGCCGTCGAAATCCTTGACGCGGAAGACGAACCGCACCGGCTGGCCGACACTGACCTCACCCGGCCGGACGTCCGTGAATTCGATGAACACGTTGCCACCGCCTTCGAGCTCCACGTTGCCGTACACGTGCGGCGGGCTGCGCGTCACCGCGAGCCAGTCTTCCGTGTAGGTCTTCACGCGGCCCGAGCTTTTCCGCCAGCTGCACCGGATCCTGCGTGTCGAACGCGCGGCATTCCGGATTGACGCACGCGCGTGCGAGCGGGAACTGCACGGTTCCGCACGCACGGCACTGCCCGCCGAAGAAAGCCGTGACGTCGCGGTGATGTCGCCACGCAGCCGGTTGCGCCGTGCGGTTGTCGCGTTCCGCGCGAATGCCCCAGTCGACGTCGACGAGGCCGCAGTTGGCGAGGAAGCGGGCGTACTCGCGATTCGGCACGCCGGCGGCGAGCGAACCGCTGGCGCCGCGGCCCGCCGAAGGCGCGCGACCCGTGGCCCGCAGCACCACGACGTCGCAACCCTGGCCGAACCCGGCCAGCACGATGAGATCGCCACCCTGCGCCTTCTCGAGCGCGGCGCCGAGCAGCAGCAGCGGGTGGGCGACGCCTGTGTCGCCGCACTCCGCGTGCAGATCGGCGGCGACGGCCTCGGCGCGAATGCCCGCGGCCTTGGCGACCGCGGACGCGAAACGCTGCGGCCCCTGCACGAGCAGGTGCCTGACGTCGCTGGCAGCGATCGAGCCCAGCGCAGCCTCGATCGCGCGCGGCATCAGCGCCAGGTAGCCCTCGTCGCGGATCCAGCGCTCTTCATAGGCGTAGTCGTATTCTGCGTCGGCGCCGCGAAAGTGGTCGACGAAGTCCGCGCGCATGGAAGCTGCAGCGACGTATTCGGCCGCGAGATCGGGTCCGGCGCCGACGAGCGCTGCCGTCGCGCCATGGCCGAAGCGTGCTTCCTGTTCGCTGCCGGCCTTTGCGACCCGTCGCTCCGCCGCGACGACCAGGGTCCGTTGCCCGTCGATGCGTGCGTTGCGCAGCGCATCGAGCAGCGCAGAGACGCCCGCGCGTTGGTGTCCCGCGCTGTCGCTCGTGCGCAGCCGCTGCGCAAGGTCGAGCGCTTCGGCGACGACACCTGCGTTGCAGCGGTCCGCGAAGGGGTGCGTCGTCGACGCGAACACGAGCGAGGCGACCCCGCTGCGGTCGTGGCCGGTGAGGCAATCACGCGCCGCTTCGACCGCCATGGTCAATGCGTCCTCGTCCCACGCGCAGTAGCTGCGCGCGCCCTGTGCCTTGCCGGCGCGCAGGCCTGCAGCCCAGCCCATCGCGTCGACGATTGCCGCGCGCTCCAGGCGCAGGCGCGGCAGGTACGCGCCGAAACTCTGAATGCCTGTGCCGTGCATCCTGGGTCAGGTCTCGTAGTACGGTTCCAGCAGCGGCTGCACGCGCAGGTGCGCTGGAATCTCGATTCCTGCCGCCTCGATCCGCCGGTCGAGTTCTTCGTGCCAGTGGTAGATGCGGCGCTCCTGGTAGTTGAGCGTCATGCCACGGAAGCCCGGCGACTCGACCGACTTCTGGATCTTCTCGGCGAACTGCAGGTCTTCGTCGAGGATGCGGTCGAAGTTCGCGATGCGCGTGGCCCACAGCGGGCTCAGTTCGGCGTCGCCCCAGTCCGGCGCGAACCAGTGGCATTCGATGCGCATGGAATCCGGTCCCGTCGGCCAGAACAGCAGGAACGGGCAGCCGGACGGATCGATCGGCATGACGAGGTTCGGATAGAGGTTCCACGACGGGTTGTTCTTGGTCGAGATGACCGTCGCCGTCTCGACGCGACGCATGCCCACGGTGCCCGGATCCACCCAGTCGGGCCGCCGGTTCGGCGTGACCATCAGCGAGTGGCCGTGGCGGAAGAGGGCGATGCAGGTGCCGCGGTGATCGAGGAAGCGGTCCACCGTGTTCTGGTGGATCGACTTCAGGTGGTAGGTCTCGAGGAACGCGTCCAGCAGCACCTTCACGTTGCACTTGAGGTCGTAGCCGTGCTTCTCGATGAAGCGCAGCGACTCCGGCTGGAACTGCTCGAGCTGACCGGGAATCGGGCCGAGGTCTTCGAGCAGCGGGCGCGGCGTTCGGGTCTTCGTTGATGAAGACCCAGTTGGCGAGCTGCTCGCAGCGCACCGACACGAGCGAATGCGCGCTCATGTCGAGACCGACGAAGTCGCGCTTGTCGCGCAGGTTCACCAGCTGCCCGTCGAGCGCGTACGTCCAGCCGTGGTAGGAGCAGACGAGGCCATCGCAGCGGCCTGCGTCGGTCTTGACCAGCGGCGCGCCGCGGTGCCGGCAGGTGTTGTAGAACGCGCGGATCTTGCGATCCTTGCCGCGGACGATGAGGATCGGCGTGCCCGTCTTGGTCCAGAGCATGAAGCTGCCGGCGTCCGGCAACTCGTCCGTGTGACAGGCGTAGAGCCAGGTTCGCTGCCACAGGCCCTGGCGTTCGGCCTCGAAAAAGGCCGGATCGTTGTAGCGGCCGCCCGGAATCGGGGGGAAGCGCGGAAAGCCATCGGGCGGACCTTCGCGGCTTGCCTCGTACTGCATTCCGTCGAGAAAGCGGCGGACGAATCGTTCGGTCGCGGCAGCGTCCATGGTCGGACCCCTGAGAACTGACCCGCCGAAGTATAGGAGTGGGGCGATTTAAAAGAAACAGGCGTGACTGTTTTTTTCTATGGCTTCCCCCTATAGTCGGGTTCGGCCTGCGCCCGGAGGGAAGCCAGCGTGAGTGACCTGATCCTGCATCATTTCGACTGGTCCCCTTATGGCGAAAAAGTCCGGGTGCTGCTCGGCATCAAGGGACTGGCGTGGCGGAGCGTGCAGATCCCGATGGTCATGCCGAAGCCGGACCTCACCGCGCTGACCGGCGGCTACCGCAAGACACCCGTGCTGCAGATCGGCGCCGACATCTATTGCGACACCAGCCGCATCGCGCGCGAGCTCGAGAGCCGTTACCCCGAGCCCACGTTCTTTCCGGGCGGCACCAGCGGCCTGGCGTATGCGCTCGCGCCCTGGGCGGATGCATTCTTTGCGTCCGGCGCCGGCCTGTCGATGGGTCTCAACGACCAGCTGCCGGCGGATCTCATGCAGGACCGGCGCGAATTCTTCAGTCACATGGACTTCGACCGACTGCAGGCACGGGCACCGCACATGTTCGGGCAGGTGCTCGCCAGCGTGACGCTGCTCGAGGAACAACTGGCCGACGGCCGCGCATTCCTTACGGCAGACCGTCCCGGACTCGCGGACGCCTCGGCGTATTACGTGCTCTGGATGTGCCGAGGATTCGTCGCGGCGATGAATGGGCTGCTGGAGCCCTTCGCGCGTGTCGCCGCCTGGGAAGGACGCATGCGCGCGATCGGCCATGGCGCACGCAGCGAGATCGAAGCCGGCGCCGCGCTGGAAATTGCGCGTGCCGCACAAGCGTCACCGGGTGCCGGCGTGAGTCCCACCGACCCTGCGGGCCTCGTTACCGGCCAGCGCGTCACGGTGACGCCGGACGACTACGGCAAGGTTCCGGTTGCGGGTGAACTGGTGACGCTGGACCTGCACGAAATCGCCGTGCGCCGCGTCGACGCCCGGGCGGGCGAGGTCGTCGTGCACTTTCCGCGCCTCGGTTACGTCGTCGAGGCCGCATGATCGACGTTCATTTCTATCCGTCGCCGAACGGGCTCAAGATTCCGATGATGCTGGAGGAGTGCGGCCTGCCGTACCGCATCGTCGAAGTGAACATCCTGCGTGGCGCGCAGTTCGAACCGGACTTCCTGCGCATCAGCCCGAACAACCGCATTCCGGCGATCGTCGATCACGACGCGCCGGGCGGGCCGCTGTCGGTCTTCGAGTCCGGCGCGATCCTGCAGTACCTCGCGGAGAAGTCGGGCCAGCTGCTGCCGCAGGACGTGCGCGGCCGGTACGAAGTCCTGCAGTGGCTGTACTGGCAGGTCGCCGGTCTCGGCCCGATGGCGGGGCAGGCGCATCATTTCCGTGCCTTTGCGCCGGAGAAGGTTCCCTACGGCATCAAGCGCTACACGGACGAGGTGAACCGTCTGTACGGCGTGCTGCAGCGGCGTCTCGCGGGCCGCGAGTACATCGCCGGCGACTACTCGATCGCGGATATCGCGTGCTGGCCCTGGGTCGTCCCGCACGAGCGACAGGGTCAGTCGCTCGACGACTTTCCCGACGTGAAGCGCTGGTTCGCAGCCGTGCGCGAACGGCCCGCGACGAAACGAGCGTACGAAAGGGGCCACGAGCGGAGCGCAGACGCCGAGGCCTACCAGTTCCTGTACGGGCAGACGTCTGAGTCCGTCGAACAGCGACGCCGGGAGCACGAGCAATGACCGACCTGATCCTGCATCACTACGACGCATCGCCCTTCACGCAGCGTGTGCTGCGCATGCTTGGCATCAAGGGCCTGGAGTGGCGCTCGGTGACGACACCCATGATGCCGCCGAAAGACGACCTGCTGGCGCTGACCGGTGGCTATCGCGGCACACCGGTGCTGCAGATCGGCGCCGATGTCTACATCGATTCGCAGCGCATCGCACGCGAACTCGAGACGCGCTACCCGCAGCCGTCGCTGTTTCCGGACGGCAACGCCGGCGTCACCTACGCCGCGGTGAAGTGGGCCGACGCGTTTTTCCGCGCCGGGCTGCACATGGCCATCGGTGCGACCAGTTCGATGTGGCCGGCGGAGTTCCGGCAGGACCGGCAGGGCCTGTTTCCCGACATCGACTTCGACGGCGTCGACCTGGCGCACGCGCGCTCGCAGATGCTCGCCCACGCGGGCTTCATCGAGCAGCAGTTGTCGGATGGTCGCGCGTTCCTGTCCGGCAGCGCGCCAGGCCTGATCGATATCCATGCCTGGACGGTGCCATGGTTCACGCGTGCGTCGGTGCCGGGCGTAAATGAGCTGCTCGCGCCATTGACGCGCATGAAGGCCTGGGAGGAACGCATCGCCGCATTGGGCGAAGGCACGCGTCTCGAGTGCACGGCGGCGGAGGCATTCGCCGTCGCGCGGTCGTCACGGCCTGCCCCGTGCGCCTGCGTCGACGACGATGCGCATGACTTGTCCTTCGGCAAGCGCGTCGAGGTTGCGCCGGACGACACGCGGCGCGGTGCGGTCAGCGGTCGCCTCGTGGCGCTCGACTGGAATGAAATCGGCGTGGCACGCGAGCACGCGCAGTGCGGCGAAGTCGTCGTGCACTTTCCGCGCCTGGGATACCGGGTCACGCCGCTCGATTGAGCGCTCGCGACGAGCGATTCAGATCACGCGCGCGTCCCGCAGGGCGGTGATTTCATCACTCGAGTAGCCGAGGCCGCGCAGCACTTCGTCCGTGTGCTCGCCGAGCAGGGGCGGGCGGTGCGTGATGCCGCCACCGGAGACGCTGAGCTTGACCGGAAGGTCCGGCACGCTGGCGGGCCGCTGCAAGCCGGGAAAGTCCGTGATGGCGCGCAGGGCCTGCATCGCCGCGACCTGCGGATGATCGAGTGCCTGCTGCAGCGTCTGCACCGGGCCCGATGGCAGGCCGGCGGCCTGCAGTTCGCGCAGTGCCTCGTCCGTCGTGCGTTCGGAGCACCATTGCCGCATGCGGGCGAGGATGTCCTCGCTGTGGTCACCGCGTGACTGGTCGGACTGGAAGCGCGGGTCGCTGATCCAGCGGTCTGCGTCGCCCATCAGCCTCGCCCAGCGGCGGAACAGGCCATTGCCGACCGTGTGCGTGAGGATGTGGCCGTCGCGAGTCGCGAATACGTCCGACGGTGCGGACGTCTGCACCCGGTTTCCGGTCGGCACGCGGTCGATGCCGAGGGCGCTCTGTTCGGCGAGGTGCGAGCCGAACACGGCCATCGCCGTGCCGAGCAGGTTCGTCTTCACTTCCTGGCCCTGGCCCGTCTGCGCGCGCTGCATCAGCGCCGCGAGCGTGCCGAACGCGGAGAGCACGGCCGTCGAATAGTCGACGTAAGGCGCCGCGGACTTGACCGGATGGCCGGGCGTTCCGGTCATGTGCATCGCGCCGGACATCGCCTGTCCGACACCATCGAAGCCGCCGCGCTCGGCGAGCGGACCGTCGTCGCCGAACGACGACTGCGTCACCAGGATGATGTCGGCGCGTATCGCCTTGAGGCTCGCGTAATCGAGCCCGAGCGACTTCAGGCCCGACGGCGGCAGGTTGGCGACGACGACATCGGCGGTCCGCACCAGTCGCTGCACGATTTCACGACCCTGCGCGCTGGCCGGGTCGAGCGTCAGTGACTTCTTGTTGCACGCGGTCTGGAAGAACACGCCGCCCTCGCCGGATGCGGCGATGGGCGCAATGTAGCGATCCTCGCCGCCATCGCGCTTCTCGATCCGGATCACCTCGGCGCCCAGGTAGCCGAGCAGCGTGGCGCAATAGGGGCCCGCGACGTAGCGGCCGAAGTCGAGCACACGCACTCCGGCCAGCACCGCCACGAGTCAGCGCCTCTGGTCGAAGCGGCGGCCGACGAGCGCGCCCGCGATGTTGACCTTCTGGATGTCGATCGCGCCGCCCGCGATGCCCCAGCCCCACGCATCGCGCAGGCGTCGTTCCATCGGGTACTCGCGCGAGTAGCCGTATCCACCCATGAGCTGCACGGCGTGGCCGCACACTTCGCGCGCGATCTCGTTCGCGAAGCACTTGGCGAGCGACGAATCGAGGATGCTCGGCAGGCCGTTCTGCGCGTTCGATGCGGCGCGGTGGATCAGCAGTCGCGCGGCTTCGACACGCATCTTCATTTCGGCGAGCTTGATCTGCACGCCCTGGAACTCGATCAGGTGCTTGCCGAACTGCTCGCGCTCCTGCACGTACTCGATCACGTCCTCGAGCGCGCCCGAAGCCTGGGCCAGGCCCATGGTCGCGTTGCCGCAGCGCTCCAGGTCGAACGCTTCCATCAGCTTCTTGAAGCCGCCGGCCGGCACGACGATGTTGTCGGCAGGCACGGTGGCATTGTCGAAGTAGATGTCGGAGGAGGGCACGCCGCGAAAACCCATCAGGCTCTCGGGCTTGCCGAACGTGACGCCCTTGGTGTCCTTCTCCACGTAGACGGCGCCGATGCCCCGCGCGCCTTCGTCCTCGGACATGCGGCAGTACACGACGTAGCCATCGGCATGACCGCCGCCCGAGCACCAGCGCTTGGTGCCGTTCAGCACGACCTTGTCGCCGCGAGTCTCGGCCCGCGTCGTCAGGTCGGTGAGCGCGGAGCCGGCCTGCGGCTCCGACATCGACACGGCGACCTGGATTTCGCCGCGGCAAACCGCGGGAACGACGCGCTGCTTCAGCGATTCGGAAGCGAAGCGCTCGATGGCGCGCACGGGGCCGACGCAGGACTCGAACACCGGGAAACCCACGGCGGATGAAATCTTGCCGAACTCCTCGAGCACGAGCAGCGCCTCGACGTTGCCGAGGCCGAGGCCGCCGTAGCGTTCGGGCACGTTGATGCCCAGGAATCCCATCTCGGCGAATTCCTTGACGACCGCCTTGTCGGGCGCGTGGTTGGTGTCCTCGCATTCCCTGGCGATGTCCGGCAGTTTCGCACGGGCAAAGTTGCGCGCGGCTTCCTGCAGCGAGCGCTGTTCGTCGGTGAGCTGGAAATTCACTCGGGCGGACTCCTCGATTTCTGAACGGTCAGGCCTGGACTTCGATGTGGCCGTCGACGACGCGCACCGGATAGCTCTTGAGCGGAGCGCTGGCGGGCGCGCCGAGCACGGCGCCCGTGCGGACGTCGAAGCTTGCGCCGTGCAACGGGCAGATCACGCGGTTGCCGCGCAGGCGGCCCTCGTCCATCTTCGCGTAAGCGTGGCTGCAGATGTTGTGCACGGCGTGGACCGCGCCGTCCTTCGTGTGCACGAGCAGCACGGGCTCGTCGCCGAGCATCACGCAGCGCATGGCGCCGGGCGCGAGCTCGGCCAGGGGCAGCGCGGGCACGTAGGGCTTGTCGGTCAAATCGGCACCTTGCGCGCTCACTGCGCGCGACTCGTCGCAACTCGACTGGCAATGTACCGGATCGCGTCAAAAAAGAAACAGGCTTGACTGTTTCTTTCCGGCGGGACCCGGTGCTACCATCGTGACGAACACGCCGCACAGGGGGAGCCGATGTCGCGGATTACGTTCATTTCCCGCATGACGATCAAGCCCGGGCGGGAACAGGATTTCGTCGACGCCTGCAACGAACTCACCGCTCATGTGAAGGCCCATGAGCCCGGCGTCATCTATTACGAGTTCTTCAAGCTGCGTGAACCGCGCCGCTACGCGGTGCTCGAATCTTTCCCGTCGGAAGAGCTCGAGCACGCGCACATGAATTCCGCTGCGCTCGCGGCCATCGGTCCCCGGATCGTCGATTGCCTCGACGGCACGTGGGAGCGCGAGTACCTGGATCCGTTCCAGGCCTGACGCCGTTTCACTTTCCGCTTCGTCGAGGATCGAGCACCCATGACCGTCTTCATCGCCACGCTCAGGATCAAACCGGGCCACGAGGCCGAGTTCGAGCGGCTGCAGGCCGAGCTGTCGCAGCTCACGCACGCCAGCGAACCGGACACCAAGGTCTACGACATCATCCGTTCGCGCGACAACCCGGACACTTACGTGGTCTACGGGCGCTTCACCGACGACGCCGCGTTCCAGCTGCACCAGACCACGGCGTTCCACGATCGCCTGGTGCCGCCGATCCTGGCGACCGTCTCCGGCGACATGGACCTCAAGTTCTTCGATTACGTCGCCTGATTGAGTGAGCGCGTCGCGCGCCCCCGTTCACGGGGCGCGCGGAGCGAAGACCAGCAGGACGTTGCCGGGCATGTGGAAGTACAGCCCGTAGCCCGACGCGGCAAAGACCTTGCCGTTCACGACCATCGGGCCGGCGCCGCCGCCGAACGAGCCGCCACGCGCGACTTCACCCGACACGGTCTTCCATTCCTGCGTCGTGTCGACTTCCCAGACCACCTTGCCCGTCGCTGCGTCGTAGGCGCGCAGCCGTCCGTCCATGTGGCCGGCGAGCACGGCGCCGGGGATCGACGTGACGGTCGCGGAAATACCCGGGTCGCAGAACTGGCGTCCGGCGCAGGTGTCGTCGGCCGGAGCGGCCCACAGTTCCTTGCCGGTGCGCGGGTCGAGCGCGTAGATGCCGGCGCGCGAGGGCGCCGCGTGCTTGCGGCCGTCGTGCTCGTCCTTCATGTCCGAGATCGGCACGAACAACCGCTGGCCGTCGGTGGCCATGCCGAAGTGCACGCCGCCCTGGATGCCGCCGCGCCCGACCTTGCTGCTCCAGACGATCTTGCCGCGCGCGTCCGGGTTCACGCCGTACACCCACCCGGACTTCTGGCCCGCCAGCAGCAGGTCGCCGCGCTTCGCGTCGCGCAGCACGATGGTACTGGCGCCGAAGTCGACGTCGGGACCGTTCTCCTTGGGGCAGTTGGGGTTGTCCGGCAACATGCAGGCGACGTTCCAGGCATCGTTGGCCGTTTTCTGCGCGTGCCAGACCATCGCGCCGTCCTTCAGGCGGAACGCGATCAAGGCGTCGCTGGTGTCGTTGGCCGGCGACGAGTAGTTCTCTCCGGTGCCGACGTAAAGCACGCCACGCTGCGCGTCGATCGCGGGTGAATTCCAGATCGGTGCGCCTGAAGGCGCGAGGATGCGTGTGCCGACACGCGTGCGGCCGACTTCTCGCGGCGCGGTCGGGATGGTGAATGCCTTCCAGCGACTCGTGCCGCTGTAGGCGTCGAGCGCCAGCACGGCACCGCGGAAGGTGCAGCACTCGTAGGCCGGGTCCGCGGCGGACGTGACTTCGAGCGAAGACACCGGCACGTACAGCGTGCCGTCGTGCAGCGAGGGTGCGCCGGTGATCGTCGCGTTGGGGTGATCGTCGGCCTTGTACGACCAGCGCAGCTGTCCAGTGAATGCGTCCACGGCGTACACGCGGGCCAGCAGGTCACCGAAGAACACGAGCGGTGAGCCCGCGTGCTTGCCGGCAGCGGAGGGCGACTCGACGATGACGGCCGTGCGCACTTCCGCGGGGGCGCGGAACGTCCAGCGGACGCAGCCGGTCTCTTCGTCGAGCGCGTACACGGTGCCATCCTGGCTGCCGACGTAGACCGCACCGTACGCGATGGCGGGTTGCGAACGGGCGCGTTGTGCGTTCGGGAACGCGAACGCCCACTTCAGCTCGAGTCGCGGCAGGTCGGCAGCCGTGACCTGTGCGTCGTCGGCGCGGATATGCCGGGTGTTCTCGGGCGTGAGCCCCCAGCCTGACGCCGTCGGCTTGCGCGACGCATCGAACTTCGCAGCGTCACCCGTGCACTGCGGCGCGCGCAGCGTCGAGAGCGGATGATCGCCACCCAGGTAAGTCGCGACCTGCTGTTTCTGTTCGGCGCTCATCTTCTCCGCGTGGCTGCGCATGATGCCGACGTCGAGCGCACTGTAGATCGCGTCGGGCGCCATCATCTGCAGGAACATCAGGTGCGGCGCCTTGGCGACCTGTCCCAGGTGGCACGAGGCGCAGTACTGCTTGAACAGCGGTTCGCCCGGATGCTCTGCCGCCGTGGCCTTGTTGTCGAAGCGCGGCGCGTTGTCGCCGGCCCCTGCCTTTGGCGCGTCTGCAGGGGTCGAGGCAGCGCCGGTGGCGGCCGCTTGCGAGGTACCAGCACCCAGGGCCAGCGCGAGCAGTGCAATGACAGGCAGTGTGCGCTTGAGCATCGAGTTCAATCTCCGGCGACGTTGGCGACGACTTCACTGAGCGTGGCGAGGAAGCCTGCTGCGTCCGCGCCGTCGACGACACGGTGATCGCTCGACAGCGAGACGGTGACCTGCTGGCCGATGGCGAGCGCGCCATTGCGCACCACGGGACGCTCCTGCATCGCGCCGATGGCCAGGATCGCGACCTGCGGCGGATTGATGATCGCGTCGAACTGACGCACGCCGAACATGCCGAGGCTCGAGACCGTGAACGTGCCGCCCGTGATCTCCTCACGGGCGAGCTTGCCCGCGCGGGCACGTTCGGCGAGATCGCGCACGGCCGCTGCGATCTGCTGCACGGACTGGTTCGCCGCATCGCGCACGATCGGCGTCACGAGGCCGCCGGGTGTTGCAACCGCCACGGCGAGGTCCACCTGGTCGTACTGGAGCAGTTCTTCGCCTGCAAACTGCGCGTTCAGGCGCGGGTGCTGCTGCAGGGCTGTCGCGATCGCGTGCAGCAGCAGGTCGTTGATGGAAATGCGCAGGCCGCTTGCGACGAGCCTCGCGCGCCTGCCGGCGAGCGCGTCCATGTCGAGGTCGGCCACCAGCCGGTAATGCGGGATGTCGCGCTTCGACTCGGAGAGCCGGCGGGCGATGGTCGAACGCATCGAGGTCAGCTTCTCGCGTCGGGCCGGCTGTGCGGTGCCGAGCTGCGGGAGCGGCAGCGGGGGAACTGCCTGACTGCGGCAGACTTGCCGCGTAGGCCTCGACGTCTTCCTTGGAAATGCGGCCGTTGCGGCCCGTGCCCGTGACCCGCGAGAGGTCGATGCCGAGCTTCTCGGCCAGGCGCTTCGCGATCGGGCTGACGCGCGCCTCGCCTTCGCCGCCGCCATCGGTCGCTGCGTCCACGGCAGGAGTGGCGGGAGCAGCAGGCGCAGAGGTTGTCGCCACTGCGCGCCGGCGAGCCCTCGGCGAACGATGCATCGATCGGCTTGAAGTCGCGCACGAAGGCGTCGATGTCCGTCTCTGCGACGTCGGCGTCCGCGAGCACGGCGATCAGCGCGCCCACCGGCAACGTGTCGTGCATCGGTGCGAGTATGCGGCGCAGCGTGCCGCTCGCGGGACTCTCCACGGAGTTCACGATTTTTTCAGTCTCGACGTCGAGCAGGGCATCGCCCTTGTCGACGTGGCGACCGAGTTCGACGTTCCAGGCGGTGACGGTGCCTTCCTGCATCTCGATGCCCCACTTGGGCATCGTGACCGGACGGATGCGATCGGTGCTCATCCCTTCATCACCTCGCGGATGGCGGCTTCGATCTTCGCCGGACCCGGCACGTAGGCGCGCTCGAGTTCACGGGCGAACGGCACCGGGGAGTGCGGCGCCGTCACCGCGCGCGGTGCGGCCTTGAGCGAATGGAAGCCCTTCTCCGCGACGATGCGCGCAGATGTCGGCCGCAACGCTGCAGCGAGGATTCGATTCGTCCACGACGACGAGGCGGCCGGTGTTCTCGACGCTCTCGAGGATCGTCTCCTCGTCGAGCGGCGACGTCGTGCGCGGATCGATCAGGTCGCAGGTGATGCCTTCCTTCGCCAGCGTGTCGACCACCTTCTCGGCGAAGACGACCATGCGGCCGATCGCGACCACCGTGACGTGCTCGCCTTCGCGCAACAGGTTCGCCTCGCCGAACGGGATCGTGTACGCACCGTCCGGCACTTCGCCCTTGCGGGGGTAGAGCGCCTTGTGCTCGAAGAACATGACCGGGTCGTCGTCGCGGATCGCCTGGATCAGCAGGCCCTTGGCGTCGTACGCGTTCGACGGCACGACGACCTTGAGGCCCGGCACGGCGGTGAGCAGTGCGTAGATCGACTGCGAGTGCTGCGCGCCCATGTTCATGCCGGCGCCCATGGCGAGCCGCACGACGGCGGGGCAGCGCGTCTTGCCGCCGAACATGTAGCGGAACTTGGCCATCTGGTTGAAGATCTGGTCCATGCTGACGCCGACGAAGTCGGCGAACATCAGCTCGGCCACCGGACGCAGGCCGGCGAGCGCCGCGCCGCCGGCGGCGCCGATGATCGCGGACTCGGAGATCGGCGTGTCGATCACGCGGTCGGCGCCGAACTTCGGCAGCAGGCCCTTGGTGACGCCGAAGATGCCGCCGGACGCTTCGCGCTGGCCGGACGTGCCGCCGGCGCCGCCCGAAACGTCCTCGCCGAGGACGATGATCGAGCCGTCGCGTTCCATCTCGAGGTGCAGCGCTTCGTTGAGCGCGTCGCGGAATGATTTCTGTGGCATGGCGCGTCGGCTCAGTAGGAGATGTAGACGTCGGTTTCGAGTTCGGACTCGGCCGGCGGCGGCGACGACTTCGCTGCCGCAACGGCGGCGTCGATGACCGTCAGCACCTGCTCGTCGATGGCGTCGAGCGTGGCGGCCGACAACCAGCCTTCGGCCGTCACGCGCGCGCGGAAATTCTTCAGGCAATCCATCGTCTCGCGCTGGCGCTTCACTTCGTCCTTCGCGCGGTACAGCTGCGGGTCGCCTTCGAAGTGCCCGTAGAAGCGCGTGATCGTCGCCTCGAGGGTCGCAGGGCCTTCGCCACGGCGCGCGCTGCTCGATCAGGCGACCTGCCGCTTCGTACACGGCGAAGAAATCCGACCCGTCGCAGCGCTCGGCGGGCATGCCGAAGCCGCGTGCGCGGCCGGCGATGTCCTTCGAGCCCACGGCGTAGTCCTTGCCCGTGTGCTCGCTGTAGCCGTTGTCCTCGATCACGAAGATCGCCGGCACCTTCAGCACGACGGCCATGTTCATGGCCTCGAACACGGTGCCCTGGTTGCAGCTGCCGTCGCCGCCGAAGGCGATGCTGACACGCTGGTTGCCCCGATTGCGGCAGGCGATGGCCGCGCCCACCGCGAGCGGCGGGCCGCCACCGACGATGGCGTTCGCGCCGAGCATGCCCTTGGTGACGTCGGCGATGTGCATCGAGCCGCCCTTGCCTTTGCAGAGGCCATCGGCACGACCGTAGATCTCGAGCATCATGCCCTGCACGTCGCAACCCTTGGCGATGCAGTGCCCGTGGCCGCGGTGCGTGCTCACGATGTAGTCGGCGTCGTCGAGGTGCTCGCACACGCCGACAGCGACCGCCTCCTGGCCGGCGTAGAGGTGCGTGAAGCCGGGGATCTCGCCCGTGGCGATTTCCACGTGCAGTCGTTCCTCGAACTCGCGGATCGTCTTCATCTGGCGGTAGGCGCGCTGCAGGCGCTCCGCGGAAAGTGGTGATGTCATTGTCGCCTCGCTGGTCTTGCGCTGGGGCGTGGGGTTCAGACAGCGCCGGGCGGCTTGCCGCCCGGCCCATAGACGTAATCGTCGATGACCTTGTGGAAATGACGGATGCGCAGTTCCTGCGCGCCGATCCACAGGCCTTCAAATGCCGCGGAATGCATGCCCGCCTGCACGCCGGGCAGGTTGGCCGCGTCCTGGTCGAGCACGAGCCCGATCGACTTCTCGCCGTGCTTGAAATGCTGGTGCTTCGGCCGCGCCGGCCACTCGTGGCCCTCCGGCACCAGTTCGAACGTCCAGATGTCGTAGAACATGCGGTCCGGATCGGTCGGATGCGGCCGCTGCCGGAACAGCATCAGGTCGTCCGCGTGCACGTTGAGCGTGACGTTCGGGAAGATCAGGTAGTGGTAGTCGTCGGTGAGCTGGTCGTCGTTGAGCCTGGAGTAATCCTTGCCCTGCGCCGGCCCATGCTTGCGCTTCCACTGCTGCACGTCGCGGCGGATGTTCTCGTACGGCTCGTCGTAGTCGGCCGGGTCCATGCCCGCCGTCTTCATGATCACCTTGATCGGGTCCGGGATCGCCGGCGGGCGACGCACGCGCGGGCTCCACGTGGCGAACGGGATCAGGTAACGGTTGTGCCGCTCGAAGCAGTCGATCTGGATGTCGAGGTCGTGCAGGTACCACATCAGCTGCGGGTGGATCCCCTGCACGTGGTAACTCTCGTTGAACGCGTCGACCGAGGCCTTCCAGTTGCAGTTCCACTCCACGGTGATGTCGCGCGTGAGCGCCATCTTCGGGAAGTTGTAGGGGTCGAGGTGCTTGTGCACCGGATCGAGGAAGTCCTCCAGCGGCCCCACGTTCGGATCGAGGCTGAACCAGACGAAGCCGCCCCAGGCTGCGCAGGGCAGTTCCTTGAGGCCGCGGCAGGGCGGGGCGCCCTGCGGGAACGTGTCGAGATCGGGGATGCGCTTGAACGAGCCGTCGAGCGCGTATTCCCAGTGGTGGTACTGGCACTTGAACGAGTCGGCGCTGCCTGCGCCCGTCGGGCGGAGGCGGTTGCCGCGATGCAGGCACACGTTATAGAAGGCGCGCACGCCGCCATCCGCCTGCCGCACGATCAGCACCGACTCGCGGCCGATTTCGGTCGCGACAAAGTCGCCGGGCTCGCGCAGGTCCGACTCCATGGCGCCGAGCAGCCAGACTTTCTTCCAGATGCGCTCCCACTCGAGCTGCATGAACTCGGCCGAGGTGTAGCGTTCCTTGCGGATCAGCTCATGGCCGAGGTCCGGATCCGGCTCCTTGCCCGCGGGCGTGACCGGGCTCTGCTCGGGTGCGACACGCTTCACCTTGCGGTAAGCGGGCGTGCGCGAAGCCTCGCGCAGTTCGTCGTCCTTCGGGTTGGAACTCATGGCGAGCCTCCGCTCAATCCAGGCCGGCGGCCCAGCGCAGGCTGCGCCGCAGCAGTTCGTTGAAGGCCGGAACCGGCCAGCTGCCGCGCTCGACCGTCGGGTACTCGTCCATCATCGGCCGCATGTCGTAATGACCGCGCGCATGGCCGAGCGTGAAATACAGCACTTCGCCCGCGCCGACCTTTTTCAGGTACATGACAGGGCGCGGCTCGTCCTTGCTCCAGTCGCGCTCCGCAAAACCCCTGGCCTCGCCGTGCCACCGCGTGTGCAGCAGCGTCTCGAACGGCGGGTGCAGCTCCATCAGGTACAGCTCGTCGCTGGCATCGAAGGGTTCGATGCCAGCCACCAGCGGATGCGACGGCTGCGTGACTTCCACGCGGTAGGGCTCGATCGGCGGATGCGCGACGAACTGGCTGCCGAGCGTTTCCATGAACGTGCGCGCATCGCGAGGTGCTTCCCAGCCGCGGCCCTTCACGTAGCGCAGGATCGAATTCGTACCATGCAGCGCCAGCCAGCGCTTGCCACCCGCGACGTAGTCACGGAGGCGTTGCGCCGTTTCCTCGCTGGGAACGATGTCGACCGTGTACGTGACCAGGAAGTCGCTCGCCTCGATCGCGGCGATGTCCGAGTAGTCCTCGGCGATGCGGGTGCGGACCCGCTCGTGCTCGCCGAGGAGGCCCAGCAGCTGCAGGCGCGCGTAGTCGATGTCGTGGTACTTGCCGCCACAGACGAAATACGCGTCGATTGCTGCCTTGGCCATGGCGCTGGCGTCAGTACCGCACGCCCTTGGTGTAGCCGTTGTCGGCCACGACGTTGGCGCCGGTGATGAGGCTCGATGCCGGGCTCGCGAGGAACGTGACGACGCGCGCGACCTCGTCGGGCGTGCCCATGCGGCCGCACGGGATCTGCCGCACCGTCGAGTCGTAGAACTTCTGGTTGGTGCCCTTGATCATTTCCCAGGCGCCGCCTTCGAAGTAGATCGGGCCGGGGCAGAGCGAGTTCACGCGCACGCTGTCCTTGCCGACGAACTGCGACAGCTGCTTCGAATACGTGATCAGCGCGGCCTTCATGGCGTTGTAGGCCATGGGAGCGGCGAAGGTCTCGATCGCATTGGTCGAGCTGATGATGACGACCGAGCCCTGTCCCGACTTCTTCAGGTGTGGCATCAGGGTTTCGCAGCCACGCACCGTGTGCAGGACGTCGATCTCGAAGTTCTTCCACCAGTTCTTTTCGCTGTCCATGCCGCCGCCGGCACTGACGTTGGCGACGAAGACGTCGCAGCCGCCGAGGTCGGTCGCCGTCTTTTCGAGCCAGGCTTTGTAGGCATCGCCATCGCGCACGTTCACCGACGAGCCGATCACGTTGACGCCCCGCGCCTTCAGGGCCGCGGTGGTCTCGGTGATCTCGTCCTCGTTGCGCGCGCAGAAGCCGATGTCAGCGCCTTCCGCTGCAAGCTGTTCGACGATGGCGCGGCCGATGCCACGCGTGGCGCCGGTCACGATTGCCTTTTTTCCTCTCAGACCCAGATCCATGCGCTGCCTCCAGGGGACTCGTGGCCGGAGCCCGGGAGCCGGGCCGAGGCCGGATTATAGGTAGCCGACGGTCAAAATTAAACAGTCATGACTGTTTTTTTATAGGCGGGCCCGGTGGCGCCGTGGCGCCTGGCCGGTCGCCTCACTGCACCGTCAGCGCATTGTCGAGCATGATCTCGGTGCCGTTGACGTAGCGCGACTCGTCGGACGCGAGGTACACGACCAGGTTGGCGACGTCCTCGGGCTTGCCGAGGCCGGTCGGCGTCTGTTCCCAGTACGACATCTCCATGCCCAGCGTCCTGGTCGCGTCCCGCACCATCTGGGTGTCGATCGCGCCCGCGTGGATCGAGTTGCAGCGCACGTTGTACTTGTTCATCTGGCAGTGCACGGCGATCGCCTTGGTCATCGAGCGCACGGCGCCCTTGGCCGCGCTGTAGGCGAAGTACACCGGGTAGCCGAGGTGCGAGGCGACCGATGACATGTTGATGATCGAGCCGCCGCCGCTGGCCTTCATCGCGGGCATCGCGTGCTTGCAGCCGAGGAACACGCCTTCGGACATCACGGCGTTCTGGAAGCGGAATTCCTCGAGCGTGCAGCTCTCGGGCGTGGCGATCTTCACGACGCCCGCGTTGTTCACGAGGACGTGCAGGCCGCCGAACTTCTGCACGGTCTCGGCGATGACTTCCTGCCAGCGGGTTTCGTCACGCACGTCCTGCACGAGGAAGAGTGCGGCACCCGGGTGCAGCGCGTTGATCTCGGCGGCGACCTTGCGGCCTTCGGCCTCGTTGACGTCCGTCACCACGACCTTGGCGCCCTCGCGCGCCAGGCCGATGGCATCAGCCCTGCCGAGTCCGGCCGAGCCGCCCGTCACGATCGCTACTTTCCCGTCCAGTCGTCCCATGTTCCTGCTCCCGCCGCATTGATGGTTGCGCTGCCGAAGCGGCAGGCGCGGCCGAACTTAGCAGTCAGCCCTGCCGGTTTCAATCATCTTTGACTTTTCCAGACAGGCCCGACATCCTTTGCCCACTTCGCCGAGGATGCCCGACGACATGAAGCCCCGCCTGCGCGACTCCGCCGACGCCCCCACTCCAGGACCGGCCGGCTGGCAGGCGCAGAAAAGCGCCTCGACGCGGCTGCAGATCGTCGAGTCCGCGCTGCGCTGCGTGGTCGACCTCGGCTACTCGTGCACGACGACGACGGTCATCGCCGAGAAGGCGGGATTGTCGCGCGGCGCGATGCTGCATCACTTCCCGTCCAAGATCGACATCGTCCGTGCCGCGGTCGAGCACCTGCACTCGAAGCGCCTGAAGGCGTTTCGCAAGGCGATCGACAAGCTGCCGCGCGACGAAACGCGCGTGCGCCGTGCGCTCGAGGCGTACTTCGAGCACGTCAAGCATCCGATGTACGTCGCGTTCCTCGAACTCTGGATCGCGTCGCGCACGGACCCGGAACTGCAGTCGATCCTGAAGCCGGCGCAGGAAGCGTTCGAACGCGAGTGGTACAAGACGGCCGTCGACCTGTTCCCGGAGTGGGAAGGGTCGGGCGCCAACTTCGACATCGCGCTCGACCTCGTCCATTACGTCATGGACGGACTCGCCGTCAGCCTGCTCACGCACGACATCGGCGAGCACGAGCGCCGCATGGTGGGTTACCTCGAAGACCGCCTGCGCGAACTGGCGAGCAAGCCCGCGACTGCCAGGGCCTGATCGTCGAGGCGCGACTTCAGCCCGCCGGCTTCGGCGCGGCGTGAGCCTTCAGGCTGGCGCTGATTTCGCGCTGGCTCGGATTGCGGCGCAGCGTCAGCCCGCCGTTCACCTGCAGCACCTGGCCTGTCATGAAGCATTCGTCGCCCGCGAGCCAGAGCGCCGCGTCAGCGACGTCCTGGGTCGTGCCGATGCGGCCGAGCGGGTATTCCTTCACGAACGCTTCCTCGAGGCCCGGAATCTTCACGTCGCGCTCGGTCATCGGCGTGGACGTGAGTCCCGGCGCAATGGAGTTCACGCGCACGCCGCCGGCGCCGAACTCGTTCGCGAAGCAGCGCACGAGCGCTTCGCCCGCGGCCTTGGTGCCGATGTACGCCGCGTGGTTGTTGAGCACCGCGTGCACGGAGGCCGAAGAAATGTTGATCACCGATCCCCCGCCGGACTTCGCCATGCGGCCGACGAAGGCCTGCAGGAAGAAGTAGGGGCCCTTGAACTGCAGCGCGGACAGCTGGTCGAGCTGCTCTTCGGTCGTGTCGAGCAGCTTGGCCATCAGGCCCCAGCCCGTGCAGTTCACTGCAATGTCGACCTTTCCGAACGCCTCGACGGCGGCGCTCGCCAGCGCTTCGACGTCGGCCTTTTTCGTGATGTCGCAGGTGGCGTAGCGACCGCCGATCTCGGTGGCGATCTCACGCAGCGGCCCTTCGTGCCGACCGGCAACCATGACTCGAGCGCCTTCGCGCGCGAACGTGCGAGCCATGACCTGGCCCATGTTGTCGCGCCCCGCGGCGCCGAGAATGACGGCGCTCTTGCCTTCGAGTCTGCCCATGGTCGTGTGTCTCCGTTGGCTAGCCGCGCAGCCGGCGCACGGGACGGTCACCGTCCCAGCCGGAGGCAGCATTGCGGACGTGCGCGTAGAAGCGGCGCAGGTCCTCGTTGGGTTCGTACAGTTCGAGCATGTGGCCGAGCGAGTCGCTCACGTCGACCATCGCGAAATCCACGCCCGTCTTCGTGCGGGCCTCGAGCGCGATCGCCACGTCCTGTTCGCGGTAACGCTGCAGTTCGGCCGGAAGGTCCGCCACGAAGCAGGCCACGTGATGCACGCCGGTTTCGTGCGGGGCGAAGAGGTCGCGTAAGGCGGAAGGCCCGTCATTGTGTTGCGTGATCAGTTCGACCATCAGTTCGCCCGCCTGGCCGTAGGCAGAGGTGTGGTCGAACTCCGCGGGCGCGCCGCGGTACAGGCTGCGTTCGAGCGGTATGTGTTCCATCAGGTAGAACGGACCCCAGCCGAAATCGCGCGCGCAACGCACCGCGGCGGCCTCCGGGTCGGGCACGTGGTATGCGACCTGGACCGGTCGCAGCGCGGGCTTCACAGGCGGCGCACCGGCTTGCTGCCGTCCCAGCCCTGCGCGGCCTCGCGCACCATCGCGAAGAATCCGTCGATCGCCGGTCCGTGCTCGATCAGCTCGATCATTCCACCCGGGTGCTGGTCGGTCGAGAGGTAGGCGAAGCGGATGCCGTTGGCCGTCGAGCCCAGCTGCACCGGCTCGATGCCGAGCGGGCGCAGCCGGTCGAGGTCGTCCTGCACCGAGCGCGTCATCACGCCGACGTGCTGCAGGCCGCCCTGCGCGCGGTATGCGAAAATGCGAGTAGATCGACGGCGAATCGTTGAACTGCTGGATCAGCTCGACCTGCACCTCGCCCCACTGCGCGACGGCGACCGAGATGTCGACGTCCGTCGGCTGGCCGCGGTAGAGCGCCTCGCGCGAACTTGATGTGGCTCAGGACGAAGAACGGGCCGACGCCGACCTTGTCCGTCCAGTGCTCGCATCGCACGGTCGAGGTCGGGCACGACGAAGCCCAGCTGCATCACGGGACCGAAGCGCGGTGTCATTGCTGCATCCTCCGGAAATCAGCCGAGGCCGAGTTCCCTGACCAGCGCGTCGCGCAGCCGGAACTTCTGGATCTTGCTGCTCGACATCGGCCACTCGGTGACGAAGCGCACCTGGCGCGGCACCTTGAAGCTCGCGATCTCCTTGCGGCAGAAATCGATCAGCTCCTTCTCGCTGGCCTTGATGCCCGGCTTCAGTTCGACGAACGCGGCGGGCACCTCGACGTACTTCGCGTCGGGAATGCCGACGACCTGCGCCAGCTTGACGGCCGGATGCCGGCCGAGCAGGCCCTCGATCTCGGCGGCCGCGACGTTCTCGCCGCCGACCTTGAGCATGTCCTTGATGCGGCCGTGGAACATGATCGTGCCGTCGTCGTCGAGCGAGCCGATGTCGCCGGTGTGGAACCAGCCGTCGGGATCGAGCGCCTGCGCGGTCTTCTCGGCGTCCTTGTAGTAGCCCTCGAACAGCGAGTAGCCGCGCACGAGCACTTCGCCGCGCATGCCGGTCTTCAGGTCGTGGCCCGTCTCGGGGTTGACGATGCGGACCTCGAGGCCGGGCAGGGGCTTGCCCAGGCGCGTGATGCGGCGCGCCTCGGTCTCGTCCCAGCCGCCCGTGCAGACCGTGCCCGCGGCCTCCGTCATGCCGAAGCTGCCGACCTGCAATGCCTGCGGCATCGCCGCCATGATCGGCTCCGCGACTCCCGGCGGCTGCACCGCGAAGTTGCTGTTCATCAGCTTGACCCGCGACAGGTCGGTGTCGTGGAACGTCGGGTGGTACACGAGCCCCTGCATGATCGTGACGAAGCTCGGATACAGGGCCGTGACCTTGTACTTCTCGAGCATCTTCAGCGCGACGCCCGCATCGAAGTAACCCATCGTGAGGTACGTGCCGCCGACGTCGAAGATCGCGAGCATCGGCAGCACGGCGGCGATGTGGAACATCGGCAGCGGCGACCACATGCGGTCGTCGTGCGTCAGCCGGTAGCGATGGCGTCCGAGCGCGATGCTGTTGCGCACCATCGCCTCGTGCGTGATCAGGCAGCCCTTCGGGTTGGCCGTGGTGCCCGACGTGTAGAGCATCAGGCCGACGTCGCGCACCCGCACGCGCAGGCGCGCGCGATGCACTTCCGTCTCGTTGCCGGACTTGGCGGCGGCGTCGAAGTCGGCTTCGGTGAGATAGCCCTTCGCCCTGGTCTTGCCGAGCAGCACGATGTTGCGCAGTTTCGGCGCGCCCGCCACCTTGAGCTTGCGCGGGTCGCGGCTGCGCGGCAGTTCCTTGAACGCGCCGTTCAGTCGCTCGACGAAATTGACGGAATCGGCGACGGCGTCCGTCGTGACGACCGTGACGATGTCGCCGTTCTCGATGACGTAGGCGAGCTCGTTCGACTTGTACCGGGCATTGATCGGCACGATGACGCCACCGCAGAACGCGATCGCGAAGAACGTCTCGACGAATTCCGCGCACGTGTGCATCAGCAGGCCGACGTGGTCGCGCGGCCGCACCCCGAGCGCCTGCAACGCGCGCGCGCGGCGCAACGCGCCGTCGACCAGTTGCCGGTAGGTGAGGGCGCGATCGGGGAACACGAGCGCGAGTGAATCGGGATGACGGTCCGCCGCGGTGAGCAGCAGGTCGCCGATCGTGGTGACGTTGATGCGCGCGAGTGCGAGATTCTCGGGCGGCAACGGCGCAATGCCCTGGGGCTTGCTGCGGGCCTTGGTCGGTCGCTTCGCCCTGGCCTGCTGCCGCCTTGGGGCGACGGCTGACGGGCTTGCCTGAACGCGCGGGTGCTTTCGCCATACGGGTGGTCTCCTGGTGGCCGGAGGTTAGCATCGCCCGATTCAGAAAAAAACAAGCAGTCCTGTTTCTTTTTGACCGGGGCCATCCTAGAGTCCATGCGCTACGCTGAACGCCTGACTGCCGCGGGGAGTCCGCATGAAACTTGGACCTACGCTCGAAGAACGCGTCCGCCACCTGGAAGACCGGGTCGCGATCGGCGAGTTGATCGCCCGTTACTGCCTCGTCATGGACAACCGCGACGTCGACGCGATCGAGTCGCTGTTCACGCCGGATGCGCGGGTCTGGTCCGCCGACGGGGTCATGGACGCGCGTGGACGGCAGGCAGCCGTCGAGATGTTCAAGGGCCGGTTCACCGTGCTCGGTCCCAGCAACCACTTCACCCACGACCGCATCGTCGAGTTCGATCACATGGACCCGGACCGCGCGACCGGCTTCGTGCTGGCGCACGCCGAGATGCAGCGCAAGGGCCAGCCGATGCTGGCTGCCATCCGCTACCAGGACGTGTACCAACGCTGCGAAGGCCGCTGGCGGTTCCGTGAGCGTGGCCTGTCGTTCATGTATTACGTGCCCACGGCCGAGTACCTCGACGCGCTGGGCCCCGGGATCGACACCCGCATGCGCGCGTATGATCACGCGGTTCCGGCCGACTGGCCGGAGAAGCTGCCCACCTGGCAGCGCTATTACGGCAAATAGAGGAGTCCTGGATGTCGCTTCCGGCTGCGTTTCGCGATCGTCTCCGTCTTCCCGTCATCGGTTCGCCGATGTTCATCGCCTCGACGCCGGAACTGGTCATCGAGCAGTGCAAGGCCGGCATCATCGGCTCGTTCCCGGCGCTGAACGCGCGCCCGGCATCCGCCCTCGATGAATGGCTCACGCGCATCCGCAAGGAACTGGACGAGTACGCGGCCGCGAACCCGCAAGCGAAGGTGGCGCCGTTCGCCGTCAACCAGATCGCGCACGTGAGCAACGACCGGCTGCAGCACGACATGGACGCGTGTGTCCGGCACCAGGTGCCGCTCATCATCACGAGCCTGCGTCCGCCGCGTGAGATCGTCGAGGCGGCGCACAGCTACGGCGGTCTCGTGTTCCACGACGTGATCAGCGTGCGGCATGCGCGCAAGGCCGTGGAGCAGGGCGTGGACGGCATCATCGTGGTCTGCGCCGGCGCGGGTGGTCACGCGGGCATGGGCAGTCCCTTCGCGCTCGTGCGCGAAATCCGCCAGTTCTTCGACGGCACGCTGGTGCTCTCCGGCGCCATGTCGAGCGGTGCGGACGTGCTCGCGGCGCAGGCGATCGGCGCGGACATGGCCTACATCGGCACGCGGTTCCTGGCGACGACCGAAGCCCACGTCCTGCCCGAGTACAAGCAGATGCTCGTCGACTCGAGTTCCGACGACGTCGTGTACACGTCGCTCTTCACCGGCGTGAAGGGCAATTACCTGAGGCACAGCGTCGCGGCGGCGGGGCTCGACCCGGACAACCTCCCCGAAGCGGACAAGTCGAAGATGAACTTCGGCTCCGGCGGCAACATGGAAAAGAAGGCCTGGCGCGACATCTGGAGCGGCGGGCAGGGCGTCGGTAACATTCACGACGTGCTTCCTGCGCGCGAAGTCATCGCGCGCATGGTCCAGGAATACGACGAGGCCCGTCGCCGCCTCGCCATCGCTTAACCCGGGGTCAGTCACATGTCCGTTTCATTCGATCTGTCGGGTCGCGTCGCGCTCGTCACCGGCGGCAGCCGTGGCATCGGCGAAGCCATGGCCAAGGGCTTCGCGCAGTACGGCGCGCACGTGGTCGTCTCGAGCCGCAAGCAGGAAGCCTGTGACGAAGTGGCGGCCGAGATCAACGCGGCGGGCGGCAAGGCCACTGCGATCGCGTGCCACATCGGCGACATGGACGCGCTGCATGCGCTGTTTGCACGCGTCCAGTCGGAGTTCGGCCGGCTCGACGTACTGGTCAACAACGCGGCGGCAAACCCGTATTACGGGCACGTGCTCGACACCGACCTCGGGGCTTTCCAGAAGACGGTCGACGTCAACATCCGCGGCTATTTCTTCGCGTCGGTGCTGGCGGGACGCATGATGCGCGAACAGGGCAAGGGCTCGATCATCAACGTCGCGTCGGTGAATGCGGTGCGGCCCGGCCCGAAGCAGGGGATCTACTCGATCACCAAGGGCGCCGTGCTCAACATGACGAAGACGTTCGCGAAGGAGTGCGGCCCGCACGGCATCCGCTGCAACGCGATCCTGCCGGGCCTGATCCGCACGAAGTTCGCGGGCGCGCTGCTGGCGGACAAGAGCCAGACCGAGCACTACCTGGCGACGAATCCGCTGGCACGCGTCGGTGAGCCGCAGGACCTGGCGGGCGCCGCGCTGTTCCTGGCATCGGACGCTTCGTCGTACGTGACGGGGGAGTACCTCGTCGTCGACGGCGGGTTCCTGACCTGAAGGAAGGGGCGGAAGGGGTTAGGGGTTAGGGGTTAGTCGGAAGCTGCAGCGAACTCATCGACTTCGGCAGTAATAGTCGGCATCGGAACCGAGTTGCATCGACGTGCGCCGAGGTTTCGGGTTGCCGTGCACTTCCGACTAACCCCTAACCCCTAACCCCTAACCCCTTCCGCCCCTTCCCCTACTTCTTCTCCGCCTGCTTCGCCACAGCTTCAGCCCGCGCTTTCACGGCTTCGGCATCACCGAGGTAGCGGCTGGAAAGCGGCTTCAGCTGCGCATCGAGCGTGTAGAGCAGCGGCACGCCGGTCGGGATGTTGAGTTCCACGATGTCGGCATCCGACATCCCGTCCAGCATCTTCACCAGCGCGCGCAGGCTGTTGCCATGCGCGGCGACCAGCACGTTGCGGCCCGCCAGCAATTCCGGCGCGATGCGCGCGTTCCAGAACGGCAGCACGCGCGCGAGCGTGTCCTTGAGCGACTCGGTCGACGGCAACTCGCCCGCAGGCACGCCCGCGTAGCGGCGATCGAAGCGCGGATGGCCCGGATCCGTCTGCGGCAGCGGCGGAGGCGGGATGTCGTAGCTGCGACGCCAGACCTTTACCTGGTCCGCGCCGTGCTTTTCCACCGTCTGCGTCTTGTTGAGGCCCTGCAACGAACCGTAGTGACGCTCGTTGAGCCGCCACGTGCGCTCGACCGGCAGCCACATCATGTCCATTTCGTCGAGCGCCATCCACAGCGTGCGGATCGCGCGCTTCAGCACCGACGTGAACGCGATGTCGAACGCAATCCCCTCGGCCTTGAGCAGGCGGCCCGCTTCCTGCGCTTCCTGCCGGCCCTGCTCGGACAGGTCGACGTCGACCCAGCCCGTGAACAGGTTCTCGAGGTTCCAGATGCTCTGGCCGTGGCGCAGGAGCAGAAGCTTGCCGGTGCTCATTTCAGGTCAGCCTTGCGAGTTGTGGATGAGTGAGGTGCTGGTCGATGCCGCGGGCGCAGCGCGTGCGGCCGCTGCGGACGGTTTCCTGCCAGCGTTCCTGGTTCGCGCGCACGGCGGCGCGCGAGACCGGGCGGTGTGCGAGGTGCCAGGCGATCGCCGAAAAAACGAGTGTCTGGCGGCGAACCCCCGCGTTGGTGAGCCGTGCGCAGAGTTCCTTGTCCTCCGCGCCCCAGCCAGCAAAGTCCTCGTCGTAGCCGTTCGCCTGCAGCAGGTCGGCGCGCCAGAACGCCTGGTTGCACGACTTGATGGAAACGAACGAATTCGCGGCCCGGCCGAGCGTCTCGGTGAGCCGGGGCGCGTGCAGCGCCATAGGCTCGACGCCTGAGGTCAACGCCTGCCGTCCATGGCGACGGGATGCGGCCACCGCGCAGGAGTCGCTGCGTCGCAGCCTCGTCGAGTGGAATGCGCACGCCTTGTGTCCAGTAGCCGGGTCGCGCGGCGCGAGCGTGGTCCGCCACGAAATTCGGATGCAGCACCATGTCGCCGTCGACCAGCAGCACGTAGTCGCCGGTGCAGCGCGCGATCGCCAGGTTGCGCATGCGTCCGGCGCGAAAGCCCGAGTGCTCCTGGCGCACGAATCCAACGCCGCGACGGCAGGCGCTGCTTGAATGCGTCCACGACGGCAGCCACCGCCGGGCCGGATCCGTCGTCTGCAACGATGACCTCGTCCGGCGCCTGTGTCTGCGCCCTGACGCTCGCCAGCACTCGCTCGAGTGCTGCGGGCCGTTCGTACGTGACGATGACGAGGCTCGTGCGCATCAGGCCTCTGCCGCAGCCACGCGACGGACGGCCTGCAGCGCAACCGACAGCGAGGCGAAATCGATCTCGGTGGTCTGTGCACGAATGTCGATGATCACGGCGCGAGCATGCTCCGCGGCAGCCTTGTTCCGGGCGAGCCACTTGTCGAGCGACTTGACCGGATCGGTCTCGCGCGACGATTCGAGCACGCCCTGCGCCAGGCTGCGGTGCACCTCGAACAGCGCTTCGCGCAGGCTGCCGCGTGCGACCGCGTGCCAGTGACCTTCGGTGTCGAGACCTTCGATGTGCGTGCGCAGCCAGTCGAGCCCGAAATATCCGCCGATCGCGAAGTACGCCTTCGCAGCCGCCTCGACGGTGAGCTTGCGCGACTCCGCGAGCTCGACGATGTCGGGGCTGCTGTGCAGCGCGTTGCAGGCCGCGATCCGGCGCGACAGGTCGGCCGGCACGCCGGCCTTGGCCAGTTCGGCGTTGCGGGCTTCGAAGCTCGCGCGTGCGGCGCCGTCCAGCCACTGCAGCGGCGCGCGCGTGAGTTCCTGGATGCCGGGCCGCAGGCGCGCCACCTGCTGCTCGATGCCGAGAGTCGAGCGATGACGCTGGATCAGCCAGTAGGTGGCCTGGCGGATCAGGCCGATGGTGTCGTGCACCATGCCGTACTGCAGTGTCGCGGCCGCCTTGTTGTCCAGTCGCTCGATGCGCGGTCCAGAGTTCGCGCACCTCGAACACTTCACGCGCGATCGAATAGGCGCGCGCCACCGTGGCGGCGTCGGCCCCGGTGTCCTGCTGGGTGCGCGCGACGAAGGTCGGGCCCATCCGGTTGACGATGCTGTTCGTCGTCGCGGTGACGATGATCTCGCGCTTCAGCCGGTGCTCGCCCAGCAACTTGCCGTAGCGCCGGGCGAGCCGCGGCGGGAAATAGCGGTCGAGCTCCTGGCTCAGGTACGGATCCTCCGGCACGTCCGACTGGATCAGCTGCGCGCTGAGCGCAATCTTCGCGTAGCTCAGCAGCATCGCGAGCTCCGGTCGCACCAGGCCCGAGCCCTGCGCGGCGCCGGTCCTCGATTTCCTCCGAGTTCGGCAGGTACTCGAGCGCGCGGTCCAGCACGCCATCGAGTTCGAGCGAGCGGATGAAGTGCGCGTGCTCGCCGAGCCGCTCGGGCGCGCCGGCCTGCAGCAGGCTGATGGCCTGGCTCTGCAGGTAGTTGTCGCGCAGCACGAGCTGGCCGACGTCTTCCGTCATCGACTCGAGCAGCCGGTTGCGCTCCGCCGTCGTCATGCGCGAGCCTTCCTGCGCCGCCTTCAGCAGGATCTTGATGTTGACCTCGTGGTCCGAGCAGTCGACGCCGCCCGAGTTGTCGACGAAGTCCGTGTTCATGCGCCCGCCGCGCAGCGAATACTCGATGCGGCCGAGTTGCGAGAAGCCGAGGTTGCCGCCTTCGCCCACGACCTTGCAGCGCAGGTCGCGGCCATCGACGCGGACCGCGTCGTTGGTGCGATCGCCCACGGCGGAATTCGCTTCCCAGGAAGCCTTCACGTAGGTGCCGATGCCGCCGTTCCAGAGCAGGTCGACCGGCAGCTTCAGGATCGCGCGGATGATCTCCGCGGGCGTCGCCTTGGGTGCATCGATGCCGAGCAGCAGTCGTGCCTGCGGCGACAGCGCGATCTCCTTGGCATTGCGCGGGAACACGCCGCCGCCCTTGGAGATCAGCTTCGCGTCGTAGTCCGTCCACGACGAGCGAGGCAGGTTGAAGAGCCGCTCACGCTCCTTGAAGGTGCGCGCCGCGTCGGGTTCAGGATCGAGGAAAATGTGCTGGTGGTTGAAGGCCGCCACCAGCCGGATGTGCGGCGACAGCAGCATGCCATTGCCGAACACGTCGCCCGCCATGTCGCCGATGCCGGCGACCGTGAAGTCGTGCGACTGCGTGTCGAGGCCGAGTTCACGGAAGTGCCGCTTGACGCACTCCCACGCGCCCTTCGCGGTGATGCCCATCTTCTTGTGGTCATAGCCGGCCGACCCGCCGGAGGCGAACGCGTCGCCGAGCCAGAAGTCGTATTCGGCCGCCAGTGCGTTGGCCGTGTCGGAGAACGTTGCCGTGCCCTTGTCCGCCGCAACGACGAGGTACGGATCGTCCGGGTCGTAGCGCACGGCGCGCGCCGGCGGGATGAGCTTGTCGCCGCGCACGTTGTCGGTGATGTCGAGCAGGCCGCGGATGAAGATCCGGTAGCACTCGGTGCCCTCGCGCTGCACTTCCTCGCGCGAAGCGCCGGCCGGCATCTGCTTCGGCACGAAGCCGCCCTTGGCGCCGACCGGAACGATCAGCGTGTTCTTGACGTTCTGCGCCTTCATGAGGCCGAGGACTTCGGTGCGGAAGTCCTCGCGCCGGTCGGACCAGCGCAGGCCGCCGCGCGCGACCTTGCCCATGCGCAGGTGCACGCCTTCGACGCGCGGCGAGTAGACCCAGATCTCGAACATCGGGCGCGGCTTCGGCAGTTCCGGCAGCAGCTTCGGGTCGAGCTTGAACGAGAGGTACGACTTCGGTTGTCCGTCCGCGCCGCGCTGGTAATGGTTCGTGCGCAACGTGGCCATGATCACCGCGCGGAACGAGCGCAGGATGCGGTCGTCGTCGGGGCTCGTGACCTTTTCGAGCGCGTCGTCGATGTCCTCGGCGAAGGCCCGGACCTGCGACGCGCGCGTCGCGGGTTTCAGGTCGGGGTCGAAGCGCGATTCGAAGGTCCACGCGAGGCGGGCCGCGATCGACGGATTGCGGGCCAGCACCTCTTCCATGTAGCGCTGGCTGAAGGGAATGCCGGTCTGCAGCAGGTAGCGGCAGACGGCACGCAGGATCAGCGCCTGTCGCCAGTCGAGCCCGGCGGCCAGCATGAGCCGGTTGAAGCCGTCGCTCTCGGCCTGGCCGTGATGCACGGCGAAGAACGCCTGCTCGAAGCGCCGGCCCTCGAGTTCCGGGTCGAGCGTGCGGCCACCCGCGTGCTTCACTTCGATGTCCTGGATCCAGAGCGTCGAGCCGTCGGTCGGTGCGACGCGGTAAGGACGCTCGTTCAGGATGCGCAGGTCGAAATTCTCGAGCAACGGCAGGATGTCGGACATCGCGACGGGCTCGCCGCGGCGGTACAGGCGCAGGTGCAGCGCGCCGCTCGCCGTGTCCCCGGGGCGCAGTTCCATGCCGAGTGCCGTCGGGCCGGCGGCCAATGCGGCGAGTTCCTGCAGGTCGCGGATGGCCTCGGCCGGCGGGACGTCTTCCTCGTACGCGACCGGGAACGCGTCCTCGAAACGCGCGGCCAGTTGATCGGCCACTTCGGGCGGCAGCTGCGCGTGCAGTTCGTCGCGCAGGTGGTCGGTCCACGTCCGCATCGCGGCGGTGATGCGCTGTTCGATGCGCTCGACGTCGGCCACGACGCTGCGCGCCGGGTCCGTGCGCACGAGGATGTGCAGCCGTGCCAGCGCGGATTCGGAAATCTGCACCTGCGACTCGAGGTCCACGCCCGCGAGTTCCTCGAGCAGGATGCGCTCGATGCGTTCACGGACCTGGGTGTTGTAGTGATCGCGCGGCACGTACAGCAGGCACGAGAAGAAGCGCTGGTACGGGTCACGACGCGCGAAGAGGCGCACGCGCTGGCGCTCGTACAGGTTGACGATGCCGCGCGTGGTCCGCACGAGCTCCGGCACCGTCGACTGGAACAGTTCGTCGCGCGGGAACGTCTCCAGCACGTGCATCAGCGCCTTGCCGTCGTGGCTCGTCGGCGACACGCCGATGTGGTCCACCACGCGCTGCACCTTGTGGCGCAGCAGGGGAATCTCGCGCGGGCTGGTGCTGTAGGTGCTCGACGTGAACAAGCCGATGAAGCGGCGCTCGCCGGTGACGCGGCCGCGCTTGTCGAATGTCTTGATGCCGACGTAATCGAGGTACGTCGCGCGGTGCACGGTGGAGACCGAGTTGGCCTTGGTCACGATCAGCAGGGCGGCTTCGCGCGCCTTGCGCTGCAGTTCGCCGGTCAGGATCGTCGGCTTCGGCTTGGGGCGGCCTTCGCCGGTGCGCAGCAGGCCGAGGCCGGAACGAGGCACCGGCACCAGCAGGTCCATCGAGCGGGTGCGCTCGAGCCTGTATTCGCGATAGCCCAGGAACGTGAAGTGGTTGTCGGTGAGCCAGTCGAGGAACTCGACGGCCTCCTTTTCTTCGCGGCGCGGAATCGCCGGCACGCCTGCATTCACTTCCTGCGCGATGTCGAGCGCCCGCTTGCGGATGGCCGGCCAGTCCAGGACGGCGAGCCGCACGTCGTCCAGCATGCGCAGGATGTTCAGGCGCAATGCTTCGTGCCGCGCCGGATCGCCGATGCGCGGCACCGCCACGTGCTGCCAGGATTCCATGGTGCCGAGCGTGCTTTCGCGCTCCTCCATGCTCAGCAACTTGCCGCGACGGTCGCGGGCCATGCGCAGCACCGGGTGGATCATCAGCTGGATCGGCAGGCGGGAATCGCCGAGCACGACGGCCAGCGAGTCCACGAGGAACGGCATGTCGTCGGTCACGACCTCGACGATCGTGAACGGCGATTCCCAGCCGTCGCGTGCCTGCTCCGGGTTGAAGACGCGAACCTTCGGTTCGCCGGGGCGACGCACCGTGCCGAACTCGAGGTGTCCGGCGGCCGAGGCCGCGAACGCTGCCGCATTGCGCAGCTGCAGGTCTTCCTCGCCGACGCCGCGGTAGTAGGCCTGCACGAACGCTGGCAGCGGCAGCGACAGCTCCGCGGGTCCTGCGCGCGAGCTTCGCGATGTCGTCGATCAGGTGCTGTCGAGCAGCGGGGATCGTTCCTGGCATGGCGGGGCGTCCTTGGTATGTCGTTCTTTTGTATGTCATCGGGCCGGGTCGCGGCGTGTCTGTTGGCGCCGCGCCCTGGAACCGCGCGCGGCCTTCTTCGGCGCACGCAGGTCCACGGAAAGGGTTTCTGCACGCTGCGTGAGCACGCCGAGCAGGCGGTCGAGCGCCGCCCGGTCGTCGCTGCGTCAGCGTGTCGAGCAGCGAACGCTCGAATTCGAGGGCGAGCGGGGCGACGCCGCGATAGACGGCGGCTCCGGCCGCGGAGACCTGCAGGATCGAGCGACGCCGGTCATCGGTCGCGACGGCCCGGCGCAGGCGGCCAGCGCGCAGCAGGCGATTGACGGCGCGGCTCACGGCGACGGCATCCATGCGGCTCTTCTGCGGCGACTTCGCGTGCCGAGAGTCCCGGGTGGCGCATGAGCACGGCGATGACCCGCCATTCGGGGATCGTGAGTCCGAAGCGTTCTTCGTAGGCCGCCGCGATCGCGCTGCTCGTCACGTTGGCGAGCACCGAGAGCCGGTAGGGCAGGAACGATTCGAGTTTGATCAACGGCGAGGTCAAGTCGGGGGACCGTCCGCGGCAGAAGTTTTCGATTGTAACGATTCGGGCACCGGCGACGCCAGTTCAGGGGCGGTGCGGCCGCGCCAGGTACTCGTGCGTCTGCATTTCCGCCAGTCGGCTGCGCGTGCGGTCGAACTCGAACTGCAGGCGATCGCCGACATACAGCTCGTCGACGGGCGCGTGCGCGGCCAGGACCAGCTTCACGCCGCGGTCGTAGAACTCGTCGACCAGCGCAATGAACCGGCGCGCGGGGTTGTCCAGGGCCTGGTCCATCTGCGGCACCCCGCTGACCAGCACGGTGTGGAAGTCGCGCGCGATTTCGACGTAATCGGACTGCGACCGCGGTCCGTCGCAGATGGCATCGAAGTCGAACCACACCACCTCGTCCGCCCGCGCGACGCAAGGGATGTCGCGCCCCTCGATGGCCAGCTGTCCCGGCGTGCCGTGTCGCCGCCGCAAAGATCGGCAAAGCGCGCCTCGAGCTGCCGCTGCGTGTCCGGCAGCCGCGCATCCAGGTACAGCGGCGCCTTTTCGAGCAGGCGCAGGCGGTAGTCCTCGCCCGCGTCGACATTGACGACTTCGCAATGCCGTTCGATGGCGGCGATGGCCGGCAGGAAGCGCTGGCGCTGCAGTCCGTCGCGGTAAAGCCCGGACGGCGGCAGGTTCGAAGTGAAGACCAGCGTGACGCCGCGTTCGAACAGGCCGGCGAACAGCCCGCCCAGCAGCATGGCGTCCGCGATGTCGCTGACGAACAGTTCGTCCAGGCACAGCACGCGCGTGTCGCGGGCGATGTCCGCCGCAACGCGATCGAGCGGATCCGGCAGGTCGCGCAGTTCGCCGAGCCGCGCGTGCACGTCCTTCATCAGGCGGTGAAAGTGCTCGCGCCGGGCCGGCACGCCGACGTGCGCATGGAAGAGGTCCATCAGGAAGGTCTTGCCGCGGCCGACGCCGCCCCAGAGGTAGACGCCTCGCTCGCCAGCGACGCTGTTGCCCGCGCTGGCGCAACTGGTCGAGCCAGCGGCCGACGAAGCCTGCCCGCGAGCGGGCTTCTGCGCTGCGCAGGCGCGCCGCCAGGTCCGACAGGCGGTCGACGGCGTGAAGCTGCGCAGCGTCGGCGCGATAACCGTGACGAACGAGGGCGGCTTCGTATTCCCTGCGCAGATCGGCTCGCCGGGTCATGCGTGGCGCTTCAACTGCGCAATTCCGGCCGGTCACGGAACTCTTCGAGCGCTGCCGGGTTCGCCAGCGCGTCCGTGTTCTTGACCGGCCGGCCGTGCACGACTTCACGCACGGCCAGCTCGACGATCTTGCCGCTGATCGTGCGCGGGATGTCGCCGACAGCGACGATCCTGGCCGGCACGTGCCGCGGCGTGGTGTTGGTCCGGATCACGTCGCGAATGCGCTGCTCGAGTGCCGCATCGAGCACTACGCCCGTGCGCAGGCGCACGAACAGCACCACGCGCACGTCATTGTCCCAGTCCTGGCCGATCGCGATGCTCTCGAGGATTTCTTCCAGCTTCTCGACCTGTCGATAGATCTCGGCCGTGCCGATGCGCACGCCGCCCGGGTTCAGGACGGCGTCGGAACGTCCGAGGATCACCAGTCCGCCGCGCGCGGTGAGCACCGCGAAATCGCCGTGGCACCAGACGTTCGGGAAGCGCTCGAAATACGCGGCGTGGTAACGGCTGCCGTCAGGATCGTTCCAGAAGCCGACCGGCATCGACGGGAAGGGCGCGGTGCAGACGAGTTCGCCCTGCTGGCCCTGCAGCGGCCGGCCGTCGTCGTCGAAAACCTCGACGCGCATCCCGAGTCCGCGGCATTGCAGTTCGCCGCGATAGACGGGCAGCGTCGGATTGCCGAGCGCGAAGCAGGACACGATGTCGGTGCCACCCGAGATCGACGCGAGCTGGATGTCGGTGCCGATCGCGTCCCGCACGAAGTCGAACTGCTCGTGCGCCAGCGGCGAGCCCGTCGACAGGACGGTGCGCAGCTGCGCGAGATCGACCTGGTCGGCGGGTCGATAGCCGCTTTTCTCCAGCGCAGCCGAGGTACTTCGGGCTGGTGCCGAAGAGGGCGACGCGCTCCTCGCTCGCCAGTCGCCACAGCACGCCCTCGTCCGGATGGAACGGCGAGCCGTCGAACAGCACGACCGTGGCTTGCGATGCCAGCGCGCTGGCAAGCCAGTTCCACATCATCCAGCCGCAGGTCGTGAAGAAGAACAGCCGGTCGCCGGGGTGCACGTCGGAGTGCAGTTGATGTTCCTTCAGGTGCTGCAGCAGGGTGCCGCCCGCGCCGTGGACGATGCACTTCGGCACGCCCGTGGTGCCCGATGAATAGAGGATGTAGAGCGGATGGTCGAACGGCTGTCGCTCGAAGCGCAGGCGTCGCGTCCGCTCGGCCGAACTCGGAGTAATGACGTGCCGTCGGCAGCAGCGCGAGGTCGGGTCGTGGACTCACGTTCGCCACCACGACCACGCACGTCACCGAGGGCAGGCTTGCGAGGATGCCGGCGATGCGTTCGAGCGAATCGAGCGTCTTGCCGCCGTAGCAGTAGCCGTCCGCCGTGAAGAGCACTTTCGGCGCGATCTGGCCGAAGCGGTCGAGCACCCCGCGGATGCCGAAGTCGGGGGAGCACGACGACCAGGTTGCGCCGAGGCTCGTGGTAGCCAGCATCGCGACGATCGCTTCCGGCAGGTTCGGCATGAAGCCTGCGACGCGATCCCCGGCGACGACGCCCGCTGCCCGCAATCCGTCGGCCACGCGTGCGACGTCGGCGCGTAACTGGTCCCAGGAAATTTCCCGGCGTCGGCCGCGTTCGTCGCGCGCGATGATTGCCGGACCGTCGCCGGTGCCACGCAGCAGGTTCTCGGCAAAGTTCAGCCGGGTGCCTTCGAACCAGGTGGCGCCGGGCATGCGGTCGCCATTGCGCAGCACCGGTCCGGGACCGCGATCGGCGATCACGCCCGTAAAGTCGAAGACGGCATTCCAGAAGGCGGCCGGCTCGTCGACCGACCATTGCCACAGCGACGAGTAATCGCCGCCGGGCGCGCCGCGGTCACGGGCAAACGCGTGAAACTCGCGTCAGTTTCGCGGCGGCGACGCGTTCGGCAGACGGAATCCAGTGGGGCGTGTCGTCGTTCACGCCCCGAATGCTAGCCGCTGGCGCGATTGCGCACCATGGCGGAAGCAACGAGTTCCGCGACGTCGCGCGTCTGGATCGTCTCGTTCAGGTTCTTCGTCTTCAGCCCGTCACCGAGCATCACGGAGCAGTACGGGCAGGCGGTCGCGATCACGTTCGGGCGCTGCGGCAGGCCCTGCTCGACGCGCGTCGACGTTGATGCGCGTGCCGATGTGCTCTTCCATCCACATGCGCGCGCCGCCGGCGCCGCAGCACATCGATTTCTCGCGGTGCAGGGGGAACTCGAGCAGCGCGTCCTTGGCGACGCGTCCGAGCACGGCGCGCGGCGCCTCGAATTCGCCGTTGTGGCGACCGAGGTAGCAGGGATCGTGCAGCAGCACGCGCTCGTGCGTCGGCCGCACCTCGATGCGCTTTTCCGCCAGCAGCCGGTCGATCAGCTGCGTGTGGTGCACGACGTCCCAGTGGCCGCCGAATTCCGGGTATTCGTTGCGCAGCGAATTGAACGCGTGCGGATCGCAGGTCACGATCCGCTTGACGCCCAGGCCATTGAAGGACTCGACGAGCGTCGCCGCGAGCTGCTGGAACAGCATCTCGTTGCCTGCGCGCCGCACGCACTCGCCGGTGGTGGGTTCCTGCGCGCCGAGGATGCCGAAGCTCACGCCCGCCTCGCGCAGGATCTCGACGAACGCACGCGCGATCTTCTGGCCGTTCAGGTCGAAGGATTCCGCGGAGCCCACGTAGAACAGCCACTCGACCCTGGCCATGTCCTCGGCGCTGCGGATCAGCGGCACGTCGAGACCCTTGGCCCAGTCGCCGCGCGTGTCCGCCGGCAGTCCCCAGGGGTTCGACTGCACTTCGTAGGCGTCGAACACGTTCTTGAGTTCGGCCGGGAACTCGCCTTCCATCATCACGCGGTGCTGGCGCAGCTTGTAGAACTTCGGCAGCAGTTCGAGTTCGATCGGGCAGGCGGCTTCGCAGTAGCCGCAGGTGGTGCACGACCACAGCGTGTCTTCGCTGATCACGTCGCCCACCAGGGCCGGCAGGTTCGCCTTGGCCTCGCCGCCCGCGAGGATGGCCTCGCGCTGCTCGAGCAGGTGGTGCTTCAGGCTGTCGTTGACGCCCTTCATCGACAGCGGCTTGCCGGTCTGGAACGCCGGGCAGGCGTCCTTGCAGCGGCCGCATTCCGTGCACGTGAAGGCATCGAGCGCGTCCTTCCAGGCGAGGTCCGCCACGCTGCGCGCGCCGACTTTCAGTTCGCTCGCATCGGCAGAGTCGTCCATGCAGCGGGCTCAGGTCGACCGTCGGCACCGCATTGGCCGGCTTGCCGCGACGGAAGAAGAGCGCCGGCAGCGCCGTGACGATGTGGAAGTGCTCGCCGAGCGGCAGCAGCACGAGGAACGCGCAGACCGTGATCATCTGCGTCCAGTACGAGATGGCCGCAGCGGTCGCGAGCGGCGGCGGGCGACCAGCCCGAGACCAGCGACGCGAGCCAGCCGCCGATCGGGGCATGCGCCTGCTCGTGCGCGATGGCCGGCTACGCTGCCCGACAGCTGCGCGAAGCGGAACGCATCGAACGCGAAGTCCGTGAGCATGATGATCGTGATCAGCCCGAGCACCAGCAGGCCTTCGCGATTGGGCTCGAGCCGGGCGGGCTTCAGCAGCAACCGGCGATAGAAGGCGTAGCCGACGGCCAGCAGCACGCCGACTTCGACCAGGTCCTTCCAGACGGTGAAGGCGTCGCCCAGCGGCCCGGTGAGCGCGAACTCCTCGTCGAAGCCGATCACGATCAGCTGGACCTTGCGCACCAGCAGCGAGACGAACCCGAGGAAGATGACCGTGTGCATCACGCCCGGCTTCCACTCGCGACGGATCATCCGTTGCTGCAGCAGGCCGTTCGCAATGACGGTGCGTACCCGGGCCCAGGGATGGTCCCAGCGAACCTCGGGCTGCAGGGCCGCGACGATGGCGAGCTTGCGCGCGCTGAGCCAGGTGAATGCCGCGAACGCGGCGAGCAGCAGGGCAGTGATTCCAAGCGGGCTCAAGACGACCTCCAGCGGCGCCAGCCAGGTCCGACGCACGATTGTTGCGCCGCACTATCACGAGCGGACTCACGATGTACAATTCGGGTTTCCACCACAGGCCGCCGCGGGCGGCACGAGGGCACGGTTCATGCAGCGCGAAGCGATGGAGTTCGACGTGGTCGTCGTCGGGGCCGGGCCGGCGGGTCTTGCGGCGGCGATCCGACTGAAGCAGCAGGCCGCCGCGGCCGGCAGCGAACTCAGCGTCTGCGTGCTCGAGAAGGGTTCCGAGGTCGGTGCGCACATCCTCTCGGGTGCGGTCATCGATCCGGTCGCGATCACCGAATTGTTCCCGGACTGGAAGGAACGCGGCGCCCCGCTCGAGACCCCCGTGCAGGAAGACCGGTTCCTGGTCCTGACGCAGGACAAGGCGCACCGCATCCCGAACTGGCTGCTGCCGCCGCTGATGGACAACCACGGCATGTACATCGCGAGCCTCGGCAACGTCTGCCGCTGGCTCGGCCAGCGTGCCGAAGAGCTCGGCGTCGAAGTGTTCCCCGGCTTTGCCGCCGCCGAAGTGCTGTTCAACGACGACGGCTCGGTCAAGGGCGTCGCGACCGGCGACATGGGCATCGGCAAGAACGGCGAGCACAAGGATTCGTACGCGCAGGGCATGGAACTGCACGCGAAGTACACGCTGTTCGCCGAAGGCTGCCGCGGCTCGCTGTCGCAGCAGCTGATGTCGAAGTTCAACCTGCGCGACGGCGTCGATCCGCAGGTGTACGGCATCGGCGTCAAGGAACTGTGGCAGGTGCCGAAGGAACAGCACCAGCCCGGGCTCGTCGTGCACAGCCAGGGCTGGCCGCTGCCGAACGACGTCGGCGGCGGCTCGTTCCTGTATCACTTCGGCGACGGGCTGATCTCGGTCGGCTTCGTGACGCACCTGAGCTACGCGAACCCGCACCTCTCGCCGTTCGAGGAAATGCAGCGGTTCAAGACGCACCCGGCGATCCGTGGCTACTTCGAGGGTGGCAAGCGCCTGGCCTACGGCGCGCGCGCCATCAACGAAGGCGGCCTGCAGTCGATCCCGAAGCTCACGTTCCCGGGCGGCGCGCTGATCGGCTGCACCGCGGGTTTCGTGAACCTGCCGCGCATCAAGGGCTCGCACAATGCGATGAAGACCGGAATGCTCGCAGCCGAAGCGGCGTTCGCGGCAGTCGCAGCGGGACGCGCCAACGACGAGCTGACGGCGTACCCGGAAGCGTTCCGCAACTCCTGGGCGTATCGCGACCTGCACAAGGTGCGCAACGTGAAGCCGGGCCTGAAGTGGGGCTTGTGGGCCGGCACCGCGCACGGCGGCTTGCACATGTGGCTCAACGACCTCGGCCTGGGCGCGCTCGTCGGCTGGACGCTGCGTCACGGCAAGGCCGACCACGAATGCCTGCGGCCCGCGGCGGAAATGCCGCGCATCGACTACCCGAAGCCCGACGGCAAGCTGACGTTCGATCGGCTCTCGTCGGTGTTCCTGTCAGGGACAGCGCACGAAGAGGACCAGCCGGTGCACCTGCGGCTGCGCGATCCGTCGATCCCGGTGGCGGTGAACCTTGCTCGCTACGACGGGCCCGAAAGCCGGTATTGCCCGGCGGGCGTGTACGAGTTCGTGCCGGCGGAGGGCGGTGGCCAGCGGCTGCAGATCAACGCGCAGAACTGCGTGCACTGCAAGACGTGCGACATCAAGGACCCGAAGCAGAACATCCACTGGGTGACGCCCGAAGGCGGCGGCGGTCCGAACTACACGTCGATGTAGGTCGCGCGCGCAACGGCGCGATTGCGCGAGCTACGCGACAGCGCATCGACGGAGTCGTTACGACTGCGTCACCACGACGTCCCGGCTGACTTCCGACTGCGTTCGGAAGGACGCCGTAAACCCATCCATGGGGGCTCCGGGCTCGGCGTCCATGCCTCGCACGGCCTTCCGAACGCAGTCGGAAGTCGGCCGTGCCGGCGCTGCAGCCGCATCGCGGCCTCGCTCTGTTCGCTCGCATTGCGATTGCTCGCGTGTTCGCTGCGCTGCGCCCTCAGCGCGGCGCCATGCGGATCGCGCCGTCGAGACGGATCGTCTCGCCGTTCAGCATCGGGTTCTCGACGATCTGGCCCACGAGCTGCGCGTATTCCGCCGGCCGGCCGAGCCGCGGCGGGAACGGCACCTGCTTGCCGAGCGAATCGCGTGCTTCCTCCGGCAGGCCCGCCAGCATCGGCGTCATGAACAGCCCCGGCGCGATCGTGACGACGCGGATGCCGGAGGACGCGAGTTCGCGAGCCATCGGCAGCGTCATGCCGACCACGCCGCCCTTCGACGCGGCGTACGCCACCTGGCCGATCTGCCCGTCGAACGCGGCGACCGACGCCGTCATCACGAGCGCGCCGCGTTCGCCCTCGGCGTTCGGCGTGTTCTGCTGCATGGCGGCCGCCGCTTCCTTGCAGAGCAGCAGCGTGCCGACCAGGTTGATCTCGATGACCTTGCGAAAGAACTCGCCGGGCATCGTGCCTTCCTTGCCGACCATGCGCTTCGGCCAGCCGACGCCCGCGCAACTCACGGCAAGGTTGAGCCCGCCCATTGCGGCGGTCGCTGCGGCGACGGCCGAGGCAACGGCGCTCTCCGACGTCACGTCGACTTTGTAGAAGCTTGCCGCGGGTCCGAGCGTGCGCACGGCTTCGACGCCGGCCTGGTCGTTGACGTCGAACAGGGCGACCTTGCCGCCCGCTGCAACGACGAATTCAGCCACGGCCAGGCCGAGGCCCGAGGCGCCGCCACTGACGATGGCGCGCGTGTCCTGGATCAGCATCGGTTCGTTCCCCCTGCGGAAAAGCCGCAATCTACAGTCGCAGACCGCCGTCGACGTCGATGCAGCGGCCCGTGAAGAAGTCGTTCTCGACGATGAAGACCGCGGTGTGCGCGATCTCTTCGGCGAGACCCAGGCGCCTGAGCGGCACGGGCGCGGTCATCTTTTCCAGCATCTCGGGCGGCATGCCGGAGAGGATGTCGGTCTTGATGAAGCCCGGCGCGATCGCGCCGGCACGGATGCCGAAGCGCGCGAGTTCCTTCGCCCACGTGGTCGCCATCGCGGCGACGCCCGCCTTGGCGGCCGAGTAGTTGCTCTGGCCCGCGTTGCCGGCGCGCGAGATGCTCGAGATGTTGATGATCACGCCGCCCTGGCCGAGCTTGATCATGCGTTCGGCGGCTTCGCGACCGCAGAGGAACACGCCCGTCAGGTTGACGTCGATGACGGCCTGCCACTGCGCGAGCGACATCTTGCTGACGACGGCGCCGTCCTTGACCTTCACCAGCACGGCATCCTTGATGATGCCGGCGTTGTTCACCAGCACGTCGAGCCGGCCGTGCGCCGCGACGACTTCGTCGAGCGCGCGGATCACTTCGTCTTCCTTCGCGACGTTGAGCGCGTGACCGCTCACCTTGACGCCGCGGGCTTCGAACTCGGCGCGCGTCGCGTCGAGGTCCGCCTGGTTGAGGTCGAGCAGCGCAAGCGTCGCGCCGCGTTCGGCGAATGCGTTGGCGATGGCCTTGCCGATTCCGCGCGCGCCGCCCGTGACGACCGCGACCTTGCCGTTCAACTGCATGGATGCCTCAGGAAAAAGTGGGAGATCAGAGAAGTTCGATGGTGACGGCGCAGGCTTCGCCGCCGCCGATGCACTGCGAGGCCACGCCGCGGCGCAGGCCGCGCTTGCGCAGCGCGTAGAGCAGCGTGGTGATGATGCGGGCGCCCGTGGCGCCGACGGGGTGACCCATCGCGCACGCGCCGCCATTCACGTTGACCTGGTCGTGACGCAGGCCGAGGTCCTTCATCGCTGCCATCGCCACGCAGGCGAACGCTTCGTTGATTTCGAACAGGTCGACGTCGGCGACCTTCCAGCCCGCGAGGTCGATCGCCTTCTGCATCGAAGGGGCGGGCGCCGTCGTGAACCACTCGGGGGCCTGTGCGTGGCTGGCGTAGGAGACGAGCCGCGCGAGCGGCTTGAGGCCGGCCGCCTTCGCCGCGGATTCGCTCGCGATCACGATGGCGGCAGCGCCGTCGGAAATCGAGGACGAGGACGCCGCCGTCACCGTGCCGTCCTTGCCGAACGCGGGCTTCAGGGTCGGGATCTTGTCGATGTCGAGCTGGAACGGCGTCTCGTCGATCGCGACGACCTGCTCGCCCTTGCGCGTCTTGATCGTCACGGGCGCGATCTCGGCAACGAAGTCGCCTTCCTTCGACGCACGCTGCGCGCGACGCACGGACTCGGCGGCGAACGCATCCTGGTCGGCGCGCGAGAAACCGTACTTGGCGGCGGTGACGTCCGCGAAGCAGCCCATGGCCTTGCCGTCCCAGGGGCTCTGCAGGCCGTCGTAGAACATGTGGTCGTAGATCTCGGCGTGACCCATGCGATAACCGGCGCGCGCCTTCAGCATCAGGTACGGCGCATTGGTCATCGACTCGAGGCCGCCCGCCAGGATCACGCGTGCGGAGCCGGCGCGGATCTGGTCCGCCGCCAGCATCACGGCCTTCATGCCCGAGCCGCACATCTTGTTGACCGTCGTGGCGGGCACGCTCAGCGCGATGCCGGCGCCGACGGCCGCCTGGCGCGCGGGTGCCTGGCCGAGGCCGGCCGGCAGCACGCAGCCGAAGATCACTTCGTCGATCGCGTCGGGCGACAGGCCGGAGTCAGCCAGCGCGGCCGCGGCGGCCACGGAGCCCAGCTGCGTGGCCGAGACGGGCGAGAAGATGCCCTGGAAGCCGCCGATCGGAGTACGTCGGGCAGCGGCGATGACGATGGATTCAGGCATGGCGGACGTCCTCGAAGAATCGGGGGCAGCGAGCGAAAGTCGCCGGAGTGTACGCCGCGGTCTTTTTGCAGCGCAAGATAAAGGCCGGAGCCGGGCAGGTCAGGCCTTGGTAGCGGAACGAGTGCGCCGCACTCGGGCCGGTGCCGGCACGGGCTTGCCGGCTGGCGGCTCGCGCGGTGCAAGGCCGTGCTCCAGGAACTGCACGAAGGCATCGGCGACTTCGTCCGACGAGAGCGTGCGGCCCGCGCGGTACCAGTGCGCGATCCAGTTGAGCGCGCCTGCGATCGCAAACGCAGCGAGCTTCGGGTCGGTCACGGCAATGGAGCCGTCGCTGATGCCGGCCTGCAGCAATCGCCGGATGCCGCGGTCGATCTCGGACTTGAGTGAGCGCACCTGCGCGCTGAGTTCGGGGCCCAGGTCCTGGTGTTCTGCGCGCACCATGCACCAGCCGTACTCGGACGCGATCGCGACGGCGTAATCGCGGATGACCTCGCGCAATCGATCACGTCCGCTGCCCGGCGTCTGCTCGGCGCGGCGCAGCGCCGCGCGAATCGGTTCGAGACCGGCGAGGAAGCACTCGAACAGCAGCTGCTCCTTGTTCGGGACGTAGTAGTAGATCGTGGGCTTGGTGACGCCCAGGGCGGCGGCGATGTCGTCCAGCGACGTGTTGTGGTAGCCGCGCTCGTCGAATGCCCGTGCGGCGGTGCGGATCACCGCGTCACGCTTGTTGCCGTGGTCCTGGCGCCGGCGCCGGCCACGCCATGCGGCGGCCGGGTCGGCGGCGGTCGGGTTCGCTGGAGTACTGTCGGCCATGACGGGACCGGTTGACTGCGGGTAGGGCGCTAATCATACTGCCCGGTAAGATTCTACTCAATAGTAACTTCTGGCCGGGCGCAGCCCGGCGGCTGGAGGAATGCAGATGTCCGGATCCTCGACTGTCCGCCGTGAAGGTGACTCGCAACAGGCTGCCGGCGCGACGGCCGAGGCGGCCCCGCTGCGGTTCGTGAGCGCAGCGTCGCTCTTCGACGGTCACGACGCCGCGATCAACATCATCCGCCGGCTGCTGCAGGCGCACGGCGCCGAAGTCGTGCACCTCGGCCACAACCGCAGCGTCGCCGACATCGTGCGCGCCGCGCTGCAGGAAGACGCCGACGGCATCGCCTGCAGTTCGTACCAGGGCGGGCACGTCGAGTACTTCAAGTACATGGTCGACATGCTGAAGGACCTCGGCGCGCCGCACATCCGCATCATCGTGGGCGGCGGCGGCACGATCGCGCCGCACGAGATCGAGGAACTCGAGGCCTACGGCGTCGAGCGCATCTACACGCCCGAGGACGGCCGCAAGCTCGGCCTCGACGGCATGATCGACGACGTCTTCACGCGCGTGCGCAAGGCAACGCGTCCCGGCTTCGAGTTCGGACCGGTCGGTCCGCGCGACCATCAGCAGATCGCGCGCACCATCTCCGCGCTCGAGCGCGGCGAGGCCGAAACGCCGTTCAGCGAAACCCTGCGCCGCGCCGTGTCGCGCAGCGTGAAGCGGACGCCGGTCGTGGGCATCACCGGCACCGGCGGGGCGGGCAAGTCCTCGCTGACCGACGAACTGCTGATGCGCTTCGTGCGGCAGTTTCCCGATCGCAACATCGCCGTCGTCGCCATGGACCCGACGCGTCGCCGCAGCGGCGGCGCGCTGCTCGGCGACCGCATCCGCATGAACTCGCTCGCGGCCGAGCAGGTGTTCATGCGTTCGCTCGCGACGCGGCGCCAGCACCTCGCGACCAGCGCAGTGCTGGCCGATGTCCTCAACCTGCTGCGGTACGCGAGCTTCGACCTCGTCGTCGTCGAGACGGCCGGCATCGGCCAGAGCGATTCCGAGATCGTCGACCTCGTCGACGTGCCGATGTACGTGATGACGAGCGAGTACGGCGCGGCGAGCCAGCTCGAGAAGATCGACATGCTCGATTTCGCCGACCTGGTCGCGCTCAACAAGTTCGAGAAGCGCGGCGCCGAGGACGCGCTGCGCGACGTGCGCAAGCAGTGGCGCCGCAATCGTGTCGAGTTCAAGCGGCCCGACGACCAGGTGCCGGTGTTCCCGACCATCGCGAGCCGCTTCAACGATCCGGGCGTCAACCGCCTCTTTGCCGCGCTGTGCGCGCGCCTCGACGAGAAGGCCGGCGGCGACCGGCGCTGGATCGTCACCGATCCGGGCCCGACCGAACTGGTCGAGCGCCACGCGCTGGTGCCGGCGACGCGTTCGCGCTACCTGGCCGAGATCGCGACCAACGGCCGACGCGCGCACGAAGCGGTCGAGCATCGCTCGGACGCGGCGAGTCGCGCGCAGAGCCTGTACGAGGCGCTGCGCACGCTCGGTGACGCACAGCTGCCCGAGGCGCTGGAGCGCTACGGCGCGGCGGCACTCGCGGACGGCGGCGCCGATTCCGCGCTGCTGCGACTGCGGGCGGCCTACAACGATGCGCTCGAGGCTGTCGGCACCGACGGCCTCGCGTTGCTGCGGCAGTGGCCGACGATGGCGAAGTCGGCCACCGACGACCAGTTCACGTACACGGTCCGCGGCAAGGAAATCCGCGGCGACAACTATGTGCCGACGCTGAGCCACAACCGCGTGCCCAAGCTCGCGGTGCCGCGTTTCCGCGACTGGGGCGAGCAGCTGACGTTCCTGCTGAAGGAGAACCTGCCGGGTCAGTTTCCGTACACGGCGGGCGTCTATCCGTACCGCCGCGAAGAAGAGGACCCGACCCGCATGTTCGCGGGCGAGGGCGGACCCGAGCGCACCAATCGCCGGTTCCACTACGTCGCGGGCGGCCACGGCGCCGCGCGCCTCTCGACGGCCTTCGATTCGACGACGCTGTACGGCGAGGATCCGGACGAGCGTCCGGACATCTACGGCCGCATCGGCAACTCCGGTGTGTCGATCGCGACGCTCGACGACATGAAGAAGCTCTACTCGGGCTTCGATCTCTGCGCGCCGACGACGTCCGTCTCGATGACGATCAACGGCCCGGCGCCGATGATCCTCGCGATGTTCATGAACACCGCGATCGACCAGCGCGTCGAGAAGCACCTGCGGGCCACGGGCCAGTGGGAGGCGGCGGAGAAGAAGATCGCCGCCCTGTTCAAGGACCGGCCGCGGCCGACCTACAAGGGCGAGCTGCCGCCGAACCATGACGGCTCGGGCCTCGGCCTGCTCGGCGTGACGGGCGACCAGCTGCTCGATGCCGAGACGTACCAGAAGATCCGCAAGGAGACGCTGTCGCTCGTGCGCGGCACCGTGCAGGCAGACATCCTCAAGGAAGACCAGGCGCAGAACACCTGCATCTTCTCGACGGAGTTCGCGCTGCGCATGATGGGTGACGTGCAGCAGTTCTTCACCGACAACGACGTCCGCAACTTCTATTCGGTGTCGATCTCGGGCTATCACATCGCCGAAGCGGGCGCGAACCCGGTGTCGCAGCTCGCGTTCACGCTGGCGAACGGTTTCACCATCGCCGAGTACTACCTTGCGCGCGGCATGAAGATCGACGACTTCGCGCCGAACCTGTCGTTCTTCTTCTCGAACGGCATGGATCCGGAATACGCGGTGATCGGCCGCGTGGCGCGCCGCATCTGGGCGCGTGCGATGCGCGACCTGTATCGCGCGGGCCCGCGCTCGCAGATGCTGAAGTACCACATCCAGACGTCGGGCCGCAGCCTGCACGCGCAGGAGATCCAGTTCAACGACGTGCGCACGACGCTGCAGGCGCTCTACGCGCTGTTCGACAACTGCAACAGCCTGCACACCAACGCCTACGACGAGGCGATCACGACGCCGACGGAAGAGTCGGTGCGCCGCGCGGTGGCGATCCAGCTGATCATCGGCAAGGAGCTCGGCCTCAACAAGACGCAGAACCCGTGGCAGGGATCGTTCGCGATCGACCAGTTGACGGACCTGGTCGAGGAAGCCGTGTATCGCGAGTTCGACCGGATCTCCGAGCGCGGCGGCGTGCTCGGCGCGATGGAGACGATGTACCAGCGCGGCAAGATCCAGGAAGAGTCGCTGTATTACGAGACGCTGAAGCACGACGGCACGCTGCCGATCATCGGCGTCAACACGTACCTCGCGAAGGAAGGGTCGAACGACGAGATCCGCAACGCCGAGTTGATCCGCTCGACCGAGGAAGAAAAGCGGGACCAGGTCGCGGCCGTTCGCGCTTTCCTTGCCCGCAACGCGGAGCAGCGGCCGGCGGCGCTCGCTCGCCTGCAGCGGCAGGCGGCGACGGGTGGCAACGTGTTCGCCGAGTTGATGGAGGCCGTGAAGGTCGCGTCGCTCGGATCGATCTCCAACGCGCTGTACCAGGTCGGCGGGCAGTACCGGCGGAGCATGTAAGCGCCGTGCCGTCGGCGCGTCGGCGCTTGGCGGCGCAGTGAGCGGGCCGCTCGTGCCCGCGGGTTCGTCGCGCGGGACGCCGTAAACCCGTCCCTGGGGGCTCCGGCCGCGACGTCCATGTCGCGGACGGCCCGCGCAACGAACCACGCGAACCCAAGCGGCCCGACGTCGCGCGCATGCGCGCGACATTCGCGGCGCTAGCGCTTCCTCCCTCCGGGTTCCGAGGCCGGGCCGTCCGCGACATGGACGTCGCGGCGGAGCCCCATGGATGGGTTTACGCGTCCCGGCCCGGAACCCGGAGGGAGGAGGCGCAGCGCCGCTGAGCGCTGCACTCGCCGTGACGTCCGATCGGGCCGCCGCGGATCGTCAGCGCGAGCGAGCCGGAGCCGCCGCCAGCTCCGCGAGGTCCGGTTCACCGAGCCGCTCGAGCATCGCGTCGCGCGCCTCGTCCCGCAGCTCGTCGGGCTCGCGCCCAACGCCCTCGATCGACGGCAGGATCTCGATGCGGATCGTTCCCGGCATCGGCACGATCGCGCCATTCGGCATCGACCTCCGCGCGCCATGAATGACGGCCGGCACCAGCGGCATGCCGCCGCGAGCCGAAGCCACGAACGCGCCGATGTGGAACCGCTTGAGGCCCACGACCGAGTCGAAGGTGCCTTCCGGAAAGAAGACCAGCGAGTGGCCCTGCTCCGCGCGCTTCATCACCCGCCGCGCGTCACGCTGCCGGCCGCCCGCGGAGTGACGATCGACGAATTCCGAGCCGATCCGCCGCAACACGACGCCGATGACCGGCATGTCGGCCGCCTCGCGCTTGATCACGAAGCTGAAGCGCGGCGGCAGGCCCGCCTTCATCACGACGCCGTCGAGGTAGCTCGAATGGTTCGCGACCAGCACGCACGAGCCCTCCGGCAGGTGCTCCAGGCCGTCGACCCGCAGTCGCAGGAAGGCGAGGGCGAGCCAGAGACGTGCGAGCCACCGCGTGGTCGAACGACGCCAGTGCAGGGAGGGCAGCAGCAGGGCGAGCAGCGCGGCCACCGACATCAGCAGGAAGAGCAGCGTCAGCGAGTACGTGCCGAAGATGACGCGCAACAGCCATTGCAGCGCACCGCTACGCACGCGGCTCGGCCGGTACGTTCACGGCGGCGGTATCCGGCGGGCGCCGGCGTGCGCGCAGCTTCTTCTTTGGCAGCAGTGGAATTCGTGCGCAAGCTCGCGGCAATCCAGGCGGCGTTTCGGGGAGACTCGTTCGGCGTGGACCCATCCGAGACGCCAGTCTGCCGGTACGCCGGCAATCTGTGAATCAGTTCCGGTTATGTTAACGATGCCCTGCGAACTGTGAGAGGAGTCACGACGGGGGTCGGAACACGGCTCGCATACTGCGCGCTAAGTAAAGCGGCGAGGTTCCATGAGCACTGCAGTCAAGTCGAGCTTCCTGTCCCGCACGCGCACCAGCGGCGGCGGCGAAGCGTCCCAGGGTCCCGGTCCGATCGACCGGTTCCTCGATGCCGTGTGGATGGAACGCGGCCTGTCGCCGAACACGCTCGCGGCGTACCGGGCCGACCTCACCGCGCTCGACCGCTGGCTCGATGAGCACTCCGTGCGACCTCGAAAACGCGCAACGCGGCGACATCCTGTCGTTCATGGCTTCGCGAGTGCAGGCGGGTGCCCGTCCCCGTTCGACCGCGCGGCAGCTCTCGAGCTTCCGTCGCTTCTACCGTTACCTCGTTCGTGAGGGCGCCTTGCGCGAGGACCCCACCGCACAGATCGCGATGCCCAAGGTCGGCCGCTCGTTGCCGAAGTCGCTGATGGAGGAGGAAGTCGAGGCCCTGTTGGCCGCTCCCACCGTGAGTGACCCGCTCGGGCATCGCGATCGGACCATGCTCGAGGTGCTGTATGCCACCGGGCTGCGCGTCTCCGAACTCGTGAACTGCAAGCTTTCGCAGGTGAACCTGAACCAGGGCGTGCTGCGCATCGTCGGCAAGGGCGACCGCGAGCGGCTGATCCCGCTCGGCGAGGAAGCCGTGCAGTGGGTGCAGCAGTTCCTGCAGGGTCCGCGCGTCGAGATCCTGCTCGAACGGCAGACCGATTACCTGTTCCCGACGCGCCGCGGCGACCGCATGACCCGCCAGGCCTTCTGGCACATCATCAAGCGCTACGCGCGCAAGGCGGGCATCGAGCGCGAACTGTCGCCGCACACGCTGCGCCACGCTTTCGCGACCCACCTGCTGAACCATGGCGCCGACCTGCGCGTGGTGCAGATGCTGCTCGGCCACAGCGACCTGTCGACGACGCAGATCTATACGCACGTCGCCCGCGAGCGCCTCAAGGACCTGCACTCCGAGCACCACCCGCGCGGCTGACCGCGCGCGGCTCTGCTAGACTCCGCCCGCCTCTCGGGACCGTCGGGTCGCGGGCGCGGGAAACACTGAACCTGCGGCCGTGGCGACTGTCCTAGAACCACCACTCCAGGGATAGAACGTCGCATGCGCCGCAGCACTCCAGCCCGCCCGATTGCCGCCGCCTGGCTCGCCGCTTATGGCGCCGCCTTGCTGGCCCTCGACGCCGATTTCCAGCGCGCTTGCCGCCACGGGCGACAAGCAGCCCACGGCTGCGGCCCAGAAGCCGGCCGCAGCAGCCAACGCCAAGCCCGCCGCGCCAGTCGTGATCCCGGCCGACGTGCGCGCGCGCGTCGTTGCGAAACTGCCGGGAGCGCAGCCATCCGACGTCGCGGTCTCGCCGATTCCGGGCATCTATGAAGTGACGATGGGCGGGTTGATCGCCTACGTCAGCTCCGACGGCAAGTACCTGCTGAGCGGCAATGTCTACGACCTCGACACACAGGTGAACCTGACGGCCTCGCGCCGCAACTCGGCCCGTGCCAAGGCGCTGGCAGCGGCGTCCGAAAGCAACATGATCGTGTTCGGTCCCGCGAACGCGAAGATGACGGTCACGGTGTTCACGGACATCGATTGCGGCTTCTGCCGCAAGTTCCACAACCAGATCGCCGACGTGAACAAGGCGGGCGTGCGTGTTCGCTACATGTTCTATCCGCGCACCGGCCCCGGCACGGAATCGTGGACCAAGGCCGAACAGGTCTGGTGTGCCGCGGACCGCCGCGAAGCGCTCACGCGGGCGAAGAAGGGCGACACGGTCAAGGGCAAGGCCTGCGGCGACGCCGCGATCAAGTCGCAGTACGAAATGGGCTCGGACCTCGGCGTGGAAGGCACGCCCGCGATCTTCACGCAGAATGGCGATTACGTCGGCGGCTACCTGACGCCGGCCGAACTGGTGCAGGCGATCCAGGAATCGCAGAAGACGGCGGTCGCTGCCCGCTGATTTCTCAGCGTTCGAGGTAGCCGAGCTTGCCGGGGCGACCGTCCCATTCCTTGGCGTCGTCGGGCGCGTCCTTCTTTTCCGTGATCACCGGCCACTGCTTGGCGAGTTCGGCATTCAGCTTGCGGAAATCCTGCTGGCCGTCCGGCAGTTCCTCTTCCGAGAAGATCGCCTCTGCCGGGCACTCCGGCTCGCAGAGCGTGCAGTCGATGCACTCGTCCGGGTCGATCACCAGCATGTTCGGGCCTTCGTGGAAACAGTCCACCGGGCAGACTTCCACGCAGTCCATGTACTTGCACTTGATGCAGTTTTCCGTGACGACAAAGGTCATCGGGACTCTCCGGACGTTAGCTGATGACGAAAAAGGCGACAGTACGCGGCGGCGCGGACTGGCGGGCGGCGTATTGTGCCAAAGCGCCGCCGCAGCGCAAAACGGATGCTACCTAACCCCGCCGCTCTTGCGGTAATCGAGCGCCGTGAAGTGATGGCCTTCGACGCCGCGCCGACGGTCGTCGAAGTAGCGGCGCAAGGCGAAATCCACGCTGCGGAAGGCGATGTCGTCCCACGGAATCTCGGCTTCGCTGTACAGACCCACCTCGAGGCTCTCCGGACTCGGGCCGAAATGCGCTTCGGGCAGCTTCGCGCGGAACATCACGTGCACCTGGTCCGCGTGCAGCACGTGCACCACGGCCAGCAGGGAACCGATCTCCACCTGGGCCTGCGCCTCTTCGAACGACTCGCGCCGCGCGCCTTCCTGGGTCGTCTCGCCGTTTTCCATGAAGCCGGCCGGGATGGTCCAGAAGCCGAGCCGCGGCTCGATGGCGCGCCGGCAGAGCAGGATGCGGCCTTCGTGCTCGGGCACGCAGCCGACGATCAGCTTGGGGTTCTGGTAGTGGACGACGCCGCAGGACTCGCACACGTGCCGGGCGAAGTGGTCGCCTTCGGGCGTGCGGAGCGAGACCGGATTGCCGCAGGCGGAGCAGAACTTCATGGGGAAGGGGTTAGGGGATAGGGGTTAGGGGTTAGTCGATCGGGACGAGCTGCAGCGTAGCGACGGAGGCCCAGGCTGAGCCGAAGTTTCCGACTAACCCCTATCCCCTAACCCCTAACCCCTCAAGATGGTGCCGGGAGAGGGAATCGAACCCTCACGAGTGATTAGCTCGCCGGATTTTGAGTCCGGTGCGTCTACCAGTTCCGCCATCCCGGCACGGGGGCGCGCAGCTTACCCGATAGGGCTCGCCGGTTGGAAACACTTTTATAATCATCCGGTTAACACTCAGTTTGGCGCGCTCTGGCCGCGACTGTCCGTGACGCGGCGCGGGAACTCGGTAGACTGTCGGCGGTCAGATGGCTCGCGTCGCCCTTGGGCGGCCGTTCCCTCCCCAGGAGACCGACCGAAGCATGCGACGTTGCCTTTCCCATGGCCTGGCCGCCGTTCTGGTGCTGCTGACGACCGCCCTGGTCACCCCGGGCGTACGCGCGGCGCAACCCATCCTGGCCGACAGGCTGGCGGCCGAAGCCCCCGCCGCCAACCCCAAGGTGCTCGCCCTCGCGGCTCGCGCGGCCGAATGCGCACGCAAGCAGGGTGTGCTCGACGGCTTTCGTCACCTTGCCGTCATCGATTACTCGTTGCCGTCCACGCAGCCGCGCCTCTGGGTCTTCGACCTCGAGCGCAGCCGGCTGATGTTCCAGGAACTCGTCGCGCATGGCCGCAACACGGGCGATGCGAAAGCGGAGCGCTTCTCGAACACCGAAGGCAGCCACATGTCGAGCATCGGGCTCTTCAAGACGCTGCAGCCCTATTACGGCAGCAATGGCTACTCGCTGCGGCTGTCCGGCCTCGATCCCGGTTTCAACGACAACGCCCTCGCGCGCGCGATCGTCATGCACGGCGCGCCCTACGTCAGCCAGGCGATCGCCGAACGGCTCGGCCGGCTCGGCCGCAGCTGGGGTTGCCCGGCGTTGCGCCCCGAAATCGCCCGCACCGTCATCGATACGCTGAAAGGCGGCGCGCTGCTGTTCGCCTATTACCCCGACCGCAAGTGGCTCACCGAGTCGCCGTACTTCCAGTGCGACGGCCCGCCGGGCACGGCGGTCGCTGCGTGCCGCAGCGCCCGAACTCGGGCTGAGCCGCACGATCCGGCGACACAGCGCCGGCTCGTTGCGACCTTTTGCCGCGGCCGGGCATCTAACCTCCCGCATGACCGCATTTCTCGACACTGCCCTCGACCCCGCCGCCCTCGAGCGCGCTCGCGCCGGTGAGGAAGCTGCGCTCGCCGAAATCTACCGCGCCTACGAAGTCCCGGTCCGCACGCTGGCGCGTCGCATCGTGACGCCGCGCTCCGCGGCGGAGGACGTGGCCCAGGACGTCTTCGTCGACGTGATCACGCGGTTGCATCAATACGCAGGGCGCGGCTCGTTCGCGGGCTGGGTCCGCAGCATTGCCGTCTCGCGTTGCCTCATGCACCTGCGTTCGCCGTGGCATCGCGGCCAGCGCTGGCTGACCGGCGCAACTCGCTCGCTCGAGGAGCTGCAGCAGGACTGGCAGGCCGAGCGTCGTCCGGGCGCCGGCACCGCGGATCGCGCCGATGCGATCGACCTCGAGCGCGCACTGGCCCAGCTCGGCGACAACGCGCGGGCCGTCGTGTGGCTGCACGACGTCGAGGGCTACACCCATGCCGAGATCGGCGCGCTGTTCGGCGCGTCGGCCAGCTTTTCCAAATCGCAGCTCGCCCGCGCGCACGAGCGCCTGCGGGGCCTGCTGCAGGTCGACGGCGACGGGACGTCCTGCATTCCCGTATCGAGCACACCATGAACCTGACCGACGAACTCCGGGCGTTGCCTGCGGCCGAGCCGCGTCTCGACGGCTGGGCCGACGTGCAGTCGCGCCTTGCTGCGAAGAAAGCGACGCAGGCGCGGCGCAGGCTTGGCCTGCAGCTCGCTGCCGCGGCCTCCGTTGCGATCATTGCCGTAACGGCCACGTGGCGCATCGCCGACGTCGTGACCGAGCACCCGGGCTCGATGGCCATCGAACTCACGCCGCTCACGGCGGAGCAGGCGCTTGCGCTCGATCGCGTCGCGCAGCTGCAGACGCAATCGCAGGCGCTCGACGAGATGCTGTCCGTGATCGGTGAACGGCCGGTCGTGGAGCGAGCCGGCACGAGCCTGCCGATCGACACGCTCGAGACGCAGGTGCAGTGGATCGATCACCAGATTTCCGTGGGCGACGGTGAAATCGAGCCGGGCTCGGCCGAACGGCTCTGGCGCAAGCGCGTCGAAGCGATGAACTCCCTGGTGCAGCTGCGCTACGTCGAAGCGCAGCGCATCGACATGTGACAACGAGGACGTGACCATGCAATCCATACGAATCAGGACAGTGGCGCACCGCGCGCTCGGCGCGTTGCTCGCGTCGGCCATCGCGCTCGCGGCGACGACGCAGGTGGCCGCAGCGGCCGAGACGCAGGACAAGGCGCAGTTGCAGAAGCAGCTCGACGATGCGCGCAGCCGGCTCGACGACGCGGCGCGCGACGTCGCGGATCTCTCGCGCCAGCTCTACGGCGACGACATGCAAGGCGCGCCCATGCCGCCTCCCGGCGGCAAGCCGCGCGGCGCCATGCTCGGCATCAATATCGGCGGCAGTCCCGACCTCGCGGAAGGCGTCGAGGTGATGGGCGTGAGTCCGTCCGGTCCGGCCGCTGCCGCCGGCCTGAAGACGGGCGACGTGATCGTCGCGATCGATGGCAAGCCGCTCAAGAAGACCGGCGACCGTGCCGCGGGCCGCCAGCTCGTGGAGCAGATGCGCGGCACGCAGCCGGGCCAGAAGGTCAAGGTGGACTACCTGCGCGACGGCAAGAAGCTGTCGACGACGGTGACCACCGTGGCTGCCGAGCCACCGCTGGCCCGCATGCTGCGTGAGCACATGCCGATGCTCGAGGGCATGCAGATTCCACCGGAATTCCAGGACATGATGCACCCCGGTGGCCGCGGCTTCCGCGCGCTCGAGCTGGTGCCGATCACGCCCAGGCTCGGCCAGTACTTCGGCACGGACAAGGGACTGCTCGTGGTCAAGGCGCCACCGCCCGCGCAAGGCGCCGCCGGCCTGGAGGAGGGCGACGTGATCCTCGCGATCGGCGGCCGTACCCCCGAGAATCCGCGCCATGCCTTCCGCATCCTCGGGTCGTACCAGCCCGGCGAGAAGGTCAAGTTCGAAGTGCTGCGCCAACGCAAGCGCCTGACCCTCGACGTCCAGATGCCGGACGTCGACCCCATGAGCCCGGGCTTCCGCCCCGGTCCGCCCCCGCGTGCGCCCAACGCGCCGGCACCCCCCGCACCGCCGGCAGATACGAAGTCGCAGGGCATCGCGTCCTGAGACTCCCGGGATGAGCGGCGGCAGAGGGGCCCGTGCGAGCGGGTCCCTCTGCTAGCATGCGCGCCCCTATGCGGCGCACCGACTTCCATTTCGACCTGCCCGATGCGCTGATCGCCCGTCATCCCGCGCCGCGAGCGCAGCGACAGCCGGCTGCTGCACCTCGCAGGCGCGACCGGTGCCCTCACGGATCGCCAGTTTCGCGACCTGCCGGGCCTGCTGCGGCAGGGCGACCTGCTGGTCTTCAACGACACGCGCGTGATCCCGGCACGGCTGCACGGCCACAAGCTCGAAAGCGGCGGCAAGGTCGAGGTCATGCTCGAGCGCCTGACCGGCTTGCGCACGGCCATCGTGCAGTTGCGCGCGAGCAAGCCGTCGCGACCGGGCACGGTGATCGACCTCGGCGGTGGCGAAACCCTCACCGTCGTCGAGCGCGACGCAGACTTCTGGCGTGTCGAATTCAGCGGCGACGCGCACGGCATCTTCGATCGCCTGGGAGAGATGCCGCTGCCTCCCTACGTGGCTCGCGCCGCCGAACTCGAGGATCGCGAGCGTTACCAGACCGTGTACGCGCGCGAGCCCGGTGCGGTGGCGGCGCCGACCGCGGGCCTGCATTTCGACGACGCGCGTCCTGCAGGCCTGTCGCAATGCGGGCGCCGAGTTCGCCTACGTCACGCTGCACGTGGGTGCGGGTACGTTCCAGCCCGTGCGCGTCGACAACGTCGAGGAACACCGCATGCATGCCGAGTGGTGCGTCGTGCCTGGCTGCGACCTGCGACGCGGTCGCTGCCGCCCGTGCACGCGGTGGTCGTGTCATCGCGGTGGGTACGACGGCGGTGCGATCGCTCGAGAGTGCGGCGGCGACGGGTCAGCTCGAGCCGTACGCCGGCGAGACCCGGCTCTTCATCACGCCGGGCCGGCGCTTTCGCGTGATCGATGCGATGGTGACCAATTTCCACCTGCCCGAATCCACGCTGCTGATGCTGGTCAGTGCCTTTGCCGGGCGCGAGCACGTGCTCGAGGCGTACCGTCACGCCGTCGCGCAGCAGTACCGCTTTTTCAGTTACGGCGATGCGATGTTCGTCGAGCCGGCGCCCGCCGCGCTCGATCGCGGGAGCGCAGCATGAAGTTCGAACTGCTGGGAACGGCCGGCGCCGCGCGGCGCGGCCGCCTGCACCTGAATCACGGGACGGTCGAAACGCCCGTGTTCATGCCCGTGGGCACGTACGGCACGGTCAAGGCGATGACGCCCGAGGAACTCACCGGCCTCGGCGCGCAGATCGTCCTCGGCAACACGTTCCACCTGATGCTGCGTCCGGGCACCGACGTCATCCGTGCGCACGGTGGGCTGCACGGGTTCATGCACTGGTCGGGGCCGATCCTCACGGATTCCGGCGGCTTCCAGGTCTTCAGCCTCGCTGAACTGCGCAAGCTCACGGAGGCGGGCGTGAATTTCCGCTCGCCCGTCAACGGCGACGCGGTGTTCCTCAGTCCCGAAATCTCGATGCAGGTGCAGGCCGCGCTCAACTCCGACATCGTCATGGCCTTCGACGAGTGTCCGCCGTATCCGGCGACCGAGCAGCAGGCGCGCACGTCGATGGAGCTGTCGATGCGCTGGGCGCGCCGCAGCCGCGACGAGTTCACGCGCCTTGCGAACCCCAATGCCCTGTTCGGCATCGTGCAGGGCGGCACCTTCATGAATCTCCGGCACGAATCGCTCGGCCAGCTGGTCGACATCGGCTTCGACGGGTACGCGGTCGGCGGTCTCGCCGTGGGGGAACCCGCGGCCGAGCGCAACGCGGTTCTCGAGGCCCTCGCGCCGGCCATGCCGCAGGAACGGCCGCGGTACCTGATGGGCGTCGGCACCCCGACCGACATCGTCCAGGCGGTCGCGCGGGGCGTCGACATGTTCGATTGCGTCATGCCGACGCGCAACGCGCGCAACGGCCACCTGTTCACCTCGCAGGGCGTGATCAAGATCCGCAACGCCGGGCACCAGTCGGACACCTCGCCCCTGGACCCGCAGTGCGCCTGCTATACCTGCCGGAACTACAGCCGCGCGTACCTGCGGCACCTCGACCGGTGCAACGAAATCCTCGGCGCCCGGCTCAATTCAATCCACAACCTGCATTACTACCTATCCCTGATGGCCCGGATCAGGGAGGCCCTCGACGAGGGGCGGTTCGAGCGCTTCGTCGCGGATTTCCTGGCGGGACCCGAGGCCGGCCCCGCGATGGCCGCCATCCCGGCCGACCCTCGGGTATAATCGGCGGTCATTTTTCACGTGCGACCCCTCAGGCGAGGGGAGACAGGAGTTCATGATGGACTGGTTGATCGCGAGCGCCCACGCCCAGGCGGCCACGGGTGCCCAGCCGAACGCGCTGCTGCAGATGCTGCCGCTGCTGCTCATCTTCGTCGTGTTCTATTTCCTGCTCATCCGGCCGCAGGCCAAGCGGGCGAAGGAGCACAAGGCCATGGTGGCCGCGCTCGGCGTCGGTGACGAAGTCGTCACGGCCGGCGGCATCCTCGGCAAGGTCACCGAGACCTCCGATAACTTCCTCACCATCGAGATCGCGAACGGCGTGCAGGTGAAGGTCCAGCGTCATACGGTCACCAGCGTGCTGCCCAAGGGCACCCTGAAGAGCGCCTGAGCAGTCGTCCCGGAGTCCGCGCATGCACAGTTACCCGGCCTGGAAGATCTGGCTGGTCGTCATCGTCCTGCTCGTGGGCACGGTGCTCGCCCTGCCGAACGTGTTCGGCGAGGCGCCCGCACTGCAGCTCTCGCGCAACGACCGCACCGCCGTCACCGACGCCCAGCGCCAGCAAGTCGTCTCGACGCTGCAGTCGAAGAACGTCGCGGTCGACAACTCGTACCTCGAGGGCGATCGCCTCGTCCTGCGCTTCGACGACGTGAACACGCGCCTCCAGGCGCGCGACCTCCTGCAGCAGGTTTCGGCCACCGAATACCTGGTCGCGCTGTCCGACGTGCCCCGCACGCCGGGCTGGATGCGCGCGATCGGCCTGAAGCCGATGAGCCTCGGCCTCGACCTGCGCGGCGGCGTCTACTTCATGTACGAAGTCGACACGCAGGGTGCCGTGAAGCAGCTGCTCACCAGCATGGAGAGCGACTACCGCACGATGCTGCGCAAGGAACGCATCCCGTTCACCGGCGTGGCCAGCGACGGCGTCGACTCGGTCCGGATCGGCCTGCGCAGTGGCGACGACGCGGAGAAGTTCGCGGGCCTGCTGCGCAAGCAGGACCCGAACCTGTCCGTCGACGTCGACACGCTCGGCGAGGGCGGCTCGGTCACGGTCCAGCTGAGCCCGACGCAGATCAAGCAGCGGCAGGACTTCGCGATCCAGCAGAACATCACCACGCTGCGCAATCGCGTCGACGAACTCGGCGTCACCGAGCCGATCGTCGCCCGCCAGGGCCTCGACCGCATCGTCGTGCAGCTGCCGGGCGTCTCGGATCCCAACGAAGCACTGCGCGTGCTGGGCGCGACGGCCACCCTCGAGTTCCGGCTCGTCGACGATCAGAACGATGCCGCGCTGGCTGATCGCACCAAGCGGGCGCCGCTGGGTTCCAAGCTGTACTACACCGCCAAGGCCAGCCGGTGCTGCTCAAGCGCGAGACGATCGTCTCGGGCGAGCAGCTGACGGATGCCAGCTCCGGCTTCCAGGAGGGCGAGCCCGCGGTCATGGTCACGCTCGACGCGCGTGGCGCGTCGAAGATGCTCGAGACGACCCGCCAGAACCTCGGCCGTCCGATGGCCGTCGTGTTCATCGAGAAGAAGCGCGTGGCCGAAGGCCAGCCGTGCAAGGGCACGCGCGCCGGCAACGAATGCACGGAAGAGGCGGTGATCAACCAGGCCACGATCCGCGGCGTGTTCGGCAGCAACTTCCAGATCACGGGCGTGATGGCCAACGAGGCGCGTGAACTCGCGCTGCTGCTGCGTGCGGGTTCGCTGGCTGCGCCGCTCTACATCGTCGAGCAGCGCACCGTCGGCCCGAGCCTCGGCGCCGACAACATCAAGCGCGGCGTCAACGCGCTGATCATCGGCCTGGTGGTCACGTTCGTCTTCATGGCGGTGTACTACCAGGCGTTCGGCATGGTCGCCAACGTCGTGCTGCGCGACCAACGTCGTGCTGCTCGCGGCGCTGCTGTCGATGCTGCAGGCATCGCTGTCGCTGCCGGGCATCGCGGGCATCGTGCTCACGGTCGGCATGGCCGTCGACGCGAACATCCTGATCTTCGAGCGCATCCGCGAGGAACTGCGCAACGGCGTCAGCCCGCACGCGGCGATCAGCGCGGGCTTCGACAAGGCGTTCTCGTCGATCGCCGACTCGAACGTCACCACGCTGATCGCCGGCATCGTGCTGTTCACGTTCGGCACCGGCCCGGTCCGCGGCTTCGCGGTCGTGCTGTCGCTCGGCATCGTCACCTCGATGTTCACGGCGCTCGTCGTCAGCCGCGTGCTCATCCACCTGCTCTGGGGCCGCAAGCGCAAGCTCGAGCGGCTCTCGATCGGGATGGGGTACTGACCATGGAATTTTTCCGCAAGAAGACCAGCTACCCGTTCATGGCCACCCGCAAGCGGTGGTACGTGGTCTCGGCGGTGCTGATCCTCGGCTCGCTGCTCGCGCTCGGCATTCGCGGCATCAACTTCGGCATCGACTTCACCGGCGGCGTGGTGCTCGAAATGAGCTTCCCGCAGGCGGCCGACCTCGAGAAGGTCCGCGGCTCGCTCGAGAAGGCGGGTTACGGCGATGCCGTGGTGCAGAGCTTCGGCACCCCGCGGGACGTGCTGGTGCGCATGCTCCCCGAGGAGGGCACGGACAACAACGTGCTCGGCCGCAAGGTGCTGGCGGCGATCCAGGCCGGCAATCCGGGCGTCGAACTGCGCCGCACGGAAGTCGTGGGTGGACAGGTCGGTGCGGAACTCGCCGAGAAAGGCGCGCTCGCCGTGCTGTTCACCTTCTTCTTCATCATGCTGTACGTGTGGGCTGCGCTTCCAGTGGAAGCTCGGCGTCGGCGCCATCGTCGCGGCGCTGCACGACCCGATCATCATCCTGGGTTTCTTTGCGGCCACCCAGATGACGTTCGACCTGCCGGCGCTCGCGGCGATCCTGGCCGTCATCGGCTACTCGCTGAACGACACCGTCGTCGTGTTCGACCGGATCCGCGAGCGGTTCGTGTCGATGCGCAAGGGCACGCCCGAGCAGGTCATCGACGCGTCGATCAACGAGACGCTGTCGCGCACGATCATGACCAGCCTCACGACCATGCTGACGGTCTTCGCGCTGCTGTTCTTCGGCGGCGAAATCCTGCGCGGCTTCTCGACCGCGCTCACGATCGGCATCGTGGTCGGCACGTACTCGTCGATCTACATCGCGAGCGCGCTGGCCCTCGACCTCAAGCTCACTGCGCGCGACCTGCTGCCCGTGCAGAAAGAAAAGGACGCCGTCGACGACATGCCCTGATGGGCATGCCGTCAGCGCGTTCGATCGACCGGGATAAGGTCAGCTAGCCATGGTTGAAGTGGTCTGGGGCGGATTCCTCGCCCTGTTCCTCGGGCTGCTGATCCTCGACCTCAGCGTCCTGCACCGCGAGTCGGCCGCGCTCTCCGTCCGCCAGGCGCTGTTCTGGACGGCCGTCTGGGTGAGCGTCGCGATGTCGTTCACGGCCGTGATCTACGGCCTGTACGAGTACCACTGGTTCGGCTTCGAATCGAGCGACGGCGTTGCGAACGGCACCGACGCGGTCGTCCAGTACGTGACCGGCTACCTGCTCGAGTGGTCGCTGTCGGTCGACAACATCTTCGTCATCGCGCTGATCTTCGCGTACCTGCAGATCCCGATCCAGTACCAGTACCGCGTGCTGTTCTGGGGCATCGTGGGCGCGATCGTGCTGCGCGGCCTGATGATCGCCGCGGGCACCACGCTGCTCGATCGCTTCGACTGGATGTTCTACGTCTTCGGCGCGATCCTGCTGCTGTCGGCGCTGCGCATGCTGCGCGGCGGCGAGGAACCGCACGACGTCGGCAACAGCTTCCCGGCGCGCCTGGTGCGCCGGTTCGTGCCGGTCACGCCCGAACTCGAGCGCGCCCGGTTCTTCGTGCGGCGCGAGGGCCGCCTGTTCGCCACGCCGCTGTTCGTCGCGCTGGTGATGGTCGAACTCACCGACGTCGTCTTCGCGGTGGATTCGATTCCCGCGATCCTCGCGGTCACGCGCGACCCGTTCCTGGTCTTCAGTTCGAACGCTTTCGCGATCCTGGGCCTGCGCTCACTGTACTTCGCGGTGGCTGGCCTGATGGCGATGTTCCGTTACCTGCGCTACAGCCTGGTGCTGATCCTGGCGTTCGTCGGCATGAAGATGCTGCTGGTCTCGACCTACCACGTGTCCAACCTGGTCTCGCTCGCGATCATCCTGGGCACGCTCGGCGCCGGCATCCTGGCCTCCATCTGGGCCACCCGGCGTGACGCCCCCAACGGCAGCGAGGGCCCCCCGGCCTGAGACGAGGGGCTGGCTAGTGGCCGCTCTTGCGCAGCGCGCTGTTGCGGAAGCCGTAGAACACGTAGATCAGGAACCCGAACGCGGTCCAGACGCCGAGTCGCAGCCAGGTGTCCTGCGGCAGCGAGATCATCATGGCCGAGCAGATCAGCGCGCCGCCGATGCAGACGACCCACGGAGCGCGCACGCGGAACGGGCGCTTGAGATCGGGCCGCGTATAGCGCAGCACCAGCACGCCGATGCACACCGTCGTGAACGCGAGCAGCGTGCCGATCGACACCAGCTCGCCGAGGATCGTGACCGGGAACAGGCCGCGCGATCACCGCCGCGAGCGTGCCCGTGATCAGCGTGCCGATGTACGGCGTCTTGTGCGTCGGGTGCACCTTGCGGAAGAACTTCGGCAACAGCCCGTCGACCGACATCGCGTAGAAGATGCGCGGCTGGCCGAGCATCATCACCAGCATCACCGAGGTCATGCCGGCGATCGCACCGAGCTTGATCCAGCCCGAGAGCCACGACAGTTCGGGATGCCGGTCGAGCGCCAGGGCGACGGGTGCGGCGGTGCCGAGCTGGCTGTAGTGCACCATGCCCGTGAGCACGGCCGAGACCAGGACGTACAGGATCGTGCAGACCACGAGGCTGCCCATGATGCCGATCGGCATGTCGCGCTGCGGATTCTTCGCTTCCTGCGCCGCGGTCGAGACCGCGTCGAAGCCGATGTAGGCGAAGAAGATGATGCCGGCGGCCTGGAACACGCCGCTCCAGCCGAACTTGCCGAATTCGCCGGTGTTCGGCGGGATGAACGGGTGCCAGTTGGCGCCGTCGATGACCCACATGCCGAAGCCGATGAACAGGATGATCACGGCGACCTTGATCGCCACGACGACGGCGTTGAAGCGCGCCGACTGGTGGATGCCGACGTAGCAGAGGCAGGTCATTGCCGCGATGATCAGCACCGCCGGCAGGTTGATGATCGCGCCGGTGCGCACGATCTCGAAATGACCTTCGCCCTTGGTGAACGGCGCGTTGGTGAGCGCGTCCGGCAGGTGGAACCCAAGCTGCTCGACCAGGCTGACCACGTACCCCGACCAGCCGACGGCGACCGTGCCGGCCGCGAACAGGTATTCGAGGATCAGGTTCCAGCCGATGAACCAGGCGACCCCTTCACCGAGCGTGGCGTACGAATAGGAGTACGCGCTGCCGGAGACCGGAATCATCGCCGAGAACTCCGCGTAGCAGAGTCCCGCGAGCGCGCAGCCGAGACCGGCGATGAGGAACGAGATGACGAGGGCAGGACCGGCGTGATTCGCGGCGGCCGTGCCTGTCAGCACGAAGATGCCGGTGCCGATGATGGCGCCGATGCCCAGCAGCACCAGCGCGCGCGCGTCGAGCGTGCGGTTCAGTTCGTTGCCCGACTCGTCGGCTTCGTGCAGTTCGCCAATGGGTTTGGTCGAAAACAGGCGATGCGGCATGGATCGTGCGCTCGGTGTTGGGAGCCCGGTCGGGCAATGCCGCCGGACTCTACCGGAGAAACCCGCAGCCGGGTAGGGGCGGGAGGACAGGTGCAGGAAGGACAGGAAGGGCAGGAAGGCGGAGCGTCCCGAAGTCGAGGTCAGACGTCGCGCAGGTTGGCCGGGACGAAGGGACCGATGCACGCCACGAGTTCGTCGAACACCTTGGGGGTGCCCGCGACGACGTGGCCGCCCTGCACGTAAGGCTGGCCGGTCAGCGTGCCGATGCGGCCGCCGGCCTCGGTGATCAGGAGCGTGCCGGCCGCGGTGTCCCACGCGCTCAACCCGATTTCCCAGAAACCGTCGACGCGGCCCGCCGCGACGTAGGCAAGGTCGAGCGAGGCGGCGCCGGCGCGACGCACGCCCGCCGTCGTCAGCATCATGGCCTTGAGCATCGCCATGTAGTCGTCGAGCCAGCGCGAGTTGTCGCGCTGCGGGAAGCCGGTGGCGACCAGGGCGCCTTCGAGCGTCGTCTGCTTGCTGACGCGGATGCGCCGGCCATCGACCTGTGCGCCGCCGCCGCGCGAGGCGGTGAAGAGTTCCTGCCGCATCGGATCGTAGACGACTGCGTGCTCGAGCCGGCCACGCCATTCGACGGCGATCGACACCGCGAACACCGGGAAGCTGTGCAGGAAATTGGTGGTGCCGTCGAGCGGATCGATGATCCAGACGAACTCGTCGCCGCCGCTGCGCCCGGATTCCTCGGCGAGGAAGCCGTGATCCGGGTGGACGCGGCGCACCGTTTCGATGATGTCGCGCTCGGCCATGCGATCGATTTCGGTGACGAAATCGTTGCGGCCCTTGGCCTGAATGCTGCTGGTAGGCACCCGGTCGAGGTTGCGCACGATCAGGTCTCCCGCGCGGCGGGCGGCGCGGACGGCGATATTGAGCATCGGCTGCATGTTCATGCGGCTTCTCGACGTTGGCAGGTGGGCAAGAGCGGCAGGAATGCACCTGCCAAAGGACCGCTAGAATACCAGAGCATGTCCATCCGCATCGTCCTCGTCGGCACGTCACACCCGGGCAACATCGGTTCAGCGGCTCGCGCCATGAAGACGATGGGCCTGGAATCGCTCTACCTGGTGGCGCCCGAACGGTTCCCCGCGACGGAGGCCACCGTCATGGCGGCTGGCGCCGACGACGTGCTGCTGAACGCGCGCGTGGTGCCGGACGTGCGTACGGCGATCGCCGACTGCGGGCTGGTGGTCGGCACGACGGCCCGCAACCGGCACCTGTCATGGCGCATCGTCGAGCCGCGTGAGGCGGCGCTCGAAGTCGCCGCGGCTGCGCAGGCGAGCGAAGTGGCGATCCTCTTCGGCGCCGAACGCACCGGCCTGCAGAACGACGAACTGCAGCTGTGCCACACGCTGCTCACGATCCCGACCGGCACGGTCTACACGTCGCTGAACCTGGCGATGGCGGTGCAGGTCGTCGCGTACGAAGTGTGCCTCGCGTTGCGCGACCGTGGCACTGCGGTGACGCGCGGGGAGGGGCCCGTGCCGCTCGCCAGTGCGGCCGACATGGAAAAATTCTACGTGCACCTCGCAGCAGGTGCTCGACGAGGTCGACTTCAAGGACCGCACGGGATCGGGCCACCTGATGGCGCGCCTGCGCCGGTTGTTCCAGCGCACGGTGCTCGACCAGAACGAGATCAACATCCTGCGCGGAATCCTCATGGCCGTGCAGGGCAAGCGACGCCGCGCGGGCGATCCGCACGCGCCCAAGGCAGAATCGGCGCCATGAGTTCACGGCCGATCTACCTCGACAACGCAGCGACGACGGCCGTCGATCCGCGCGTGATCGCGGAAATGAGTTCGTGCCTCGGCAGCCGACGGGGATTTCGCCAATCCGTCCTCGGCCAATCATGTGTACGGGCGCGAGGCCAGCGCACGCGTCGAACGCGCGCGCGCCGAAGTCGCAGCACTGGTGAATGCCGCGCCCGAGCAGATTCTCTTTACCTCGGGCGCGACGGAAGCGAACAACCTCGCGCTGCTCGGCGCGGCACGTTTCCACCGCAATCGGTCACGACACATCGTGACGTCGCGCACCGAACATCCGGCGGTGCTCGATGCCTGCCGCCAGCTCGAACGCGAAGGGTGCGCGGTCACGTACCTGAAACCCGGCCCGTCCGGCATCGTCGAAGTCGAGCAGGTGGCGGAGGCGCTGCGCCCCGACACGCTGCTCGTGTCGCTGATGCACGTGAACAACGAGATCGGCGTCGTCAACGACATCGGCGCGATCGGTCGCCTGTGCCGCGAGCGCGGCGTGCTGTTCCACGTCGATGCGGCGCAGAGCGCCGGCAAGCTGCCGATCGACGTGCAGCACGACGCGATCGACCTGCTGTCGCTCACCGCGCACAAGCTCCACGGGCCGAAAGGCATCGGCGCGTTGTGCGTCCGTCGTGAGCCGCGCCTGGGACTGGTGCCGTTGCAGTTCGGCGGCGGCCAGGAGCGCGGCCTGCGTTCCGGCACGTTGCCGACGCACCAGATCGTCGGCCTCGGCGCCGCGTACCGCATCGCGCGCGAATCGATGGCCGAGGACATCCCGCGCATCGCCGGCCTGCGCGAACGACTGTGGGGCGCGCTCGCCGACATTCCCGGAGTCGAACTCAACGGCGACCCGGTGCGACGCGTGGCGGGCATCCTCAACGTCACGATCGACGGCGTGGAGGGCGAGGCCTTGCTGCTGGCGCTGGCGGACCTCGCCATGTCCTCCGGCTCGGCCTGCGCGAGCCTGCACGCCGAGCCGTCCTACGTGCTGCGCGCGCTCGGGCGCAGCGACCGGCTGGCGCAAAGCTCATTGCGGCTGAGCCTGGGGCGCTTCACGACGGCGGACGAGGTGGAGCGGGCCGCCGCCCGGATTCGTGACGAGATCGTCAGGCTCAGGGCGGGTGAGCCTCGGTCCGGTGCCTGTCCCGACGCGCCTGACGACCCGAGGTACAACGCCGAGGTTCGCCGCCGCCTGCACGCCTTGCCGGGCTGGGGCGACCTGCCGGACGCTCCGGCCGTCGCCAAGGGCCGGGCGGGCGACCGGGAGCAGGGGGCTGCCGTGGAATTCGCGCTGCGGATCGAGCGGGACCGGGTGGCCGAGGCACGCTTCCAGGCGTTCGGCTGTCCGCACCTCCTGGCCGCCGCTTCGTGGGTGGTCGAGGCGGCACGGGGGCTGGATCGCAGCCAGCTGGCCGCCTGGGACTGGCAGGAGGCCGCCCGCGTGCTGGAGGTTCCCGCCGGCAAAATTCGGGCGCTTGCTCACGTTGCAGGATGCAATGCGCGCAGTCGTCCAGGAACTGGCCGGGCGCGACCGGGTCTACGGTGTAGAATTTTTCCCGCCACACCCGCCGAGGACACCGCCGCATGACGATCTCCCTGACTCCCGCCGCCGCCGAACGCGTCCGCACGTTCATGGCCAGCCGAGGCAAGGGCATCGGATTGCGGCTCGGCGTGAAGCAGACGGGCTGCTCGGGCTATGCCTACGTCGTCAGCTACGCCGATGAAATCGGCGCCGAGGACGTCGTCTTCGAGGTGTCCGACGTCAAGGTCGTCGTCGACGCCGAGAGCCTCAAGTACGTCGACGGCACCGAAATCGACTTCGTGCGCCAGGGGCTGAACGAGGCCTTCAAGTTCCGTAATCCGAACGTCAAGGGCGAGTGCGGCTGCGGCGAGAGCTTCAACGTCTAACTGCCCGTCCGGGCTATGTTTTCTTGGCCGGTGGGTCCCGTCCGGGTATACTGCGCCGTTACGTTTTCAGGTTGGCCCCGTCCGGACCCGCGCTTGCGCGGGTTTCAGGTTTTTGGGGCCGGTTCGTCACAGCCGGCAGGCTGGCCTGCCGGGCACATCATTCCAAGGATCTGTATGTCCCTCGAACGCACGCTTTCCATCGTCAAGCCGGACGGTGTCCGCAAGAACGTCATCGGCGACGTCTACCATCGCTTCGAAAAGGCCGGCCTGCGCATCGTCGCGGCCCGCATGATGCAGCTGACGCAGGCCCAGGCCGAGGCGTTCTACGGCATCCACCGCGAGCGCGCCGTTCTTCAAGGACCTCGTCGCGTACATGACCTCGGGCCCGGTGATGGTGCAGGTGCTCGAGGGCGAGGGCGCCGTGGCAAAGAACCGCGACGTCATGGGCGCGACCGACCCGAAGAAGGCCGACGCCGGGCACGATCCGCGCCGACCTCGCCGACAGCATCGAGCAGAACGTCGTGCACGGCTCGGACAGCCTCGAGAACGCCGCGCGCGAAATCGCGTTCTTCTTCTCCGAGACGGAGCTCTGCCCGCGCTGAGCGCGGGCGAACTCGCGCTGCGGCGCGCGGTCCACAAGGAACCCATGGGCGAAGCAACGAAATCGACGGCACGCACCAACCTGCTCGGGCTCACCCGGGCAGGGCTGGAAGCGTTCGTCGTCGAGATGGGCGAGAAGCCCTTCCGCGCCCGCCAGCTGTTCAAGTGGATGTACAAGCGCGCCGTCGGCGACATCGACGCGATGACGGATCTCGGCAAGGATTTCCGTCGTCGCCTCGGCTGAAATCGCCGAGATCCGCACGCCCGACATCCACCTCTCGCAGGTGTCGGCCGACGGCACGCGCAAGTGGCTGCTCAAGCTCGAGAGCGGCCAGGCGATCGAGATGGTGTTCATCCCGGAACCGGGCCGCGGCACGCTGTGCATCTCGAGCCAGGTCGGCTGCCAGATGGACTGCGGCTTCTGCTCGACGGCGCAGCAGGGCTTCAACCGCAACCTCGACACCGCCGAGATCGTCGGGCAGGTGTGGCTCGCCAACCGCGAGCTCGGCTACGCGCCCGGCGGCGACCGCGTGATCACCAACGTCGTGTTCATGGGCATGGGCGAGCCGCTCGCGAATTACCGCAACGTGGTGCCGGCCGCCGAGATCATGATGGACGACCTCGGCCTCGACCTCTCGCGCCGCCGTGTCACGGTGAGCACGTCGGGGCTCGTGCCGCAGATGATCCGCATCGCCGACGAAACCAACGTGGCACTCGCCGTGTCGCTGCACGCGCCGAACGACGCGCTGCGCAGCGAGATCGTGCCGATCAACCGCAAGCACCCGATCAAGGAACTGCTCGACGCGTGCTGGCACTACGTCGAGAAGCAGAATGCGCGCAACGTGACGTTCGAGTACGTGATGCTCGACGGCGTCAACGACAAGCCGCAGCACGCGCGCGAACTCGCGCAGCTGCTGCGCGGCCATCCGGCAAAGGTCAACCTGATCCCGTTCAATCCGTTCCCCGGCACGACGTTCCGGCGCTCGAGCGAGGAGGCGATCGAACGCTTCCGCGACCTGCTGATCAAGGGCGGCGTGATGGCCACGATCCGTCGCACGCGCGGCGACGACATCGACGCGGCCTGCGGCCAGCTCGTCGGTCGCGTCAACGACCGCGTCACGAACCGGCTCGGCCAGAAGACCTTCCCCATCGCCGTGGTGCAGGGCTGATGCGCCTTCGCTCATACCTCGCCCTGGTCGCTGCTGGCGTGCTCGCGCTGGCGGTGCTGGGCGTGCCGCGCGGCAGCGTCGCTGCCGAGCCCGGCAGCCGCGAGGCGATCAACCAGGCCGCCGCCGTCAACACCGAGCTCGCGCTCGCCTACATGCGCGAAGGCAACCTCAAGGCCGCGCGCGAAAAGATCGACAAGGCCCTGCAGCAGAACGCGCGCACGGCCAACACGCAGATGGCGGCGGGCTTCATCTACGACAAGCTCGGCGACAAGAAGAAGGCCATGTCGCACTTCGAGCAGGCCGTGAAGCTCGGCGGCAAGGACAACCCCGACGTCGTCGCGAACGCCGCCGTGTACTTCTGCATGAACGGCGAACCGAAGCGCGGCGAGCAGTACATGCTGCAGGCGGCGGCCAGTCCGCTCAATCGCACGCCCGACGTCGCGTATGCCAATGCCGGCCGCTGCGCCCGTGGCGACGGGCGGCCGCAAGGACGCCGAGCAGAGCTTCCGCAAGGCGCTCGCGCTCAACCCGAAGCAGCCGCGAAGCGCTGATGCAGATGGCGGAGCTCGCGCAGGACGGCGGCAATGGGCTGCAGGCGCGCGCGTTCCTCGAGCGCTACACCGCCGTCGCGCCGGTCGACGGCGGGGACGCTCTGGCTCGGTCGCACATCGAACTCGGCCTCGGCGATACCGCGCAGGCTGCGCGGTACGCGCAGCGCCTCAAGGACGAGTTCCCCACCTCCGAAGAGACCGCGCGGCTCTTCGAAGCGGAACGAGCGAAGCCATGAGTCCGCCCGACGCCGAGATCACCGAGCTCCCGTCGAGCCCGGGCGCACGCCTGCGGCGCGAGCGTGAAGCGCAGGGCATCGGCCACCAGCAGGCGGCAGAATCGCTGAACCTCGATCCTGCGGTGCTCACGTGCACTCGAGGCGAACGACTTTGCCGCGCTCGGCGCGCCGGTCTTCGTCAAGGGTCACCTGCGACGCTACGCCGTCGATGCTCGGGCTCGCCGAGGACGAGATCGTGTCGATGTACGACCGCTCCAAGCAGCAGCTCGGCGAGCCGTCGCTGGTGCCGAAGTCGCGGCTGGAAATGGCTCCTGTGCGCGGCAAGTCGCGCTGGCCCTGGGTCGTCGGCGGCGCGGTGACGTTTTTCATGGCCGCGGGCCTGATCGCGTACCTGTCCGAGCATGGCCTGCCCTGGACCGGCACGAACCCGGACGAGGCGACGGCACCTGTCCTGCAGGAAGTGCCTGCCACGACCACGCAGGCTCCGGCAGCGGCGGCCGGCTCGACACCAGTCGCCGAACCCACGACGGCGCAACCCGCCGGTCCGGCGCCGTTTCTTCGGACGCGGCCGCCGCCCCGAACGTTGGCGCGACGGCAGGGACGCCGCAATCCGCTGCGCCGGCCGCGCCTGGTGCAGACGCGCCGGCACCGGTGGCGCTGCAACCCGGCCAGGTCAGCCTGCAACTGAAGTTCTCTGCCGATTCCTGGGTCGAGGTGTTCGACGGTTCCGGCAAGGCCGTGCTCTACGATCTCGGCAAGGCCGGGACCGAGCGCACGCTCACTGCGGCCGCTCCCCTGAGCGTCACCATCGGCAATGCCGCGGCCGTCGCCGTGGCAGTCAATGGCCGCGCGCTGCCGGCCCTGCCGCGTGCAGAAGGGCAGGTGCTCGCGCGCTTCGGCATCGGTCCGGACGGGTCGCTGCGTTGAACACGGTAACTCGACGATGAGCGAAACCCTGCAGGCCGTCCGCGGCATGAACGACGTGCTGCCCGACCAGACGGCGGCGTGGCAGCTGCTCGAACGCGTTGCCCGCGAAATCTTCGCGCAGTACGGCTACCGCGAAATCCGGCTGCCCCTGCTCGAGCGCACCGAACTCTTCAAGCGCTCGATCGGCGAGTTCACCGACATCGTCGAGAAGGAGATGTACACGTTCCGGGACCGCGGCGACGATTCGCTCACGCTGCGGCCCGAGGCGACGGCGGGCATCGTCCGCGCCTGCATCTCGAACGGCCTGCTGCACAACCAGCGCCAGAAGGTCTGGTTGATGGGCCCGATGTTCCGCTACGAGCGGCCGCAGAAAGGCCGCTATCGCCAGTTCCACCAGATCGACGTCGAGGCGCTCGGCTTTCCCGGGCCCGGACGTCGACATCGAGCTGATCCTGATGACGGCCCGCCTGTGGCGCGTGCTCGGGCTGCGTGGGCTGAAGCTCAACCTGAATTCGCTCGGCACGCCCGAGTCGCGGGTCGTGTATCGCGCGAAGCTGCGTCGAGTATTTCCGGGCGCATCGCCGCCGTCCTCGACGCGGACAGCACGCGCCGGCTCGAAGGCAATCCGCTGCGCATCCTCGACAGCAAGAACCCGGCGATGGCCGCAGTCATCGCGGGTGCGCCCCTGATCACCGATCACCTCGACCCGGAGTCGGCGGCGCATTTCGCGACGCTCTGCTCGCAGCTCACCGCGGCCGGCGTCGAATTCGTCGTCAACCCGCGCCTGGTCCGCGGGCTCGACTACTATTCGCGCACGGTGTTCGAGTGGGTCACGACCGACCTCGGTTCGCAGGACGCGGTCTGCTCGGGCGGACGCTACGACGGCCTGGTCGCGCAGCTCGGCGGCGACGCCGTGCCGGCCATCGGCTGGGCCCTGGGCGAGGAGCGTATCGTCGAGCTGATGCGGCTGCAGGGGCTCGCGCAGGACGAGGGCAGCCCGGACGTCTACCTGGTGCTGGCCGGTCCCGCGGCGGAAGCGGCGGGCCTCGGGCTCGCAGAGCGCATCCGCGACGGCGCGCCCGGCGTGCGCGTGGAAACGAACTGCGGCGGCGGCAGCTTCAAGTCGCAGCTGAAGCGCGCGGACAAGAGCGGCGCCCGCGTCGCGGTCATCGTCGGTGACGACGAAGCGTCGCGACGGGTCGCGGCGGTCAAGGCACTGCGCGGCGTGGAAGCGGCGCAGCGCGAAGTTTCTTTCGATGAGCTTGCGGCGGAACTCGGCCGGGAACTGCAGGCGAAGCCGGCTTAAATCACAGCGAGCCGTCCCGGCGGGACGGCAGATGGAGTGGGTGAAGTGGAAGACCTCTCAGACAACGAACGCGAAGAACAACTGCGGCGCTTCTGGGCCGAGAACTGGCTCTGGATCGCGGGCGGCATCGCCCTCGGCCTCGGCGGCCTGGCGGGCTGGCAGTACTGGCAGCAGTCGAAGATCAATGCGTCGGAGCAGGACGAGGCGTCCTACATCGCCGTGCTCGAATCGCTCGGCAAGAACGACAAGGAGGCTGCCGCGAAGAAGGCGGGCGACCTGCGTGGCCTGCACCCGAAGTCGCCGTACGCGGACCAGGCCGACCTCGCGCTCGCGCGCTTCGCCGTGGATACCCGCGACTTCGACGAGGCCGCGAAGCGCCTGCGCACCGTGGCCGAGACCTCGCGCGATCCGGAACTGCGCCTGATCGCGCAGTCACGCCTCGCCCGCGTGCTCTCCGAGCAGGGCAAGCACGACGACGCGCTCAAGCTGCTCGACGTCACCAAGGCCGGTTCCTTCACGCCGGTCTTCCACGAAATCCGCGGCGACGTGCTCGCGGCCAAGGGCGATGTCGCGGGGGCACGCCAGGCCTACGACGCAGCGCTCGCCGCGACGACCTCGGCCCAGGCCCAGGCGTTCGATCGTGAATACGTGGAACTGAAGCGTGATGCGCTTTCCGCGGCGACAGCCGCCCCGGCCGCTGCACCGGCCGCTGCGCCGGCGGCGGCCGCTCCGGTGGAAGGCGCCAAGCCATGACACACCGTCGTCCATCACTGGTTGCGGCCGCCTGCGTGGCGAGCCTGCTGGTCCTCGTCGCCGGGTGCGACAAGGACAAGAAGGGCGTGGAACCGCCCGCCGAGCTGGTGGACCTGAAGCCGACGCTCGCGGTCCAGAAGCTCTGGGACACGGGTGTGGGCGGCGGCGGTGAGAAGCTGCGTCTCGCGCTCGGGCTCGCGCTCGACCGCGGCGTGCTCTACACGGCGGCGCGCGACGGCAAGGTCGTTGCCCTCGATCCGGCGTCGGGTCGTGCGAAGTGGTCACAGGACACCAAGGCCGACCTGGCCGCGGGTCCGGGCGTCGGGGCGAACCTGCTCGCGGTCGGCACCAGCGACGGCAAGGTGATCGCGCTCGACGTCGCCTCGGGCAAGGTGCTGTGGAAGGTCTCGGTCAGCAGCGAAGTGCTCGCCGCGCCGCTCGTCACGGGCGACCGCGTCATCGTGCGCTCGGTCGACGGCCGCGTGCACGCACTCGACGCGCTGACGGGCAAGTCGCAGTGGACCGGTGAAGAGCCGGTGCCGAAGCTGTCGTTGCGCGGTACGGCCCCGCCCGTGCTGGCGAAGGACAACGTCGTCGCCGGATTCGATTCGGGCAAGGTCGTCGCCTTCACCCTCGCTGCGGGCGACGTCGCCTGGCAGGCGCAGGTCACGACGCCGGGCGGCCGCTCGGAACTCGACCGTCTCGCCGACGTCGACAGCGCCGTGCAGGTCGATGGCAATGACGGTTTCGCCTCGGGCTACCAGGGCCGCGTCGTCATGCTCGCGCTCGACTCCGGCCAGATCTGGTGGAGCCGCGATCTCTCCAGTTATCGCGCCCCCGCGCTCGACGACACGCAGCTCTACGTCGCCACGTCGGACGGCAGCGTCGTTGCGCTGCGTCGCCGTGACGGCGCGGTGGTCTGGCAGCAGGACGGCCTCAAGCGCCGTGGCCTGAGCGCGCCGGCCGTCGTGGGCAACGCGGTGATCGTCGGCGACTTCGACGGCTACCTGCACTGGCTCGACCGTGACTCCGGCAAGTTCATTGCCCGCGAGCATCCGGGCGGCGAGCGCATCAGCATGCCTCCGGTCACCGACGGCGACCGCGTCTACGTGATCGACGACGGCGGCCGCGTCGTCGCCTATCGCAGCGGCGCGCCCGCGGGTAGTTGATGTGCTGCCAGTCGTCGCCCTGGTCGGGCGTCCAAACGTCGGCAAGTCGACGCTCTTCAACGCGCTGACGCGAACGCGCGACGCGCTCGTCGCCGACGTGCCCGGGCCTGACCCGCGACCGCAAGTACGGCTACGTCCGTCACGAAGGCCGCTCGTGTGTCGTGATCGACACCGGCGGCCTCGTCGAATCCATCGTCGGCGGCATCGAACGGCTGATGGCCGAGCAGACGCTGAAGGCGGTCGAGGAAGCAGACCGCGTTCTGTTCGTCGTCGATTCCCGCCAGGGTTGCACGCCGCAGGACCTGCACGTCGCCGACCTGCTGCGCCGCACCGGCAAGTCCGTCATCGTCGTCGCCAACAAGGCCGAGGGCCTCGACGACGACATGGCGCAGGCCGAGTTCCATCGCTTCGGCTTCGGCGAGCCGATCGCCATTTCGTCCGCGCACAAGCAGGGCCTCGACGCGCTGATCGAGCGCGCGCTCGAAGGCCTCGAAGGCGCCCTCGATGCGCCCGACGTGCTCGGGTACACGGCGGGCACGATCCGTGTCGCCGTGGTCGGCCGCCCGAACGTCGGCAAGTCGACGCTGATCAACCGGCTGCTCGGCGAAGATCGCCTGATCGCCTTCGACCAGCCCGGCACGACGCGCGACACGGTCGAGGTGCCGTTCGAGCGCGACGGCCTGCCGTACGTGCTGATCGACACCGCCGGCGTGCGACGCAAGTCCAAGGTCAACGAGACCGTCGAGAAGTTCAGCGTCGTCAAGACGCTGCAGGCCATCGACCGCGCGAACGTCGTGATCGGCGTGCTCGACGCGCACGATACCGTCGCCGAGCAGGACGCGAGCCTGATGGGCCTGGTCGCCGAGCAGGGCCGGGCGCTCGTCATCGCCATCAACAAGTGGGACGGCATTCCGCAGGACCAGCGCGACGCGATCCGCGACGGGCTCGACCTGCGCTTCGACTTCCTGCGCTTCGCCTACGTGCACTTCATCTCGGCGCGGCACGGCACCGGCGTCGGCGAAATGATGGAGTCCGTGCTCAAGGCCTACCGCGCGGCGATGAAGGAGCTGCCGACCAAGGACCTGACGCGGGCCCTCGAGCAGGCGCTCACGATCCACCAGCCGCCGCTGGTGCGCGGCCGGCGCATCAAGCTGCGCTACGCCCACCAGGGCGGGCGCAATCCGCCGGTCGTGGTCATCCACGGCAACCAGACCCAGCACGTGCCGGACGCCTACCGCCGGTTCCTCGAGAACCATTTCCGGGAGACGTTCCGGCTCAAGGGCACGCCGATGCGGGTCGAGTTCCGGACCGACGAAAACCCGTTCAAGGGCCGACGCAACGAGCTGACCCCACGCCAGGTCCGCAGCAAGAAGCGGCTGATTTCGCGCACCAGGGGCGGCAAGAAGGTCGGCAAGCGCTGACAGACCGGGCGGCAGGCGCCCGGGACTAATAACTGCCGGTTCTGACCGGCTATCCTCTCAAGCTAGTGGCCCGACGGGCCGGGTCTAGACTGGACTCATGCTCATGGCCGTCGCCCGCACATCGCCCACCGCTGCCCACGACCTGCCGGCCACCCGGCTGGCCCTGCTGGACGAGCCGCTGCGCCTGTATCGCGGCGGCGTGATCGAGCACCCGGTCATCGCCTATGAGACCCTGGGGCACGCTGAACGCGGCGCGCGACAACACGCTGCTGTTGTTCACCGGCCTTTCGCCGTCGGCGCACGCGGCGTCCTCGCCGGCCGACCCGAAGCCGGGCTGGTGGGAATCGATGATCGGCGCAGGCAAGCCGATCGACACCGAACCGGTTCTACGTCGTCTGCATCAACTCGATCGGCAGTCCCTACGGTTCGTCGAGCCCGGCCTCGATCGACCCGCGCACCGGCCGGCCGTTCGGCATCGCGTTCCCGGAAGTTGCGCTCGAGGACGTCGCTCGCGGCGGCTTCGAGGTGCTGCGCGAGCTCGGCATCGAGACCGTCGCCTGCGTGGCGGGTCCTTCGATGGGCGGCATGACCGTCCTCGCGTTCGCTGCGCAGTTCCCCGGCGTGGCGCGCAACCTCATGTCGATTTCGGGCGCCACGGCGGCCAACCCGTTCGCGATTGCGCTGCGTTCACTGCAGCGTGAAATCGTGCGCAACGACCCGGCCTGGCGCGGTGGCAACTACGAGCCCGGCCGCGGTCCGCGGCAGGGCATGCGCATGGCGCGCAAGCTCGGCACGATCACCTACCGCTCGCACGAGGAATGGGACCAGCGCTTCGGCCGCCGGCGCGTGGCGGAAACCACGGGGCAGCCCGGCGATTTCCGCGCGCAGTTCGAGGTCGAGTCGTACCTGGAACACCAGGGCCAGCGGTTCGCCGACGTCTTCGACGCCAACTGCTACCTCTACCTGTCGCGCGCCATGGACCAGTTCGACCTCGCCGAACACGGCGGGGGTTCGCTCGATGCGGCATTCGCGAAGTTCAGCGGCGTGCAGCGGACGCTGGTGCTCGGCGCGCAGACGGACATGCTCTACACGATCGACCAGCAGGCGCTGATCGCCGAGCAATTGCGCAAGGCGGGCGTCGACGTCGAATTCCACGCGTTCCCGTCGCCGCAGGGCCACGATGCGTTCCTGGTGGACAACGCCCGGTTCGAGCCGGTCATCGCCGAGTTTCTGTCGAAACTCGGCTAGTTCCCTAGCAGCAGCGCGGGATCCACCATCGCCCGGTTCACGCTCACGCCCCAGTGCAGGTGCGGGCCCGTCACGCGGCCGGTGGCGCCGACCAGCCCCAGCACGTCGCCTTCCTTCACCACGTCACCCGTCTTCACGTCGATTCGACTGAGGTGGCAGTACATCGTGAGCACGCCCTGGCCGTGGTCGACGAACACGGTGTTGCCGTTGAAGAAGAAGTCACCGGTCTCCACGACGCGGCCAGCCGCTGGATTGCGGATCGGCGTGCCGGTCGGCGTGGCGATGTCCATGCCGCTGTGCGGCTTGCGCGGCAGGCCGTTGAAGACGCGCCGCTTGCCGTACGAATCCGAACGCTCGCCCGGCACGGGCACGGTCCAGCGCCACGTCGGCGACAGGCTCTCGGTATAGGTGGCCAGCGCGCGTTCGGTGCGCTCGGTCTCGGCGTCGATGCGCTTGAGGTCCTCGGGCAGTGGATCGGCCTTGCGCGGCTCGACGGTCAGCTTCTGGGTGGCGTACGTCTTCGGCGCGACGGTGAACGCGATCTCGCGATCCTTGTCGCCGGCTTGCGGCGTCACGAGTTTCACGGTCTGCCGGCCGGGCTCGGTCGCGAGCGGAATGCCGACGATCGCTTTCCAGCCGTCCGCGGTGCGAACGATCGGCGCGCGGTACTCGCCGTAGAAGACGGCGCCGGGCGCTTCGGTTCCCGCACCGAGGTCGAGGATTGCGATGCCGCCGGGCACGCGCGTGTCGCGCGGCAACGTCGACGTCGTCTGCAGCGCGTGCCGCAGCGGAAGCGAAGCCAAGGACACACGCAGCCGCGCATAGCGCCAGTGAGCACGCGCCAGCGTCCCGCGCGACCGAATCCGGCCGTGAATCACCGTGGCGCGTCGACGGCCGCGCGCTGATGCGTGCCGTGCGGTCCTCGCGTGCGTCATTGTCTTGGCTTCGCTTTCTTCTTCGGTGCGGCTGCGGGCTTGCTGTCTGTCGTGAACACGTCCGTGACCGTCGCACGAACGGAACCACGAGCCACGCGTGCTTCGATCTGTGCGCCCGGCGCGAGCGTGGACGCGTCGGTGACGACGTGCGCGCCAGAATCCGTGACGATCGCGTAGCCGCGCTCCAGCGTTGCCAGCGGGCTGACGGCATTGAGCGTGCGCATGGAACGTTCAAAGCGTTCGCGCGCGACCTGCAGTCGGCGCTGTATTGCGGCCGGGAGGCGGCGTCGAGCGACGTCCAGGCGTTGCTTCAGCGGTGCAATGCGACGCGCGGGGCTGCTGCGACCGAGGAGGGCTTCCGCGTTCGACAGGCGGACGCGCGCGCGTTCGAGCCGGGCACGGACCGCGCGCTGCATGCGGCTCTCGAGCTCGTCGAGGCGTTGCGCATGCTGCTGCAGTCGTGCGCGCGGCGACAGTTGGTTGAGCGACCGTTCCCACTGCTGCAGCGTCTGTCGCAGCGACAGCAGCTTGCGGCGCACGGCCTGCGCCAGGTTGCGCTCGAGCGCGCCGAGCGCGCGCAGGTATTCCGCACTGTCGGGCACGCTGCGTTCGGCTGCGCCCGAGGGCGTCGGTGCGCGCTCGTCGGCGACGAAGTCGGCGATCGTGACGTCGGTTTCATGACCCACGCCGCTGATGACCGGAATGCCGCACGCGTAGATCGCACGCGCCACGGATTCCTCGTTGAACGCCATCAGGTCCTCGAGCGAGCCGCCGCCGCGGGCCAGGATCAGCACGTCGCACTCGCGCCGCGCATCGGCGAGTTGCAGCGCCTGGACGATCTCGCGCGGCGCGGCCTCACCCTGCACGGCAACCGGGTAGACCAGGACCGGCACGGCCGGGAAGCGGCGCTTCAGGATGTGCAGGATGTCGCGCAGCGCAGCGCCGGTCGGGGACGTGATCACGCCGATGCGACGGGGCAGGGTGGGCAGCGGCTTTTTCTGCGCGGCCTCGAACAGGCCCTCGGCCAGCAGCTTGCGCTTGAGTTCCTCGAACCGGCGGCGCAGCGCGCCTTCGCCGGCCTCCTCCAGGTGATCGATGACGACCTGGAACTCGCCACGGGCCTCGTAGAGGCTCACGCGACCTCGTGCGAGCACCCTGGCGCCGTCCTTGACCGGGAAGCGCACCAGCATGCTGCGGTTGCGGAACATCGCGCAGCGGACCTGTGCCGACTCGTCCTTGAGCGAGAAATACCAGTGGCCCGAGGCGGGGCGCGCCAGGTTCGAGATCTCGCCCTCGAGCCAGACCGAGCCCAGTCCGCGCTCGAGCAGCATCCGGGCCTGGTCGCGTTCAGCTGCGAAATCGTGACAGGATCTCGCGCGCCGGGGCGGCCGGCGAGGGCGTTGCGTCGTCGTCGAACCAGGAATCGGCCATCGCGGCATCTTACCGGCCGGGGCGCGTCGCAACACACGGTGCAGGTGCGGTCGGGCGTTCGCTGGGCCGGGGCCGCCGTTGCCAGGCATCGCGGGCTCCGGTCCTCCCGGGTCGCGGGCCGGGGCCGTCCGCCGCATGGACGCGGCGGCCGGAGCCCCCAGGGACGGGTTTACGGCGTCCCCGGCCGCGATCCGGAGGACCGGGCCCCGATGCCGGCACCGATGTCGCTGTCCATGCCGGCGAACCACGCCGGCCCGTGCACTGGTTTTACGCAACGCGCCCCGAGCGGGTACAATGCCGCGCTTCCTTTCGCTCCGGGTCGCCCAATGCTGCGAATTCTCGAGGAAGCCCTCACCTTCGACGACGTCCTGCTCGTGCCGGCCTATTCCCAGGTCCTGCCGGCAGAGGTCAGCCTGTCCACGCAACTGACGCGCGGCATCAAGCTGAACCTGCCCGTCGTCTCGGCTGCCATGGACACCGTCACCGAGCACCGCCTCGCGATTTCCATCGCGCAGGAAGGCGGCATCGGCATCCTCCACAAGAACATGACCATCGAGTCGCAGGCGCGCGAAGTCGCGCGGGTGAAGCGCTTCGAGAGCGGCATCATCCACGACCCGATCACGGTGCGGCCCGAGCAGACCATCCGCGAGGTGCTCGAGCTCACGCGCTCCAAGAACATTTCCGGCGTGCCGGTCGTGCGCGACGGCAAGGCCGTCGGCATCGTCACCCACCGCGACCTGCGCTTCGAGACGCGCTACGACGCGCCGGTCTCGGCGGTGATGACGCCGCGCGAACGGCTGATCACGGTGCTGGAAGGCGCCCCCAAGGAAGAAGTGCTGATGCTGCTGCACAAGCACCGCATCGAGAAGGTGCTCGTCATCGGCGACGACTTCCAGCTGAAGGGCATGATCACGGTCAAGGATTTCCAGAAGGCGACCGAGTTCCCGCGCGCCTGCAAGGACGAGCGTGGCGCACTGCGCGTTGGCGCGGCCGTCGGCACGGGTGCGGACACGCTCGATCGCGCGGCGGCGCTGCGTGAAAGCGGCGTCGACGTCATCGTCGTCGACACGGCGCACGGCCACAGCCGCGGCGTCATCGAGACGGTCAAGCGCATCAAGGCGAAGTGGCCGAACCAGCAGGTCATCGCCGGCAACATCGTCACGGCCGAAGCGGCCATGGCGCTGGTCGACGCCGGCGCGGACGCCGTCAAGGTCGGCATCGGTCCGGGCTCGATCTGCACCACGCGCATCGTCGCCGGCGTCGGCGTGCCGCAGATCACGGCGGTGGCCAACGTGGCCGCGGCACTGGCCCCGCACGGCATACCGCTGATTGCCGACGGCGGCATCCGCTTCTCCGGTGACGTGGCCAAGGCCATCGTCGCGGGCGCGCACTGCGTGATGATGGGCGGCCTGTTCGCGGGCACCGAGGAATCGCCGGGCGAAGTCGAGCTGTACCAGGGCGCGTCGTACAAGTCGTATCGCGGCATGGGTTCGCTCGGTGCGATGGCGCAGTCGAACGGCTCGCGCGACCGCTACTTCCAGGACGCCTCCGCCGAAATCGAAAAGCTCGTGCCGGAAGGCGTCGAAGGCCGCGTGCCGTACAAGGGCAGCATCGTCGCGATCCTGCACCAGCTCGCGGGCGGCCTGCGCGCCGCGATGGGTTACACGGGCAGCGCCAACATCGACGAGATGCGCACGCAGCCCAAGTTCGTGCGGATCACCAACGCGGGCGTGCGCGAGAGCCACGTCCACGACGTGACCATCACCAAGGAAGCCCCGAATTACCGTGTCAGCTGAGCAAGCATCGTCGACGGTGCGTCCGCCCGACATCCACGCGCACCGCATCCTGATCCTCGATTTCGGGGCCCAGTACACCCAGTTGATCGCGCGACGCGTCCGCGAAAGCGGCGTCTACTGCGAGATCCATCCCTGGGACATGAGCGACGCCGACGTGCGCGCGTTCGGCGCGCGCGGCATCATCCTCTCCGGCGGTCCCGAATCCGTCACCGACTGCGCAGCCGCCCAAGGCGCCGCAGGCGGTGTTCGAGGCCGGCGTGCCCGTGCTCGGCATCTGCTACGGCATGCAGACGATGGCGCAGCAGCTCGGCGGCCGCGTCAGCGGCTCCGATCACCGCGAGTTCGGGTATGCGCAGGTCACCGTGACCGCGCCGTGCCGCCTGTTCAACGAACTGTTCGATCACCGCGACCCGCAGGGCCGCGCCGTGCTCGACGTCTGGATGAGCCACGGCGACCGTGTCGAAGAAATCCCGGCCGGCTTCGTGCCCGTGGGTTCCTCGGCGAACGCGCCGCTCGCGGCCATGGCCGACGAAACGCGTCGCTACTACGCGGTGCAGTTCCATCCCGAAGTGACCCACACCCTGCAGGGCGGGCGGATGCTCGAGCGCTTCGTGCGCGAGATCTGCGCGTGCGAGGCGCGCTGGGAGCCGGGCAACATCATTGCCGATGCGGTCGCCCGCGTGCGCGAGCAGGTGGGCAACGACAAGGTGCTGCTGGGCCTGTCCGGCGGCGTGGATTCGTCGGTCGTGGCGGCGCTGCTGCATCGTGCGATCGGCGACCAGCTCGTCTGCGTCTTCGTCGACCATGGCCTGCTGCGCGCCGACGAAGGCGACCAGGTCATGAAGATGCTCGGCGAGAACATGGGTGTGAAGATCATCCGCGTGAACGCCGAGGAGCGCTTCCTCGACGCGCTGCGCGGCGAGGCCGACCCGGAGCGCAAGCGCAAGATCATCGGCCGGATGTTCATCGAGGTGTTCGACGAGGAGTCGAACAAGCTCGAGGGCGTGCGCTGGCTGGCGCAGGGCACGATCTATCCCGACGTGATCGAATCCGCGGGCGCGAAGACCGGCAAGGCGCACGTGATCAAGTCGCACCACAACGTGGGCGGCCTGCCCGAGCACATGAAGCTCAAGCTGGTCGAGCCGCTGCGCGAGCTGTTCAAGGACGAGGTGCGGCGCCTCGGCCTCGAGCTCGGCCTGCCGCGCTCGATGGTGTTCCGCCATCCGTTCCCGGGCCCGGGTCTCGGCGTGCGCATCCTCGGCGAAGTGTCGAAGCAGTATGCCGACCTGCTGCGCAAGGCCGACAAGATCTTCATCGACGAGCTGCACGCGCACGGTCTCTACGACGTGACCAGCCAGGCGTTCGCGGTGTTCCTGCCGGTGCGTTCGGTCGCCGTGATGGGTGACGGTCGCCGCTACGATTACGTGATCGCGTTGCGCGCGGTCGAGACGGTCGACTTCATGACGGCCCGCTGGGCGCGCCTGCCCTACGAGTTCCTCGAACTCTGCTCGCGCCGCATCATCAACGAGGTGGCCGGGCATCTCGCGGGTCACCTACGACATTTCGAGCAAGCCGCCCGCGACGATCGAGTGGGAGTGAGCCCGCCGGCTGGATCCCGGACGTCGATGGACACCCCAGACCAGGTATTCATGCGTCGCGCCATCGAGCTGGCGCGCCAGGCGGAAGCGGCCGGCGAAGTGCCGGTCGGCGCGCTGATCGTGCGCGACGGCGAGGTGATCGCTGAAGGATTCAACCGTCCGATCACGACGCACGATCCTACGGCGCACGCGGAGATGATCGCGTTGCGCGCAGCTGCCGCCCGCAGCGACAGTTACCGGCTGCTGGGCACGACGCTCTACGTCACGCTGGAGCCGTGTGCGATGTGTGCCGGCGCGATGGTGCACGCGCGCGTGCAGCGACTCGTGTACGCCGCCACCGATCCGCGTGCGGGCGCGGCCGGCAGCGTCTTCAACGTCGTGCAGAACCCCGCGCTCAATCACCGGCTGGACGTCGACGCGGGCGTGCTCGGCGACGAATGCGGAGCGTTGCTGCGCAACTTCTTCGTCGCGCGCCGCAATCCGCCGGCGGGTTAACGTCGGCGCGCGCCGTTCGACGTCAGTTCGGGTTCGGGCGGCGCACCGCCCGCGGTCATCGACGTCCCTGCGACCTGCAGGATGTTCAGGTAGGCCTGCACGTTGTCGACGTAACGCACGGGTTCCCAGCCGCGGGCGTAGCCGCGCTTCGTCCGCGTGTACCAGCGCTCCTGGCTGAGCAGCGGCAGGAACTCGCGCACGTCTTCCCACCGGTCGGGATTGCGCCCGGCCTGCTGCGCCAGGACGCGCGCATCTTCCAGGTGACCGAGTCCCACGTTGTAGGCAGCCACGGCGAACCACGTGCGGTCGGGCTCGGGAATGCGCCGCGGCATCTCGCGCAACAGCAACGACAGGTATTTTGCCGCGCCGAATATGCTCGAACGTGGATCGCGCCGGTCGCCCGCCCGCATGCGCGCCGCGGTGTCCTCGGTGAGCTGCATGAGGCCACGCACGCCGGTGAACGAGACCGCGTGCGGATCCCACTTCGATTCCTGGTAACCCATCGCCGCGAGCAACCGCCAGTCCAGCCTGTGCTGCTGCGCGGCTTCCTGGAACCACGCGGCGTAGTGTCGGCAGCCGGCTCTGCAGGTGCTCCATGAAGTTGCGCGAGAACAGGTAGTCGAAGCGCTCGTCCTCGCCGTAGTAGCGGTCGAGCAGGGCGGTGATCACGCCTTCGTGCCGCGCGAGGACGAAGAATGCATTCACCCGGTCGAGCAGGCTGGAGTCATCGCCCCCGGTGCTCACGACCCAGGTCAGGGCGCGTTCGGGCGAGAGGTCGAGCGCGATCGCGAGTTCGGGGTGCACCGAGCGATTCAGCGCGAACTCGGTCGAGGAGGCCAGCGTGTACTGCACCTTGCCTTGCGACACGTCGGCCAGGATTTCCTCGGTGTCGGTGTCGTCGCGTTCGACCCACGCGAGGTCCGGGTACTTCAGCCGCAGGTCCTCCAGCGTCCGCTGATGCGCGCTGGCTGCCGCCGACCTCGATCTGGCCACGACCGGCGTCGGCGATGGTGGCTGGCCGGGCCGAGCGGCGTCGGTAAACGAGGTGCTCCCGGACGCGCTGGTAGCCCGGGCCGAACTGCACTCCGCTCGGCAAGGCGATGCCGGTGGAGAGCCCGGCAGCCGCGATATGGGCCCGGCCGGCGGCGACTTCCTCGATCGCTGCATCGCGTGTCCGGACCGTGTACAGGCGCAGGGGAACGCCCAGATGCTCGGCAAACTGGCTGGCCAGGTCGTAGGCGGGGCCTTCCGGGCCATGGCTGCCGAGGTAGTAGGCGTCCGGGCTGTTGCGGGTGACCACCCGGAGCTCGCCGTCGGCCAGGATCCGCTGCAACAGCGGGGGCGGCTGGGCACAGGTGGCCAGCAGCAGGGTCGACAGCAGGGCGAGTAATACTTTCATGGGGTTAGGGCTGGCCGGCCCGGCCCATTGTGCCTACCGGCGCGGCGCGGCGCGCGGGTGGTGCTGCGCCGCGGCCTGCTATAGAATTCGCGGCCCTCGTGGAGAGGTACCGAAGCGGTCATAACGGCGCCGACTCGAAATCGGATGGGGGTTTAATAGCCCCACGTGGGTTCGAATCCCACCCTCTCCGCCAGACACGACGACGCCCCCGCAAGGGGGCGTTTCGTGTTCTGGCCCGAGGGGTGGGCTGAGAACCCACGGGACGTGGGGTCGACCCATCCGCGCCTGCGGATGGCGTGGGCACGCCCTCGCCGCGGCGGCCGTCGAGGGCGCCCCAACCGGGGCGAGGACCGCTGCCGGCGGTCCGAGTGAATCCCGCCCTCTCCGCCAGTTACGACAACGCCCCCACCGAGGAGGGCGTTTGTCATGCGGTGACCACCCGCCGATCCGGATCGATCGCGAACCAGCACGCCGCCGCGACGAACGCGAACACGGCGCCGATCACGAACGTCGCATTCCAGTTGCCGGCGCCCGAAAGCGCGCCGACGATCGGCGCCGACACGATGCCGGCGAAGTTGCCGCCCGTGTTGAGCACGCCCGTCGCGGCACCCGTGTCCGAGCGTGCAACACGCATCGTCGCGGCCCAGTACGCGCCTTCGTTGAGTTCGATCATGAAGAACGTCGCCATCAGCGCGAGCACGGCCGCGTACGGCGCCGACACGCTGATCGCCACGAGCAGCAGCAAGCCCGCGAGCGGCATCGAGACCATCGGCACCAGCCGGTAGCCCCAGCGATAGCCGATCCGCGTCGCCAAGCCGTCCGACAGGTAGCCGCCGACGCCTGCGCCGATGCCCGCGCCGATCCACGGCAGCATGCCCGCGAAGCCGCTCTCGAGGCCGGTGAAGCTGCGCTCCTGCACCAGGTACAGGAACGACCACGTGCCGAGCAGGTAGAACACGTAGTTGAGGCAGAAGTACGAGAACGTCAGCAGCTGCACGTCGCGCTGGACGACGATCTGCCGCATGCGCGCCAGCGTCATCGGCGCCGGCTTCGCCATGTCGCTTTCGTCGAGTTCCGCGAGTTCCGCCGCCGTGACCTTGCGGGTGTTCCTTCGGCGTGTCGCGCCCGTACCAGGCCCAGGTCGCTGTCAGCAGCACGGCCGGCAGGGCGATCCACAGCAGCGCGCCCTGCCAGCCGTAGTGCGCGGTGAGGACCACGATCAAGCGGCGCCGTCATCGCGCCGCCGATGTTCATGCCGAGCGAGATGGTGCCGTTGGTGACGGCCCACTGGCGCTGCGGAAACCAGGTCTGCGACACGGCCGCGACCATCGGAAACACGGGCCCCTGCGAAAAGCCGAGCAGGCCCTGTGCCGCGAGCAGCGCGACGAACAAGGCCGTGCCGGCCAGCACGACCGGCGCGAGCGGAGTCGCGATCGTCGCGACGAGTCCGACGAGGCCGACGACCGTGTACGTGAGCGCGCGCCGTAGCGCTGGCCGAGGACGCCTCCCGGCAACTGCGCGAGCGCGTAGCACGTGGCGAACGCGGCATTGAGCCAGCCGATCTGCATCTGCGAGAGATGCAGGTCCGGCATGATGTTCTGCGCCGCGACGCCCAGGCTCGTGCGCTGCACGTACGACAGCATCGCGAAGCCGCACAGGAACAGGAAGATGGTCCAGCGAACCTTCACGCGTCACCTCCGCGAATGCGCGGGACGTCAGCCACGCAGTTTCGAACCCGTCGGATCGTAGGGCGGCGCGCGCAGGATCCGGGCCGCCCGCGGTTTGCCGAGGATCGTGACCGACAGCGGGTCGGTCGTCTCGCACCACTCGGTGTCGACGTAGGCCAGCGCGAGGCTCTGCCGCACGTGGTGACCGTAAGCCCCGGAGGTGACGTAGCCGATGCGTCTGCCGTCGTGATGGATCGGCTCGTAGCCCGTGGCGTCGGCGTCGGGCGAATCGACCTGCAGCAGCACCAGTCTCATGCGCGGGCCCTGCCGCCTGCGCGGCCAGGAACGCATCGCGCCCGATGAAATCGCCCTTGTCGGCAGCGACGAAGCGCTCGAGGCCCGCCATCGCCGGCGTGCAGGACGTGGAGAACTCGAGCGACCAGACGCCGTAGCCCTTTTCGAGCCGCAGGCTGTCCTGCGCGCGCATGCCGATCGGGCGCATGCCGAGCGGCGTGCCGGCTGCCATCAGCGCCTGCCAGAGCGCGTGCTGTTGCGCAGCGCGAACGTTGATTTCGTAACCGAGTTCGCCGGTGAGCGAGAGGCGCGCCACCACCGCGGACGTCGGTCCGACTTCGATGCTGGCGCAACCCATGAACGGCAGTGCCGCGATCGGAAACGTCGCCGTGCGTGAGCGATGCGAGGATCTCGCGCGACCGCGGTCCCGACAGCGAAAAGCCGAGCCAGCTCTCCGAGAGGTTCTCGATCTCGACGCCCGAGGCAGGCAGGTGATCGTGGAACCAGCGCAGGTGCCACTCCTGCAGGTAGTACGAACCGACGAGCCAGTAGCGATCCTCGTCGAGCCTCGTCACGGTGAGGTCGCCCATCAGCCGGCCCGCGGGGTTCAGCATCGGTGCGAGACGGATGCGGCCCACGGCGGGCAGGCGCGAGGCGAGCAGGTGGTCGAGCCATTTTCCCGCGCCGGGTCCGCGCACTTCGTAGCGCGCGTAAACGCCGGTATCCAGCAGTCCCGCCGCAGTTCGTGTCGCCGCGACTTCCGCGGCGACGAACCGATCGGCGGCGGACCGTCGCAACGTCGGCGGCTCGACGAAATCCGGCTCGCCCGTCGCGAAATACTGCGGCGACTCCATGCCCCAGACCACGCCGAAGCGCGCGCCCAGTGCCTGCTGCGCGGCGTAGCTCGGCGTCGTCTTGAGCGGCCGGCCTGCGGGCAGTTCTTCGTTGGGGTAGGCGATGACGAAGCGTCGCGCGTAGAACTGCGCCGTCGTGTCGCGCAGGTAGCGGTCGTCGGCTGGCGAACTTGCCGTAGCGCGCGACGTCCATGCCGAAGATGTCGGTGCCCGGGTCGCCGTCGACCATCCATTCCGACAGCACCTTGCCGATCGCGCCGCCCTGCGAGAAGCCGCCCATGCAGCCGCACGCCGCCCAGAAATTGCGCAAGCCCGGCACCGGGCCGACCAGCGGATTGCCGTCGGGCGTGAACGTGAACGCGCCGTTGACCCACTTGCGGATGCCGGCGCGCTGCAGCGACGGAAAGCGCGCGAACCCGATCAGCAGCTCGGGGCTGATGCGATCGATGTCCTCGGGCAGCAGTTCCATGCCGTAGTCCCACTCGGCGCCCTCGGTCTTCCAGTGCCGCGGGTTGCGCTCGTACACGCCGAGGATCACGCCCTTGCGCTCCTGCTGCAGGTACGTGAAGCCCTCGAGGTCGGTCACGCACGGCATCTCGTCCGCACGCGCCAGCAGCTCCGGCAGGTCCTCGGTGATGAGGTAGTGGTGCTGCATCGGCGTGAGCGGCAGGTCCACGCCCACCATGCGGCCGACACGACGTGCCCACAGCCCGCCGGCATTGACCACGTGCTGCGCGATGATCGTGCCCTGCTCGGTCTCGACGAGCCAGCCGTCGGCGTGCGGCTGCAGTCCCGTCACGCGGTTGCGCAGGATCACGTCCGCGCCGCGCTTGCGCGCCGCGATGGCAAACGCGTGCGTCGTGCCGTGCGGATCCACTGCGCCTTCGTGCGGGTCGAACAGGCCGCCGAGCAGTCCGTCGGGATCGACGATCGGGCACTCCGCGACGATCTCCTCCGGCGTGGCGAGTCGCGCCTCGATGCCGAGCGTCTGGTAGACCGCGAACTCCGACTGCAGCCATTCCCAGCGCTCGGGCGTCGTCGCGATGCTGTAGCCGCCGGGCATGTGCATGCCGACGCTCTGGCCGCTCTCGGCCTCGATCTCCTGGTACAGCTTGATCGTGTACGCCTGCAGCGCAGCGATGTGCGGGTCGTCGTTGATCGCGTGGAAGCCGGCGGCGGCGTGCCAGGTGGAGCCGGCCGTCAGTTCGGCGCGCTCGATCAGCGCGATGTCGCTCCAGCCCTTGCGGGTGAGGTGATAGAGCACGCTGGCACCGACGATGCCGCCGCCGATCACGACGACGCGATAGTGACTCTTCATCGCCTGCTATTCCTCGTCGAGGCTGTCCGACAGCACGGCGCGGCGCTCGCGCATGAATTGCTGCAGGGCCTCGTCGATGGCGGGATCGAGACCCGGATCCTCGTAGTCGGCGAGCATGCGCTTCCAGACCACGTTCGCGCGCTGCTCGGCGTTCAGGCTGCCTTCGCTCGACCACTGCTCGTACGAGGAGTAGTCGGCGATGGTCGACTGGTGAAACGCCGCCTCGAAGTTCTCCTGCGTGTGCGCGCAACCGAGAAAGTGTCCGCCCGGACCGACTTCGCGGATGGCATCGAGCGCCTGGCCGCGCGGGCTCACGTCCATGCCGCCTGCCAGGGCCTGCATCATCGCGAGCTGGTCGACGTCCATGACGAATTTCTCGTACCCCGCGACCAGTCCGCCTTCGAGCCAGCCGGCCGCGTGCGTGACGAGGTTGACGCCCGCGAGCAGGGTGGGCAGCAGCGTGTGCGCGCTTTCGTAGGCCGCCTGCGCGTCCGCGACCTTCGACGAGCAGAGCGAGCCGCCGCTGCGACACGGCACGCCGAGCCGTCGCGCCAGCTGCGCCGTGGCGAAGATCATCTGCGTGGCTTCCGCCGTGCCGAACGTCGGCGCGCCGGTGCGCATCGAGATGGCGCCGACGAACGAGCCCATGATCACCGGAGCGCCCGGCCGCACGAGTTGCGTCAGCGCCATGCCGGCCAGCGTTTCGGCCAGCAGCTCGGCCATGCAGCCGGCCGGAGTGACCGGTCCCATCGCGCCGGCGAGCACGGCCGGCACGATGATCGTGCCCTGGTTGCGCGACGCGAAGGCGCGCAGCGCGCCGAGCATGCGGCCGTCGAAGGTCAGTGGCGAGTTCGAATTGATGTTGCCGAGCAGGACGCAGTTGGCGTCGACGAAGTCCTGCGCCGAACAGGATGCCGGCCATGCGCACGGCGTCCGCGGCGTGGCCCGGCGTCTCGGGCGTGCCCTCGCAGCCCTGGTCGCTGTAACGGAAGAACGCGTACTGGACGTCGAGGTGGCGCTTGCCTTCGGGCACGTCCATCGGCTCGACCATGCAGCCGCCGGAGAAATGGATCGCAGGCGCGACGTGGGCGAGCTTGATGAAGTTGTGCAGGTCGGCGAGCGTGCCGTAGCGGCGGCCGCCGTCGAGGTCCGTCACGAAGGGCGGGCCGCCGACCGGCGAGAACACCGTCGCGTCCCCGCCGAAGCGCACGCTGCGCGCCGGGTTCCTCGCGTGCAGCATGAACTCGCGCGGAGCCGTGCGCAGCAGCTGGCGGGCGAGGCCGCGCGGAATCCGGACGCGTTCGCCCTGCACGTCGGCCCCTGCCTCGCGCCACAGGCGCAGCGATTCCGGGTCGCGCCGGAACTCGATGCCGATCTCTTCGAGGATCGTCTCGGCGTTGGCCTCGATGATCTCGACGGCCTCGCTGTTCAGCAGTTCGACGGTGGGGATGCGGCGGCGGATGTACGGGAGCTTCTCGGCCGCGCGGTGCGAACGTGCCGCACGCCGCGTTTCGCGGTTGCTGGTGCGGCCGGGGCGGTTGATCGTGGACGTGTCGCTCAAGGGCGCGCTCGCGTTCGTGTCCGGCCGGCGGCCGTCGTGCGTTGATATATAACACTTGTTATGTTTAGAGTGGAAGCGGGGCCGGGCCGCCGGCCGTTCACCCCGCCAGGGAGCGTCCGATGCCGAAACGAGTGGATGCCGGCCAGCGCCGGGCCGAAATTGCAGCGCTCGTCGTCGACGTGATCCAGCGGGAGGGCGCGGCGAGCGCGACGGTACGCCGTGTATCCGAGGCGGGCGGCTTCAGCATCGGCGTCATCACCCATTATTTCCGCGACAAGGACGAGCTGATCGCCTGCGCCTTCGACTGGCTGGCCGAGCGATCATTCGCAGAACTCGACACGACGCTGGCGCAGGCCGAGCCGGGGCTGCCGCGGTTGCGTGCGGCGCTCGAGTTCATGGTGCCGCGGCAGGGCGAAAGCAGTTTCCCGGCCGTCTGGCTCAGCCTGTGGAGTGGCGCGATGCACAACCCCGCGCTGGCCGACGTGCACCGCCGCTATTACTCGCGCTGGCGCCGGATCCTGGGGCAGTGCATGACGGAGGCCGCGCGTCGTGGCGAAATCGAACTGCCGCTGGCGCTGGCCGACGCGGTCGACCTGCTGGCAGCGGGGATCGACGGCCTGTGGCTGGCGGTGACGTTCGAGGGTGGAAGGTTCAGCGGGCCGCGACGTCGCCGGCTCGTGTCGCAGCTGATGACGTCGGTCGTCAGGCCGGACGCTTCTGCCGCAGCTCCGCCCGCACGCGCGCGTACTCGAGACCGAAGGCCTCGGTGAACGACCGCGGCATCTCATCGGTGCCGGCGGTTTGCTGGGTCAGCAAGCGGTAGAACTCGGAGTAGTGCTCCCAGTACCTGGGACGCGGATCCTGCCCCGGTGCGAGCTGACGGGCGCGGCCCTGCTCGAACTGGTCCGCGACATTTGCAGGCGCAAGCTGGCCGAGAACGGCGTCGAGCCCTGCCTTCATGCCGGCGGCGAGTGCCGTCTCGTGATCACGAGTGTCCTGCAGCACGTCCCGCAGGGAGTCGACCGGGCCCGCGAAGAGCCGGCCGTGCGATTCGAAAAGTCGCTGCAAAGCCTGCTCGATGCTCGTCGACGAACGGAGCGGGTTGCTGCTGTTGCCCGGGGCGACTGGCACGGCCGACACGGCCGCGCCCACGGCGCCTGCAGAACGTGCGCGCAGGATGTCGTTGATGCCGACGACGGTCTCGCGCAGCAACTGGCCGGCGACGAGCGGCAGCATGGCCTGGGCTTCGGGCGAGAGCGTGGCCGGATCGATGCCGGCGCCGCGACAGAACGCCTGCACGGCCGAACGCAGGTCCGTCCACGTGCTGGCCTGCTGGTGAAATGGGATCGAGCGCTCTCGGGCTTCGACACGCGTCTTGCGCCGCGCCAGCGCGTCCTCGAGTTCCTCGCGCGGAATCCGCCGCGTGCTCAGCGCCCAGTCCTGGTTGCCTGGTGCGGGTGCGGCCGGCTTGGCTGTCGGCCGCGGCGCAGGGGCGGGTCCGCCGCCCTCGACCGGGTCCGTGCCCGGCACGACGGAATCGATCCGTCCCGTGCGCGTCGGATCGAAGGAACTCTCGCCGAGCGTCTCCACGGAGCGCTGCAGCGTCTCGAGCAGGTTCGCGCGTGCCTCGGCGTTCAGGCGCACGCCGAATGCGTTGCCGACCGGGAGCGAGCCGCTCTCGCTGGAATCGCGCGGCGTGAACAGGCTGTCGAGGTCGAGGCTGTGGCCGATGTCCGCGCCCAGGTGCTTCGCGGCGGATTCCTCGTCGCCCGTCGAGGGCAGGAAGTCGATGCGATTGTCGACGCTGACCAGGATGTCGTAGTCGCCCACGCGCAGACGATCGCCATCGTGCAGTTCGACACGGCCGGTGACCGAAGCGGGATCGTCCCCGTCGTTGACGAAGACGCCATTCGTGCTGGTGTCGAGCAGCCAGTACTTGCCGCCGTGGAACTGCACTTCGAAGTGGTGGCCGGAGACCACGCGGCGCGGGTCGGGCAGGATCCAGTCGTTGCCCGGCGCACGGCCGACCGTCCCGCCGTTGACGCCGAAGACGCGGGACCGGTTCTCGCCGAGTTCACGGTAATTTTCGCTGATGACGCGAAGTTTGATGGCCATGTTGTTGCTGGCGCTGGCTGCCTGTTGCTTCCAGTCTATCCCGTCGACCGACCGGAAGCCGCTGACGCTGGTCCGCGACCCTTGTAATATGCGGCGACCCTAACACGCAAGGCGTGCCGGCCCCATGGCCACCAGTCACATTTTCAAGGTCATTTTCCACAATCAGGGCAAGGTCTTCGAGATCTACGCCCGCAAGGTGGGCCATGGCGCGATGTTCGGCTTCATCGAGGTCGAGGAACTGATCTTCGGCGAGAAGTCGACGGTCGTGGTCGACCCCTCGGAGGAGAAGATCCAGACCGAATTCGCCGGCGTGAAGCGCACCTACCTGCCGTTGCACTCGGTGATCCGTATCGACGAGGTGCGCAAGTCGGGCGTCAGCAAGGTGTCGGCGGCGGATTCCGCCTCGAACGTCGCCCAGTTTCCGTTCCCCGTGTACACCCCGCCCGGCGGGTCCGGCAACCGCGAAAAGTAGAGCAACGGCGC